>NZ_MTQD01000005.1 GCF_001974875.1 Pseudoalteromonas sp. EB27
CGCCAGCGTTCAATCTGAGCCATGATCAAACTCTTCAATTAAAAAGTTTTATGTCTTTCGACAGCTCAATGAATTCTGAATTTATTTTAATATCTTTCGATATTGAATTGACTGTGCCGAATAATTACCGAAATAACTATTCTGTTGGTCACTCAGTTTTCAATTGAGACTCTAATTTGTTTGCCTCGCTACCTAAGTAGCTTGGCTGTTAGAACTCAATCTGTACGAGTGCCCACACAGATGATTGCTTTATATTGTTAAAGAACGTTTTGAGTCGCTTTAGCGCCTCAAGGGATGCGAATAATACACCCTTTATTTTTCGAGTCAACACTTAGTTTTAAACTTTCTTTTGGAAGATTTAAAACCGAAGTTTTATTTAACTCTCTGAGTTGTTCCTGCCTCGCTATGCGTTGGCGTTTCCCGTCTCAGTGGGGTCGCATTATAGGGAGCGGTGAATTTTACGCAAGCGTTATTTACACAAAATAGTAATTAAAATTAAGCCCCAAGCAAGCACACATGATAAGCACAAGTTACCCACAAAACCCTGTTGATAACTCTGCTTTTGAACTTTAAAACTAAACACTTTTATCCTGATGTGATAAGTTGCGGTCACTTTTTTTAACTCATGTATTTAGGCAGTATCCATGACAGACATAATAAACAGTATAAGTGCCCTTCTATGGGGCCAAGTTCTCGTCTACTTATTAATAGCAGCAGGCCTCTTCTTTACTTTTCGACTAGGCTTTATTCAGTTTGTGCAATTCCCACATATGTTCAAAGTTATGTTTGGCTCTCGTAAATGTGCCGATAACGAAATTTCATCCTTTCAGGCTTTTTGTACTTCGTTAGCTGCCCGCGTTGGTACAGGCAATATGGCTGGTGTTGCTGTTGCCTTATACCTAGGTGGTCCGGGTGCTATTTTTTGGATGTGGCTTATTGCATTAATAGGTATGGCTACAAGCTTTGCTGAAAGTACTTTAGCTCAGGCTTATAAAACAAAGGATGTTGAAGGCAATTTTAGAGGTGGCCCTGCTTATTATATGCAAAACGGTTTAGGTAAACGCTGGATGGGAACTTTATTCTCGCTATGCTTAATTTTAGCCTTTGGTTTGGTATTTAACGCCGTACAGTCAAACTCTATTGCTGCAGCATTTGAAGTAGCGTTTGATGTACCTAAGTATATAGTAGGCATTTGCTTGGTTATTGGCTCTGGTATTATTATTTTTGGTGGTTTGAAAACGATTTCTCGTTTTGCCGAAATGGTTGTGCCATTTATGGCATTAGCTTACTTGTTAGTGGCTCTTTATGTATGTGCTATTAACTTTACTGCACTCCCGGATGTACTCGCCCTTATTATAAAGAGTGCTTTTGGTATTGAACAAGCTGGTGCAGGTGCAATTGGTTATGGTGTTACACAAGCTATGATCCAAGGTATAAAGCGTGGCTTATTCTCAAACGAAGCAGGTATGGGTAGTGCAGCTAATGCCGCAGCTACTGCTACACCTTACCCGCCTCATCCAGCATCACAAGGTTATGTGCAAATGCTAGGTGTATTTATTGATACTATTGTTATTTGTACAGCGACTGCTTCTCTTATTTTACTATCGCAGCAATTAATACCTGAATCTGGTGTTATGGGGATTGAACTTACACAAGCAGCATTACAAGAACATGTCGGCGACTGGGGTACTTACTTTATTGCCATTGCTATATTGTTTTTTGCTTTTACTTCTATTGTGGCTAATTACTCTTACGCTGAAACAAATTTAATGTTTTTAGAGCACAACTCTAATAAAGGTATGTTTATCTTTAGACTTGTTGTTTTAGGTATGGTGATGTTTGGCGCTGTTGGTGAGCTTGGTTTAATTTGGACGCTGGCAGATATATCAATGGGTTTGATGGCTATTGTAAACGTTATAGCGTTATTTATGCTTTCAGGTGTTGTTGTATGGCTTTCTAAAGATTATAACGAGCAACGCAAGAGAGGCCTAATACCTACCTTTGATAAGAGTAAACATCCTAAACTTGCTAAAGAGGTCGATCCCGAGGCCTGGCAGTAAATAATAAACAGCGAGCTACGGCTCGCTTTTTTAGATCTAAAAATTACAAATATTACGCTTAAACATCTCATTTCTTATAAATAAAAAGTTATATTAATTTTAAAACTATTTTATATTTAATTACGTAGGATATATGAATTAAGTTATCTATAAAAAGGAGGTCCGATGGATGACATAACAAAAAAATACAGTATAGACACTACTGATTACCAAGTTGGGCAAGATAATGTACAAAAGTGGGGATTTGATATCCATAACCCAGTATTTGGCATAAGCGCTTTCTTAGTTATTTTATTTGTAATACTTACCCTAGTTTTTGACCCTACCGTTACCCGTGATGCACTAACCTCGACTAAAGACGCCATAATTAATCAATTTGATAGTTACTTTATGTTACTAGCCAATGCCTTTGTGATATTTTGCGTTATTTTAGCATTTTCTCCTTTGGGTAAAATTCGTTTAGGTGGCGTAAAAGCTCGCCCAGAACATGGCTATATGTCGTGGCTTTCAATGCTGTTTGCAGCAGGAATGGGTATTGGCTTACTGTTTTGGGGGGTTGCTGAGCCAACTGCATATTATACTGGTTGGTATCATATGCCTATGGGCGTTGAGCCAAACTCACCGCAAGCACACTCATTAGCTTTGGGTGCAACCATGTACCACTGGGGTTTACATGGATGGGCGATTTACGCTGTTGTTGGATTAAGCTTGGCTTTTTTTGCATTTAACAAAGGCCTTCCTTTATCTATACGTTCTGTTTTTTATCCATTATTTGGTGATCGTGCCTGGGGATGGCTTGGTCATATAATCGATATACTCGCTGTACTGTCTACTTTATTTGGTTTAGCTACATCGCTAGGCCTCGGCGCTCAACAAGCTACCAGCGGGATAAATTATCTGTTAGGCACTGATTACGGGACTGCTTTTCAAATATCTGTTATTGGTTTAGTAACGTGTATTGCAATTTTCTCTGTTATTAGAGGTATTGAGGGCGGTGTTAAAGTACTGAGCAATGTTAATTTAATTTGTGCATTTATTTTATTATTAGTTGTTATTGCCCTTACTTTCTCTGATGCAATTACTGCTGTTTGGTTTACCCTTGGGGCGTACGTAGAACACTTTGTACCTTTAAGCAATCCTTTTAATAGACCCGATGAAGATTGGATGCACTCTTGGACTGTGTTTTATTGGGCATGGTGGATATCATGGTCGCCGTTTGTTGGGATGTTTATTGCTCGAGTTTCAAAGGGGCGCACTGTACGCGAGTTTTTACTCGTCGTCATTGGCCTACCAACGCTTCTTAGTTTGGTTTGGATGGGGGTATTCGGAAATATGGCAATTACACAAGTTATAGATAAAGTTGGCCCACTTGGACAAAATGGTTTAACTGATATCTCAGTGACTTTATTTCAGGTATACGAGCAGTTACCACTTTCTAGTTTTATTTCTATTATTTCTATAGCACTCGTTTTGGTATTTTTTATAACGTCGTCTGATTCAGGATCGCTTGTAATAGATGGTATAACTGCGGGCGGTAAAATAGATGCACCAGTGCCACAACGTATATTTTGGGCTACAGTCGAAGGCGTGATTGCAGCAGTATTGCTTTGGGTTGGTGGCTCGCAAGCATTGCAAGCGCTTCAGTCGGGCGTAGTTACTACAGCTTTGCCGTTTTCAATAGTACTTATTTTAATGTGTATTGCGCTTATTCAAGGCTTGTTGAGCGAGTATCCAATTTACAAAGCTCAGAGTAAACTGCAATAACAATTTATCCTTTATAAGCGATCCTCAAGGGTCGCTTATAAAACACTAGCAATTCGTATAACTAAGTACTAAACGCATTTCTTATACTCCTATCTTAAATTTATTTTAGACACCGCACTTCTATTACATTCATTAATGCCACCCCTCGTTAAAACTTAACTATTTTTAGAGAGCAAACCTTACGTTAGCAGAGTTAAAAGCATTTGATTTACTAAAACATAGGTGCAGGAGTAATTGCCAAGAAAATTGAATAGCCAGCGTTCTGATTTTTTCTTTGTTATTAACAGGTGCTCTTATTCACAACTAATTATACCAATTCAGTTAATTTAACCAGATTGGATAAAAGCATTAACGGTTAAATACAAACTGGCAGCTTTATAAATGTATGATGATGAAACTTTAAGATATTAAAGGTAAGTAGGTATTAAAAATAAGATTGGGAATCTAAATAAGGATAATTTTTGAATATTTTAAAAATAGAGTGATTTAGAATTTAAATGAATTTTATCTGAGGATTTTAGTAAAAATGGTGCCCGAGGCCGGACTTGAACCGGCACGACTTGTTAGTCGAGGGATTTTAAATCCCTTGTGTCTACCAATTCCACCACTCGGGCATCGAGTTTGCTAATTAAAGCGTGTGGAGTAAATTATATGGAGGCGGAACCCGGAGTCGAACCGAGGTAAACGGATTTGCAATCCGGTGCATGGCCACTCTGCCATTCCGCCTAAATGTATCCAAATAATTTGGAGCGGTACACGAGGCTCGAACTCGTGACCTCGACCTTGGCAAGGTCGCGCTCTACCAACTGAGCTAGTACCGCAAAATACTGTTTTATTAACTTTAAATTATCTTGGTAAAATAATTTAAAGTGGTGCCCGAGGCCGGACTTGAACCGGCACGACTTGTTAGTCGAGGGATTTTAAATCCCTTGTGTCTACCAATTCCACCACTCGGGCATCGAGTTTGCTATTAAAAGCAAGTGGATAAAACTAATATGGAGCGGTACACGAGGCTCGAACTCGTGACCTCGACCTTGGCAAGGTCGCGCTCTACCAACTGAGCTAGTACCGCATCATATTAATTCTAAATTAATCATTTTATAAATTACACTTGGTAATGTAATTAAACCACATAGTGGTGCCCGAGGCCGGACTTGAACCGGCACGACTTGTTAGTCGAGGGATTTTAAATCCCTTGTGTCTACCAATTCCACCACTCGGGCATCGAGTTTGCTAATTAAAGCGTGTGGAGTGTTGAAATGGAGGCGGAACCCGGAGTCGAACCGAGGTAAACGGATTTGCAATCCGGTGCATGGCCACTCTGCCATTCCGCCCCAACATTGGGGTAATAACCTAAGATAAACTTGGAGCGGTACACGAGGCTCGAACTCGTGACCTCGACCTTGGCAAGGTCGCGCTCTACCAACTGAGCTAGTACCGCATTTTATTTATCAGTTAGTTGAATTAACACATGATGATTTATGTGAACATTCAGGTAACTGATTAATTACCGTTTTGTTTATCTCGGGGGCTATGCCCTCTCAACACGGACGCATTCTACAGAGATTATTAAACGCGTCAATACAAAAAATGCTAGTTTTGAACTGTTTGCTTGTTTTTTATCTAAAACGGTGCGTTATTATACATTTAGAGTTAATTTTTAGTCAATTCACCCCATGCTGCACGTAAATATTGCATCATAGAACTCAAGGTTAAAAAGGTCGCAATGTACAGTAATCCAAAACTTAAATAGTTCATCCACGTATCATATTGCCAAATCAAACCGATAATGGCTAACATTTGTGCAGCCGTCTTTATTTTACCCATGTTTGAAACAGCCACGTTACCGCGCTTGCCCTGCTCTGCCATCCATTCGCGAAGTGCAGATATAATAATTTCACGGCTTATAATAATAAGAGCAGGTATTGTCATATACATAGTTTGATACTGATCGGCTAATGCAACAAGAGCAGCACATACCATTACTTTATCAGCAACAGGATCTAGAAAAGCACCAAAAGGAGTTGATTGCTCAAGCTTTCTTGCTAAATAACCGTCTAGTATATCGGTAATCGATGCAAGCCAAAAAATAAAGGCGGCAGCAAAAAATGCCCAGCTATAAGGCAAATAAAATATCACCAAAAAAACGGGGATAAGAAAAAGTCTAAATGTTGTAAGTGTGTTTGGAATATTCCACATAACTACTTGGATATGTCTTTTTGGCTATATTCGCATGAAGGGCTAGCCCTTGTCATGCAAATGGTTAAATATCTTCTCAGCCATGTCAGGGCTGATCCCAGGAACTTTCTTTAACTGTTCTATATTAGCAGCTTTTACACCTTGCATGCCCCCTAAATATTTTAATAATGTTTGGCGACGCTTAGAACCTACTCCATTTATTTCTTCTAATAGTGATTGTGTTCGTTGTTTTTGTCGTTTATTACGATGCCCAGCAATTGCAAAACGGTGAGACTCATCACGTATATGCTGAATCAAATGAAGCGCAGGTGCATCTGAATCCATCGGAATAGTTTTGCGTCCACCGTCAATCAATAATGTTTCAAGACCGGGTTTGCGACTCGTTCCTTTTGCAACACCTACTAATAAAGGCATTTTTGTGTGCGGCCAATTAGAAAAATACTGCTCAGCGCGCCCTAACTGCCCCTTACCACCATCAATAAAGATAACGTCTGGAATTTTGTCTTCGTCTACTAACTTGTTATAGCGTTTGTTAAGTGCAAATTCCATTGCAGCATAATCATCGCCACCAGTTATACCTGTTACGTTATAGCGCCTATACTCTTTTGTATTTGGGCCTTGTGAGTCAAATACAACACAACTTGCAACGGTGTTCTCCCCCATGGTGTGGCTTATATCAAAACACTCCATTCGGGTAATATCGTCAAGTCGCAGTGTTGCTTTTAATTGTGCATAACGTTTATTAATAGAGTCTTGGGTACTTTGTTTAACCGCAATACTGTTTAATGCATTTTTATTTGCGAGTTGTAGGTATTGCGCACGCTCACCCCGAGTGACAACTTTAAGAGTTACTTTACGTTCACTTATTTGTGAGAGTGCTTCGCCGAGCGCCGCGCTTTCTTCTATTTCAAACGGTAATATGATTTCTTTTGCAATACGCCCAGTTGCTCCTGGCGCTAAATAATATTGTCCTAAAAATGAGGTCAATATTTCTTGTTCACTCGAATCTTTAGGTACTTTTGGAAAATAGGTTTTACTACCCAGCACTTTATGATCGCGGATCATTAATAAATGAATACCGTTTAACCCGTTTAAATGCGCAAAACCGACAACATCCATTTCTGCAAAGTTACCAGAAATAGACTGTTGCTCCTGCATTTTACGAAGTAGCATTATTTGGTCGCGAACTTTTGCCGCTAATTCAAAGTTTAGCTGCAGGCTGGCTGCTTCCATTTTTTTTATTAAATCAGCAATAACTTCGTGAGATTTACCTGTTAAAAATTTACGAACATAATCAACCTGCTCGCTGTAATCATCATCCGTTACTTTATTTACACATGGAGCTGAGCAACGTTTAAGTTGATATTGCAGACACGGGCGACTTCTTGCGCGGTAATAAGCATCTTCACATTGACGAACAGGAAATATTTTTTGCATTAAGCGCAAGCTTTCAGATACCGCTCCTGCGCTTGGGAAAGGCCCAAAGTACTCGCCTTTAATTTTACGACTGCCACGATGAAACGCTAAACGTGGGTGTTTATGGCTAGTTAGTAAAATATAGGGGTACGACTTATCGTCGCGCAATAATATGTTGTAGCGAGGCTGATATTTTTTTATTAGGTTATTTTCAAGCAGCAGCGCTTCGGTTTCAGTATTGGTGAGAGTGACTTCAATGTCACTAATATTACTCACTAAAACGCGTGTTTTGCTATCGGTAATATTACTTCTAAAGTAACTGCTAACACGCTTTTTTAGATGCTTAGCTTTACCAACATAAATAACTTGGCTGTCACTATCAAGCATTCGGTATACACCCGGCTCGCTTGATAGCGTTTTGAGAAAATGTACGTGATCAAATTCAGACATAAATTATAGTTAGTACGAAACGTCTATATCAATCATTTTATGACGAATAGCTAAATGGGTAAGCTCAACATCGCCACCTACATTTAACTTTTCAAACATACGGTAGCGATAGCTATTTACTGTTTTAGAGCTTAGATTTAAACGCTCTGCTATATCTTGTGCTTTTTCACCTTTGGTGATCATAAGCATAATTTGCAGCTCTCGCTCAGATAAACTCTGAAAAGGGTTTTCATCTGTGCGGCCTGTTACTTGTGCAAGCGCTATCTGCTGTGCAATTTCAGGGGCAATATAACGCTGACCAGCATGAACGCAACGAATAGCACGAACCATTTCGTCAGAGCCTGCACCTTTAGTTAAAAAGCCATGAGCGCCAATTTGCATTACCTTGCTCGGAAACGGATCCTCACAATTAACAGTAAGCACAATAATTTTTACATCTGGGCAGTAACGACAAATCTTTTTAGTCGCTTCTAATCCGCCCATGCCTGGCATATTCATATCCATTAATACTATGTTTGGCGCATGCTGACGACAAAACTGTACAGCCTCTTCGCCAGTTTTAGCTTCGCCAATTACTTTAAACCCTCGTACGTCATCAAGAATACGCTTGATTCCTGTTCGTACAAGTTCATGGTCATCAACTAAAAGTACATTAATCAATGGAACATCCTCACTTACCTAACAACATGCAATTTAATTAAATTAATTTGCCACAGTAACATACATAAAGCGAAACAATAATTAATATTATTGCCTCACTCTAATAGTTTAAGCTGACGATTTTTCGCTAAATCTGTCAACCCATAACGCAATGATACCATCACCCGTTACATTACACGCAGTACCAAAGCTATCTTGTGCTAAATAAAGTGCAATCATTAATGCTACAGCACCTTCATTAAACCCAAGCATGCTTGTTAATAAACCAAGCGCCGACATGACTGCACCACCTGGAGCACCTGGAGCTGCAATCATTACTAAACCTAACATCATAATAAATGGCAGCATACCCATTAATGAAGGAACTTCCATGCTTGGCGATAAAAACATAACAGCCATTGCACAGGTTACTATTGTTATAGTTGAGCCAGATAAGTGAATAGTCGCGCAAAGCGGCACAGTAAAATTAGCTACATCTTCTTTAACATTATTTGCCTTACTTGATTGTAGCGATACTGGAATCGTTGCTGCACTCGACATAGTACCTAACGCAGTAAAGTAAGCTGGGAGCATATTTTTAACTAATTCGATTGGATTACGTTTTAACAATATACCTGTCGCTATATATAAAACGCTTAACCATAACCAATGCATAACAAGCGCAGCAACTAGTACTACACCAAATGTTTGCAATGTATCAACCACAGTGCCCGCTACCGTCATTTCGGCAAATACGCCAGCAATGTAAAATGGTAAAGCAGGTATAATTACTTTTGATAATAACCCGTCAATTACATCTCGTCCCTGATCAGACACCTTTTTAAGTGTATCAAGTTCTAATTGGCTCATGCCTATACCAAATACAAAAGCAGTCACTAATGCGGTCATTACACCCATCAGAGGTGGAATTTCTAAATCAATAAAACTGCCAATTTCAGTTGCAACTTCAGCTTCAAAAGTAATGCCACCACTTAAAAAAGGTATAACAGCACTTACTAATAAAAATGCAAGCGTACCTGCAATAATGGTAGAGCTGTAAGCAAACCCGACTGTTTTACCAAGTAAGTGACCAGACCCTTTTGGTAGGCCAGCAATACCCGATGCAATAAAAAACAAAATGATAAGAGGGATGGTAAAGGAGATAATTTGACCAATCAGCTCTTTTACTGTAAATAAAAGTTCAACACCAGTTATAGGTACATATAGTCCGACTAAGATACCGGCCACAATACCGGCAATTAATTTTAAGATTAACTTCATTGTGATTGCTTAATTGAATTTAGATACGTGTTTTTATCATGTTTTAGATGCATTGTGTGATAAAACTATTCAAGTTACATTTATATGCACAAATAACGAACAAATGCAGCTTGTTCTAGAGCTCGTTTGAACATTTTTTGACTAAACGAGTTTTTACTCTTTAAATCTCAAATTAAGCCCGCACCTACAATAACTAAAGCACCGTTAATAATTGATTTTTATTTCGACTGGTTATAAGCCCAATAAATATATGTTATAGCCAAACTTTACTTTAGTTTTTTTAAACTCACAGTAAAGTGTGTATGTATAGTTAGTAGCAAAGGCTATTAGCACGTTGATCAGATTGTATCCAAAGGAACATTATGTCTACTATTTTTGAAGATAACTCACTAACTATTGGTAATACGCCGCTAGTAAAACTTAATCGTGTTACGGGTGGGAATGTATACGCTAAAGTTGAATCTCGTAATCCAAGCTTTAGTATCAAATGCCGCATTGGTGCATCAATGATTTGGGAAGCTGAAAAGTCAGGTCAGCTTGTTGAAGGTAAAGAACTTATTGAGCCAACATCAGGTAACACTGGTATTGCACTTGCATTTGTTGCAGCTGCTCGTGGTTACAAGTTAACACTTACTATGCCAAACACTATGAGCCTAGAACGTCGCAAGCTATTAAAAGCACTAGGTGCAAACCTAGTACTTACCGACGGTGCTAAAGGTATGAATGGCGCAATTGAAAAAGCAAAAGAAATTCAAGCAACCGCACCTGATAAATATATTTTATTACAACAATTCGAAAACCCTGCAAATCCTAAAATTCACTTTGAAACAACAGGCCCAGAAATTTGCGATGCACTTGACGGCAAAGTAGACTTTTTTGTAGCCGGTGTAGGTACAGGCGGTACTATTACAGGTGTTAGCCGTTACCTTAAAACAGAAAAAGGTCTAAACGTTAAATCTATTGCTGTTGAACCAACTAACTCTCCAGTTATTAGCCAAACGCTTGCCGGTGAAGAAATTAAACCAGGCCCTCATAAAATCCAAGGCATTGGTGCAGGCTTTATCCCAGGTAACTTAGATATGGACTTAATTGATGCAGCTGAGCTTGTATCTAACGAAGATGCAATTGCAATGGCGCATCAGTTAATGAAAAAAGAAGGTATTTTAGTCGGTATTTCGTCAGGTGCAGCGGTTGTTGCAGCTAAGCGAATTGCTGAAAAACCTGAAAACGCAGATAAAAATATTGTTGTTATCCTACCTAGTGCAACTGAGCGTTACTTATCAAGCCCAATGTTTGATGAAGAGTTTAGTGAGCAAGAGCTAGTGCAATAAGCAATTCTAAAATTTTAAAAGGATGCTTTAGGCATCCTTTTTTATTATTTATTATCCAATTTTCTATTTATTGCCCGCCATACCTTTACATCTTCATAGATAAACCACACACTTTAAAAAAACTAATTAATAATAATTAATATGAAAAAAATCACGAGTTTATTAAGTTTGGTTCTCTGTTTATTTTTATCAGCCTGCGGTGACGATACCAAAACACTTGGCGACACTCCTGGCGATACAGCAACCGCTTATTTTGATGCGCTTTATAACCAGCAAGACCTTCAAAAAGCCAGCACCATGGCAACACCCAACCTTACACGCATAATGAAATCCTACGGTACTGCTAAACAGTTTTCCCGTAACTTAGTAAATATGCAATACGATGAAGTAACCATTGAAGTTGATATGACCAATATGAGCGTCCGTGAGCAATACGGTGATAATGCTAAAATAAACCTTATTTTTACCGGCTATTTAAATGGTGATAAAATTGACGAAATGCGCAGCGTAAAAATGCTTCGTAAAAAGGGGAAATGGTACATAGATAAAATTGTTGCCGACCCTTACGCTCGTTAAAAGAAATGAATTACACATAAAAAGGCCTTACATTTGTAAGGCCTTTTTGATCATGCTTGAGTTAGTATTTAAAGTAGTGCGCTACAGCTCACCTGGTTGAAAATTATCAACTGCAATGGCTTTCTTTCGTAACTTATTAGCGTGATGCATTGCATCAGCATCCGTTTGCTCTAACAACTTATTTTCAAGTGCATAGTTAATAGCGCCTTCAATATCAAGCGTTGTAGGCACACTGCCCTTGCGCTGCCATTGTTTTAAATCTTTAAACTGCGCTTGCATGTCGTGCATTGCTAAAAATGCATTTTCCATTACGCCTGTACCTGCATTTTCATCTACATAACATAAGTGTGTTAAGCGGTTTCTAAATACACCCGGTTGAGTCATACGCTCACAAATACTTTGTGCTATTTCATCACTTGGTCTGTGGTAATGATTTCCAAGCGGGAACACGATACGTTTAAGGATAAAATTAACAACCGGATTTGAAAAGTTTTTAAAGAAGCCATTAAACGCTTGGCCAATTTCAAATAATGAGTTCTCAATTGCATATTTTACGAATGGTAAATCAGCTTGTTGGCGCCCTTCGTCTTCATAACGTTTTAAAACAGTTGATGCTAAGTACAAATGACTTAATACATCACCCAAACGTGCCGATATCATTTCTTTACGTTTAAGTTCACCGCCAAGCATTAACATAGCCACGTCTGTGCAAATAGCTAAGCCTCGGCTCATTCTACTCAATTGTTTATAATAAACAGCCGTTTCACCACCTACAGGGGCTTTAGCAAAGCAACTACGTGTCAAGCCATGCACAAATGCCATGCCTGCATTACTTGCTGCAAATATTATATGGTTCATTAATAAACCATCAAATTGTTCAAGTGCTGCGTCGTCATCTTCCATTGCAGCGGCTTCCATTTCTTTTAAAACAAATGGATGACAGCGTGTTGCACCTTGGCCAAATATCATTAAGTTACGCGTTAAAATATTTGCGCCTTCAACCGTAATTGATACTGGAATACCCATATAGCCATG
Organism: Pseudoalteromonas sp. EB27; assembly: GCF_001974875.1. Lineage (GTDB taxonomy): Bacteria > Pseudomonadota > Gammaproteobacteria > Enterobacterales > Alteromonadaceae > Pseudoalteromonas. The sequence continues at coordinate 12,752 of NZ_MTQD01000005.1, forward strand.
CGCCAAATAGTTATTAGGCCCTACTTGAATTCCTTTACCTGAATGAATATCCATTGCATCGTTCATTACCGTACGACCCATTTCAGTCATATGGTATTTAGCAATCGCTGTTACAACCGACGGGCTTAATTTTAAATCAATCGCACCTGCGGTCATTAATCGGCACGACTCAAGTGTGTAAGTTAAACCACCAATACGTGCAAGTGCCTCTTGCACTCCTTCAAACTGCCCTATAGATACACCAAACTGCTGGCGTACCATGGCGTATGCCGATGTCATTTTTGAAGCTAAATGTCCAGTTGCTGCACTTAATGCTGGTAGTGATATACCACGCCCTGCACTTAAACACTCAACAAGCATTCTCCAGCCACGCCCTGCACACTCTTGTCCACCAATGATCCAATCCAGTGGTATAAATACATCTTTACCGTAAGTGGTACCATTCATGAAGGCCATATTAAGTGGATAATGACGCTCACCCGTTTCGACACCCGGATGATCGGTTGGTATAAGCGCACACGTTATGCCTAGCTCTTTTTTATCACCTAATAAAGCGTCTGGATCATACATTTTAAATGCTAAGCCGAGTACAGTAGCAACGGGTGCAAGCGTAATGTAACGCTTTGACCAATTTAAACGCAAACCCATTACTTGCTCGCCATTGTGCTCACCCATACACACCACACCGGAATCAGGAATGCTGCCAGCATCAGAGCCCGCCTCTGGTCCCGTTAATGCAAAACAAGGAACATCTGTACCATTAGCTAAACTTGGCAGCCAACGATCTTGCTGTTCTTTAGTACCATAGTGAAGAAGTAACTCACCTGGACCTAAACTATTAGGCACCATAACAGTGACCGCGGCTGTTAAGCTTTTAGTCGAAATTTTTGACACTATCGTTGAATTAGCAATTGCCGAGAACTCACGACCGCCAAATTTTTCAGGAATGATCAGCGCAAAAAAACCTTCTGTTTTTAGGTAATCCCACACTTCTTTTGGTAAGTCTTTGTCTTTTTGTACAATTTGATAATCATCAAGCATCGCCAATAAGGTTTCTACTTGGTTAGCCATAAATGCGTTTTCTTTATCGCTAAGCTCTGGTTTAGGAAAGCGGTGCAGTTTTTGCCAATCTGGGTTACCACTAAATAACTCTCCATCCCACCAAACATCACCTGCTTCCATTGCCTCTCGCTCTGTTTGCGATAATGGCGGAAGCACCTTTTTGAACATTTTAAACGTAGGACGACTAATCAAGTTTAGGCGAATATCTTTAACCGCAAAAATAACCACCACCACGACCAGCAATATTATAAATATTAACATGCGCACATTCCTTACACATTGAATGAAAATAGTAACTTAATTATGACCCATCTTAATTTAAATACAATCATTGCACGACGAGTCGTGAGCCTTAACGCATCCATTTTATTGTTTTAAACATCACTGCTATTATCAACGTTTTAATAACAATAAATTAAAGGAATAGCATGACCCCCTTTCGATTTAAACTAAGTATGAGCGCCTTAATGGTAGCAAGTACTCTTGCTTTAACGGCCTGCGATGCAGAAGTAACGATAGACACTACCGATTCAGCACACACTAAAAAAGCTGTAACAGCTAAAGGTGCAAAAACATTTATAACAAACACAGAAAAAGAACTAAGTGCACTTTATTTAGAATCGAGCCGTGCAGAATGGATTTACGCAAACTTTATTACTCATGATACGTCGGCTCTATCGGCTGAAGTTAACCGTAAAATGACCGAAACAGTCGTGCGTTTAGCAAATGAAGCTGCAAAATACGACGAACTAGAGCTTGATTACGATGCTCGCCGTAAGCTTGATAAACTAAAACTCGCACTTACACTTCCTGCCCCACAAGACGCTGATAAAACAGCACGACTTTCACAAATTGTCGCAGAGCTTGGCGGCCTATACGGTAAAGGTAAATACTGTAAAGAAGACGGCAGCTGTTTAAGCCTTGGCGACATGACTTCAAAAATGGCCACCAGCCGAGATTACAACGAACTACTTGATTTATGGCAAGGCTGGCGTCAAATATCAAAACCTATGCGCTCACTTTACGAGCAACAAGTAGTACTAACCAACGAAGGTGCAAAAGAGCTTGGTTATGCCGATACGGGCGCTATGTGGCGCAGTAAATACGATATGCCTGCTGATGACTTCACCACCGAGCTTGACCGTATTTGGGGCCAAGTTAAACCGCTGTATAACTCGCTACACTGCCATGTTCGCGCAAAGTTAGGTGAAAAGTACGGCACCGACAAAGTACCGCAAGACCAACCTATTCCAGCGCACTTACTTGGTAATATGTGGGCGCAAGCATGGGGTAATATTTACGATGTAGTTGCACCAGAAAACGCCGATCCGGGTTACGACGTAACCGAGTTATTAGCTCAAAATAATTACGACGAACTTAAAATGGTAAAAGGGGCTGAAAACTTTTTTACCTCAATGGGTTTTGACGCACTACCAGAGACATTTTACGAGCGTTCACTGTTTGTTAAACCAAAAGACAGAGATGTGCAGTGTCATGCATCAGCATGGAATATCGATAGCAAAGACGATTTACGCATTAAAATGTGTATTCAGCGCACAGGCGAAGAGTTTTCAGTTATTCATCATGAACTAGGTCATAACTTTTATCAACGCGCATACAACAAGCAGCCTTTATTTTATCAAGAAAGTGCAAACGATGGTTTTCATGAAGCCATTGGAGACACCATTGCCTTATCGGTTACACCGGGTTACTTAAAAGAAATCGGCTTACTTGAACAAGTTCCTGATGAATCTAAAGATATTGGTTTATTAATGAAAATGGCACTTGATAAAGTCGCCTTTGTGCCGTTTAGCTTAATGGTTGATCAGTGGCGCTGGCAGGTATTTTCAGGGGAAGTAGCACCAGAAAATTACAATAAAGCATGGTGGGAACTACGTGAAAAGTACCAAGGAGTGCAAGCTCCTATCGCACGTAGCGAAAATGATTTTGATCCGGGTGCTAAGTACCACGTTCCGGGTAACACGCCTTATACACGTTACTTTTTAGCGCATATTTTACAATTTGAGTTTCATCGCAGCTTATGTGAAATTGCCGGTAACGATAAAGCCATTCATCGCTGCTCTATTTATAACTCAAAAGAAGCAGGGGATAAGCTAAACGCTATGCTTGAAATGGGTTCGTCTCGCCCTTGGCAAGAAGCGCTTGAAACTGTAACAGGTAAGCCGCAAATGGATGCAACAGCAATGCTCGATTACTTTGCACCATTACAAACTTATTTAGATAAACAAAACGAAGGCCGCAACTGCGGCTGGTAAATAGCGCTGAACAAAAAGCCCGCTCAAATGAGCGGGCTTTTTATTCATATTCTAATTTTCTGTTAAATTAGAACTGTAAGCTTACATTTGCAAAGTAGGCATCATAATCAGAATCATCCCAGTTATTGCCGTAACCTGCTTCTAAACCAACATTGTTGTTGAAAAAGTGTTGAGCACCAAGAGTGTAATCATCATTTTTATTAACTGTAACAAAAACTGATGTTGCTTTGCTGAAATAGTAGTTAGATGCTAATTCCCAGTTACTTGAATCGCCATCAACATCTTCAAATTTACCTTCAACAGTCAAGTAGTTACCTTGCTGTAAATCAACAAAGTACTTAGCTGCTACTGCACGGTAATCAAACTCATCATCTGCTGTTACTGTAAAGCCGATATAATCAGTGCTGTTTAACTGGTGGTTATACGCTAAGTCAAACACAAATTGATTGTCAGCATCTTCTACATCAACAAACGTTGCTTTTAATACAAGGTTTGGGTTAAAGAAGTAACCAGCTGAAAGTTCAATTACATCCGTGCTTGAGCCAAAATCACTATCGAAATTATTGTACTGTGCACCTAATACAAAATCTTCTACAAAATACTCACCGCCAACGCTAGTAACATCTACAAAATCATTATCACTGTATGCACCATAAACATTTGTTTGCTTATTGATGTATTCAAATTGATCGTAAGGACCTAAAGTCGCTTTTGGAGAAAAATAATACGTTGAGTCAACACTTAATGTGTCATCACCATCTACGTCCACATATCCTACATGGCTAATTGATTGGTAAGTATCTGCGGCTATTGCAGTGGTTGCAGCGCTTGATAATAAAATGCTCGAAATGATAACGGCTAATTTTTTCATTTTAAATTCCCTATAAATATTACTTTAATGCCTCAGCTGTCTAGCCAAAGTCGGGGCGCATCCTAACGCCAGAAAAATGAACAAAAACTGAACGAAAGGTCAAATTAAAACCAATGGAGTTGTAATAATTTACATGCAAATGTAAATACAAAGTATCCATTAAATCTACAAGACAATATCATGTCATCATTTAAATTCAAAAAGTAACAAATACGGTACAAACTGTCGCTAAATCGAACACAACTGAATTATTCGATAAACCTCATCAATATAATTTCCTCTCACTAATTTTTTTTAATTTCTCAAAAAAATTACTCTGTTTAATTCATTTTTTCTGTATTTATAATGAAAAATAGGTTTGTATCAGTGCATATTTTTATCTGTTTTTTCCAATAACTATTGTTTACTAGCAAAAACAACTCCAATTCTTACTATTTTATAGCTATTATCATCGACTGCACTTAATGGCTTTAATAACAATTTAGCCATTCATGGCGACTCTATTTATAACTTAAAGGAGTTATTTAGATGAGCATGATAAAGGCCGTAATTATGGCTGGTAAAAGTTTATAGTTGAAAGCTCAAACGTTTAAAAACGACAAAGCCCGCTAAATTTAGCGGGCTTTTTAATATTACTTTTGTATTAACTAAGTACGGGACTTAATTAAAACTGAAAACGCATGTTAGCAAAGTACGCATCGTTGTCAGAATCATCAGCGTTGTTTTCGTAACCCACCTTTACACCAATATTTTTATTGATGAAGTGTTGAGCACCAAAGCTATAAGTATCTTGCTTATTGTAGTTAGCAAATACAGATGTTGCTTTTGAGAAGTAGTAGTTAGTTTCTGCTACCCATTGGTTTTCTGCATCATCAATACTTTCGTATTTACCTTCAAATGTTAGGTAGTTACCTTGCTGCAAATCAATAAAGTATTTAGCAGCCACTGCACGGTAATCAAAATCGTCGTCTGATGTAAGTGTAACACCTACGTAATCAGTGCTGTTTAGCATGTAGTTGTAAGCTAAATCAAATAATGCGTAATCATCGCCGTCTTTATTTTCAACTAGTGTTACTTTTGCAAGTAAATCAGGGTTGAAAAAGTAACCACCCGTCAGTTTATAAAGCTCACTGTTAGAACCTGAATCTGGGTCTAGGTTTTCGTAAGATGCGCCAACAACAAATTCATTAATGAAGTATTCACCACCAACTGATGTTAAATCGCCAAAGTCGTCATCAGCGTAGCCACCATATACGTTAGTTTGTTTATTGATGTATTCAAACTGATCGTACGGGCCTAAAGTTTTTTTAGGAGATAAATAGTAAATAGAATCTACAGCAACAGTATCGTTGTTATCGCTATTTTTGTAGCTTAGGTTACTAATTGAATTATAGCTGTCTGCAGCAGCCGCAGTGCTAGATAATAAAATGCTCGAAATAATAACTGCTAATTTTTTCATTGTAAGACTTCCCTATGTACATTGCTTTTTATGCTCTAGCTGTATTGCTAAAGTCGAGGCACATGCTAACGTTAGGAAACTGAATGAAAACTTAACTAACCAGTTGTATTTATTAAGTTAATTGTAAGGAAGTGTTGTAAACTGTAAAATTAAAGTAGTTGCAACATCTAGTCAACAACTACTTAAAACATGTACCGTATTAAAGCGCGTGTTGGCTAATAATACGGTAAACATCGTTAATATTATCGCCAGACTTAAACTCTTTACTAATTGGTGTTGGATCTGAGCCAACCCATATTTTTAGCTCGGCATCTAAGTCAAAATGACCTGCGCTTTCTTTACTAAACTTGGTAATTTTAGAGTAAGCAACACTCACCATTTCCATTTTAGAACCGGTCATACCTTGCTTATCAATTAAGATTAAACGCTTATTAGTAAAAATAAACATATCACGTACTACTTTATATGCCTTTTCTACTTGCTCGCCGTCAATTAATGTATTGGCGAGGATTTTCTCTAAATCAGAATCGTCAACTTCGCTTGCATTACCCATAAGTCCGCTAAGTAAACCCATTATACTTTCTCCTGTTTAAATATTTGATTCTCTAATGTGTGACCATTAACTAACTGCCTGTACTTCCAATTGTGCTGATGACAAAAACTCAGCAGTGCAATATCAAGTGGATCGCTCGTTGGCTGATACTCAACTACATATTCTTTATGTTGGCTCATATACACCCGACTCACCCCTGCAATTGCTTGAAGCTGTTGCTCAACATTTTGATAAGCCTCGCTTAGCATTAATGTATAAAAGTGTTTATCGGTATTATTAGTTTTTGTTTGGTGCTCGCTTAGTACGCCTTTATCTAAATGAAGTACCTGTGAGCATAGTCGCTCAAGCTCAGTTAAATCGTGAGAGCTTAAAATAAATGTAGCCTGCTCACTTAATTCAGATACTAGCTCACGTACTTCTCTGGCATGAATCGGATCAAGCCCTGCGGTTGCTTCATCAAGCATTACAATTTGTGGCGCGCCAATAAGTGCTTGCGCTATCGTAACGCGCTTGCGCATACCGTGCGATAAGTCCCCTGCACGCTGCTTTGCAATTTCTTTTAAGCCAACTAAATCAAGTACACGTAGCGCCTCAGTTTGACTTTGCTTTGCCCCCATACCTTGTAGTTTTGCATAAAAGGCGAGTTGCTTATCTATATTAAAACGAGGGTCAAGTTGTGCATCTTGCGGTAATGCACTTACTTTATTAAATAAAGCAGCACTACCAGGTTTATGCTCTAATATTTCAAGGCTGCCTTTACTTGGCGCTATATAACCGCACAACAAACTAAATAAGGTAGTTTTACCCGCACCATTTGGCCCAACAAGCGCCACTGGCGCGCCTTTGTTAATTTCAAAGTCCACATTATTAAGCGCAAGTTTTGCACCATACGATTTACTCAAACCGCTAGCTGTAATTAATGGTCTCATAGTGAGCTCCTTGCAAAAATACGTTGAGCAACACTTAGTAGCACCGCTGTTTGTACAAGGGGAATAGCAACAGCGCTTAATAATGGTAAATTTTGCCCCGCTAATAACTCTATTTGCACACCCGGAAATAAATAATCAAGCAAGCCTAATGCGGGTATTTGCCATTGCAATATACCAACTACAATACCGCCTGCTGCAAAATATAAAATTGCCAATACAATAGATAAGCGCGATGAGCGAGCAAAAGTATTTATTAACGTCATAAGTGCTACAAATGGGCACAGAGTAATCACTAATATTAAAAATATAGAAAGTGCACGGGCAAAACCACCAGCCAGTAAACTTGGCTCTCTAAACCCTACTACAGCGAGCGTAGCCACAAGAGTAATGCCCACTAAGCAGGCTAATACCGCTAGCTGCCCTAAAAAACGGCCAAACAGTATTTCAAAGCGAGTGGAGCGCAGTGATAAAAACCTCAGTGTGCCACGCTCTCTGTCGCCTACTGTTTGATCGCTACAAATAAATAAACCAAAAACGGGAAAGCTATACAGGGCTATTAACCAGTACATAGCAAATTCGGCCTCAGGCCAATCTAATAACTTACTTAAACCAATAGAACCTGATATATCACGGGCTATTTGCTCAAAATCGGGCGCACTTACAATACCTACTGCTTGTCCTATTGGGTAGCGCAGTATGATTAGCCACACCAATGCAAAGGCAGCTAATGCAATAAGTCCACGTTTAGTTAAAAACATACGTACAAGCTCAAATCCCGCTATTTGCGTTAATCGCCCTACGTTTATCGGTAATGGTGTTGCCATTGACTATCCTTAATGACTTTTTATTTTCTGTGTATTTATCCACACTAAGTGTAAACACCTTGAATTACCAGCAAAAAAAAGCCCACCTATGGTGAGCTTTGTAACAATACATTTAAATGTAACAGCATAAATTGCGATATAAATTATAAATGCTGCTTATAAACCTCAAGTGCTTGGCTTAAATCGCTAATTAAATCTTCAACATCTTCAAGGCCAATATGCAGGCGAATAACCGGGCCTAAATCCCAACCTGTATTTGAACGTAGCCCTTTCATAGTTAAATTAGCGGTTACTAAACTTTCAAAACCGCCCCACGAAAAGCCCATTTTAATATGCTCAAGGTTATCTAAAAATGCATCAATCGCTTTTTGATTACCGGTTTTCATCACAAATGAAAACAACCCATTACTGCCATCAAAATCACGTTTAAAAAACTCATGCCCTGGGCAGGTTTCAAATGCAGGGTGGCGAATATGATCAACAAGCTCATGTTGTTCAAGCCATTTAGCTACTTCTATTGCTGCTTTTTCATGTTGATTTAAACGCACACCCATTGTACGCAGGCCTCTAAGCGCTAAATACGCATCATCGGCACTGGTACATTGCCCTAGTAAGTACGAGTTTTCGCGCAAGGTTGGCCAGTACTTTTTATTAGCAACAGCCACACCCATCATTACGTCTGAATGGCCAACAATGTACTTTGTTGCAGCCTGAATACTAATATCAACACCGTGCTCTAGCGGGCGATAATGCAAGCCGTTACCGTAGGTATTATCAAGCATGGTCATTACGTTGTGCTCATTGGCTACTTTTACCATAGCGGGCACATCTTGCACTTCCATCGTAATAGAACCTGGAGACTCTAAAAACAACACTTTAGTATTTGGCTGAATGTAATCTTTAATACCTGCGCCAATGGTTGGCGGGTAATAGGTTGTTGTAATGCCCAGCCCCACTAAAATTTTATCGCAAAAATCGCGAGTTGGTTCGTACACGTTATCAACCATTAAAATATGATCACCGGTTTTTAAAAACGATAAAAATACTTGGCTGATCGCCGCCGCGCCACAAGGGTATAATGCACACCCTTCGCCGCCCTCAAGTTCTGTAATCGCTTCTTGCAGCGCAAAGTGTGTTGTTGTTCCCCGGCGCCCATAAAATAACGTTTTATCGCCACGGGTTTTAGCCGCTTCTTTTAAATCGGCTACAGTATCAAATACAATGGTAGATGCCCGTTGTACAACGGGGTTTACTACGCCATGTGTATAGGCTTTTTTGCGCCCTGATGATACCAGCTGAGTGTTTTTATTACTTTTACTCGACATTGTTAATCCTTAAGGGTTTGTGCGCCAATGCTCAATTAAATAACGAGAGATAGAGTCGGTTCTAGGCAGCTTTAAATGCTCCCCTTCTTCGTGCCAATTACCAAATTGCTCTAAGTCTTCACGACTAAACCATTTTGCATCGTCTAGCTCTTCTTTATCTACGTTAATTTCCTCAGATGTCGCCTCTGCAAAAAAACCAAGCATAATTGACGATGGGAACGGCCAAGGCTGAGATGCTACATAACGTACATTATCAACCTCTATACCTGCCTCTTCTTTAACTTCACGTGCAACAGCTTGTTCTAGTGTCTCCCCTGGGTCTACAAATCCAGCAAGCGACGAATACATACCGATAGGCCACGCAGCTTGGCGACCTAACAAGCAGCGTTCTACTCCATCAGCAAAGACTTTAGTAACCACCATAATTACCGCAGGATCGGTGCGTGGGAATGTAGGATGCTTACAGTTTTCGTTTTCACATACACGAGAATGCCCGGCTTCCACTGAACGATTTTTACTACCACAGCGCCCACAAAAACGGTGCGTGGCATGCCAATAACATAACCCTCTCGCAAGGGCCGCTATTGAGGCATATTTAATGGTTACTTGAGGCCCATATTGGCGAATATCAAAAAACTGAGCGCCCTCTATTAAAGGCGAAAGTACGCTTTCATCCAGATCAGAAACATCCAATGCAAACACACCATGTTTAGCATTATTTAAACCAACAAAAATAGCACTCGTTAAATCTAAATGTGCCACTTGTTGATACGTTAAATAGCTTACTTTAGGGGTATCTTTAATAAATAAGGTTTGATTATTTTTAACTAAAACCCATTTACTTTGCGCCGACATTTGCGCTTTAAGCCACGATGGGTCTTTACGAAAATTTGAGCCTCTATCTAGTGGCATGTTGCTGTAATGAAGCATGTAAGTCCTTGGTAACTCGTTATGCTTTAAAATTACCATAATCATTTAGCAAACCCAATTGATTACAGTAATAAAAAAAGCCTATATAAGGCTTAATTCATCTATTACGGCTTTGTATTAAAATCTCTCATGTTGCAGGCACTTAGCTTGCATTTTTTTAACTATTTTTTCTATTAAAGTAGCAAAGTATTATCAATTAAATGAAATTGCTCAGCGCTTTGTTTTAATACCTCAGCGGTTAACCGATCAGCACCGTAAACATCGCACGGTACATTATATTGATTTTTTAAATGCCCAAGTAACAAGGCAAAGTCACCATCGCCAGAGAGCAAAATAACCTTATCAAGATTTTTACCCTGCTCTAACATGTCTATTGTTATGCCTACATCCCAATCGCCTTTAGCACTTCCATCACGACGTTGAATAAATGGCTTTAGCTTTACGTCAAAACCAATCGCACGCAAAATATTCTGAAACTGATTTTGCTTTTCATCCCCTCGATAAATAGCATACGCAAAAGCACATTCAATATTGTATTGCGCTTGCATTACCCGCCAAAACGCATTGTAGTCAAAGTTTTTTCCGTAACTCTCGCGGCACGTGTAATAAATATTTTGCACATCAACAAAAATACCGACTCGTGGTTTCGTGCTTTGCTGCTCGTTTTGTAAAGTCATTTAGTGTCCTAATGAGGATTAATAGCAATTAAAATAAGTGTACCTTGCAATTTATATTTAAGTAACCTAAATTAGTTACTTACCCTTATGTAACCAATATTGGTTACATATTAAAAAGTAACCATTTTGAGATTTTTATGATTGGTGTGATCAGCGGCGATATTATTAAATCGCAAACCATCCCTAAGCAGCAATACGATGCCATGCTTTACCAACTAGAGCAAAGTTTGCGAAATATTTCGGGTGAGCAAACCCTTTGGAATATATACCGAGGCGATGCCTTTCAGTTACAAGTTAATAACCCTGAGTATCTTTTTAAAAACGCTATACTAGTGTATTTACACCTTAAATCATCAGGTTATGAGCTACGCCAAAGCCTAGCGCTTGGGCAAATAGATAACCCACGCAGCGATATAAAAACAGCAACCGGCTCTGCTTTTACCCTTTCGGGGCAAGCCCTTGATAAAATAAGCAATCAACGCTTTGTTTTTAATATTAATGAGCAGCAGCTCGATGAAAGCTTAAATCTTAATTTAGCCTTTGCTGACGTATTGCTCACTAAAATCACACAAAAACAAGCAAATGCCCTGTATGTCTATTTAACATCATCAGACAACAGCCATGCGGCACTAGCTAAAGAGCTTAAAACAAGTCGCGAAAATGTAACAAAACTACTAAATTTAGCGCATTACCAACTTATAGAGCGCTTCATTAAGCACACACAGCACGTTATAAAAAATATAATTAAAGGAGGTGAATAATGGCGTTTTCACTTTTACTGGTCGCACTTATTATTGGCCACTTACTCGCTGACTTTTACTGGCAACCTATGAGTTGGGTAAACGAGAGAAACACTCGTCACTTTAAAGCCACTAAGCTTTATTTTCATGTACTCGTGCATGGTGTAACAAGTGCACTCATCGTTACCGTGTGGGAATACACATTTGGCTGGCAGCAACTAAGCAGTGTTTTAATTGCAACGGCAAGCATTATGGTGAGCCATTATCTTATTGATATAGCTAAATCGTATTCTAATAAAGGCGTGGTACCTTTTTTACTTGATCAAATAGCGCACATACTCGTTATTATTGCGCTCAGTATTTGGCTAACTGATAACAGTAGCTTTATGGCTGCAATTAATAATATGCTCACTGATCCCAAAATACTGTGGGTGGTATGCGGTTATTTAATTATTTTGAGTCCTAGCGCCGTATTTATAAGAATGATGTTAGAGCGTTTAACAAGTAACTTTTCAAGTACTGGTAGCTTAGTGCTTGCAGGGCAAAGCATTGGTATGTTGGAGCGCGTACTTATGCTGAGCTTTATATTGCTTGACCAATTTGCAGGGCTCGGCTTTTTACTTGCCGCAAAATCGGTATTTAGGTTTGGCGATTTAAGTGCCAGTAAAGATAAAAAACTTACCGAGTACGTTATGCTCGGTACACTACTTAGCGTAAGTGTGACTTTATTTGTAGGTTTAGGTGTTAACTATTTAATCAGCTAATAACACATTACAGGCAATAAAAAACGCGCTACTTCTATTTATTCAAAAGAAGGGAGCGCGTTTTTTTGTATCAGCACTTAACTAAATTCTAAATTAATTAAACGCCAATATAATCTTTAATAATGATTAATCGTTATTTGTGCGACGGCGGCGTTGGCCATTACCGCCAACAGATTCACGCTTTGCCCATGGGTTTTGCGCGCTGTCATCTGTTTTAGCTGCTGGCTTTTTAGAACCACCTCGGCGTGGGCCGGTACCATTACCACCATTGTTCGGCTTTTTACTGTTAGGCTTGCTGCTATCAGATTTAGGCTTATTAAAAGGCTGCTTTTTCTTAGGTTTTTTAGCTGGCAGTGGGCGAGCATCTAATGCGCGCTCTGCTACTGGGTTAATAGGCTCAAAACCGTCCTCTTCAGCACGCGGTATAAGCTCACCAATAAAGCGTTCAATACCGTATAAATCAACAGCATCTTCTGTTGTTACAAACGAAATTGCATGACCCGATGCACCAGCACGGCCTGTACGGCCAATACGGTGAACGTAATCTTCATATACGTTTGGTAAGTCGTAGTTAACAACATGCGGTAATTCAACAATGTCTAAACCACGTGCAACAATGTCTGTTGCTACTAGTACGCGTACTTCACCACTTTTAAAACCATCAAGTGCTTTAACACGTGCGCCTTGTGATTTATTACCGTGAATAGCCGCGCCTACAATATCATCGCGCTCTAGTTGTTTAACTAAACGGTTAGCACCGTGCTTTGTACGGCTAAACACTAATACTTGTTGCCAATCGTTAGTGCGAATCAAGTGGCTTAGCAATGCTGTTTTACGTGTTTTATCTACCGCGTAAACGCACTGAGTAACACTCTTAGCTGTGGTATTTTTTGCAGCAACTGAAATTTCAACTGGGTCATTAATTAACCCTTTTGCTAATGCGCGAATTTCATCTGAAAATGTAGCTGAAAACATCAAGTTTTGACGTTTAGCAGGCATTTTAGCAATTAAGCGTTTAATGTCGTGAATAAAGCCCATGTCTAACATGCGGTCAGCTTCATCGAGTACAAGCACTTCAACGCTATCAAATTTAACGGCATTTTGATTATGTAAATCAATTAAACGACCCGGCGTTGCTACTAAAATATCAACACCTTTACGAAGGCGCTGCATTTGTGGGTTAATTTTAACGCCACCGTAAACTACAAACGAGCTCACATCCGAATGCTTAGCGTACTCTTCAACGTTTTCGCTTACTTGCAAAGCAAGCTCACGTGTAGGCGTTAAAATAAGTGCACGTACGTGGTTACTTTTAGCTTTAGGGCCAGAAGACAAACGTTCAATAAGTGGTAATGTAAAACCTGCTGTTTTACCAGTACCCGTTTGCGCTGCCGCCATAACATCACGGCGTTCAATAATTGCAGGAATTGCTTGAGCCTGAATCGGCGTTGGCGTTTCATAGCCCTTTTCTAAAACCGCATTAACCAAAGACTGTGATAAACCTAAACCTTCAAAACTCATATAAACTCTCTTTTAAATTAGGCTACATTAGCCAGTTGCGCGCATTATACCTGTAGTAGCTAAGAATGCATGCCATTATTTACGTTGCGAGCAATTGAGCATAGCTTAATAAAATTAAACCTGTGACCAAGTTGCTTAAAAATGCAAAAAACGGCCATAAGCCGTTTTATATTTATACTTAATTACTCTAAGTATAAGAGTTACTTAACACCTAACTCGCGCAGGCGTTCTTGCAAGTAGCTATCTGCCGTGTAGCGCTCTGAAAGCACAACATCTGGATGCGGGTGTAAAAATAACGGCAGTGATATACGCGATTTAGTAGATGCTTTGCCCGTTGGGTTAATTACACGGTGAATTGTCGATGGGAAATACCCGCCCGACGCTTCTTGTAGCATGTCGCCAATATTAATAATTAAGCTGCCAAAATCACATGGCACGTCTAACCAACCGCCATCTGTTTTTTGAACTTGTAAACCAGGCTCATTAGAAGCTGGCAATACAGTCAATAAATTAATATCGCCGTGAGCTGCTGCGCGAATAGCACCTGGCTCTTCATCACCTGTCATTGGCGGATAATGTAAAATACGTAACAATGTTTGCTCAGAACCGGCAATCATGTCTTTTAAATCAATCGAAAACTTAGCACGTACATCAGCTGGAGATTCAGCCTGCACCCAGCTTAGTAAAGTACCAGCAAATTCACTTGCTAAACGGTAGTATTCACGTACATCAGCTTCAAGCTCTGCAGGAACGCGACCTTTAGGGTACACATGGAAGTACTCTTTAATGTCTTTTATTGTAAAGCCTTTCGCTACTTCAGATACTGAAGGCGGAAAGTAACCGTCTTGAGTTTCTTTAGAGAATAAAAAGTCCTGCTTTTGCTCTGAGTTAAAAAAGTCTTGCCAATTTTTGTAAATAGACTCAACTAAAGACTGTGGGATTGGGTGGTTTTTTAAAACGCCAAATCCAGTATTTCTTAATGATTCAACAAATTGTGCAGCCGCATCGGGAGCTTTATAATCAACAGTAGGTAATTGCATTGTACGTTCCAGTGAATAGGTTGTGAGAAGTGAACTGCTTCAATAGTAGCAAATAGCTAAGATAAAGTAGCAAAGCCTTCATTATAGCGCTATGCGAGGATAGACAAATGACCTTAAAAACATAAGGACATATGTCCGCAAAGCATAGCCGCCGCCACTTAGCTTGATCAAAATCAACTTATAAAAAAACGTTGAATTTGCAAGGTTTAGTAACAATCTCTGGTCTACTACTATAATGTATTTTATTTGTGTAAATAAGGCTCCCCATGCGACAAAAAGTATCTTTTAAAAGCGGCGATTTAGAACTTGCCGGCCAACTTGAACTTCCCTCTGGTGACGTTAAGTTTTACGCGCTATTTGCACACTGCTTCACATGCGGAAAAGACATAGCAGCAGCTACACGTATAAGCCGTGCACTTACGCAACAAGGCATAGCTGTACTGCGTTTTGACTTTACCGGTTTAGGCAATAGCGATGGCGACTTTGCTAACAGTAACTTTTCATCGAACATTCAAGATTTAGTTTCAGCGGCTGATCATCTGCGTAAGCACTTTGCAGCGCCGCAATTACTCATTGGCCACAGTTTAGGCGGCGCTGCGGTACTGGCTGCTGCTGAGCACATTCCTGAAGTATCGGCCATTACAACTATTGGTGCACCGTCAGATGCGCAGCACGTAGCGCATAATTTTAAAGCACATCTCGATGAAATTAACGCAGCCGGCGAAGCAAAAGTAAGCCTAGCAGGCCGCGAATTTACCATTAAAAAACAGTTTATAGACGATATAGCCAAGTACGATAAAAGCCACATTAGTAAGCTTAAGCGCGCATTATTAGTAATGCACTCCCCTATTGATGCAACTGTAAATATTAACGAAGCCGAAAAAATTTACGCATCAGCTAAGCATCCTAAAAGTTTTATTAGCCTAGATAACGCCGATCACTTACTTACTAATAAAAACGATGCCGACTACGCTGCAGAAATTATTGCAACGTGGGCTAATCGCTACGTTAAATATGACAAAACAAAATACGCCGCAAGCCTAACGGGTGGCAATGTACTTGTTGAAGAAAAAGATCATATATTTACTCAGCACGTAAGCACCAAAGATCATACTTGGCTTGCCGATGAGCCAATAAAGGTAGGCGGTAAAAACTTAGGCCCCGATCCGTATCATCACTTATTGGCGGGGCTTGGTGCCTGTACAGCAATGACACTGCGCATGTACGCTACACGTAAAAACTTAGCGCTAGAGCATGTCAAAGTAGAACTTGATCACACTCGAGATTACAACAAAGATTGCGACGATTGTGAGCAAACCGGTAACCTAGAAGCCATTACCCGTAAAATCACTTTAATCGGTGATTTAACACAAGAGCAGCGCCAGCGTTTACTCGAAATAGCCGACAAATGCCCTGTGCATAAAACACTACATAACAATCCTGTTATTGTAAGTGAATTGGTAGAGTAACTACCATAAAAGTAATATAGCGCAGCTAACACTGCGCTATGATTTAACTTTTATAAACCTAATTTTTACTAGCTAAAAATCCCTCTACTTCTTTACTCATTCTATCCACCAGCCATATTGGTCCGCCATCGTACATATCGTTATGGCGTGATTTTTCTATCATTATTTGTGTAACAGGAAACTTATCCAGCTCTGAATCGTTTAACAACACATTCGCATCAGCGGGGTAATCACTACCACGAAGCGTAAGTACGCGAATGTTTTTATTGCGTGGGATCAACATGCGGCGATGATCGAGAGTAATAATTTGGCTTACTTCATTAGGGTAAATAGAGCCGTATAACGCCGAAATATCCCCGCCATTAGAATGCCCAAATAAGGCGAGCTTTGTAAAGTCGTACGCTGGGTATTTACTCGATAGCTCATTAACTAAAAACTTAAGCGTTACTACGCCACGGTGCCAGTTTTCCATGCGAGTGGTTAAGTAAGGTTGCTCACGATTAAGGTAAGGGTCACTTTTTAATTCATGTGCAACGGCTACTGTTAAGTATCCGCGCTGATTAAACACATTACTAGCAAACGTGTATTCGTTATGGCTAATACCGTAGCCCCCATTAATAAACGCCACAGGGCATTTTGCTTGCGCTGTACACTTAGCATTATTAGCTGGCAATGTAATATTGATAGGAATATCGCGATTACGGCTTTTATCAGTCATAACGTTGTCATTTGCATAGCTTGTTGTGCTCATAACTAATGTGCTTAGAGCTAGTGCGCTTAATATAAAAAGCTTTTTAAGTGTTTTTTGCATATTTAAATTTATATAAATTATTGTTTTTAATTAAAAATAACTTTTACTTTATAGCTTTGCATTCTCTATTGTCAAACTATGCGATAATAGCCGCCATTGTTTAAATATATTTAGTAAAAGATCCAATAAATGAAATCATACAATAGCATTCAAGAACGTATAGAAATTTTAGAAGACAAACTAACTGCAATACATGACGAAATCGAAACACTAAAAGCACCTGCTAAAAACAACAATGAACGTATTATTTTTAAGTTTATTGAAACAGGCAGCACAGGTAAAACGAAGGATTTTGTTCGTGAGTTAGGTATTAAATCACCGCGTGACGGTTTGTTTTCGTCAGGTGATGTTACAAAACTAATTAAAGATGGCGCTGAAGATATTTCACCAGCGTTATTAGAAATCGCAAGACAGCTTGCCAGTGCACGTAATAAAAATGGCCCAAGCCGTTAATTACGCAGTCACGCAGTATCTAGAAGCCCAGCTAAGCTGTCGCTTCTAGGTATGTAACCATATTAAACTAAATTAATCACAAAGCTCTATATCAAGGCTGGTAAGCAGATTAAGTGCTTCGAAGCGATCAAACTTAGCATTCGCTAACATATTATTATTCAAATCTATATTAAACGCTGTAGCACCTACAAAGTCACATTTTGTTAAGTTAGTTTGAAAAAACTCACTATCGCGAAAATCTGTTCCTGTAAATTCACTACCGCTTAAATCAGCGTGTCTAAAATCAACATTTTTGGCAAAGCAGTGTGTTAGTTTGAGGGCTTTGAGAGTTAATTCAAAAAAAGAACTATTACTGAGCTCGCAATAATTAAAACTCACCGGTGCGTTAATACTAAGCGCTGGCCAATCTACATCAGCCCATTGCAAACTATTTAATTTACAGTGGCTAAAACTTACATTTTCAAGCGAACTGTAGTTCCATTTAAGTGACGATAAATTACAGTTTTTAAAACTACATTCTATAAATCGGCAATTTTTAAACTGCCCATCTGAAAAGTCGCAATCGATAAATATACACTCTTCAAACTCAGAGTTTTCAGTTAATTGCTCTGCGTACTGTAAAGCATTAAATTGTTCATCAAAATACTGGTTATTATTACTTAACAACACAATTCACCTATTAAATTTAACCCGTGTAGCCATTACTTTTAGGTAAATCTTTTTTAAGCGCAAGCACTGCAATAAAAATCAAAGCAAGTAGTGGAAATAGCGCTAAACAGCCACCCACAAAAGCTAAAACACCCGGCATAGTACTTTTACGCTTACCTATTTTGTAGCTAATTACAGCAAAAATAGGAATACACAGCACAATAATAAAAACTAAAAACTCACCAAATAAGGTTGCATTGATCGACATAATAATTCCTTTTTCGTCTGTTCGTTTAAAACACACTCCGCTATAAATTTAACCATAAAAAAACCCTTAAGCATATAACTTAAGGGTTTTTAAATTCAGCTCAAAAGCTAAGTAATAATTACTCTTCGCTTGATACTTCTTTTTCTACAACACTAATTGCAAGCTCAGCTAACGAATCAAGGTTAGGTTTACTTGGCGCGTTGGTTAATAAACACGACGCTTGTGTTGTTTTAGGGAAAGCAATAACGTCACGAATGTTATCGGTACCACATAAAAGCATTGCTAAACGGTCAAGGCCAAATGCTAAACCAGCATGTGGTGGTGTGCCGTATTTAAGTGCATCAAGTAAAAAACCAAACTTGTCTTGTTGCTCTTGCTCGTTAATACCTAAAATTCTAAATGCGGTTTCTTGCATATCTGCATTATGAATACGTACCGAACCACCACCTACTTCGTAGCCGTTTAATACCATATCGTAGGCGTCTGAAATAGCAGCGGCTGGGTTTGCTTCAAGCTCACTTGCAGTAATATCTTTTGGTGCAGTGAATGGATGATGTACAGCATGTAATGTGCCTTCGTCATCTTCTTCAAACATTGGGAAATCTACAACCCAAAGTGGTGCCCAGCTATTAAGGTTAGTGATTTCTAAATCAACACCAATCTTAACGCGTAGCGCGCCCATTGCTTCATTTACTGTGTTGCGCTTATCGGCACCGAATAAAATAATATCGCCAGACTGTGCATTAGTACGCTCAAGTAATTTTGTGATTACGTCTTCGCTTAAAAACTTAGCCACTGGCGATTGAACACCTTCAGCGCCTGCAGTGTGGTCGTTTACTTTCATCCACGCCATGCCTTTAGCGCCGTAAATACCAATAAACTTAGTGTAATCGTCAAGTTGTTTACGAGAAAGCTTAGCGCCACCCGGTACAGTTAACACAGCAACGCGACCTTTTTCGTCGTTAGCCGGACCTGAGAAAACATTAAACTCTACGTCTTTAACTAAATCTGCAACATCAACTAATTTCATCGGGTTACGTAAATCTGGCTTATCAGAACCGTAAAGGCTCATTGCCTCGCTGTAAGGCATGATTGGAAAATCGCCTAAATCAACGTTTAGCAATGTTTGCCACATTTCGCGGATCATTTTTTCAGTCATACCACGTACTTGATCAGAGCTCATGAACGAGGTTTCTATATCTATTTGGGTAAATTCTGGTTGGCGATCGGCGCGTAAATCTTCATCACGGAAACATTTAACAATTTGGTAGTAACGGTCAAAACCCGACATCATCAACAATTGCTTAAACAACTGTGGAGACTGTGGTAAAGCGTAAAAGCTACCTTTATGAACACGACTCGGTACTAAGTAATCGCGCGCGCCTTCAGGTGTTGCTTTAGTAAGTACAGGTGTTTCGATGTCTAAAAAGCCGTTTTCATCTAAAAAGCGACGAACAAAGCTGCTTGCTTTAGCACGTAATTTAATACGGTCACTCATTTCTAGACGACGTAGGTCTAGGTAACGGTATTTTAAACGACGCTCTTCTGAGTTTACTTGGTTAAAATCAAGTGGTAATGGCTCTGAGCGGTTAATAATATTAAGCTCTTTACCTAAAATTTCAATTTCACCTGTTGCCATGTCTTTATTTACTTGGCTGTCTGGGCGTGCGCGAACAACACCTTTTAACTGAACACAAAATTCTTGGCGAAGTGTGTTAGCCGAACTCATTAACTCTTCAATATCAGAATCGAATACAACTTGTACTAAACCTTCTCTATCGCGTAAATCGACAAAGATAAGTCCACCAAGGTCACGTCGTTTGTTGATCCAGCCACATAGTTCTACTTCTTGATCTACGTGAGTTTTATTTAGCTGTCCGCAATATATAGAGCGCATAGTTTTCCTGTCAGATAAAAGGCTTAAACGGTTAAAGTTATTTGTTTTAAGGCGTGTGATTTAAAAAACAGGTCACCACAATACAAATAAAGCCGCTAGCAATCTAAAAATAATCAAATTAAGCCCTGCATTATACCCAAGTAGTATCAAGATGCTAGGGCGTGTGCCGCTTTTGCCCCTGAATTTACAGCAGCTCGTTTTGTTATTTGCTACACTATCGCCACTTTATAATAAGGCGCTAGTTTGTATGTTATATATTGGATGCCCGCAGTGGTCGAGCAATGCATGGAAAGGCAATTTATTTTCAAGCCAATGTAAAAACGCCGATATGCTTAGCCAATACGCTCAGCATTTTAATTCAGTCGAAGGCAATACCAGCTTTTACGCCGATCCATCGCCAAGCACCGTGTTGCGCTGGGCAAATAGCGTTCCCGACGATTTTAAATTTACTTTTAAGTTTAATCGTCGCTTTAGCCACGAGCTGCACCTAACTAATGTTCAAACCGAGCTTACTGATTGGCTTAACTTGTTCTCCCCTATTTTAGAAAAAACTGGGCAGATCATGCTGCAATTACCTAAAGCATTTGGTCCTGGTGACTTACCCAAACTCGCCCAATTTATTAGCCTATTACCAAAAGAGGTTAATTACGGTGTAGAAGTACGTCATACTGCATTTTTTCAAAAGGGTGAAGCCGAAATAGCACTTAATCAGTTATTAATGGTAAACAACATAAATCGCATATCGATGGATACTCGCGCCCTATTTGCCGTAAAACCAACAACCGAAGCGCTAATAGATGCACAGCAAAAAAAGCCCCACTTACCGGTACATGCAATAGCTACTGGCTCAGAGCCTATGGCGCGCTTTGTAATAGCCGATTTACAAAATGACTTTAAACCCTTTTATAAACCGTGGCTAAGTAAAGTAAAACAATGGCTTGATGAAGGAAAAACGCCTTATGTGTTTTTTCATACAGCAGATAACCGAGAAGCGCCGTTATTAGCTCGCCAGTTTTGTAAGGACCTTGGTTATGATCACAAAGCATTAAACCTATTTACTGGCGAAAAAGAAGCCCACCAGCAAGCACTTTTTTAAAAGTAAAACGACAGAGAAATAATAATGAGTGAATACGCACGTTACTTTACCGGCTACCCAGCTAACATTGTTGAGCAAGTATTAAGCCTTATAAATAACAAAAAGGTATGTGACTACTTACTTAAAAAGTACCCGCAAGCACATACCATTACTAGCGATAAACTACTTTATAGCTATGCAACCGAGCTTAAAAAACAGTATTTAAAAAATGCGCCACCATTTGGTCGTGCAGCATTTAAAAAGCAAGGTGACATGGTTACTAATGCACTTGGTACACATACTTATCGAATGCAAGGTAAAACCCGCAAACACGATTTAGCGATAAACAGCGACTTACTCCGCGCTCCCGAGCCATTATTAAAAGCGTTAGTGGTACATGAGCTCGCCCACTTTAAAGAAAAAGATCACAACAAAGGCTTTTATCAACTTTGCTGCCATATGGAGCCGAGTTATCACCAGCTAGAGTTAGATTTAAGAATTTTTTGTGTGGTCGTCGCAATGGGAGAAAATCCTTATTTAAAATAAGGATTTTACCGTTGTTTAACTGAGTGAAAATAACGCCCATGCTTAAGTTAATATTTCCTTCCATAACCAAGCGTTCATACCCAGTCTTTTATCCCCGTAAGCAACTCACAACTTAACGCCTGTCCTTAATAAAAACAAAAAGTTTAAAACTACATAATTGCCCTACATTTGAGAACTACACTCTGTAATAGCTAATTCTTTCTATGTACTCTTAATCTTTGGAGTTTTAAATGATGAAAAATACCTATGCCTTTTTACTCAGTGCACTGTGCTGTGTAACCTTAAGTGCCTGCAACGAGCAAAACAGCCAATCACTTCAACAATCAAACCTCAATGATTTTACTCTAACAAGCTCAAAGGTAAGCGGTGGCGGTAACTTGCCTATTACTTATACGTGCGATGGGCAAAGCATTAGCCCTCCACTTAACTGGAGCGGTGCACCTGACACAACCAAATATTATGCATTAATTATGGATCATAAAGCGCCAGAGGGAATGCATTGGTATTGGACCATGTATAATATTACCGCCGATAAAACACAAATTAAAGCGGGCGAAACTCTCGGTGAAGTAGGCTCTAATAGCGTAAACGATTTAAACCAATACGCACCGCCTTGCTCTAAAGGTCCGGGTGAAAAAAGCTATACTTATACTGTGTACGCGTTATCTGCACCGGTTACCTTTAATAGCGATACAAAAGTAGATCGCTCAGCATTACTCGCTGCTGTAAAAGATATTACGCTCGATACTGCAAGTATGACGGTTAAATACTCGCGAAGCGCCAATAGCGCCGAGCACAAACCTAATGCAAGACCAAAACCAAATGAGCAACCAAAGCCTGATAAATCATATTTAACCGCTAACGTAAAATCACCTCGTTGCGATGCTATTACACAATCAGTGAGTAATGCAGGGTTTGATAAAAGCGTATCTGTTACGTGCGATGAACAATATGCTTATATTGCCTCATCTACTTATCCTGATCATGAAGTAATGACTGGTATTACAGGTACTAACGAGCAAATACCCGTTCCAGCTAAAGACTACGCCGCACCTATAAAACTAAATCCTAAAAAAGCGAAAGCAATTACTACAATTGATGCAGCCGTAGGTGTTGCCGTTAATGGCGTACCAATATACGACTATTCTTCGCAAGGCGAACTAGACGTAAATAGCTACGATGAGAAACACGACACTTTAGCACTCGGACAGTTAGATATATGCGGCGGACACGCAGGACGAGGTGATGACTACCATTACCACGTATCGCCAACGTGTATGATTGACACAATGAAAAACCAATCAAGCGATGCCATTATTGGTTGGGCTTACGATGGTTACCCGCTCTATGGTAGTAAAAACCCAGACGGCAGTGCAATTGCCAAAGGTGACCTTGATGTATGTAATGGGCAAGCCGACGACACATTTGGCTACCGCTATCAAACATCAGCTACGCCGCCGTATATTATTCAGTGCTTAGTAGGTGAAGTAGATACCGCAAAATTACCAAGAGTGTCACCATTGAATGGCGATACTCAAGGTATAAGAGCCGACTTGCGCCCGCCACAAGGAGGCGTTAAAAACCTAACGCACACAATCTCTGAAAACGGCAGCCGTACAATGAGCTATTCATACAAAGGCGAAAACTACTTTACTACGTACAGCCCTGCATCAGAGGGAAAAGACTGTTATAACTTTAAACAAAAAACTATCAGTAATGGTGGCAAGGTTCAAACAGGTACATTTTGTAGAGGTCCGCAACCAAATCACCTTACTCCTACAGTCACTAAGCAAAATACAAATCCTGCCATTACAGGCAAGCATAACTTAAAGCTAGAAGCATGGGCTGATAACTGGTTTACAGCCTACATAGGCGAGCAGTTACTTGTTGAAGATTCTGTGCCTATAACCACAGAGCGTTCATTTAATGCACAAAGCATTACGTTTTCTGCAAACTACCCTATTGAGCTTAATTTAATAATTAAAGACTTTAAGCAAAACGACACTGGGCTTGAATACATCGGCGCTAAAAATCAGCAAATGGGTGATGGCGGTTTTATTATGCAACTTACCGACACCAATACAAATAAAGTGGTTGCGGTAAGCAATAAAAGCTTTAAATGCGAAATACTTCACAAAGCGCCGCTTAACAAATTATGCGAAAGCGAAACAAACCCTGTTGCGGGCGAAGGCGCTTGTACGTTTATGTCAAAAGAAGCACCAACTAACTGGCTGCAAAGTAACTTTGACGATACGAATTGGGCTAATGCAGTAGAGCACAACTTTGCCGATGTAGGACCAAAAGACGGTTACGACGATATTAACTGGGATGAAAACGCAAAATTCATATGGGGCGAAGACTTAGAAACCGACAACACCCTTATTTGTAAAGTAACTATTGAGCAACCGCTATAAACAAAAAGGTCTCCGCTTCAATAAAAGGTAATGATTATGTATTTTTTTAAAAAATTAAAATGGCTAATGCTAGCGTGTATTTTAACAAGTATGTGCGCTCAAGTGAGCGCACATGTATTAAAAAACACAACAGCCCAAGTAATTTTAAGAGATGGACAAGTTGAAGTAAAAGTATTAACTAATGCTGAGCATTTAATCTCAGCGCTGCAAAGCGAGCAAGCATGGCTTATGGGCGATATTGATAAGCTTATGCCTACAAACTTAAGTGCAGAGCAACAAGAAGAGTTTGTAAAAAATGCACTTAAACAAAAAACGAGCTTACGTGTAAATCAGCAAGTTATCGTGTTTGAACGCGTCGTTTTTACCACCAGCAACAACGAAGCGCACGACCTAGAAATTGTTTTTCAAGCGAAGCACTCATTTACAACAGTAGATGAACTTGCCATATCGTTCCCTAAAAGTTTAGGTGCAGTACACGCAAGCTTTGTAAAACCACAATATAAGTTACTGGGTGCTGGCGATACCGCAAAAATAAAGTTCTAGCCCAAGAATCAACATACCTAAAAGCTTACTTAAAAAGGATTTTAGTAAGCAACTCCCTAAATACGCTAATTGTAGGCACATAATCAATATGCAATACTGCTTGGTACGTTAACGTCATGATCTTTACTATTTGCCAATCAGTGAAATTAATACATAAATTCTTTTTAGCTTTTTTTATCACTAATATCGCCCTTGTTGGGCTTATGTTTGTGTTTATATACATGACCTTTTCGTCAGGTTTTAACGGCTTTATTGAACAAGAAGAAACAAAACATGTAGCAATGGTTAAGCATCAACTTATTGAGCTTTATAGCGGATTAGGCAGTTGGCAACCCATTACACAAAGCACGCAATTATGGCGCTCTATTGTAGAGCCGCAAAAAAAGCCAGGCGAGCCCAAAGCGAATAAACACACAAGCACCCCACCCAAACCAAATAACAGCAATGCAACGCCTTCTTTATTGTGGGTACACTTACCTGCAGGTTCCCTTAAAACAGGGCAACGTATAAGTTTATATGATCAAAATAAAAAGGTTGTTATTGGTAGGGCTAATTTAAACGACAACCCACATATAGAACCTATTTTATTAAACAATAACGTTATAGGCTGGATAGGTTTAGTACCTTCAAAACTTGTGCAAAGTAGCCCAACAAAAGCATTTTTAGCAGCGCAATTTCATAACTATTTTATGATCACATTACTCGTTATTGTGCTCGCATTTATTATGGCTATTGTGTTATCTCGCCATTTAATAAAACCAATAAAGCAAATAGTGACTGGCACCGATGAGTTAACAAAAGGAAATTTTGCCAGCAGAATCATCCCCTCTAGTAAAGATGAGCTAGGTACCCTATCCAACAACTTTAACGCCTTAGCCCACACGCTTGAGCAAAACCAACAAATGCGATTCCAATGGGTGTCAGACACATCCCACGAATTAAGAACCCCACTTACTGTACTACGCTCGCATTTACTAGCCGTGCAAGATGGCGTATTTACAGCCGACACAAAGCGTATTAATTTACTCATAAACCAAGTAGATAACTTAAGTCACATTGTTGACGACCTAGCTCAACTAGCACAAACAGATAGCGTTAATTTAACCTATGACAATGCGCGCATTGATTTAATCACTATTTTTGAGCAATCAATTGAAAACTACACCGCTCGCTTTAAAGAGCGTGAATTAAATGTAGACAGCAAAAGCTTAACCAAAGCCGGCAAATGTACAATAAATGGCGATAAAGAACGCCTTGTACAATTATTTTCAAACCTGTTAGAAAACACCTGCAGATACACGCATAAAGGTGGGCAAGTAATAATACTTGCCAACAAAACACACAATAATATTGAGCTTATTTTACAAGACTCAGCACCAAGTGTTTTATCAAACGACTTACAAAAATTGTTTGAGCGTTTTTATCGCGTTGAAAAATCTCGAAGCCGAGAGCACGGCGGCTCGGGCTTAGGGCTTGCACTTTGCAAACAAATAGTAGAAGCACATGGTGGTCAAATATCGTTGCACAACTCACCACTTGGTGGGCTAGAAGTTAAAATAACGCTGGCACTTTTAGGTTAAAATAATGGCATCACAAAAAATACTTATCGTTGAAGACGAAGAAAACATTGCAGAGGTACTTATTGCCTACGCTAAGCAACAAGATTACGAAACTGAGCACTTTAATAGCGGCAAAGGTGTAGTTAGTTTTGTAAAACAAAACGCAGTAGATTTAATACTTCTTGATTTAATGTTGCCAGATGTTGATGGCATAGAGCTATGTAAGCAAATTAGAGCCTTTTCAAGTGTGCCTATTATTATGCTTACCGCAAAAAGTGAAGAAATAGAACGCTTACTGGGTTTAGAGCTCGGCGCCGATGACTACATATGCAAACCTTTCAGCCCTAAAGAAGTTATAGCGCGCATACAGGCAGTACTAAGAAGGACCAGCCAGCCTAAAACCAACATCATCAATCATAATAATTTTCAATTACACAAAGACGATTACGAAGCGCGCCTAAACGGCAAAAGTATTGGCTTTACCGCCGTCGAGTTTAAAATATTTTTACTATTTATAAGCCACGTAGGTCGTGTTTTTACCCGCGAAGATATTATTAATAACGTATACAGCGACACAACCGACATATACGATCGCAACATTGATACACACATTAAAAATATACGAAAAAAGATTAACGACGTTCAAGCAGGACTAAACCCAATAGCGGCAGTTTATAGCGTAGGTTATAAGTTTAAAGAGTAGGTTTACTTATTCAAATAAAGCTAACATGACGAAAAAGCGCGATATAAATCGCACTTTTATTTTAATCACTAATCTGATCGCTAACAGCTAAAGATTAATAGCTGAGCAGTCGTTAGGTATCGTTTCACTCAACCCAAAGCTGACACATATCTGTTTTGGTGTTGTGAAGAATCAAACTGAATATCAGCCCCAAGCTATTTAAAGAAAGCTTGAGGCTGATTAGAAGAGATGGTATCTACGTAAATAAACTTAAAGCCCCAGGCCTGCCATAAAATCATCATCACCATCATCTTGCTCTACTGCTTTAGATGATTTTTCTTTGTCCGCTTTTTTACGAGCTTCGTTTTCAATTATGTCATCTGGGTCTAGTGCTTCTGCTATATCAAAGTCGTGTAATTTAATAAACTCTGTTTTATCCATCGCTAATTCCAAGTAAAAAATATTTTGTTTACTTGTGGTGAATGTTACGCGGCGGGCCTGCGGGCGATCCATTGTGGTATCTACCGATATTTGCACTTGCTTATTTATTGCCATCATTTTTGGCTGATTTTGTGTAATAGACGTATGTAATTGCTCGCGTACTTTAGACGTAAAGTCGCCAACAATTTGGTTCATTAACTCGCCTAATACGTTTGATACGTCGTCTGATAAATGGCTATGCGCTATTTCATCTTCTGGCATCCCCATGTTGCGCATGTAATCGCCATAAATTTCCATCGCCGCTTGCGAAGTAAAGTTGGTAATTACAAGCCCGGTAAAACCGCCGTCAAATAAAACAAAGCAGCCAATATCTGGTCGCATGCATGTACGCGTTATTTTTTGCACCATGGCTGAGTAGCTAATACCATTACCGCTGGCTGATGTGAGTACGCCTGTCACTGAATGACAAAGGGTTGCTAATATATCGTCTGTGCTAATGACCTTACTTTTGCTCATTTAATCTTCTCTTTTATACTTATTATTCATAATTCTAGTCAAGCTACTGAATTTATCACTGACTATCCAGTATAAAATGTTAAAATAGCGCCATTATTTACAAAGAGACTGCCTTCGTGACCATAAAAGACAGTATTTATGCCTCTGAGCAACAAGTAAAAGATTTTAGCTTTGACCAAAATGTAGTCGAAGTTTTTCCAGATATGATCCAGCGCTCTGTGCCTGGCTACGCAACTATTGTCAGTACAATGGGTAAACTTGCGGGTGAATACGCGCAAAGTAACTCAAATCTTTATGATTTAGGCTGCTCTTTGGGCGCAGTAACACTTAGCATGCGACGAAATATTCGCACCGATAACTGCCATATAATAGCGGTAGATAACTCTCAAGCTATGGTTGAGCGTTGTAAGGTACATTTACAAGGTTTTAAATCAGATGTGCCTGTTACTGTTACTTTAGGCGATATTAACGAGCTTGAGATTCAAAACGCCTCAGTAGTAGCAATGAACTTTACGCTGCAGTTTATTCCGCATGCTCAGCGCCAAGCCGTGCTTGAAAAAATATACGCTAATTTAAAACCAGGTGGTGTATTGCTGCTAAGCGAAAAAATTAAAGCGCAAAACGAGCAATGCGACAATTTATTGATTGATTTGCACCACGACTTTAAACGACACAATGGTTACTCTGAGCTTGAAATAAGCCAAAAGCGTACCGCCATCGAAAACGTTATGCGCCCAGATACACTAAGCGCTCACTTTACTCGCTTAAAAGATATTGGTTTTAGCCAAACTCAAGTGTGGTATCAATGTTTTAATTTTTGCTCAATGGTAGCAATTAAATAAAGAGAGTCATCCATGTCTCAATGGTTTAACCAATTTTACGCATCTATCGCACAAAGCCCACTTAGTCATTGGCTAGAAACCCTACCTGCACAATTAAAACATTGGCAGTTAGAGGCAAGCCATGGTGATTTACCTAAATGGCAAAAAGTACTTAAAAACTTACCAGAGGTGGCTACAACACATGTTGATATCTCTACTAAGGTAGAAATTGGCGCCTCAGGGGAGATGAGTGATGGCGAGCAAAAGCAAGCCATGCATTTATTAAAACGCATGATGCCATGGCGCAAAGGCCCATTTAGTGTGCACGGTATTGAAATAGACACAGAGTGGCGCAGTGATTGGAAGTGGGACCGCCTGCTGCCTCATATTGAGCCATTAAAAGGCCGCACCGTTTTAGATATTGGTTGTGGCTCTGGCTATCATTTATGGCGTATGCGTGGTGAAGGCGCAGAGTTTGTGGTGGGTATTGATCCGTCTGATTTATTTTTATGTCAGTTTCAGGCAATTAAACACTACAACCCAGACGAAAATGTGCATTTACTGCCACTAGGCGTTGAAGCATTACCCGAGCTTAAAGCGTTTGATACGGTTTTTTCGATGGGCGTACTTTATCATCGTCGCTCACCTATCGACTTTTTAGCGCAGTTAAAAGCGCAGCTTCGCCCAGGCGGCGAACTCGTACTTGAAACGCTAGTAATTGAAGGTGACGAAAACACAGTATTAGTCCCTACTGATCGCTACGCTAAAATGCGCAACGTTTGGTTTATTCCAAGTACTGCAGCATTAAAGCTTTGGATGGAACGCGTTGGCTTTAAAGATGTGCAAATAAAAGATTGCGCTATAACCACGCTTGAAGAACAACGCAAAACCGACTGGATGGAAAACGAATCGTTAATCGACTTTTTAGATCCAAACGATACAAGTAAAACAATTGAAGGCTACCCTGCTCCACTTCGAGCCATATTAACTGCAAAAGCATAGCTGTTAATTTAACGCCTTTAATTACTAAAAAAACGCCTATGGGCGTTTTTTTGTTTATTTAAACAACAGACAGCGGACAAGTGTCCTTGTTAATTATTTCAAAATTACATTTGAGCTAGCCGCGACCCTGCAATTGTTGTAAAATACGCGCGTTTCTAAGCAACCCAAAACAACTATTTTGAGGAAAACCTGTGAGCGAACAAAAACAGTCTCTAAGCTATAAAGACGCGGGCGTAGATATCGACGCTGGTAATGCACTTGTTGAGCGTATTAAAGGCGTAGTTAAAAAAACTCGTCGTCCTGAAGTAATGGGCGGAATTGGTGGTTTTGGCGCACTTTGCGAAATTCCTGAAGGCTACAAGCAACCAGTATTAGTTGCAGGCACAGATGGCGTTGGTACTAAACTACGTTTAGCAATCGACTTAAAAAAACACGATACTGTTGGTATTGATTTAGTTGCAATGTGTGTAAACGACTTAATTGTTCAAGGTGCTGAACCCCTGTTTTTCCTAGATTACTATGCAACTGGTAAGCTAGATGTAGACACAGCAGCTGACGTAGTTACAGGTATTGGCAAAGGTTGTGAAATTTCAGGTTGTGCCCTAATTGGTGGCGAAACAGCTGAAATGCCAGGTATGTATGATGGTGAAGACTACGACATGGCAGGCTTTTGTACAGGCGTTGTAGAAAAATCAAAAATTATTGATGGAACAAAAGTAGCGGCAGGCGATCAGCTTATTGCACTTGCTTCAAGCGGTCCTCATTCAAATGGCTTCTCTTTAATTCGTAAAGTACTTGAAGTGTCAAAAGCTGATACCAGCGCTGACTTTGAAGGTAAAACATTAGGCGAAACCTTACTTGAGCCTACGCGTATTTACGTAAAACCTTTACTTGAGTTATTCAAAAACGTTGACGTACATGCGCTTTCGCATATTACTGGCGGCGGTTTTTGGGAAAACATTCCACGCGTATTACCCGCTTCAGCAAAAGCTGTAGTTAAAGGTGATAGCTGGCAGTGGCCACCTATTTTTAACTGGTTACAAGAAAACGGTAATATTACTACACACGAAATGTACCGTACATTTAACTGTGGTGTAGGTATGGTTTTAGTAGTCCCTGCAGACAAACTTGAGCAAAGCTTAACAATGCTAAAAGACTTGGGCGAAAATGCATGGCACCTTGGTGAAATTCAAGATGCAGCAGCTGGCGAAGAGCAAGTTGAAATTGTAGGTGGTGCTAAGTAATGGCACCGACTCGTCTGGTAGTTTTAATCTCAGGTAGTGGCTCTAATTTACAAGCCATCATAGATGCCTGCGAACGTGGCGAGATAAACGGACATATAGCGGCTGTTATTAGTAATAAAGCTGACGCTTATGGCCTAGAGCGTGCAAAACAAGCAGGTATTGCTACAAAAGTGCTCAGTCATAAAGATTTTGACTCGCGCGAAGCGTACGATGCGCAATTAATGAACGTTATCGATTCTTTTATGCCAAATCTAGTTGTATTAGCTGGGTTTATGCGTATTCTTACTCCTGGCTTAGTGCAAAAATATGTTGGAAAAATGTTGAACATTCATCCATCTTTGTTGCCTAAGTATCAGGGGCTGAATACCCACCAAAGAGCAATTGATGCAAAAGACGATGTTCATGGCGTAAGTGTTCACTTTGTTACTGAAGAATTAGACGGCGGTCCCGTTATCCTTCAGGCGCAAATACCTGTACTCAAGGATGATACAGCAGAAACATTAGCAAAACGCGTGCATGAGCAAGAGCATATAATTTATCCTTTGGTGGTCAAGTGGTTCAGTGAACACAGACTTACTATGGAAGCAGATTATGCAGTTCTTGACAAAAAACAACTTCCTGCACACGGCGCGCACTACCCACAATAAAAAAATAAGTGCCCTGTTGTTATGTGCGGGCGCTTTACTTCCAACTAGCCTAATTGCAGGCGAATTGACCCAGTATCAAGCTAATTACGATATTTTACGCAAAGGTAAAAATCATGGTGAGGCTGTTCGTGAGCTCAAAAAAACGGGCGATGATACTTATGAACTAACATACCACAGCAATATTGAGTGGATGATCTTTTCTGATTCTCGTGAAGAAACATCAGAGTTTACCTTTAAAGATGGTAAGGTTACCCCGCATCATTACAATATGATCCGCACCGGTACAGGCCCAGATAAAGATTATAAGATTGATTTTGATACGACAAATAAGGTAGTGACTAGCAGCGCTAGCGAATACCCACTAAAATGCGAATGGACTGATGAATTTCAGGATGCTATTTCGTACCAAGTGCAAGTCCGCGAAGGATTGAAAAAAGGTGAAACGAGCTTTTCATTTCCGCTTATAGACAAAAAAGGTAATCGCCGCGACTACAACTTTGAAGTATCTGGCACCGAGATGATTTCGTTGCCTATTGGTAATGTAGAAGCCATTAAAGTAAAACGTTTATACGATAACGATAAACGCCAAGCGATTGCGTGGTTTGCGCCAGAAATGGATTACATGCTGGTACGTATGTGGAAAGGCGAAAAAGGTATGGAGCAGTTTGAAGTTCAAATGAATTCATTTACTGTTACTGCACCTACAGCTGTTGCGCCTGCTACAGCACAACAACCTCAAGAAGCTAACTAGCTTTTAAATAAATCAGTAATAAAATAGGTGGGCTAAATTAGCTCACCCATCTTAAACAATGCAAATTCTCCCGGCTCCATTTTTTGCCAACGCTCATCGTTAGTTAATGGCCTTGTTGTTATTACCGTCACTACATCGTTTGGTGTGGTCTCTTGTTGAAAATCAACCACCATGTCGGCATCAATCAACGTTGCTTTACCAAATGGCGCACGGCGCGTTATGTAATGTAAGTTATTAGTGCAATACGCTAAAACAAACACCCCGTCGGTCAATAACATATTAAACACCCCTTTTTCACGCAACGTATGCGACAACTTAGCAGCGTATCTAAAAACCGACGCCATATTACTTGGACGCTTTGGGTATTTTTCGCGAATTTTATCAAGTAACCAACAAAAAGCGAGTTCACTATCGGTGTTACCCACTGGGCGATAGTACTCTGTTTTTAAATCATGATAATTAGATAACTGCCCGTTATGAGCGTAAGTGATTTCACGCCCCCATAACTCTCGCGTAAAAGGATGAGTATTTTCAAGACATACTCGCCCACGGTTACCTTGGCGAATATGGCTAATAACCGAGACACTTTTAATTGGGTATGCTTTAACGAGCTTTGCAATTTCAGATTGATAACTCGGCTCAGGATCTTTAAAGGTTCTACAACCTTTACCTTCGTAAAACGTAATGCCCCACCCGTCTTTATGTGGTCCCGTGTTTCCGCCACGCTCTAAAAGGCCTGAAAAACTAAAACAAATATCGGTAGGCACATTGGCTGACATGCCAAGTAATTCACACATTAATAAAATAACCTTTAAAAACCATACATTAAAATAAATAGCGTTATATTTGTGTATTAAGCGTACACTAATTTGCAGCCCGCTATAACGGCTATACTTACTTAAAAAATGTCATTTTGCTATTAGATTTATTTATTTTTACGTTAACACTACTTACGGTTAATGCTTTGACTATACGATAGTTATTGTGCGTTCCTCTGTCGGGTAATTAAATATCGTATTTAAGTTACTTTCTACTACAATTTAACATCGTTATGTACTTGAAAATTACTCTTACTAGCGCTACTCTAAGTGAGGTGGTCTGACCTCTATTAAGGAATAAAAATGACACTCATATTTACACTGGTTCTAATCGCGTTGCTTTGCACTGCGGTTTACCACAGAGCAAGTTGGAACACAGCACTTGGTGTTTCGGCTATAACTTTATTAATTGGTACCTTTGCGGGTGCTTTTGGTTTAATTAGCTGGTTGATCTTTTTGATCATCGCGGTTCCTCTTTCTGTTACTGGCATTCGTCAGCAATATATCATCAAGCCAATTTTTGCTACGTTTAAAAAAGTAACGCCAAGCATGTCTGATACTGAAAAATCAGCTATTGATGCCGGTACGACGTGGTGGGAAGCTGACTTATTTTGCGGTAACCCTGATTGGAAAAAACTTCACCAATATCCAGTTCCTAAACTTACTATTGAAGAGCAAGCCTTTGTAGATGGCCCTGTTGAAGTAGTATGCAGCATGTTGGACGATTGGGAAGCAACGCATGAACTAACCGACCTTCCTCAAGATGTATGGCAATATCTAAAAGATAATAAATTCTTTGCCATGATCATCAAAAAAGAATACGGCGGTTTAGAGTTTTCTGCATTTGCACAGTCATGTGTACTTCAAAAGCTAACAAGTAAATCAACATTGCTTTCGTCAATTGTTGGTGTACCAAACTCTTTAGGCCCTGGTGAATTATTACAGCACTATGGTACGAAAGAGCAAAAAGATCATTACTTACCGCGCTTAGCGAGCGGTCAAGAAATTCCATGTTTTGCATTAACGTCGCCAGAAGCGGGTTCTGATGCAAGCTCAATTCCAGACTACGGTGTAGTGTGTAAAGGGCAATGGAATGGCGAAGAGGTTGTGGGTGTTAGTTTAACGTGGAATAAGCGTTACATTACACTTGCCCCAGTTGCTACGGTACTTGGACTTGCGTTTAAATTACAAGATCCAGATGGCTTAATTGGCGACAATAAAGAGCCAGGCATTACCTGTGCACTTATTCCAACGGATACTCCTGGAGTTGAAATTGGTCGTCGACATTTCCCGCTTAACGTACCATTTCAAAATGGTCCTACTCGCGGTAAAGACATTTTTGTACCACTTGATTACATTATTGGTGGTCCAGATATGGCTGGTCAAGGCTGGCGCATGTTGGTTGAATGTTTATCGGTTGGTCGTGCAATTACGTTACCGTCAAACTCTGCCGGTGGCATTAAAATGATTGCTATTGCGACAGGTGCTTATAGCCGAATTCGTCGTCAGTTCCGTTTACCTATTGGTAAAATGGAAGGTGTTGAAGAGTCACTAGCAAAACTTGCTGGTTACGCTTACAGCTCTGATGCTGCGGTTAGTATGTCTACAGGTGCGGTTGATTTAGGCGAAAAGCCATCGGTTGTTTCTGCCATTATTAAATACCACCTGACAGAGCAAATGCGTGATGCAACTATTCATGCAATGGATGTACTTGGCGGTAAGGGCATCATGCTTGGGCCAAATAACTATTTAGGTCGTGGCTATCAAGGTGCACCTATTGCCATTACCGTTGAAGGTGCAAACATCTTGACCCGTAATATGATTATTTATGGTCAGGGTGCGATTCGCTGTCATCCATTTGTACTTACCGAGCTTGGTGCGTGCGAAATTGAAGACCGCGAAGAGGCGCTTAACGTATTTGATAAAGCGCTAATGGGTCACATTGGTTTTACTATGTCGAACCTTGTACGTACTAAGTGGCTTGCTCTTACCGGCGCTCGTTTTACAAGTGTGCCGTACAACGACGAAACCGCTGAATTTTACCGTATAGCGTCACGCTTTAGTGCATCACTTGCACTTATGTCTGACATTAGCATGGCAGTATTTGGTGGCTCACTAAAACGTAAAGAACGTATTTCAGCACGTTTAGGTGATTTACTTAGTTACCTATACTTAGTATCTGCAACGCTTAAGCGTTACAACGATGAAGGCCGTAAAAAAGAAGATTTTGCTCTAGTAAAATGGAGTTGCCAAGATCACCTTTACCATTGCCAACGTGCACTTGCTGATTTAATTAATAACATGCCTTCGGCTCCACTACGCGCCGTGTTAAAAGTATTGTTATTCCCGTTTGGTCGCCCGGTTCGTAAGCCAACTGACCAACTTGAGCATAAACTTGCACAGCTACTACAAGTACCTAGTGAAACGCGTAACCGTTTAGCAAGCTATGTATACTTAACAAATGAGCCGCTTAACCTTGTAGGTCGTCAAGAGCAAACGCTTAAAGACGTCCTTGATGTTGAGCCATTATTTGAAAGAGTATGTAAAGAAAAAGGCCTTAAACTGCCATTCTTCCAGCTTGATAAAGTAGCGCAAATGGGGCTTGAAGCAGGCATTTTAAGCCAAGCAGAGGCTGACAAGCTAGCTGCTGTTGAGCAATCTCGTTTAGATGTTATTAACGTTGATGACTTTGACCCGGCTGATTTACTTGCAGGCAAAGCCGCGCGTAATAGCGTTAAAAAAGAAGCTAATGCCGCTTAATTAACTAAGTAAGCATTTGAATACTAAAAGCCAGCGCCTAATGCGCTGGCTTTTTTGTGTAAAATAAATTTTTATATATCAAATCGCACATATCAAGCAATCAAATACTCGACGATAAGTGTAAATTAGCGCTTAGTTATCAATCGCTTCCATGCTAAAACTATGCCTGTATACACTAAAAAACATGCGAGCAATGATGCCAAACCAGCTAATGTTTGCCCTAAAAAACCAAAGTATTCACCGGTATGTAAAAATCGAGATGTTCCCCATGCTTGATCGCCTCGCGTCCAATCCGATTTTTTTAACATTTTAATTGCATCACCAGTGCGAGTATCTAAAAATAATGAATACGCATATTCTTGGCGATTCCCGATACTGGTATCAATATAAAAACGTGCTTCGTGTTTTTTGTCACCTAATTCTAACCACATTGAATACCAATCAGCAGCACCATTATTAATTGCATGTACTTTAGCTTGTTGAAATAAAGTATCGTACAGTACTTCATCAGCCGATAAATCTAATACTGGTAGATGTTTTTCACGCTCCGGTACACTTTGTCCAAATGCGCCGTACAGTGCTTTATTTGCCCAATCAAAATGAAACAAAGTAGCCGTTAATGACAAAACGAGTAAAACCGGTAAACACCAAATTCCAAAAACTAAATGCCACTGCCTATTTCGATGATGTGATGATTTGTAACTCTTTGCTAGTAATAAATATCCTTTTAATGCAGAGCGGTTAAATCGCTTTGGTAACCACAGATAAGCACCCGATAGTAATAAAAAGATAAAAAATAGATTAGCGTAGCCATTTATATTTTTACCAATCACCTGCGAAGCGCCATGCAGTAATAAATAACGATGTATATCAGTTACAACGTGAAAAAAGTCAGCCGCTAACCCCTCTCCTTCACGAAGCACGTCTCCTGTATAAGGGTGTAATAAGTAGCTATGCTTTCCAGCCCAGGCAGGAATGGCAGCCCCTTCTCGATTAACCCAACGAATATAAATATGTGATTGACTCGGATGCGATTTTCGCAAAATATCCACAACATCATCAGTCGATAGTCGCTGTTGAACATAGGTGTTATTTACAGTAAATCGCATTTCATCTAGCTCAACAATCTGTCGTTCATAGGTTAATAGAAAACCCGTGAACGACATGCTAAAAATAAATAAACCGGCGATTAGACCTATAATTAAGTGGACCCAAAAGACCCACTTTTTAAACAATTTTAAGAACATAAAATAAGTTACTTATTCTTAAAACTGGTAGGAAATCGATAAGCGAATATCGCGCCCAGATTCGTATGGACCAACAACAGTGCCAAATACTTCACTGTAATCACCCACACTTGAATGATCGATATATAACTCATTAAATAAATTAGTAACAGCAACATTAAATAATAATGCATTCGTCACATTCCACTGCCCATATAAATCAACAGTGGTATAGCTTGGTTTATTTAGGGTATATAAAGAATCGGTCCAACCAAGGTCAACAGCTTGATGAAGAGTATCAATATCAAGCGAATCGACTTTAGTTACACTAAAACCAACCTTTGCATCAGTGTTAATGTCGTAATCAACGCCAGCAACCCATGTATTGCCTCTGCTATTCCCTAAACCGACAAACTCATAGCCATTAATATCAATTGCATCATAACTTACACTGTACAACCCATCACGTGGGTCAAGCTCTGTATCAGTAGCTGAAAATCCAATGAAGAAATCAAATGAATTTAAACGATATGCTAGGTCAAACTCAAATCCTTTAGTCTCTAACGTGCCTATATTGTTATAAACCGAGTTTCCTTCATACCCTTCAAATATCACATCATCTAAAGACGAATTATAAATACTTGCCTTAGCGGATAAATTTTCATTAGTGTACGTTATGGATGCTTCAATATTAGCTACGGTCTCAGGTACTAAACTTTCATCTGCTACTGGAATATCTGAACCGTCATATAAATATCCATCAATGGTAAAGCCATCACCTATTTGCTTACCACGCGCGGCTTCAGCATACCCAAGCCCTACTGTCCAAGCATCATTAATGTCGTATGCTAAACCGATATTAAAACTCAGTTCATTGTCATCTAAACTCGATGCGCTTTCTGTAATTGCAGTGCCGTAATATTCATCTAATAAGATGTCTTGTTTAAACTTATAACTATCAAAACGCACCCCATAACTCAGTAAAAGTTGTGGAGTAATATCACTATAACCTTGTGCATAAACACCCAGTACACTGCCTTGTTCTGAATTTTCTTTTGCACCTGCTGCAGACCCACTCGATACTTCATCATTTCTATAATCAACGCCATAAACAAATTTATGTTCATCAATAATACTTGTATTACGAATATCTAAGCCATATGTGTCAATGTCAGCAAGCCAAGCAAATCGGCCGCCATTAAAAGATGATTCGGTTTTGTATGCTGTCGCCTCTAAATACAATAAGTTATTGTGAGAAAATATATAATTAGCAACGTAAGTCTCTCGCTCTGCTTCACTTGGATACAAAGCATCACCTTCTTGTACCGCCCAGTTAGGGCGTGCTGAAAAATCCCCTTCTTCGTCGCGTTTTTCAATACTTACCGACAAATGATGATTATCTGCTAACTCACCACTGGCTTTAATAAACATCATATCTTGATCGGCGGCCGTACCATAAATAGTATCGCCATCACCATCTTCCATGTTCTCGCGATCCACAGTACTGAAATACCCTAGTACGCCCCATGTATCACTTAATTTACCGTATACACTGGTGCTTAAACGCGTACCGTCATTTGAAAAGTAACTTGCTTTAACACGTCCACCAAATTGTTCACCTTGATTAAGTAAGTCTTGCGCGTCTTTAGTTTTAAAGCGGATAGAGCCGCCAATCGCACCAGGACCACTTGTTGCTTCGCCGGCACCTGCTTGCACATCGATTTGTTGCAGTAGGTCTGGATCTATTGTTACACGACCAATATGATGAAATAACGTTGATGTTTGCTGTGCACCATCAACCGTTATATTTAATAAAGAATCTTCAACACCACGAATATAGATCTTTTGTGCAACGCCTACCGAGCCACCCACACTAACAGAAGGTGAATGTCGAAAAATGTCAGCCAGATCACTTGCTTGATATTGTTCTATTTCTTCAGCTGTAATACTCAAATTAGTTGCAGAACCAACTACAGATATTTTTTCAACAGACGCTGTATTTTTAGCAAGTTCTTGCGCGTATATAGGTGAACTAAATGATGCACAAATGGCACTCATTAGGGCTAATTTTTTCAAGGGGGACATTCCTTCTCAATTACAAATAAGAAGAATTATCATTTTCTTTTAATGAAAAGTATAGCAACTTTACATTTGTTACATTTAGGAAATATACAAAGACGCGTTAGGTGCAATCTACTTTAGTTGCCTAAAAACATGTAAGTAAAGGCGTGAGCAAGACGAGAAAGCGTTGCTCAGTTTTTACAAGCACACAATATGAAATGTAATTTATACACCTTTAGGAACCGTTACAGTCATTACTAAACCACCTGCAGTATCATTTTTAGCAAATACTGTTGCAGCAATCGCATGTAATTGCCTTTGTGCTAAAGCAAGCCCTAAACCAAAGCTATCACTGTTGCATGAGCGAGCTGAATCAATCCGGAAAAAAGGTCTAAAAATAGTATTTAAATGCTCTTTAGGTACTCCTGGACCTTGATCTGCAATAATAATTTGATATTCATGTTTATAATCAATGAGGCTAATCCGTACTTTTTTATTAATGGGTGTGTAACGTAGTGCATTTCTAAGTATATTCTCCAGTGCTTGACCTAATGCTCTGTGATTACTGTTTTCAATATGGGCTTGATTAGGTAAGTCAGCAGAAATCAGTTTATCTGGATATTCAAAACGCCCATCTTCAATGAGGATTTCGAGTAAATCGACTAAATCCAAAGATTCAATGCGCAACTGAGGTGACTCGTTATCTAACCAAGATAAAGTAAGCGTGTCATCTACTAACTTACGGATGTGCTGTGACTCTTTGTGAATACGCTCTAATTTGATTTGCGTGTCTTCTACACCCTTTTCTCTGTGAGTGAGTAAATTGTCAGTTGCTATATCTAAGCGTGTTAAAGGTGTTCTCAACTCGTGAGACAGATCAGTTAGTAATACACGTTGATGCATAATCTGATCACTGATCCGCTCTGCCATTAAATCAAATGTTTCAGCTAACTGGGATAGTTCATCATTGCGTGAGCCCAGCTGCTCTCGAACTCTGACACTAAAGTCTCCTTTGCTAAATGCCCTACTTGCTAAGTCGAGTTCTTTAATAGGATGCATAATATGGCGATATAACACAATAGATAAACACACCAATATCAGCATTGGCAATAAAACTTGTAACGACAAACGTGTTAAATTCCAAAGTGATCCTGGGCGCATTCTTTGCGGCAACTGCACAACAAGGCTAGTTGCACCATCTTTAAAGGGTAATTGCATAACGGGGGCATGCTCAAAATACAGATGGATTTTCCAATCAATACTTCGCCCCAAGTTATACCCTGTATACTCATGACGATGAGAGCGATTACCTGCTAACTCAACCACATTGGCTTTAGCAATTACAGCCCAAATATTTTCTTGTTGTTGTAAATCATCAACCCAACGCTCAAGTTCGCTCATATCACCTTGATCAAATACAACCTCAGCCTTTTTTTGCCAATTAATTAACTCTTCTCGGCTTGAGTCACTTAGCATGCTCATATCATTTTCAAAATGATTAACCGCGACATTAATTAAATAAAACATCGCAACAACACCAGTACCAATAATTAAGCACAGCTTCCAAAATAAACGTCGTGTCATTTAATACAGTACCCTTGCCCATGCACAGTGTGTAAACGGCTGCCATCCCAGCCGGCGTTATTTAATTTTTTTCGTATACGACTCATATGCATATCTAAACTACGATCGTACTGACTGAAACGCTTGTTAAGCGCCGCTTGATATAAAAAAGGTTTTAACAGTATTTGTTCTTGGTTTTTCACTAAAATTTGCAGCAAGGCAAACTCAATAGGCGTAAAAGCTAATAGCTCACAATGCAGAAAAACCTGCTGGCGTAGGCTATCTATTTCAAGTCCATCAATATTAGCAATGTAAGGGGTATTTGTGTCTTGTTTAAAAACGCGCCTTAGTACTGAATCTACGCGTAGTAATAATTCTTGGCCATTAAACGGTTTTGCTAAATAATCATCTGCACCGGCTGATAAACCTAAAATACGCTCTTCTTCAGCATGTTTTGCCGATACAATTATTACAGGGGTGTTATTACAACTACGTAAAATATTAAGTACTGCTAAACCGTCTTTTCCCGGCAACATAACATCTAATAAAATAAGACTAAAACGTTGAGCAACCGCTAAATCAAGCGCTTGATCACCATCAAAACACTGTGTAACAGAGTACCCTTGGTTAGCTAGTAATTCAGTAATTTGATCATTAAGTAATGTATCGTCTTCAACAACTAAAATATCAAAATCAAATTTGTTGCGTTGATAGCCCTGTGGTGCAGACATAGAAAACCATAATTTTTATAGTATTAAAACAAATTAAAGCAAATGATAATACAAATCAATATCAAAAACGGTGCGCAGGAAAAAAGTTAACTATTTGAGTGTTTTGAGTGTTTTGAGTGTTTTGAGTGTTTTGAGTGTTTTGAGTGTTTTGAGTGTTTTGAGTGTTTTGAGTGTTTTGAGTGTTTTGAGTGTTTTGAGTGTTTTGAGTGTTTTGAGTGTTTTTCAAGTATAAACTTGTTATTGAGGAAATAACAAGTGGCGGAGTGGACGGGACTCGAACCCGCGACCCCCGGCGTGACAGGCCGGTATTCTAACCAACTGAACTACCACTCCGCAGTGGTATGTGCATGGGGTAATGCACTTACTAATTTTAATCATGATATCAAATGGCGGAGTGGACGGGACTCGAACCCGCGACCCCCGGCGTGACAGGCCGGTATTCTAACCAACTGAACTACCACTCCGCAGAGATATCATTATACTTGTTATTACTTAATTTGTTGGCGGAGTGGACGGGACTCGAACCCGCGACCCCCGGCGTGACAGGCCGGTATTCTAACCAACTGAACTACCACTCCAGCATACAAATTTTGTAATATAACATTGTTTAAATAGTTGGCGGAGTGGACGGGACTCGAACCCGCGACCCCCGGCGTGACAGGCCGGTATTCTAACCAACTGAACTACCACTCCAGCGCATATTTAAACTGTTATTTTTTCTTATTGGCGGAGTGGACGGGACTCGAACCCGCGACCCCCGGCGTGACAGGCCGGTATTCTAACCAACTGAACTACCACTCCATAATAAGAATATGTTTTACAACCATACGTTGTGTAAGTGTTGGCGGAGTGGACGGGACTCGAACCCGCGACCCCCGGCGTGACAGGCCGGTATTCTAACCAACTGAACTACCACTCCAGCTTTTACTTACAAGTTTTACGAAAATGGCGGAGTGGACGGGACTCGAACCCGCGACCCCCGGCGTGACAGGCCGGTATTCTAACCAACTGAACTACCACTCCATATTTTCGTTGCTGTTTAGGTCTCCCTGACAGCGGCGTGAATAATACGAACCAACCCCTATTTCGTCAAGGGCTTTTTTGTTTTTTTATAGGTTTTTTAGTCATCTGTCATCGAAAGGTTTAAAATTTCACCTGATCTGTCATTTTTTGAGCCGTTTTTACCAACTTGATTTTTTTCTGTGTCGGCAACATCACCTTCACTTGTTTTCTTTTTCTTTAAAAAAGGCAGCTTCACTTTAAATTTAATCGGTTTTTTCTGAACAAATATACGAATTAACAACCAACCGAGTAATAAAATGAGCGTATTGCAGCCTACAATTAAGCTAATAATTGTAGACGTGGCCATTTTTTCTTCAACAGGTTCATTCTCAATCATTTCATCTGGGGTAATAATCGTTGCAGGATCAATTTCGGGCACCGCTTCTATAGGTCGTTCTATCTCAAATTTGTACGTTGGTAGCGTTGCCATAAATTCGCGGCCATTAATATTAGTCCCAAAAACTGACAGCTCAACGCTATACCTACCCCAATCATAATTTTTAACACTCAGTTGGCGTAAGTCTTTAGCTGCAGCATCTATGGTAAACATTTGCTCTTCGTTATTGGGATAGTAGATTTTTCCCTGGATGATGACTGTTTCTGGCTTAACAATACTTGAGTCTATATTTATAGTTAACAGATGCTCGTCTGTGTCTTGCTCTGCTAACGCGATTTCGGTTACAAAAGGCGGCTCGTGCACTTCTATTGTATTTTGCACAATGCGGCGCTGCAGCAGAGGTGTTGCAACGTAAAGCTCTGGTGTCCATTCACCCGCAGGGAAATCTAAAGTAAACTCGCCAGTAAACACACCATCTTTAGGGCGCTCATCAAATCCACGTCCATCGTCTTTAAATTCAGCGACTTCTTGAATGCCTGCGCCAAAGTTAGCAAAGTTTTCATTGTTAGTACTTACAAAGTCGACATTAAGGCTCACAACATCTCTAAATAGGTTTGTATTAATTGGCTCACCGTCATTTAGTATTTTGCCAGTGATTTTTATTGTCTCCCCTCTAAACAACATTGAAGGAAGAGGCTCTGCCTCAAGAGATATCTCGCCTAATACGACTATTCGGCTGTCGGGCAAAATACTGCCTATGACTTGCCAAGGACCTGCCATAGGTTTTTTTATGGTTACTAAATCGTAGCTGAGTTCGTCAAACCATTCTAAGTTAGGGTTTTTAACAGAGTCAGCAGCAAAGTACTTACTGCCATCGGGCCTCACTAAAATAACAGCAGGTGCACCTGATTTTCTAAAAAAAAGCAGT
Source organism: Pseudoalteromonas sp. EB27 (assembly GCF_001974875.1). GTDB lineage: Bacteria > Pseudomonadota > Gammaproteobacteria > Enterobacterales > Alteromonadaceae > Pseudoalteromonas. Next base: position 56,996 of record NZ_MTQD01000005.1, read on the forward strand.
GTTATTTCATCTATTTTGCTATCTATGCGAAAACGATTATCAAGTAAAGGGATCTCATTTTGATGCCCATCGCGCTTGAGCACTTCTACTTGTTTTACGCCATATGCATTGCCAGTAAATAAACTAGCTGCACATAACGCTGTTAAAAAATACATCGTTTTCATTAAATCGCCTTATTCAGCGCGCCAGATACATTGGCCGCCTTCTTTATTTACAAGATCCAATCGTGCCTCGTGTGCGCTTTGCTCAGCGTCACTTGCTCGCAGAACAACTAATGGGGCTCTATCACTATTTAAACGCTTTATACCGCCCTTCTGTTGCTCGCTGCCGTCATCTTTGTTTTGATTCAAATTCAACTTTGTTTGACCGCCCGTCATGGCAAGGTAAACATCGGCTAAAATCTCAGAATCCAGTAGCGCGCCGTGAAGCGTTCGTTTACCGTTATCTACATCGTAACGACGACATAATGCATCAAGGTTGTTCTTTTGACCTGGATGCAAGTCACGCGCCATTTTAAGCGTGTCGAGAACTTGACAAAAAGTATCTGTTTTAGGATAACCCTGATTAAGCAACGCAAATTCGTTATCCATGTGGCCAATATCGAACGGCGCGTTATGAATAACTAACTCAGCCCCTTCAATATAGTCGAAAAACTCTTGGGCAATTTGATGAAACAACGGTTTATCACGTAAAAATTCGTTAGTGATACCGTGAACGTCTATCGCTTCTTCTTCACTTGGCCGTTGTGGATTTATATAAACGTGAAAGTTATTGCCTGTTAAACGGCGATTTACTAACTCCACACACCCAATTTCTATAATACGGTGCCCTTGTTTAGGGTCTATGCCGGTGGTTTCTGTATCTAAAACTATTTGTCTACGTGCCATATCGAATTTAGCCTGATTCTGGTATCTTTCTATAATCACTTTATTGTACATAAGATCAAGGTAAAACAGTGCAAAAAACCGTAGAGATTTACACCGATGGCTCATGTTTAGGTAATCCAGGCCCCGGCGGTTATGGTATTTTTATGATTTATAACGGCCACGAAAAAGAAATGAGCCAAGGTTATAAACTCACAACAAATAACCGAATGGAAATGCTCGCGGCTATTGTAGCCCTAGAATCACTCACTCGAGAATGCGAAGTAAATCTAACAACCGATAGCCAATATGTTAAGCAAGGTATTGAATCGTGGATCACTAACTGGAAAAAACGTGGCTGGTTAACATCAGCTAAAAAGCCGGTTAAAAACGTCGATTTATGGAAACGCCTAGATAAAGCCTGTAGCGAGCACAATGTAACCTGGAAATGGGTTAAAGGGCATAGCGGCCATAAGTACAACGAAATAGTTGACGATTTGGCGCGCGATGCAGCTGGCAGCAAAGATTTACTAGAAGATGTAGGCTACCAGCCTTAATTAGCTGTTGTTACACCAATTTTATTAAAAACAAGTTCATTCTATCGCATTAAATAACTCACTAACTGCGTTAAAAATGATTCATATAGAACAACTATATGTCACAATTTTCGTCTTGTTAATGTGCTATTTTCTTAGCGCTATAATAGATCACTTATTTAATGCAATTGGTATTATTTTCTTGGTCGCACGTTTTGTAATGCTGCTTTGACGTTTGTCTAAGCCCTGCCCCTTTTACTGGTGCAAACTGCGGCCTTGCATGCCACTTAGGTTTTATTGGCGTAAGTGGCGCAACTCTTTTTCGTGCCACCAGCATATAAACACTGCCCATTGGTTTTAAATACTGTTTTGCAAAAGTACGCCAAAACTCAAACCTTGATAGCCTATTACCTCTTGCCAGTGATGAATAAATAAAACGTTCATCACTTACAATTTCAAAACCAAGTAAGTTTAGCCAATCTTTAACCCGTGCGGGTGTAAAAAAGCGCCCCGTCCATGGTAATTTCTGACCACTAAAAGGCAGCATTTGTGCAAGTCCGCATAAACTAAATGGATTAAAGCCAGTCACTACTATATAACCACCCGGAATAAGCGTGCGATGTGCTTCTCGTAAAATGTGATGTGGGTCTGAATGATACTCTAAGCAATGGCTTAGTATGCAGGCATCAATACTGTGCTCGTAAAATGGTAATTCGTCTATGTCAGCGACTACCCCGGTGTAAGGCCCAGGCTCTGCAACACACACTTGGTGTTTAATCGTACTTATACTTGTGTTTAATTCGCCACTTAAATTACCTAGCTTAAGCATATGATAGCCAAACATACGCGGCAGCCACTGCTCCATCTTACGTTCAATATCTGCACGCAAATAATCCCCATGAGGAAACTGCTGCCACGACAGTGGTTTGGGTCCTTCTTGAAAACTAAGGGCTGGTTTCATTTTTTGAGCTCGTTATACTATGCGATAAATGTCACTTTATAGAGCAATTTACCATGGTGCAAGTCAAAGCAATTAAAGCCTTTTCTGATAATTACATTTGGTGTTTAACTACCGATAACAGTAACCAAGCATGGGTAGTCGATCCTGGCCAAGCACAGCCCGTATTAGCGTATCTAGCTGAGCACGAACTTACGCTTGGTGGGATTTTAATTACGCATCATCACTACGACCACACTGATGGCGTAGCTGCATTAGTTGGCGCCTATCCAAATATATCGGTTTATGGCCCCGCGAATAGTCCATTTAAAGGCATTACTCACTCACTTACTGATGGTCAAAGCATTAGCGTACTTAATATTAACTTTACTATTTTAGCGACGCCTGGGCATACACTTGATCATATTTGCTATACAAATGATGAACTTGCTTTTACAGGCGATACATTGTTTAGCGGTGGATGTGGGCGCCTATTTGAAGGCACGCCAAAGGAAATGTGGGAATCGTTTAATAAACTAAGAGAGTTGCCTGCAAGCTGTAGTGTGTATTGCACGCACGAATACACGCAAGCTAATCTTGCCTTTGCCAAAGCGGTTGAACCACGCAACCCGGAACTCCTTGCGTACAGTAAAAAAGTAAATGAGTTACGCAGTAATAACCAAATTTCCCTACCAACTTCTATTGGACAGGAGCTAAAAATAAATCCATTTATGCGTAGCGATTTGCCAACCATTACAGAGTTAGTGCCAGGAAAATTCATCTCGGTTACAAAAAACAATGAACCTTGGGGAAACTTTGCTAGTCTGAGACAGTTCAAAGACAATTTTTAATGCACAAACTAATACTTTAATATTTATTTTATTAGAATCATTAACTTAAGATATAGTGATGATTCTATTTCTGCGTTTTAAAAAGTCATTAAGTGGCAATGTTAACTCATAACAGGTAGTATTCGCCGAGTTTTTTACCCGATGTATTGGTATTTATGAATAAATCTCCCCTATTAATAGCCTTGGCGTTAGCGCTAAGTGGTTGTCAAACTGTGGCAACTCTAGACTCAGACTCTCAAGTCGCCACGCAAGCAAACCAACAACTCGAAGGCGCAAGTCCTAACGACATTAACAATGCATTGATGGTAAACGCACAATATCAGCAAGTTGACCCTGATGAGCAAGAAGCTCCCGTATTTGATGATGTATGGGAGCGAATTCGCTACCAACTTTCTATCGAAATACCGCAAAACCGCCCTGTTGTTACTGAACGTAATTATTACGCTCGCCACCAAGCCTATTTAGATCGTATTTCTAAACGTGCAGAACCTTACTTACACTTTATTGTTGAGGAAGTAGAAAAGCGCGAAATGCCAATCGAGATTGCACTACTTCCTATTGTAGAAAGCGCATTTGACCCATTTGGATACTCTAATCGCAGTGCGTCGGGCATTTGGCAGTTTATGCCTGCAACTGGTGAGCGATTCGATTTAAAACAAAACTGGTGGTACGACGGTCGTCGCGACATCGTGCAATCGACTCGCGCAGCACTTGACTACTTATCGTATTTACACAAAACCCTTGAAGGCGATTGGCTAAATGCGATTGCTGCTTACAACTCGGGTGAAGGGCGCTTGATGCGCGCTATTAAAAAGAATCGTAAAAAGCATTTACCTACCGATTTTTGGTCTCTTGATTTACCAAGTGAAACAACAGCCTACGTACCAAAGTTATTAGCACTTGCCGATTTATTAAAACGCTCAGATGATTTTAACGTTACATGGCAACCAGTAATTAATGCACAAGTGGTTGAAGTGGTTGATGTTGGCTCGCAAATAGATTTAGCGCTTGCTGCTGATATGGCTGATATGACGCTTACTGAGCTATACAGATTAAACCCTGGTTTTAATCGCTGGGCAACTGATCCTAATGGCCCTCATTCTTTATTATTGCCTGTTGATAAATCAGAGGAATTTAGTCAAAAACTAGCAAACACTGATGTTAAAAACAGATTACGCTGGCAGCGTTATATTGTGGCTCGAGGCGACAGCTTATCGGTAATTGCCAAAAAGTTTACAACAAGCTCAAGTGCAATCCGATCGCTTAATAAACTCAAATCAAATACGATTAAAGTAGGCCAAGAGTTATTAGTCCCCCTTACTGATGGCGCTATAAATAGCGAACATTTACCAAAGCAGATGCGTTTAGCTGCTAATAAAGCAACTCGCACAAAGCTTTCGCACACAGTTAAAAGTGGCGACACATTATGGGACATTAGCCGCGAATATGACGTAACTATGGATGAGCTGGCTAAATGGAATAAGCTAAAGAAAAACTCTGTATTGCGCCTAAATCAAAAACTAACTGTTTATAAATCAGCTAATAAACCACAAGCAACGGCAAGTACCAACCGTACTATTACATACAAAGTACGCCGTGGTGATTCACTGGCACGTATTGCGTCTAAATTTAATCTCAGCGTTAACGAAATTATTAAGTGGAATAACTTAGCCGGTCAAAAATACTTACAACCTGGCCAAAAGCTAAAACTTAAAGTAGATGTCAGAAGTAGTTAATTTATAAAACTATATTAAAAGTAAAAAGGAGCGCATGCGCTCCTTTTTCAATACTTTAACGTTAAGGATTAAGCAGGTAGTTTCTCCAGCCATGCTTTTAACCAAGGCTCGGCTACCGGCCATGGTTCAAAATCTTCACATGCATCTATTTCTAGGCGGTTGCCCACAGGCTTTGCTTGTAAATCGCGTAGTAACTCGTCAAAGCTACGTCCTGCGCCACAAAATGTATCGCCGTAACATCTGTCACCCATTGCAATTACACCAAACGGTTTATCGGTAAGCATTGGGAAAGTGCTATTCATTGCAAAGTACAATCCTGCCAAATTACTCGGTACATCACCTTGGCCTGTTGTGGAGGTAACAATTAAAATATGCGATGCATTTTTTATATCATCAAGTGATGCTTCAGTAATTAGCGTTGCAGTATGACCCGCTTGCTCAATTGTGGCTGCAACTTCATCGCTTAAACGCTCTGCACCGCCATTAACGCTGCCTACAAAAATACTAATATGTGCCATTAATAATCCTTTTCTTGCTTTGGCCAACCTAGCTGCTTACATATTTCAAGCATGTCTTCACCTAGTGGCGCTTTAATTGTTATTGATTCATTACTATAAGGGTGCAAAAAACTAAGCTCTGTTGCAAATAACATTAAGCGTCTTAGTTCAAAATGCTCTCTAAAAAATTGATTATGCTGATTATCACCGTGATTTACATCACCAATAATAGGCAGTGATAAGTGCTTTAAGTGTCTGCGAATTTGATGCTTGCGCCCTGTTTTTGGAAAACACTCAACTAACGAGTAACGCACTGTTGGGTACTTACCAATAGGAATAGGCAGTGCAGCTTGGTGCAGACAATTAAACTGGGTTTGCGCTTCTTGCGGTGCTTTATCTTGATCTGCAAACTTATCGGCTATTTTATCAAGTTCTTCTTTAAGTGGTTTATCTAAAAATACTGACTCTGGTGCAAAACCGCGCACTAAGGCCAAATAGCGCTTAGCAATGGTACCTTCAATAAATAGCTGGTTCATATCGCGAGCTGCTTCAGAGCTCAGTGCAAACAGCAATACGCCCGACGTAGGTCTATCGAGCCTATGTACTGGAAATACATGTTGCCCTAGCTGGTCACGCAACATTTGCATAGCAAACTGGGTTTCGTGTTTATCTAAAAACGAGCGATGCACTAATAAACCTGAAGGCTTATTTATAGCCACATAATTTTCATCTTGATACAAAATAGTCAGCTCGCCATATTCAATAGGCGCTGGACGCTCACTCATTTGGTTCTCCTAAAAAGGTATCAAGGGCTGTTAGTAATTCAATTATTTCATCACTCCCTGCTTTATTCACAAGTGTCATTTGCGCCATAGGCGCAATAGCAAAGTTACGTGGCAGTGGTTGCTTGTGCGTTATTAATTTTTGTATTTTATCAATAAATACAAATTGTAACCACTGCTCAAATGCCATTGTATCGTGACAAAAAGGAGTATTTGAAAGCAGTGCATCAGCGTCTATTGGCTCACTTTGCCAAAGCTGATGCTTTTTTAAAAGTGCCGTTAACTGCACTAAATAAGTTTGGGTTTGCTGGTACATAACCACCCTCTTTTATATATGTAATGCAATTATACCCTGTTCCCTCATAGGCGGCTATGGCGTATAATTGATGTAATTTTGCAGTAAAAACAGTTGAGAAAACAATGAGTGATCAAATAGCTACATTAGGTCAGCTTTTAGATGGTGCGGGTACTCAGTGGCGTGCTTTTGATATTGGCAGGCATATTACTAAGCTTGATAAAAAACAATTTTTAGCTATTGAACAAGCTCAAGTGCCTTACCCTTATCCTCTTGCTGGTCATGCTTGGCTAGCTATTCAATTTTGGGATACTAAAGCCAGTAAAGAACCTTATGTATGGTTTTTAAAGTTTCCACTAGACGAGCAAAGTATACTTGTAAGTGCTAGTCGCGATCATTTTGCTGATATGATTATTCAAGCCCTAGGCACTGAAATTACAGGTGAGCAAGCCGATGGAAAGCTTGATAATAACCCTTATGTTTTTACGCCAAACGCAAATAAATTAGCGGCATTTAATGCCCAAGTAAAAGTACTATTAAAACAGCCTGCGTCGCAGTATTACGAGCATGCACAATTATACTTTAGCGGTAAAATTGGTTTTGATAATTGGCAAAGTGTTGCACTGCAGGGTATTGCCGATTTTGCACTACGCTTAGACAGCGATACAAACTTAAGTAATCTTCAAAAAGCATGGGCGCATTTACCCATTGAAGTACTGCAACCACTCAGTGCCATGCTTGAACACGTTGAAATACCAACATCAATGAGTGAGTTACTTGTTAATTACACGCAGGCCGCAATTAGTAACAACGACACAGTGGCTATAACCGCAGCACTAAGATCTGCATCAAAAGGTCAAGCTCAAGGGCTATGCGCTCAATTAGTTGATAATGTATTAAGCTCACCGGTGGGACAAGACTCTGATGTATTATTAACAATAGCTGGACGGTGTTTTAAGCAATTAGAGAACCCTGAACGCTTACATGTATTTATGGATAATTGCGCACATCATCAAAAAATTGAAGAATTGTTTCCAAGTATTTTTGCTGACTTAGTTGCAATACCGACTATTCGCCCGCATTTATTAGGCTTATTACGTAAAGAAAATCGTAGCGAAACCCTCGCGCGTGCAATTGGAAGGTTATTCTCTTAAATGGCAAGTTTATGGACGTTCATACTTATTGGTAGTGTAATTTACTTATTTTGGCTTAACCGAAAGGTTGCTGAAGCGGCGAACGTTCATGCTAAACGTCAAAGTGAGCAACTGCAGGTGCAGTTGATGAGTGTTGCATGCACAAAACGCCGCTTTGGTTTTTTAAAGAACGGCAAGCCAGGCATCAAAAGCGAATTTATATTTGAGTTTTCAAGCGATGGTGAAAATGCTTATCAAGGTGTGCTAATTATGGAAAATGAGTTTTTGAAAAGTGTGGTTGTTCCGCCGCATAAAATATAAAGCTTATACCTTAAGGGAATTTGTTTTGATTTAATAAACTTAATTCAGCACAAAAAACTAAGGCGTAACTAAAGTTACGCCCCAATTGGACTGCATCCTGCTAGATATCCATTATCTTAAATCCGTATTATCATCCCCTGAACGAGTAAACAACCTTGTTTACCCTCACATTGCATCCTGCAATATCCATAGCCACCTTGGCAAACCCACGAAATCTATCGTTTGGCTACATACCGTAGCATCATCCTTGGTAATCCTTTTAAGTAGCTCCTGCCACTTATTGCATCCAGCAATATCCATAGCCATCTTGGCAAACCCACGAAACCTATCGTTTAGCTACATCCCGTAGCATCATCCCTGGTAATCCTTTTAAGTAGCTCCTGCCACTTTTTGCATCCTGCTATGTCCACTTGCCATCTTGGCCGTCCTGCGTAAACTAACGCTCCTGCTACTTCCTGTAGCGCCATCCGTGATTATCCTAAAGTAACTCCTAGCTACTAAGTGCTTCATGCACTTCCTTATTCTTCCTTGTATCCGTTTTAGCTTGTCCTTTATGCTTCCTGCTAGCGTCTGCTATGTTGCCTATTCCGTATCCTTGGCAGTTACTCAATCATTGAGCTATGTCGTCTTGACAAAGAGAAGTTTAAAGCAATCAGGGGGGAGAAATAGGACTTAACATTAAATAAATAAACGTCACAAAAATGAAAAATAAAAATAGACTTTAAATAACAATAGCTTGAATGAAAAAAGGCTACTTATTAATAGCCTTTAACTGAGAATGCTCACGACAATGTAAGATATATCTCACGGTCTTATGTCCGTTTGGGCGCATTGGCTTACATTATAATTTTAAATAGTTGGCTCAATTATTGATTTAAACAGTAACTCGCCCTCTACTTGGTTAAAAGTAAGGTTTTTAAATGCTTCAAATTTTTCGGTTTTAAAAAATTCAATGTGTTCTTTGCGCGTTACAAATACAGCCATCCCCGTTGACTCAGTGTTACATTTAACTAAATCATCAAGCCCTCGTAGTAAGTAACGACCAAACCCTTGCCCATGAAAATGCGGATCTACGGCAATAAAAGCTAAAAAGTAGTAATTGCCTTTCTCTTTAAGGGCATCTCTAATTGTTTGTTCTTTATCTATTAATTGATTTGTTTGTAAGTAGCCCGCACTCAGCATTAATTTTAAACGCCAGTGCCAATAACGCTGCGCTTGTAATTGGCTATTAGATTCAAATACACACGCTACTGCTTTTAATTTATCGTTGCGGTATAAACCAATTAATGGCTGCTTTTCTTGCCAAAAACTACTGAGCTCTTCGCGAATTAATGAGCGTAATTTTTTTTCGTAAACTGATTTATTTTCGTCATTGTAGCTAAGCATGTTTAGTAATACAGGATCGTCATGGTAAGCCTGATAAATTAAGCTCGCTGCAGTGCTAATATCTTCTGCGGCTAAATACTGTACGCTGAACGTATCAGCTGGTGTGGTTACACTCATTGTATTTCCTTTATTATTTAGCTATAGACTGTTTAACTTTATACCTAACTATATACCTAAAATTATTAACCGTAAATTCAGCGAGAGTTTAACTAGCTAGGAGTAGAGTTAGTCCTTAGAATAAGTTTTCATTTAGTTAATACCAATTGCATTAAATGAGTGTTCTATTATAGCGCTAGGAAAATAGCACAATAACAAGGCGAAAATTATGACATATAGTTGTTCTATATGAATAATTTTTAACGCAGTAAGTGAGCTATTTAATACGCTAGAATGGTCATGTTTTTAATAAAACTGGTATAAGGAGCAATATCATGGATACGACTAAACACGACATCAATACACTATTTGCACAACTTGGATTACCTAATTCTGATGAACAAATAGATGCATTTATTGCCTCACATGAATTAGAAGACACAACGCTACTCCAAGAAGCTTCTTTTTGGGATGAAGCACAACAGCACTTTTTAGCTGAATCGCTTGCACAAGACGGTGATTGGTGTGAAGTAATTGACGAGTTAGATGTACGCATTCGTCAAAGTAAGTAACTTTATTTAATGTACCCTCCCTTATTTATTGCTAACATAGCATCTGCGCAGCATTTATATGCTGCGTATTTATTTTATTAAAGAGTTATATATCTAATGAATTCAGTTGTATTTGATGCAATTAAAGCCCTTCTTGATGAAGGCAAAACCCCTACTGTAGCACTAACTAAAAGCCGTTTGGCGCAACCGGTTCCTATGCCGATGATTATTGCAGCAGTAAGCCAATATAAAAACAATCCTGATTCAATTAATAACTTCATGAGAAACCCACAGCAGTCAGATAATACTGAGCTTAAAACAAGTCAATTAGATAGAATTGAGCAAAAACTCGATAAACTTCTTGCACTGCTAGAACAAAAATAATTTGAGACTATAAATGTTCGTTGTTGATTTAACTTTTGATTGCTACCAAGACACCACCTTAGAACAAGCCGAACAGGCAATAAATCGCTTAGTCAATGCACTGCGTTTTAATGGTCAAATAATGGGTGAAGAATTTCCAACCGTTTTAAAAGATGGATTTTTTATTACCCGTGTAATGTGCCCGACCGAAGATGCAATGCACCCGCTAAATAACAGCCCGTTTGTTAAGCACAGTATCGAAAAGTTGCATAGTGCGGGGCTACTTGCGCCAAAAGTGAAAGTGATTGGACAAGATATTCATTCCAACGGCGCTGATTGCTGTAAAGAACCATCTAGTTATATTTTATACACAACCTATGTACATACGTGTAGCCCGCTTTATTGTGGTGATGACTTTTTGCCTGTGCCGCTATTTCGTATTCCGGCAATTGCTAATGGTGATTACAAAACACTTATAAAATGGCAAGAAGATTGGCAAGCCTGCGATCAAATTCAAATTAACGGCGCAACCCGTTGTGAATTCCCGGCACTTGAAGAAATATCGAGTATTAAAAGCGACTTATATAGACGCGGAAAAGACATAACAAAGCGAATTAGTTTTTTAACTAAAAAGCCAACCTATTATTATTTATACCGTGTAGGCGGCGTAGATAAAGCGTCTGAACTTGAACGAAAATGCCCTAGTTGTAATGGCGACTGGAAATTACCTGAATCGTGGTTTGGGTTATTCGACTTTAGGTGTGAGCCATGTGGCTTAGTGTCTAATATATCGTGGGATTTTCAGTAATTACACTAAATTAATGAGCAACAATAGCTTGGTGCTAAATGCACCAAGCTGATTCTTGAATAGACTCTAAACCTCTAATGCCTTTAAAAAAGCATTAATGTTGGGAGCAAGTACATGGTGTGTGTTTTTGCCAACATGCTCTAAACATACTTCACCAGTGTGCACCAAAACACTCACTAGTAAATCATCTTGATCTGTTAAACCAATAAATACCGTTTCTGGCTGCTTGAGCTTGCGTTTCATTAAAACGTGACCCGTTATATTTTGCTGTAACAAATTAAAGTCTTCTTCGTTCCATGCTTGTAGCAATTCAACTTGATGCCCATCAATACTTGCTGAAATGCTTCCACCGTACATATGCCCATATAGCTCGCTAAGCTCTTTTGGAAACTCAAGCTCAAGTGCGCTGGCTAAATCATTAAGCGAACCTGCAGGTTGCTGACGCGCGCCCTGCCATTGAATGTTACCTTGCTCGTCAACCTCACCAACTTCACATGGGCTTGGCCATTGATCGTCGTGTGTAATAAGTGGGTACTTTGCAGTGTTTTTAAGGGTATTTTCGCTAAATTTTTGATGAAGTTGTTCTATAAGCAATGCAACAGACATACTGTGAAACTCATTTAAATTAGATATAATGTCCCCATTGTAACTATTTAAGAGCAAACATGACAGATTACAGCAATTCTCCAGACCTTAAAGGTAGCGTATTAGGCCAATCTACTGAGTATGTAGATGTGTACACGCCAAGCTTGCTTTTCCCTATTGCGCGCAAATTAAATCGTGATGCTTTAAATATTGACGAAGCTGAGCTGCCATTTAAAGGCCAAGACATTTGGACAGGTTACGAGCTTTCATGGTTAAACATTAAAGGTAAACCCCAAGTTGCCGTGGCCTTATTTACCTTTGAGTGCCAAAGCAGCCATATTATTGAGTCAAAGTCGTTTAAACTTTATTTAAATAGCTTTAACCAAACCCGATTTGAAAGCATTGATGTAATAAAACAGCATTTAATTGATGACTTATCAAACGCGGTTAACAGTCCTGTCAAAGTGACTTTATATAATCCTGATGATTACAATTGCTTACCGTGTACGGCGCTACCAGGTGAATGTATTGATGACTTAGATATTGAAATTAATAATTACGATATTGATGCTAATTCACTTAAAGCAAAAAGTGATAACGTAGTAACTGAAACGCTCTACAGTCATTTACTCAAGTCAAACTGTTTAATTACCTCCCAGCCTGACTGGGCAAGTGTGATTATACGATACACAGGCGAGCAAATATGTCGCGAGTCGTTACTGCGTTATTTAATTTCGTTCAGAACGCATAACGAATTTCATGAGCAGTGTGTTGAGCGTATTTATAGCGATTTAACAACACAACTTAATATTAAAGAGTTAGAGGTTTACGCGCGTTATACTCGTCGCGGCGGGCTTGATATAAACCCGTATCGCTCTACGCACTATAACGATACGCCATTTGCCGTTAAAATTAATCGTCAGTAGGTTATTTTAAACTGGAATATTAGGGTCTGTTGACCTTTCATGGTTAAATTTGCAGCAGTCTATTTAGTATTTAGGCAAGGCAGAGCCTAAGTAGTGTGGTTGTTCCCCATAAATAGGCGATAACGTAGCATTAATGCCAAACAGGAGTTGCCCAAAGGGTTCTGCCTAGGGGCTATTCACTCTTTGTTGCTCGGTTTTTACTTATTCTTACATGGATGTAAGCCAGTAGAATAACGCAGGAGCAGTTATCGAGCCCACTAGGTTACAAACCTCGCGCCGCGATTAAACAGCCCCTAGGTTGAACAAATTTTAATCCGCAAAGTTCGACAGACCCTAGTATTAAAAAAGGAGCCTGGGCTCCTTTTTACATTCTTTAATTAATACCAATTCCATTAAGTATGTGATCTAAATTTTACGCAGAAAAAACAATTCAGTTCTAGGCGTAAATTGATGTAAATGTTCCCTTTGTGAAATTTACAACAAAGAAATGGGTTGTTTTAGCAAGTAAAATAGATCAGCTATTTATTGGAATTGGTATAACTTCGCGCTTAGTAGGTATGGGCATACCACACACATCAACGTAGTTATGTGCTTTAACAAACCAAGGTTCAACACGGTTTTTACGAGCACTGATTAAGTTTTTAAACACAGCTGAGTTTGTTTTCATCACTTTAAATATACTTTTATCGCTTTGGACATCGCCAAGGACTTGTATATTGGTAATTGGGTTAAATGCTTTTCCCTCAGTTGGTGTACGCGCTAAACGGTTAAAATGTTCTATACCTTCGAGCACTCGACCAAACACCGTAATGTTTTTATCAAGGTAGCGCGGGCCTTGCCCTATCGTTACAAAAAACTCCGTGCTCGCACTATTTATATAGTTATCGCGCGCCATGGCAAACACGCCACTACAATGCACTTGCCATGTTTGCGTATGTGCTGAGTTTTGAGCTACTGCAAAGCCGTTTAAAAAGCCAGTAACTGGTGCATATCCGTCGCCATTTAGCTCAGTAATTAAAAGTGGCTTGTTTGTTGTTGAATAAAACTCAGCAGGGACTGTTCTATCCGCTGTTTTAATTAATTTTTTACCCGAGCTGTCGCCACCTTGCGCTACAAAACCTTCAACAAACCGATAAACGCTGGTATTTTTATAAAACCCTTCTCGTGCTAACTTTTTAATGTTTTGAACGTGCTTTGGGGCAAGCAGCTCATTAAGCTCAATGTACGCATCGCCCGTTGGCAGCGTTATCTTTAAAATATTTTGAGCGTCCACCACTCGCCAGTCATTATCTGTTGCACTAGCAATGACTTCACTCGCGCTCAATAAAGGTAGCTCTTGATTAACAACACCATTGCCAAATTGTTGAGCACAACCGCTTAATAAAACACTAAGCAGAGCTGGCAATATAATTTTTTTCATCACTCATATCCTTATAATTATTATAGTTTTGGTTATTCCCAGTCAAACTTATATAGCACATCAACATTTTGGTATAGGCCGCTCGTTATTTCTATGTATAACTGTGAAAGTAACTGATATCGCACAGCCACCTCACTGAGCGAATCAAATACACCCACGCTATATTTAACTTGTAAGCTGGGTGCTACGTAACCTGATATTTCTACTTTGGTGCTATCGCCACTACCAGATGAGCTTAAACTTACATCTGATAACCCAAAGGTTTCACCCACCTTAGAAACAACCCCTTCGCTGCGGCTAACCCCTTGAGAAAGTAATAACTGTGTGAGCATAGCATCGCTTGACGAACTTTCCCCGTCACCCAAAGGTTGGCCATTAAGTAAATATGCAAGTGCTTGAGCTTGATCCATCGCAGGCTCAGAAAATATTTTGAGCGTGGGTTGTTCAACATTTCCCGTGAGCGTGACCCCTGCAATGACTCCATTTGCAGTGGTATCTGGGTTACGTATAGCTTTTATATTCAAAAATGGTTGTTCAATTGAGCCGCTAAAACCGACTTGCCCGGTGCTGATTATTAAGTCTTGCCCAAAGGCTAAGTAAGTACCTTCAATTAAGTTAAGCTCACCTGTGGCTATAATTGGCGCACCTTGACTCATTTTTATCGCTAAATCACCCGCAACTTTTGATTCCAAGCCAAACGATTCTACTTTTACATCGTTTTTAACAATCACTTTTAAATCTATGTCGTAATCAAACGGGACTTTTTCGGTAGCTTCAGTTTTTTGATCAACAATAATTTCATCATCGCTAACTTGCACCGCCCCCTCAGGGAGCTCTTCAATCATTATGCGACCGTAAGGCACAACTACCTCACCAACAAGCTTGAGTGCATTATTAGCCAAACCTATTTTTAAGTCTGGCGATACTTTAAAAGTAACTCCCTGCTGCGCGCGAACATAAAACTGCTCGCCAACTACCGCAACATTTACAGCAGGCTGCGAACCTTGCCAATCAACATCACCTGTTAGGTTTATTTTACCGCCCTGATTGTCGTTTAAGTTGCCTTTTATTGTGGCTGTTGTTTTATCAAACAATACGTTTATGTTTGATTTTTGCAGCGCTATAGGTAGTTGCTCGCCCTCTAAACTAATATCGCTAACGTTAAGCTCGCCATTTAATAAAGGATCTTTTAACGTACCTGCTAACGCGACTTTCCCACTAATATCTCCTTTTAACTGCTCGAGAGTTTCAAGAAATGGTTGTAAGTCTGACAGTAGTATTTTATCTATATTAATGGTGCCATTAAGCGCTTGAGTATTTTGTATATCGTCGATATTAATTTGTGTATTTATTTTACCAAGTACACTTGATTCTAAGTTAGCTTCAAGCTTGCCAATTTGAGAATCCGAAAATGCACTGATACTTAACGTTTCGATAGGTAATTTGAAACGATCTTCATCAGAAATTAAAACCGCAGTTAAATCGCTAGAATCGATATTTGCACGTAATGTTTTAAGTGCACCGCCACGCCAATTAAGTGCGACATCGCCAGCAATATTACCGCGAGTCCGAATATTATCAGGCAAAAAGTGCTTAAGCTCTTCAAGTGCTAAGTTACTTAATTTTGCATTTAACTGACCAAGTTCTTTTGTTTGAGCTAGCGTGTCTATACATAATTCACTTTGCTCAGATGCCCAACAATGCGCGCTTACATTAAAGTCGCTGGTTTGAGTATTAACCATAATGGCAATATTTTTAGTGTTACTAAAGCTTAGCTTTTTATCACTAAGTGTTATATTGCTAAGCTCGCCATTCCAAGTGGTATTATTAATTTTGCCATTAACTTCCAGCTCTACACTGCCTTGCTCGGCATCTACTGATGCCGTAAGTTGGTGATCAGTTTTATCGCCGCTGGCATCAATTTTAACGCTATTAATTTTTTGGTCGGCCACAAGCGCCGAACCAACACTTACCGATATATCCGTTTGCCAATCGGCAGCGGTATCTAACTGCCCTTTTACTGATAATTTATTAATGTTTATTTCATCAAAAATAAAGCGATCTAGTATTAACGCTAAATCAACAGAGGGCGTTAATCGCTCACCTCTCACTTTTAAATTTGCGTTGCCATCAGCAGTAAATGGAATATTAGCTTTTTCATCACTTTTTAGCGTTACTTTGCCATCAACCTGCCAAGTATCATCAACTTGTCCGCTTAGTACTAACTTATTGGTGCCGCTACTTAAATAAAAGCTATCAATGTTCGCTTTTAACGTATTATCGAGCTTAAAGTTTGAAGCAAATTCTAGTGGTACATCGTTAAGTAATCCGCTTAACTTTGTATTATCCATTTGTAGCTGCCACGCATCAGCTGCGGCATTAAACGAGCCTTTAAACTGCCCTGAAATGTCACTAGTGACAGCGTCAGTTAAGTACTGCGCTTTTAAGTTAGCAAGCGTGCCATTAAAGCTAGCCTGTATTCCTTTTTGCCAATCAACATTGGCTTTTATAGTTGCACTGCTTTCGTTCGCTTTTATGCTTAGCGCTTGTAATGTTGCTTTGGTGAGACTGCCATTTAATTGGGTCTTTAAGTCAACAGCTGGGTAAGCGCCTAGTTGGCTATTCGCCTGCAGGCTAAGCTGATAGTCGTCAGCATTACCTTGTGCGTTAAGGTTAACATTTCGTACTTTAAGCTCATTACTTTGCGCATCAATAAGCCACTGCTTAATTTTGCCATTTAACTCAAACGGGTAGTTTTTTTGCTTTAAATTTGCTGTTGCCGTTAAATTAAGTGGATATTGCCCCTGTGTTTCTAAATTTAAGTTTAGGTTTGATAAGTCGCCACCTAGTTCCAAGTTAGCTTGGTGCTCATCACTTTGTAAAACAACACTCCCTTTTAAAGGTAAGTTTCCTGCAAGCTCAGCGTTAAGATGTGTATTGAGCTGCCACTGTTCATACTTTGCTGAGAATGACTCTAAATTAACAGCCGCATCTTCTACATTTAACCGCAGCGCTATATTTTCAATAATATGCTGGGCTTCGCCTTGTTCTATCGTAACTTCAGCTATTTCAAAGTCCTCAACGACTAAATCAAGTGGCGAAGTAAATTCTATATTAGGCAAAGCAGGTAGATGCGTTAAAGGCGCTTGAGCATTTTGCGCAGTTTGTGTTTTCGCGTCTTGTTCTTGCTCTTTTAAAGCAATCAGTATGGTAGGGATATTCAGGCTTTTAACCGTGAGCTTAGAGCCCTCTGCTTTTGCTGAGAGTTTAAAGTTATCCACACTTACGTTTGCGCTTGGATGCTCTAGAGTAAATTTGTTTATCGCAATATTTTTTACAGCAATATTAAAAGGTAAGCTGATTTTTTCAAGCGGCTCTGTCGGGGCTTCTTCTTGTGATTCTGCAGTTTTTGGTAACGTTAAATCTATAGATTTAGCACTTAAGTTATCTATACAAATCCCATCGCATTGCCACCAAAACAAATCAATTTTCAATTGTTGAGCATTAAAATCCAAGCCATTGCTAGTAAAGCGTACATTAAAGGCATCATTATAAATAAAACGGCCATCTTTGATTTCAATATGTAGGCCATCTACGGCTTTGTTTGCACTATAGGCAATAAATTGATTACCGGGTGCGGTAAATAACAAACAAAATAGTGCAACAACTAACGTGACAAAAATAGCACTTACGGCGGCTGTTATCTTTTTTAATACTGACATTAAATTTCTGGCCCTATGGTAATACTTAAACGTGTGCTTTTACTTTCTTTTGTTAATCCCCAAGCGTGATCTATACGCACAGGGCCAACGGGTGTTAAATAACGAAAACCAAAACCAGCGCCTACTTCAAAGTCATCAGAAAAATCATTCGTCGCAGTACCACCGTCAACAAATAAAGCCGCGCGCCAGTTTTGAGCAAACTGATAGTTGTACTCTATTGTACTGGTGAGTAAGTATTTACCACCGATGAGGTCGCCATCATCATTTTCTGGCGATATTGATTGGTACGCAAAACCACGAACACTTTGATCGCCACCTGCGTAAAAACGCAGTGAGTAAGGTACGTTTTCAATATCATCAACTAGCATTGCACCTACATTTGCTTTTAAAAACACTAAATGCTTATCTAAATAAGTACGTAACCATGCATGTTGCATTTGCACCCTAATCAAATTAGTACTCGAAAGTACATCATCTAAACCAAACTCAGCAGATATAAGCCACTGCTCTCCCCAATAAGGAGTCGTGCCGCCTTTTGATTTTTTGCGCGCGTAGCTAATGCCGGGCATTAACATTTCGGTGCTTTCTTCAGGCTCATCACCAATGCGATAAGTTTCTTGGTCACGGCGTAAAAATGCCGTACGCACCCACTTATTTTCGGTCAACCATTGTCGCTGAACTTGCCCCGTGAGTATTTCACTGTAAGTGTCGTTTGTTAGTTCATCTTCTAACTTGTAGCCAACAGAGAAACGCCATAAATCATCATTAGGATCATCAACTGGAATTGTATAGGCCATGGAAATATCTTGCTGTTTTTGTGCCACGTTTAGATTAGTTTCGAGGTAATGGCCGTCTTCTGTGATCCACGGTTTACTCCATTTAAAACGCACTTTGGGTCCTAAGTCAGTGCTATAGCCGCCACCAACTTCATAGCTATTAGCGGGCTTAGGGAGTACATCTACTTTAATAGGAACTTGGCTATTTTGACGTGCTGCAATGTCAGCATAAACACGCACGCTTGCGAAATAAGGGGTGCTTGATAGATCTAAATTATAATCAGCAATATGTGTTGATTTATAAGGTTGGCCCTGCGAGAAAGGCGCTATAGAGCGTATGTATTTTTCAGCGGGTGTATTAGTGGCAATTTGTATATTGCCAAACTGATACCTGACTCCGGTATCAATAACAAAAGTAATAACAGCACTATTTTTTTTAACCGACACTTCTAATTTACGTGCTGGCCACTTAGCATCAAAATAACCAAGTTCTAATAGCATTGATTCTATTTTTTTATGGGTTGAGTCGTATTTACCATGATTTAGAACATCGCCTTGTTTTAAGCTGATGTTGTTAATTAATGCCTGCAATTGGGTATCGCTTTGGCCATCCCCATTTAAAGTAATGTTAATTGCTTCTATACGAGTTGCAGGCCCTCGCTCAACTTTAACGATTAATTCACTGTCGTCTTTATCAAACTCAACTTCAACGGTTGGGCTGTAATAACCAAGTGCTTTGATACTATTTTGTACTTGCTTTTGAGCATAGCGGCGAAGTGTACGGGTTGGCTTCTCACCAATTAATTGCTTGAGGTAAAGGGCTACGTTACTTTCTAAATCACCATTTAACCCTTTAATTTCGTAATCTTCTATGACTTTTTCTGCCGCATAGCTATTTGTCGCAATTAAAGCGATCACAACACACATGCAACGTAAAAACTTAATAAACAAGTAAATATCCTTACTTTTAATATCTTAAATACACAGTTAACGAATTAAAGGCATATTAGCATAGCCATAATGAGCAACACATTAACTTAATAACAATCTAAGGTGATAAATTATGTATTGTATAAAGGTTGATATAATGAAAATTAGTACGCGTTAGGACAATATTTTAGTTACAATAGTGCCTACGAATACAAAATTAATTTTAAATGAGTTTTTAATGCAATTCCCTGATGATGATAACGGCCAACTTTTAGCCGAAATAGCTGCTGCTGGCATTGATTTAAATAAAATGCACCAAGTCGATTTTTTTATCTTATTTGAACAAGAAGCCGATGCTGAAAAATTTGCTAAAGAAATAGTCTCTGATGCATTAGTTCAAAACACTGAGCTTGGAAAATGCAAAGACACTGGCGTTTGGGAAGTAATCACTCAAGTACAAATGGTGCCAGAGCACACCCTTCTTGGACAAGCCGAGCAATACATTGAAAGCATTGCTAACAGCTTTAATGGATACGGTGACGGTTGGGGATTGATGGATGATGACGAGGCTTAATTGCCTTTTAATCTAATGTACTCGATCAGTTAAGCTTATCGGCTTAACTGATTTGCTTTTCTAAAATTCCCTTTATAGTCAAATAGCTTGTCTGCCACTTTCCAACCATACTTTTTACTTTTTCGTGCAATAACAAAATCCGGTGGTACTAATTCAAATTGTGCTTTTACTACTTGCTCTGCAGTTTTAAAGTCTATCGGTGTTTGCCCAAGCCCCACGCGTTGACCAAATTGCTTATTAAATATAAATTGCCCGCCTTTATTTGCCAGGTTATATACCTCATCGCAACTTGTGCCATCTTCATCAAAATACGTTATTTTAAAGAGCTCATCTTTAATTTGAGTTACTGATAAACCACTACAACGAAGTACAAGTGCGTCTTTTAGGTTTAAGGCATTACGTAATTTATCATCAGGATCGGCCATTACCGCGCCGCAATCGTGGCATTTACGTGCAGCAATATCATTTTGGGCACCGCACTGCTCACACTCTTTAAACCTAAAACGATAATCGCACTGCTCTTTATGCCCATCATCATCTTCTAACAGCCCTTTACATCGCCTGCCAAAGTGCTCTATTACTTTTCCTGCAGAATCAGTTTTACCCCAAAATATATTTGCAAAACCACAGCCAGGACAAAGTACCTGCACAGGTTCATTATCACTATCGCCTTTTTTATCGCCTACTTCTGGGTGAAATAAATTAAAACCATTGCCGGCATAATCGATTACTAAGCAATCTGTTTTTGATTCAGATAACCTGAGACCTCGCCCCACAATTTGTTGATATAAACTAACTGATTCTGTAGGTCTTAAAATAGCTATAAAATCGACGTGTGGCGCATCAAAGCCGGTCGTTAGTACTGATATATTAACTAGATACTTTAATTGCTTAGCTTTAAATTGCGTAATGATTTTATCGCGCTCATTGTTTGGCGTATCACCTGTTATAAGTGCGCTTTGATGAGCTGGCAAGTAGCTTAATATTTCCTGAGCATGCATTACCGTGGCTGCAAAAACCATAACACCTTCACGCTCTTCACTGTATTGAATAACTTGCTGTAATATAGCTTTCGTAGCGCGCTCACTGTTTTTTAAAAGCGCATTCATATCATTAGTCGTGTATTGCCCAAATGCATTACTATCTAAAGACGAAAAATCATAATGACTTATCGCTGCATCAACTTCGTTTGGCGGCGTTAAATAATTATGTTTGATCATATACCTGAGCGGCAATTCAAAAATACAACTTTTAAACGGACTTTCTTGAGTACCTTTAACAAAGCCATGATAATGATGATGGTATATCCACCCCGTTCCTAGCCGATAAGGTGTTGCTGTTAAACCCAATACTTTTAACTGAGGGTTATATTCTTTTAAACTGTTTATTACTTTACCGTACTGACTTTTTTTATCCCCATTTACCCTGTGGCATTCATCAATAATAAGTAACGAATAATGCTCATTTAATTTATTTAAATTACGAGAAAGTGATTGCACACTAGCAAACGTTACTTGATGGTTTAATGACTTTTCTTTTAAACCTGCTGAAAATATACTCGCCTCTAAACCAAAACTTTTATATTTTTGCGAATTTTGCTCTACCAACTCTTTTACATGAGCAAGTACTAATATTTTTTGCTTAGCAATACGGGCAAGTTCAGCAATAACAAGGCTTTTACCTGCACCAGTTGGTAGCACAATAACGGCAGGATCATTACTCTTTCTAAAGTGTAAAACGGTGCGTTCTACGGCTTCTTGCTGGTAAGGTCTTAGTTTATAGCTCATGGGAAAACAAATAGGTTTGAGTAAGGAGATTTTAGCAAATAATAGCTGGGAGTTTTAAACTTAAATTATATTTTATTGAGGGGTAAACAAAAAAGAGAAGCCGAAGCTTCTCTTATATTTAGCTTTAGGCTAAAAATTTCTCAAGCTCAACACCTTCAAACGCTTTAGGACGACGGCCACGGCCTGTCCATTCAATAGTCTCACCATTGTGTTCCATACGGTACTTAGGCTTAACTTTGGTACGTTTGTCAGATGCTCCATCTTGTAAATCTTCTAGCGTAAGTCCTTTTTCTTTTAAAAGATCCAAAACTTCCTGTTTCGCTTTTTGCTGCTGGGTATATTTTGAAATTGCATCATTGATAAGCTGTTGAGCTTTTTCAAGATCCGTTAATGATGCTGTTTTAATAAAAGATCGGACTTCTTTCATTTATATCTCGCTAAATTGTGTGATTGGAATTATTTAATTATTCTTTTTTAGTATAAGGGTATTTTTCAGGAATGACTATTACAAGATATAAACTAAATAACCCCTCTATTAAATATACGCTATTAGTCTTACGTTATTAAATTAGGAGTAATTTAATATAAATTGCCGATGTATAAGGGAACTTCATTTTATAAGATATATAGTCGATAAAAACACTACTAATCCGTTGAATAATAAATGTCAGCTTTCAGTACAATAAAGCAGCTAAGAACTTATATGCAATTTGCAAATATCATTACTTCGACTCAATTAAAAAATCACATTATTTATTCTTAGTGTCAGGTGAATATAATCGGAAATCACAAAGTAACAAGCTTAAAAATGAAGTGAGCCAGTAAGTTCATACAAACCATAATTTAAATTTCAAATAGCAAACCAAATGTAAAAAGGTCAGAAGCATAAGCAACTGACCTTTTACTATAGTCGTCAGCGTATTAAAGACGAAACATAATCTATAAACGATTTTTAGAAGTTTTGTTCAACTTTTAAAAATACAGCTCGGCCTAAAACATCATATAATGATGTTGAAGCATCGCGATAACCTCTAGTGCCATCGTTTAGCTGAGGCGCTTCTTTATCAAACACATTGTTCACACCTAGTACAAACTTACCATTCCATTCATGGTTATATGATACTTGGATATTGTGTTTAATATAGCTTGGAATATCAGCTAAATATGTTACACCATACTCCTCATTGCCTGAGTCTTGGTCGCCTATGTAGTATGTAGTCCATGCTGCACCAAATGCATCATTTGTCCAATCAAAGGTAACATTACCACGAAGCTCTGGGTACTCTTGCAGACCAGCGTAATCGAATGCGTCAGCACCCTCTTCTGTTACTTCTTCAAAGTCACTTACATAACTTAACTCACCTTTAAGAGCAAAGTTACCAATGCTAGACTCAAACATGTAAGCTGTTTTAAAATCAAAACCTGATGTTTCTAAACTCGCCATATTTTGGTCAAAGCTGTACATTACATCAATACGACCTGTATTTGGATCGCGAACTACTGCAGGGTTAGAGCCATTGTCTTGCTCGTCTTTTAATAGGCGCTCAACACTTACTGCTGCGATTCTATTTTCTAGCTTGATATTATAGTAAGAAAGCTCTACAGATAAGTCATCTGTTACATTCCAAACAAAACCTGTTGTAAATGATTCACCTTCTTCTGGCTCAAGATCTGGATTACCACCAAACCAAGTTTTATGTTGCTGTGAAGCATTTGGGTTACAGTAAATAGCATCAGAACCTGCATTGCCTTGCGTATCACACCAAATTGTATCGTAAGCTTTTTCGAAGCTTAGCGCCTGACTAGAGAACATTTCGCCCATGTTAGGTGCACGGAACGATTCACCCCAGCTAGCTCGAACTAATAGCGCATCAGAAGGACGCCATGCAACACCAATTTGAGGGGCAACATTATCGAATGTTCCTGATACAAATTGTGAACCAACGTCACCTTCTTGCTCGTATTTGTCATATCGAACAGCTGCTTTAATATCAACATTGTATGGTAGGTTTACTTGTAGCTCTGAATATACAGAAGTTCTGTCACGCTCTGCATTAACATCATCACCACCTGAACCACCTGACACTCGACCTGAAGCCGATTGAGGGTCACTCATTTGTTCAAATTCTACTTGCTCAAATTCAGCACCGACTACGCCAGCAATCGAAACATCACCATTATCAAACAATAATGTAGATGCTACTGTATCAAATTGAGTACTTGTAAAACGAGCTTGATACACACCTGTGTGAGCGGCTTGGCCATACAAGTCTTTCATGCTGCTATCCCAGTTAGCAAAGCTCATTCCTGATGTATTAAAGATATCATATTCGCCGCTATCAATTAATTTCTGAACAACATCATCATTTATAAGATTTGTATTGAATGAGTTAGTTGTAGAACGGCTGTGTTGTACATTAAATTCCCAGTCAATACCATTTGCAACATCTACAAAACCGACTAAACCACCTAAGAAATCAATACTATTAATTTCAGTACGAGTATCTCGCTCACCAATGTTAGCTGAGCGCATGTATAGAGTTAAATCTTCGCCTACAGGGTTTAAAGGATTATCAGCCAACATAGTTGGTTGATTTGTAGATACAGGTGTACCTGCATAGCGAGAATCAGTTTCAGAAAGTGATGCACTTGCGCGTCCGCGGAACTTTAAGTTATCAGTGAATTCATAATTGAAATTTGAAAGCATTGAGTTCTGAGTAGTATCACCAAATAATTTAGTTACTGCACCATAGTTATATAAACAGCGAGTGCCTCCATCAACCGTGTTATTTGATTCTGCACACATAGTAGGGCTTGTAACCCAACCACTAGCACCATTACCATTTGGAACTGAGCTAAATGACGAATAATCAGCATAAGTCTCATCATTTAATTTCCAAATATCTCTATCGTATACTGATTCAGCATCATAATATTCATAAGTTAGTGTAATATTACCCTTCTCACCAGAGTAACCTGTACTTACGTTAAAACGATTTGTATCACCACCTTCAGCACTAGGTAGTTCAGTATCATATGAAAAACTTAAACCGTTAAAGTCTTTTTTTGTAATAATGTTAATAACACCTGCAACAGCATCTGAGCCATATACAGCAGAAGCACCTTCACGAAGAATCTCAATTCTTTCTACTATTGCCATTGGAATACGAGAAGTATCTGCGGCGGCGCCTGAAGACGAACTTGTACCAGGCATACGGCGACCGTCAAGTAGCACTAATGTGTACTCAGCCCCAAGGCCACGCATGTTAATATTACTTGTTGCTGCTGCGCCGTTACCGTAGCCAGACATACCACGCCATGAACCAAAGCTATTTACAGAAGTATTATTTAAAACATCAGCAACTGATGCTTCACCTGATAATTGTAGATCTGCAGCGGTAATAACAGTTACTGGTGATGATGTTTCCATATCAACTTGTTTAATGCGAGACCCAGTTACTTCTATACGCTCAACTTTTTCTTTTTCTGCTGCCATAGAGCTTGCAGAAAAAGCAGCGGTTGATACCGCACTAAAAGCGATAGCTAAGCGAACTGCCTTTGAGATTTTATTATTTAACATTGGATTATCCCTAGAATATTTTTTAATTATTTTGTTTTCAAAACGGTCTGTAATTCATCACAGTACCTATTTCGGTTTGAATAGTAGTCCCAACCTAACCAAAAGGTCAACACTCTGACAACGAAATAAATACATTAATTTACAACAACTTAAAGAAACAAAAAATCAACACATTGCCATATCCTCACCATTAACCAAAGTGCAATATTCCCCTTTTGGGTGCATGCTAATAAAATGAAATTAAATGTAAACAAACCTTGAAAGTGAATTAACATTTGTAGATTATGGTGTTCCTAACAAACAAAGGAATTGCTATGAAAACCTACTCCGCATTTATTTTTATACTTCTTGTCTCTTGTTCAGCTTTCGCTGACTTAAAAGAACTTCCGGAAGAATTTTCAGATTTTAGTTTGAACAGAGATATTACTGTCTCTTACGATGACCTAGACACTCTTCTAAGTTTTACTGTTATTGATACTGGAGCATCAGATCGTTCCAAACTAAATTCTCAGGCCTCTATCGGCACAAGAATGAAATCGCATAAAAATAACGACACAGCATTGGAGGCAAATCGTTTCTTTTTTGAAGAAGTAACAAAATCAGAGATTAAAGATGGTTTTTATAAGATTAGAGTTAGCCTAGAAAGTCTTCCAAATGAAATCTCACTTAACGAACTCAGCCTTGATGAGCAACTTGCTTATTGGTTAAACCTTTACAATACGGCTATGTTAGAAAAACTAATCACACACTATCCTATTCGCGATACAGAAGATTTACTCTTTGGCAGCAATTCAATTTTAGAGGATGAGTTTTTAAATGTTGCTGGCCATAAACTTTCTTTAAACGATATACAACAAAATATTGTTTTTAAAAAGTTTGGTATAAAAAAACCAATAGTTATGTATGGGTTTTATCAAGGAAATATAGGAAGTCCTAACATTCGTGCCGAAGCATATAAAGGAAACAAGGTTTATCATCAGTTAGTTAAAAACGCTGAGGAATTCGTCAATTCAAACAGAGGAACTAGTATCAAGCGAAAAAATCGCCTTTATGCCTCTAAGTACTATGAGCAAGTTAAACCATTATTCGAAAACTTCGAGAAAGATTTACGAGAACACCTAAAAGACTATGCTAACCCGCCAATGAGCTCTGATATAAAATATGCTAAAAGCTTTAAAATAGGTATTGAAGATTGGAGAATCACTGATATTTATGGCACAGAGCGAAAGTTTGGTGGCGCAGCGTCAACAAATCCTGCCGCCATGCTCAATGCTGTTGCAAATAACTCATCAAAACCAATAGGAGCTGATGGCGCAGGTTCAGGATTAGGTGCTGTTAACATAAGCTTTTTATCTAATTCTATTTCGGAGAAAACGAT
This sequence comes from Pseudoalteromonas sp. EB27, assembly GCF_001974875.1. GTDB lineage: Bacteria > Pseudomonadota > Gammaproteobacteria > Enterobacterales > Alteromonadaceae > Pseudoalteromonas. Next base: position 83,829 of record NZ_MTQD01000005.1, read on the forward strand.
GGACTTTGGCCGTTTTTCTCCAGAAATGCTCGAAAAAATTAGAGCTCTCAAGCTAAAAGAAACTGATAATAGTGGCTCTGTAAAAATAAAAGACCTTTAATAAATTTTATTATTTAACTTTAAAAAACACCCTGTTAACATGGTACGAAAAATAGGGTGTTTTATGTCTAACTTTCTTAACTCTGCGCTCACTGCTTATAATTCACGCCAATATAACCAAGCTATTCTTTTTTTAAACAAATGTGATATTAAAACTGTTGATTGGTATATTTTACTTGCCGCTACATATAGCGCACTTAACCAAAATGAAAATGCCGAACAAACATATTCTTACGCAGTAAATAAGTTTCCTTCATCCCTCCCTCTAATTGAAAACTATACAAACTTGCTATGCAGAACTACTAAACATTCGTTATGTTTAAACTTTTTAAAAAACACAAGGTATTTGGCACAAAGCGAAAAGGTATCTCTGAATTTTATAGAAAGCTTGATCAAAACCAACCAGCTGTTACAAGCAAAAAAGGAACTTTCTAAAACCTTATCTGATGAAACCTTAAAAGAGAGGTATCACTGGTTAAAGCTTGAATTACTAGAACGTTTGGGTGACTTAGAATTAGTTGAAAGCTATTACCTGTCTTTACCTGCCGATTTAAAAAATCAATTTTTATTTAAATATAAACGTGCTTGTAATTTTCGCAATATGGGTAAATTCGACAATGCTTTAGATATATTTTTAATGCTAAGCGATAAGCAGAACAAGTATAGCCCCGAGGTTAACTTTTTGATTGGCTGTACTTACTATGATTTACTAAAATTTGAGCTCTGTGAGCAGTATTTAAAACGATGTCTTGAACAGGCTCCTAACTATATACCTGCGCATGAATGTTTAAATAAATTATACTGGGATCGTGCAAACAAATCAGCCCTTATGAGCTCCTACAATAGTACATTCTTAAATCATGCTAAAAACCCACAACTAGTTCAATCACAACTAGCTCAGCTTTTACATTTTAAAGATTTCAATCAAGCCCTTGATGTATCTTCACAAGCAATTAGGCTCTTCCCTGATAACTTAGACATAAAACATGCTCATGGCATCATTTTAGGTAAGCATGGGCAAAGTGATAAAGCATTCATTATATTAGATGAGCTTGTATCACAGGCTCCGCAATCAGCAAGATATAGTGTAGATTTGGCAAACTACTGTATTGAAAATTTTGAATATAAAAAAGCAATATTGCACTTAAACACTGCAGTTAAACACAACCCTTTTAATCAAGAAATCTGGGCTTATTTATCCACAGCTTGGCGCTTAGCTAAAGACGATAAATATCATTGGTTAACTAATTACGATATGTTTGTTAAAACAATGGCTCTACCTACGCCTAAAGGCTACAAGTCGTTTGACTCTTTTGGGAAGGAACTCAAGGAACTATTACTTACTTTACACACTAAAGAACAAGACCCGCTTGATCAAAGTGTTCGAAGAGGAAGTCAAACTGAAGGACACTTACTCTATCGCTCAAATACGTTACTCTCATTATTTAAGCAGTCAATGGAGTCATGTATATCTACTTACTTAAATGATTTACCAGCAGATAGTATGCACCCATTAACGGCAAGAAATAGCCTAAACTTTACTGCCAAAGGCAGCTGGTCAGTAAAACTAGAAAATGGAGGATATCATGCCAATCATATTCATCCTCACGGTTGGTTGTCAGCACCCAGCTATATTTCTATACCTGATGAAATGAGTAAAAATGATCCACTTAAAAATGGCTGGTTAAAGTTAGGAGAAACATGTCTTGATCTAGGAAAAAGAGAATCAATAGATCGCGAGATATGCCCTGAAAGTGGACAAATTATCATTTTTCCTAGCTATATTTGGCATGGCACAAATGAGCTTAAAAGCGATAGACCTCGCTTAACAATACCTAGCGATATTATGCCAATTGGTTAATCTAGTTGATTAAAATTCAAACTAGTGCTATAAAAATAAACAAAAACAAAGGATTGATCATGATAAAATGCTTGCTACTTATAATCGCTATTGTTTTTATTCCAGTGAAAGCTGAAGAATTCTCTTTACCCGAAGAGTTTTCAGATTTTGGCTTAAATAGGGATATAAGCATATCTTATGAAGACCTAGACCAACTCCTAGAGTTAACCGTTATTGACATGGGTTTATCTGATAGGACTATTCTAAAACCAATAGTAGGTAATGGCACAAGGTTACGATCTAATAGAGACAGAGATACGGCTTTAGAGGCTAATCGCTTTTATTTCGAAGAAGTTGTAAAATCGGATATTAAGCTAGGTTTTAAAGTAATTCGCCAAAGCCTAGAAAAAGTACCTGAAGAAGTCCCTTTAAACGCATTAACCTTAGATGAGCAATTAGCTTATTGGCTAAACTTATATAATACAGCCATTATTGAAAAGTTAATTGAACATTACCCAGTTCGAAATGCAAAAAAATTACTCGAAGGTGAAAACTCAATACTAAACGATAAATTTATAAATGTTTCAGGCCATACCTTGTCACTTAATAATATTCAACATGATATCGTTTTTAAGAAATTTGGGAATAAGAAAATAGTAATGTATGGCTTCTATCAAGGGATAATCGGAAGTCCGAATTTACGTAACGAAGCTTACACAGCTGATAAGGTATATAAACAACTTTCAGGTAATGCTGAAGAGTTTGTAAACTCCAACCGAGGCGTTCAAGTTAAAAGAAATCGTCTAAACGTTTCTATTTTTTATGATCAAGCAAAAATTTTATTTCCTGACTTTGAGAACGATCTACTAAAGCATATTTTAAACTATTCTGATTCTTCTATTAACTCACAAGTAGAAGATTCGGAAGAATTAATTCTAGCTATTGAGGACTGGAATGTAACCGACATATACGGCACTGAGCGCTCATTTGGTGAGGGTAATGCCACTAACAAAGCGGCCTTACTAAATGCCGTAGCAGCCAATAGTAACGTGCCTGGTGCAGGGGCTATGAACCTTAGCTTCCTAAGCGATATGTTATCCTCTAAAGTTAGCTCTCAATCTCGCTTTTCACCTGCAGTATTAGACAAAATTAATAAGCTTCGTCTCAAGAAAAAAATCAATAGTAGTAGTGTTAAAATAAAAGACTTACCCACTAAATAATTAAATTGTATTCAGCGCTCTATTGAGTGCTGAATACTCTCAGTGATTAATCTAATACATTATTAAACTCTTCAAAATCAGAAATAGATAAGCTTTCTTTAATATATCTACTGAAATTTTTATATCTTCCCGATGAAGATGTATAAAGAGGCTTTCTCACCTGCCAAACACTAGCAGTACTTACAATATTTTTTTGTTGATGAAATAAACCGCTTTCACCTTGATATTTTACGCCTAAAAATTCGAACAGAGGCAATAATACCCCCTCGGGCTTTGAAACAAGTTCATCATAATTGACTGTAAAAATATCATTAGGATACTTTTTTAGCCAATGTGCTTTAACACGCTGCTGCGCTTTATGATAGTGCACTGTATCATTCAGTGCGGTCGCATAATTCAAACTTGGGCCTAAATGTTGAAAGTAAGCTGATAAACTGTTATCTCTAATATCGCGCTGTGTCCAGATAATCTTAGCTTCAGGGTACATAGCTTTAATTACATCAACGTATAAGTAATTCTCGGGCCGTTTATCAGTAACCAGACTACTATTTCCTGCTCTTAACTTTAATTCTTTCTCATAACCTTGCTGAAATAATGGTGAGTTAACCCTGCTTGACAGCACTTTAGGCTTATCAATTAAATTAAATAACTGCTTATGTAAGAAGTCAATCTCTCCTCCATTGCTAATGACTTCAGAAGCGCAAACTATTTGTTCTATTAAGGTTGAGCCAGACCTAAACATGCCACAAATAATAATTGGAACAATATCGCCAGTCTTACTTTTTACGTTACTAAGCTCTCTTGCTAGTGTGCTACTTACTTGATGTTCAATATCAACTCTGTTGTATTGCGGGATATATTTTCGGTTAAAACTATTAGCTTTAGTATAATAAGACCATGATTTTTCATAATCTTTGCTATCGTCAAAAGCTTTCCCAAGCGCATAATACATATCAGCTTTTAACACATCATCTTCTATAGTTTTTAAAATAGGTAGGCTTTTTAGTTCGTACTTTAACGCTTCACTCTTATCAAATGTTTGTATATCAGCAATTCTCGCATGCGCCAGACCATCTAAAGGATTTATCTTTAATACCTGATTAAAGCTCTTTAAACAGTTTTGCTTATCACCAAGCTGCTCATATATATTAGCAAGATTAAAATAGGCATTAATTTTATTTGGTTCAATCGTAATTGCCTGCTGTAAATAATTAGTCGCAGTCTCATAATCAATTAAAAGCTCAGAGTAGACGGATGCTAACTCCACATAAACGGTATATATGTCGTGGTAACCAAGCTCGATAGCTGCTAAGAAAGATGTATTTGCAAGACTGCCTTCGCCATTTTTTTTTGCCATCTCACCTAATTGAAAATACGACATTGCGCTATCTGGTACTATTTCAGTGTATTTTTTAAGCAAGTCTATTGCTAAAGAGAATTCATTACTGGCGGCATATAACTGACAAAGAGTATTTACATAATCGAATTTTTTGGGGGCTAATGAAATGAGCCTTTTACAAACTTCCTTACTTTTTAGTAAATCGCCTTCATTCATAGCGACTTTAAACAATACGGCTAGAGCTTGCTCATTAACCTCAGGGTTGCCGCATAAATCTTCTAGAATGGCCTTTCCTGCCACAATATTTCCACTATTCAATTGCTGTATTGCCAACAGTAAACTTTCTTTTGCCGATTTCATTTTTTCCCCATAAAAAAAGCGAGCCTAAGCTCGCTTAATAATACATTAATTAATTCAAATTAGAATTTTAATGAAAGGCTCGCATGGAAGTAACGACCTAACGAATCGTAGTAACCAGCAATAGCATTTGCGTTTGTTGATAATGAACCACCAACTAGAGGTGCTTCTTTATCCATAACGTTGTTAACACCTACTAATAAAGACGTGTAATCATTAATAGTAAATGTACCTTTAAGGTCAATATAGCTTTGTGAGCTAATACCGTCGTCTTGTACTAATGTATCAGCACCAGTGTAATCGTTTACACCGCTGAAGAAACGCCATTTAGCAGTAGCTCTCCACCAGCTGCCAGTATCGTAGCTAGCTGATACAACATGACGCCATTCTGGTTGAGGGAAACAACCGTTATCTAATGAGTCAACACAGTCATATACTTCACTTACACCAGGAATATTATCAAATTCCTTAGTTAACATGTAGGTACCAATGATACTAGTTTTTAATGTACCTTCAGCAATTTCCATATCGTAGTTTGCGCTTAAATCGATACCTTCGTAATGGATATTACCTAAGTTAGTATTTGTAGCAACAACTTGGCCAGAACCTATCCAAAGGCTACCACTACCAGGTGTACGGTCTACGTTATCACAAAATACAGCCGCGCCGCTTTTACCACATTGTGTAACAAGAATTTCTGGGTCAATATTACCAATCGCGTCTTCAAGTTCAATATCCCAGTAATCGATTGAGAAGTTGAAGTTTTCAAATGGGTTACCAACAACACCTAAAGTAATAGTATCAGCGATTTCTGGAGATAAATCTGGGTTACCACCAAACAGAGCATTATATTGATCCGCAGGGCTCTTACCTACATTGCCGTACTGGCTTGCAGAAACACCTGTATTTGCACACTCAGCTGCTGATAAAGTTGGTGTACCAGCACATGGATCTGTACCTGCCCATAAACCAGTGCTTTGTTGAGCAAATAACTCACCATTGTTTGCTGCACGAACTGCACGGTTGTAGCTTGAACGAATTTTCCAATCGCTAGTTACATCCCAGTTCATTGCCACTTTATAAGTCGGCTCAGCACCTGAAGTGCTATAGTCTGACCAACGGTAGCCTAATTCAACAAGTAAACTTTCAACTAACGGTAAATCTTCAACGATTGGTAGGCTAAGCTCACCAAACACTTCACGTACTTGATAACCACCATTTAAACTCTTAGTAGTACCACCTTGGCCAAGTAGTAGACCTTGTGCGTATACTTCATCAGCTGTTCTACTGAATGTTTCTTCACGATACTCTGCACCAAATACTGCAGCAACTGGGTACTCTGAAGATGGAAGTGAGAAATCGAATTCGCCAGTAACAAAACCACTTACAATCAATTGCTCAGTAACACCGTTCAAAATTGCCGTACCAGTAAGTGACTGTGCAGCTTCTTCAGTTACACCATCAAACTGAAAAACATCATATGGGATACAACCAGAAGTCGCGCTACAATCTTCACCATTTGCTGATAAAGCGGTGATTATACGCGGACCAAAGAAGTCATTTTCATATGCTGAAGAAGATGAAGTAGAACCGTATTGAGCAAATGCTTCGTAAGACCAAAGGTCGTTAATTTCGCCTTTACTACCTAATACTAAACGGAAAGAGTTATGTTCAAGGCTGTCTGCACGAGCACCACCTTCAACGTTACGCTTACCAATATAAGTTGCAAACTGATCGCCAGAAGTCAAACCAAAGCGCTCAGTTAGTTGTGCACGTTGTGTATCATTTAGTAATGGGCTATCAAAATCAATCGAGTAATTATCATTAAAGAACGTACCAGACTCAGCAATTTGCGCTGTAGTGCGGTTACGCATAAACATTGCTTCCATAAACGGACGGAAGCTATCATTGATTTCGTAGTTAGCAAACATGCCTAATGTATGACGTTCATCAGGACGCATAAAGTGGTTAATTGGCGCATAGTTATATGTATTACCAACTGAAGGAATAAAGCTGCTATCTTGACCTAGAGTCCAGTATTCGTATTGGCCTTCGCCAAAATCTACAACACCGTCAGCATTAGGAGCTGAGATATAGAAGTTAGGGTTAACAGCATTACCTGAACCGCCACAAGCTGTGCCAGCTGCATTTAGAGCACAAGATGAGTAATCACGAGCACCTTGGCGTAATTCGTTTTGTCTGTTGTAAGTAAAGTAAGCTACTGCATGGCCCTTACCGCTATCGAATGCACCACCTAAAGTCGCAGCAAAATCAAATGACGCACCATCAAGACCAGTATTACCTTCTTCATAGTCAAAGCCAGCATCATCCATTAGGCCTTGCATGTATTCATTATCGTTATTATGTTGGTAAGCAGTTGTACCTACATTAACTTCAAAACCTTCAAACTGATCGTTCATTACAAAGTTTACAACACCAGCAACAGCGTCTGCACCGTAAGTAGATGAACCACCACCAGTCATTACATCTACGCGTTTAATTAGCGCAGCAGGAATTTGGTTAATATCAGCTGATTGTGTGTATATACCACCAGCTTGCATACGACGACCATTTACAAGAACAAGAGTACGCTGAGGGCCCATACCACGTAAATCAAGCGTTGCAGTGCCCGAAGCGCCATTTGATTGGAAAGAAGTGTTAGACGCTTCTAGTTGCGGTAAACTATTCATCATGTCTTCAACACGAGTAAAACCTGCAACAGCAATTTCTTCTGCAGTTGTTACTTGTACTGGGCTAGCTGTTTCCATATCTGTACGTTTGATACGTGAACCAGTAACTTCAATTCGTTCAACTTTATCAACTTTTTCTTCTTCAGCAGCAAAAGAACTTGCTGAAAACGCAGCTGTTGAAGCTGTACCAAAAGCTATCGCTAAGCGAACAGCCTTAGAAACTTTATTATTTAACATTTGATTCTCCCAGAATACTTTTATATTTTTTATATTTTTTTACGATCACTACTTGTTAACAAATAGTAATCATACGTCATGATAATACCAGCAGCACAACATGGTCAACATATAATTAACTTAATGTTAATTAACAATGTATCCACAGTTAAAATTATTACAATTTAAAATCACAACATTTACATTGTAGTTGTTTAACAGCACCATTAGTGCATTAAATAAAACTACGGAAGGGTGTTTAAATTCAGGAGGGTTAACTTTTAGCTTATAATCACTTAAAAGAGAGAGGTTTGGGAGTTCTCTGATAGAGTCACTTGCATTGCACTAAAAATCATTTCGGCTATTGGGTCTAACTGTTTTTTTATATACAAAGAATAATTCAGTTTTTTATTTGTATTACTGAGTTCAGGTCCATCAAAAGTGTACACATATTCTATAATTTGCCCTCGTTTCACCTCAAAGTTTGGGTTTGAGGCTTTATATTTTTTAACAGCTTGGACATGAGGTGGTATATTCTTTTGATATTCAGTTAAATTTTGCCCTAATCTTTTTCTGTAGATTAATTTATCGTCAAATTCTCCGTTTTGTAAACGTCGAGAATAAGAATTAACTAATTCCACTAACAGACTTATTTTATAATCACTACTAAATAAAGCCTCAAACAATTCAACTTGAAACTCCTGAGCGAACTCAGTCCAATCACTTCGAACTGCTTCAACACCTTTGAATACAAGCTCGTCGTGATTTTTATTAATTTTCTTACCTACATACCGTTTTTTAGAGCCCATAGTTTTCCCCCTAATTGTAGGCATAAAAAAGGGGCTGTATAAGGTCTCAAATTCAATTTCCAAAAAGCTCTCTAAGTTGTGGGTCTGATTTATTTCTTGTACCCACTGTTGATTGATCTTGATAGCTAATTGTTTACCAATTTCATAACATTGAAGTGTGTCTAAATTGTCATCTAAAGTAATAAATATTGAATCTGTATCACCATAAATTACATTGTGCCCGCACTCCTCAATCCACTTTTTTGTAGTTTGCATTATATCGTGCCCACGTAAGGTTATTGAACTTGAAAGACGTGGATCGTAAAAACGACATCCTCGAGAACCAAGCACTCCATATAAGCTGTTCATAATAATTTTTATAGCCTGCGATAACATAGGTTTTTGGCTATCTTTTGCTTCTTGCCTTGTTACTGATAAAGTTTTTATAAGAGTTGGTAAATGATTTTTATGTCTTGAAAAAAGTGCATTATTATATCCTGGTATTGCATCTGTTGGATTTAGCAAACCTTCAATTAAACCAAGAGGGTCAATACAAAAAGTACGCATAATTGATGGATATAGGCTTTTAAAGTCGAGTACAACTACATTTTTATAAAGCCCAGGTTTTGAAGACATTACATAACCTCCTGGACTATCAAAACTTAAGCCATGTTCTCCTAAATTGGGTGCGACATAACCACTTCGGTGGAGTAAGGGCAGATAAAGGTTAACAAATGAAGCTACCGAACCGCCCATTCTATGAAGTTCAAGCCCCGTCAATTGACTCCTAACAACAGCAAAATCAAGTAAATTTAATTTGTTAAAAATACGTAGAACAAGTACACAATCTTGTCTATTGTATTTGGCAAGGGATAACTTATCATCATTAAATTGGCGTTCAATTTCTGCTAGCTGGTCACTTGAACTGATGAATTTTTTCTCACCAAGCTCCTTAGCTGCTACATTTGACAGGCTAAAGCTGTCATAGTGATAGGTCGCATTTTTTAACGTGTCTATCCCATCTATAACAACTCTTCCAGGTATAGTTAATCGAGTATAATGACCTACTCGTAATTTTATTTTTTCGTTATTACGCCCAAGACGCAATTCTATACCTAGAGTTTCAGCTCTGGAGTTAAGAACAGAAAAATCAAACTCAATAACATTCCAACCAATAATAAGATCTGGATCTGTTTGGGCTATAAAATGCTGGAATTTATGTAAAAGATCGATTTCATCAATGCACCATATTACTTCAATTGCATCATTATATTTAATCGGACTACCAATCATTAAAACACAATCTATGCCATGACCGACCAAACCTATCGAGAATAATACCCCTTCTCCGTTACATTCTATGTCTAAAGAAACTGTTTTAAACTTAGGACTTACATCGGGGTTATTTTTAAATTGGCAATTGGTTAACAACCTATATCCGTCTTTATGTGTAATATCTCCTCTCACCCATATAGAGCCTTTAATAAATCGCTCCATTAAAAAGCGATCTATAGGTCGTATGTCATCTTCGTATGTCACAATGGCTTCTAAGCTTAGAGCCTTTAACGCATTGTAGTAGTGCTTAAGTGATTTAAAGTAGCAACCAGCCACATTACCTTGCTGGAAGTTTTTTAATTCTACTGGGACAATGTCAACAGAAACACCTGCGCACTGCAGCACTTTTTCTGCCGTCGTTTTATCCGTTAACTTGATAAAAAAAACAACTGACTCTGGTATGCTAATTGTCTTTAATGGCCCTTTTTCAGTTAAAAGCCAAATAACAAAACTTACGCCCAAAGTTGAATCGACTGTTTCTGTAGAGAGAATAAACCCCGAGTCTAAGTGCATTAATGAAATAAGCCCCGTAATAAAAAACAACAAAAATAAAATATGTAAAGCAGGTTATATTTTATTTCTTTCTAAGTTAGTCTTAAGAAAAAATAATATGAGCATTCAATGAGCCCTTCTGAAATCATCCAACTCGCTAATAATCTACTTCAACAAAACAAGCTTCAACAAGCTAAAAAGTTAATATTACCTCTAATTCAAAGTGCACCAGAACACCATCAAGCTTGGCAAATATTAGCCCAAATACATCGACAACTAAAAGAGCAAGAGCAATACCAACAAGCCACAAAGCAATATGAGATGATTGCTTGGTTTAACCAGCGTTTAGATAAAGCGAATCAGCATCTATTAAACAAAGAATTAAAGCCAGCAGAAACCATTGCCCATGAGTTGCTCAATCTTGTTACGAATGAATACCGTGTTTTAGTGTTATTAAGTAAAATAGCTTTTCAAGCAAGCGACTTAAAAACGTATTTGGCTATTACTTCTCATAATATAAATATAAACAATACAAAATCAGCCGCTTATGATGCGCACATTGAAGCATTATTTAATACAAAGCAATATTTAGAACTAATCTCCTTTTATAATAGGTCGACCACATTAGTTACTTTACTACCAAAATCCCAAAGTTTACTCGCTGCTGCCTATGTAAAAATGATGGACTTCAAAAATGCATTTCTAAATTACCAATCTTTGCTAAATAAAAATTATCACCCCGCATATTGCAATTTAAGACTTGGGAACATAGAAAAGATAGTTGGAAATAATCAAAGTGCGATTGCATTTTATTGCAAAGCAATAAAACTAGCTCCTCATATAGGTGAAGCCTATTGGAACTTAGCAAACTTAAAAACATATACTTTCACTCAGCTAAATGTAGCTAATTTAGAACAGCAGATAACAATAGACTCAAATAAATTAAATAAAGCACAACTTCACTTTGCTTTAGCTAAGGCATACGAACAGCAAAATCGATACGAAGATGCCTTTTTACAGCTAAAAATAAGTAACGATTTACAAAAGTCACTTACTCCTTACATTACTAACGACTTTAATGAACGCTGTAAAAACTACATAACTAAAAAAGCTGCCAATGAAGTACTTCCTTTAAGCGAGAGTGAAGTCCAGCTAATATTTATTGTAAGCCTGCCAAGAAGTGGCTCTACACTTATTGAACAAATACTAGCATCGCATAGCCATGTTGACGCCAGCTATGAATTATCAGAAATCAACTCTATTGCAGTAGAGTTAGAAAACCTTCAAATAAAAAGCAACGTACCTTATAAACTAAGTAGTTTGACTCAAGAACACTTGGCAGGATTAGCCAAGCGCTATTTGAAATTCATTGAACCGTTGCGCAATAACAAACCTTACTTTATTGATAAACAACCAGTCAACTTTCAGCATATTGCTCTTATCAAAACTTTGTTCCCTAATGCAAAAATAATCGATGTACAACGTGACAAAAAAGCAACAGCATGGAGCCTTTATAAGCACTCATTTTCACAAGGTCATAGTTATAGCTATGATCAAGAAGATTTAGCTCACTACATGAATGAATATTACAAGTTGATGACGCACTGGCATACCGTATACCCAGACGAAATATATACGATTAATTATGAGAACTTAGTAAATAACTTTACCGAAACGGTTAATGCTTTATTTCAACATTGCAATTTAGTAGTGGAGCAAGCGTGTTATGAGTTTTATAATAATCAACGCCCTGTTTTAACTCCCAGTTCAGAACAAGTACGTAAACCCATTTACAAAGAAGCGCTGACTGATTGGAAAAACTATGCAAATCATCTTACCCCACTGCTTAATAGGCTAAATTAATAAACAAGCTGCTTGTAGTTACACCCTTATAACTCTAAAATCCATAGCACTGTAATTATATACATACTTTAGGTAAATCATCCCATGCTTTCTGACTCACTAAAAAAAACAATTAGGCAAGTACACCAGCATGTGGCTAGTAACCTAAACGATTATCGCCCTCGCAGCAGCCAAAACTACCTTGTAGCTGAAATAGCAAAAACCCTTGCAGGCGAATACCATAAAAAGCAGCGCATATGCGTAATTGAAGCTGGCACCGGTACAGGAAAGTCTCTTGCCTATTGTTTAGGCGCATTACCGCTTGCCTTAGCGCAAAAAAAGAAGCTCGTTATTTCTACCGCAACCGTTGCACTGCAAGAACAATTAATAGCAAAAGAACTGCCATTTTTTAAAAAGCATTCAGGCCTCGACTTTAAATTTGATTTGGTAAAAGGTCGCCATCGTTATATTTGTGCCCACAAATTACATAATGCTGTAAACGGCGATAGCCAAACACAAATGGACTTTATGCCAACGCTTACTTCACCACTGAGCACAATGGAAACCAAGTGTTTGAATGATCTATATAACGCCTATGTTAATAAAAAATGGCAAGGCGATAGAGACAGCTGGGCCGATACTGTACCCGATAGAGTGTGGAACTTAATAGCCTGCGATAAACACTCTTGCCAACGCCAAATGAAAGCACACCAAACGTGTCCGTTTCAGCTTGCTCGTAACCAGCTTATGCAAATGGATGTGCTGGTAATTAATCACTCTTTATTACTTGCCGATTTAGACTTAGGCGGTGGTAAAATTTTACCAGAACCCGACAACACCATTTATGTTATTGATGAAGCGCATCATTTAGCGCACATCACACGCGACTTTTCATCTGCTGCAGCAACAATTAAAGGCACCATAGAATGGCTTGATAAACTCACTAAATTTAGCGGAAAAATGGCTAAAATTTTAGTGGGGCAAAGAGCTATTGGCCAAAACTTTAAACTTTGCGACAGCATTAATGACGCGAATAAAGATTTAAAAGTAGTGCGCGATATTCTTGATAATGCCGACTTTGAATACTCAAAAGATGATACTTATCGTTTTGAGCACGGTGAAATCCCAGAATCATTGCACAGTAAAGCGAAAGACATAAGCGAAGCCACGCAAGATGCGCTGCGCTGTTTGAACAAAATGCACGACACCCTTACCCAAGATGTGAGCGATGGCGATATAAAACCTTACGTTGCCGACCCCATATTGGGCGAAAGCGGACAATACATAAACAGGTTAGAGCAACTAAACAAACTATGGTTTAGTTACGCAAAAAAAGGCGAAGGTGCTCCTCATGCACGGTGGATAAAACGCCTTGAATACAAAAGCCATCACGATCACCTATTAAGCGACTGCCCTATCGAAGTAGGTTACTACCTAAAAGATAAATTGTGGCGAGAATGCGCGGGCGCTGTTTTATGTTCGGCCACATTAAGCGCGTTGGGTTCATTTGATCACTTTGCCTACGAAACAGGACTTGCTAAAGAAGAAGGCGTTAAATTTATTAAAGTACCTTCTCCATTTGATTACCCCAAACAAGCCACTTTACGTATTCCAGTATCAAAAGTAGAACCTACCGATAAAGACTTTAGTGATCACTTAGCTAAAACATTACCAGAGTACATAAATGATAAAAAAGCGAACCTTGTACTATTCGCTTCTTACTGGCAAATGGACCACGTAACAAAGTTTCTTAGAACAAAAGGTTTTAACTTATTAGTACAAGGTGAAATGTCGCGAGAAGCATTGCTTAAATTACACACTAAAAATGTAGACGAAGGCAAAGGCAGCATTTTATTTGGAACACAAAGCCTTTCGGAAGGTCTTGATTTGCCTGGAAAATATTTAGAGAACTTAATAATTACTAAAATTCCGTTTGCTGTACCTACTTCGCCAATAGAAGAAGCGCAAGCAGAGTTTGTACAAAGCAAAGGTGGCAACCCGTTTTTAACGATTACCGTACCAGACGCCGCAAAGAAATTGGTGCAAAGCTGTGGTAGACTGCTGCGAAAAGAGAGTGATGAAGGCTGTATTACTATTCTCGATAGACGCTTAGTTACTAAGCGGTACGGTAAAGCCATGCTCGACACCCTACCACCTTTTAAAAGACAAATAGATTATTAATGTTTGAACTCGCACTCGATCCAACAACCTGGGCTGTTTTATGTGCTGTTGCACTTGCCGCAGGTTTTATAGACGCTATCGCCGGTGGCGGTGGCATGTTAACTGTGCCCGCTTTATTAACTGCAGGCTTACCTCCACATTTAACATTAGGCACCAATAAACTCGCGGCTAGTTTTGGCTCCTTAACAGCTAGTTATACGTACTATAAAAAGAATTTATTTAGCCCGAAATTTTGGGCAGCCTCCATCATAGCTACTGCAATAGGTGCATTGATAGGTACTGTTATTGTTGATCATTTAAGTATCGATTTTTTAAACAAATTACTACCCATTATTATTATTTTAGTTGCCGCCTATAGCTTATTTGGTAATTTAAGTACCACAGAAGGCGATGAACTGCCTAAACTAAACAAAGCGATGAAAATAAAACAATGGCTACAGGGTTTAGCATTAGGCTTTTTTGATGGTTTAGCAGGCCCAGGTACGGGTACTTTTTGGACTGCTTCTAATGGCATGCTTTATAAAATGAACCTGCTACTCAATTGTGGTTTAGCGCGTTCAATGAACTTTGTTTCTAACTTTATATCGCTCATTACCTTTGTAGCACTCGGACATGTAAACTTTTTACTTGGCATTACTATGGGCTTTTTTATTATGCTTGGTGCATGGATTGGAGCGCATTCAGCAATACGGTTTGGTAGCAAATTTATTCGCCCTGTATTTAATACTATGGTTATACTTTTAGCATTAAAGCTAATTTATGAGGCTTACTTTTAATATGCACCCTACAGCTTTAGATAAACTACGCCAACAAGTTGCAACGCTAAAACAACAAGCTGAGCAATTTGATAAAGCTAAACTTTTTTCTAAAAATCGTTACATGCAAGCGCAACCTAGCTTGTTTGACCGCGCCGTTTTTAGTACAAAAAGCATGAACCTAGTCGATTACGTAATAGAAATAGAAGACGAAGTGTCACGATTACCGCCAAGTGAGCATCGCCATGCTTATACCTACGCGCTTGAACGTATAGGAGCTCAAGTACAAGCTGTATTCAATGTTATTAAATCAACGCCTATTTGGATTAAAGAAAACAAAAGCCATTATAAACCTCGCCCTAAGCAAACTGTTTATAAGCACGCTGTACAAAAAATAATGCAATCATCGCATGAGCTTTACGATGAATTAAAACAAAACCATGAGTTTGAACGCCGTTTAGTACTCATGATTGAAGAACGTAAGATGCAAATGGATAAAGCCTCGCCAGCTAAAGCACAAAAACTTAACCTTGAAATATTAAGCACACACGCTCGATTAGGTCGCTGCAGAAAAGCAATTTCTGCCACCGAGGACAAAATACAACAAGTAGAAAAACAGCAGCTACGTTAAGGCGCACTTTACTATGCAGCTTTATTATCATCCATTGTATTCAGACCTTATACTCCCAGAACGTCATCGATTCCCTATTCAAAAGTATAAGTTACTTAAAACCGAAATAGAAAATCTAGGTGTTTCGGCTATTCACTTTAAAGATCCTAAAAAAGTAACCGCATCTCAACTTGCGCTATGTCATAGCCAACGTTATATAGATGACTTTTTAGCTGGCGGGTTAAGCGATAAAGCGATTAAAAAAATGGGATTCCCCCATTCGCAACAACTTGTAGAGCGTACTCTTTTATCAATTGGCGGGAGTATTCAAGCTGCTGAAGCGGCTTTTAGTCACGATCTAACCTTCAATTTAAGCGGTGGTTATCATCATGCCTATAGCGATTTTGGCAGTGGCTTTTGCATTTTTAATGATTTAGCTATTGCAGCAGCACATTTAATAAATACAGAGCAAGCCGACACTGTTTTAATTTTTGATTGCGACGTACACCAAGGCGATGGCACAGCACAAATCACTCAAAACTATAATCAAATTATTACCTGCTCAATTCATTGTGAACAAAATTTTCCTCGTAATAAGCAAGAGTCTACTTACGATTTTGCATTGCCCGCTAAAACAACCGACGCTGAGTACCTTGCTACATTAAGGCAAGCTCTCGATTTTTGCGTGCGCATTCATAACCCCGATATTATTTTGTATAATGCAGGCGCTGATATTTATACTAAAGACGAGTTAGGCTTGTTTAATGTATCGCTCAATGGCGTATATGAGCGCGACTTGTTTGTTCTCAACTTCTGTAAGCAACATCAAATCCCACTAATGTGCGCTTTAGGTGGCGGTTATCAGCGTAATTTGAGTTCACTAATTAATGTTCATAAACAACTATTTAAAGCCGCTATCGATTTATAGTAAGCCTTAGTATAGACTCAGTTAAACGGATTATTTTAAAGCGGTGGGAATATGCGATTACACGAAGATATACACAACTATTACGAAAAGATTGTAGTTGAAGAAATCATCAAACTTAAACTTGATGAAAAATATGGTGAAGATGTAATGGCTGACTTTTGTTGTACGGTACTAAATCAGCTCCCGCCACGATATATTCGCTACGATGTAGATATGGCATTTTATTTACCGCAATCAGAACGCATACATATGGAACAGCGTGTGCAAACAGCAATAAATGTCGCCATTAGTCAAATATCAAAAAAGAAAGAGTTAAATGACCAACCCACTTGATCAAGCCCCTACACATATTAAACTTGCAGTAGATTTAATTATGATACTAGAGCAACACGATGTTGCTCCAGAAGAGGTCTTAAAAGCACTCGATATTGTTAAAAGCGACTTTGAAAAAAAGCTAGAAAAGCCGTAACTCTATTCTATTATTTGTATGTCGTACTCGGTAACGATACCTTCGTGCTTAGTGCAATCAATTTTAACTTCACCAAATGTGCGCCTAGGCGAAGTTGAACGACGACAGGTCATATTTTGTGCTTTAACGCCAAATTGCGTTATATACAACGCAACTATTTCGTCTATTTCTTGTTTTTGCTGCACAGTCGCTGCACTGTAAAATACATCGTATTGCGCAGACCAATTTTCAACCCCCGCTTCTTTTGCAACACCTAGCCAGCCCATCCCTAGTTTAGTAGATTGCTCCAAGTATTGGCCTTTCAAAAACATAAATGCCAATGTGTATTGTGCACTTTTATAGCCTAGTCCAGCAGGCTCTTTTAAATAATTGAAAGCGGCCTCAAACTCCCCTTTTCGATACGCTTTAATACCATTGTATTCATTCTTTTTCATGGTGGTATCACTGTAAAGGTTGATTGGGCTTGAATTACATCCCCCCAACAAAGTAATAAATACCATAGAAGCTACTGAGAACTTTTTCATTCTTATCCTTAATTTATTATTTTTATATGCCAGTTCCGAATATGGCTTACACTTTTTATAAACCCTGTTATTCTAAAAACCAATCAGCATAATTAAAATACTATCATGACCTTAGCAAGCTTACTGCGATTATTTTTCTGGCCGCTATTTGGGGCGCTTCTTTTTTATTTATGCGAATGGCCGCTAACAGCTTGGGGCCTGCGGTATTAATTGAGTTTAGAGTAGGCTTTGCTGCAGTTACTTTATTTATTGTTGCTTTGTATTTAAAACGCCGCTTAGCCTTTACTGAACACAAAAAACACTTTTTTATTATAGGCGCGTTTAATTCTGCTCTGCCATTTTTATTTTTTGCTTACGCAGCTCAAACTATAAGCGCTTCTACTTTATCAATTTTAAATTCAACAACCCCTATTTGGGGCGCAGTAGTTGGTATTTTATGGACAAAAACAAAGCCCACCAGAAGTATGGTGCTTGGTCTATTGCTTGGCTTGATAGGTGTTGCAATACTTGTTGGGCAAAATCACTTTGTATTAAATAGCCAATCAATTATAGCCATAGTAGCAGCATTAAGCGCTTCACTTTGCTATGCCATTGCATCGCATTACACTAAAAATGCGCCCAAATTGGCTCCATTCGATAACGCTCATGGCTCAATGTGGGCGTCGAGTTTTATGGTATTGCCACTTATTTTATTTATGCCAATACGTGAAGTTCCAACCACCAACGTTATGCTAGGTGTATTAGTACTGGGCGTCGTATGTACCGCGCTTGCGTATATATTATTTTTTAAATTAATCGAAGATATAGGCCCAACCTCAGCACTCACGGTTACATTTTTAATTCCATTATTTGGCATATTTTGGGGGCATTTATTTTTAGATGAGCAAATAGGGCCAAATACATTACTAGGCGCACTATTTGTAATTGTAGGCACAATGCTGGTTACTGGTTTTTTACCACGAAAAGGCACTTAGCGAAAACAAGCTAAGTGCTTATATCAAGCGCTTTTACCAAACGTTTACTTTTGCGCCTTTTTGCTTAAGTTTTCAATTAAGTCTTGGGCGCTAAAGCTGTTGTCACTTGGTTTTATCCCTTTGCCCATTTTAATATCAATTAGGGTGTGCACTTCTTTGCGTTTATCATTATTGCTCACTTGTACGCCTACGCTGCTTGTTGGGCGTGCGCGTGTTTCGCAGGTTAATAAACCACAGTTTCGCTCATATTGCTGGCTTTGTGATGCACTAATAGATGACGCAGGAGCTTGCGATTTAGACTCAACAAAGGTTTCTTTATTAGTTACAACAAACCAGTCGTAGCCTTGCGCTTGTGTAAGCTCAGCCGCGCGCAATAATGCATAGTCACCGGCATCGGCTACGTTGTTTGACACACTTTTAAATTCTACTCGGTATTGATCGTCGCTAATTTTTTGCTCACTGTAACCTTGTGAGCCATTATTCGCGGCGCGGTAATCAGGTTTAGATGCACAGCCCGCCATAAGTAAAATACTGATAATTAAAATAGATGTTTTCATAATTCACCTCGTTTTATACACATTATTATTTGTTTAACTGCCACTTTGCGCTAATTGCTTGCTGCTCTTGCGCTCTATCTAGTGGTGCGCCGCTGATCATGCTATCTATAACAGCATCTAACTCACTGTTGTTAGACGCCGTTTGATATTGCGCGCTATTATCACTTTGCTGCGCGGCTGTTTGCGCTTTAATTTGCCAACCGCTTTGCGTTTTACAAGCAATGCTTGTTTGCGTTGTATTATTTGAGCTTAGTGCATACTGCCTACAAAGCTCACCTTGCTGATTTTTAAAACTAAGCTGCGCACTAAATACTGAGCCATCACTTTGCTCAAACACACCACTACTTAGTTGTGTGTTAAGGGCTGATGCGGTATTGCTGGCTACTAAGTTTTGCGCCTCACTGGGTTGTAAATAGCTCGTCATTGCAATACCAAATACCACAGCAACGCTTGCTGCTATTGCTAAACTTTTATTAGCCGATTGCTTAACCTTTTGCCAAGGCGTTAACGTCACTACATTGCTGTTTAACGTGTTTTTTGTAGTAGCTGCATCAAGCTTTGCAACCGTTTTAGCTAATGAGTCACTAAGTGGTGCGTCGTCAATACTTATTGCGTGCTCCTTTGCTAGCATGTCTACTTCGCTAAATTCTGCAAGTCGCATTACTAGCGCATCATCGGTTTCAAGGGCTTTACGCACTTGCTCCATTTCGTGCTCGCTTAGCTCTGAGTCTAAAAAGGCGCTAAGAGTTTCGTCGTTAATGTTCATACTTGCTCCTTTTTAAAGTCGGGTTTTATTAAGTTATAAAGTGTACTGCGTGCGCGCGATAATTTACTCATTACACTGCCTATAGGTATATCTAGCGTATGTGCTACTTCTTTATAGGCCATGCCCTGCACTGCCACCAGCGATACTATGGCGCGTTGTTCTTCAGGTAACTGCCCAAGTGCTGTATTTACATGTTTAAGCATTTGTTTGTTTTCGAGTGTGTGATGCTCATTACTTGTTATTGGCTCTGGTAAAATATCGGCCTGAGCCGTATTTTGCCTTACCTTGCGTGAGCGGTATTCGTCTATCCACACATTACGGCAAATTTTAAATGCCCACTTAGCAGGCTCAACGTCATCCGGAATGCCTTTTACTAATAGTTTTTCAATTGTTATTTGCACTACATCGTCTGCATCTGCTTTACTACCCGTTAGCGAATAGGCAAAACGCCTAAGCATGGGCAATAAGGTTTTTAGAGTTTCATTCATTGATTTTTACCCCTTTTATAAAGAAGACGATTCAAAAAAACATTTATTCCCAAACAATCAAAATAATTTAAAATAATGAAATATTTCTATGTGTTAAACGTTAACTAACCAGCATGATAAATTTAATAGAAGTAACCCACTATGAATATTAAAAACACACGCGTTAAACACATAATAGCCGCCTCGCTTTGCATATTTAGCGCAACGAGTTCAGCCAACATAGTAAGAGTCGATCAGGTGCTTGGGCAGCTAAGCCCAATAGAGCAGCGTATTGAACAAACTATAGAGCGAGCACAACGCCTGCCGCTTCCAGTGCCTGTACCACAAATATCGATTGATGAACTAAAAGCTCAAATAAGTGAGCCAATTAGCAGCTTACCTAATGTGCTTAACATTAATATAAATAGCCAAAACACCGCATTTGTAGAAGTAGAGCTTGAAAACGGCTTTAGAGCAATAGAGCGCCAATGGTTATTAATGGCAAATAGCCAACAACTTAATACGCTAAAGCAGCAAAATGTAACCATTGTATCGGTAAAAAATTACAACGCACTTAATATGAGCTTAGTGCGCTTTAATGTACCCCAAGGTGTTAATTCTAAAAGTGAGTTATTAAAAGCACTTAACTTAGGTGAGTCTGCAATACTTGACCGAAACCACATATACCAAGCGCAAACAGGCGAGCCTACCGCAAAACTAACACCAAATAAATCTATTGCCCCTTACTGCACACAAAACGTAAAAATTGGCATGATCGACAGCGCCATTAATACCAAACACAGTGCTTTTAAAGGCGCAAATATCACCACGCAAAGCTTTTTACCACAAGGGTTAAGCTCGCCAAATTTACACGGCACCGCCATTGCAGGGCTAATTACAGGTAAAGGCGCAAAACTTAACCCGCTTTTAAGCAGTGCCGAGCTTTACAGTGCAGAGGTGTTTTATAGACAATCTGAATATGCACAAGGGGCTACATTATTTGCCATAGTAGAAGCACTTAACTGGCTAGTTAGTAATAAAATACCCGTAATAAATATGAGCCTAACGGGGCCAAATAACGCAATTTTAGAAGCAAGTATTACTGCAGCAATAAAACAAAACGTATTAATTGTAGCTGCTGCGGGTAATCAAGGTCCGGCGTCGCAGCCGTTATACCCAGGTGCATATAAAAGCGTGATAGCGGTAAGTGCTATTGATTCAAAAAACCAAATTTATAGATGGTCAAATAAAGGCGATTACATAGACTTTACAGCCTTTGGTGTAAATGTTGTTACAAGCCAGGGTAATAGGAAATTTGGGAGAGAGTCGGGTACGTCAATGGCGGCGCCGCATGTAAGCGCGGCATTAAGTTGTTTATTGTTAAAGCATGGTAATAATAAAACTAAAGCACTTAACGAGCTTACTTCGCTGGCCGTCGATTTAGGCGAGCAAGGCAAAGACACCACCTTTGGTTATGGCGCCATTTACCCACCTAAAAGTGCACTTTAACTGACGCCGATAAAACCGATTGCGTATAGGTATTACTACTAAGCTTTGATTGATAATCGCCATATTCAGCCTCGGCTATTAGTGTTACGTGATCAAACACAGCTAGGTTATAAAACGCATTGACTACATTTCGGTGCTCATCTCGCGACGGTATTTGCTCAAAAAAATCATCCGTTGTTTGCTCATCGTAATCTTTATTTTGATAACGCCAGCCAGCCCCCACTTTGTTAGCCACATTAAAGGCCGTAAATTTGTGGGTAACTTTAGTAGTAAAGCCGTAGCCGTTAAAGTCGTATTGGTTGTCGTCGGCGTTTTCTTTATCGGCACTTAGCGCTGCCATTAGCATGGTTTGTCCATTATTTAAAAAATGATACAGCGCTACATCGGCACCTACGCCGTCGGCATTACGTGCTTTTGCAGTAGCAAAACGTTTAGCTTTGGTTTTTATACTCATACGCAAATACGTATGCGGGTTCAAAAAGTGGCCATAGTAGGCGCTGGCTTGATTAAAATGTAAAAATGGTTCGCCATCTACATTTGCTTTTGCACCATCGTAACGCACCCCCACCTCATGGCTATTAAAGCTATAGCTGCCATCTAAACCATATTGATGAAGGTCTAAATCGTATTGATCAAATTCATCGTAGTCTTGTTGTTCAAACTTATAGCTTGATGTTAATTTAGCGCTTTTGGCTAATTGCCATTTTGCATTAACACCGGCTGCGGTTTTTATGCCGCTGTCGCTTTGCGACGAAATATCATCAAGCTCCTGAACCGACAACGCCGAATTACTTAATACCCCAACTTCAGCATCTGCATTTAGCTCAAAGCTACTTTTAAAGGGCTTACTTTGCTCAGGTGTTTCAACGTGGTTAGTTTGTGCAAGGACCGCTTGGGCACTAAAAACACACAATGTGGCGGTTAGAACTGCTTTCATATTTATTCTCCAACAGGCCGAATAGGTTTCCCTATTCGGCATTTGTGCAAACACGCTTAGGCCGTATTAAAGACCTAGGTCTAAGTCGTTAGTAATGTTGGTAACTACTTCACTTGCAGTGCTAAGTGCTACATCGTTACTAATTTGATCAGTGACCGCTGCACTCACCTGCCCGCTAACACTTTGCTGTACCGTATTTTGTAAACTGCTAACCGTACTATCTTGCACACTAGCAATTAAAGATTGCTGAACACTGCTTACTACTTCATTACTGGTATTAATTGCATCACCTATTTGCAGTGCAGAATTCACTGAGTTTGCAGCCGTATTAGTAATTGCTAATTGGTTTGTAAGCTCACCCGCATTAAGCGCATTTGTTGCATCAGCTTGTGTTACTGAATCGATTGCGCTGCTGACATTTGAAAGTAAAGAGGCATCGGTTGGTGTATCGGTAGTGCCTGTCTGAGCGGCTTGATCAGAGGTAAGAGAAAGTAATGACGACTGACTCACAGCAGTCGTTAAATTACCCGCCGATGAGGTTAACTGCGTTGTTGCATCGAGCGCTGTATTGGCTGAGGTATTGCCTGTGGCATTTAAAGACGATGCCGATGCATTCAATGAGTTATTTAAAGATGAGCTGGCAGATGCAACTAATGAATTTGCAGGCTCTGCGGCCTCACTACTTTCTTGCGCTGAAGTTTGCGTGTTATTCGCCGTTGAATCTGTGTTTTGCGAGTCATCTGCCGTTACTTGTGTATTGCTAGATGCGTTTGTGTCATTGCTACCACTGGCTGTTAAATCATTTTGTGAAAGCGCAATAGATGTAGATGTTTGTTGCTGCGCCGACGTTGACTGAGATATTTCAATATCAGCGGCGTGCACTGCACCTGTAAAAGTACACACACCGCTTAACATCATTACGCTTACAATTTTATTTAATTTAGTCATTGTTTTGTCCTCTAGTTTGTCGGATTGACATAAAGAAGACGATTTACAAAAACACTTTATTCCAAAATAAATTAAAAAATTACAATAAAATCACTTATTAACTAAATTTCAAATACTTAAAGGTAAGCCAATACCCTACGGCGTTTGCGTTTCACTATTTTGTATCAGCAATAACAGCTCGGCAGTGGCGGTTGCGTCGGCCAATGCGCGGTGATGGCTGGTTAAATTTAAATCAAAATGCGCACTAAGGTTACCAAGCGAATACGACTTTAAGCCTTTAAACGCTTTGCGTGATTCAACCACGGTGCACATTTTTGGCATTTTAAAAAAGTGCCCTGCCATCTCGCACTCTTTTTTAATAAAGCCGTAGTCAAAATTAACGTTATGGGCTACAAAAATACTGCCTGCGAGTATATCTAATAGCGGCTTAACTATATTGGCAAATACAGGCGCGTTGTAAACCATACTGTCGCTAATACCGGTTAATGACGTAATAAAGCCAGGTATATGGCGCTCGGGGTTAACTAAGCTTGTCCAAGTATCAATTACTTTACCGTGCTGCACTTTAACAATGCCAATTTCGGTAATTCGGTTGCCGCCTTTTAAGCCGCCCGTGGTTTCTATATCAACTACGCTGTAAACACGGTTTGGGTCTACAAACCACTTAACTGCAGCAATGTGTACTGTAAAGCCCACATTTTTTAAATTATCAATAGTTGTAAGTTGGTTGCGCCTAAGCTTATCGCCTGGGGCTTTTACTTCTTCAAAATGTACTTGGCCATTATTAATAACCATTAAGTCGGGGTAGCCGTCTTTTAGCTGTAAATAATGTTTACTCATAGCCGTTAAATGAGTAATTAATGCCTCAAGTGGGCTGTTTAAAATAAGCGCTTCTAGTGGCTCTAATAAATTGCTGCGCCATCTAAATAATCCATTGGGCTGATCAAAGTATTGCGCTGCATTTTTGCATACTAAATTAAGTAATGCTTGCGACGTTTGGCACTGAGCTAAGCGCTCGTTTATCTGTGTTTGCTGCGCTTCATAAAAATTACCAAGCCTTAATACTTGCGGATAAATATCAAACTCATTGCATGGCGGATAAGGCGACTCCACAAATAACTCGTGCCAAAATACTAAACCAAACAAACTTTGCCAAAGCGTGTTTTCGGTATTAAATACAGCCATACCTTCGCGAGTATAATAATCGTTTACGCCCTGCTCTACTTCACCTCGGTACAGTTCATCTATTTCTAGCACGCACTGAGTATCGGCAAGCATGGCACTTAAACGCGAACGTGTTTTTTTATTAAACTTACGCATTAAAAAATCGTCAGCAAAATACAGTAAATCATCAGTAAGTGGGTTTTCGATAATGGCTTCTAATCGAGCTTTTACCCACTCTTTATTGCCAAGCCTGTATTGCTCTCTTATTTGAATTTCTTGTGCTTCGCTATCATCCACGCACCCTTCAAGTAAACTAAAAGCAAGTTCGCTATCAACTGTTTTTAGCTGCCTATAAAGCCTAACTAATAGTTTGTTTTTTAATACAACGGCAATTGCACCATGTGCAGCTTGCACTAAAACCTGCGACGCTAAAGCGACGTAATCGCTCTCATCTGTAATATTTTTAAATGCTAACCGGTAACGGTTTAATAAATAGTTTGATTGCGCTTCGTCAAGTGTTTCAAAACGTGACAAACTCTCGCTGTGTCCTTCGCGCGTAGCGGTTAAGCCTAAATCTCGCATTACAAAACGGTTTTGATGATTCACATCTCCACTGCTTAGTTTACCTGCAAATAAAAACTCAAAATACTCGTAGTAATCACTGCGGTTATTAATTACATACTGGCTATAAAGTGGCGCAAGCTCTTGTGGGCGTGCTTTAAAAAACTCACGCGCAATATCCACCAGCGCGCCTTTAGCGGCACTCTTTTTAAAACTTATTTGCTCACTGTAATTACTTAGCAACTCAACCAAAGAAGGCTTAGTTAAGTGCGCTAAAAGCTGCGAATAATACTGCTCGTTTGGCTCAAATAAAATATCGGCTTTTTTTAGCGTATAAATAGCCTGATGCGGCGAGGTTATTTCTTCATAATTAAGCGATTGCGCCTGCACTAAATAAGGCTTTCGCGAGTACACACGCGCCAACATGCATTGGCTTTGCTCATCTAGCTGGTTAATTTTACTAATAAATTCGCTGTGTTTGGGCTCAAGTAAATGCATACATTTACTAGTTACAAACTCAATAAGCTCTCTAAAATGCGCTAAATAGTATTTTGCTGGTAATTCTTTTTTCATAATATCGCCATAACTGTATATAAAAACAGTATCTAGCATTTGTGCTTATTATTCAATCTTAAACTTGTAACTAAAACACGCTATAGTGAGCGTATTAAAGCAAATTTATTAAAAATAAAGGACTTACCATGAGCGCGCACCCATACAATGTTTTATCACTTAATAACGGCGCAAATATTATTTTTACGCCCTGCCCTGGCACAAAAACGCAAAACCTAGCGGATTCAATCACCACATTAAAGGCGGCTGGCACTCACATGCTGCTTTCACTTATGCCGCAAAAAGAACTTGAAAAAAACAACGTACAAACAATTAATAGTGAGTGCAATAAGCACGATATAACGTGGTTTCATTTACCAATAAATGACGACGAAGCACCCAAACAGCCTTTTACATCAAGCTGGAACACCCACAAAACCGACATATTACAGGCCATACAACACAAACAAACCATTGCCATACATTGTAAAGGCGGCACTGGCCGCACAGGGTTGGTCGCTGCGCTTATTTTAAATTCGGCAGGTTACACAAAAGAAGAAGTATACAGCCTAGTACAAGGCATTCGCCCTAAAGCACTCACTATAGAATTGCAAAAAGAGTACTTTGAGAATTTTGAGGTGTAAGACAGAAATTGGGGAGGATTTAGCACTATAAATAGTGCCAATAATTCTATTTATAGCCTGTAATGAATTAGCACTGATAAGATTGATCACTTGTTATGCAACTCATTTAAACTTTGCCAAGAAATCATTTTTAATACATGCCTTAATACAGAAACTACTATAATTGTTAAAACGCATTAATTGCCAGATGACACCTTGTCCAAAGTCCAAATAAACTGGTTTTGTTGCTTTAAACCAAACATATCTAGGCCTTTTCCACTCAAAGAGGAAGTGTCCTACATGCGTGGATTTAATTATTCCATCTATTTTATCTGAGCTATGTATTTCTACTAACTCATTCGGACCTCGATACTCAGAAATAAAAGAATAAACGAAATGAGTTTTATGATTACTTGAATGAATAGATATATCTTCCATTGATTCATGCAGAGGATCAGGAAGCATCGCACTTAATTTTATGTTTTTCGCTAGATTACGACCATTTATTACCCAAATCATATCTCCGTAGAAATCCTCTCTTGATTTCAACTCAGCTTCAGACATTGGGGAGTTTTGAAATTCAATTACAATATTCTGCTCATTAACAACATCTGCAATATGCTTTTCACCACTTTTATCAAAGTATACTATTTCTTGATTATGATCTTCCCAATGATTTTTCCAATCTCGATGCCATTGGGATTCATTATCCCACCAAGGATCACAACTACATTTTACCTTGTGCGCCCAATGCCATCTAATTTTTGAACCACACTTTGCTACGGTTGGGCTACCACAATATATACAAACTCCTTTCATCTTAGGCAGAGGAGCTTGCTTAAATCCGTCAACTAATGAAAATTTCATAAGTACATAACACTCGGTTGTATAATGCCTCAATCAGCCGCTGCTGGATTGGCTTGTTATATTTATTTAACCAATTCAGGAGCGGGTAAAGTTTTTGTAATACTTTTATTTAGCGAATGATTGTCAAATGCTATAGAAACCATTGAAAGTTTCGCCACCAATTTTTCCCCCTTAAATAGAGCTAAATCCGTTCCTAATTCTGCACCATCAAGATCGGAGAGTGGAAAAGTTTTGTCAATTTTTTTCCAGCCAGATAATCCTTTAAGTAGGATTACTTCACTGTCTATTTTGATTTCGTATTGCCGAAAGCTGAGTACCATCCACCAAGCAAAAATAGATGTTGTAACCAAAGCGAGAATTAACGCCAAAAGTTGTTCATTTGGCGATAACGAAGTATTGCTCTCGCTAAGGAATAAAAGAGCGCCAGCATATATTGCAAAGAATCCGATACAGTTAAATGATAGTAAAAAAATTGATTTAAAAATGATTTGAAAAACTGAGCTACGAATTACAGACATGGTATCTCTATAAATATGACAATTTAATCTACGACATTTGACGCTTTATAAACCGACAAACGACCCTATTTTTTAACGTATTTACCTTATCCACCAAATAGCCAACTGTAAACAATTACTTAATTTCGAACAGATTATGTAATTGCAGAAACACACCCAAATGGGTGAGATCAGTAATATTGCTACAACAGATACTTCCCATACAACGCACATTGCTTATTGAATTCAGCCTGTGTTATTTAAAAGGCGGTGACTTAATTTTAAAGCCTTTAAAAACAGCTCAATATATACTCGCCAAACCCTTTATACCTGCACAAATGTATTCAGCCATAGCGCTTTACGATATTATGCTCTTTTATATTTAATTTAACTTTCAGGGCATATAATGACAACGCACACACCGCCTTCCCACTCAGCCAACACAGCTGAAAACACCTCTCTTGTTTACGTGATTTTTATATCGGCCGTGGCTGCTATTGGTGGCTTTTTATTTGGTTTTGACTCGGGCGTTATTAACGGCACGGTGTCGGCGCTCGGTAATGCATTTAATTCTAGCAGTGTGGCTACGGGCTTTAACGTAGCGTCTGTGTTACTTGGCTGTGCCTTAGGTGCACTTGCTGCGGGGCCGCTGGCTGATAAATTTGGCCGCCGTGCAATTATGATCATCACCGCGATTATTTTTGCCATTAGTGCATTTGGCTCAGGCATTAGCGAAAGCTCTGCGGAGTTTATTTTTTATCGTTTATTTGGTGGCTTAGGTATTGGTGCTGCATCGGTATTAGCGCCAGCTTACATTGCTGAGGTTGCGCCACCTGCACTTCGCGGTCGTTTAGCTACATTGCAACAACTCGCTATTGTACTGGGCTTGTTTGCTGCGTTTTTAAGTAACTATTTAATTGCTGATGCAGCAGGCAGTGCGCAAAATATTTTAATGCTTGATACAGCCGCTTGGCGCTGGATGTTTTGGGCTGAGCTTGTGCCTGCAGTGTTGTTTTTAGTCGGTGTATTGTTTATTCCTGAGTCGCCTCGTTATTTAGTGGCACAAGGTAAAATAGCCGATGCCAAAGCGGTATTTAGTAAAATATCGAACGACAATGTTGATGCGCAAATAAGCGATGTTAAAAGCTCTTTGCATACCGATAAAATGCCAAATATTCGTGATTTATTTATTGATGGCAGTAAAAAAGTACACCCAATTGTTTGGGTGGGTGTGGCGCTGAGTGTATTTCAGCAGTTTGTGGGTATTAACGTGGTGTTTTATTACGGCTCTGAGCTTTGGCAAGCCGCTGGGTTTGATGAGTCGCAATCGTTATTTATAAATGTATTAGCGGGCACCACTAATATTGTATCGACCTTTATTGCCATTGCCCTAGTTGATAAAGTTGGCCGTAAACCACTGTTGCTTGTAGGCAGTATTGGTATGTTTATTAGCTTAAGCGCGCTTACTTATATATTTGGTAGCGCAGGCCTTGATGAAGCAGGCAAACTTGCCCTTAGCGATAACATGGGTACTTTTGCACTTATTATGGCTAACTTATTTGTGGTATTTTTTGGATTAAGTTGGGGCCCCGTTGTGTGGGTGTTATTAGGCGAAATGTTTAATAACCGTATTCGCGGTGCAGCGCTTGCTGTTGCTGCAAGCGCGCAGTGGATTGCTAACTTTGCCATTACCATGACCTTCCCTATTATGCTGGCTAATATTGGCCTTGCAGGTGCGTACGGCTTTTATGCTTTATCGGCACTTATTAGCATATTTTTTGTTGTTAAATACATTAAAGAAACACGTGGTAAAACGCTCGAATCTATGTGATTTTTAAAAGCGGTGATTTTATTCGCCAGCAAAAAAAGTAACGGGTGCTAACTACTTAGCGCCTAATCAACAATTATCAATCGAAATGAAACAAACCGGCTTAGGCGTTTCTATTGTTTGGGAAATTTAAAAATGATAACAGAATTCACCCCAGTATCGGCTGCAATAGGCGGTGCATTAATAGGTATAGCGTGTACGTTATTACTGGTTTTATACGGAAAAATTGCGGGCATATCAGGCATTGTTAAGTCTGTATTCGCTAAAGCAAATTCAGACTCTCGTTGGCAGTTATACTTTATTTTAGGGTTGTTGTTGGCAGGAGTGGCTGTAAGGGTATTTGCGCCATCTTTATTAGAAGGCGAATTGCAATTACCGCCTTGGCTTATTGTTGTTGCAGGGCTTTTAGTTGGCGCTGGTACAACGTTAGCTAATGGGTGTACAAGTGGCCATGGTGTGTGCGGCATGTCGCGCTTTTCTACTCGCTCTTGGGTTGCAACATGCACATTTATGCTTGTCGCCTTCATTACAGCAAACCTTGTAGGATAAATAATGAAAGCAATTATGATGGTTGTTATAGGCTTTATATTTGGCTTAGGACTTATTGTTAGCGGGATGACAAACCCCGCTAAAGTGATTAACTTTCTTACCTATGGAAACCAATGGGACGGAAGCTTAATTATAGTGATGGCTGTTGCCATGCTAATAATGATGCTGACATGGTTATGGGTTGCAAAAAAAGAAAAGCCATTTCTTTCAGGAACGTTTAATTTAAGTGATTTAAAAAAAATTGATGCACGCTTAATTATCGGCTCGGTACTTTTTGGTTTAGGCTGGGGTTTAAGTGGTATATGCCCAGGCCCGGGTTTGGTTCAATTAGTATCTCTTAAAATGGAGTTTTTATTGTTTTTTGCAGCCGTGCTAGGCGGTATGTGGTTAGCCAAAAAAGTATAATATTTGCTGCCGACTAAACTCGGCAGCTACTTTTACCCAAACAAAGGTACATAACTTGCTGCAATATATATAAAACTATATTGAACAGGTTTAAGTTATGCTAAATAAAGCGCTGGAATTTTCTAACAACACACCTTGGTTAGGCGCAGCGTCCTCCCTTTTACTTATAGCTATACTACTGTTTTTAATTCGTTTTTTTGTAATGTACTGGCTAAAAAAATGGACTTCAAAAACCAAATTTATATTCGATACTTTACTAATAGAGTCAATATCTAAGCCGCTAACACTGTGCACAATTATTGTGCTACTCACCATTTTAGAGCACGACACTTTCATTATTAGTACTTCTATTTCTCAACAGATCCCTTTTAATAGCATTAATATTGTATTAGCGCTGCTTGCACTTATTATGTTTTTAGACCGCTTTATTATTGGCACTATTAATTACTATGGTAAACAATCTGCCGTGGTTTTTAATTCAAAAAGCATAATTAAAGGCGTGATACGCGTTACATTATCGTCAGTGGGATTACTGGTATTAATGGGCACGTTAGGTATTTCTATTACGCCCATTATTGCCTCGTTAGGTATTACATCACTGGCTGTTGCTCTTGCTTTGCAACCTACCCTCGAAAACTTTTTTTCTGGCGTGCAGCTAGTAATAGATAAACCTATAAGGGTGGGTGATTTTATTGAGCTTGAATCTAAGGAGCAAGGCTTTGTTGATCATATAGGCTGGCGATCTACATGGGTTAAAATGCTACCTAACAATATGATTATTATACCTAATAGCCAATTATCTAAATCGCGTATTATTAATTACTTTTACCCTGAAAAAGAGCTAAGCGTGCCTGTTGATATAAGTGTGCATTACGATTCAGATTTAGAATTTGTTGAACAAGTAACACTTGAAGTGGCTCGTGAAATACTTATTTCACACGAATGGGGTGTTGATGATTACAATACCTTTGTGGTTTTTCATACCTTTGATAGATCAAGCATTAACTTTACGGTGATGCTTAGAGCTAAAGAATACTTTAATCGCTTTTGGGTAAAATCTGCTTTTATAAAAGCCCTGCATAAACGCTATAAAAAAGAAGGTATTGTAATCCCCTTCCCTATTACGGCTATTAACACTACACAAGAATCCGCTAAATTTAATAGTGATAAAAAGGTGCAAGGCGATACTTAAAACAAAGCGCGAGAGACACTCGCGCTAATAAGTATTAAAACTTGTAGGTTATTTGCCCAACAATTTCACGCGGGCTACCCGGAAAGTGACCGTTACGCTGGCTAAATCCGCTTACAGCATATTCCTTATCAAACAGGTTGTTAATATTTACACTTAGTAATACGTCATCAAAGCGACTCGTCCAGCTCATATCAAATACGGTAAACGGTTTTACTTTTTGACCATCGGAGCTTACTTGCTCACTCACATAATTAGCGCCAAACGCAATAGAGGAATTAATTGCATCGAGTCCATAGCGTGACCATAAACCCGCCTGGTGGCGCGGCGCATTAGCAAAGCGCGAGCCATCACCAAATGTATCTGAAAGCGTATCACCCGTTACACCGTCTACTACTTGCGTATCGTTGTATGCGTAATTAGCCGTTATTGTCCAATGCTCGGATAAATCGCCTACTAAGGTTGTTTCAAATCCACGGCTTTCTACTTCACCTATATTTAATAATGCGGCAATGCCATCACCCGCGCCCGTATCGTCAGGGTTGCTCATTACCACATTTTCTTTATTAATTTGATAAACAGCAAATGTACTCATTATTTTGCCATCAAACCATCGGTTTTTCATGCCCAACTCGGTTTGTTTACCTGTTTCTGGGTCTAAGTTGCCCTCGCCTACAACATCTTCCTGATCGCCCGACGATGTAGGATTAAAGCTTTCAGAGTAGTTTATGTAAACAGAGGTGTTTTCTATTGGCTGGTACGTTACTGCAACGCGAGGTGTTACACCGTTATCGGAATAGCTAAAGCCTGTTTCCTTATTTAATTCTTTAAAGTAATCGTAGCGTAAGCCTGCAATTACGGTCCATTGTTCGCCGATACTTATAACATCTTGAGCGTATACACCAAAGCGATCGGTATCTACACCATCACGATCTAAATCGGTTAAGTTATAGGTGCTAGGGTCTGTTTCACCGTAATTAAGTGTATAAATATTTAAGTTTGCTACACCATCAGCCTCATATCGGGCACGCAAGTAATCGTACTGCGTTTCTACCACATGGTAATCGCCACCAAATAAAAATTGATGCTCTAAATTACCTTGCTCAACGTTATATACAAAATCAGTTGTTAAGCTTATTTCTTCGTTTGCTCGAAACTGTTTGCGGTATTCTCGTCTTATAGTTTCATCATCTATATTAGCAACGCCATCACCATTTACGTCAACCCAATTTTGCGACTCGTGATACGCTTGGTCGCGCTCATTATCAAGGTATCGCACAGTAGAGCTAACAGAAAAGTCATCAGAAAAACTATGTTTTAACTCAGCTTGAAGCACCAAAGCTTCCATATCTTGATAGTCAAATGATTCGTTCGCGTTATACGAAGGGTCTACCAGAAAGTTGCCGTTATCATCTACCGGTACTCCACGTAAGCGATTGCCACCTAAGTCTTGTTTTATGTAATCAATACTTGTTGTAAGCGTTGTTGAATCACTCAAATCAAATAACAATCCGCCTGTTAGCTCGGTGTTTTTTGAGTCTGCATTGTTACGAAAGCTGTCTTGCTCTTCATAAAAACCACCCAATCTATAAGCCATTGTATCGCTTAAACCACCGGTCATATCGAGTGATGCGCCACGCGTGTTGTAGTTACCCAAGGTGAGCTTTAATTCGCGCTTTTCTAAGTAGCTTGGTTTTTTGGTTACGTAATTAATCATCCCACCAGGTTCGCCACCGCCATATAAAGCTGAGGCTGGGCCTTTTAATACTTCAACAAGTTCAACATTAAATAACTGCGGTACACCAAAGCCTGAGTACGGGTCGCCGCGCACACCGTCGTAAAATACATTGGCATCATCTCTAAAACCACGAAAAGTTACGCCTGAGTAGCTATATTCGCTTACGCCAGCAATTGAGCGGTATAAGTCGGTAATGTCACGCGCGGCTTGGTCAATAATAAGTTGCTCGGTTAATACCTGCGCAGATTGCGGTAATTTAATAAGATCTAAATCCGTTTTAGTACCAATTTTACTTTCGGTTTCTAGGTAAAATTGCTGGGCACGGCCAGTTACTTCTATTTTTTCAATATCGTTATTTTGCTCGGCAAATGCCACATTAGAAAAAGCAGAAAAAGACGCAGCAATACTGAGCGCCAAATATTTTTGGTTAAACATATTGATCCAAAGAAGAGGTTTATAAAACACTGTGAATGATAACGACTATCATTAACATGTGCAATGTAAATAATTTCATATTCATCCTTATTTTTCGAATGAAGAGTTTTTGAGTAACACACTAAATTTGCAGCTCAGCATTAAAAAAATTAATTAGCATTACTGGAATACGGAATTGATATAATATAACATACCTTTAATTGTAATTTAATAAGATTATTAAATGATAAATAAACTGCCCGTCACAGTGTTATCAGGTTTTTTGGGGGCTGGTAAAACCACTGTACTTAGCCATATTCTTAATAACAGGCAAGGTAAAAAAGTGGCTGTTATAGTTAACGATATGAGCGATATAAATATCGATGCAGCCACTATTAAAAACGATGTATCGCTCAATCACAGTAACGAAAAGCTCGTTGAAATGAGCAACGGTTGTATTTGCTGCACCTTACGTGAAGACTTGCTGATTGAAGTAGGAAAACTGGCCAAAGAAGGTCGTTTTGATTATCTCGTTATTGAATCAACGGGTATATCTGAGCCCCTCCCAGTGGCCGAAACATTTACCTTTACCGATGAAAACGGTAATTCGCTGGGTGATGTTGCCACTCTTGATACAATGGTAACGGTGGTTGATGCAGTCAACTTCTTAAACGATTACGAGCAAGCAAACGATCTACAACAAACGGGTGAATCACTTGGTGAAGACGATGATCGCAGTGTAGCCGACCTACTTGTTGATCAAGTTGAATTTGCCGACGTAATTTTAATAAGTAAAACTGATTTAATAACATCTGTTCAATTAAATAAACTTACTGCCATTTTAAATACACTTAATACTCAAGCCAAAATCATTCCTATTTCAAACGGCAATATTAATATAAATGAAGTACTCAACACCGGCCTATTTAACTTTGAGCGAGCTCAACAAGCTCCTGGTTGGCTTAAAGAAATGCGCGGTGAACATATCCCCGAAACCGAAGAATACGGAATTAGCAGCTTTAATTACACAGCTCGGCGCCCCTTTGATCCTGAAAAGTTTTATAACTTTCTTCACAGTACAGAGCAATTTGGCAAGCTTATCCGCTCAAAAGGCTATTTTTGGCTAGCAACGCGTCCGTTATTTTGCGGGCAATGGAGCCAAGCAGGCGGTATTGCTCACTACGGATTTGCTGGTATGTTTTTTAAGGCCATCCCCCAACAAGAGTGGCCTACCGAGCCCGAACTGCTTGCTGATATTAATAATAAATGGGTAGAGCCTTTTGGTGATATGCGTCAAGAGCTTGTGTTTATTGGTCAATCGTTAGATCAACAAGCCATGATGAACGCGCTTAATAACTGCTTATTATCAGAAGATGCCGTACTCAAGGGTAAGGACTTTTGGAGAACCTATAACGACCCGTTTCCTATTTGGGAGGAAGAATAATGAACGCACTAGCCCCAATAACTGCGCAAATAAAGCCTGCGGAACCGCTGTACCGAAAAGCAGCTAAAGAGTGTGACGCCAATGTATTGCCACAAATTTATAACCAAGACACTAACATTGTTATTTGGAAAAGAGGCCTTGAGCAAACATTAACAAATGCAGTTAATACACTGCTTACCACCTACGCGTTAAAGCCAATAGAACTTGCTTTATCGCCCGATGACGCTTTTGATCAGTTAATAACTGCGCTTAAGCCAGAAGATAATAATCGTGATGAAGTTAATACACTTTGTGAAGACATTGTCTTACTTGTTGAAATGTTTTGCTGCCTGTTTGATTTAAAGCGCGCTGGGTTAAGGCTTACCGTATTGGAGCGTCCCATGTGTCCGCGTTTTCATGTAGACAAAATTCCGTGCCGGTTAGTTACTACCTACCAAGGCGTTGCTACGCAGTGGTTAAATCACAGCGATGTAAACCGCTCAAAGCTAGGTACGGGTAATTTAGGTAAACCAGATGAAGAGTCTGGTTTATTTGAAAACTTAAGCAATATTAATCAACTACAACAAGGTGATGTGGCACTGCTTAAAGGAGAATACTGGGATGACAACGAGGGTGCAGGTTTAGTCCATCGCTCGCCACCAGTGGCTGTAAACGAGCAACGCTTATTACTCACGCTGGATTTTATTTAATGCGTTTAAATTAATAATATACCTAATGTAATGGCGTCTCTTTTCAATAATTGGCCAACCCTTTTTAACACTCAATGCTAATACAAAAAACGCTCCATAAAGGAGCGTTAATCAAAGCATCTATCTATTAACTAAAATAGACCTTAAGCAGATAGCGGCATTGGAATATCTGTTGCGGATACTTTTTTCATGCTGCCTTCTTGCTCTAAGCGAATATGCCAGCTAAACGCTTCTTCAAGTAAATGAGGCGTATGCCCGCCACGCTCACAAGCGCGCTCGTAATAGTCTAACATTGCTTCGCGATAATCTGGGTGCACACAATGCTTAATAACTTGTACAGCACGCTCACGCGGTGCTAAGCCACGTAAATCAGCTAAACCTTGCTCGGTTACTAAAATATCAACATCGTGCTCATTATGATCAACATGGCTCGCCATAGGTACAACGCTTGAAATAGCGCCATTTTTAGCAATTGACTTAGTCACAAATATAGCTAAATGAGCATTACGAGCAAAATCACCCGAGCCGCCAATACCATTCATCATTCGTGTGCCACACACATGTGTTGAATTTACGTTGCCGTACATATCAAACTCAAGTGCAGTATTAATGGCAATAATACCTAAACGGCGCACTATTTCAGGATGGTTAGAAATTTCTTGAGGGCGTAACACTAGTTTATCTTTGTATTTTTCTAAATTATTAAATACTTGTGCGTTACAACGCTCTGACAAAACAATTGAGCTGCCCGATGCAAAGCTCATCTTACCTGCGTCAATTAGGTCAAACGTCGAATCTTGTAGTACCTCTGAATACATTGTTAAGTCTTTAAAGTCAGAGTCGAGTAGCCCCATCATCACTGCATTAGCAATGTTACCAATGCCTGCTTGCAGCGGACCTAAATTAGCTGGCAATTTATTTTGAGCCACTTCGTCTTTAAAAAAGTTAACCAAATGGCGCGCAATTGATGCAGTGTCTTCATCAGGGTCGGTTACGGTAGAAAACGAGTCGCTTTGGTTAGTAAAAACAATACCAACAATTTTTGCAGGATCGATAGGAATAGCAGTGCTACCAATACGGTCATCTACTTTAACTAACGGCATTGGTTGGCGAGTAGGACGATACGAGGGAATGTATATATCGTGCAAACCTTCAAGATTAGGGTTATGCAGCATATTAATTTCAACGATAACTTCTTTAGCAAAAATAGCAAAACTCGCTGAATTACCTACCGATGTAGTTGGCACAATATGCCCTTCTTCGGTAATAGCGACTGCTTCAATAACAGCTACATCAGGCATGGTTAATTGATGATTACGTAAATGCTCAACTGTTTCAGATAAATGCTGATCAATAAACATAACTTCGCCGTTATTAATCGCTTTACGTAAAGTACTATCTACTTGAAAAGGCATACGACGCGCTAAAATGCCCGCTTCGGTAAGTAGTTTATCTAAATCATTACCTAAAGATGCGCCCGTCATTAAATTTATTTTTATTGGATTTTTTTTGACTTGCTCAATTAACGCTCTGGGTACTGCTTTAGCTTCTCCGGCACGAGTGAAGCCACTCATCCCTACAGTCATTCCATCTTTAATAAACAGACTAGCCTGCTCAGCAGACATAACTTTATTGTGTAGATTACTATTGCGAATACGTTCCAAGTTCATTTTGAGCCCCTTTCTAAATTTCACATTATTCTAATCCTAACTTCGTACTAAACAATCTAGACTTAAGTCGCATTTACGAAGTGGGGATAAGCAATATGCTAAAAAGAGAAACAACCTTACAACTTGTTAACATTAATACGTGGTTATTATTAATACTTTCAACAAAAATAAAACAATAACTTGTACTGTAATCCATAAATTAATTGCATTATTATATGAGATGAAATGTTTTTTGAAGAATTAAGATTATTAATTTAAACACCCAAATGAGGAATTTGGGTGGCAGTCTTACCAGCCACATCTCGGCACACACGTCACAAACTGTGGCTGCTCCCTTCCGGGCCTGACCAGGTTCGCCTGCTAGTGTTGCGAGAGGACCAATAAGACTACCATTGAGGGCCTTGGTTGGCGCGGGAAGGATTATCTCTACTTTTGCTCTGTTATTCAAGGGATAATCTAAAAAGAAAGTGCGATTGCATACTTCATATACAATCGCGGTGCATTTAGCTGTTTTAGTGCGTATTAATTGTTCTCTAACTGTGCTTTTATATTACGAAGTGCTGCTTTTACTTTTTTCATGTTTTCTGGACCCATACGTAAAAGCTGTTTTTGTGCCGCAGGTAATTGCTCCCACTCCGAAAACGCATACTGGTACGTTACTGAATCACGTAGTAACGGCAAATCACCTTCTGGCTCTGGCGTATCAAGTAGTAAATCGATAGCATCCTCCAAGGTTTGATTAAACTCATCATCACCGTAGCCAATTTCACTGTAAGCATTATTTATAAGTGGCTTGTACTCTTCGTACATGCGAACGGCTTGCGCTGCACTCATACTAGTAAATATTTTTACGTACGGTGTGTAACGCTCGTAGCTGTTAGGGTTAATCGTTAGGATGTCACCTTCATTTACGCTAAATTTCTCTTCTGGCTGTACAACAGGCGTGTGCTTTTTAGCTACTTTACCTTTAGCTAGGTTATCTACAAATACAACACCACGGCGAATTACATCGTCGGTTACCATTAAGCTCATTACTGAGTCGCTTAGGTATTCGTCGATTTTTGCAACAACAACCGCATCACTTTCGTTAAGCGTTGGTAATGGTTTTACTTCAGGCACCGGCTCACTTGGGCTTTGTGCTGGCACTTCAAGCTCTGCTGGCTTTTCTGGCATAACTGATGGTGCGTCAACTACGGGATCGTTTTCAGGTTTAAGCTCCATCATTGGTTGCTCTTTTGGCGCTTGCTCTACCTCTGTGCGTGTTTGTGGCTCATCACTTGGCTTTAATAGTACAAACGCGGCTGCGCACACAACTATTATTAAAATAATAACGGCGAAAAGAAAATTGTTATTAGGCGGACGTTTTTGAACATCTGACGCTTCTGGTTTATCTGACATACAAACTCCATAAAAATTAAAAGTGCGTTATCACTCAGAGTTCTCTGAATGGAAAAAATTCATCATGAGTAGTAACTATAAATACATAACTATTTTAGCTTACAAATATAAACATAAGCTTACTGTACTTACTATTACTCAGTTATCCTTTGATTCTTCTAGCTTAAAGACTTACAGTTAATAAATAAAGTAAAGACGTTGAACAGTTTAAACACCAATATGAAAATCAAGCAAGTCGATCCAGAAAAACCAAAAATAGCCCTATTATTAACGGGCGGTGGCGCACGAGCTGCTTATCAAGTGGGTGTACTTAAAGCGCTAGCTCATAGTATGCCTCGTACTGCTCCATTGCCGTTTAGAGTAATAAATGGCACCTCTGCTGGGGCTATTAACTCTGCGGCTTTAGCATGTTACGCCTCTTGTGCACATTTAGCTGTACGAAAACTTGAATCAGTTTGGAAAAACTTTTCGACCTCGATGGTTTATAAAAGTGACTTCTTAAGCGTATTTGGTCATATTGCGCGTAATATTTTAACTAGCTTTCAGTCAGAGCATATTAATCACCCACCAGCGAGTTTGCTAAATAATCGCCCTCTACGTGGTTTGCTCAATGAGATTTTAGACTTACACCGGATAGAGCGTAACTTACACCGTAATTATTTAGATGCGCTGTCTATTACAGCTTCTAGTTATACGACGGGCGACTCTGTTGCGTTTTTTCAATCAAATACGCAAACACCATGGCAACGCGCCAAACGCGAAGGCCAAGCCACGCGTATTAACGTTGAGCATTTAATGGCGTCGAGTGCCATTCCTATGGTGTTTCCAAGTGTAAATATTTATAACCATTACTTTGGTGATGGCTCTATACATCAGCTTTCGCCCTTGAGTCCGTCGATTCATTTAGGTGCTGAAAAAATATTTATTATTGGGGTCGACCAGCCTAAAGAGCTTCACCCACCGGGTTATTCGCCGCATTACCCTGGCTTATCAGCTGTTGCAGGGCATTTACTCGATAGCGTATTTACCGACACTATGCAGTCGGATTTAGAGCGACTGGAACGCGTTAACCGCACTTTAGGATTACTCCCCGCTCGTGATAAACATCAAGAACTTAAGCAAATTGATACCTTTGTTATTAACCCTTCGCAAAACTTTAACGCCATTGCCGCGCAGTATTACGACGATATGCCGTGGGCGATTAAAGTATTACTGCGTACGATCGGTGTTAAAAAACATTCGCAATCGAGTTTGACCAGTTACCTATTGTTTGAAAAACGCTACACCCAACATTTAATGCAAATTGGCTATGAAGATGGCATGGCGCAGTTACCTAAAATGCGTGAGTTTTTAGAGTTAGATTAAGCCCAAACAAGCACATTATTCTATCCCGTCGAGCAGGTAGTGCTCTACCCGCTCAACACGCCTTGGTTTACCTTGTAGTACTAAAACGTCGTTAGGTAACAAGGTTGTTTGCGCTGATGGCGTGTCTATTTCGGATCCTTCTCTGCGAAGTGCTTTTACGAGTACTCGCCGCTTTTCTAAATTTAGATCTTCAATTGTTTTACTCACGGCATAAGCTTGCTTGGGCAATGCTACAACGTGTAAATATTCTAATCGGTCGGTTGAGGCATCTTCGCTATCTTTAAAATACCCTGCGTAAAAACTTTGCATTAATGGATAACGATTACGTCGCTCTTTACTTACTCGGCGAACAATACGTGTCATGGGTACGCCCGACATAGACAACACATGCGACACGAGCATTAAGCTCGCTTCTAACGACTCGGGCACCACTTCGGTTACACCTAGCGCTTTTAAATAATCGAGCTGGCTGTCGTCACGAGTCCTAATAAGTATTTTAACGTTAGGTGCTATTTGCTTTATGGCATCAATAACAACTTGCGCGTGATCAAACTCAGTAAAAGTAATAATCACCAACCGAGCTCGCTCTACTCCTGCGCACTTTAAAATATCTTTTTGCTTAACATAACCAAATATTACAGGCTCGCCAGCCGCTTTGCCTTCTTGTACAAGTATTGGGTTACTTTCGATGGCAACGTAGTCTATTGCTTCGGGCTTTAAAAAACGAGCTATAGTTTGTCCAACACGCGAAAAACCACAAATAACAACATGATCGCTATAAAGTGTACTACTTTGTGGCTCACTCTCCAGCGCTAAACTTGGGCGATCGAGTATGCCTAAACGATTTAAAATGAATGGCGTTTTATCAATCAAAAATGGTGTAAATGCCATTGAAAGCACACCCAATGCAATTAAAAATGAAGCTTGCTCTGAGTTTAATAACTGATGCTGGCCAGCAAGTGCGATAAGTACAAAACCAAACTCTCCCATTTGCCACAACATAATGCCACAGGCGAGTGAATCTTGGTTTCGTTCATGCATTAGCCGCGCACTAAGTGCTACTACTGTAATTTTTAATATGAGTAACCCAAGCAATGCGCCAATAATTATTACTATGTGCGCCAGTACAAATAAAATATCTAGCTGCATACCCACAGTTACAAAAAACAGCCCCATTAATATATCGCGAAATGGACGTATATCGGCCTCTAACTGATGCCTATAATGGCTCTCACCTAACATCATTCCCGCTAAAAATGCGCCCAATGCCATAGACAAGCCAAACATATACGTTAAAAAGCCCGCAAATAGCGCTACTAATATAGTCGTAAGTACAAACAATTCATCGGTTCGTACTTGCGCTATTTCTTTAAATACAATGGGCAATACCCATTTACCAATTGCCCAAAGGAGCACACATACAAATGCACCTTTACTTAGGGCAAAGGCTAAAGCCCAGCCAATACTTTGTGAGTCGCTTGATGCAAATAAGGGAAGTATTATTAATAGAGGAACAACAGCAATATCTTGAAAAAGCAGCACACCAACGGCTAACTGCCCTCGTCGCTGATTAAGCTCACCCGTCTCTTTTAATAGCTTAACAACCACCGCAGTTGAAGAAAGCGCCATAATTGTGCCAATAGTAAAGCTGGTGAGTAGAGAAAAGTCTAAACAATATAAGATAATAATGAAGAGTAAGCTGGTTATGCCTACTTGCAGAGATCCCAGTCCAAATACTAGGTTTCGCATTGCCATTAACCGCGAGATAGAAAACTCTAACCCCAAACTAAATAACAAAAAGACAATACCAAGCTCTGCTACAAACTCTATTTCATGAGATTGTGCTAACCAACCAATACCATGGCTACCGGCTAAAACCCCAGTTGCTAGGTACGCTAAAATAGGCGGCAAGCCAATGCGTTTAAAAAACCACACAAAAAGCACTGCCGCTACTAATAAGCCAAAAATTTGAGCATTAATACTTTGCAAATGCAGCCTCGCGCTTAAATTAAACTAGTAGCTTGTAAGTAAATATAGCAACCATATGTTTTTCAGGCAATTTTAAAATATGGCACAAAAATAGCTTAGTTATTGCAAAGTAACACCCTCGGGGGAGAATTTAATGGAAAACGTCCATATTTTGACGCAACGTGTGTCAGGTCGCGGTGATTTTTTGCCGTTTTCGGCTGAACATTCACCAACAAACGAAATAACAGAAACACATAAACTCGTTACAGAGCTACAAACAAGCTTAGTGATTGAGGATGTTTTAGCTATATACGCAAAATTTACAAAACAATTGTTAAATTTTTCTGGTTTACAGTTTCAATCAACATTAGGAACTACACAAACATCAGAAAGTGACACAAATAGTACTCCCTATATTTTTGATTTAGCTATTGGTAATGAACACTTAGGGCAACTAATTTACTTTAGTAAGTTTCCGCTTGGCCAAGCAATTGAGAAAAAATTAAATATTTTACATACTGCGCTGCTTTATCCAATTCGCAATGCAATGATGTATAGCAGAGTATTAAAGCTTGCTACAAAAGATGCATTAACCGGTTTAAACAACCGTAGTCAATTTAATGACTTTTTACTGCAAAAACTTGAAAACTGCCGTCGTTATCAGCGTCCATTTAGTTTAATGCTACTTGATCTGGATAACTTTAAACAAGTTAACGATAACTTTGGTCATAAAATTGGTGACGATACACTTAAAGAATTTTCAAAAGTACTGTGTAGCAGCATACGTGGCACTGACTCAGTGTTTAGATTTGGTGGTGATGAGTTTGCTTTACTTATTGAAGACCCTGAGTTTACCACTAATAAAGTGATTGCTGAACGCATAATGTGCTTAGTAAGAAAATCGCCATTAATGTCTAAGTACAAAGTAACAACCAGTATTGGTTTTACTTTAGCTAACAGCCAAGACAGCGAAACTGAAATATTTGCTCGAGCAGATAAAGGCTTATACAAAGCAAAAGCATCTGGCAGAAACTGCGCAAAAGCCTACTAATATTTGCTTAAACTAATTGAATAAAAAAGCCTAGCTTCCCCCGCTAGGCTTTTTTATTGCTAAAATTTCACCCCTAAGGTTTTACACTTACCAATTTATAAATAAACAAAGCAGCACAAAAGCCGAAAAAGAATCCGCTAATTAAATTAAGTAATGCGGTAATTGTAGCAAGCGGTGTAAATAACACTAAAAGCAGTGGCAGGCTCACGCCTAAAATAAAAAACAATCCACCTTTACCTAACCAATAAGCTAATAAAAGCACTGAAGATACAACTCCACCCGCAACTGCATAACCTAACGTAACTATATTTAACTCAAGTAAAACATTAGCGATAATAGCTATTACGGCCGTTATCAGCATACCCATTGGCGCTTTAGTCACTAACGACAAACCAA
The DNA here is from genome assembly GCF_001974875.1 of Pseudoalteromonas sp. EB27. Classification (GTDB taxonomy): domain Bacteria; phylum Pseudomonadota; class Gammaproteobacteria; order Enterobacterales; family Alteromonadaceae; genus Pseudoalteromonas. Next base: position 128,040 of record NZ_MTQD01000005.1, read on the forward strand.
CATGCGGCTGTTTACCCATTTATTTACACTCCCAAAAAATACCATTTTCATCAACATGCTTAGCACTTATAAAATAACCAACCACTTGCACTAATTCATCATTATAGAAAATAAGCGGTACGCTGGCGCGAAGCCAAGGTGCTATTTTTGCATCTTTAAACCAATGCTTAACTGTATTACTACCAGGCTTTTTAAGTGGTTTTATACGCGCACTATTGCAATTAAAGCGCACTATTACTTGCTCATTAGCGTGTGGAGGTCTTACACCGCTACCAGCCCTTTTAATTAATAAACGCCCATCAGCAAGTTTTAGTTCTGAATGATTCAGCTCTGTATCTGTTAATACTTCACTTGGTGTTACAAAATACAAATAACCTTGATGCCGGCGTATTTGTCCATCTAGCAAGTCGATACGCATTTGTGCATCGTTTTTTGCGCACATTGCTTGATTAATAATTTGCTCAAGTTGCTTTTGTGATGGCATCACTTGAGTAAATAGAGCAAGCCACGCACGTACTATATTTGCTATGCGCGCTGCGCTGTATTCACTTATTTGGCTAATGCACAGTGCTTGATGCTCGTTAACACACTTATTTAAATCAAGCTGGGTATATTCATCAAGTAGAGTTTGTTGTTGCTGTAGTAGCTCAATGCTTCGTGCAGTGCATTGCTCAAACCCATTAAAGCGCTCAGCTAACACAGGCACTATTTTTGAGCGTAAAAAATTACGATCAAAACTTTCATCTGTATTAGAGTCATCGGTTATGTGGTTAATACCGAACTGCGCTGCAAACGCTTCTATATCGCTTCGCTTAACGTTCAACAATGGCCGAAAACATACACGGCCACTTTGCAGCAAACGCGCTTGGTGCATAGCACCAAGCCCTTTTAAACCTGAGCCACGCTTTAAGCGCAGTAAAAACGTTTCTACTTGGTCGTTTAAGTGTTGGCCCAGTAAAATAATGCTGCTTTGTGGGCTTAGTTCATCAAGTGCTTTATAACGGGCGTCGCGTGCTTGGGCTTCAAGACTTGTGCGCGACTGCTGCTCAATGACAACTTTCGCAGCTTCAAAAGGCACACTAAGCTCAATACATACGTTTTTGCAAAAGCGTTGCCAGTCATCAGCATACTGGCTCAAGCCATGGTGAACATAAATAGCCGAGACATTAATTGCAGGGTTATCTGCTTTTAAAGTGCGCATTAAATGCAACAACACCACAGAATCAACGCCACCAGAGAGCGCCACTGTAAAAGCAGTGTAGCCTTGCTCAATATAGCTATTTAGTGATTTTTTTAATTGCTGATAAATTGCTGATGTATGCATATGGGCGCACTTTAATATAAAAACTCTGAACATTTTAAAGCAAAAAAGCCGCATAAGCGGCTTTTTTTTAACATTTAATGCGTTTAGCAATAACCAAACGACATTAAACGTTTGTAACGTTGGTCAAGCATTTCTTCAAGCGTAAGCGCTTGAAGATCAGCTAAGTCACGTTTTAGGCGTTCTTTTAAGTTACGTGCCATACCATCGTAATTGCGGTGCGCTCCACCTAGAGGTTCATCAATTAAATTACTGATTAAATCTAGTTCTTTCACGCGCTCTGCGGTTACACCCATAGCTTCTGCTGCAAGTGGTGCTTTGTCGGCGCTTTTCCAAAGAATTGACGCACAACCTTCAGGCGAAATTACAGAATAAGTGCTGTATTGCAACATGTTAACTCTGTCGCCAACACCAATCGCTAATGCACCACCTGAACCGCCTTCGCCTATAACCGTACATATTGTCGGCACTTTAAGTGTCGCCATTACTTTTAAGTTACGTGCGATTGCTTCAGATTGACCACGCTCTTCAGCGCCAACGCCTGGGTATGCACCCGGTGTGTCGATAAAAGTCATGATTGGCATTTTAAAACGCTCAGCCATTTCCATTAAGCGTAATGCTTTACGGTAACCTTCTGGCTTTGGCATACCAAAGTTGCGTTTAATTTTTTCAGCAGTGTCACGGCCTTTTTGTTGGCCAATAACCATTACTGGTTCGCCATCTAAACGCGCAACGCCACCTAAAATAGCCGGATCGTTAGCAAAAGTACGATCGCCAGCAAACTCGTCAAATTCCGTGAAAATGCGCTCGATATAATCTCGAGTGTAAGGACGCAACGGATGACGTGCTAACTGTGATACTTGCCAAGCGCCTAAATTAGAAAAAATCTCCTGTTTTTGTTTGGCACTTTTTTCTTTTAGTTTGCTGACTTCCTCTTCTAACTCAAGGTCTAATTCGCCAGCGCGGCTTATATTTTGTAATTCTTCAATTTTTGCTTCTAATTCTGCAATTGGAAGCTCAAAATCAAGATAATTGAGGCTCATGCTCTAAACTACCTAATTAGTTAAATTCTAGTTCTACATCTTGCGCTGCCATTAATGATAACTTATGTATTAAGTCGTCACTTGGCGTAACACACCATTCGATCCCAAGAGTTAATTGAGCCAACGCATCTGGACGTTGGTAATAAACCTTGATCGGACACGTTCCCATTTTATAGGGTTCGAGTACTTTTTGTAATTTATCGAAGAAACCTGCCTCGACTTGCACCATGTTCAGCGTCATTTTAATCGCTTTAATACGTTTTTCACGCGCTTGAGCAATGGTGTTTATTTCTCTGGCGGTCATTGTAATACCACCGGAGAAGTTATCAAAGCTGACCTGTCCAGATATTACCAAGATATTGTTAACTTGGAGCATATCTTGGTACTTTTCAAACTCGTCTGAATACAAGCGTACATCAATCCGTGCACTCTTGTCATCTAAAGTTACTAAGGCCCAACGATTTCCTTTTTTATTAATTAATACCCTTGAAGCAATCACTAAACCTGCGGCCGTTGCAAATACATCACGGTTAGTTGGCTGTAAATCAACTATTTTCCCGCTGGTATAATGCCTAAGCTCACGTCGGTACTGATTTATCGGATGCCCAGTTAAATAAAGGCCTAACGTTTCTTTTTCACCATCTAACCATTCGTTATCGTTGAGTCCCGTGGCTTTAATAAAGGCTTGTTCAACTTCGTCAGGCTCGGTGGCTAATAAACCAAACAAATCACTTTGCCCTAATAGCTCAGCTTTGTTGTGTTGATCAGCTGCACGCATTGCATCTTTTAAACTGGCCAATAATGTAGCACGTCCAGATTGGGTTTTTTCTGGCCCTAAATTATCTAGTGCACCTGAGTAAATTAATTTTTCAGTGACGCGTTTATTTAAGCGTTTTAAATCAACTCGGGCACAAAAATCAAATAAATCTTTAAATGGGCCACCTTTCGCACGTGCTTCTAATATTGCATCAACCGGTGCTTCACCCACGCCTTTAATAGCGCCGATGCCGTAAACAATTTCACCTTGTAGGTTTACTGTAAACTTAAACTCACCTGCATTTACGTCTGGCGGCAATAAAGTGAGCTTCATGTTTTCACATTCGTCCACCAAAATAACTATTTTGTCGGTGTTATCCATATCGGCCGACATTACCGCAGCCATAAACTCAGCAGGATGGTGCGTTTTCATCCACAGCGTTTGATACGAAACGAGTGCATATGCCGCTGAGTGAGATTTATTAAAGCCGTAACCAGCGAATTTTTCTACCAAGTCGAAGATTTTTATCGCGAGCTCGCCGTCAATGCCGTTATTTCTTGCGCCATCTTCAAACGTTGAACGCTGCTTTGCCATTTCTTCGGGTTTTTTCTTACCCATTGCACGACGCAGCATGTCGGCGCCACCTAGCGTGTAGCCTGCTAGTACTTGCGCAATTTGCATTACTTGCTCTTGATACAAGATAATGCCGTACGTTGGATCAAGTATTGGTTTTAAGCTTTCGTGCTGATATTGCGCATCTGGGTATGAGATTTCTTCTCGGCCCAATTTTCGGTCGATAAAGTTATCTACCATGCCTGATTGCAGCGGACCTGGTCGGAACAAGGCCACAAGTGCAATCATATCTTCAAAGCAGTCGGGTTTAAGTCGGCGTACTAAGTCTTTCATACCGCGCGACTCTAGCTGGAATACAGCGGTCGTCTCAGCACGAAGTAGTAACTCAATACTTTTTTTATCATCCAGTGGAATAGTGTTTATATCGACAGGGTCTTTACCTCGGCGCTCCATGCGCACGTTGGTCATATCGACTGCCCACTGCAATATAGTCAGTGTACGTAAACCCAAGAAATCGAACTTAACTAAGCCTGCCGTTTCTACGTCGTTTTTATCAAACTGTGTTACCGGAAACTTACCTTCGTCATCGCAATAAAGCGCGGCAAAGTCGGTAATAGTGGTTGGCGATATTACTACGCCACCCGCATGTTTACCGGCGTTACGTGTACACCCTTCAAGGATGCGACACATGTCGATTAAATCTTTTACTTCGTTGTCGCCATCGTAGGCTTCTTGCAAGCGTGGTTCTATGTCAAACGCTTTAGCAAGCGTCATCCCAGGATCGCCTGGAATCATTTTTGAAATACGATCAACAAACCCATAAGGATGCCCAAGTACTCGCCCTACATCGCGTATTACCGCTTTTGCAGCCATAGTACCAAAGGTAATAATTTGCGATACGGCGTTTCGACCATACAAAGCCGACACGTGATCAATTACCTCGTCACGTCTATCCATACAGAAATCGACGTCGAAATCGGGCATTGATACACGTTCTGGATTCAAAAATCGCTCAAAAAGCAAGTCGAATTCAAGTGGATCCAAATCGGTAATTTTAAGTGCGTACGCAACTAACGAACCCGCACCTGAACCACGACCAGGTCCAACAGGGATATTGTTATCTTTACTCCACTGAATAAACTCCATTACGATTAAGAAGTAACCGGGGAATCCCATTTGGTTAATTACGCCAAGTTCTATATCAAGTCGCTCGTCGTATTCAACGCGTTTTACTTTTCGCTCTTCTTCATCGGGGAATAAAAACTGCAGTCGCTCTTCAAGACCGTCTTCTGACACTTTAACTAAAAACTCATCAATCTTAAGTGAGCCAGTTGGGTAATCAGGTAAAAAGTAAGTCCCTAGCTGAACAGTTACATTACAACGCTTAGCTATCTCTACCGTATTTTGTAAAGCCTCAGGAATGTCGCTAAACAGCTCTGCCATTTGCTCTGATGTTTTTAGGTATTGTTCTTCAGAGAACCGTTTAGGGCGGCGTTTATCATCAAGCGTGTAGCCGTCAAAAATAGCAACACGAATTTCGTGCGCTTCAAAGTTTTCTGGCTTTAAAAATACCACTTCGTTGGTGGCTACAACAGGTAACTGCTCTTTGGTGGCAAGCTCTACCGCCATGTGCAAGTAGTCTTCTTCAAGCGGTCGATTGGTGCGAACAAGCTCAAGGTAGTAGTTATCGCTAAAATGCTGCTTGTAAAAACTAACAACCGATTCAATGACACTTGGGTTATTTTTTAATAACGCTTTACCTAAGTCACCGTCTTTAGCGCCAGAGAGAATAATTAAGCCCGTTTTATGTTCCACCAGCCATTCTCGGTCAATCACTGGCCGATGAAACACATGCCCACGCTGATACGCTTTAGATATTAACAAGGTAATATTTTTATAGCCGTCGTTGTCTTTGGCTAATATGGTTAAGCGGCTTGGTTCGTCAGGAAATTCAGGACTACGAACCCAAAAGTCTGCCCCCACAATAGGCTTAATACCGGCGTTATGCGTGGCGCCATAAAAGCGCACTAAGCCACAAAAGTTCATTTGATCGGTAATCGCAATCGCAGGCATTTGCAGCTCTTGCGCTTTAGCGACTATCGGCTTTGTTTTAGCGAGGCCGTCAACCATCGAGAAGTCAGAATGAACCCTTAAATGGACAAAATCAGGAGCCGCCATGCTTAACCCTCGCCATTGGCTTGCGCCAATACACGCTGCACAGGCTTAAAACTTTTACGATGCTCGTCAATCGCGCCGTACTGCTCAAGCGCCGCAAAATGCGCTTTAGTCGGATATCCTTTGTGCCCTGCAAAGCCATATTCTGGGTGGCGTTTATCAAGTTCAATCATTTCATCATCACGCGCTACTTTAGCTAAAATAGACGCGGCTGATATTTCAGCTACCAAGCTATCGCCTTTAACAACGGCTTGCGCTGGCATTGCTAATTTAGGCAAACGATTACCATCTATAAATACAAATTCAGGTTGTGTGCTTAACGCCTCTACTGCGCGGGTCATGGCAAGCATCGTTGCGTGCAGAATATTTAATTCATCAATCTCTGTCGGATTGCAGCGACCATAGGCGTAACACAATGCTTTTTCTTTTATTTCAATCGCGAGTGCTTGGCGTTTTTTATCTGTTAATTTTTTAGAATCTGCTAAGCCTGCAATAGGTTTAGTGGGATCTAAAATAACGGCGGCAGTGACTACGTCGCCAACAAGTGGACCGCGCCCTACTTCATCTACACCGGCAATTAAGGCTACGTTGGGTCTATCAATTTGCATTTATTAACTCCGCCACAGCATTGGCTGCTTGTTCACTGGCATTTAATCTAATTTTTTCATGAATAGCTAAAAAGCGTGCTTTTAGCTCAATGTTATCTGTATTAAGCATAGGAGTAAGCGCATTTGTTAAATTAGCCACATTACACTCACTTTGTAAAAACTCAGGTACTAGCTCTTCGTCGGCTAATAAATTAGGCAGCGAAAAGTACTTAATATTAAACGTAAATAAGGTTTTAAAAATCCAATAGCTTAAAGGCTTTATTTTATAGCCCACTACCATTGGCTTTTTATAAAGCATGCCTTCAAGTGTTGCGGTGCCCGACGCTAATAAAATAGCATCAGCAGCTTGCATAGCTAATTTTGATTGTCCATCAAGCAGGTTAACATTAAGGTTTGGCGCGGTAGCATTTAATATATCAGTAAACTGCGCTTTGCGTTTTTCGTTAACCAGTGGCACCACAACTTTAAGATTTGGGTTTTTAGCTTGCAACTGCGCGGCTGTTTTAATGTAAGTTTCACTTAGCAAACCAACTTCAGATCCTCGACTACCAGGTAGCAACGCCAGTACTTTGTCATCAAGGCTTAAGCCGAGTTCTGCACGTGCTTTACTATCGTCGTGCTCAAGCGCTATATCGTCAGCCAAAGTATGCCCTACAAATGTACATGGCACTTGGTGTTTATCATAAAATTCTTTTTCGAATGGTAATAACGCCAACACTAAGTTAGTCGCTGCACTAATTGTATGAATACGCTTTTCGCGCCACGCCCAAACAGACGGACTTACATACTGTACGGTTTTAATGCCCGCATCTTTAAGTGGTTTTTCTACACGTAAGTTAAAGTCGGGTGCGTCTATACCTATAAATACATCAGGTGGATTATCTACAAAATGCTGCACGAGTTGTTTACGTATTTTAAGCAAACGCGGCAAACGACCAAGTACCTCAACAAGTCCCATTACCGAAAGCTCATCCATGTCGTAAAGTGTTTTACAGCCTTGCGCTTGCATTTTAGGCCCAGCTATACCTTCAAAAATAGCGTCCGGAAAGTGTTTTTTAAGGGCTTTAATTAAGCCTTCGCCTAAAATATCGCCCGACAGTTCACCTGCCACAATACCAATTCGTAGTTGTTTTTTATCTTCATTCATTTGATTTTATTTCACAAGTAAACCAGGCGTTCATGAGTATTAGTTTACCGTGTTTTACTGTTTGGTTAAACGCTTTAAATAACTGGTTTTTTATCATTAAATTTAATTTATTGTATTGTTTGTTTTTAATACTGATGTAGCATATAAAATATATATTAAGTTTTACTAATATACATATTGACAAAAATTGCACAAACGTAAATAATATTACAAACTTTCAGTAATTACTGAAAGTTCATTAAATATTAACTTTACCAATTAAATATTGTCCTGTTAATCCGTCACTCTCAAGGAGCCAATAATGATAGATGAAACCTTTGTGGATCTATCGCGATTACAGTTTGCTGTTACCGCTCTCTTTCATTTCTTATTCGTACCGTTAACTATAGGTATGACCTGGATTTTAGTTATTATGGAATCGGTTTATGTTATGACCGGCCGCGAAATTTATCGTGACATGACTAAGTTTTGGGGAAAATTGTTTGGTATTAACTTTGCAATTGGTGTGGCGACAGGCCTTACCATGGAGTTTGAGTTTGGTACTAACTGGTCTTATTACTCGCATTACGTGGGTGATGTTTTTGGGGCTCCCCTTGCTATTGAAGGTTTAATGGCATTCTTTTTAGAATCGACTTTTGTAGGTATGTTCTTTTTAGGCTGGGATAGACTCTCTAAACGCCAACATTTAGGTGCAACCTTTTTAATGGCTATTGGTACCAATATGTCGGCGCTGTGGATTTTAATTGCCAACGGCTGGATGCAAAACCCAGTAGGTGCTGAATTTAACTATCAAACCATGCGCATGGAAATGACAAGCTTTGCAGAGCTTGTATTTAACCCTGTAGCACAAGTTAAGTTTATTCATACTGTATCGGCAGGCTATGTAGCTGCATCTATGTTTGTACTGGGCATAAGCAGTTGGTACATATTAAAAGGCCGTGATTTAGCGTTTGCTAAACGTTCTTTCTCGGTCGCATCGGGCTTTGGTTTAGCGTCAATTTTATGTGTAATTTTACTCGGTGACGAATCAGGCTACGAGGTAGGTGAAGTTCAAAAAGTAAAACTTGCAACAATTGAAGCTGAGTGGCACACCGAAGAAGCTCCGGCTGCGTTTACCGCATTTGGTTTTCCTGATTCAGAAGAGCAAGTAACACATGCTGCGGTTAAAATACCTTATGCACTGGGATTAATTGCTACGCGTTCACTTGATGAGCAAGTAACGGGTATTAACGACCTAGAAAAACAACACGAAGTACGTATTCGCAACGGTATGATTGCTTATGAATACCTTACAAAGCTCAGAAACGGCGAAGATACACCAGAAAATATTGCCAAGTTTAATTCTATCAAAGACGATTTAGGCTATGGCTTGTTACTTAAGCGCTACACACCTGATGTTGTAGATGCTACCGAAGAGCACATTCAAAAAGCCGTTAAAGACTCATTCCCTAAAGTAGGCCCTATGTTCTGGTCATTTAGGATTATGGTTGCCTGTGGTGTAGCCATGCTTGGTGTATTTATATTGGCATTTTACTACAACGCACATCGCGTTATTGAGCAAAAGCGCTGGTTGTTATGGGCTGCAGTATTGAGCATTCCGCTACCTTGGATAGCTATTGAATTTGGCTGGATAGTTGCTGAGTATGGCCGTCAACCTTGGGCAATATCTGAAATACTGCCGACCTTTTTAGCGACGTCGTCACTGACAGTAAACGATATTTTAATTAGCTTAACTGGGTTTATTGTTTTCTACACTGGTTTAGCCATAGTTGAAGGTTGGTTGATGATTCGCTTTGTTAAGCAAGGACCAAGCTCTCTACATACTGGTAAATACCATTTTGAATTACCAAACAAAGCTGAGCAAACTAAAGGAGAGCAATCATGATTTTTGATTATGAAACATTAAAAATGCTTTGGTGGTTGATCATTGGTGTGCTGCTTATTGGTTTTGCTATTACCGATGGAATGGATATGGGCGTTGCTATGTTGCTTCGCCTAGTTGGTAAAACTGACTCAGAGCGACGTACGGTAATTAATACCATTGGCCCGCACTGGGATGGTAACCAAGTATGGTTTATAACTGCAGGCGGCGCGTTATTTGCAGCGTGGCCTATGGTTTATGCTGCCGCATTTTCGGGCTTTTACTTTGCCATGATGCTAGTACTATTTGCTTTGTTTTTTAGACCACTTGGATTTGATTACCGCAGTAAAGTAGACTCAAAACGCTGGCGCAACAACTGGGATTGGGGCTTGCTTGCAGGCAGCGCGATTCCAGCTCTCGTTTTTGGCGTTGCATTTGGTAATTTATTTTTAGGCGTACCGTTTAATATTGATAACCTAATGCGTGTTAGCTACCAAGGCTCATTCTTTGGCTTACTAAACCCATTCGGATTACTTGCTGGCTTAGTCAGTATTACTATGTTGGTTGCTCATGCAGGTATGTGGTTACAACTTCGTACAGCCGATGCAGTAGCTGAGCGTTCGGGTCAATATGGGCGTTATTCACTAATTGTATTTATTGTGTTATTTGCTGCAGCTGGCTTTTGGGTTGCTAATTTAACGGGTTATCAAATTGTATCAATGGCTGATACGCAAAGTCATGCAGACCCTTTAGCTAAAGTAGTCACTACAGCGCAAGGTGCTTGGTTAAGTAATTACAGCGATCGTCCGTGGACAATGACCTTCCCTATTTTAGCCTTTGCAATGGCATTAAGTGCACTTATGTTTTCTAAATTAAATAAACCAGCACTTGGACTTATTTCAACAAGCTTAATGTTAATTGGCGTGATTATGACGGCCGGTGTTTCACTGTTCCCATTTATTATGCCATCAAGTAATAACCCTAATATTAGCTTAACAATTTGGGATGCAGTATCGAGCCATAAAACGCTCAATGTAATGTTTGTTGCAGTGTGTATTTTTGTTCCACTTATTTTAGCTTATACCACTTGGTGTTACGTAAAAATGTGGCGCAGAGTAACGGTTGAAGAAATTGAAAACAACACTCACGGTAGCTACTAAGGAGACTAAACTATGTGGTATTTCGCTTGGATTTTAGGTGTACTTTTGGCCTGTACCTTAGGTGTAATAAATGTAATGTGGTACGAATTTCATCAAAATAAAAACAGCATTGCTGATGATGAACAAGCCATGCACGATTTATTAAACGATGCTAACAACACAAAAGATGACGACTAACCCCCGACCAGATCGCGCGCAGCAGCAATCACTGCGCGCTTTTTTAAAGCGTCAAAGTAAACCCGCTGCAGTGTGGTTAAAGTTAAGCATTGCACTGGGTACTTTTAACGCATTACTAATGATTGCGGGTGCTTATTTACTTGCGCAAACTATTCACAATGTAATGTTTGAAGGTAATAATTTAGCCCAAGTTACTCATTTATTATGGCCCTTAGCAGGCATTACTCTATTGCGCGCGGTTTTTTTAGCGTTAAGCGAACGCTTGAGTGCATATGCTGCACTTAAAATAAAATCGGCTATGCGCCAAACACTTCTAAATAAGCTCAGCTTACTTGGGCCAAGCTATATAGAACAACACGGCCAAGGCGCTACATTAAATACCCTACATAATGGCGTAGAAGCACTCCACGACTATTATGCTAAATACCTACCCGGTGCTGCTTACAGCGCGCTTATCCCGCTGGCAATATTGGTTGTTATTTTTCCGACAGATTATAAAGCTGGGTTGATATTTTTATTAACCGCCCCGCTCATTCCTTTTTTCATGATTTTGGTAGGCTCAAAAGCCGAAGCTTTAAACCAAAAACGCTGGAAGCAACTTGCTGTACTGGGCAATTACTTTTTTGACCGCGTACAAGGTTTAACTCAACTCAAGCTATTTAATGCAACACGTACCGAGCTTAAACAAATAGCTAAAATTTCAGATGATTTTAGACACGCTACACTCGATGTTTTAAAAATCGCGTTTTTATCATCATTTGCACTTGAATTTTTAGCCACCATTAGCGTGGCATTAGTCGCAGTAATTATTGGTTTTAGACTGTTTTTTGGCACTCTTGATTTTGCTACTGGTTTTGTGGTGCTACTTTTAGCGCCTGAATTTTATTTACCACTGCGCCAGCTAGGTAGCCATTACCATGCACGCTTACAAGGCATTAGTGCCGCTGCCGATATGGTTGCGATTTTAAATGCACCACTGCCAAATGACGAAAATTCGTCAGTGACTACAAGTACGCTTGAAAACAATTTAACTTTAAATGCAATTAACTCCATGAGTATTACCGACCTTAATTTTATATACCCAGATAGTAACGAAGGCATTAAAAATATAAATTTAACACTGCCAAATAAAGGCTTAATTGCAGTTGTGGGCAGTAGTGGCTCAGGTAAAAGTACGTTGTTTGATTGCCTATTAGGGTTTCATCCTGAGGTGATTAACCACCTATCTATTAATGATCAGAGTTTAAGCACAACCGATATTACTTACCTGCAAAATAACATTGCATGGATACCACAAAAAGCGACGCTGTTTTACGACACCATTGCTGCCAACATTAAATTGGCCAAACCAACTGCCACACAGCAAGAGCTTGAACATGCAGCAAAGCAAGCTGGTGTGCTTGAATTTATAAATACCCTACCCGATGGTTTTAACACACTGATAGGTGAGCAAGGGGAAGGGCTTTCTGGCGGACAAAAGCAACGCATCGCACTCGCACGTGCATTCATAAAACAAGCACCAGTTTTAGTGCTTGATGAGCCTACAGCGCACCTTGATAGCCAAACAGAGCTGCTTATTCAAGATGCTATTAATGAATACGCTAAAAATAACTTAGTATTAGTCATTGCTCATCGACTAAATACCGTTAAACATGCCAGCAATATCATCGTTATGCACGATGGAAAAATAGCTGAGCAAGGTCACTTTGAAACACTTGCAGCGCAAAATGGTGCATTTGCTGATTTATTAAAAACGGCTAAACAAGGGGTTGCGCATGCATAATTTTATTCGCTTATTAAAGCTTTGTGCTCCTCATTATAAAGCTATGCTATTGGGTACATTTTTAGCAACGATTACGGTATTAGCTAATGTGGGCTTGTTGGCTATATCTGGCTGGTTTTTAGCGTCAATGGCGGCTGCAGGTCTTGCGGGCGTGCAAATGAACTACTTTACTCCAGCAGGAACGATTCGGTTTTTAGCAATTGTACGAACTGCATCGCGCTATGGCGAACGCCTAGTTACTCATAACGCCACATTTTTATTACTAAGTGAAATACGTACCAATGTCTTTGCAACGTTAAGTAAGCTTAACAATGTTGATTTAGCAATGAGCCGCAGCGCCGATTTAGTTAACCGATTACAAAACGATGTAGACGCACTCGACAAGTTTTATTTAAACGTTTTACTTCCTATGCTAGTCGCTCTTTTAAGTGTGCCAATCATCATGCTGTTTATGTCGGTCTATAATGGCAACGTCGCCCTTATTTGCTTTACTGGCATTATACTTATTGGTGTGGTTATACCTGCCCTACTCAGCGCAAAGCTCACTAAAAACAGCCATAAAGAAACACAACTTAGTGCACAACTTCGCTCTGAGCTTTCAGATACACTCACAGGACTTAGAGAGCTTAGTATTTATCAAGCCCGTTCGCAGCAACTTAATAAGTGCGACGAATTAAGCGAGCAGTACAATCAGCAATTATTTATTCGCCACAAAGCACTGGCAAACTCAGATGGGTTAAGCTTATTGGTTGTTCAATTAGCGATGCTTGCTAGCATAGTAACCATTGTCCCACTGGTTTACGCAAGCAGTATGGTAAATGTAGAACTTGCTATGTTAAGCCTGTTTGTACTGGCAAGCTTTGAAAGTGTATTGCTACTACCCAATGCGTTTATAGAGCTTCCTAGTGTATTAAAAGCAGCAGAGCGGTTGTTTACACTTGAAGATAAAGCCGCTAACTCACAAGTTAAAGATACACATGTAGACGTTGATGAAAACTTTAGCGCGCAAAACCACACGCTAGCACTTAACAATATTAGCTACCAATATGGTGAGCAAACAGCGCTTACTAATATCAGTTTTGAGCTAATGCCCCAGCAAAAAGTAGCGATTGTCGGTAGAAGCGGCAGCGGTAAAACAACGCTTGTAAATCTACTTACTGGTTTATGGCCTTTACAACAAGGCAGCATAACGCTAAACAATCAAAATAGCGTTGTTGACTTACATTCGTTAAATAATGATATACGCGCAAGTGTGATAAATATATTAGCCCAGCAACACCATATTTTTGATGGCACACTGAGTGAAAATTTGCGTTATGCCGTGCCAAATGCAACTAAAGAGCAAATGATTGAAGCGCTCTCGTTAGCGCAATTAAGCCCGTGGTTTAATGAACTAAAAGAAGGTTTAAAAACACGATTAGGCACTGGCGGGCGTAATGTGTCGCAAGGTCAGTCTAGACGTATAGCCATTGCACAAGCATTACTTAAAAGCCCAGCTATTTTAGTTCTTGATGAACCAACAGAAGGTCTTGATAATCAGTCTAAGCAAGGGGTAATGCAAGCAATAATGCATGTTATGAATAACGCGAGCGTGCTCACAATTACGCACGATCCCGCTCTACTTGCTCAAATGGATAATGTTGTATGGTTGGAAGGCGGTAAAGTAGTCGCACAAGGCTCTCATAAAGAGCTCAGTGGGGCTTATCCTGGTTATGTTGCGCTAACTACCCGGTTTTAAAACCTTTACTGATACATCAATAACGCCGACCTTAGGGTCGGCTATCTTTTTAAACATACTTTTTGATAAATCAATAATACGACCTCGCACATACGGGCCTCTATCGTTAATTCTTACCGTGACTGATTTGTTATTGGCTAGATTAGTAACAACCACCGTAGTACCAAAATCGAATTCTAAATGGGCTGCCGTGGCGGCTTGTTGACTAAAGCGCTCTCCGTTGGCGGTTGTTCTTCCGTGGTATTTATCAGCATAAAAAGATGCTTTCCCAACTTGAGTGATTTCTCCAGCAGATGATTTAACAATAGGCTGGCTACTACAAGCGGCTAAAACTGAAGTAATAAAAAGAGTGACTACTAACTTAGGTAAACGCATAGGACGGCTTTTATTATATAAATTACCCGCATACTAACTCAATTACCCTGAGTATTAACTGAATTAGCTTAAAGCAGGGCAATAAAAAACCACCTTCGATTTATCATCTAGGGTGGTTTTTTTAATGCTTAAAGCAAACCCGCGAATTATCTTACGATGCCGCGCTCTGAGTTTTTAACAAAGTCGACCATCAATTTCACAGCAGGATACTTTGCAGCATCTTCACTAAGCGACTCAATAGCTTCTTCTGCACCTAAGCTTTTACGATAAAATGCTTTGTATGCACGGCGTACAGCCATAATTTCATCACTTTCGAAACCACGACGCTTCATGCCTTCTTTATTGATAGCTGCAGGACCTGCAGGCATACCAATGGTAGTAACAAATGGTGGTACATCTTTGTTAACACCTGAATACATACCAATAAAGGCATGTGCACCAATTTTACAAAACTGATGAACACCCGAATTACCACCAAGGATAACCCAATCGCCTACATGTACATGGCCGGCCACACTTGCGTTGTTAGCAAAAATTACGTTATCGCCAATTACCGCGTCATGTGCAACGTGTGTATAAGCCATAAACAAATTATTACTACCAATTTTAGTAACACCTTGGTCTTGAATCGTACCACGGTGAATAGTGGCACATTCACGGATAACGTTGTTATCACCCATGATTAATGTAGTTGGCTCGTTATTGTATTTTTTGTCTTGGCAGGCTTCGCCTACAGACGCAAATTGAAAAATATGATTGCCAGAGCCAATAGTTGACGGCCCTTTAACAACAACGTGAGACTCAATAATACAGTTATCACCGATAACAACATCATTGCCAATATAACTATACGGACCAACTGAGACATTGTTGCCTAGTTTAGCGCCAGGTTCGATTATTGCTGTAGAATGGATCACTATTAAAACTCTCTTCTCGCACACATAATTTCGGCACTACACACTATTTTGCCGTCGACTTTTGCTTCTGCAGCAAACTTCCAAATGTTGCGACGTTCTTTTAAAAACTCAACATGAAGATGCATTGTATCGCCTGGTATTACGGGTTGCTTAAAGCGCGCATTATCAACAGCTGCAAACAAATAAAGCTCATTTTCGCTGCGATTTTCAACCGTTTTAAAACCCAATAAACCCGTTGCTTGTGCCATCGCTTCTAAAATTAACACACCCGGAAAGATAGGCTGGTTTGGAAAGTGCCCAGTGAAAATAGGTTCGTTTATAGAAACATTTTTAATAGCATGTAAAGATTTACCTGGAGTAAAATCGATAACACGATCAATTAGTAGCATCGGGTAACGATGCGGTAATAAAGCTAAAATTTCTTGAATATCAAGGCTATTTAATTCGTTTGCCAAAATAGCATCCTTATTAGTGTTCAATATTATGACTTAGCCAATGCTTCAAGCGCTTTAAGACGAGACTTCATATCTGAAAGGTTACGCAAGTGAGCAATAGTTTTACGCCATTCTTTGTTTGTTGTATGGGGCATACCAGATGAGTAAATACCTGGTTCGGTGATTGATTTTGTCACCATACTCATGCCGGTAATTATAACACCATCACATACAGACATGTGACCATTAATTGCAACCATGCCACCAATTTGACAGTTCTTGCCAATGGTAACGCTTCCTGCAAGAACAGTGCAGCCCGCAATTGCGGTGCCTGAATTAACTTCAACGTTGTGCGCTATTTGACACTGATTATCGATAATAACATTGCTATGGATGATGGTATTGTCCAGTGCACCACGATCAATTGTCGTACTAGCACCAATTTCAACTTTGTTGCCTATGATCACTGAACCAAGCTGAGGTATTTTAACCCACTGCCCGCGCTCATTTGCATAGCCAAATCCATCACTACCTACAACACTATTTGCTTGAAACAAACAATCTGAACCAATTTCAACATCGTGATAAATAGTCACACTAGGCCAAAGCTTAGTGCCTGAACCTATTTTAACACGTTCCCCGATAAAACTGTTCGGACCAATTTGCGCGTTGTCACCTATCACTGCATCAGCTTCAATGACTGCGTTAGCACCAATAGCGGCGCTATCACTAACAATCGCAGTCGAATGAACAGTTGCACTTGGATGAATACCCGTCGAGGCTGAGCGTGGTGTAGTATCCATAAATTGCGCTAATTTTGCGTAACTTACATACGGATTAGCAACAATAACTTTGCTACCACTAAAGTACTCTGCATCAGCTTGGCTTACTATTACAGCGCTGGCTTGAGTAGTCTCAAGTTGCGAGCGATATTTTGAGTTCGCTAAAAATGCAATATGCCCAGAATGGGCATTTGCAAGTGTCGCTATTTTTTTTATTTCTAAAGCGCCATCACCCTGAAGTTCGGCGCCTAGAAGTTCCGCAATTTGCGAAAGCGTATAATTTTGCATAGAGTGATTATTTCTTACTAACAGCGGCTACAACTTTAGATGAAAGATCAGTCACTTCTTTAGGGTTAAAGTAAATAGTAGTGTCTTTTACTTTAACTTCGTCGAAGTCGCCGTCTTTAGCAATCTCTTCAATTGTTTTGATGATTACACCTTGAACTTTTGCAAGCTCTTGGTTTTGACGCGCTTTGATTTCTTGCTCTAAAGGGCGACCCTGTTCAGCAAGATTTTTTTGCATGCCTTGAATTTTTTCACGTAAAGTATCTTTTTGAGCTTGGCTCATAGTGGTACTTTCACGTTTAAATTTTTCAGCTTCAAAACGAATATCGCCTTGTAACTTTTCAAGCTCTTGACGACGTTCAGCAAACTCAGTTTGTAAAGACTGTTCAATTTTAGCCATTTGAGGAATTTGCTTGTAGATTTCCTGCATATCAACAATACCTACTTTGTGTGCAAATGCATTCACAGAAGTACCCATCATTAAAGTTGCTAGAACTGCTACAGCTGTTGATTTAAATAATTTTTTCACAAAAAACTCCTTTAGAAAGTGTTACTAATGTTAAAGCTGATGGTTTTCGTATCGTCATCTTCTTCTTTTTGCAATGGATACGCAAAACTGATCAGCATTGGACCCATTGGAGAGATCCATTGTAATGAAAGACCGGTTGAAACCCTAAAGCGCATTGGGTCTGAATAGTCATCTAACTTAGCACGTTCATCAACGCCTAAGTTTTGATAGCGGTCTACGTTAAACTCAGTATCCCATACGTTTGCAGCATCAACAAAGAAGCTAGTACGTACAGAGCTGGTATTTTCTTCATCTAAGAATGGCGTAGGAACAATTAGCTCCATACCTGCCACTGCTTTAGCATTACCACCAATACGGCCTTGTGGCACTAGAATATCAAATTCTGATGCGCCACCAATGCTACCGGTTGTAGTACCGTCTGCACCTGGCGTACCCGGAATAGACTGCGGTATACGTGATACAGCACGTGGTAATATTGTATTACGGTCAAAGCCACGAAGTTCCATTTCAGTTATACGGAAGTACTCTTGGAATGGAAGTGTTTGCTCATACCCATTTGTAGAACCATAACCATTACCATAACCAAGTGCTGCACGCGTTGAGAATACCCAACGGTGATCATTTGATATAGGCCAGTAAAAACGCGAATCGTAATTCAGTTTAAAGTACTGAAGATCTGAGTTAGGCGTTGTTGCTGTTAAGTTTAGAGTTTGACGCGAACCCGCTGTTGGGAATAAACCACGGTTAACGGTAATACGCGACCAACCAACACTCAGCTCATACTTAGTAAAGTCAAAGCCTGCATCTGGGTTATCTGGATCTAAGAATGTTTCACGAAGTACACGCGTTTGCTCGTACTCTGCAATATCCGAAAGCTCTTCTTTAATCCAACGAGCGCCAAAGTTAACACGATTTACAGCATCAATTGGAAAACCAATATTTGTGCCTAAACCATAACTTTTCGATTTATATTCAACAAGACTAAATTTACTTGCATCGTAGTTTCTGTAAAAGATACTACTGCCTTGCGATACACCATCTGGCGTAAAGTACGGGTCTGTGTACGATAAGCTTAAGCTTTCAGAACCTGTAGACGTATTAAGGTTTAAACCAATTTGGTTACCTGTGCCTAAAAAGTTAGATTCTGTTACACCAATATTAAACTGCAGACCTAAGTAAGAGCCATAAGCAAGACCAGCATTAAAGCTACCTGCTGATTGCTCTTTTACAGTAAAGTCTACGTCAACTTGGTCATCCACACCCGGTACAGGCACTACGTTAAAATCAACAGTTTCCATGTAAGGTAAACGTTGAATTTGCAGTTTTGAACGCTCAAGGTTTTGATTAGATAACCATGCGCCTTCAAGTTGTGTCATTTCACGACGAAGTACTTCATCAGCCGTATTTTGGTTACCGCCAACAATAATACGACGAACGTATACACGCTTACCTGGATTAACCGATAGTGTTAATTGCACTTCTTGGTTTTCGTCGTCAATTTCTGGAATTGTACGAACTTCAGCATTAGCATAACCAAAACGTGCTAAGTAGCTTTTAATAAACTCTTCAGATGAAGTAACTACAGAGCCGTTATAAAGCTCACCCGCTCTAAGGGGGATAACACTTTTAATTAAGTCTTCACGACCAAGCAAGTCACCAATAAAGTCAAAACCTTTAACTTTATATTTTACGCCCTCAGTTAAGTTAGCTGTAACGTAAACTGATTCACGTTCAGGACTCACTGAAACTTGCGTTGAGTCGATATTAAAACGTAGGTAACCACGGTCTAAATAATAACTACGAATTTTTTCTAAATCGCCTTCAATGGTTTGCTTTTGGTAGCGGTCGCTACCCATAAACTGCCACCAAGGTAAATCTTGCTGCGATTCAGCAAGTTTAAGAAGCTCTTCATTAGAAAAAAGTTCATTACCCACTAAGTTAATTTGGCGGATAGAAGCAGCATCACCTTCATCAAACTCTAACTTAAGTTTAACGCGGTTACGTGGCAGCTTAGTAATACTGATGTCTACTTTAGCGTTGTATTTACCAATACTGTGGAAAAACTCAACTAAGCCTTTTTCGATACTATCGATAACGGTTTTATCAAGTGGTTCACCTTGGCGAATATCTTGCTGATCAAGAGACTCATTAAGCTGCTCGTCTTTAATGTCTTTATTGCCTTCAAACTCAATAAAGCTGATGGTAGGACGTTCCGTTACTTTAAAAATAACGTTGTTGCCATCACGAAGTGCTTTTATGTTATCAAAGTGCCCTGAACGATAAAGTGACTTTATTGTTTTTGAAATCGTATAGTCATCAACATTATCGCCTACGTTAATAGGAATATGTGTTAGCGCTGCACCAAGTGCTACGCGCTGCAAACCTTCAACTTTTAGGTCTTCAACAATAAAGGAGTTTTGGCCTAGGGCTGCAAAACTTGCACCCAATAAACTTGTTATTGCCAAATGTTTTTTTATAGCCATTTTATTATCTTTATCCTTTACAACTGTATTACCGCATAACACCTTACTAGTGGTGCTTTACAATCGTGTTCTAATTAGTAATTTGCCACGCTGTAACTACAAACGCGATACATCATTGAACAAAGCGAAACATGTTAGAAAAATGAGCAACAAGGCACCCACTTTAAAACCAAACTCTTGTGTCTTTTCAGAGACCGGCTTTTTACGAAAAAGTTCAATTATGTAATACATTAAGTGTCCGCCATCAAGCACTGGTAAGGGTAATAAATTAAATACACCCAAGTTAACGCTTATTAAAGCTAGAAAGCTTAAAAAGGCCACTAACCCATAGCTTACGCTAGTTCCAGCGCCGACTGCAATGCCCACAGGACCACTTAAATTTTTAACCGAAACCTGGCCTGTAATTAAATTACCAATCATATCAAAACTGAGAGTAATTAAGCGCCACGTTTCTTTTGTGCCTCGCACGATACTATCGAGCGGGCCGTAATGTCTAGTCTCTACATAACCATCAGGCCATTGCTGAACAACAGGAGCAACACCTAAAAAGCCTTGCTCAATACCGTTATTATCTATGCGCCCTTTAGGGGTAACTGTAATGGCTTGTATAGTATCTTGTCTTTTTACACTAAATTGTAAAGATTTGTTAGCTGATTGCGTAATAAGATTAACTAATTGCTGCCAATTGCTTATTGTTTCACCGTTTACAGCTAAAATTGTGTCGTTAACTTGTAAATTAGCGTGTTCTGCGGCTGAGTCTTTAGTTACGGCGGCTATTGTTAAAGTTGCCTGAGGTCTAAATGGCACAATACCCAACGAACTTAGTGGTGGTACGTCTCGCTGATCAAGCTTCCACCCCTCTAAATTAAGCGTTTTAACACGTGGTTGCAGGTTTTTATCACGAACAATAACTTCAACGCTTTCTTCGCCTAAGTTAGACATAAGCGCAAACGTGGCATCTTGCCATGTCGTTATGTCATCATCACCAATTTTTATAATATGTTGAGAAGGCATAATGCCTGCCTGCTCTGCGCGACTGCCTTCGGTTATGCTGCCAACAACTGGCTTTACCGACTGCACACCTACCATATACATCACCGCAAGAGCAAAAATGGCAAACAAAAAGTTAGCCATTGGTCCCGCAGCAACAATAGCAATACGGGCTTGTACAGATTTAGCGTTAAACGACAAGTGACGTTGATTTGCTGGTACGTCATCAACTCGCTCATCAAGCATTTTTACATATCCGCCTAATGGAATAGCGGCAATCACGTATTCGGTATTATATTTGTCATGCCATTTTAACAGTGGCTTACCAAAACCAATTGAAAAACGCAGCACTTTAACGCCCATTTTTCGTGCAACCCAAAAATGGCCATATTCATGTATGGCCACTAAAATACCAAGCGCTAAAATAAACGAGCCAAGATTCCAAAAAAAATCAAACATATTAATGCGCCACTTTTGTTATAAATTCTGAAGCGCTAATACGCGCTAATTTATCACACTCTAAAATTTCATCTAGGCTTTGCACATTGGTGTAAGTTGCAGCTTCTAGCGTCTGTGCATTTATTTTGTATATATCGGTAAAACCAATTTTACCGTTTAAGAACGCGCCCACAGCTATTTCATTTGCTGCGTTAACCGTTGTTGTTGCGCCCTGCCCTGCACTACACGCATCAATCGCTAATTGTAAATTTGGGTAACGAGAAAAATCAGGTTTAGTAAACGAAAAATCACAAATATCAGAGAAGTTTAACGGTTTAACACCCGCATTAATTCGCTCAGGATATGCAAGCGCGTGTGCAATAGGTGTACGCATATCGGGGTTGCCCATTTGCGCTAAAATAGAGCCATCATGGTACTGCACCATTGAATGAATAATACTTTGCGGATGAATAACCACATCAATATCACTCGCATCACAATTGAATAACCACTTAGCTTCAATAAACTCTAAGCCTTTATTCATCATAGTTGCGGAATCTACTGATATTTTTTGACCCATCGACCAATTAGGGTGCGCTACGGCTTCACTTATAGTTACATCTTTTAATGTGTTTATGTCGCGCGTTAAAAATGGGCCGCCAGAGCCGGTAAGCAAAATTTTACTTACGCCATGTTGCTGTAGTTTTTGACCGCCTTTGGCATTTTGTAACGAAGAAGGTAGGCATTGAAAAATTGCATTATGTTCGCTGTCTATTGGCAGCAAAGTGGCTTTATGTTGTTTAACTTTGTCAATAAACAACTGACCTGACATAACTAAAGATTCTTTATTAGCAAGCAGTACTTTTTTACCTGCTTCAACAGCACTTAATGTTGGCAGTAAACCCGCTGCACCTACAATTGCCGACATTACAATGTCAACATCAGGGTGAGCGCATAAATCGCTCATTGCTTGCTCACCGTGCATAACAAGAGTTTGGCACTGGGTATTAGCTAAATAAGCAGATAACTGCTCTGCGGCCTGCTGGTTGGCCATAATTGCATAAAGCGGTTCATGTTCAATACACAACTCCGCCATTTTTTTTGCATTTTGTCCTGCTGCCAAAACAAAAACATCAAATAACTCTTTATTGCGCGATACAACATCAAGTGTACTTAAACCAATTGAGCCTGTTGCGCCTAAAATAACCAGCAATTGCTTTTGGCTCATAAACTAAGAGTCCACGCATAGCACATAACAAACATTGGAGCAGCAGCCGTTAGGCTGTCAATTCTATCTAAAATACCGCCGTGCCCTGGTAAGCATCGACCGCTATCTTTCAAACCAGCTTCGCGTTTAAACATACTTTCCAGTAAATCACCTACCGCAGAAAACAAAGCAATAAATGCTGTCATTATCGCGTACACAGGCCATACAACTAAATCAACATCGGTAAAGTGGCAAAATGCTAATACAAAAATAATAGAAGCAACTACACCGCCTGCTAACCCTTCAATTGTTTTATTAGGGCTTACTTTAGGCATTAATTTATGTTTACCAAAACTCTTACCTGTAAAGTAAGCACCCACATCGGCGCTCCATACAATACCAAGTACGACTAAAATTAGTACTGAACCAAAATGAGTTGATTCAAGGTACTGCGCGCTACGTAATGTATTTAGTGCAAGCCATAACGGTACAAGCGTTAATAAACCTGCAATGCCGCGCATAACTAAGCCTTCATTCCACGCTTTAGCCATTTCTGGGTAGCGCCAAATTAGATAACTAGCAACAATCCACCAAGCAAACGAAAGCGTAAATAAATAATTTGCATCACCTACTAGCTTGCCATTTTCCCATAATGATTCAATAGGCCAATGTAAATTAAGCAGGCCAAGTAAGGCTGCAATCAACACAACAAAGGCGCCACGTTTGAGCTTGTTACATAAGCCCATAAATGCAGACCATTCCCATGCGCCTAATAATACGATTGCACCAGCAAAGTAACTAAATAACGTAAGCGGTGTATAAAAAACCAAAGCCAATGCTGATGGTGCAAGCACAAGTGAGGTTAAAATTCGTTGTTTTAACAAAATGTGACCCTTATTCTATTTAGGTTTGAGCGAGTAATTGTTTTATTTGTTCGCCCGTACAACCAAAACGTCGCTCTCTGGCAACGTAACACGCAATGGCCTCAGCAAATGCTGCTTCATTAAAATCAGGCCAAAGTGTCTCGGTAAAGTAAAGTTCTGCATAAGCAACTTGCCATAGTAAAAAATTACTAATACGAACATCGCCACCAGTGCGAATAAGCAAATCAGGTTCTGCCTGATCTGCCATGCTCATATGCTGTGCTAAGCGCTCTTCTGTAATATCTTCTGCGTTTAGTGTGCCCTGCGCAACTTGCAAAGCAAGTTGTTTAGCCGCATTGGCAACATCCCAACGACCACCATAATTGGCTGCAACATTTAAACACAGCCCGGTGTTATTTTCAGTCAGCTTATGCGCAGCGTCTACCTTGCTACGTAATCCTTCAGAAAATCGTGATAAGTCTCCAATAATGGTCAGTTTTACATTGTTTTTATGAAGCTTTTTAACTTCCTTTGTTAAAACAAATAAGAAAAGCTCCATTAAAGTGTTTACTTCGTCTTCAGGGCGGCGCCAGTTTTCACTACTAAAAGCAAATAAGGTTAACGATTGTATCCCTAATTTAGTACAAAACTGAACAGATTGACGAACTGCGTCTACGCCTTTTTTATGCCCATACACACGAGGTCTATTTCTAGCTTGCGCCCAACGTCCGTTCCCATCCATGATGATAGCAACATGTTTGGGTAAACATTGCTGTGAAATTGTGTCAGCATCTAGAACCATAAATATCGAGTATTCCATAAAAAAACGCCGCCTAGTATACCCTAGACGGCGTTTCAAAACTAATAATTTTAATAGGTCCTGTCGACCTTTCAGGATTGTAATTTGTTCAATCTAGGGGCGACTTAATCGCGGCGCGAGATTTGTAACCTAGTGGACTAAGTAAAAATCGAGTAGCAAAGAGTTAATCGCCCCTAGGCAGAACCCTTTGGGCAGCGCGTGTTTGGATTTTATGCATCGTTATCGCCTAATTATGGGGAATAACCACACTACATAGGCTCTGCCTTGCCTAAAAACCAAATACACTGCTGCAAATTCAACCTCGAAAGATAAACAGGACCTTACTTAGATTTCCATCAATTCTGTTTCTTTAGCTGCTAATAAAGTATCCATTTCTTTAATAAACTTATCAGTAAGCTTTTGAATCGCATCATCTGATTGACGCGCTTCATCTTCAGATATGTCTTTATCTTTTAATAAACCCTTTACATCGCCATTAGCATCACGACGAATGTTACGAATAGCAACACGACCGCCTTCAACTTCAGCGCGTACAATTTTGATTAGGTCTTTACGACGTTCTTCTGTAAGTGGAGGAAGTGGTACACGAATAACAGTTCCTGCCGACATAGGGTTTAAACCTAAATCAGACGCCATAATTGCTTTTTCAACAGCTTGCGCTAAAGACTTATCAAATACACCAATAGCCAGTGTACGAGAATCTTCAATTGTTACATTAGCAACTTGGTTTAAAGGCGTTGGTGCTCCGTAGTACGATACCATAATGCCATCTAAAATTGCAGGATGTGCACGGCCAGTACGAATTTTAGATAATTGGCTACCTAGTGCTGTTACACTTTTTTGCATGCGCGCTTGCGCGTCTTTTTGAATATCGTTAATCACGGTGTAATCCTAATTATTTGATTATTTCATCTGAGGCTTGTGAAGAAATAAGTGTTCCTTCTTCTTCACCCATAATTACGCGTTTTAGCGCGCCTGATTTATTCATGTTAAATACGCTCAATGGCATATTGTGATCGCGGGCTAAAGTAAATGCCGCTAAATCCATAACTTTTAATTCTTTTTCAATGATTTCATTGTAGCTTAAATGGCTGTAAAGCGTTGCTTCTGGGTTTTTAACAGGATCATCACTGTATACGCCATCAACTTTAGTCGCTTTAATTACTGTATCTGCTTCAATTTCGATACCGCGTAAACATGCTGCAGAATCGGTAGTAAAAAATGGATTACCAGTACCCGCTGCAAAAATAACAACGCGGCCAGTTTTCAATAAACTAATTGCTTCAGCCCAGTTATAAGCGTCACATACACCATTAAGCGGAATAGCCGACATCAAACGACAATTTACAAATGCACGGTGTAGCGCATCACGCATTGCAAGGCCGTTCATAACCGTTGCAAGCATACCCATGTGATCGCCGACTACGCGATTCATACCTGCTTCTGCAAGTGACCCACCGCGTAAAAAGTTACCTCCACCAATAACTAAACCCACTTCTACGTCGAGCTCAACTAGCTCTTTAATTTCTTGTGCCATACGGTCTAAAACTTTAGGGTCGATGCCGAAGCCTTCGTCTCCCATTAAAGCTTCACCACTTAATTTGAGAAGAACACGTCTAAAAATAGGTTTGCGATTGATAGTCATAGTATTGGGGCCAACTTTTATTGAATTATGGATAAAAAATAACCGCGCTTATGTTAAACATAAAAGCGCGGTTATTTTAAAGAATTTCTAGCTGCGAAGCAAAACCAAATAGTACTTTAATTGCATCTAATTTCCTTTTGCTTCACAAATAGTAATCTTACTTAGCTTTAGCAGCAGCGATTTGAGCAGCAACTTCAGCAGCAAAATCTTCTTCTTTCTTCTCGATACCTTCACCAACTTCTACACGTACGAAGCTAGTAACTGTTGCGTTTTTCTCTTTAAGAATATCGCCAACAGATTTTTTAGGCTCCATGATGAAAGCTTGACCAGTAAGAGAAACCTCACCAGTGAATTTTTTCATACGGCCAACAACCATCTTCTCAGCGATTTCAGCAGGCTTGCCTTCATTCATCGCAATTTCGATTTGTACTTGCTTTTCTTTTTCAACAACGTCAGCAGGTACATCTGAAGGTGTTAGGTATTCAGGGCTAGATGCAGCAACGTGCATTGCAACGTGCTTAAGTGTTTCTTCATCAGCAACACCTGCAACAACAACACCGATACGATCGCCATGACGGTACTCAACTAGGTTTTCACCAGTTACGTACTGTAAACGACGTACATTGATGTTTTCGCCAATTTTAGTAACTAGCTCAACACGGTCTTCTTCAAACTTAGCTTGTAAGTCTTCGATAGAGATAGTGTCAGCAATTGCAGCGTCAGCAACTTTATTAGCAAATGCTAAGAAGCTTACGTCTTTTGCAACGAAATCTGTTTGACAGTTAACTTCTACTAGCACTGCAACACCAGCGTTTTGCTTGATGATGATAGTACCTTCCGCAGCAATGTTACCTGCTTTTTTAGCAGCTTTAGCAGCGCCACTTTTACGCATGTTTTCAATCGCTAACTCGATGTCGCCATCAGTCTCAGTTAACGCTTTTTTACAATCCATCATGCCAGCGCCTGTGCGCTCGCGTAATTCTTTAACTAGGGCAGTAGTTACAGCCATTAGTAAATCCTCAAATCTGAAATCAGGTTAGATAAGCGGGTTACCCGCTCGACAAGAATAGCAAGTCTTCACCTTAAAAAGATGAAGACTTGATGACAGCTAATTACTCAGCTTCAACGAAATCGTCTTTCTCAGCTTGAGCAACGATGTTATTCTCGCGACCTTCAGTAATAGCAGCTGCAACAGCGCTAGTGTAAAGGCTTACAGCACGGATAGCATCATCATTACCTGGAACGATGTAATCAACACCGTCTGGGTTAGAGTTAGTATCAACGATTGCAACAACAGGAATACCTAGGTTGTTTGCTTCACGGATAGCAATGTGCTCGTGGTCAGCATCGATAACGAAAAGCGCGTCTGGAAGACCGCCCATGTTTTTGATACCACCAAGGCTCTTTTCAAGCTTTTCCATTTCGCGGTTAAGCATTAACGTTTCTTTCTTAGTTAACTTCTCGAAAGTTCCGTCTTGGCTTTGTGCTTCAAGGTCTTTAAGACGCTTGATTGATTGACGTACAGTTTTCCAGTTAGTCAACATACCACCTAACCAACGGTGATTTACGAAGAACTGGTCGCTTTCTAAAGCAGCTGATTTAACTGCGTCGCTTGCTGCGCGCTTAGTACCAACGAAAAGAACTTTACCTTTGTTTGCTGCAGCACTTGATAAAAACTTAAGTGCGTCGTTGAACATTGGTACAGTTTGCTCAAGGTTGATGATATGTACACGGTTACGTGTGCCGAAGATGAAAGGCTTCATCTTAGGGTTCCAGTAACGTGCTTGGTGACCAAAGTGAACACCAGCTTGAAGCATATCGCGCATTGAAACGTTTGCCATTTTATAGATCCTCTATAGTTGTTTAGGGTTAGGCCTCCACATATCCCATAGCACCAACACCGAAGTAATTAAACTTCAAATGCACCCAAGTGTATGTGACGATACGTGTGTGTGTTAAAATAAAATTGTGTTTGCCTTAAATACAAAAAATCATTTAAGAATTTATTTGTAAAAAGACGGCGCGCTTTATACCATATTAAAATTAAATACTCAACGTCGCGTGCAAAATTTGTTCGGCGATAAATGTTAAAAACTCAACTTTGGAGCCTCAATGAGCGCTATTATCAAGACCCCTGAAGAAATAGAGAAAATGCGCGTAGCTGGGCGCTTAGCGGCCGATGTACTTGAAATGATCGGCCCTCATGTAGTGCCAGGTGTTACCACCGATGAGCTAAATACACTTTGTCATGATTATATTGTTAATGTGCAACAAGCAATCCCTGCTCCGTTAAATTATCATGGCTTTCCAAAATCAGTTTGTACGTCAGTTAATCATGTTATTTGTCACGGAATTCCAAATGACAAAGCATTAAAAGAAGGTGACAGCGTTAATATTGACGTAACGGTCATTAAAGATGGTTACCACGGCGATACATCTAAAATGTTCCACGTTGGTACACCAAATATTCAAGCTAAACGTCTTGCAGAAGTAACACAAGAAAGCCTATACCTTGCTATTAAAATGGTAAAACCAGGTGTGCGTTTAGGTGATATTGGTGAAGCAATTCAAAAATATGCAGAGAGCTTTAATTACTCAATTGTACGTGAGTATTGCGGCCACGGTATTGGCGCAGGATTTCATGAAGAACCACAAATAATGCATTACGGTAAAGCCGGTACTGGCGAAGCCTTAAAAGCAGGTATGTGTTTAACTATTGAACCTATGGTTAATGCGGGTAAACGCCAATGTAAGCTTCTTAAAGATGAGTGGACAGTAGTTACACGCGACCGTAGTTTGTCTGCACAGTGGGAACACACATTATTAGTGACTGAAAATGGTGTTGAAATTTTAACGCTACGATCAGATGATACAATCGACAGGATCATAGAACACTAATAATAAATAAGAAATTAGGAGCCAGCCCACGTGGCATTACCCAACAAAGTAAAAAAGTTGCTTAGCGATGCTGAGCAACTTAGTGATTATCGCGATTGTTCTAGCTATTTTTATAAATGGTTACATAACGAATTTTCTAAACAACCGGTTGGGAATTTAATTAATGCCCGGGCTGAGTTTATTGACCGCCTACTCATTAAGCTTTTTCATGTTTACGACTTAGCACGCGAACCTGATTTAGCATTAATAGCTGTGGGCGGGTACGGACGTGGCGAGCTACACCCCTACTCCGACATCGACTTTTTATTGCTTGTAACTAAACCGCCAAGCGAAGAAATATGCGAAAAAATAGGCCAGTTTGTTACCATGCTATGGGATCTCAACTTAGAGATTGGACACAGCGTGCGCACGATAGAACAAGCCATTGAGCAAAAACGTGAAGACGTTACTTTTGCCACCAGCTTGCTCGAAAGTCGCCTTATTTTTGGTAACCACATTGAGTTTGAAAAACTCAAAATGCATATTCTTGAAACGCCAGTATGGCGCTCAGGCGAATTTTTTACTGCCAAAGTTCAAGAACAAAATTTACGCCACAGAAAGTGCCACGGCACCGCGTATAATCTTGAGCCAAACATTAAAGAAAACCCAGGTGGTCTGCGCGACTTACAAACCATTATTTGGGTGGCAAAAAAGCACTTTAGAACCGAAACCCTGCAAGAATTAATAAGCCACGGATACTTAACTCACGAAGAGTTTCAAGAGCTTTCTGAGTGCCTAGAAAACCTATGGAACATTCGCTTTGCACTGCATCTAGCTGCAGGTCGAGCGGAAAACCGCTTATTGTTTGATCATCAACCGCTAGCCGCCGAAATTTTAGGTTTTGGTAGCGACGGCAAAGCGTCTGTTGAGCGTATGATGAAGCGCTTGTTTAGAATAATGAGCCGCGTGCGCGAACTTAACCAAATGCTACTTTCATACTTTGAACAAAGTATAATGCCCGAAAGTAGTGCTGTGGTAGCAATAGAACTCGACAGAAACTTTGAGCAAGTAGGTCATCAAATACGCGTAAAAGATCCGTCGGTATTTTTTAGACGTGACCAACTCTTTGTATTGTTTGAGCACATAGCCGATAACCCAGCAATAACGCATATTTACCCAAGTACTATTCGTACTATTCGCCAAGTGCGCCGTCGTTTATTGGGTGACTTACAAGATTATGCAGCCTGTCGTGAAGCCTTTTTACGCCTTGTTAAACACCCTAACGGCATGGGCCGCGCATTTACATTAATGCACAAGCACGGCATGCTTGCCGCCTACTTACCGCAGTGGCGTAATATATTTGGGCAAATGCAGTTTGATTTGTTTCACGCTTACACCGTAGATGAGCACACCCACAAATTAATCAAAAATATTTACGAATATTTTGATAAAACAGGCATTAGTGAGTTTCCTATTTGTAGTGAAATAGTCACTCGAATGGACAAACCAGAGCTACTTTATTTAGCCGGTATATTTCACGACATTGCTAAAGGCCGAGGTGGTGACCACTCAGAGCTTGGCGCTGTTGACGCAATAGCATTTGCTAAATTACATGGTTTTTCATCGGTGGATGCAAAACTCGTTGCATGGCTTGTAAGTAACCATTTACTTATGTCGGTTACCGCACAGCGTAAAGATATTAACGACCCTGCTGTAATAAAAGACTTCGCTACACGCGTTAAAACAGAGCGCCAACTCGACTACTTATATTGTTTAACCGTTGCCGACATACGTGCAACCAACGACAACTTATGGAACGATTGGAAAAACACCCTACTGCGTGAGCTATACTTACACACGCAGCGCGCTTTGCGCCTAGGGCTCGAAAACCCAATGGATCAACGCGACCAAATTCGCGATAAAAAGCACCAAGCTAAACAACGCTTAATAAATCTGGGTTATGCCGAGGAAAAAATTGATTTAATTTGGAGCCGCTTTAAAGCTAATTACTTTACCGCCTTTAGCGAACAGCAAATATCATGGCAAAGTGAGCATTTATTAAGTAGCACAGACTTAAGCCAGCCAAGTGTTATTGTATCTAACAAAGCTATGCATGGTGGCACACAAGTATTTGTATACAGCCCCTACTCTGGCCCACTGTTTGCCCGATTAGTAAGTGTAATTGGCTCTAAAAAAGCACAAATACAACATGCGCAAGTACTGACCACTAAAGACGGTTACGTCTTGTTTAGCTTTGTAATACTTGAAGTAAGTGGTGACCCTATTGCAAGTGGTCGAGCACAATCAATTAAACGCGGGCTTGAGCAAGCACTGAGCGATCCGCGTAAAAAGATTCGCTTTAAAAAGAGCCGCTCTCAACGTTTTAAAGATTTTAATATTAAACCTAAAATTGTGTTGCGCCCACATGCACGCAAAGACCGCAGCTTAATAGAAATTCAAGCTGTCGATATACAAGGTTTACTAACCAAAATAGCCGAAGTTTTCCAAGCGCATTTACTACATATTCACGCTGCCCGTATTACAACGGTAGGTGAACGAGCCGAGGATTTCTTTGTTGTATCAAATAACGAATACCAAGCGCTGACTGATGAAGAGCAAGCAAAAATTCATCAGGCATTACGTAAAAAATTCAACGCCGAAACAGAATAGAGGACACACATGTCAGATTTAAAAACGATGATCGAAAACGCATGGGACAACCGCGATAGCATTAGCCCAAGCACAGTATCAAGCGACGTAAAACAAGCTATTATCGACGCACTTGATTTACTTGATAGCGGCGCAGCACGCGTTGCTGAAAAAATATCAGGTGAATGGGTTGTACACCAGTGGCTTAAAAAAGCAGTGTTACTGTCGTTTCGTATTCGCGACAATCAACCAATGAACGACGGCGTAAATCAGTTTTACGACAAAGTACCGCTTAAATTTAGCGACTACACGCCAGAGCAATTTCAGCAAGGCGGTATGCGCGTAGTACCAAACGCTGTAGCACGTAAAGGCAGCTTTGTAGGTAAAAACGTAGTACTTATGCCATCGTATGTAAATATTGGCGCATACGTTGACGACGGCACCATGGTTGATACATGGGCGACTGTAGGCTCGTGTGCACAAATTGGTAAGAACGTACATTTATCAGGTGGCGTTGGCATAGGCGGCGTTTTAGAGCCTCTACAAGCTAACCCAACTATCATTGAAGATAACTGTTTTATTGGCGCTCGTTCGGAAATTGTTGAAGGGGTAATTGTTGAAGAAGGCGCAGTTATTTCAATGGGTGTTTACATCAGCCAAAGTACCCGTATTTATGACCGCGAAACTGGCGAAATTTATTACGGCCGCGTACCAGCAGGCGCTGTAGTTGTTCCTGGTGCACTACCGTCAAAAGATGGCACTCACAGCCTTTATGCTGCAATCATCGTGAAAAAAGTAGATAAACAAACACGTGAAAAAGTAGGCATAAACGCCCTACTACGCTCAATTGATGAGTAATAGTCGGTTGGGTTGAGTGAAACGAAACCCAACGATACATTGAAGTTAAGTGTTTTAGCTAAATTTTAATTGTATATAGAAAGCTCTAAGCCCTTTTAATAGGGCTTTTCACTTAAGGCGTTGCTGTCAAGTTTTCTAATACGGACTTCACCCCGCAATTTTTCATTAATCTTGATGTTAAGGATTGCATTAAATGATCCACATTAGTTAGTGAACTAAAGTCACCACCATTCTGTGAACAGTGAAATTTCAAATATCTAAAAAATGATTTTTTTATCAATTTACCTGGAAAACAAATTGATAAACACTCGCCTTTTAAATGACTTTGATTGAAATAAGTTAAGCATCTTTGTATGGTGACTCCCATCTCACTAGTCAATTGCATGGTTAGTTTATTTACTTTATTTGAGCAAATTCCCCAATTATCCCTATTTTGGACGATATCAGTCTCACCCCAACCTTTTTTTTCTTGCATATAGTTTTTTTGATAATAGAAAAGAACTGCGATAAGTTCGGATAGCTCCTCTTCCCAGTTTTTGGTAAGTTCATCAAGACTAAGCCATTGACTCACTTCATCTATAGTTGAATTAGATAGGCTAGCAAAAAGTGGAGCTAAAACATCAACTGAGAAATAATAGTTTTCAATACTATAAACTTCTAATGGAACTATTCTTTTGTCTAACAAGTCAATATTCGGGTCATCAAAATCTCTGTCAAGGACTACTTTGACACTAACATTAGGCTTCTCTTGCAGCCAGCACAGTATATTCGGTTTACCACCTCCAGAACCTATTATTGGCTTATCAAACTGAAAGCCATAATCTTTAAGTTGAGATAACAGCTCACTAAAAATTGGTTTATCACAATCCCCTTCAACTACAATATAAAATCCATTTGTATCCATTTCAGCTGCTTTAAATACATCTGCTGATGTGTAATTAAGTCCATTACTCATCATAAGAGTAGCACTCCAAGATATTGATCATTAAAGCATTTTCAGGGATTACAGCTGGGGAGTGAGTGGCTACTATTATCTGCATTTCAGGTGAAATCTCGTTAATAGCTGGAATAATTTTCCTCTGCCATTCAAGATGTAAGCTTAACTCAGGCTCATCCGCTATAAATAATGTACTTTTACTAACGGCTGATAAACATACCCGCGCTAATATTGCTAAAATATGTTTTTCTCCTGATGATAGCTCATGAAATTGAACAACTTTTCCATTAAAGCGGATTTCAAAATTTCCAGAAGTACCTAATCTAAATTTTTTATTCTTCGTCAAAAAGGTATTCATTTGCGATTCAAATGATCGAAAGGGAGATAACGCCATGTCCTTTTTCTTCTGAGCTTTTTTAATATCCTCGATAGCATGACTGAATTTTCGATTAAATTTAATTGAAGCTAAACACCTAAAGTAAGCCTTAGAATACTCTTCATTTAAACTAATCAATTTGGTACTCTCTATCTCTTTCCCTCCACTCTGAGCTTGTTGTAAAGCTCTTGATGTCTCTAAAACATCTTCTTGAGTTTCTCTCCATATAGAAAAGTGTCGCTCTACTTTTTTTGTACTAATGGTTATGTTGGCATCTTCGATATCATTAATTACCTGCTCTTTCTGTTCTTCGGTATAATCCGATACACTGCCACTGTCGGTCAAGGCTCTAAGAACTTCCATATCCTGCTTTATTGATGCATCACTATCAGTAAATAGTAGATGTTCGAACATTTTGGACTTTAACTTCTCTAATTCAACGCCAACTTTTGAGTTAGCTGAGCCATAGCGACCAACAAACTCTTCCTGTAAATCAGATAACATCTGTACATAAGGATCGTTTCCACCTTCAATATTTCTCAATCTTCTTTTGGCTACAACAGACTCATGCCCTCTAAGTAAAGGTACATAAGTAGCAGCTAATATTGATTCTATTAATATTTTCACTCGATAAGATGAAATATTAAAACCTTCGTCATCAAGCGATATTGTTATTGAGTCACCTTTTTTTATAGGTAAATCAATTTCAGGTACGGTTCTTAGAAATGCAACTCGAGAAAGTGTACCTCGTTCACATTTAGGTGTAAGACCTACATGAAAGTTATATGTAATTTCATTATCAGTCCTACTAGCAGTAAACATCTTAGAAGGTCTTTTGTTACCTTCTTTAAGTGTATAAATAGTTATAGACGAAAATTTAATTTTTTTAAGGTACTCCAACTGACAATTCAAAGTACCAACTAAAAGGTTTATAAATACTGTCTTTCCTGACCCATTAACACCATGTATACAATTAACATTATTACTCAATTCCATTTCCAGCTGTGTTTTTGAATCAAATAATCCTTTCACAACGGCTCTCTTTAAATAGACTTCCATGAACCTCACCTTATTTTAATAAACAATTTGGAATTGATTTTACTCTTTTAGTTATAAAATATATAAATATTTTTATATTAGAAGGATAATAATTAGATAGGTACTAGCTAATATTTTTCTACTATAGATCATTCTCCCAAAACCAAAAAAGCACTTATAAAAATAAGTGCTTTTTTGGTTTGCTCAATTAGTGTGGTTTACAGCGCGTTAAATACGTCGTCTGTTTTAGCTGCGCAAATAAAATCGTTTTTGTGTAGGCCTTT
This sequence comes from Pseudoalteromonas sp. EB27, assembly GCF_001974875.1. Classification (GTDB taxonomy): domain Bacteria; phylum Pseudomonadota; class Gammaproteobacteria; order Enterobacterales; family Alteromonadaceae; genus Pseudoalteromonas. Next base: position 163,170 of record NZ_MTQD01000005.1, read on the forward strand.
AATTGAATGGCTCCACCATGTAACCGTTACTTTGCCCCACTCGGTTAATAAACCTGGGTGATGGCCTTCGTCTTCTGCCATGTCGCCTACTTTGTTAGTAAACGCGATAGCTTGCTTAAAGTTTTTAAATTTATAAACACGCTCAAGCTGCATAATGCCGTCGCGTACTTCTGGTACCCAGTCTGGGATTTTAGTAATTAATTGTGCTAACTCTTCGTCAGATACTTTTGGCGCATCTACGTGACAGGCTTCGCATTTTTGTGCACTTAATGAAGACATTCTAAATCCTTACTTTTAGCTTTTTTAGCATTAATGTTTAACTGGCTAATTTTTCTTTTGGTGGAAATTTTGGGTCGTGCAAGCCAAGCTCTTTAGCTCGCTCAACCAAAGTCATAATATCCATTTGCGATATATCAAACAGATCATGAATCGAATTTATGGTGTAGTACTGTGGCTGCATAATATCAATACGGTACGGCGTACGCAGTACATCAAGCACATTCATTGGGCTGATTTCTGGCGTGTTTGAGTATACGTACTGAGTTTCACCTGGGCTTGATAAAATACCGCCGCCGTAAATACGCAGGCCGTCTTCGGTTTGCATTAAACCAAATTCAACTGTAAACCAGTATATACGCGCAAGGTATACACGGTCCTTTTTCTGCGCTGCGTAACCTAATTGCCCGTACTTGTGCGTAAACTCGGCAAAGTCAGGGTTAGTTAGCATGGCGCAATGGCCAAATATTTCATGAAAAATATCTGGCTCTTGTAGGTAGTCAAATTCTTCGCGGCTACGAATAAATGTAGCTACCGGAAACTGCTTGTTTGCTAGTAATCTAAAAAACTCATCAAAGTCGATAAGCGCAGGTACTGGCGCTACTTGCCAACCGGTAGTGGCTAATAACACTTCGTTTAGTTCGCTTAACTGCGGAATACGATCGTGCGGCAGGTTAATCTTTTTTAACCCTTGCATGTACTCGTTGCAGGCTTTGCCTTTAATGCATTCAAGTTGACGCGCTACAAGCTCAGACCAAATTTTATTTTCTTCATCACTCCAGTGTATAACACCATTTTCGTCTGGTGTTTTGGATGTGTATTTACTTGCTTTAGCCATAAGTACCTTCTTGGGTGTGAGCCCTAAATCGGTGTCAGTGTGATACTCAAACCTATTGAATATCGAATGACCCCATACTATGCAAAAGTGAAGAAAAGTTTAATAGATAGGCTAACATCAGTATTTGTCGCGATCACTCAGATCGTAAAGTTAAAATTACACCTGTGGCACATTAAAAATACAGGTCATCAAATAAAGGCCTACAGCTTATTTTTATGTGTACATAATTAAATACACCTAGCCAATATTAGTAAAAGCTTGGTCTAAATCACTAATAATGTCATTAACATCTTCAAGCCCAACCGAGAGTCTGATCAGCCCATCACTTATTCCAGCAGCGGCTCGCTCCTCTGGCGTATAAGGCGAGTGAGTCATAGATGCAGGATGCTGAATCAGTGTTTCAGCGTCGCCGAGACTTACTGCAAGTGTACAAAGTTTCATACTATCAATAAATTGTGCGCCATCTTGTAGCGTGCCTTTTATTTCAAATGCAATAACACCACCAGCGGCTTTCATTTGGTTACCAATAAACTTATGACCTGGGTGCGATTTAAGCCCTGGGTAATATACGGTACTTACTTGTGGGTGCGCTTCTAGATATTCGGCTATTGTTTGTGCACTCTGACAATGGCGTTCTATTCTAATGGCGAGTGTTTTTAGGCCTCGATTAATTAGCCATGCATCGTGCGGGCTTATGGTTGCACCAATATCCTTTAGTACGGTCATTTTAATAAGCGTTATATGCTCAAGCGATCCACATACAATACCCGCTACTACGTCTCCGTGGCCGTTTAAGTACTTGGTCGCACTGTGCATTATAATGTCGATACCGTATTTTTTTGGTGATTGCAGTAGCGGCGTTAAAAAGGTGTTGTCGACCACACTAATTAAGTTGTGCTCTTTAGCAACTGCGCCAATGAGTGCCAAATCAATAACCGCCATAGTGGGGTTGATTGGCGTTTCTACAAATATCATTTTTGAATTAGGTTTGATGGCAGCGCATAGTTCGTCCTCGTTGGTCATATCAACAAACGTGACTTCAATTCCCCAGCGCGGCAACATATGCGAGAAAAACGCAAAGGTACAACCATACAAAGCACTTGAGGCAACAAGGTGATCTCCTTGCGATAAAAAGCTCAGTACTGAGGCAGATACGGCCCCCATACCTGTTGCGGTTGCAGCAGCTGCTTCACAGCTCTCTAGTTGAGCAACTTTTTGTTCAAGCTCTGTGGTTGTAGGGTTTCCTAAGCGCGTATAAATATAGCCAGGTTCGTCGCCTGCAAAACGCGCAGCACCTTGAGCGGCATTTTCAAAATGAAAGGTAGAGGTTTGATACAAAGGAGAAGTGAGTGCGCCGTGCGGGTCGTTTGCTTTTTGTGGTCCGTGAATACACTGGGTGTTTATATGATGCTTGCTCATTGTAGGCTCATTTTTTGATTATTATGTTTTTGCGATTCAACAATCAAAACGTATGCGCTTACAAACAGCAAGCATGCCGGATGCTCAGATGGCTATTTGTGTAAAAACCGTGCAGCGCACGTTTGTACACAAATATTGCCACTACCTTTACTACGTTGGTTCCGCCTTTTTGCGGCTCATAATTTTACCTGCGATGCTTTGCACAGTGCCTTTTAGTAAGCTGCGCTTGTTTTCAAGCCTTGGTAATGGGCGACTAAGCTCCATTGCTTTGTAACCAATACGCGCTGTAAAAATACCAGCACTAACCCCTTGCGCTGCCCGCCCCGAAAGCTTACCTAAAAGCTCAGCACTTAGTGCAGTTGCAGCAAGGTCAGATACAAGCTCTGCACTGCCAACAAACATTACTTGTTTTATCAACATGCGGTATAACTTTATACGGCTCGCGTAGCCAAAACCAATGCCGTAAATTTTACCAATTTGTTCTATTAACTTAGTACCGCGCCAAAGCACAGCCATCATATCCACCAGCGCAAGTGGGCTTAAGGCAACTAGCAGTGCAGATTCAGTCGCAAAACGATTTATAAGCTTTTTAGCTTTGGTGTCTTGAGTTACTAATAAACTATTGGCGTACAGTGTCATTATTTCTTTGTCGCTGTGATGCATCGATACTTGGTTTTTAAAGATTTCAAAGTTATCAAGCTCTTGGTGTTTATTGAGCTTTTCGAGCCAAGGTAATGCACCACCTACTTGCTCACTATTTAAAAGCCTGTCGGCTTCAACTCGATGTAATTGGTTACGCTTTAAACTGCGCAGCATTCGGTACTCTCGCCACAATAAGCGGCCTATTAGCAGTACGCCACTTACAACCGCAGTTAAATAAACACTGCCTAAAATAATTGACTGCTCGAAAGCAAATAATAACGAGTACGCAAATTCTAAAAGCACCAGTACTATAAAACTAATAGCAAAAACACCTTTGAGCGTTTGCCACTTTGACTTTTTGTACACAGGCTCCAGATCTATTTCTGGCTCTAGTGCTTCATCTTCAAGTTCTTCGTAATCACTTTGCCCGTGTTGAATAATTTTTGCAGGTGCTAAAACGGGTTCGTTTTGTTCAATGCTTTGCGTATCTATGCGACGCCCTGCTTGAAATGTTTGGTTTGACTCACTCATGTTAATTTGTCTCCTAGCAGGTACTGCATGACATGATCTAATCGAATATGTTTTAGTTGTTTATCGGGGCTCGGCATTGGAGAAAACGATAAAAACTCAAATCCCTGTGCTGGCCACTCACTTTTATTAAGCATCCGCGAGGGAGGTTGCGGCGGTAAATAGGTAAGCCAATCAGGCTCGTGTAATGGTTTACCGTAAATGCAGTCAAGCGTTAGGCCTTTGTCAGTAATTTGGCGCGGCTGCGTTGCTGTAATTGACGACATGGCCATGGTTTCTATTTTTACACCATCAAACTTTAAATGATTACTTTGCTCATGCACGAGCGAATCAAGCAGTAGTGCTAAATCTTTATGATGCTTTGCACTTATGTGATCGGATTTATTAGCTGCAAATAATATTTTGTCTATGTTTGGCTTAAATAAACGTTTAAAAAAGCCTGATTCACCATAGTTAAAGTGTGCAAGTAATTGGTTTATTACACTGCTTTGCTCTTGAAGGGTTTCGTGCCCTTCGTTTAATGCACTAAGTACATCTACAAGTACGATTTGGCGATCAAAGTGCCTAAAATGCTCATTATAAAATGGTTTTACAACTTCTTTTATATAGGCGTTAAAGCGCTTAATTAAATGCGCTAAATTAGAACCCGCAACGACATCGTCACTATTTACTTCACCCGATACCGGAAAAAACAATAACAATGGCGCCCCTTGTAAGTCGCCAGGCATGAGCATACGCCCTGGTTGTAGCATGGCAAGTTTGGTGTCTTTTTTAAGCCCTACTAACATGCTTTGATAAAGCTGAGCAATATGAGCCAGTGCGTTTTCATCTACAGGTGCATTTAAATCAAGTTGCTCAACGGCTGCTAGAAAATCACTTGATGTATTTACACGCGAAGGCTGAGTTAATAACGGATATTGCTGCTCGCACCATTGAGAATAGCTTTGCTCAAGCATAGGTAAATCAAGGAGCCATTCCCCCGGGTAGTCAATAATATCTAAATAAAGTGTTGATTGCGGCGAAAAGTGACCACGCAGTCCCGCATTACTTTGATACTTTATTGCCAAACGTAGTGTATTAATTCGCTCGGTTGATGCAGGCCATGTGGGCATCCCATCGCTAGGTAATAATGAATTTAGCGCGCGCGTATAATTAAATGTAGGGACTTTTAACGCCTCTTGCGGCACAACTTTAGTGGCAACATGGCGGTGCTCGCGCATTACATCAAAAAAAGGTAAGTTTTTATCGTCCGCTTGGGTTGTTAAGTGTTTAACAAGCGCGGTAATAAAGGCTGTTTTACCACTACCACTTAGGCCAGTTACGGCAAGTTTTACGTGTTGGTCTAAACTGCGATGAAGGGCTTTTTGTGCTTTGCCTTTAATGCTTTTAAAGGTCTTTTTTGCAAATGATTGGCTCATAAAGTGTCTTGCACCTAATTTGCCGTAATTTATCACGTTGCAAATAAGGTGCTATTAAATCCTTTAAAGTTTGTTAATTTCACGGCTCACCGTAAACTCGCTTGAAGTTACATGGCGCTCCATATCTTGAAGGCGAGTATCTACACGCGTTAAACGCTCTTTTAAATCTTGCAATGCGCGGCGCGGTGGCTCGCCCTTTTGCCATACTTTAAATTTTACTTCTAGCGGATCGTCTGTTTTAGTTGAGCTTTTTGTTTGCGCTGTTGCGGGCTCTTTTTTATCTAAAATGAACCAGGCTGCAATATACGCTACCACAAATAATGGGCCACCCGTTAGCAGTACCGCACTAACAAATATAATGCGAACTAACCATAACTCCATATTAAAGTAGTCACTTAATCCCGCACATACTCCAGCTATTTTACCGCGTTGTGGGTCTCTTAATAATTCGCGTTTGGCACTCATACTTTGCGTCTCCATTGTGGTGACTCTTGATCAAGCAATGCTTCAAGTGTTTCAACTCTGTCTGCCATTTTTTCGGCTTTGTGTGCAAGCTCAAGTAACTGGCGATGTTCGTGTTCACTTAAACCTTGGCTTACTTGTTTTTTGCTACGGTAGTGTAAAATTAACCACAGCGGGGCAACAAAAATCATAAACATAACAAATGGAACAATTATTACCTCTGAATCAAACATAATCCTCTCCTGACAATCCGTTTTGATGTTTTTAAGCAGTGGGGCACTTTAAGTACCCCTTTATAAGTTATTTATCAGCTAGCTTCTTTTTAAGTTCGGCTAGCTCATCATCTATCTTTTCATTTTTTTGTAGATTAGCAATTTCGTCCGCTAACGTCTTTTTACCTAAATCGTAAGACTCAATTTGAGATTCTAGTCCATCAATTTTAGTTTCGTAACGTTCAAAGCGATTAAGTGCGTCTTCTACTTTTGAGCTATCAAGTGTCTTTTTCACTTCAAGGCGCGACTCAGCTGAACGCTGGCGAAGTATAATCGCTTTTTGACGAGATTTCGCATCTGCTAGTTTTTCTTGTAGCGTCGTTACTTCTTGTTGTAGTTTCTCAATATGAGACTCTACATGTTCAAGTTCACTCGCTACTGAAGCAACGGCATCTGCCGACTTTTGCTTTTCAAGTAGGGCTGAACGCGCTAAATCGTCGCGGTCTTTGCTTAAAGCCAGTTCGGCTTTATCTTGCCAATCACTTACCTGCGCTTTAAGTGTATCTAAGCGGCGTACAATTTCTTTTTTCTCAGCCAGTGTTTTAGCTGATGTAGAACGTACTTCAACAAGCGTATCTTCCATTTCTTGAATAATCAGACGAACCATTTTTTCTGGGTCTTCTGCTTTATCTAAAATGGCGTTGATATTAGAATTAACAATATCTGCAAAACGTGAAAAAATTCCCATAACATTTACCTCTGTAATTAAAACGTAGTTAGTCTGCTATAACTAGTATCAATATGCTTGCCAACTTTTTAAAAGTTAAAATACACTTTATTTTCATTACGTTAAACTAAATATACAAATTTCTTTAGTTATCCCTAATTATGAAATACACTAACTGTTAGTAAAAATGACCAAGAGTTAGGAAATATGAGCCAATATCGCCAACAGGATAATTTACTCGGCCAATCAGATAGCTTTCTGTCTGTACTCGATCAGGTATCGCAACTGGCTAATCTAGATAAACCGGTACTTATTATTGGTGAACGCGGCACAGGTAAAGAGTTAATAGCAGCACGCTTACACTTTTTATCAAAACGTTGGGATCAAAACTACGTAAAACTTAACTGTGCAGCGCTTAACGAAAACTTACTCGAAAGTGAGTTATTTGGCCACGAAAGCGGTGCTTTTACGGGGGCAAGTAAACGTCACGAAGGTCGTTTTGAACGCGCTAACAGTGGCACACTGTTTTTAGATGAATTAGCTAATACCTCAGCTATGGTACAAGAAAAACTGCTACGCGTTATAGAATACGGTGAGTTTGAACGTGTTGGCGGCAAACAAACTGTAAAAGTAGATACACGCTTAGTGTGTGCGACAAACGAAGACCTCCCTTATTTAGCTGAGCAAGGTGAATTTAGAAGTGACTTACTCGACCGTTTAGCCTTTGATGTAATTACCCTGCCACCACTGCGAGAACGTCAAGACGATATTATGCTTCTTGCTGAGCAGTTTGCGATGAATATGGCACGCGATTTAGAGTGGGAACTGTTTAGCGGTTTTACTCGAAGCGCAACAGAAACACTGCTTAGTTATGATTGGCCTGGTAATATTCGTGAACTTAAAAATGTGGTTGAACGCAGTTTGTATCGCCACGGTAGTGAACATATCCCCGTTCACCAGATTATTTTAGACCCATTCGATAGCCCATTTAGACCAAAAGCGCGCATAAAAGCACCTATAGCGGCTCAAACTGTTAATGCAGAGCCTATTGCTGTTGCGCCACCGATTGCTCAAGCAAGCAGTAATATAGCCGTTGATATTCAATTTCCATGTAGCTTAAAAGAGCGCTCAAACGACTTTGAAATAAACATGATTAATAAAGCGCTCGAACATAGCCAATTTAATCAAAAGAAAACTGCAGAAGTACTTGGTTTAACGTATCATCAATTACGTGGTTATCTTAAAAAATACAACTTGTTGGATCAACAATAGTCAGAGGTTATGCGGGTGCATAAATTATTACTTGTTTTGCTTGCCACCACTTTAGTTGGTTGCCTTGATAGCAAAGAAGAAATCATAGAAGAAAAAAACCAAGGCTTAGTTTATTGCGCTGAAGCTAACCCTGTGTCGTTTAATCCGCAAGTAACGACCACCGGTTCAACTATTGATATAATTGCTAACCAATTATATGACCGTTTAATTAGCATTGACCCTGTTACGGCAGAGTTTCAAAGTGAATTAGCAACCGATTGGAAAATTAGTAAAGATGGTAAATCGGTTACCTTTACCTTGCGTAAAGATGTAAAGTTTCATACAACTTCTTATTTTACGCCGTCGCGTGATTTTAACGCCGACGACGTTATATTCACCTTTAGCCGATTATTCGATGTATACAATCCATACCACTTTGTGGGCGATGCCAATTACCCGTATTTTCAAAGTGTGGGGATTGATCAACTCATTCGTAAAATTGTGCGCGTGTCTGACTACCAAGTGCGCTTTGAGTTATTTAATCCTGAAAGTAGCTTTTTAGCTAATATGGCTACCGACTTTGCTGTGGTACTTTCAGAAGAATACGCCATGGAACTTAAGAAAAACAAGCAAGAAAACTTGTTTGATCAGTATCCTATTGGCACCGGCCCGTATATTTATAAAGAATACCGTCGAGATCACCTTGTACGCTTTTACCGTAATCCACTTTATTGGAAGCACGACGTTGTCCTTGAACAATTAGTTTACGATATAACGCCTAACGGCACTACGCGCATAGCAAAAATGCTGACTAAAGAGTGCGATGTAACGGCTCATCCAAGTAGTGCGCAATTGAGTATTTTAGCGCAACGTGATGATATAAATATTGAAAAAGAAACAAATTTAAACATAGGGTATTGGGCATTTAATACAGAACGTGCCCCGTTCGACGACTTGCGCGTGCGCCAAGCACTCGCGCATGCAATAGATGTAGATAAAATAATGCAAGCGGTTTATTACGGTAACGGTACTCGCGCACAATCTATTTTACCGCCAACCTCTTGGGCGTTTGAGCCGCAAGAAGATATACCTACATTTGATCCAGAACTCGCTAAAAAGTTACTAATTGAAGCAGGCTTGCCTGATGGCTTTGATATGACAATATGGGCAATGCCTGTAAGTCGTATTTATAACCCCAACGCACGTAAAATGGCTGAGCTTATGCAAAGTGATTTACGCAAAGTGGGCGTTAATGTAAGCATTGTAGAATATGAGTGGAATACGTTTATTCAACGTATTGGCGAGCACAGGCACGACAGTGTATTACTTGGTTGGGCCGCAGATACACCCGATCCTGATAACTTTTTTAGCCCACTGTTGAGCTGTACCGCTACTTTTAGTGGTAAAAATCCAGCAAACTGGTGTAATCCTCAATTTGATCTATTGCTTACTCAAGCACTCGATACGACTGATTTAAACAAACGTAAAAAATACTATGAAGACGCACAAAGCTTAATTATTCAAGAGCTGCCGTTATTACCTATTGCTCATGGCCTGCGTTTTCAAGCAAGTAGCGCCGATGTGGAAGGCATAACACTTGGCCCATTTGGCGCTATTTCGCTTGCCAATGCGAGGAAAAAATAATGATCTTAGATTATATTTTACGTCGCCTTGGTTTGTTCTTTTTTATGATACTGATGCTCAGCGTATTTACATTTTCACTGGCGTATTTATTTCCCGGTGATCCGCTAAGTAATTTAAGTGGCATACCAAGTAGTAACTTTGCACAGCATAGTGAGCTTGAAGACAAATATTTATATAACAGCAATTACTTTATGCAATACATTGCCTTCCTGGGGCGAATATTCCAAGGTGATTGGGGGCTTTCGTTTGCCTCTGGTAACAGTGTATTTAGCCATATTGTTGATTTGCTACCGGCTACTTTAGAACTAAGCGTGTACGCATTAATAGTATCGGTTGTTATTGGTGTACCTACTGGTATTTTAGGCTCTGGCTATCATAAACGTTGGCCCGATAAACTTATAAACTCGACCACTATGGTGGGCTATTCAATGCCTGTATTTTGGCTCGCATTGTTATTAATAATGGTTTTTTCGTTAAAGCTTGGCTGGTTTCCTATGTCAGGCCGAATGGGGCTCCTTTATGAGATACCCGCAAATACTGGGTTTATTTTAATTGATATTGCACTGGCTGGTTTTCCATATAAAGGAATGGCCTTTATTGATGCGCTACGCCATTTAACGCTCCCTACTATTGTACTGGCCATGTATCCGACCACTGTATTAGTGCGCTTTACTCGCGAGTCTATGCTTAAGGTAATGGATCAAAACTTTATTAAAACAGCTAGGGCAAAAGGCCTTAATCGCCGCCAACTTATCATGCACCATGCACTGCGTAATGCATTACTGCCGGTAATTAAGCAAATTGGTTTGCAATTTAGTACGCTAATAACGCTTGCGATGATTACCGAAGTTATTTTTTCTTGGCCGGGTATTGGCCGGTGGTTAATCGATAGTATTTATCAGCGTGACTTTCCAGCAATTCAAGGCGGATTAATGGCAGTATCTTTATTTGTTATTTTAGCCTCTATTACAGCTGAACTTACTTACACTTTATTCGATCCACTCTCGCGGAATCAGGCCCATGGCAAAGTTTAATTTATTTTCTGAAGAGTCGAATAAATCGCCACTTGCGCGATTTTGGCGAAAGTTTAAAAATAACCACCCTGCTTTGGTTGGTTTATGGATATTTATGGCGTTTGCATTATTGGCCGCCACAGCTCCTTTTTTAGCCCCTTATGGTGTAAACCAACAGCATAGTGATGCACTACTTATTCCACCATCGTGGCGAGAAATGGGCGATGTACGCTTTATTTTAGGCACCGATGATTTAGGCCGTGACGTGCTCTCGCGCTTAATGAATGGTGCTACGTATACGTTTGGGCTTTCTGTTGTAGCCGCCCTGATCACAACTATTTTTGGTGTATTAGTGGGTACTTTTGCAGGAATTAGCAAAGGACTTCGTTCAAGCTTTTTAAATCACTTACTTGATATAACCCTTTCTATTCCTTCTTTGTTATTAGCAATAATAATAATTGCCATACTCGGCCCGGGTTTAATGAATACCGTATGGGCAATTATTTTAGCGTTACTGCCGCAATTTATTCACTCAGTGCGTAACCTGATTGTTGATGAATTAAGTAAAGATTACATTACCGCGTTTAGGCTCGATGGTGCGTCTAATTGGCATATTATATCGCGTGGTATTTTCCCTAATATTTATGAGCATATTGTGGTTATATTCACGATGGCGCTTTCTACCGCTATATTAGATATTTCAGCACTGGGGTTTTTAAAATTAGGAGCTCAGCCACCGACGACCGAATGGGGCGCAATATTAGCCGAAAACTTAGGCCTTATTTATTTAGCACCTTGGACTGTAGCGCTACCTGGTGTACTGTTATTTTTAGCCGTGTTATCTACTAATTTAGTAGGCGATGGCCTGCGACAAGTGCTAAAAGCACGTAAGGCTGATTAAATGCAATTACTCGATGTTCGTAACTTAACAATTGAACTACGTACCTCTGAAACTGTAATTAGAGCCGTAGACAGAGTGAGCTTTAGCTTAAAAGAAGGCGAAGTACATGCGCTTGTGGGCGAATCGGGCTCTGGTAAAAGCCTAATAGCAAAAGCGATTATTGGTGTATTAAACGAACGCTGGGATATTACGGCCGACCGTATTCATTGGCGCGGCGTAGACTTAATGCGTTTAAGCCCAGAAAAACGCCGTAAGATAGTAAGCCAAGATATAGCGATGATTTATCAAGATCCAAGTCGCTGTCTTGATCCGACCGCTAAAATATTTGATCAAATTGCTGAAACACTCCCAGAGGTCGCAACTAAAGGTTTCTTTTTAAAACGCAACCGCGAGAGAAAAGACAGAGTAAAAGCGCTTATTCATAAAGTGGGTATTAAAAACCACGAAGCGGTACTAAGTAGCTACCCTCACGAGCTCTCAGAAGGCGTATGCCAAAAAGTAATGATTGCAATGGCCATTGCCCGCACTCCAAAGCTATTGATAGCTGATGAGCCAACTACAGCGCTTGAGAGCACAACTCGCGCACAAGTATTTAGGTTATTAAAAAGCTTAAACCAACTTAAAAATATGTCTATTTTAATGATCTCTCATGAGCTTGAAGAGATTGCACATTGGTCGCATGGCATTCATGTTTTATATTGCGGGCAAATGGTTGAAGCAGGCCCAACCCATGAAATATTTAAACAGCCTCGCCATCCTTACACTCAAGCATTATTAAAAAGCTTGCCAGACTACGAACAAGGTTTAGCGCATAAAGAACCTTTTTATGCACTTAAAGGGACTATCCCTACTCTGCAACATTTACCTATTGGCTGTCGCCTCGGGCCGCGTTGCCCGCAAGCACAAAAAGCCTGCGTGGTAACGCCAGCCCTTACTAAGCATCATGGTCATAGTTATGCGTGCCACTTTCCGTTAATTAAGGACATGAAATAATGCAGCCGCTGCTAAAAGTACAAGCACTATCAAAAACATTCAATGTGCGAGCGGGGCTTTTTTCACGTAAAAAGTTTGAAGTACTTAAAAATATTTCGTTTTGTGTTGGTAAAGGCGAAAGTATTGCCATAATTGGTGAAACAGGTGCAGGTAAAAGTACATTAGCAAAACTACTTTCAGGAGCTGATACTGCTGATAGCGGGCAAATTTTACTCGAAAATAATATTATTGAAGATAATGGCGTACGCGATAATCAATGTCGGGATATTCGTATGATTTTTCAAGACTCAGCTGCATCGCTCAACCCAGGGCTAACCATAGGTGAAATGCTTGATGATTGCCTGCAATATAATACAGAGCTTGATGCCAGCGAACGAGCTGAAAAGATTGATGCAACGCTTTCAAAAGTGGGTCTATTAATTGATCATAAACACTACTACCCGCATATGTTTAGTGTGGGGCAACTACAGCGTGTGGCGTTTTCTCGTGCATTAATTTTAGATCCTAAGGTGATTGTGCTCGACGAAGCTGTTTCGTCTTTAGACCCTTCTATACGTGCGCAAATAGTGAATTTATTACTTAAGCTACAGCGCGACACTGGCCTTACGTATGTGATGATCACCCACCATTTAAGCCTAGTGCGCCACATCAGTGATTATGTGGTTGTACTCGACAAAGGCGAAGTGGTTGAATACGGCCCTACTGAAGATGTTTTTCAAAACCCCCAATCAAAAGTAACGCAGCGATTACTGAGCTGCTAAAAGCAGCTTTCTAATCACCAAACTCGACTTCTTTGCAATGTAACCTCGTTTATGAAGGTCTTTGTTAAATGCGCAATTTAACAACTAAAACCATAAAGAGGATCTATGCTAAAAAAAACATTACTCACAGGCATTTCATCATTAGCTTTATTGCTGCTATCAACAACTTCAATAGCTGACGAAAACTCTGCCCCTAAAAGTTGGGTTGGTGGCATTGATCATTTAGGTTTAACCGTATCAAACTTAAATGCATCCAAAGCATTTTTTACTGATGTACTTGGTTTTAAAACGCTAGGAAATGACCCTGCCTATCCCGCTTATTTTTTATCAAACAATAAAATAACCATTACATTATGGCGCGTAAAAAATGATGAAAAACGTGTGGAGTTTAATCGAGCAGAAAATGTGGGCTTACACCATTTAGCACTCAGTGTTGAAAGTATCAAAAAGTTAAGCGAGCTACATACACACTTAAAAATGCAAAATAATATTATCATAGAGTTTGCACCAGAAAACTTAGGTAAAGGTCCAACCCAACATATGATGATAAGAGAGCCTAGCGGCAATCGGATTGAGTTTATTGCCAGAGGTAATTAATACCAATCCGCAATAATGCTTAATTAAGCGAATTGGTAATATATCAACTTTGCTCAAGACAATAAAAAAGGCGCTTTAAAAGCGCCTTTCTTTATGAGCTAAAATTAATTATTCAACAGTTTGTGTAGCCGTTGGTAAGTTAAGTTCAGCATTTGCTTTCAGCGCTTCAATAAACACCATGTAGTTTTTATTAGCTTGCGCCATAGTAATGCTTTGTTTTGCTTGAGGATCAATATTAGCTGCAACTTGTGCATCTGTTACCGATTTAAGCGCAACAATTGCTGCATCACCATTATTTAAATTAACAAGCTCAACTACCGCAGAATCTGCTGGGTGAGCCATTTTGAATGCTTGAGTCACAATAGCAGGTGAAACAGTATAGCTTTGACGTGTTAACTGCGCTTCTTGACGAACAGTTAAGCTTTGCTCGCTCGCTACATCATTTAAGCTCTTACCTGCTTGTACTTCTGCAAATAAGCTACGCGCTTTTTCTTTAGCAAGCTCTGATGATTTTTCATTAACTAAACGCGCTTTAATTTGCTCGCTTACTTCATCCAGCGGTTTAGTAGCAGCAGCTTTATGCTCGTTAATACGAACAATAATTGCATGCTCCTCACCAAGCTCAATAACTTCAGAGTTTACTTTATCTTCAAGTAAATCAACTGATGTTAGTGCTGTTACAACTGCAGGGCTGTTTAACGGCTCCGGAAGAGCATTAAGTGCTAAAAGAGGCGTAGATTTAACTTCCACTTCAGCAACTTCTGCAGCATCGTCTAAGCGGTCTGAAATTTCAAATGCAAGTGCACCCATTTCAGTTTGCTTTTCGTAAAATGCATCTACTTTTTCAGCTTGTTCTAGTTCAGCACGTAAGTCAGCTTTAACATCGTCATACGCTTTAACTTGTTGTGGTTGAATGTCTGTGAGTTTAATTATGTGATAACCAAACTCAGAAGCAACAACCTCAGAAATGTCACCTTTGTTTTGAAGTGCGAAAGTCGCATCTTCAAATGCAGGGTCCATTACATCACGTTCTATCCATTCAAGATCGCCGCCCATTTCGCCACTAACGATATCGTCAGATGATGATTCTGCTAACTCAGCAAAGTCTGCACCTTGTTCTAGTTGTGCATGAAGTGCATTGGCTTTTTCTTTTGCTGCGTCATCGTCTTCACTGTTATCAATTAAGATATGTGATACGCGACGCTTTTCTGGCTCAACGTATTGTGCTTTATTTTGCTCGTAATACGCTTTAACGTCATCCTCGGTTACCGATTCAACATTAATATCTGATGCTTTAAGCTCAATATAACTTACTGAGATAAGCTCTGGAGATAAAAATTGTGATGCGTTTAGCTCGTAGTAATCAGACACTTCTTGCTCTGATACTTCTACGTTCGCGGCAAGCGCTTCTTTATTAATAACTAAGTAATCAATACTACGAGTTTGCTGCTGCAGAGCGATTGCGCTTTTAAGCTCGCTCTCTAGTGCAAAGTCTGTACCTGCAACAGCAGATACTACCTGACTACGTGTCATATCTTTACGTAAGTATTCACGAAAAGCATCTGGTTGAAAGTTCATTTGACGAATTACTTGTAAGTAACGATCGTTATTAAACTTTTCACCAATTTGAAAGTACGGTAGTTCTAAAATTGTTTTACGTACACTTTCGTCGCTTACGCGAAGGCCTAAATCAGCCGCTAGCTGTGATTGCAATTCTTGTTGTACTAAGCGGTCAACTACACCTTGGCGAATTTGCGCCATGTAATTTGGATCAGCGGCAATTTGTGTAAAGTATTCACCAAATTGTTGCTCTAAACGGCTTCGTTCATTTTGGTAAGCACGGTTAAAATCGGTTTGACTAATTTTAATTCCATTTACTTCAGCAACGGGTTGTTCTGTGGTTTGACCTAAGTAACTACCGATCCCTGCTAAGGCAAAAGATAAAATCACCGCGCCTAAAATTATTTTGGCTACAGGTCCTTGCGAACCTTCTCTGATTTTCTCAAGCATTTGTTTATCTCTTTTTGATCAAGGTATTTTACCTTGTCACATGTAAAAAAAGCGTATCTTACCAGATACGCTTTTTCACTTGAAGTAACTGGCGGTAAAGTTACTTAATTCATCTGTTGTGGTGAATCAGTAACTTTACACTCGCCATAACTAATGTGTTTAAAACAGTGATTAGTTTACTGCGTCTTTAAGCGCTTTACCGGCTTTAAAAGCAGGAATAGTTGCAGCAGCAATTTGGATTGTTTCACCAGTTTGCGGGTTACGGCCTGAACGTGCAGCACGGTCACGTACTGAGAAAGTACCGAAACCAACAAGTGCAACTGAGTCGCCTTCTTTTAGCGCGCCAGATACAGATTCGATGAATGAATCTAGTGCACGACCTGCAGCCGCTTTAGAAATGTCAGCATCAGCTGCGATTTGATCGATTAATTGAGATTTATTCACAATATCATCCTCTTTCATTGTTATTATCAAGAGCGACGGTTTTTTAAACTAACATCACTTTTTTGAAAATTGTAGAGCAAATTTTTAATGCTCACATGATTATATTTTTCTTAAGCCTACGCCCCATAAGGGCTAGGCTTGAAAACCAGTGCTTAACTTATCATACCGTTTAGATTTGAAAAGCCCTAAAAAGCACTTTTTTTAGCTTTTTTCTTGGTTTTTAGGTGTTTCGACCGAAAAACTCTCAACAGGATGCACTAAAGCAAGCTTTAACACCTCGTCAATCCAAGTAACTGGGTGAATATCAAGACCTGCCAGCACGTTCTCTGGGATCTCTTTTAAGTCACGTTCGTTAATTTTTGGAATGATGACTGTTTTAATTCCACCACGATGCGCTGCTAATAATTTCTCTTTTAAGCCACCAATAGGAAGTACTTCACCACGTAGCGTAATTTCACCGGTCATTGCAACATCTGCTCGTACAGGGTTACCCGTTAAGCTAGATACAAGACCTGTTACCATTGCTGCACCCGCACTTGGGCCATCTTTTGGTGTTGCGCCTTCAGGTACGTGTACGTGAATATCACGTTTTTCGTAAAAGTCGCTATTTATGCGGAATGTATCTGCACGATTACGTACTACCGTCATAGCCGCTTGAATCGACTCTTGCATTACATCGCCCAGTGAACCGGTATAAGTTAACTTGCCTTTACCTGGTACAGCCGCACATTCGATTGTTAGCAAATCACCGCCAACTTCTGTCCATGCTAAGCCTGTAACTTGACCAATACGGTCACCGTCTTCAGCTTTACCATAATCAAAGCGTTGCACACCTAAAAAGTCTTCTAGGTTATCTTGATTGATAGTCACTGTTTTAGTGTCTTTTTCAAGTAAGATATTTTTAACGGCTTTACGACATAGTTTTGAAATTTCGCGCTCGAGGTTACGTACACCCGCTTCACGTGTGTAATAACGAATAATGCCAATAATTGCACTATCCTCTATTTCAATTTCAGACTCTTTTAAGCCGTTACGTTTTACTTGTTTAGTAATTAAGTGCTCTTTTGCAATGTTTAGCTTTTCATCTTCGGTGTAACCCGATAAGCGAATAACTTCCATACGATCCAGTAATGGGCCAGGAATGTTAAAGCTGTTTGATGTTGCTACAAACATAACATCAGATAAATCGTAATCTACTTCAAGATAATGATCAGCAAAATGGCTGTTTTGCTCTGGATCAAGCACTTCTAATAGAGCTGATGCTGGGTCTCCACGCATGTCAGCTGACATTTTATCAATTTCATCTAACAAGAATAATGGATTTTTAACGCCCACTTTTGTCATGTTTTGAATTAACTTACCTGGCATTGAACCGATATATGTACGGCGATGACCACGAATTTCAGCTTCATCACGTACGCCGCCTAATGCCATACGCACATACTTACGACCAGTTGAACGCGCGATAGATTGCCCTAGGGATGTTTTACCAACACCTGGTGGCCCAACTAAACATAAAATTGGCCCTTTAAGCTTATTGGTACGCTGTTGTACCGCGAGATACTCGATAATGCGCTCTTTTACTTTATCTAAGCCATGGTGATCGCTATCAAGAATTTTTTGCGCGCCTGCTAAGTCTTTTTTCACTTTAGAGCGTTTTTTCCAAGGTACGTTAATTAACGTATCAATGTATGAACGCACTACAGTGGCCTCTGCAGACATTGGCGACATCATCTTAAGCTTATTAAGCTCTGTCGTCGCTTTGTCTTGTGCTTCTGTTGGCATACCCGATTCTTCAATGCGCTTTTTAAGTGCTTCAAATTCATCAGGTACATCATCAAGCTCACCCAATTCTTTTTGAATGGCTTTCATTTGCTCATTGAGGTAATACTCGCGCTGTGACTTTTCCATCTGCTTTTTAACGCGGGTACGAATTTTTTTCTCAACTTGCAGTAAGTCTATTTCGCCTTCCATTAATGCCATTAAATATTCAAGACGTTCTGTCACGTTTGAAATTTCTAGCACTTTTTGTTTTTCAGGTACTTTTAATGGCATATGGGCAGCCATTGTATCAGCAAGGCGCGCTGGCTCATCAATACCTGAAACTGAAGTTAGTACTTCAGGAGGAATTTTTTTATTTAGCTTTACATAGCCTTCAAACTGGCTAATTGCGCTACGAATAAAAATTTCTTGTTCTTTCTCGTCTACCGAATCAGATTCAATAAATTGAGCATTAGCTACAAAAAAGTCTTCGTTATCTACAAATTCTTCGATTTGTGCGCGCTGTGTACCTTCTACTAAAACTTTAACTGTACCGTCCGGTAATTTTAATAACTGAAGTACAGTGGCAATAGTGCCGATACGATAAATATCATCTTGCTCAGGTTCATCTACAGTTGCATCTTTTTGTGCAACCAAGAAAATTTGTTTGTCTTTGTCCATTGCCGCTTCTAGGCATTTTATTGATTTTTCACGGCCTACAAAAAGCGGGATCACCATGTGCGGATATACCACAACATCGCGCAGTGCAAGGACTGGGATTTCGACTCGGTCGGTTCTCTCAAGCGTCATTATAGTTTCTCTTCGCACTTAATTTATTTTAAAGATTACTCAAGTATATGGGGATAACCTAATTAAAGTTCAACAATTTTCCCTTACTCGATTAAATTAATTATAAAAAAAGGAGCCTAAGGCTCCTTTTTTCACTCAAATAGCTTAAAAACTATTCTGATGCAGCTTTATCTTGTTTATTATTTTCATAAATCAAGATTGGGTCTGACTCACCTTTAATAACGGTTTCATCAATAACCACTTTGCTTACGTCATCCATTGAAGGAAGTTCGTACATAGTATCAAGCAACACACCTTCAACGATTGAACGAAGACCACGTGCACCTGTTTTACGCTCCATTGCTTTGTGAGCAATTGCAGCTAAGGCATCATCACGGAACTCAAGTTCAACGTCTTCCATACCAAACAATACTGAAAACTGTTTAGTAATCGCGTTTTTAGGTTCACTTAATATTTGCACAAGAGCAGCTTCGTCAAGTTCTGTTAACGTAGCAACTACCGGCAAACGACCTATAAACTCAGGAATTAAGCCGTATTTAACTAAATCTTCTGGTTCTACGTCTTTAAATGTTTCACTTAAAGAACGACTCGCCGCAGACTCTTTTACGCTAACGCCAAAACCGATACCGGTATTTTTGTGGCTACGTTGCTCAATTACTTTATCTAAACCTGAAAATGCGCCACCACAAATAAACAAGATTTTAGAAGTATCTACTTGTAAAAACTCTTGTTGTGGATGTTTACGACCACCTTGCGGTGGAACAGAAGCAACTGTGCCTTCAATTAGTTTAAGTAGCGCCTGTTGAACGCCCTCGCCCGATACATCACGCGTAATTGACGGGTTATCTGATTTACGAGAAATTTTGTCAATTTCATCAATGTAAACAATGCCACGTTGCGCTTTTTCAACATCGTAATCGCACTTTTGTAAAAGCTTTTGAATGATGTTTTCAACATCTTCACCTACATAGCCTGCTTCGGTTAATGTAGTGGCATCGGCCATAGTAAACGGCACATCAAGTAGACGCGCTAACGTTTCTGCAAGTAATGTTTTACCACTACCTGTTGGACCGATAAGCAAAATATTACTTTTACTTAATTCAATGTCTTGCTTAGTCGATTGGTTACGTAGGCGTTTATAATGGTTATAAACGGCAACAGACAATACTTTTTTAGCATGATCTTGACCAATAACATAATCGTCTAAGTGTTTACGAATTTCTTTTGGTACAGGTAGTTTGTCAGACGTATCATGCTTAGGAGCAATGTCTTTGATCTCTTCCCTGATAATATCGTTACACAACTCTACACATTCATCACAAACGTATACTGAAGGGCCTGCAATTAATTTACGCACTTCATGTTGGCTTTTGCCACAAAAAGAGCAGTATAACAATTTATTACTTTTGTCGCCGTCTGTAGGAGTGTCAGACATTCAGCTACCTCATTTTATTACGTTGGCCACCAAAACTGTTGGCGGCTATTTCAATACGCTTTAACTATACCAAAATTTATTAGTTTTCGCATAGTAACTCAAAGTGGCAAACAGGCAATCCTGCTCACCAAGCGCTTACTTTTTATCGCGATTTGTAAAAACTGAGTCTACCAAGCCGTAATCTACAGCTTGCGTGGCACTCATAAAGTTATCACGATCTGTGTCTTTAGAGATAATATCCAATGGTTGGCCTGTATGCTCAGCCATTAAGCGATTAAGCTTAGCTTTAATAGACAGAATTTCTTTAGCGTGTATTTCAAAGTCAGATGCTTGACCTTGGAAACCACCTAATGGTTGGTGAATCATCACACGAGAGTTTGGTAAACAAAAACGTTTACCTTTAGCGCCAGCAGTAAGTAAAAAAGCACCCATGCTTGCAGCTTGACCTACACATATTGTACTTACATCTGGTTTGATGAAGTTCATTGTGTCGTAAATAGCCATACCCGCAGTTACTGAACCACCTGGTGAGTTAATGTATAAAAAGATATCTTTATCAGGATTTTCTGATTCTAAAAATAGCATTTGCGCTAAAATCAGATTTGCCATGTTGTCTTCAACTTGACCTGTTAAAAAGATAATACGCTCTTTTAATAATCTCGAATAAATATCATACGAGCGCTCGCCTTTTGGTGTTTGTTCAACAACCATTGGGACCAATGCATTTAGGGGATCTGTAATACCAGTATTCATACTTATTTAATTCCTTATGCGCTTATACTTATCCTTATTATAAGGAAGCATAGTTATCGTTTTTCGCAAATTTAGAGCCAAAAACTAAAATGGCCCGGGCACGCTGTATAAACAGAGTAGCACGAGCCATTTAATCGTTAGCGAGAGCTTAAGTCAATGACTTATTAAGCACCTTGCTGTGGATTCATGATGTCATCAAATGCTTTTTCAACATCAGTAACAACTGCTTTAGCTAAAATAGCTTCAACAGCTTGCTCTTCCATTGCTACATTACGCATTTGCTGCATAAGTTGATCATTACCTTTGTAGTATTCTACTACTTCAGTTGGATCTTCGTATGCAGAAGCTACCGTTGCAATTAATGCTTCAACTTTAGCGTCATCAACTTTAATCTCGTTAGCTTTAATCACTTCACCTAATAAAAGGCCAGTTTTAACACGTGTTACAGCTTGCTCGTGGAACAATTCAGCTGGAAGCTCTGGCATGTTTTGAGCGTCGCCGCCAAAACGTTGAGCTGCTTGCTGACGTAGAGCATCAACTTCTTGATCAACTAGTGCTTTAGGCACTTCGATTTCGTTGTTAGCTAAAAGACCTTTGATTGCTTGGTCTTTAACGCTTGCTTTAACCGCTTGGTCTAGCTCACGTGTCATGTTCTTTTTAACTTCTTCTTTAAGCGCGTCTACGCCGCCTTCGGTAACACCGAATTTAGTTGCAAACTCTTCGCTTAATTCTGGTAATTCTTGCGCTTCAACTTTTTTCACTGTGATAGTGAATTGAGCCGCTTTACCTTTTAAGTTTTCAGCGTGGTAATCATCAGGGAAAGTTACATCAGCAACTACTTCTTCGCCTGCTTTTTTACCTACGATGTTATCTTCAAAACCTGGGATCATACGACCTTGACCAAGTTCTAATGGGAAGTCTTCAGCTTTGCCGCCTTCAAATACTTCACCGTCGATAGTACCTACGAAATCAACTGTTACACGGTCGTTTTCGCCAGCAGCTGTATCAACATCAGCCCACTCAGCGTGTTGCTTACGAAGTGTTTCTAGCATGTTAGCTAAATCTTCGTCAGTTACTGTTACCGCTGGTTTCTCAACAGTAATTTTATCTAAACCTTGAACTTCAACTTCAGGGTAAACTTCAAACGTTGCTGAGAACTCTAAATCTTTACCTGCTTCAAGTGATTTAGGTGCGAATGTAGGCGCGCCAGCTGGATTGATTTTTTCAGAAACGATTGCTTCGTAAAAATTACGTTGCATTACTTCGCCAGCAACTTCTTGACGAACTGCAGGGCCAAAACGCTTGTTAATTACAGATACTGGAACTTTACCAGCACGGAAACCATCTATACGCTGTGTTTTTGACAGTTGTTGTAGGCGTTTTTTTACTTCGGTCTCAACGTTCTCTGAAGGAACGGTGATAGTTATACGGCGCTCAAGGCCTTGGGTCGTCTCAACAGAAACTTGCATGATTTACCTCAATATTCAATTTTGGCGACTGTTCGCCTTCCTTTACAAACAAAGTGATCTGCATGAGTCTTGATAAAGTTTAAGCGGTTTTTCACACTTAAAAACATCCGTCGCTACCATGAGATACCATTGCTGCTTTGCCCTTCGGGCACTATGTTAAACAATAGACGCGGCATTATAACCTAATATTTATGATAGTCGAGTATAGGGGGCAATTATTTGGACTAGATAAGGGACTATAGAGACTAACTGAATAAAAAACAGGCTAACTGAGCATTGAATAGAATAAAATACAAATTATTTAATAGAATTAAAGGCTAACGAATTTAGATTTATAACTTAGAGGAGTTTATTTATTATTCTTATTAGATAAGAAAATGGTCGGCGATGCAGGATTTGAACCTGCGACCCCTTGGACCCAAACCAAGTGCGCTACCAAACTGCGCTAATCGCCGACATTGAAGAGTTAACTTCTTTTTTCATACTGAACACTTAAACTGAGAGTTTAAGACCATTTTAAGAAAATGGTCGGCGATGCAGGATTTGAACCTGCGACCCCTTGGACCCAAACCAAGTGCGCTACCAAACTGCGCTAATCGCCGATATTCGTTGTAAATGGGGTGACTGATGGGGCTCGAACCCACGACAACCGGAATCACAATCCGGGGCTCTACCAACTGAGCTACAATCACCGCTATATTTACATGTTTTCAAATGGTGCACCCAGAAGGATTCGAACCTTCGACCCACGCCTTAGAAGGGCGTTGCTCTATCCAGCTGAGCTATGGGCGCATCGAAAACTTCATAGTTTACCAATAAGCTATTCGATTATAATAAATTATAAAGATGGTCGGCGATGCAGGATTTGAACCTGCGACCCCTTGGACCCAAACCAAGTGCGCTACCAAACTGCGCTAATCGCCGAAACTTATTATTGTTAGCGAGTGACCTCGTTGACAACGGGGTGCATAATAGTGATTTGACGGGGTTAGGTCAAACGTTTTTTTAATAAAACCAATCAAGTGCTCATTTTTAGTGCACAATGGTTAAATATTACAATAGTCGGCTGAAATTTAAACTATTTAACAACTCAAATGTTATATACATTAAAAGCAACTTGGCGCTGCTATGCTTTTCTGCGAAAATAGTAGGCACATTATAAAACGAGTTATATAAAGAGTATGTTTTCTTTATTAGCATTTTTACCCCTATTTTATTATGCACTCGTTTTTAGAGTATCGGTATCTAGTTAATTAACCCCAATTAAAGGTCACCCATGACGGCAAACATCATTGATGGTAAGGCAATCGCAAAACAAGTACGTAGCGCTGTAGCAGAACGCGTAAGTGAACGTGTAGTAAATGGTTTACGTGCACCAGGACTTGCAGTAGTGCTCGTTGGACTTGATCCAGCAAGCCAAGTTTATGTTGGTTCAAAACGTAAAGCCTGTGAAGAAGTTGGCTTTATCTCTAAATCATTTGATTTACCAGCAGACACACAAGAGCAAACTCTTTTAGATTTAATTGACGAGCTAAATAATGATGCCGAAGTTGATGGGATTTTAGTGCAGTTACCACTGCCAAAAGGCCTTGATGCTGAAAAGATTTTAGAACGTATTACCCCACATAAAGATGTTGATGGATTTCATCCATATAACATTGGTCGGTTAGCACAGCGTATGCCTGCTCTTCGCCCATGCACGCCTAAAGGTATTATTACATTACTTGATTCAACGGGTGTACGTTATAAAGGGATGCATGCCGTGGTAGTTGGCGCGTCAAATATTGTTGGTCGTCCAATGTCGTTAGAGCTTTTATTAGCCGGTTGTACTACCACAGTGTGCCATAAGTTTACTCAAGACTTAGAAACGCATGTTCGCCGCGCTGACTTATTAGTTGTGGCTGTAGGTAAACCTGAATTTATACCTGGAGATTGGATAAAAGAAGGCGCTATCGTTATCGATGTAGGCATTAACCGCTTAGATACGGGTAAATTAGTCGGTGATGTTCAATACAGTGTGGCTGAACAAAAAGCGCATTTTATTACACCCGTACCGGGTGGCGTTGGCCCGATGACGGTCGCTAGCTTAATTGAAAACACACTTGAAGCATGTGAGAAATATCACAGCTAAGCAGTTAAAAAATCAAAAAAGGGTTGCCATTTGGCAACCCTTTTTTAGTTAAACGTGAATTACTTTGAACGTTTACGCTTTACGCCACGTTGTTTTACCGGCTGAATCTTCAAGTATTACGCCTAATGCATTAAGCGCATCACGTGCTTCATCAGCAGCAGCCCAGTTTTTACTCGCACGTGCTTCATTACGTTTCACAATTAATGCTTCAATTGTCGCAACTTCGTCGTCATCTTGCCCGCCTTGTAAAAAAGCTTCCGGTGCTTGTTGAGCAACCCCTAGCACTTCACCAAGGCTGCGCAATATAAAGGCTAATTTGCCAGCTTGGCCTGCATCAGTGTCTTTCACGCGGTTTAGTTCTTTAGCAAGTTCGAACAACACAGGTAGTGCTTCTGGTGTATTAAAGTCGTCATTCATTGCTTTTCTAAATTTAGCAACAAACTCATTGCCTTCTAAATCGCACTCTACCGGTTCTACATCACGAAGCGCTGTATAAATACGTTCAAGTGATGAACGCGCTTGGTCTAAATTTTCTTGTGAGTAATTTAGTTGGCTGCGGTAATGGCCTGAAATTAAAAAGTAACGAACAGATTCGGCATCGTATGCTTTTAAAACTTCTCGCACAGTAAAAAAGTTATCTAACGACTTAGACATTTTTTCTTTGTTTACCTGAACCATGCCAGTATGAATCCATGTATTCACATACTTGCCGTTATTTGCACAGCACGATTGCGCAATTTCGTTTTCATGATGTGGAAACTGTAAATCAGACCCCCCACCGTGAATATCAAAATGCTCGCCTAGGTGTTTTGAGCTCATTGCCGAACATTCGATATGCCAACCCGGTCGCCCTTCACCCCACGGTGATGACCATGATGGCTCACCTGCTTTAGCTTTTTTCCATAACACAAAATCAAGTGGATCGTCTTTATCTTGAGCCACTTCAACGCGAGAACCTGATTGCAACATCGTTAAATCTTGCTGAGAAAGTGCACCGTATTGCTCAAACGTTGATACATCAAACAAAACATCGCCGTCAGCTGCAACATAGGCATGGCCTTTTTCAATCAAGCGCTTAACCATAACGATAATTTCATCCATATGGCTTGTAACTGTCGGTTCAATATCTGGGCGTAGCATATTTAAACTATCAAAATCTTCATGCATTGCTTTAGTCATGCGCACAGTTAAGTCATTTATTGACTCACCATTTTCATTCGCCCGTTTAATTATTTTATCGTCGATATCTGTAATGTTTCGCACATATTTTAAATCGTAACCAATATGACGTAAGTAGCGCACAATAACGTCAAAACCTACAAAAGTACGAGCGTGTCCAATATGGCAGTAATCATAAATGGTGATACCACACACATACATGTCGATTTTTCCTTCGACCATAGGTTTAAATTGCTCTTTTTGTCGCGTGAGTGTGTTGTATATATTTACCATTTACTTTGAGTCCTTGACTATTTACTTGAACAGTTATGTTACCACTTGAAAAGCCCCTGCTCTAGCGCTTTATAACAAACCAAACATCTACTTTGTTAATCTTAGCCAACTACGATAAAATAGCGCCAATATTTAAACCGGATATAGGAAAACACATGGTTGTTCTACACACTAATTTTGGTGACATCACCATTAAAATGTTTGAGAAAGAAGCTCCAAACACAGTTAAAAACTTTTTAGAGTACGCAAATGCTGATTTTTTCAACGGCACTATCTTTCATCGCGTAATCGATGGTTTTATGGTTCAAGGCGGTGGTTTTGTTCCAGGTATGGAACAAAAAGAAGTAAACGACCCAATTCAAAATGAAGCTAATAACGGTCTGTCTAATAAAGTAGGCACTTTAGCTATGGCACGTACACCTGATCCTCATTCAGCTACAGCACAGTTTTTCATTAACGTGAACAACAACGACTTTTTAAACCATAGCAGCGAAACATCGCAAGGTTGGGGTTATTGTGTTTTTGCTGAAGTAGTAGAAGGCATGGACGTAGTAAATAAAATTAAAGTAGTTGCAACAGGTAGTACTGGTTTTCACCAAGACGTACCTCTTGATGATGTGATCATCGAAAGTGTTACTGTTAGCTAATAGCGTTTGCTTACACTATTGTGAGCACTTAAGCGGGCATCTGCCCGCTTTTATTTAATAAAAAATAGACTAACCTATGACTCGCCAAACTTACTTTATTGCAGATTTACACCTAAGCGAAAACCGCCCCGACATCAGCGCTGCATTTTTTGACTTTTTAAATACACATATACTAAATAAAGATGTAGATGCACTTTATATTTTGGGTGATTTTTTTGAAGTATGGGTTGGAGATGACTACATTACTGCTCTGAGTGCCGATGTAGCAAAACATTTAAGCGCCATTAATGATGGTGGCACACCTGTTTACTTTATCCATGGCAATCGTGATTTCATTATGCGCAAGCAGTATGCCGACATGGCCGCAATGACATTACTCGATGAACAAACAGTCATTGATTTATATGGTACGCCTACCGTAATTTTACATGGCGACGAAATGTGTACTCAAGATACTGAGTATCAAAAATTTCGTAAAAAGAGCCGTGGTTGGTGGTGGCCAAAATTGATGCTTGCAATGCCGCTTTGGTATCGTAAAAAAATAGCGCGTAATGCCCGCGAAAAAAGTAAATTAAGCCAGGCTGATAAACCTATCGAAATTTTAGACGTTGTCGATGAAGCTGTACTTGCAACCTTTGCCAAACATAACGTTACGAATATGATTCATGGTCATACTCACCGCCCTAATGTTCATACGTATAAAGTTAATGAACAAACACTTACTCGCACAGTGCTAGGTGACTGGTACACCCAAGGCTCTTATTTAGTCGTTACCCCTCAATCACAAGAATTAATTAGCACGCCTTTCGCATAATTTAAAATTCTGACTATTATTTATCTATACATTTGAATAATAGTGAGAGGTTTAATGATTAAGCTGTTAATTTTCATCGTAGTAATTGCCATTCCAACAAAAGTATTTAGCGAACAAACATGGCAAATTGTTACTGAAAACTACCCTCCCTATTTTAGCGAAAACTTGCCCAATAATGGTTGGTTATATGAAATAGCCCAATCAGCACTTAAAACACAAGGTATTAATAGCGAAGTCGAGTTTACGACATGGAATCGCGCTTTAAAGCTATTAGAAAAAAACAGAAAAACAGCTATTTTAGGTGCTTTTTATTCATTAAAAAGAAATGAAGTTTTTTACTACTCCCGTCCACTTGCAGTTGCTCACTCAGGAGTTTTTAAGCGAAAAGAAAGTATTATTAATTTCGATGGTACAGTTCAATCATTAACTCCTTATAGTATTGGTATAGAAGACAATGCCGTTGTAAGCCAAGAGTTTGCTAGAAATACGGATCTGGCAATAACGTCCACTAAAAGTCTTCCTACAAGCTTATATTTACTACAACAAGGGCGTATTGATTTAGTCGCGGGTACTAAAGAGGTTGGAAAATATTGGCTTGAAAACACTAAAACCGAAGATTCGGATGATAATAATATTGAGTATTTATCGCCAGATCTTGCTTCTCATAAACTATATTTAGTTGTCTCTAAATCAAATTATAGGGCCAAAGAATACTTACAAAAATTTAATAGAGGAATTGATATAATAATTAACAATGGTCGCATTGCTAAAATTATGAAAAAACATAATTTCAGCAATCAGAAAATAACAGAGTATATTAATTTTTTAAAAGAAAATGAGGATATTTAAACAGTAGGAATACCGCTATGAAATTTAAAATCAGTATCGGTTGTAGAAATTAACTCTTTTTCTTTTTCACCAAAAAAGTTTACGCGTTCGGTAATATCAAAATCAGCAATTTCTTGCGCTAAAGTTAAATAATCTTGGTAATGACGCGCTTCTGAACGTAACAACGAAATATAAAAATCACCTAAGCGTTTATCAACATGCGGTGCAAGCTTTGCAAAACGCTCACACGAACGCGCCTCAATATAAGCGCCTACTATTAGCTTATCGACTAATGCATCAGGCTCGAACGTTTTAACATGACGAAGCATACCTTTTGCGTAACGACATGGTGTAATACTACGATATTCAATACCGTACTCGTCCATAATTTCGAGAACTTGATAAAAATGATGTAGCTCTTCTTTTATCAGCAAAACCATTTTATCGATTAGCCCTTGCCCATATGGAGAACTCGATTTAGGAATTATGGATTTAGTTAGCTTATTTTTAGCTGCCAGATCGCGCCAATTACCTTCTCGTTTATAAATAAGCGTTTCAAACGGCTTTAGCCACTCGAGTAATGCATCACTACCCTCTTTATCTACCGCGTATTTACGTATTAAAAACATCGCACTTTGAGCTGCTTTTAATTCACAAATTAAGTGATCTATTAAAATGACTGATAAGTTTTCTTTTTTAATTGCTTGCCGCACCCACTGCTCTGGGGTGGTACACAATAAAAAGTTATTAATCGGCTCTAAAAGTTGGCTATGTGGCACGTCGACTGCTCATTACTAAATAAATTTGATAGACCGTTATTTTAACACGAAATTTTGTTTGGGATAAATCAAAGCACTCACCGACTTGATAATGTTAATAGCTAGTTAACTTGACTTTGCAAAATAAGTGAACCATAACTGTACAAAGACTGTATAAAAATAAACCAACCAAAACAGTAATACGTTCCTTTTATGGAGTAAGCACTATGATATTGAATCACCTCTGGGGCATTTATGCTCATCCACTTGAAGAATGGCAAACAATAGATAATCGCCATGAAAGTTTAACCTATAGTTTGTCACATATTTTATTGATTGCTTTATTCCCTTCAATAATGGGCTACTACTCATCTGTTTATTTAGGGTGGAGTATAGGTGCCGGCGATCCCGTATTTTTAACACACGATAGTGCTCTGCTAATTGCAGGCGCAATGTATTTTGCTTTAATAGCGGGCGTATTCGCATTGGCTTATTTAGCCCATTGGATGGCCGTTACATTTGGCTCTAAGCCTACATTTACACAAACACTTGAACTTGCAGCATATACTGCAACGCCAGTGTTTATGTCAGCACTCGCCGCTTTTTGGCCTGTACTCTGGTTTGTAGTTTGTGCAGGAATTATTGCACTAGCTTACTCGGTCTATTTACTCTATACCGGCGTACCTATACTTATGCATATCCCCGAAGAGCGTGGCTTTATTTACGCCAGCTCGGTAGTAACGTGTGGATTAATATTACTGGTTATTATTTTAGCTGTAACAGCGATGCTTTGGACAAATGGGATTGTTAGCCCTATGTTTACTTAATAAAGAGTCGTGTTTGATGGAAATATTCCCTTTCTTTCCTTCGCAAAAAAGGAGCTAATTAGCTCCTTTTTTTATATTTAATAGTTTTTATCAATAACCATTAATCAGCTTCGTTTTCGTCTTGGTTGTGTATTTCTAAACTTGAAGACATCGCACTTTCGCGGGTGCTTTTTGCTGAATCGTTACGTAGCTTATCAATTCGATTTAAATAGTTTTGATCAATATCGCCAGTAATATATTGGCCATCAAATACTGAGGTTTCAAACTTAGTAATTTCAGGATTTTCTTGGCTAACTGCTGCAATTAAATCTTTTAACGATTGAAAGATTAAACCGTCAGACCCTATGCTTGCATTAATATCTTCTACTTCACGTCCGTGAGCAATAAGCTCAGCTGCTGAAGGCATATCAATACCGTACACATTAGGGAAGCGTATTTCAGGTGCCGCTGATGCAAAGTAAACGTTTTTAGCGCCAGACTCTCGGGCCATTTCAACAATTTGTGCTGATGTTGTACCACGAACAATTGAGTCATCAACCAATAATACATTTTTACCTTTAAATTCGCGATCAATTGCGTTTAGCTTTTGACGCACTGACTTTTTACGCATTTCCTGACCAGGCATGATAAATGTACGACCAATATAACGGTTTTTAACAAAACCTTGGCGATACGGTAAATCAAGTACACGTGCAATTTCCAGCGCTACATCACATGAAGTTTCTGGAATTGGGATAACTACATCAATATCTTTGTCTGCCCATTCGCGTGCAATTTTTTCGCCTAGTTTAGTCCCCATATTTACACGTGTTGCATACACAGACATACGGTCTATTGTTGAGTCAGGTCGAGCAAAATAAACAAATTCAAAAATACACGGCGAGTAAGATGCCTTATCAGCACAACTAAGTGAATGGAATTCACCCTCTTCTGTAACATATATAGCTTCACCAGGTGCAACATCACGTACAAACTCAAAACCATCCGGTTTCAACGCAACGCTTTCTGAGGCAAACATGTACTCAGTACCTTTTTCGGTTTCGCGTTTACCAAATACAAGTGGGCGGATACCATTAGGGTCGCGAAAAGCAACAATGCCATGGCCGATAATCATAGCAATCGTTGCATAGCCACCGCTTACTTTATTGTTTACTTCGGTTACCGCAGTAAAAATATCTTCAGGGTCTAAATGCAACTTATCAGACTTACTTAATTCATGTGCCATGATATTAAGTAAAATTTCAGAGTCTGACGTTGTATTAACGTGACGACGTGCTTCTGAGAATAACTGCTCTTTTAAAGCTTCTGCATTAGTAAGGTTGCCATTATGGGCAAGCGCTATACCAAACGGTGAGTTAACATAAAAAGGTTGTGCTTCAGATGAGCTTGAAGATCCTGCTGTAGGATAACGCACATGGCCAAGGCCAATTGTACCTTGGAGTCGTTTCATATGACGGGTGTGAAAGGCATCTTTCACAAGGCCATTTGCTTTGCGTAAGCTAAACGTATTATTCTCAATGGTAATGATACCCGCGGCATCTTGACCACGGTGCTGCAAAACAGTTAAGCCATCATAAATCGCCTGATTCACAGGGGATGTTCCGACTATTCCAACGATACCACACATGTAATTTATCCTCGCCGATTAACGGTTTACTGAATTTAAAAAGCTCGAGTTGTTTTCTAGGTACGAAAAGAACCATTCAACTACAAAGCCAAATTCTGGAATCAAAATAGAATTGCCCCACCAGTGCGTATTGGGTGCACCAGTAAAAGCATCAAGAAAGAAGAGTAACGCGCTCACGACCAACACGCCTCGTAGAGCACCAAACACTATGCCAAAAACACGGTCGGTACCCGATAAACCAGTACGATGTACAAGCTCACCTAAAATATAGTTTAGTAAACCGCCTAACAGTAGCGTCGCAAAGAATAATATGGCTATGGCCGCAGCATTTCTTAAAAGGGGTTCAGAAATGGTTGTTAGGAAGGAAGCTAAATATTGGTAAAATAAGCTAGAGATGATAAAGGCGCCAGCCCATACCGCTAATGACATTGCTTCTTTTACAAAGCCGCGTATTAAACCGATGATGGTAGACAATGCAATGATGCCAATAATGGCGTAATCAACCCAGATCATAAGAACCAATTAGTCGCTAATTTGGGGCGCATTCTATACCCAAACATCGTTAGTATGCAAGTTTAAACGGGAGATTACTGGGTTGTAGTCAATACAAAAAATTAACATTATAGAATGGGTATTATGAGATAAAGATAATGATAAAAACAAATATAAATAAATAAAAAAAGGCTTGTGATACAAGCCTCTTTATAATTATTTTGTAACTTCGTATTGCGTAACTTTACCATTCAATTTAGTAAGCTCTTTCAGCTGGGGAAGCTGCTTTTGTAATTCATTTTTATCAAGCGAAGGACCAACAAATACCTTGGTTAACGTCCCATTTGGGGTTTTAATCGGTTTAGTAAACGTTTTAAACCCTTCAACTTTTAATTTAGCCTGTAATGCTTTTACATTTGCAACATGTGAAAAGCTACCTAATTGAATAACGTAAGCCATACTTGTTAGGTTTTCATCACTTTTACGAGGCGCAATAGATTTTGGTTTAGCTTGAACAGGCGCTTTTGTAATTGGTGTAGCTTTAGGTTCAATAGTCGCTTCAACAACTTTATTCTCTACAGCGTAGTCACTCTCATCCATAGCATTTTGCTGCTCAAAAGCTTCATCATCAGCTTGAATATCTTCAATTTCATCTTGTTTTAGTGGTTCAGCATTAGCCATGTTTTCATCAATTGACTCTTGAAGATCGATTGTTTTGAACTCAGGGCTATCAGGAATCGCTTTAAAGCCTTCTTTATAATGCACTTTTTCGCCATCGAGTATATTAGGGATAAACACAATTGCTGCGATCACTACTATACTTGTTCCGACTAAGCGATTAATAAAACTTGAGTTCACCGACATCCTCTCTATTTTTTAAAGTAATTAATAGCGCCGGCCACTGTAAAAAATGAACCAAATACAATCAACATAGTATCACTTTGTTGTTTTGGTAAAATTACACTTAGTGCCTGTGCCACACTATCATAGCTATTGATAGTATTATGATGAGATATACCCTGCAGCGCATTTTGTAAATTACTTGCAGTGTCGCCTCGGGAGCCACTTAAACTAGCTAATGACCACTCATCGACTAAGTGACTTACTTCTTTAAGTACACCTGCTTTATCTTTATCAGCAAGCATAGCGGCTAATGCATGAATTTTAAAGCCTTTATCTTTATAGCTTGATAACTTATTGGCTAAATAACGTGCCGACTCAGGGTTATGTGCTACATCGGTAAAGACTAAAGGCTCAGTAGTTAACTGCTGAAACCGCCCTTCTACAACTAAATTAGCGAGGCAACTTCGTATGACTTGCTCACTAGGTAATAAGCTTAAAACACTTAGTGCAGTTAACGCCGTTGCTGCATTTTGACACGGTATTGCTGGCTTATCTATTTCAAGATTATGTTCTTTATATTGCCAATTAAAGCTCTCAGCATTTTCTTTGAAAATAAAGTCACTGCCCGACAACGTCATATTGGCATTAATCTCTTTGCCATAATCAGTCATTGTGTGAGGAATATTTAAATCCCCTATAATAGCAGGCGTATTTTCACGAAAAATCCCGGCTTTATCATAAGCCACTAACTCTCGTGTATCACCTAGGTACTCTTTATGATCTAAATCGATGGTGGTGATCACGCTTGCAAAGGGAGTTACTATATTTGTAGCATCAAAGCGCCCACCTAGACCCACCTCTAGTAATACATAATCGACGCTGCAGCGTTTAAAAATTGCCAACGCACCCAAAGTACCGTATTCAAAATAAGTCAGAGGAGTGTCTTTACGGCCTTGCTCAAGCTGGTGAAAAGCATCTATATGGAATTGGTCTGCCAGTTCTTCGCCATTAACTCGTACACGCTCGTTATAACGAATTAAATGAGGAGATGCGTAAGTACCCACGCTAAACCCCTGCGCTAGCAATAGCGACTCTAAGCAGCGTGCAGTGGTGCCCTTACCGTTTGTACCGGCAATAAGAATAATTTTACTTGGGGTGTTTAAAAGGCCAATAGTGTTGGCAACATTAGCAACTCGTTCTAACCCCATTGCAATGTTAGCTGGGTGAACACTTTCTAAATAAAAAAGCCAATCATCAAGGCTTGATGATTGGCTAGGAATTGATTTTGTCATAGCGTGTAATCAGTAAAGCTGAAATTTACGCTACTCTATGCTCTTGTTCCGTAGAAGGCAAGTTCATAAATTTAGCTAAAATGCGTGCAAGGGTATCGCGCATTTCACGGCGGTCAATAATCATGTCAATTGCACCGTGTTCTAGCAAAAATTCACTACGCTGAAAACCTTCTGGTAATGTTTCGCGAACAGTTTGTTCAATAACACGAGGACCTGCAAAACCAATTAACGCTTTAGGTTCAGCAACGTTAATATCACCCAGCATAGCAAGTGATGCCGATACACCACCCATTGTTGGATCGGTCATTACTGAAATAAATGGAAGACCTTTTTCAGTCATTTTTGCAAGTGCAGCGCTTGTTTTAGCCATTTGCATAAGCGACATAAGCGCTTCTTGCATACGTGCTCCGCCTGATGCAGAAAAACAAATAAGCGGCATGTTATGCTCTAAACATTGATCAACAGCATCAACAAAGCGAGCGCCAACAACAGAAGCCATTGACCCCCCCATAAATGAGAATTCAAATGCTACCGCTGCTACCGGAATACCTTTTAATCGGCCTTTCATAGCTACAAGTGCATCTTTTTCACCACTTGCTTTTTGCGCTGCACTGATACGGTCAGAGTACTTTTTAGAATCTTTAAACTTAAGAATGTCTTTAGGCTCATGTTGTGTACCAAGCTCTTGACGATCACCTTCATCTAAAAAGTGCTCTAGGCGCTTACGGCCACTAACACGCATGTGGTGGTCACACTTAGGACATACGTTTAATGACTTTTCTAATTCAGCTTTATATAAAATTGAATCACACGATGTACACTTAGCCCAAACACCTTCTGGGATTTCTTTACGACCTGATGATTTTGTCGTTTTAGGTAAGATTTTTTCTAGCCAACTCATTTGCAACTCTCTTAATACTGTTCTGTGTCGCGAGCCTACTAATAGCAATTAGCAGACAAATTTTTTCAATTAAAACATGAATTACACTAACGCGGTATAAAAAACTGGTCTTAGTAGTTCAAAGTGCTTATAAAAAGTACTTATACCACATCTATATCAGGCAAAAATAAAGGGCCTAAAGGTGTTTGAGGAATATTAAATTGCTCAGGGTAGTCAACATCCACTAAATACAAACCAGCGGCCTTAGCGGTAGCACTGGCCTTTGCGCGTTCTTTACAATCAAGTAGCTCTTTTATCCATATAGGTTGTTGTTTATGTAAACCAACATCCATTAAGCTGCCTGTGATATTACGTACCATATGATGTAAAAATGCATTCGCTTTAATATCAATAATAACGTAAGTACCTTGGCGCTGTACCGACAGATGATGAATTGTTCTTGTCGGTGTATTCGCTTGGCAATGTATAGCCCTAAAAGAGGTGAAATCGTGTTTACCTATTAAATACTGACACGCCTCTTGCATCTTTGTTTCATCAAGATGGTGATGAAAATGCGTAACACCCTCGTTTAATACAGCTCCTCGTAGGGGGGAGTTATAAATAACATAGCGATAACGACGGGCTGTAGCACTAAAACGGGCATGAAAGTCATCAGCAACCGGTTGGGCAAAGCGAATAGCAATATCTTTAGGCATTAAAGTATTCATACCTAGTGTAAATGCGACCATATCGCGATCGGCTTGCGTTTCAAAGTGTATTACTTGGCCTGTACCGTGCACACCAGCATCTGTACGCCCTGCACATATAACCTCAACAGGATGATTACAGATACGCGACAACGCTTTTTCTACTTCTTGCTGTACGCTATTTACATGTGATTGACGCTGCCAACCACTGTAACGTGCGCCGTTGTATTCAACTCCAAGTGCTACTCGCATAATTACCGTTTTACCTACTGTGCTAATGAACGAGGCATTTTATGCTATCTAACGATGCAATAAAAGGAGACCTGTCGTAATCAATCCAATACACATAAAAAAACCCGTATTTAGCTGAGCCAGATACGGGTTCTTATAAACATTTTAATTATTTTATTTTAGTTTAGCTTTTAAGCTAAGTGCTTCCTCTTGAACTTCTTCAGGACCTTTGTTAATGACATCCTCAATGACTTTAAGCGCAGAATCAAAATCATCAATTTCAATATAGGCACGCGCTAAATCAAGTTTAGCTGAGTAGCCACCACTTTCAGCATCAACATCCGTCGGATTATCACCGGCAAGTAATGCATCAAACTCACTCAAACCGACATCCATATTAACGTCGGTGTAAGGTTCATGTTCAAGTTCAGCGTCGTCACTTTCATCTAATAATGAATCAATATCTACAAATTCATCATTATCAAACTGCTCAACATCACTACTTTCAACAAGTGACTCTTTTGTAGTTAATGGGTCATCTGTCTCTAAGTCCTCTTTTAACAAGCTGTCAAAGTCAACATCAAATTCACTGCTGTCATCAACACTTAACTCTTCAGGCTCTGCTAACTCACTAAGTAATGAATCAAAATCAGTTTGCGTCAAATTTGACATAAACTCTTCATCAAGTTCGTCGTCAGAGCTAATATCAGTGCTACCCACTTCATCTAAGCTTGTTAACTGTGCTTCGCGCTCTGCATTTGTTTGCTCTTGCGATTCGTCTGATAACTCATCAGTTAGCGCTTGCTCTAAACTATCTTCGTCAAATTCAGCATCTAATTTAGAAAAATCATTTTCAATTAAAATCTCATCATCAAAATCATTTTCTAAACCATCTAAATCAGCATCTGTCATAAGCGCATTTGCTAAATCTTGCTCTGCCTGACTAGAAGCTATTCCTGGTGCCTCGCCATCTAAATCATCCCCTTGTAATTCTTCAGGGGTAAATGGCAACTCACTTTCTAATGTTTCTTGAACTTCATCAAGGTTAAGGGGTTTGGTGTCATCTTCTATACTTGGTGGTTCAACAGAATCAACCTCATCATTAATTTTTTGACGTAATTCATCATCAAGTGACTCATCTTCAATCTCAGTTTCTAATTCAGAGAAGTCATTATCAATTAATAGTTCATCATCGAAATCATATTCTAAACCATCTAAATCAGCATCTGTCATAAGCGCATTTGCTAAATCTTGCTCAGCCTGACTAGAAGCTATTCCCGGTGCCTCGCCATCTAAATCATCCCCTTGTAATTCTTCAGGGGTAAATGGCAACTCACCTTCTAATGTTTCTTGAACTTCATCAAGGTTAAGAGGTTTGGTGTCATCTTCTATACTTGGTGGTTCAGCAGAATCAACCTCATCATTAATTTTTTGACGTAATTCATCATCAAGTGACTCATCTTCAATCTCAGTTTCTAATTCAGAGAAGTCATTATCAATTAATAGTTCATCATCAAAATCATCTTCTAAACTATCTAAATCACCATCTGCCATAAGCGCATTTGCAAGATCTTTCTCTGTTTGACTAAGTGCTACTGCATTTTCATCATCTAATGCTTCTTCTTTGGGTTCTTTCGACTCAAACGATGGCTCACTCTCTAATAATGGTTGAGCGTCGTCTAATTCAAGTTCAGGGTACTCATCGAGTTCTTCACTTGGCGTTACAAGCTCGCTATCAAGCTGATCTTCAGTACTTGTAATATCTGAGTCATCGTCGCCTGCTAGCGGATCGTCACCAAGGTCTACTTCTATTTCTTCAAGATCATCATCAAGCTCGTCTAAAGACCAATCAGGTGTTTCTAAATAGTCATCATCTGTAGTTTGCTGTAGCTCATTTAAAAGCTCATCAACGCTCTTTAAAGTATCATCTGTATATTCTTCAAGTGCATCTTCAGGATCAAGAAGCGACTCTGATGTGTCTGAAAAATCATCTACGGTAATATCTATAAGCTCAGGCTCTTCTACAAGTTCTGGTTCTTCTTCAAGTTTAGGCTCTTCTAAAAGATCTGATTCTTCTTCAAGCTCTGGCTCTTCTAAAATTTCAGGTTCTTCTGCAAGCTCAGGCTCTTCTTCAAGCTCAGGCTCTTCTGCAAGCTCAGGTTCTTCTAAAAGCTCTGGCTCTTTTTCAAGCTCAGGCTCATCGCTAAGCTCAGGCTCTCCTGCAAGCTCGGGCTCTTCTACAAACTCGGGCTCTTCTAAAATTTCAGGTTCTTCTACAAGATCAGGTTCTTCTAAAAGCTCTGGTTCTTCTTCAAGCTCAGGCTCTTCATTTAATGATGAAGCAAGCGACTCAATATTATCAACATTTAATTCTTCTTGAGCATCTGCTAAATCCTCAACTGAGTCTGCCAATGCATTATCAATTTCTGAATCTCTTACATCTGAATTTTTTAGTTCATCGTCAATTAGGTTATCTATATCGTCTAAATCAAAGTCGTCACTTTCCTCAACTAATAAATCATTTGCAGTATCAACCGCGGCCTCATCAATTAAGCTATCTATATCGTCTAAATCAAAGTCGTCACTTTCCTCAACTAATAAGTCATCTGCAGTATTAACCGCTGCCTCATCAATCAAACTATCTATGTCGTCTAAATCAAAGTCGTCACTTTCCTCAACTAAAGATTTATCTGCTGTATCAACTGCGGCCTCATCAATTAAGCTATCTATGTCGTCTAAATCAAAGTCGTCACTTTCCTCAACTAATGAATCATTTGCTGTATCAACTGCTGCTTCATCAATTAAACTATCTATGTCGTCTAAATCAAAGTCGTCACTTTCCTCAACTAATGAACCATCTGCAGCATCAACTGCTGCTTCATCAATTAAACTATCTATGTCGTCTAAATCAAAGTTGTCGTTTTCTTCTAGAAGTTCATTTTCGTCGAGTAACTCTGCATCAATTGAGTCATCTACCACATCACTTTTTGGTTCATTCGCTTCATCAATTAAGCTATCTAAATCAAAGTCGTCGCTTGAATCAAGTTCATCTAAAGTGTTATCTGAGGTATCTAATTCTGTTGATGTTTGATCTAATAATTCATCTATATCAAAATTATCATCATCTGCAAGCTCCTCACTTAAAGCCGCCATTTCATCATGAGACTCTAAGCTATCATCTTCTAAAGCTTCGCTTGTTTGTGGTGCATCAAACTCAGGTAGACTATCGTCTTCATCAAACAAGCTATCTAAATCGTCATTAGTTAGAATTTCATCATTGTTTATTGAGTCATCAGATAAGTCTAAATCTATATCTTCAGCGTTTTCATCTGAAGGTTGATCAAACCCTTGCTGCATAAAAATATCAAGTTCATCATTGTCATCGGTATTTTCATCATCAAAAACAATGTCATCACTTAGTAGGCTTTCGAGCTCATCCTGATCGAGCAAATTTTCACCACCTGAAAAATCATCTAGGCCGTCATCTAAATCATCATCAGGCAACATATCATTTTCGAGATTATCATCAAGTTGAACACTCAAGTCATCTAAAGGATCGGGTACAATTGGATCGTCATTTAAACTTGGATCTAAATCATCATCGCCAGTATAAGTTGGGGTTTGTGGTAAAAAGTCATCATCGTTTTGTAGCTCTTCTTGATTACTTGCTCGTTTGCGTAAAAACATAACAATTGCAAAAATAATCAGTAGCCCAGGAATAAACATTAATAAACCCAGCACTATAGGATTTGAAAATAATGAGCTTAAATCAAACGATTCTTTTGGTATTACCTCTTGTTTTTTTTGTTGTGCAATAATCTCGTTTTGTTTAACAATTAGTTCTTTTAACTGATTTTGAATTTCGCTGTCTTGTCCTAACTGTAAGCGTAAGTTTTCGAGTTCGTTCGAAATACCTGATAATTGTTTTTTAAGATTATTATTTTCAACTAAAATTTCTTCTACATTGCTTACAGAATTTTTAAACTGTTGTTGTAACTCAACCAGCTTAGTACCTTGCTCTGTTTTTATTTCATTTAATTCTTTCTGTATCTCTTTTTTGGCATCGTCTACGTCGACTTTACGAGCTTGAGTTACTTTTGTTTGCGCTGAGGTAATTTCGCTTTGCGTAAGTGTGCCATTTTTTTTCTTTTCCCATAATGCATCATCTTGCTCAGAACGTTGCTTTGCAAGCTGTGTATTTACACTTTTTATTTCGGCTAAAGTTGGGATTTTTAAATAGGCACCATTTTGAATATGGTTAAGATTTTGTTCTAAAAATGAGTTGGGGTTTTTGTTATACAAGGCCTGCATAACTTGATAAATGCTGACGGAGTTATCTGGGCGCACTTTAGCCGCTATACGCCAAAGTGTATCAGTTGGTTTAATTGGCCCAATAGATCGCCCTTGCGCACCATAGTCAACGCCTTTAGGCCCCTTTAATTGGGTACTGTCTTGAGAGTAAACTGGCGTTACTATCAATGCAGACGCTAATATAATAAGTGTAACTAAACCGCGCATGCTGATCCTTTAATATTTAAATATTAACAAAACACTTAAAGCTTAAGTGCATAAATATTGTTGATTATTGCTGTTATCAGCCAAATGACTGACTCGCATTTATTATTACAATCTATTTTTATTGCAAGCTCTATTCCAATTACAAACTATAAACCAGTTAGGGCTTAATATCCATCGCAACACCTTGAAAATAAATGCCTTAAAACATCTTTATAAATATTAATTTATTGAGTGTTATCAATCAGTTTTTATACTTTTAGAATTAAACGGCAAAAAATTGACAAGCTCTATAAACAAAAAGCGGCAAACAAATAATGTTTACCGCTTCTCAAGTGTGTTCAACGCTATTAACTATTACATGTAATTAGCAATAAGCTCTTCTGCAATTTGAATACTGTTAGTTGCAGCACCTTTACGAGTGTTATCACTTACAACCCACATGTTTAATCCATGAGGATGAGAAATATCAGCACGTAATCGGCCTATATAAACAGTATCGTTACCACTAGCGTCAGACACTGCTGTAGGGTAATCACCTTCATCATCAATTAGCTCAACACCAGGCGCGTCTTTTAAAAGTTGCTTAACGTGTTCAAAGTCATAAGGCATGCGCGTTTCAATATTAATTGATTCTGAGTGACCAAAAAATACGGGAACACGTACACATGTAGGATTTACTGCAATGGTGGTATCACCCAAAATTTTATGAGTTTCATTTACCATTTTCATTTCTTCACGCGTGTAGCCATTATCTTCAAAGCTATCAATTTGAGGAATAACGTTAAATGCAATTTGCTTTGGAAATACTTTATTGTCCATAGGGCGTGCATTCATCAAATTAGCTGTTTGCTTTGCAAGTTCATCAACCGCTTCTTTACCTGCACCCGATACAGCTTGGTAAGTAGATACGTTGATACGGTCTATTCCATAAGCATCATAAATTGGTTTAAGTGCTAGCATCATCTGAATAGTTGAACAGTTAGGGTTAGCAATAATATTACGGTTTCTAAAATCAGCTAGACTTGAAGCATTAACTTCTGGCACCACTAGCGGGATTTCAAAATCATTTCTAAAGTGCGATGTATTATCAATTACAATACAGCCGGCATCAGCAGCAATAGGAGCATATTTTTCAGATACACTACCACCAGCAGAAAACAAACCTATATGCGCTTGGCTAAAGTCAAAGCCTTCAACGTCAAGTACTTCAATGGTCTCACCACGAAACTTTATGTCTTCACCTGCGCTGCGGCTGCTCGCAAGTAAAAAAAGCTGATCGACAGGAAACTTACGATCTGCTAGCGTTTCAATGATTTGACGGCCTACTAAACCAGTAGCGCCAAGTACGGCAACGTTATATTTTTGCGACATATTTCTTCCTCTATAAACGACATTAAAACAACATCGTTAGTTAAATTATTATTTAGCTATGCTAAAGCCAAGTTGACTAAGTGCTGCTAGTTGTGGGCTATCACCTTGTAGGAATAAGGTGCTAAATTCTCGCCTTACCGGATAGTTTTTACGTAAACTATCAAAGCCCTCACCTTCTAAATGACGAAGTAAAATTCCGTCATCGCGGCGTACGTCATAAATTAAATGCACCAAACGGGCAATATCTTGCTCATTAAGGCTTTGCGTAACAGCTGCATTTGTAATAGCAGGCATTGGTAAAAAATCATCCAACGATTTACTCACCTCTATACCTTTTAGGTCACACAATTTTTGATACAACATTTGTGTACCTCGTGCTTTCCCCTCAAGTGTATGACCTGCGATATGCACACTGGCATAACGCACATGCTCTAGTAATTCAGTTAGAATATTGGGCTCTTTTTCCCATACATCAAGTACTAAATCTAAATCAGCCCCAGCTTCCATTACCTCAAGCAATGCGCGGTTATCAATTACATCGCCTCGGCTTGCGTTAATTAGCGTGAGTCCTGGCTTAAGTGCTTTTAATCGCTCTTTATTCATCATGTGCAGCGTTTTGTGCTCGCCACTTATAACAAGTGGAACATGAAAAGTAACAACATCTGATTGCGCTAATAACTCATCAAGCGCTACATGCTCTTGTAGTAAGCCCTTTTCGTGCTTAATTGGATCGCACAGCAGTACGTCGACATTTAATGCTTTTAATTTTTGCGACAAACACGTTCCAATGTTACCCATTCCTACAATACCAATTGTTTGACCACATAATGGGCGCGCATTTTCTTGGCTTAATGCAAATAAACTACTAATTACATATTCAGCTACAGCAACGGCATTACAACCAGGTGCACTGGTAAAAGCAATATTTCTATCATGTAGTAATTGCGTATCAATATGGTCAATGCCAATTGTGGCAGTCCCCACAAAGCGCAGCTTGTTAGCTTGTGCCAATAGTTCATGATTAACATTAGTCACTGAACGAGTAAGGAGTACATCTACATTTATTAATTGTTCAGGCGTTAATTTACGACCATCAAAACGCTCAACCTCACCAAAGTCTGCAAAGTACTGCTCAACTAAAGGCATATTTTGATCGGCAAGAATTTTCATCACTGAGTCCGTTTGGCAATTAAGTGGCGCCATTGTAACGAACAACCAAGCCTTTACACAAACTAAAAAGGCGCATTTAAGCTGATACAAATACTTAAAAGTGGTTATGTTGATTGTTTTAAATCAGCAATTTAAATTAGGGATTTAAATTATGCGGATAATAATTTTACTATTGAATATATAAAGGCCGAATCACAGCATGATTCGGCCTTTATTATGAAAAATAAACTTCAATTACATTGAATTTTATTTACTTGATTTTAGTTTATAGCTCAAAATCTTTTTTGAATTTTAAACCAAATTCGCTGCGGTCATTACTACGCATTACACCAACAAAACCTGATTGTTGTAGACGACCAACATCGTAAACTTCGTTTAGAACGTTTTCACCATACAGTGTAACTTCCATATCGCCATATGGATTAGTGTACGAAATATTAAAACCAACTAATTCACGAGAATCAATAGTCTCACTTTGGTTGTAAACTGATTGACCTTGCATTTCACTGCGATACGAATAATTAGCATTAAACGCAAGTGTTGCGCCACTCTCTAAATCCATAAAGTAAGAAGGTGCAACCATGACAGTCCAGCGTGGTGTAAGTGCTGGTGAATCGCCTTTACCTATGCCTTGTACGCCCTCAGTAACTTCTGTTATTTCAGAATCTAAATAACCAACTGCACTACGAATAGTAAAGTCATCGGTAATAGCAACGGTTGTTTCAAGTTCAATACCTTGCGCTTTAGATTGACCCGCATTTTCTACAATTGTTACAAAGCCACCACCCGCTGTTGGATCTGAAAACGGTAATGCTAAATCGGTGTAATCAGTCACAAATACCGCAAGCATCATAGATACATTTTCGTGTACTTGGCCTTTTAAACCCATTTCGTAGTTAACCGCTTTTGTTTCGTCAAACGATACAAATTGATCTGGTCCACCAAATGGACGCGGTGGAAAACCAC
This sequence comes from Pseudoalteromonas sp. EB27, assembly GCF_001974875.1. Taxonomy (GTDB): domain Bacteria; phylum Pseudomonadota; class Gammaproteobacteria; order Enterobacterales; family Alteromonadaceae; genus Pseudoalteromonas. Next base: position 207,088 of record NZ_MTQD01000005.1, read on the forward strand.
CTGTTTGATAACCTTTTTGAACCTGGCCATACACATTCATATTATTGCTAAGCTGATAAGATGCATTTACATCCCACGTAACTGCATCAAAATCCGCACTTACATACTTACGAGTTGGAAATGATGGGAATATAGCATTTGCATCTTTCTTATCTTTTGAATAACGAAGGCCACCACCAACCGTTAAATCGTCTGTTAAATCGTAGCTGGCATTTATATATGCTGCATACGAATTAGTTTCTTGGTTAATTTCAAATTCGCCGTAACCACCAAATGATTCTGTTACACCATCATTCAACAAGCCATTAGGTGTATTAAATGGGCTAAATACAAACGGGCCTGAACGTGTAAAGCCATCTTCATTAAAAAAGTAAAGACCAGATACAAAGTCCATATTATCGAATGTTGCATTTAGCTGAACTTCAAAAGAGTATTGATCAGCACCGCCCTCCTCTGGGAACTCAGACAAGTTTAAAGGTGATGCATCATCATCTAGGCCACCTTCATACTCAGATGTACGGTAACTTGAGATAAACTTAGTAGTATAAGTGTCGTTAATTGCCCAATCGGCTGAAAACGATGTGCCCCAACCTGAGTAAGAGGTAGATTCAATACCCGCAACGGTTGTACCTAAATCATCAGGGTCTGATGGAATTAAATCTTGAGTCAATAATGGGAAATCTCCATTAAACACATCGCTTGCATCTAGCGGATCAGTTAATTCAATTGTGTAGGGCGATTGGCCAGATTCGTTATCGACACCATCTAAAGAAAAAGTAAATGCTAAGTCGGTATTTACTTGCCATTTAAGTGCAACACGGCCGCTAAACTCCTCTTCTTCACCAATTTCTTTTTCTGGGTTTGCTAAATTAACTGCCTCGCCCACACCATCACGTGTTTTGTACGATGCACTTGCAGACATACTTACTTCATCTGTTAGTGAATTGTTAAAATAAACATCACCTGCAATACGTCCGCGACTCCCCAGCTTTGCAGTAGTAGTTACAATACCTTCATCACCAGGTTGTTTGGTAATTACATTTACAGCGCCACCTAATGTATTACGGCCATATAAAGTACCTTGTGGGCCACGAAGCACTTCAACACGCTCAACATTAGGTAATGATAAGTTAGAACCCATTTGACGACCTAAGTACACACCATCAAGATACACACCCACACCCGGATCGGTAGTTATTATATGATCTTGCAAACCTATACCGCGGATAAATACAGACGCATGCGCAGAATTACCCACGCCATAGCGGGTAATATTTAAATTTGGAACATATTTACCAATATCTTCTAAGTTACTCATATTGGCTTTATCAATTAGATTAGCGCCAATTGACGTGATAGCGGTTGGAGATTCAAACAGGCTCTCTGTACGTTTACGAGCTGTGACTTCTATCTTTTCGAATGCGTCTTGTTTAGCTGTTGTTTTAGCTTCTTCGCTGTTTACAGAGGTAGTGAGTGAAGCAAGAATTGCTAAGCTTAACTGTGAGAGGTTACGTAATTTCAAAATATTCTCCAAAGGATACCGGATGATTTAGTTATGCATTTATACTTAAGAGTATAAAATTCAGGCATAAAAAAGATGCTTAATAGCACCTTTCCTCTGGACGGGTATTATATGACAGAATTGTGAAGAAATGTATAAATTATTTGAATGAATGTATAAAGAATAAAAGTGATTTAGACATTGTTAGTTTTTGGTGGATTATCACAAATCAACAACATTGATATCGACCTCACTAAAAAATTGTTTTAAAACAAAAAATCGCATAAGTTCAATTTTAAAAAACACATAAAATGTACTTTACACATGCACTTTAGTGTATAAAAAAAGAGCTAAAACACATTCTCCTATCATTGAAATTAACTAAAAATAAGAATATAGTACTAAAATGTAATCTATGGATAGAATATTATGAATATTATGAATATTGTAAATACAGTAGATAAAAGCCAAAAATGCTTCACCAACTCAAATTACACCTCACTTTTTTGTGTTGCAGCTGACTTCAACGTCCTACTCGTTAATTATCAAGCTTTAAACGTCATTACCAATTATGAACTTATAAATCAGTTTATGCTAAAAAACGGTCATCAAGGACTCGTTATTTTTGACGTACCCAAAGACGGAGATGTACTCGCATTAAAAGAATGGCCTAATTTAAAAGGGTTGTTTTATGAAGGTACTGACGAGATACTATTTCAGCAAGGGTTAGAAGCTATAGAGCAAGGAAAACTTTGGTTTCCACGTGCTGTAACTGACGGTTGGATGAGACAAATGCTAGCGAGTGAACAGCAAACCACACTGCAATCCAACAATTTAACATGTAAAGAAATGAAAGTATTAAACTTATTATTTTCAGGCTTACATTCAAGTGCAATTGCCGACACTTTATTTATAAGTGAAGCTACTGTTCGCGTACATTTACACAAAGTTTATCAAAAGATTGCTGTGAAGAACAAGCAACAAGCATTACTTTGGTGTCAAAAAAACTTAAATAGAATTAATAGTTAAGCGGGCTTATTTGAAACCTTATTGTATCTGAATATTCTCCGGCAGCTTGCCTTTCAAAATCATTTAGTTGAATTTTTAAAGGTAATAAATAAACGGTCTGCCTTGAATATAAGAATTTATGTTGTGATACGTTATTTAGTTCAAGCCAACTTCCTGCCAGATCTAGACTGTAATTAATTGCATATTTATCTCTATAGAGACTATGTATTAATCTACCATTATTATCTGAACTTACAGATAATTGAATATCTGAATTAGTAACAACTTGTAAGCTAGGTAACATAGTGTATTCCTTACCCGGAATTAACTCTCCCAAATTAATAGTATTTGAAAATGTATTATACCCAAGTACAGAAAGACTTGTTCTAGGCGCAATATTTTCTTGAATGCTATATTCTTGTTCATCTAACAACTTGCTCCCCTGGTCGTATAATTTCATTTGAAGTCTATCTGTATAAACACCAGCTTTAATAGGCGTTCCTGATGGTATTAGTAAAGACAATATCGTCGAAGAATTAGTAAAGCTCAACTTTAAAGTTGATGTGCTTACTAACTGACTCTGTATACTTTGCATTTGGTACGGAACACTTTGAAATTGCCCTTTTAACTGAGCTTGGTTCTCACTTGTAATCAAGAGCTGTAATTGACAATTCTCATCATTAATAACGCTTATACGTAGCTCTTTCTTAGAGTCTACTTGCTGTAAGGCATGGTAGCTTTCAAAATCATCATAAATATGTTCAATCTTATCGAACCTAGCAGCACATTGCGCATGAATTAAAGGCGTAAAAATAAATAGTGCTAAACCACCCAATAATAAACTTACTTTTTTATTGTACATAAATAGCTCCTTTGCGCTGTAATTGCTCACCTTCAGATACTTCAATCGTAAAATGTGACTTTTCTGCATTATTAAGTGTAATTTCATAATTACAGGCGGTTAAACCTGTTAATGCAAATCGTCCTTTTTTATTCGTAAAAAATGTATGCTCCTTCTTACTACTATTATCTAAACAAATAGCTGTTCCAACCTGTAACGATAGTGGTTTTTTTTGTTGGTCGAACAACGTTGCAATGACTGATATGTTAGCAGCAGTCCCTATTGTAATTGCATGGCCCGTTCGATAAGGTGAATAAAGAGTAATAATACCAGAACCTATATCATACCCTGGCGCTAAGTTGTCAATATCGACTGCAACGTTGGTCGAGGCGTATGAACTTATATCGTTTAATAAAATAGTCTCGAAGTCTTCATTATCTGCTCTATATACATCTTCATATTGCCCCAATATAACTTTTTTTCCTTTAAGGCTAGAGTGAGGCTCTATTAAAGCGAAGCTATCGTATATTGGTTTCCCAACAGCCCAACTCTTATCTGCAAATGCTATACTTGACGCCAAGCTTAATCGGCTCTGATGGTAAGCTGAGTCCTCATTAAATTGCTCATAAAAACTCCCATGATCAAAGTTCATAACAAAACGATTCGCGTTGTATTGAGTATTTAAATCAAAAATAGCTTCATTTAGATCATTTTTTTCAAGCCCAGCTCTTATGTTCAAAGCTCCAACATAGCGCTGATTACTATCTTGAGAGAATTCTAAACGTGTTTTGTCACGCCTAGATTGATGAGATAATTTAGCCCGTCGAGTATTAGAAAACTTATAAGTGACAGACAACCTTACATCCCATTGACTTTCTTCAGCGAGACCCTCCCACTGCCCACCTAAACTATATCTCCATTGGCTATTATCGATCTCACCAGAAAGACTAACCCCAATTGATTTATCAAACTGAGCTTCATCATATGACCTTGATAAGCTTGTAAAAAAAGATGTTTGCGTATTATCTCCCCAAAAAAAACTATAATTAGCCTGAATATAATGCTCTCTTAAGCGAGAACTAGATTGAGAATCAGGCCGATAACCAAGGCCAGTAAAATATCTTGATGAGTATTCATAACCCACCGTAATGTCAGTGTTATTATCACTATGATTTCTATAGTTACTATAAACAATGCGATAGGCATGGCCTGTTTTTTCATTGAAACTTATCGCATTTTCAAACGCAATCTGTCCAATTTTAGCTGCATAAATATTTTTAAAACCAACCTGCTGAGAATACTCATCACCTTGCACTGCCGCACCAGCTGTCCAGCTAGGTGTAATACCATAATCAAGATAAAAGCTGACTAGTGGCTCGTCGTAATCATAATCTAGATCACTACCTAAGCGTGAAGGAACACCTAAATGAAACTCATATTCAAGTTGCCCTTGAGCAAAAAGATCTAAACCGGTCGTTACATCAAAATCAACAAAACGGACTACTCCTGCTATATCAGTGATCCTCAGAGTAATATTATTGCTTCCTTCAGTAAGGGGAATATCATCAAGAGAATATATACCTGCGGCTAAATTAAGCTTTTGTACTATCCGCTCGCCAACTAACACCTCTACAGAGGATGGACTCTCTAAGGTAAAGCTACGTGAAGCGCTGGGCCTGATAGGTCTGTCAGAAACTAGCGAAAAATCATGTGAAAGCGACAAACCGAGTACCCGTGCTGTTGATTGAAAATAACTACCTGAACTATAATTATCACCAATTGATATCCGAAGCCCACTGAGCGGTAGGTCATGTATTACACGAGTACCTAAGCGCCTAATATTTGATGAAGTAGGGGCTACTTCAGATAAATACTCAACTTCGTTTTCTAAAACCCACCCTTCCCAGCTCACTACCATTTCAGAGCGAATAGCTAAAAGCTCATCTATTGTGTCCTCGCTTTTATCTTGCTGATAAAAATAACTTGAATAAGCATTAATAAACCCACTTAGTTTAGCGGGTTCCGATGCTGTTAAATTCCTTGAATCAGATTTTAAACTTAGCTGCTGAGGGCGAGTCAGAGTAAGAGGTACTGATATTGCTAAGCTAAAATCACTCATATCGAATGAAATATTATATCCAAATGACTCTAATGCTTTTGTATCAACAATATTCTTATGAACTTTAGACTCTAAAGAATCAAAATCTTCTGAAAATAAAAGTCGTTCGAATGAAACTTTAATTTCACTCCATTTAAGTGATAGATTATCATTTGGATCAACTGCGAGAGTTAATTTACCAATAGCATTTTTATTCAGTTCTGCTTCAACGCTGAGTTCGATGGTTCTTTTAGACGGGTTAATTTTTGAGTAACATAATTGAGTAAAGCTCAATAAAAATATGCATAATAAAACTCGCATAACTAGCGAGCCAGCACTAAACGTAAATGATTTAAACTTCCTCTCTGTAAAGATTGCGGAATAGGGACTTTTATGACACTGGTGCTATTAGGAGCAAAAAAAACATCGTATCCGTTTGCTTTTAATTGATCTTTTAAAATTCGATCGCTCAAGGTTTTATTTTTAGTAATCTTTATTTCATAATCACTTAATCGTCCAGCCCCTTTTCCTTCATTTAATACTTCAGTGACGATAAAGCCATCCTCAACATGAGGTTCTTTTATAATCAGTTTAGGAACTAATCTAGGTTGATCCAAATGAACAATTAAATTTACATTTAACAACATCGTAAGTTGTGACTGTTTATTTATAGACTGATTTGCAATGGGCTGCTCAATCAAACTAACTTGATAGCTTTTATCTGTACTAGGAAGTTTTTTATCTAACCATCTAAATTGCAACTGTTGGCTTTGCCCTGGTTGCAAAAATAGCGATGGAGGAAAAACCCACAATGGAGAGTCATCTAAAGAAATTAATTTAGGCGTGCCTTGAGAAAAGTCAATTTCGTAAATTTGAATATCAAAAGCAATGTCTCTTGGTAATTGATTATGGACCAAGCTAGAAGCGTTACTTGAACGACTATCAGGAGAGAAAGTAACCACCATAGGCGTTACCTCTACAGCAAAAACAGGTGCAATTACAATTATATATATAAAAAAGTAACTGCATATCCGCAGCATTAAAAATTGACCTCTAGATCACTGCTTGCTGCATTAAATTTTGTTGGAATTTTTATTGAGACCTCACGGCTAGATTTTGGTAATAAAATTTTTCCAGTCAATGCTTTACTTAATTCAGCACCTTCTAATAATAGCTCTTGATCATCGCCTTTAATAAGCCACTGTGCCTGCGATAAGCGAATATATTTATTGCCTGTATTTTCCAGAAGCACATTCCATGTTTCTGTATCTACTTGGCGTTTATTTTTAATTAATAATTTTGCCTCAGCACCTTTAGGCACCACATTAAACAAAGTCCTAAAGCTAACTGACATACCAACGCCTGATTGCCCCGCTTTCTCTAAATCAACAGATACCTGATCAATGGCTATACGGTACGCTTTCGAATTTTCTAATATTGGCTCCCCAATATATCGAACAATTACTGATTGACTCTTTCCGGACGGTATAATCGTAGTCATAGGAATAATTAAAAAGTCATCTTCGTTCGCTTTTAATGCTTCATCACCGTTAGGAGCAATTAGTAAATCAAAAGCTGATATTTCGATAGTTAAAGGGCTATCTGAAGGGTTTGATATGCGAATGGTTTGCTGTGACTGGCTACCTGATGATTCAAGCTCTGCGACCATTGGCTTTACTTGAAAAGCCTGTGATGAGTATGAAGTAAGTAAAAAAACAATTAAAAATAGATAGCGCATATAAAGTCCCTCTTAATAAATTAAAAGGCAGTAGCTACTGCCTTTTAATATACTGAATGATTAGTTAGCTGTAATTGCTAGCATCAGCGTATCTGCGTAAGTACCTGCATAAACAGGGGCTTGCGTCACAGTTAGTAAAATATTACCTGCGACTCCTCCGGCAGCAAGCGTTGGCGAACCAGGCTGACTTTGCGATTCAGACTGATCGTTTTGGCCATTTTCAGCTGAAAGCGTAAAATCAAATGTTCCTGCAGTTAACTTGGCTGTGTAGCCGACACCACGATCTTCATGGTCAGCATTTTGTAAATGTCCTTCAGATGTTGTTAATGACATTGTTGCACCATCAACATCATTACACTGCAAATCAAAACCTACATTTTTAGTTGCACCATTTGATAATGTTTGAAAGAATTGTGTAGTGTTAATGTTGCTCACCCCACAAACCGATGACACTGCACCACCTACATTTAGATTTTCAGCAAATGCTGCGCCAGATGTTAGAGTTGCGATTGCTGATAACACGATTAACTTTTTCATTTTAATATTCCTTATCCATGTGACATATTTGTTTATATTTAATAGTTAGTGTTTTACCAAACTCCACCAGATACAACCGATGGTGTCATTTCTATGCGAAGCACATCCTGGTAACTTCCGGCATAAATTAAAGGCTCATCTAGTTTTAGTTGTAATTTAGCTACGCTGTTAAATAAAATCTCATTAACGTCAAAATTGTACATAGATTTGAGCTCAAGTGCTGTTGCAGAAACGTCGCTTGAAACCCCCTCTATTGACCAATTTAGGTTATAAGAATTTATTTGAGTACTTTGCTGATGGCGCAGGCCACCGTTTTCAGATTGCATTGATACTCGCATAGGTGAATTACAATTAATCACTAGCTTTGTACTCGCGAGGCCATCTGAAGAAAAACGTAGGTTGTTATTTTGAGTAGTAAAGCCGCACACTGGTGAGATATGACCTACCAGAGTTAAACTTACTTCATCGTTACTGAATGCATTCATTGCAAAGCAGCATAATAAAAACCAAGTTAGCTTCTTCATCAGCGCCATTTCCTTTGAACAACCTCGCTAAGACAGGAGTAATCCTATGATAAAAACACCGTTTAGAAAGTTTCTATTTGCTTATGTCTAGCTTTACTTATTGATAATTTCGACTATACGACAATATAAAATATAAACATTTAAACTAAATAACTTATGCAAAACACTTATAATTAGATGTTAACAAATCTATATAGCAGTAAATGTAATAGTTACGGCCTGTAAGTTACATTCAGACGTTATAAACAAGAATTATCAGGCGTATATTTTATATTCAACCCCAGTACTAAACATTTTTAAACACAAAAATTCGCATCTGATTAATTAAAATACAAAATAATATTGATTAAAAATTAAATAAACACCTCAAACCATTCTGTTTATTAGATAAATACTCGTTATGCACTTATACTAATAAAGAAATCAACATTTAAATAACAAATAGGAACAACATATGAAAAAGCTATCTGTAGCAGTGGCTGTATGTGCAGTTTTAGCATCTAGCTATGCTAGTGCTGAGGTAAGAATTAATGGTTTTGCATCAATTGTCGGTGGTAAAAGTCTGGATAGTGACAGTACTTTGTACGGCTATGATGACGATATCTCTTTTAAAAATGAGAGTAAATTCGCTTTACAATTATCTGCAGACCTACATGAAAAGCTAACAGCTACGGCTCAAATTATTGCGCGTGGAGAGGATGACTTTGACGCTACATTCGAATGGGCATACGTTACTTATGAATACAGCGATGAACTGCAATTTAGCGCTGGTAAAATGCGTGTTCCTTTTTACAAGTACTCTGATTTCTTGGATGTAGGTTATGCTTATCGCTGGGTACGTCCGCCAAAATCAGTATACGGTATCCCATTTTCAACTTATGAAGGAGTTAGTGTAGTTTACAGCTCTCAATTGGGTGATTGGGATTCTACGCTTCAAGGCTTTTATGGTGCATTCGATGGTGATATTGATGTATTTGGAACAGAATTACCTGCTGAATTAAATAATTTAGGCGGTATAAACTGGAGTCTATCATACGACTGGTTCAGTGCGCGAGCTGCATACATTGTGGCCGACACTAGCATTTCATCAGAGGATAGCGGCCTAATTGGTCTCGTAAGTGTATTGTCTGATAGTGGCTTAACTAATACTGCGAATGACCTAATCACTGAAGAAGATAAAACGAGCTTCGTTGGCGTTGGTTTTTCTATTGATTATGAAAACTTTTTGTTTGATGCCGAATATACGCAATTTGAGGTTGAAGACAGTATACTACCAGAACAGTCACAGTATTACGCATCAGTTGGTTACCGTATTGACAGTGTAATTGTTCATTTTACTTATGAAGACAATGATGACAAACATGACTCATCACGTTTTAATACCATTGAGTCAATACCAACCTTAAATTCAGCTGTAAATGGTGCTCTTGAAGGTCTTCGTGCACAAAGTAACGTATACACAATTGGTGCACGTTATGATTTTCATCCTTCCGCTGCTTTCAAGATCGACTTTAGTCGTTTTGAAGATGACATAACTGATACAGAGACGGATGTTGTAGCTGTCGGTGTAGATCTTGTCTTTTAATTGGAGCCTATGATGAAAAAATTAATTTTAGTAAGTGCACTTTCATTGTGCTCAATTAATGTATTTGCAGAAGTTGCTGTGATTATTAATCCAAGCAATGCTAGCTCTGTAGATGCTGACACAATAAAAAAGATTTATCTGGGAAAAAGTAAGTCATTTAGTAATGGCGATAAAGTTAATCCTATAAATCAAGACGGTACATCTGTAGCCGATGAATTTAACGACAAAGTAGTGGGTAAGTCTAGCAGTCAGTTAAATGCATATTGGTCAAAGCTTGTATTTACAGGTAAAGGTACCCCACCTGAAAAACTAACAACTGACCAAGCTGTTATTGATTTTGTTGCCGCTAATAACGACGCTATTGGCTATGTTGATAGCGCTAAAGTGACCGATAAAGTTAAAGTAATTGCTACTTTTTAGCAGTAAAATTGATATAACCCCAGAGGTTAATGCAGATAGGTTGATAAGTATTTAACTAATCGATAAACCGGCCTTCTGGTTCGTTTATAAAGGCTTCTGAATTTATTCAGAAGCCTTTTCTTTTCCAACCCACTACAACACTTCATCTAGCCAATAGCTACGTACCCAATTCAGAAGACTTCTGTGAACTGAGTGTTGCGACGTGTGTAATTAATATTATTAACTTAATTCAGACTATGTTTATTGAGAACTCAGGGAGCATCCCTAAATAAATAGAGTAATCGTAAGCTTAAGTAGAGCATCAAATATTACTAATAAAGCGAGGGTGAGCATAAACTAGGTATGTCAAATATCCAAAAAAAGCCAGTCAGCGGTTAACTAACTGGCATCAACCCTTGGGTAGATTTTTATACTGACTCAGTACTAAGCTTTACTCAATTCTAAACTTAGCTGTTGCATCTAATAGGTTGTCTGATAGGTAGTGAAGGTTTTTGGCTACGTCGCGAACAGCAAGTAATGAGTCCATAGTATCTTCGAACGATACATGCATATTTGACACATTATCTACTACCATAGCTGCAACGGATGTTTGTTCCTCTGTCGCTGCTGCTATTTGCGAATTCATACCATTAATTTCTAACATTTGCTCTGCGATTTTCTCTATTGAAATACCTGTTTTCTCTGCGGCTGTAGCATTATCTGTTGCCATATCTCGTGCTGAAGTCATAGCTGCTACAGATTCATTTGCGGCAGTCGTTAATGACCCCAATAGTTCACGTATTTCATTAGTAGAATGTGCAGTGCGAGAAGCCAGTTCACGAACCTCATCAGCCACTACCGCAAAACCTCTTCCATGTTCACCTGCTCGAGCGGCTTCAATAGCAGCATTAAGGGCAAGTAAGTTTGTCTGATCTGCAATAGACGTGATTACATTCAAAATCTGCGATACATTTTTTGTATCGTCCGCAAGCTTATTGATAGTACTTGCAGCTCGATTGATTTCATCACTGAGCGTACGAGAGGCGGTAACTGACATTTGCACTTGTGTACGACTTTGTTCAACTTCTTTCTCGGCCGTTTCAGCAGCGTGAGAAGCGTTAGCCGCAGATTCTGATATGTCACCAACACTCTGCTTCATTTCTTCCATAGATTGCTTAACAATTTCAGCATCAGTGGTTTGTTTTGTTGTAGCGCGCTCAGCTTGTTCCATACCTTGAACTAGTCGTGTTGAGTTTTCCATTAAAGGCTCACATACAGCAATAACTTCAAGAACCGTTTCTCTTAGCAAGGAAATAAATGCATTGAAATTAATAGAAACTTGGCCAATCTCGTCTTCTGAATTAACAGATAGTTGGGTGCTTAAAGAACCATTCCCGCTTGCTAATAAACTAAGGTTGTTAGCTGCATCACTAGCAGATGAGCCTATATTCTTAGCAATCCAAATAGCCATAAACAATAATAAAATTAATGAAATAATGGATACAGCTAACATTAGAGTTAATGCTTCATCAGAGCGCGCTTTAGTGTTGGCAACCAGTTCAAAAAAACGATTATCAGCTTTTTGTTGAGCGCCTTTAAAGCTTTCTAAAACAGATCCATATAAGCTTGTTTTAAGCTGCGCTTGTTGCTGAATCTTACTAAAATCAGCTGTACCGTTAACCATACCTGTAGCAATACTTGAGGATATTTTTTCATAATCTGACAACTCATTAATAATATCGTTATTAATGTAGGAGTTATTAAGTTGCGTTATTAATGCAATATTAGACTCTAAAGCTTGATATACCTCATCTGCTTTAACTATAAGGTCTTGCTCACCAAACGTAACAGCTTGGGTATAAAGTTCATCAAGTTTCTCTAAAAGCCCTACGTTTTGCGACGTTATTTTTACAACTTTATACGATGAGTTACTCATTTCATCGAGAGAAACCTTATTATCATTCATAGCTAAATAGTTTATCAATACGATCACTACAAAAGCCACAACCGCAATACATGTTATTGCATGTATTTTTTTTGTTATGCTTAGGTTTTGAAAAGAGAAGCCTGAAGCCATACTGTGCTACCTTATTTTATTGTCTATATCTATTATCGGCTTTATATCTATAAGTGTGAGCTAAATTTGTAATATTTCTAGTTTTTTCTAACAAATAGAAGAATTATTTAACAATAAACACACATCGTTCAAAAAACACCCACAATAAATTCCAGATACAAAAAAACCAGTAACATCACTGCTACTGGTTTCTAAATTTGGTGCGGATGGGGGGACTTGAACCCCCATGCCCTAAAGCACCACCCCCTCAAGGTGGCGTGTCTACCAATTCCACCACATCCGCATTTTAAGCTTTCGCTCAGGTGTTAAACATGTGACTTATTTGAGGAAGATAAATCGTTTAACGATAGCTTTACGCTAAATTAGTTCGGTACTTCAGAGCTTTGCTCTTTTGTAGATGTTACTGGAACATCTTCTTCAACAGGAACTACTGTTTCTACTGCTGGAGCTGCTTCTAGGTTTTCCCATTCGTCGGTCTTTTTAATTTGACCAGCTGTTAGGTTTCCTAACACAATGCTTAAAACAAAAAATACCGTTGCTAAGCTTGTGGTTGTTTTTGTCATAAAGTTACCAGCACCTGACGAACCAAAAACAGTGCCTGATGCACCAGCGCCAAATGAAGAACCCATATCTGCGCCTTTACCTTGTTGAATTAAAACCATTCCAACTAAAGCTAAAGCCACAACTAAATAAACTACTAATAAAATTTCGTACATCTTATACAGTCCCTTTTGCACTGTTACAGATTGCAGTAAAAGACTCTGCCTTTAGACTTGCGCCGCCAATTAAGCCGCCATCTATATCTGTTTGTGCAAATAATAATTCGCTATTTTTTTCATTAACGCTACCACCGTATAAGATGGTAAGCCCTTGTGCTAAATTGCTGTCAAGTGATGCAATTTTGTCACGGATAAATTTATGAACAGTTTGTGCCTGCTCTGGCGATGCAGTCTTACCTGTGCCTATGGCCCAAACGGGCTCGTATGCTATCACAGAATCTTTCAGTGCTGCTACACCTAATTTCTCTATTACTGCATCAATTTGTGCAGCAACTACTTGTTCAGTTTGACCGTTCTCTTGCTCGCTTTCGCTTTCGCCTACACATAAAATTGGTGTTAAACCAACTTGCTGTGCCCTAGCAAACTTTTCAGCGACTGTTGCATTACTTTCGTTATAAATACTGCGGCGTTCAGAATGACCAACGAGTACGTAACTTGCACCTAAATCTTTTATAAGCTGCGCATCAACTTCACCAGTAAATGCGCCAGGTGTATTTTCAGAAACAGTTTGAGCTCCTGTAGAAACACCGCTAGCTACCATTGCAGATACAAGTGGGTATGGAGGAAATAAAACAATGTCCATCTCTTGTGATTTTACATCGTTAATGGCGTCAGACATTTGTTTAACTAACTCTAAAGAGCCATTCATTTTCCAGTTGCCTGCGACCATCGCCTTGCGTATTGCCATTATCCACTCCACATTAGAAAGCGGGCGAGATATTAACTTTTCTCGCCCAAAGTTACAAGAGGTTATTGTTATTAATCAGTTTGTTTGCTCATAGATTCTACAACAGCTGCAATTTTTTGAGCGCTGTCTATTACAATTTTTTCTTGCTCGGCTTCAACCATAACACGAACCACAGGTTCAGTGCCTGATTTACGCAGTAAAACACGGCCTTTATCGCCTAAAGCAAGCTCAACTTCTGCTACAGCTGAAAGTACTTCAGGTGCTTTTGTAGGGTCAGTTCCAGCGGTATAACGCACGTTTATCATTTTCATTGGATACTTGGTAAAACCAGCACCTAAATCTTGTAATGTACGATTTTGTGCAACCATAGCAGCCAGTACTTGCAAGCTTGATATAATGCCATCACCCGTGCTAATTAAATCTAGATTAAGTACATGGCCTGAGCTTTCGCCGCCAATTTTCCAGCCTTTTTGCTGTAGTAACTCCATAACATAGCGGTCCCCTACTTTACTGCGAGCAAACTCGATACCTTTTGCTTTTAAAGCATTTTCAAGGCCCATGTTAGACATAACAGTGCCAACTACACCACCACCCAAATTATCATCTTGGGCTGCTTGGCAAGCAATAATATAAACCAGATCATCACCATCAAAAACGCGGCCATTATGATCAACCATCATTACGCGGTCACCATCACCATCGTATGCAATACCTACGTCGGCTTTAAGTTCAAGCACTTTACGTTTAAGGGCATCTACGTGAGTAGCGCCACATTCATGATTGATATTAACGCCATTAGGCTCGCATGCATGTGTCATTACTTCTGCGCCAAGTTCACGCATAACAGAAGGTGCAATATGATAAGTAGCGCCATTTGCGCAATCGACAACAATTTTAAGACCTTCTAAAGATAGGCCTTGCGGGAACTGGCTCTTACAAAACTCTATATACCTGCCATCCGCACTAACTAAACGCGATGCTTTACCTAATTTATCTGAAGCAACACACGTCATTTGCTCATCAAGCATTGCTTCTATTTCAAGTTCTACTGCATCATCGAGCTTTAAACCTTGACCATTAAAAAACTTAATACCGTTATCGTAATACGGATTATGTGAAGCACTAATTACAATTCCCGCCTCTGCACGAAATGTTTGAGCTAAGTAGGCTACAGCAGGTGTAGGCATAGGACCCAATAATACAACATCAATACCAGCGGCGATTAAACCAGCTTCAAGTGCGGTTTCAAGCATGTAGCCCGAAATACGTGTATCTTTACCTATAATTACTTTTTTAGTACCACTTTGTGATAATACACGTCCAGCAGCCCAGCCTAACTTCATTGCAAACTCAGGGTTTATAGGAGCAGCGCCTACAAGTCCACGCACGCCATCGGTGCCAAAATATTTTCTTTCTTTCATTGTGAAATTCCTTGTTCGCAGGCTTGATATACACCAAGTACATCTGCGGTTTCTTTTACGTCATGTACACGAATAATTTTTGCGCCATTTTGCGCTGCGATTAACGCACCCGCTAAGCTGCCCGCTAACCGTTCATTTGTATCTCTATTTAATAAATTACCTATCATCGATTTACGAGATAATCCGGCCAATAATGGCAAACCTAACTTATTAAAATCATCAAACCTAGCCAATATTTGATAGTTATGACTAAGCGTTTTTCCAAATCCAAAACCTGGGTCTAGAATAAGTCGTGCAAACTTAATCCCAGCTGTTTCACATGCTTTAATACGTTCACTAAAAAACATATTTATATCTGCAAACAAATTATCGTAATGAGGTGCCGATTGCATGCTGCGGGGCTGCCCTTGCATATGCATTAAACAAATTGCTACATCTTCATACTGCGCAACCGTTTCTAAAGCGTCTATTTCTTGTAAAGCTCTAACATCATTGACTATGTCTGCCCCTGCGAGTATTGCTTGCTCCATTACCAGTGCTTTACTAGTATCAATTGAAATAATGCAATCACTGTGCTGACGTATCGCTTTAATAGCAGGGATTACTCGAGAAAGTTCATCCTCTAAGCTGACATCTGGCGCACCTGGGCGAGTAGATTCGCCCCCTATATCTAAAATTGTCGCACCGTCATCTAATAATTGCATAGCGCGCTTTAGCGCTATTTTGGGATCTAAAAACTGCCCACCATCAGAAAACGAATCCGGCGTTACATTTAATATCCCCATAATAACGGGCTTTTCAAGATTAAGCGTACGCCCTCTCGGAAGCTTTAGTATGCTAGTCATTGCCAACCTTTATTCTTTTTCTAAATAGCTGATACAAAAAAGCCCCGAAGTTCGGGGCTTTCATTACTATTTTAACGATTATTCAGCTTTATCATCAAGGTTTGTTTCATCTTTTTTTGATGAATCGTCAGTATTTTGACTTTCATCAACTACTGGCTCTTGAGGTTCTTCCGCTTTTACCGGTTTTGCTTCATGACGGTCATGTGCATCACGCGGCTCACGCACTGGTTGGCGCGCCATTAAATCATCAATTTGCTTAGCATCAATAGTTTCGTATTTCATTAATGCATCTTTCATTGAGTGAAGAATATCAATGTTTTCTTTTAATATTTCTTCTGCTCTTTGATAGTTACGATCTGAAAATAAACGTACTTCTGCATCAATTATTTTAGCTGTATCGTCTGACATGCTAGATGAACGGCTACCACCGCCACCCATATACATTTCGTTCTGATCTTCAGCGTAAAGTAACGGACCTAGTTTTTCACTTAAACCCCAATGCGTAACCATTTTACGCGCTATATCTGTAGCTCGTTCAATGTCATTACTTGCACCCGTTGTTACTTTATCTGCACCGTAAATAAGCGCTTCAGCAATACGGCCACCATAAAGACTAGAAATCATTGATTCTAAAAGCTCTTTTGAATGGCTAACACGATCTTGTTCTGGTAGGTACATTGTTACACCCAGCGCACGGCCACGTGGAATAATAGATACTTTATAAACTGGATCATGCTCTGGCACCATACGACCAACAATTGCATGGCCTGCTTCGTGGTACGCAGTCATTGCTTTTTCTTGCTCGCTCATCACCATGGTCTTGCGCTCTGCGCCCATCATGATCTTGTCTTTAGCAGCGTCAAATTCAGCCATACTTACAACACGTTTATTACCACGTGCAGCATAAAGCGCAGCTTCGTTTACTAAGTTTGCTAAATCAGCACCTGAGAAACCAGGAGTACCACGTGCTATAAGAGCCGCTTCTACGTTATCGCCTAATGGCACTTTACGCATGTGTACTTTAAGTATTTGCTCACGACCACGAATATCAGGTAAGCCTACTTCAACTTGACGGTCAAAACGACCTGGACGAAGTAATGCAGGGTCTAATACATCTGGTCGGTTAGTTGCTGCAATAACGATTATACCTTCGTTACCACCAAAGCCATCCATCTCTACTAGCATTTGGTTAAGTGTTTGCTCACGCTCGTCGTTACCGCCGCCCATACCAGCACCACGTTTACGACCAACAGCATCAATCTCATCTATAAAGATAATACAAGGCGCCGCTTTTTTAGCTTGTTCAAACATATCACGTACACGTGATGCACCAACACCCACAAACATTTCAACAAAATCTGAACCCGAAATTGTAAAAAAAGGTACTTTTGCTTCACCAGCAACTGCCTTTGCAAGTAGCGTTTTACCGGTACCTGGAGGGCCAACCATCAGTACGCCTTTAGGAATACTACCGCCAAGCTTTTGAAATTTTGATGGGTCACGTAAAAAGTCGACCAATTCAGTAACGTCTTCTTTCGCTTCATCACAACCTGCCACATCGGCAAACGTTGTTTTAATTTGGTCTTCGCTCATTAACCGAGCTTTACTCTTACCAAATGACATAGCGCCTTTACCGCCGCCGCCTTGCATTTGACGCATGAAGAATATCCACACACCTATAAGCAGTATCATCGGGAACCAAGAAATAAATATACTTGCTAAAAATGATTGTTCTTCAGGTTGTACACCCTTCACATTTACATCATTTTTAAGTAAGTCATTAATTAAATCTTCATCGTACATTGGCATCGTTGTTTGAAAACGCTCACCACTGCTCTTAGTACCAGTAATATTACCTGTACCACGGTCAATAATAACTTCTTGTAAAGAGCCACTACGGACATCTTTAACAAATTGAGTGTAACTAGTTTGACGATCAACTTGCTCGCCGCCATTAAAGCTCTGAAAGACTGACATCAGCACAACTGCAATCACCAGCCATAGTATTAAATTTTTCGCCATATCGCTCAAGGGGTTAACCTCTTGTATCCAATTAATTTAAGTTCAACTAAACGCCAAGCAACTGTACTACAGTTTGTATCCAGTCGCTACTATATATACTTCCCGAGAACGGGCACGTGAGGCATCAGGTTTGCGTATTTTCACTGCTTTAAAACTATTACGTACATCTTGCAAGTATTGATCAAAGCCTTCGCCTTGGAAAACTTTAACAATAAATGCGCCATTTTTCTTTAGTACTTGGCTACACATATCTAGCGCAAGTTCTACCAAATACATGCTACCTGCTTGATCTACTGAGTTATTGCCACTCATATTTGGTGCCATGTCAGAGAGTACCACATCAACATTTTTACCATCAATACGTTTTAACAACGCATTTAATACTGATTCTTCACGAAAGTCGCCTTGTAAGAAGTCAACACCCGCAAGTGAGTCCATCGGTAATATATCACACGCTATCACTTGACCTTTGTCACCGACTTTCTCTGCTAAATATTGAGACCAACTTCCTGGCGCTGCCCCTAAATCAACAACTGTCATACCTGGACGAAGTATCTTATCTCTATTTTGTACTTCATCTAATTTAAAAACCGCTCGGGAACGCCAGCCTTTTTTTTGCGCTTCTTGAACATATTTATCATCAAAATGTTCTTTCAGCCATCGCTGTGAACTGGCTGACTGTTTTTTATTTGTCATAAATTAACACGCAACTAATTAGTAATATTCTTTAGATGGCGTTAGAATACCCTTAATTCAAGCCATATTCAGCAAAATTTGTATAAACATGACATTATCAAACAAACAAAAGCAGTTTTTAAAAGGTCAGGCACATAGCCTTAAGCCTGTAGTTTTACTAGGTTCTAACGGTTTAACCGAAGGCGTAGTAGTAGAAATTCAAAGTGCATTAGAAATTCACGAATTAATCAAAGTTAAAGTTCCAACTGACGATCGTGAAACAAAAGCACTAATTTTTGAAGCAATCGTACGTGAAACTGGTGCGACTAAGCTACAAACGATAGGTCACACTATTGTGCTTTATCGTCAAAGCGTTGAGAAAAAAATACATTTACCTCGTAACTAATTATTCCTGTTAAAGGATTTAGTGCGTTTAAATTGAAAAAACCAGCTTAATGCTGGTTTTTTATTATTTAACGTTTTAAATCAAAAGCTCATTTTATGATGGGTTAAATCATATTCGCTACCATTACTCCTCGGCTTCTTATTCAATATAAAGTACTGAGTAAATTGTGTTTCACTCATTGCTGACACTTTTTCATTCGAAAGCAGCTCGGCTAGTCGCGGTGTGGTATTACTGTGCCCTATAACAACAACTACACCTTTTAGTTTTAGTAACTCTTTTTTTAAATCACTTAGCTCACCTGCGTTATACACATTTACGTCGGTATTAAAATATGTCTGCAAAGGGGCCGCTGTTTGTAACGTGCGTTTATAGTTACTGCTGAAAATATGTATATTTTGATACTCTTTGAAAAAAGTAACTAAATTATTTGCACGTGCCTTTCCCAACTCTGAGAGCGCTGGATTTTTGCCCGTTAACTTTTCGCTATGACGAAACAAATATATTTTATCCGGTGCCGCAAGCGCCAAACTACTATTAGATAATACGACTAAACAAGTGATTACTAATATTATTTTATTCATATTTTTTTACCCCGTTTGTACTCTAATAGCCTGTCGATAAATTCAGTCGTTAGTTCATTAATTACGCCGGTTTCAGCGTTAACTATTAAGCTAAAACCAATATTTAAATGAGGAAATACAACCAAATCACTTCTATACCCTTGCACCCAGCCACTATGATAATAAAGCGTTTCATCAGCATAGTTATAAACGCGCCAACCTAGCCCGTAATAAGCTTCGTTAAGGTGTTTTTTCCACACCCTACGATACATTTCTTTTTTTGTATTCGTATAAGGGCGTGTTTGTTTTGCGAGAATATCCAATGACAAAACATCAGGATATTGGCCCAACTGCGCTTTTAGCCAAATAGCCATATCACTTGCGCTCGCATTTACACCGGCTGCCGGGCTCACTTTATAGTAATTTTTTTTAAGCTTAGCGCTATACCAACGTTTTTTACCACGCACGTGTGGTAGCGCGTAATTTTTGTCATTTGTCATTGATTCAAAGCCTAAGCTCGCATCACTCATTTTCAATGGCTCAAAAATAGCTTCTTTTAACCACTGTTTGTAACTTGTATCGGTGCTTTGTAATATCACATCACCTATAAGGCTAAACATAACGTTTTGATAGCCATAACATTCACCAGGTTTACAAATTGGTTTGACACTAAGTAGCTTTTCAACAATACCGGGGTAATCCATACGAGATTCAATTAAATTATCGTATGCATTAGGAACTAACCCGCTTGAATGACTTAAAAGATGAAACACCTTTAAATCATTTTCATATACAGTTCCTTTAAAATCAGGTATGTAATCACTAACAGGCTTATCTAACTCCAGTAGGCCGTTAGCAGCCAATTTAGCTGATAACGAGCCTGCAAATGTCTTAGAAACAGACGCAAGTCTAAAGCGGGTATGCTTATTAACTTTTTGTCCATTTCGTGTTTTAGTTACGCCCATAGTGTGGATGTAGTCTGAGTTGTTAATATTTACAATCGAAAGCGCTGCACCAGGTATACCTTTACTTTTTAATTTTTTTTGTGCGTAACGGCCGTACTTTTTTACAAATGCATCCCAATCAGGATCCGCTTTTGCTGCAAAACCCACAGAGCTAAACAACAAACACAAAGCAGGTAAGCTATACATTAAGGAGTTGAGATACTTCATTTTTATAAATTTTATCTTTTTAACCACATCTGCGCAGATAATATCATGAAGTTTTGTTTAGACTAACGTACAATACGACGATTATTTGGTTTTTAGCGGGTGTTTAGTACTTATGCGTTTTTTAGTTGTGTCACTTTTTATATTATTATCAACTGGTTGTGCTATTACAAAGCAGCCCGCCGAGCCATTGGCTATGCCGTTAAAGCCAACATTAAAAAGTCAGACCTATCAGCTTGAGTACACTACAGAGCACTCATCTCCAAAAGTTAAATCTGTGCAATTACCTGCACATAAAGTAGTTAGAAATCAGACAGTAAAAATCATTACCGATAAAGCGAGCGTGACCGATAAACTTCTATCGCAAATTAGCCAAGCACTGAATGATAAACAACTAAAAGTGACAACTAAAAATAACAGCGACTATACACTGACAATTCAGCAACTAGATTTAACTTTTACAGACGATACCAAGTACGCAATAAAGCAACCAGAGAATCCTTTTACTTTATATTCAAATGTTGCACAACAATATCCAACCCAGCAGTGCGCAGCTATGTTCGCACAAGTTAGTATGCGTCTTACGCACAAGTCATCGGGTGATGTTGTTTGGTTTGCTAAATCATCTATCGACAGTGCAAGTTTTCATCGCGAGCCGCTAATTTACAATTTTACCGAAGAGCAAAAAATAACTAATGAGCTTGAGGTTGTCGCTTTTGTTCATCAACAAAACACTGATGAAGCTCGCATTGAAAGACTTGGGAAAGACATTCAAATCCCTCAGTACAAAACGTTGTCAAAACTATCTAGTCTTACCAAACTTAGCGGTCCATGTAACAGAACAGAAGTAAGTGCATTAACACCTATGATGCAGTTTTACTTGAGCAGTATATTAATCGATAAAATTAAAGTTCAGTAAATTAGGGTCTGTTGATCTTTACGGATTAAAATTTGTTCAAACTAGGGGCTATTTAATCGCGGCGCGAGATTTGTAACCTAGTAGGCTCGATAACTGCTCCTGCGTTATTCTACTGGCTTACATCCATGTAAGAATAAGTAAAACGAGCAAAGCTTCCGCGTCCTGCTCACGCCCCTTACCTACGTCCATGTAGGCAACAAAGAGTAAATAGCCCCTAGGAAGAACCCTTTGGGCAGCGCCTGTTTGGTATTAATGCTACGTTATCGCCTATTTATGGGGAATAACCACACTGTATAGGCTCTGCCTTGCCTAAATACCAAACAGACTGCTGCAAATTTAACCTTGAAAGATCAACAGACCTAACACTTACTACATTTTTTTACAGATTAAAGGAACGAATTAACAATATACTACGGTTAATAACAAATAATAATTAGGCCCTAAGGGATGAGAAACGCTTTGCTTAACCATACTTTACTGAGCATAACACTGCTTTTTTGCTGCATTTTTAGCACATCGAGTATGGCAAGTAACCGCTATTATGCAGATAATACGTTAGAGCCAACCCAAGGCTTTGCGTGGGATTGGAGTGCTGGCGCGGGCTTTTATATTGAAGATTCTTACCTTGTCGGCATTGAGTCTTACGACAAAGGCGTTGAGCTCGATTTAAGTCTTGCTGTTTCCTACGATAAATTTTACCTTGATTTCGATCACAATCAGCTCAGTGGCGGCCTTGTAATAGGCTACAGTCTTATAGATAAATTTGATTGGGGCCTAGATATATTAGGCACAAATACTCAAGCTGGATTTGACGAAAAAGGCCTAGGGTTTTATAACCACGGTGTTATACAAGAACTCCAAGGTATAAAAAAACGTAATTACGACTTTGACGTCGGCCTTCGACTTTCTCGTCGATTTGAAAATTCTCAATTCTCTTTTGAATACCTTCATGATGTATCTGGCGCGCACAATGGCTGGGTTATAAACAGCTTTTTTAGTCACATTTTGCCATGGCGAAACTGGGAGTTTAGATCGGGTGTTGGCTTAAGCGCCTACTCTGCTGACTTTACTAATTATTACTTTGGCATTGATAGCGATGAAGCCACCAACATTCGCCCTATTTACAGCAGTAATGCCAGTACCAGTATTATTTTTGAGTTCCATGCTGAGTACCCAATAAGCCAAGATTGGGTGTTTTTATCCGGCTGGCTTACCACATGGTTTTCAAAAGAAATTGACGACAGCCCAATTATTTCCCAAGGATATCAACATAAAGCCAAGGTAGGCCTACGTTATGTATTTTAGATGGATCTGTGTATTACTGATCTTCCCCAGTACTTTTACTGTTAAAGCTCAGGAACCTCCTGAAGCACTCATAGCACTACCCGACACGTGCGTTGCACTTCGCGAAGGGCGAAATTGCTATGCTGACGTTACGCTAACGTGGGAGCAACCTATCATTGGTAATTACTGCCTACGTGACGCCACCTCAAAGTACATAATGCAATGTTGGCTCAAGCAACAGAGCGGTACTTTTAATTATGCATTTGATTCACAGCAAAGTATTTCATTTGAACTATTCGACAGCAATACATCTAAAATAATTAGTGTTGCCGAAGTAAAGCTTCAATGGGTATATCAAAACAGGCAAAAAAAGCGCCGCTGGCGACTATTTTAATACCAATCGCATTAAGGATATTTTCATGGATAACTACGGCACTATTTTACTCGTTGAAGACGATGTATCTCTTGCTCAATGGGTTGCTGAATATTTAACAGAGCAAGGCTACACAACGCATGTTTGTCACAGAGGTGACGAAGTAATTAGCCAAGTCAAAACATTAAATCCAAATATCGTGCTCCTAGATATTATGCTTCCAGGGCAAGATGGTATAAGCGTATGTAGAGAGCTTCGTAGTTTTTATAATTCGCCTATCATAATGCTCACTGCACGCGATGAAGAAATGGATGAAGTCATTGGTCTAGAAGTCGGTGCAAGCGACTACATAATGAAACCTGTGCGTCCTCGTGCATTGCTAGCGCGTATAAAAGCAGCCCTTCGCCAAAAAAATGAGCCAAATACGCCACACGTTAACGAAAGTGTTATTAATGTTGGTGCGCTTAGTATTGATACCGAATCTAGAAATGTAAAACTTAACGAGCAAGACGTAAATATATCAAGTGCTGAATATTTACTGCTTCACTACCTTGCGAGTAACGCAGGGCAAGTAGTCTCTCGCGACGCTGTATTTAAAGCAACCAAAGGCAGAGAGTATGATGGGCTTGATAGAAGTGTTGATGTACTTATTTCTGCACTTCGTAAAAAGTTTAATGATGATCCACAAAACCCTGAAAAAATTAAAACCATTTGGGGCCGTGGATATTTACTTGTTTCTACTGCGTGGTAATAAAGTGATGAATAAATAAATGAAAAAGTTTTATATATCGCTTCTAGGCAGTGCACTTTTATCTATTGTGGTATTGGGCTGGCTTATTGATGCTTTTAGTCAACAAGCGCATACCCCACAGGATGAATTTAGTCAGCAAAGTAAAATGATCATGGGTTTTAGCAAGCAATTAGCTAACATACCCACATCTGAGCGCAGCGATTATGTAAAACAACTGGCGCTAGAGTTTGATGTTTTAATTGATTACAAACCTAATGAATCACTTGCTTTACCGCCTTCTTTATTATTACAAATGCATACGCCGGGTGGGCTGATTTTAGAAGATCAGCAAGGCTTTTATATGCTTTACAGCAGCGATGTTTTAAATCCTTTTCACTTATCAATGCGTTTAGATAAAATTTTTGATAGCGAGCAACATAACGACATTATATTAACCTTACTCTTTTACGCAGGCCTATGTGTATTTATGGGCTTTATTATTGCGCCCTTAGCTAAACGATTAACCGTGTTAAATGAAGCCGCTAAAAAGTTTGCCTCAGGTAATGTTCAAGCCCGAATAAAAGTATCGCATTTTACTTACATAAAAGACGTAGAGCTTACCTTTAATCGCATGGCCAGCCAAATAGAGAAGCTTGTCGCCGAAAACAAGCTAATGGCCTCAAGCTTATCTCATGATATACGCACCCCTATCGCGTGCCTGCGATTTGGTTTAGATGCGGCATTAGATAGCCATGATGAGCAAAAAATAAAACAGTACTTAACCCGTATGGAAAATGATTTAGACCATATGGAATCGATGCTTAGTAGCTATTTAGCATTTGCTACTTTAGAGCAAAATGCTAATAAGTTGACCTATTCATCAACAAACATTAAGTCCTACCTTGAAGATATTTTAGTGCAACTTGCACCTAAACTTGAAATGCAAATGCTTAGTGTACAGCTCAATAGTACCGATAAAATAATAAATGCAGATCTTCACTGGCTTGCTCGTGCAATTACCAATTTATTAACTAATGCCTCTGATTTCGCAAACCAACATATTTACTTAAGTGCGAAGTTACACGAACAACAGCTTATAATAACGGTAGAAGATGACGGCCCTGGCATAGCTCGAGAAAACTTTAGCAACGTATTTAGTCCATTTTTTAGAGAAGAGGCTCACCGTAACAGAGCTGATAAAAGTTACGGCCTTGGTCTAGCTATTGTTGAAAAAGTAGCCGACTGGCATCATGGCAGTGTTAAAGTTAGTAAAAGTACCCAGCTAGGTGGTGCGTGTTTTACTCTCACTATTGCACAGCATCACAATTCGTAAAGCAATAGTTACAGACTGTAATTAACAATTATTAAACAAAATCAACTCGTTATTTTAAACGACCCGATAACAACAATTAAAATCGATGGTTATAACACGCATTTACTTATTAAATTGTGCCAGATCAGCAAATAAGCACTTTTTATTTTTTAACATTTCCAGTAGATTGTCAGCGCCGTCACACAATAGAGAAGTACAATAATATGAGCGCAGTTAGAGGCGAGTTTAGCTCTCGCTTTGGTTTTATTATGGCCGCCGCGGGTTCTGCCGTTGGTTTGGGCAATATCTGGGGATTCCCTACACAAACAGCAAGTAATGGCGGTGCTGCATTTTTAGTCGCATATTTAGTGCTTGCGTTCTTTTTAGCCTACCCCGCTTTAATGGCTGAACTTATGATTGGTCGTCATGGCCAAGCAAACGCGGTTTCATCACTTCAAAAAATATCTAATAAGCCATGGCAAAAACACTTTGCCTTTATTGTTGGTTTTGGCGGTATTTTATGTGCTGGCTTTATATTAAGTTTTTACGCCATTGTTGCTGGTTGGATGCTCAGCGCTACAGCTGACCCCATAGCTACTCTTGTTGGTGCCAACACAGCATCGACATGGCTAAGTGAGCAATCACTTACCCGAAACATAATATTTACTCTCGTCTTTATCGTACTAACTGTCGCTATTATCAGTAGAGGCGTTGAGAATGGTATTGAAAAATGGTCGAAACGCTTAATGCCTGCTCTTTTAGGTATTTTATTTGCACTTATTGCATATGTAATGACCCAAGATGGCGCAATGGAAGGTTTAAAGGCTTACTTAGTTCCCGATTTTTCATCTATTTTTGACGCAAAATTATTAGTGAGTGCGCTAGGACAAGCTTTCTTCTCTTTATCGCTAGGTACTAGCGTAATGATTATTTATGGCTCGTACATTAGTAAAAAAGAAAACCTTGTTTCTTTAGGTGCCTATGTAACCCTTATTGATGTATTTATAGCTTTTGTAGCGGGTTTACTGATTATTCCGGCTATGTATGTAGCACAAGCTCAAGGCGTTGAAATATTCTCTGCCACAACGGGAAAACTACTCTCTGAAGATACGTTAGTATTTCAGGTACTCCCTGCTTTATTTGATGGAATGGGCGAAGTTGGCTTATTTGTGGGCTTTTCATTTTTTGCGTTAATGAGTATTGCCGCTTTAACGTCATCTATTTCAATGTTAGAGGCGCCAGTATCATACACTGTAGAACGCTTTGGGATGAAACGCGTTCAGGCAACCTGGTTGATTGGAGCTTTAATTGCTATCGTTAGCATTACAATTGTGTGTAACCTTAGCAGCTTATTTGGCTTAGTGATTACTTTAACTACAAAAGTAGCTCAACCTTTGCTTGGCCTTATGTGTTGTATATTTGTAGGCTGGATTTGGTACAGAGGCTCATTACTTAAAGCAATTAAAGAAGGTAATCCTGAAGTTCATAACACATTATTTTGGAAAGTATGGCCTTGGTATACCAAGTTTGTGTGTCCACTTGCTATTGGTATGGTGTTTTTACACTCACTATTAAGCTAAATAATACCTTAACCTTAAATAGTCTTAAATTAAAATAGCCCACATTAGTGGGCTTTTTTTATAGCTGCTTAAATTGGATTTATTTAGAGAGTTTTAAAATCATATCTTGATGAGGGATACCGTCTTCTAGATATTCACTTTTATAATCTTCAAAGCCAAAAGAGCGGTAAAAATCAAGCAAGTAAATTTGTGCACCTATATAAATATCTCGCTCAGGCCATTGTGCTTTACAGCAGTCTATAGCTTCAGTAATAAGTAAAGTAGCATACCCATTGCCACGCGCGCTTTCACTTACTAGCACGCGACCTATTGCGCTGTATTGTGCACTTTTTTCATAGCATCGCGCGTAAGTTTGTAGTTGCCCGTGACTCAATGTATATAAATGCTGTGTATTTAAAGCAATGTCTACATCATCAAGTTCAGGGTAAGGGCACTCCTGCTCTACAACAAACACATCAACACGCCCGCGCATAATAGTAAAAAGAGTCTGTGTATCAAGAGCGCCAAACTGCTCACATTTAAACTGCATATCAAATCCTATAGGCAAAAAACCCAGCTTAGGCTGGGTTTATTAAAATCACTCGCTAGCTTAGTTAACTTATACTAAGTAAATAATCGCTCTAGCTGATCACACAGCTGCGATAAATTCACATGATCGTGCTCTATGGTCAAATCTACATAACCATCGCCTTTAAAGGCTCTGTCTAGCTCTATAAGCACATGTGTTTTATGTGCCTCTGGGACAAACGATAATTCAATCTCCTGAATGCCGAATAAGCTGCGGCTATTTGGTTTATATTCAAGTTCTTGATAGCATCCAGATAATGACTGAAAAGTCGAAGCGCGTAAGTGACCTTTTTCTACGTCAGCTTTCATTAAACTAAAACCTAACTTTTCCATCGCTTGCATACACGTCTTAACCGCTTCATTAGGGTAAATGTGTAAATGGTCCTTATCTATTGGGTCAAGTGCTAAGTCTATATCTAGGCCTGTTTCTAGCCATACATGTGATTGATTATAACCTGCATTAATTTCTGTAATAGGAGTTTCAGAATGAAGACGCGCTTCAAAAGGGATATTTTTAACTTCGCCTGGCTCAATTGTACCTATATCTGTAATTCGCCATTGCTCAATCACATGATTCGTAAAATAATCGCCATTATCACCTGCAACTTTAACACGAGTCATTAATAATAAATCTAAACCTGAAATATCTTGGCTCACATCACCAGCAGTAATGACTATTTGTGCGTTAAAAAGTTGACCTGGTTGTAGGTGTTCAGTTTCTAAAATAGTGTCTACCTTTGCAGCACCAATACCTACCGACGCTAAAATCTTTTTAAACATATATCTCTCCTTAAGCTGAGCGGCTGTATTATTTGCTCCGGCTTAAACTTCTTCGTTATCGCATCTTAACCATATTTAAAAGCTAATGTCAGTGAAAAAGTGTTATTTACATAGTATTTACTATTAAATAGGTGTTTAATGCCCGTTTTTTATACGCAGCTGGACAAGTAATTGATTAGACGCGTTCATTTTTAGGTCTATTTATATTTTCAATGGTATAAATTTTTCGTTACACTGCAACACCAAATGAAGTGATATTAAGAATTATGGAACTAATCTATTTTGCTGCCGCGTTTGTTTGTGGTTTTGCTGTTTATCAGTTAAAACTACCTCCTCTAATTGGGTTTTTACTTGCAGGTTTTGCTTTAAATTTATCGGGTTATAAAAGTACAGAGTTGCTCGATACAATTGCAGCCCTAGGGGTTACTCTTCTTCTTTTTAGTATTGGCTTGAAACTTAAAGTTAACAGTTTAATTAAACCTCAAGTTTGGGCGCCTGCAACATTGCATATCATTTTTAGCAGCGCGTTATTTAGTGGCTTTATGCTTCTGCTTGGCGTTTTCGCCATTCCACTATTTGTTGATTTAAGTTGGCAAAGTGCTTTATTGGTTGGATTTGCACTTAGTTTTTCAAGCACTGTATTTGCAGTAAAAGTACTTGAAGAGCGCGGAGAAATGGCAAGCCTACACGGCAAAATAGCCATTGGAATATTGGTAATGCAGGATATCTTTGCAGTAATATTTTTAGCTATTAGCACCGGTAAAATCCCTAATTTATGGGCTATTGCATTAATAATTGCTTTGCCTTTATTACGACCTGTAATGTATGGCGTGTTGAACCGATCTAAACATGGTGAACTATTACCATTGTTTGGTTTTTTCTTTGCGCTAGTTGCTGGTTATCATGCATTTGAATTTGCAGGCCTAAAAGGCGATTTAGGTGCACTAGTAATAGGAATGATGTTTGCCCCTCATAAAAAGGCTGGCGAGCTATCAAAATCTCTACTTAATTTAAAGGACATATTGCTAGTTGGCTTTTTCTTAAGTATTGGTTTAAGCGCAGAGCTAACCACTAACTCCTTGATTGTTGCCATTATACTTATTTTAGTATTACCCATTAAAATAGCGCTTTACTATGTGTTCACTAATATATTCAAATTACGTGCGCGTACATCATTACTTACCGCTTTTAGCTTATCTAACTACAGTGAGTTTGGATTAATTGTATGTGCAGTGGCTGCGACTACAGGCATGATCACCTCTGAGTGGCTAGCTGTAATGGCAATTGCTGTTTCTATTACATTCATAATTGCTTCCCCATTAAATAAACGCTCAAATGAGTTGTATGTAAAAATAGAGCACTGGTTATTAAAGTTTGAAAGTAAAACTCGTTTAGCTGAAGAGCTACCCGTTAACCTTAATGATACGAAAATAGTCATTTTTGGGATGGGACGTATTGGTACTGGTGCTTATGAAACGATCAACGCGACTCACCCAAATGTTGTTGCAGGCATAGATATAAAGCCAGAGGTGGTAGACAAGCACGTTAACAGAGGCCGCAACGTCTTAATTGCAGATGCAACCGACCCTGACTTTTGGCAACGAGTAAATCACTCACAAGTAGAAATGGTTATGCTTGCAATGCCAAAGCATATGCAAAATATTTTTGCTTTAGAGCAATTACAGGCCTCTGGTTATAAAGGCCAAGTAACAGCTATTGCAAACTACCCGGATCAACAAAAAGAGCTTGAAGAAATGGGTGTGCATTCTACTTATAACTTTTATTTAGAAGCCGGTAGTGGTTTTGCAGAGCACGTAAAACAAGAGCTATTTAACGAATAGTCCTCTTTTGTATCGTTTATAAATAACAAAGCCTTAAATTCATTAAGGCTTTGTTATTAGTTTTTAAATAAAAAGCAATTCTATTTACATTCCTTTACAAGCCAATTCTCTATAGCAATAAAAAACAGGTAAACTATCTGTGTTGGTTAAATAAGAACCCATGTTCTAATAATAACTTAATTAGATCCCAGCTAATTAAAGTTCAACTAGGTTTATATTAATTAACATAAAACTATTAAATCAGAGGGCCTACTCCCTCGCAAAATAGGCTGTTTCTTGCCCGTCACAGCCTATTTTATATCTCTAAAATCCCTTACACTTACCCAGACTTTAAATACCTAAGTAATCTTTATGGATCCAAAACAATTAAAAATAGCGATAAATACTACAATGCCGTTTGGAAAATATGCAGGACGCCCATTATTGTTACTGCCAGAACCTTATTTAGTGTGGTTTAACAAGCAAGGGTTTCCCGATTCAAAGCTAGGTAGCCAACTTGCAATGATGTACGAAGTAAAACTAAATGGCCTTGAGCAAATGTTAATACCATTACTTGAAAAAAATAAAAATAGTTGAGAACTTTTTTAAGCACTTGCGGTCTATTGTATTGCTACTTGTTGATTTTGGTTTTTAACCGCAAAAAAAGCGCCTCAAGGCGCTTTTTTTATGTCTTTAATTTGAGGGGTAAATATACAATAAATTTAGCACCACCTAAGCTTGAGCTTTCTGCTTTACACTCTCCTTGGTGCCACGACACAATTTTAGCAACTATGGCGAGCCCTAAACCAAAACCACCGGTATCCTTACCTCTACTTTTATCGAGTCGAGTAAAAGGTTTAAATACATTTTCTCGCTCAGCGGGATCTATCCCTTCACCATCATCTTCAACAATCAATACGATGTGTTTTGTCTCTTGTAGCAATGAAATTTTGACTTGCTTATGGGTGTATTTGAGCGCATTGCCAATTAAATTTTGAAATACTCGCGCCATAAAGTGACTATCACAGTAATAATTTAAATGCTCAGGGAGGTTTACGGAAAGCGTTGTTCGGGCTTCAAAGTTTAGCTTTTCAACAGTTGTTTTTACCAGCCCAGCTAAGTCACAGTTTATTGGCTGTAAACTAGGTTGTTGAGAGTCTAATCGCGCATATTCAAGCATTTCAGAAACTAGTGACTCAAGCTCGCTAATGTCTGTTTGCATGTTTGTTAGGTATTTCTCACCTTTTTCATCAAGCATTTGTTCTTGCAGCATTACAATTGCAAACTTTAAACGTGCTAGTGGTGTTCTAAACTCATGCGACACCGATGAGGTAAGTTCTTGCTGCGCACTAAGTAAAAACTCAATACGTTGCTGCATTACCTTTAATGTATCAGTAATAGGTAAAAAGAAAGACTTAGAAGAGTCGTTTAGTTGAAAGTCTTGCAAACCCTCCACCGCTTCACACGCTTTACGTAGCTTTGCAAAATCGCGCCATAGTAAAAAGCTCCACAGCCCAACAGGTATACCTACAATAATAAGGAGTAATAAATAGGGCCAAACAGAAGATGATTGCTGCGTTAATACACCTACCGGCCCTACTTGAAGTAATGAGTCATTACCGAGATCTACATACCAAACAATGCGCTGTTGCTTATCGTATAAGTATAAGTAGTGGTTTTGGTTAAGCTGCGATTGTTGTTTTTGAGGAAGTATTAAATCACGTCGTTCAATTACTTTACTATCAAAGTTATGCTTTAGTTTTTTAAGACCGTTAGGAGTTTGTGAGAGCAACCATAGTGATTGCCCAAACTC
Source organism: Pseudoalteromonas sp. EB27 (assembly GCF_001974875.1). Classification (GTDB taxonomy): domain Bacteria; phylum Pseudomonadota; class Gammaproteobacteria; order Enterobacterales; family Alteromonadaceae; genus Pseudoalteromonas. The sequence continues at coordinate 239,139 of NZ_MTQD01000005.1, forward strand.
ATCGTCTAAGAAAACTTGCTGTTGCGACTCTTCATAAGGCCACAACTGCTCTATAACACCACTTACTACAAACAAAGAAACGATGATGTATAAGTATAAGCTGGTAAACAGTTTTCCCATTAAAGCCGACTAACCTTAAATAGTTCTAAAGATCCCACGCATCAGAAACAAATAAATAACCTTGTCCCCATACAGTTTTTATACGATACGGCTTATCGCTGTTATCGCCTAATTTTTTACGAATGCGTGATACGCGTACATCCACAGTTCTATCAAGTCCATCATATTGGCGGCCAATCATATGTTGGTGCACATGCTCTCTACTTAGTACTTCACCTGCATTTGACGCTAATAGCCATAGTAACTCAAACTCGTGCGAAGTTAATACAATCTCCGAATCACTTAGTTTTACAATACGACTTGTTTTATCAATGACTAAATCACCAAACTGGAGCTCTTCACTTGATTTTACTATAGGTTGTCCACGACGCAGTAATGCATTGATTCGCGCTAGTAATACACGTGGCTCTGCTGGTTTTATTACATAATCATCAGCGCCCAGCTCTAAGCCAAGTACTTGGTCGAAATCCTCACCTTTAGCAGTCAACATTAAAATTGGTAGAGTAAATTTATCTCTTACTTGGCGGCAAACGCTAAAGCCATCTTTACCTGGCAGCATAACATCTAAAATCATTAAATCGGGTGTATTATTCTCTAGGTAATTAAACACTTCGTCACCGCGGTCTAACACATCGACTTCAAGGCCATTATGTTCAAGGTAATCTTTTGTTAGTTGTTGTAAACCTAGATCATCTTCAACAAGTAAAATTTTTGGCATTAGTTGCTCCTAAATTAAAAAAAGCTCCACGGAGAGCGAAGCCTACGCCTATTTTTTTTAGCATGGGCGCTTTGTACTTCAACTTGTGTCTTAGCTAATAACACACCCGTATGAGGATTGATTAAGGAGTATATGGTCTCCACCTGAACACGCGCTTTATAATTAAATTGCCCAGAAAGTTGTTGCTCCCAGCATTGAATCAGTCGCTCTTGCTGATACAAACAGACATCACTATAGGCGTTTAATTGCCACTCAAATTGTAAATCAAGATCGCAAAAACCCTGCTGTTCAGAGACGACGCAGACTTTTGGAGAAACGCTAAAAAAAGGGGTTTGTGCCACACTAAAACCACTAAAAAAAGTGGTAATAAACACAACTAATATTGAATACTTCATATTAAAAAGTACGATCGAATCCTATAAATGCAGTCATTGAATAAGTACGTTCAAAGAGCGGACTGCCATCCATAGCCGAATAGTCGTAATATGCTACATGAAAACGAAGAGAGTCAGCCTTACTCAGTGGCCAACGGGCGTCGATTTTAGCATAAGGTTGCCAACTACTACCAACGTCTATTTTGCCAAATTGAGTTTCACCCTCATTAAGTCCATAAAAATAGCTATTTAGTTCCGCAGATTTATAGTTTATTCCAAGTGTTGGCTTTATTTTGAGCTTTCCTATCACAGTATGATACTGCCACTGCAATGCTGCGCGTACACCTCGATAAACATCGGTTATATCATGCAGGGCCTGAACCGAAAAAACTTGGTCCTCATTTACATAATGATATGCAATACCCGCATCCAGTGCAATTTGCCGTTTATGTAAATTATCAATATCAACATAGCGAGTGGACGAGGCTTCATCTTGCATTACGAACTGATTGTTGAGGGTACTACTTTGTAGTGTAAATATATTTTTAGGGTGCCAGTCTATAAAAAAGCGTGACTCAGAATTGAGTTCACCAACTAGATTAAAGTGATGCTTAGGGGTTTGCAAAAATGAATAACCAAGACGGCCATTATCAAAAAACCATTGCTCTGCATAAAACGCAATTTGTGGAATAAGCACGAGCGGAATATTATCTCCACCATGCAAAGGGTTGGTTATAACTCCAGCCCCCACGCTTAAACTCAAATGCAGACGGTCGGTTATTATGTCTTGCTCTGAATAATCGTCAGCATGCCTGCTTGCCTGTGTTGCTTGCACCGAAAGGCAAACAAATAAAGTGCTAAAACATAGAGCTGTTAATAATGAGAAGGCATACCGCATCAGCGTAAATCAAAGTATCAAAATAAGAGAGTTCCCCATACTAGCAAGGTCTTTTTAAACTAGCTCTAGCTGGTTACAATTATTCACAATTTGTATACAAAAATGTTAACTTTTATGTTTCTGCAGGCTATTTATCTTTCGGAAGTTATACTTTGAGATACTTAGAAAATCAGATGCTGCGATGAAATACAGATATCTAAATAAAGGCAGCTAGGAACTAACGCGTTACAGCCAGCTTTATTACCCATGAAACCTAATAGTTTAACGAGATTGATATTTGATAAAAAACTCAAATTAAGTGACTTTAAACCTGATAAATAAACACCAGATACTTATTAAATATCTGGAGCTATTTCTATTCGGTTTCGTCCATGTGTTTTAGCGATATATAAAGCTCTATCTGCTCGCTCAACTAAAACGGAGCTATTGGTAAATGGGCGTAAAATCGCTAAACCAAAACTTGCTGAAATAGCTCGTTTTGCAGTTACATCATGCTTTTTACGAATCACCAGTTTTGCAATTGCTAAACGAATACAATCGGCAAACGCTATTATATCGTTAATAGTGTCAAAGTAGGCTGTTATGCAAAACTCCTCGCCACCATATCTATACACGTTTGCAGCTTCCGTTGTATTCTCTCTCACTTTTTTAGCAACTAACCTAAGTACTTCGTCACCCTTTTGATGGCCAAAATCATCGTTAAAGCGCTTAAAGTGATCAATATCAAACATAATAAGGACGGCAAGAGAGTCTTCTTGCGCTTGCTCTGAATATTCAAAGCAAAAATTTACAATATCAGAATCAAACTTACCTCGGTTATAAAAACCCGTAAGTGTATCGGTATCGGCTGCTTCTTTTGAAATATTGAGTGCTTCTTTTAAGTCTTTTATTTCATTGTAGGCAACGGCTAATTTAGTTTGAAATTCGCGAGCATAATCTTGCATTGCAATAGAATCGTCGGTTAAACGCTCAACACAACCTAATATCTCATTGTAAGAATTTACATCAACAAGCATATTTAATTCATTTTGAGAGTCAACCAAACTCGTCGTAAAGCTTTTGGAGTGATCAAGCGTGGTACTTATATCTTGCTGAACTTGCTCTATAGTTGTATGAAATTTTTCAGTCATTTCTTGAAAAAAAACGAGATCGTCTTGCGTTAAATGTTTGTCAAATATCTCTTTTGCTTTGTCTTGTGAACATGTTTGTTGCTGAGCAATAACGTGGTCTAACTCAGCATTTAGTGACGGTTTGTTTCCTTGAATATAACAGTACCAAATTGCATAGTTGATGGGAGTAACCGGCATTCGGTATTTTACCATCAAAGGAATCGCCTTTTTCAGGCATTGGGCAGAATGAGCAAGTGATACAGCGTGGTTCATAAATAAACTCTCAAGCGTCATTGTTTTTATTATTAGCGCTCAATGTTAAGTAATAGTAAACTTATACGCAACCTATATTCATACTATTTAACTAACTTGCTTATTCTCTGCGCGCATTAAATCGCTTTTGCATCTAAAGTTTGCGCAATATTCCACAAAGCGCTGATTGCAGGGTCATTTAACTCTTTCCTTAATACAGCCAAGCCAATATCAAACCCATCAGGAGCTTGCATTTTTGGTGTTAGTATTTGTACTTTATCTTGCAGCGGGCTGTTATCTAGCACTATTTTAGGAACCATTGCGACACCTAATCCTAAGCTCACCATAGATACCATCGCTTCGTGCCCAGCAACTTGTGCGTAAATTTTCCCGTGAATATTATTTTTGCGCCACCAGTGTTCTAACCTTTGGCGAGAAAAACCTTGTTCTGGCACAATAAATTCTAAATCAGACCAATTAATGTCATCACCATTCTGCGTTAGTTTTTGTGTGATCGGGCATTGAATTTTTGGTCCAATTAATAAAAGTGGAGAATGCCCTATATCTACAAAAGCAATTTGTGCCGGTAACTTATTTGGCTTAGCTGCAATTGCCATTAATTCATGTCCATCTAACACGCGGTTTATAGCAAGTGCAGGGTCGCCTGTATTTAATGTTATTTCTATATACTGATGCTGCGCACGTAGTTGCTCTAATATTTGATGTAAAAAACTATAAGATGCAGTAACCGAGCAATAAATACTTACTTTGCCGTAAATATGTTGTTGCGGGTCTTTTACATTCGTTTTAAAACGCTGCCAGTTAGCAAGCGTCGCTGTGGCGTAATCAATAAACGACTCACCTTCACGCGTTAATTTAACACTGCGGTTATCGCGTACAAATAATGCAACACCTACCTCTTCTTCCAAGTGTTTTATATTGCGGCTCAAAGTGGGCGCGCTTATGTGACAAAGTTCGCTTGCGCGCCCAAAGTGGAGTGTTTTAGCCAGTGCTAAAAAGTAGTTTAAATGTTTATGATCCATGTCAAACCCAGCATTTCATATTATGAAACACTTTAATTCAAATATATCATTTTACGCAAGCAACGATTTTACATATGGTGTTTGTAAGCGTAATAAACTTTGCGCATCTAACAAACATGACTTTATAGGACACTAACAATGGCGAATTATTTCAATACCTTACCTTTACGCGAGCAATTAGCGCAATTAGCGCAATGTGAATTTATGGACGCAGGCGAATTTGCCGATGGCGTTGACGCACTTAAAGGTAAAAAACTAGTTATTGTAGGCTGTGGCGCACAAGGTTTAAACCAAGGCTTAAACTTACGTGACTCTGGTTTAGATGTTTCTTACACATTACGCGCATCAGCTATTTCTGAGCGTCGCCAATCATTTTTAAATGCATCTGAAAACGGCTTTACTGTTGGCACTTACGAAGAACTAATCCCAACAGCTGATGTAGTACTTAACTTAACGCCAGATAAACAACATACCGCTGTAGTAAGTGCAATTATGCCACTTATGAAAAAAGACTCTACACTTGCTTACTCTCATGGTTTTAATATCGTTGAAGAAGGCATGCAAGTACGTGAAGACATTACTGTAATCATGGTTGCACCTAAGTGTCCTGGTTCTGAAGTACGTGAAGAATACAAGCGCGGTTTTGGTGTACCAACTCTGATCGCAGTTCACCCAGAAAATGACCCTCAAGGTCTTGGTTTAGCACAAGCTAAAGCGTATGCAGCGGGTACGGGCGGACATCGCGCAGGTGTACTTAAATCATCATTTATTGCTGAAGTTAAGTCTGACCTAATGGGCGAACAAACCATTTTATGTGGCATGTTACAAACTGGCTCTATTTTATGTTTTGATAAAATGATAGAAAAAGGCATTGATGCGGGTTACGCATCAAAACTAATTCAATATGGTTGGGAAGTAATTACCGAAGCACTTAAGTACGGCGGCGTTACAAACATGCTTGACCGCCTTTCAAACCCTGCAAAAGTAAAAGCGTTTGAACTAAGTGAAGAGCTAAAACTAATTATGCGTCCACTTTATAATAAGCATCAAGATGACATCATCGACGGCACTTTCTCACGCACTATGATGGAAGACTGGAATAACGATGACGTAAACTTACTTAAATGGCGTAGCGAAACAGCAGAAACTAACTTTGAAAAGACTCCTGCTGGCGATGTAGAAATCTCAGAACAAGAATTTTTTGATAACGGTATTTTAATGGTAGCAATGGTTAAAGCGGGTGTTGAACTTGCATTTGAAACCATGACAGCAGCTGGCATTATCGAAGAGTCAGCTTACTACGAGTCATTACACGAAACGCCATTAATCGCCAATACGATTGCGCGTAAAAAGCTTTTTGAAATGAACCGTACTATCTCTGATACTGCAGAATACGGCTGTTATTTATATAACCATGCATGTTTACCATTACTTGCTGATTTTATGAAAAACGTTGATACAGACATCATTGGTAAAGGCCTTGGCGAGCACAGTAACCAAGTTGATAACCAAACATTAATTCAAATCAATGCCGCACTGCGTGAACACCCTGTTGAAAAAGTAGGTGCTAAATTACGTGGCTACATGTCAGCAATGAAAAAAATTGTTTAATCCTAAACAATAAAAGTTTCGCTTGTTAGAAACCAAGCCCGTATGCTTTTTGCATGTGGGCTTTTTTATGCTTGTTAATAAAACTTTAACCAATCTGGTATATCTTTGCTTATTCTGCTTAGCCAATATTTAGTTCCAAATAAATAATGTGCTAATATGTTTTTCTATTTAGTTGTAAAATTAATTAATATCATGACGATAAAAAATCTTTCGATCACTCAAAAAATCACAGCTTTAGGCAGTGTTATTGCTATATGCGTAGCCGCACTGATTGGTTTGACTTCCCTACACAGCTCAGAGGATATTATCGAGCGACGTATGATTGAGTCAGAGCTTCCTAGTAAACTGCAAACAATCAGCAATCACATAGGCGGTGAAATCAACGAGTTACTCGGTGCTGCTCAGCAACTATCATCAAACGAATTTATTTTACAATGGGCTCAATCAAACAACCAAGACGATACATTACTATTAAAAGAATTAAATCGCGTTGCCCAGCAATACGATTTAGCCACAGCATCTTGGGCAAATAGAGACACCGCAAAGTACTGGAACCAGAATGGTTTTTTGCGTGTGTTAAAAAACGATGCAGCCGATGGCTGGTTCTTTGCTTTTAAGCAATCAAAACAACCCTACTCTATCAGTATTTATCAAGAGTCAGCCAATGATGTGAAAATGTTTGTAAATCATCAGCAGGCTAATGGTACTGGTTTAGCAGGTCTTGCAAAAAGCATCACTGATATGCAAAAGCTATTACAGCAATTTAAAATTGAGCAAACAGGCTTTGTATTCATTGCAGATAAAAGTGGATTGATTCAGCTTCATAAAGATGCAAGTAAAGTAGCTAAAGCAAATATTGATGATTTATATACTGCAAATATTCACAGCCAACTATTTAATAGTAATGGCTTTGCACTAGAAGAAATCAATTTAAATGGTGAACCGACACTCGTTGCTGCTATGCCGATTAAAAACACCGACTTATATGTTGTAGCCCAAGTGCCAAAAAGTGAAGTTTTCGCAAGCGTAAATACCCTGCAATGGCAAATATTTACTTTTACGGTAATTACAGCATTGGTTGCCAGTTTAATCAGTTACTTGCTTGCTCGCTCACTTTCATCTCCACTTTCTAAAATGGCTGAGTTATTTTCACGCTTAGGCTCAGGCGATGCAAATTTAGCATATCGCTTACCAGAATCGAGCCAACCAGAGCTTAACAATCTAAGTAATGGCTTCAATCAGTTTATTAATAAAATAGAGGTAGCTATTACTCAGGTTGCCAGCGAAAGCCACGATATTCGTCAAAGTTCTGATCATGTATTTGAACAAGCAAAACGAAACTCTCAAGCAATAGACAACCAAAAAGAGCAAACAATATCTGTCGCAGCAGCAATCAACGAAATGGGCGCTACAGTACAAGAAATAGCGCAAAGCGCAGCAAATACAGCAAAGTTAACCGATAACAGTCGCGAAAACACCATTCAAAGTCACAAACAAGTGCTCCAAAGCCAAGCAACTATATCAGCCCTTGCCAGCGATATTGATGGCATAACAGAGCAAGTTACTTTGCTTTCTAAAAAAACGGTTGATATAGCAAGTATTGTTGACTCAATTAGAGGCATATCGGATCAAACTAACCTGCTTGCTTTAAATGCTGCAATTGAATCTGCTCGCGCTGGTGAACACGGGCGCGGTTTCGCTGTTGTTGCTGATGAAGTACGTGCACTGGCAAACCGCACATCGCAATCAACCACCGAAATTCAATCTATGATTGAAGAACTTACAAGAATATCTGAAGATGTAGTTAACGATATTGGTCAATCGAAAGATAAAGCACAGCAAAGCGTTGGTGCTATGCAAAACTCAGTAGAATTGCTCGATACGATAACCGAAACAGCCAATCAAATTAACGATATGGCTACGCTCATAGCGACTGCAACTGAGCAGCAAAGTAACGTGGTTGCCGATGTAAGTCGTAATATTGAGCAAATTAGCGAAATTAGCGATAAAGCTATGAGCGAACAAATCAATACAGAGCAAGCTATTAGAGACTTAGCAAACAGCGCACAAACACTTGATGCACTTGTAGCGACCTTTGAAAAACACCGCTAAGTAGTAAGTAGCTATAAAACTGTATGTTTACCGTGAGCAAAGGCTATAATCAATGGTAGTTTTTGCTCACAACGAATATGCTTAATTTGAACAAGTTAAGCGCTTTCAATAGTGCCGCTATTAAATGCTAAAACGTACGCTTCCTTTTTGGCCCTGGAGAGCTTTTTTAATTGATATTCAAGCTTACTTGCTTCACTTTTGTTGCCCACTTGTTGTTGATGAATAAGTAAAAGCGGCCCTTTGCCTCTAAGGTTTTTAGCCCCTTTCCCTGCTTGATGAGTTGCAAAGCGTTTTTCAACATTAGTCGTGATCCCTGTGTACCAATGACCAAATCGTGTTTCAACTATATATAAAAACCAAGTAGACTCAGCTTTTAAAATATTCGTTTCAATGTGTTGTAAACTTTTTTCATTATTAGTGGTCAAAACATTACCTTAACGCCCTTAACATAAAACAATTGCTTAAAAGGGTTTTACCTTCAGTGACTAATCGGTATCATGCAGATTATAAAAAATAAGGATCACAACTAACAATGCAGTCGTTAAAAACTTTTTCTCTTTGGCTTATCGTTGCTTTAACACTTAGCTCAGCAGCAGGTTGCTCTAGCTGGGTATACCGAATTAACATCCCACAAGGCAACTTTTTAGAGCAGTCGGATGTTGAAAAACTTCGTATAAATATGACCCGAGAGCAAGTTATTTATGTATTAGGTAGACCTATTGCCGAGGACGCCTTTGATAACAATACTTGGCGCTATATTTACAGCTTCAATAAAGGCCGTAAAAACGAACAAAATAAAGAGTTAGTAATTAACTTTGAAAATGAAAAGTTAGTTTCAATCTCAGGTGATTATGATCAACCTGAAAACTTTACTACACCGCTAGAGCAATAAACGTCTCAAGTAGTAAAAAAGGTGAGCATGGCTCACCTTTTTTATTGGTTTACTTAAAAAGCTTTTACCATTTTAACCACGTTAGCGTGTGATTTAATCTGTTAAACGGTTCGAGGTTTATGCCGATAGGTATTACTTCTCGAGTGGGCGACCACCCGTTATTTTATTTGCACGCCCCTCTTCTTTTGCTTTTTCTGCACGTTTTCTGCGAGCATCTTTAGGGTCTGCAATTAATGGCCGGTATATTTCTATACGATCACCGTCTTTTAATTCATAGTTAGCTTTTACAGTTCGATTCCACACACCTAACGTTAGCGATGTGGCATCAATTTCCGGACACTTTTCTATAATACCTGACTGAATAACAGCTTGCTCTACTGTAGTCCCTTGTGGCACTTCAATTGATAAGCACGTGGCTGTGGTCGGTAATGCAAAGACTACCTCAACATTAATCATACTCGCGCTCCATAAACCTGTTTTGCACGCTGAGTAAATGCACTCACCATATTTTTTGCTACATCGTTAAAAATCTTTCCAAAGGCAAGCTCTATTAACTTACTTGAAAATTCAAACTCGAGGTGCAAATGAACCTTACATGCTTTGGCGTCAAGCTCTTGAAAATGCCAGCGCCCTTTTAACGTCTTAAACGGACCATCAACAAGGCGTAATAACACGGTTTGTTCATCAACAAAGGTGTTTTCGGTGGTAAACCACTTTTTTATACCCGCCTTAGATATTTCTAAACTCGCGGTCATGTTATTATCGTGCTGTGAAACAATTTTTGAATCTGAGCAATTTGGTAAAAACTGTGAATAAGCTTCTACATCATTAACTAGATCAAACATCTCTTTAGTGCTGTACATAACCAGCGCACTTTTTTCTATTTGTGGCATACTCACTCCCAACTGTGTGGGCGAATTTTAGCAAGCTTTGCGCGTTTCCCCAAATTTTCATGCTGCTTAAATTAAAGCTAAATTTTTAAAAGCATTATTAAAAAAATCGATGTAAAACATCTCACATTACGTATATTATAGGGCACTATGGCTAAGAAAAATTCATCAAAATCGACAAGTAATACCATCGCGCTAAACAAAAAAGCGCGACATGAGTATTTTTTACACGATAAGTTTGAAGCAGGTATTGAACTACAAGGCTGGGAAGTTAAAAGTATCCGAGCTGGTAAAGTAAATATCACAGAAACTTATATTCATCTTAAAAATGGCGAAGCATTTTTACTTGGCAGTCAGATTCAGCCACTTATTAGTGCCTCGACCCATGTAATTTGCGACCCGCTACGTTATCGTAAATTGCTATTAAGCAGACGCGAACTTGACCGTTTATTCGGTGCTACAGAGCGCGATGGCTATTCTTTAATAGCTACAGCGATGTACTGGAAAAACTGCTGGGTAAAACTTGAGTTTCATCTAGCAAAGGGTAAAAAGCTACACGACAAACGCGAAGACGGTAAAGATAAAGACTGGTCGCGTGAAAAAGAACGCTTAATGAAGCATAAAGCATAAATAAAAACGCCTAATTTATTAGGCGTTTTTAATTTCACCTATATAAAAACTCAAATAATACCAGCTCGCTCAATTAAGTAATCTACTTTGAAATAAGAAAATTGTATCGATAACAAGACAAAACTTGTTATACCAATCTGCTTATATATGGGGTCTATTTAACGTTAAGAAAATTACGCTAGAACTAGGCAAAAATTTTTATATCTAGTTGTTCTAAATAAAAAATTTTTAACGACGTTATAGTGCAATTTAATTCGTTAAATTGATCAAAGATTTATGCAGGCTGGTATTACTTAGCCATTCTCAGCAATTGCTCCAGCATTACCCTACCTCCTGTATCTACACAGTCGTAAATCAGAAAGTTTCAATGCCTTTAGCATCAGCTTCCCCTCTCAAATTAAAAGCAGATAAAACAAAATTTTTAATTTATAGAAATAAATTATTACAAATTATTTTAATCATTAGCAACTCCACACATGGCTTCATCTAGCTATATAACAATTATTAAGTCTATGTCCTATTCACGCTTAGTTTCACCTAAAAAAAAGTGTAAATAAGGTTATAAAACCCACAAAAAAGCATTGAAACTAATACTTAAATCACAAATTAAGCTAATTGCTAACACTTAAGTTACATGATATTAATACCCGCGCTTGTTAAGCAAATAATTTTATAATATATCAACAAGGACTTAAGGATGAAGCAATCAACTGCATTTACACCAAGCATTATTGTGGGCGCAACACTCGCATTATCAGCAGGTTTTACAACAACGGCTTACGCAGCTGAAGAAGCTAAAAAAGTAGAGCGAATTCAGGTTACTGGTTCTCGTATTAAGCGAACTGATATTGAAGGGCCTTCTCCGGTACAATCAATCGGTAGAGCTGAAATCGAAAACATGGGTTACGATAACTTGCAGCAGCTTCTAGAAAGAATGCCTGTAGCAGGTAGCGGTACTTTCTCTACTCGTGGTAACAACCAAGATTCAACCGCTAACGGTTCAGCTGCAGTAAGCTTACGTGGCTTAGGAGCCGATGCAACACTCGTACTGATCAATGGCCGCCGTGTATCAATTAGTGCCTTTGCTGAAGGTATCACCAACTCATTTGTAGATATAAACAGTATCCCTGTTTCTGCTATTGAGCGCATAGATATACTCAAAGATGGCGCATCAGCAATCTACGGCTCAGATGCAGTAGCGGGTGTAGTTAACGTTATTTTAAAGAAAGATATTGATGGTGTTGAGATTAACCTAGGCTATGGCGGTACTGATGGTCCAAGTTATGAAGAAACAACAGCAAGCCTAGTTTGGGGTACTACAAGCGAAAAAAGTAGTGCATCTGTTATTATCGATTACTTTAAAAACACATCTCTTTCTTCTGATGAAATGGGCAGCCTTGGCACTGCAAACCAAGCACCTTATGGTGGTGAAGATTTCCGTTCATCTCGTGGTTTCCCGGGCTACTTTTACGTAGATGGCGTTAAAACAATCGACCCTGCCTGTCCTGCTGAAAATGCAACTTCAAGTGGTAGCTGCTTATTTGATTACGGTCCATATGGATATGTTGCCCCAGCATCTGAGCGTGTAGGCGCTATTTCACAATTTGAATACCGCTTTGATAACGGCATTACTGGCTTTTTAGAAATGGCTGTTCAGCATAATAGCTCTGTCGCTGCTGGTGCACCAACACCACTTGATGAAGATGCAGGCCTTACTGTACCCGCTAGTCATCCAAACAATCCATTTGGTGAAGATATTCAAATTGGTCGCTACCGTACAGTAGATGCTGGTGCTCGCCAATGGGACATTGAGTCAGATACCTTACGCTTTGTTGCAGGGTTGAAGGGCGAAATAAACGATTGGAGCTGGGAGACTGCGGTACAAAAAGGTCGCAGTAAATCACTACAAACTGGCGATCGTACACAAGGCTGGGTACGCACCGATTTCTTACAACAAGAAATTGATGCCGGTAACTATAATCCATTCGGTGGCACATATAACGACCCTGCTGTAATTGACAGAATCACAACCAGCTTAGTACGTCGCGGTGAGTCTCATATGACCTCTTTTGACGCTAACATTACAGGTGAAGCGTTTAGTTTTGGTGGCGAAGCTGTAATGATGGCCGCCGGTATTGAGTACCGCGAAGAAGATGTAAATGATATCCCTGATGATCAATTTCAACGTGGCTTAATATTTGGTACTGAATCAGTATCAGCTTCTGCTGATCGTGAACAATACGCTGCATATGTTGAATTCTCAATCCCGCTTGCTGAAAACCTCGAACTACAATTAGCAGGTCGTTACGATGATTATAGCGACTTTGGTACAACAACAAATCCAAAAATAGCTTTGCGCTGGGCACCAACTGACGAAGTAACTGTTCGTGGCTCTTGGGCGCAAGGCTTTAGAGCGCCTTCGCTAGCGCAAATAGGCTTAGGTCCGTCGCAAAAAAGCCAATTTTTTGTTGATACGCAGCGCTGTGAACAAACGGGATTAGATTGCCAAGCACTTGATTACAACATTGAGTTCTCTGGTAACCCTGATTTACAAGCAGAAGAGTCAGAATCATGGAACGTGGGCGTTATCTGGGCACCTACAGCTGAGTTTGGTTTAAGTGTTGATGTATGGAGTATTACTCAAGATAACAAAATCGATGAAGAAGAATTTGGTCCTATTTATGCAGCAGAATGCGGTAACCAAAATAGTACTGTATGTGTTCGTTTAGCCCCTACAGGCGGTGCAAGCTTAGGCACAATACAAAAAATACACAGCACATTTAAAAATTTATCATCGCAGGAAGTATCTGGTGTTGATGTTTCAGCAAACTATAACCACTCTCTTGATGACTTAGGTTTACTTAAATTCAATCTAGAGTGGGCATATCAAGATAAGTTTGAAAAAAATGGTCGTGATTACACCGGTGAATATGGCTACCCAGAGCATCGCTTTATTTTCTCAACCAACTGGGAAATTGGTGAGTTTAACACCAATGTAAATATCAGTTATGTAGGTGAATTTGAAGATACGCCTGATATCGACTTTGATGGCAATTTAGACTTTGATAGCAATACTTCACGTATGATTGACTCGCAAACGCTTGTTGATTTACAAACGTCGTACCGTATTACTGAGTCAGCTAAAATATCTTTAGGTGTTAATAACTTATTTGATGAAGAGCCACCATTTGCAATTGGTGATGGCGATGGCGATTTATACGGTTATGCATCAGCTGTGCATAACCCTCGTGGCCGCTACTTGTACACTAAAGTAAGCTTTTCTTTCTAAATAAAAGACACAAAAAAACCGCCAATTGGCGGTTTTTTTATTTAAAACTAAGGGCTAGATTATAGCTCGCCTTCGTTTTCAGATAAGAACTTAGCAACGCCTTCAGGGCTTGCGTCCATACCTTTTTTACCTTCAGTCCAACCAGCAGGACATACTTCACCGTGCTCAGTGTGGAACGCTAACGCGTCAACCATGCGAAGCATTTCGTCGATGTTACGACCTAGTGGTAAATCGTTCACTACTTGGTGACGTACATTGCCTTCTTCGTCGATTAAGAATGAACCACGAAATGCAACACCCGCTTCTGGATGCTCAACGTCATACGCTTTACAAATTTCGTGTTTAACGTCTGCAACTAGTGCGTATTGAACTTTACCAATACCGCCGTCTGCAACAGCAGTGTTACGCCATGCGTTATGTGAGAATTGTGAATCGATAGAAACACCAATTACTTCTACGCCACGCTTTTGAAACTCTTCAAAACGCTTATCAAATGCAATAAGTTCAGAAGGACATACAAACGTGAAATCTAGTGGGTAAAAGAAGATAACTGCTTTTTTACCTTTAATGGTTTCATGAAGATTATAGCTATCTACAATTTCACCGTTACCAAGAACAGCTGCAGCGGTAAAGTCTGGTGCCTGGCGGCCTACTAATACACCCATTTTATTCTCCAAATATTTTGAGTTTGTTTTCAATTGCTTTCGCAATGCTGGTACTTATATGGGCGCTAAAAATTAAAAACCAATAGCGCATACGTATAATTAGTTGGCATTTTAAAGTTATTCACCACAAAAGAACAATCGCATTTAACGATGTGAGCAATCGAAAATAACGAACACTTAAAACTTGCACAAATTTGCTTGAATAATATGTCTATTTTGAAATGTAAACTGCGTTGTAATTAGATAGAGCTTTGGACGTTTCTAAAGAAGAGTCAGTACGTTAAATTGTTTAAAAAATCATATAATGTAGTATTAATTTTTACAGATACAAAAAAACCTGCAAATGCAGGTTTCTCGTTTAGATTTAATCCATTATATCTGAGGGCATATCGCCACGGATTTTTTGCCAAATCTCACCTGTTTGATGACCGTATCTACGCATCATCGAAATAGCACCATCGTGCTCTTTATTTTCTGCCAAAATTGTTAAATCTTTATAAAACTGACGAGCAAGTTCACGAGTTCCGGCATCAGAGAAATAATGACAACCAATCTTTGAATAAAAGCCCCTAAAACCGTTGAGTATTAATACATAAATACGGTTATTACCCGCAACGGCTAATTCGTGATGAACTTTATAATCGTAGTCAGCAAATGCCTGCGCAGTGTCTTCTAGCTCATGGCTTTGTGATAAAATTTCAATTACACGTTCAGGATTTAACTTAATTGCAGCACGTGTATAAATAGCACTAATATTAGTACGTGCAGATAAAAGCTGATCTGTCAGCTCTGGCATCTTGTCTTCATCTAAGCGCGCTAATGTTTCAAGAATATTTAAGCCTGACGTTTCCCAAAAGTTATTTACTTTTGTCGGTTTACCATGCTGAATTGTTAACCAACCATCACGTGCTAAACGCTGTAATACTTCTCTCAAGGTCGTTCTTGTAACACCAATTAACTCTGAAAGTTCTCGCTCGGCAGGTAGAATTGAACCTGGAGGGAAATCGCCGTTCCAAATAGATTCAACTATATATTCTTCAGCAAATCCTGCTGGGCTTTTCGCTTTAAAAATTCTCATCCAGTTCCCACTCGAATTAATCAACACTCATCGTTTTACACGAATAACTGACTGATTGTACCAGACGAAGCATAACTAACAAGTAAAGTCAGGTATATTAATAAGTGATCATACATACCGAAGGTGAGATTGTTGCACAGCGTGAGATTTTTGGCCGATTTAAAGTAGCAAAAATGGATTTTAATTGAACACGCAGTCCACATATATAAAAATTATAATCAGACGTATACCTAAGCAACTATGTGTAAATACCTGAAGTCGGCTTAGTGCCAATTGCGGATGAAAAGTGAATTTGAAAGCATGTTGGGTGGCGCCTTCGGCTTAACCAACCTACATCCGGCAAAAATAATGAATTTACCAGAAACAGTCTAACTTATCGCGTTAACGTTACCAGTGACTGCTTTGTGCCATGAGCGGACATTGGTAACGCTTTGCTAAGCAGTGTCCGTTTGAGTAACTTGTGAAATTTATTTACTCTGACTTAGGTACAAGCGGAGTTTGCTCTGCTAATTTTTCTTCCACTTGTCTTTTAAATGAGTTCAATTGTAAATGAAATTGAGAATTTGACACGATCTGGACTTCCCAGCTTTCACTAGACAGTTTCTAACTCAGAAAAATACGCTTCCTCAAACTTAGCAGGTGAAACACCGCCTGTGTGTGAATGGCGTTTTTTTGGATTGTAGAACATTTCTATAAAATTGAATATCTCAGCTTTCGCATCTTCCCTTGTCAAATATATCTTACGCTTAACTATTCGCTTTTTAATCGTCGCAAAAAAGCTTTCAGCAACTGCATTATCGTGACAATTCCCAGCTCGACTCATTGAGGGTACAAGGTTATGTTCTTTCATAAAGGCTAAGTAATCAGCGCTACCATACTGGCTTCCTTGATCACTATGTACCATTACGTCAGCTTTGGGTTGGCGCTGATAAACTGCCATGAGCAATGCTTTAATTACTAAGTGCTTGTCCATGTTTTTATCCATCGACCAGCCTACGATGCGCCTAGAGAATAAATCCATGACAGTTGCTACATACAAGAAGCCTTCATAGGTTCTCACATAAGTAATATCACTTACCCAAGTTTGATTCGGCGCAGGAGGATTAAACTGACGAGCTAGCAAGTTATCTGCAATGCGCGATGTTTTACCGCCTTTAATATGGCAACGTTTATAACCTATTTGCGCTTTGAGTTTATGTTGGCGCATGATCTTAGCTACGCGATTAACACTACATTGCTCACCAGCTTCACGTAAATCTGCGTGTATCCAAGGACTACCGTAAGTGCCACCACTGGCAACGTAAAACTCTCTAATAAGCTTAAGCAAACGATTATCTTCGATTGCTCTGTCACTCAATGGCTTCTTTAACCACGCATAAAAGCCACTGCGGTGTAGCTTAAATAGTTTACACATCGCAACAATAGAAAACTCATTTTGATGCTCACGAATAAAAGCGTACTTTACTCGGGGTTGCTGGCAAAGTACCTTGCGCCTTTTTTAGAATGTCGCGTTCCTCCGTGACACGTTTTAGCTCGGCCTCAAGTTTGGCGATCCTTAGTTGTTCATCTGATGATTTGGTTTGTTTGGGTTTCTCTGATAACTGGCTTCGCCAGTGATATAACGTTTTGGTACAAATATCTAATCGTTCTGATACTTCAGCAACTGAATAACCACGTTCAGTTATTTGTTTAACTGCTTCTATTTTAAATTCTTGGGTATACCGTTTGCCTTTGCTCATAAAACACCTCTAATTAGAAGTTACAATGTAACTCATTGGGTGTCTAGCAAACTATGGGAAGTCCAGATCGACCCAGCGCCGTATGGCCGTATCACCGATGTCTAGAGAGCGTGCTGCCTCAGATTTTGAGTAACCTTGATCAAGAACCAAGCTTGCGGCATCTACTTTAAACTCAGAAGAAAATGTACATCGCTGTCGTTTTGTCATTGAACACCTCATTTACGGTGGAGACTTTACCACCTAATTTGGTGTCCGAGATCATTAAACCACTACAACATACTCTATTGCATTCCAATTCCCTTAAATTACGCTCTTCATAGTATCCAACTGCCACTTCAACCACGGCAACTTTTTCCAAGCACTATCTGATTCAACACTTGGTAAATATTCAAGCTTGTTAAGCGCCCCCATTGTCATTGTGTTTGCTTGTTTAATAGCTGAGACAAACGCTTTAACATTAATAGACGATTGAGCTGATTGTTTATCTGCATCTTCTATGATGCTCGCCAATTTTTTGGGAAAACCAAAAAGTTGGTGGTAGAAAAAGTGGCAATCTAATACCTCAATCAAATCTTCAGGGTCTAATAATGCGTATAAACCCTTCATACTCCTAAGATTTCCCTCAGAAAAATCTCCTAGAATAAAGTAACAGCGAAGTGCATATGGAACATAGAACAATACAGCTCCTGCATTCTTACAACGATCTGGCGTACATTGAGCAACCATCAGTCGACACAACGACTCTCTCTGCGATTTGTTTAGATCATTGCTTTGAAGTGCATTTCTTAACAACTCGAACCAAACCACCAGCTTGCGTTGATCAGATTCATCTAGGTAATTTGCATAAACAGAAAGTTCTTCAATCTGCTGTACGACCGTTATGTTATTCAATGTTTATCTCCCAGCTATATGCTCTTTCTTTTTCTCCAATATTGTTGCCTGGATCCACAACAACAAAATGCGGTTTCCCAATATTCAATGCGCTCGCCATAAATAGAGCCTGGTTCCCTTCCTTACCCATTGTATGAAGTGAAAGAGGAAGCCGCGCTGGTGAAATGAGATGAAATTGCCACTGATTATCAATGTTAGTCACCTCAAACAACCCTTCATCTTTTGCGCTAACAAAATAACGCCCCTCATACTGACAGATCCCCGAATAAGTTTTTTTGGGAGTAGAGAGTAGCGAAAATCCTTTTTTAGCATTACCTTTGAAAACAAATCCGTAAGATGTCACAAATATCACATCCCCGTCACTAAGTACAATTCCTCCAGAGATCGCTAAATGATCAAGCCCAACATCAGGCAATGCTATTTCAGTCCACTGTATACCATTGAAATGCCAGAGCTTCGTTTTTCGGCCATATAGATATAAATCGTTGTAAGTATTTCCAAAAAAAGATAATGGAATTAGATCCAGAGAGTGTAACGTGACTTTGTCACCTTCGATATGACACACAGTACCCGATTCGTCTGCAAATATAGTTACTAGGTCACTACACCATAAAGTATTGATTGGTAACTCAGAAAAACGATAGGCATTAACTTTGGAGAGGTACTCTTTTTTATAACCAAAAGAAACGTCCTCCAATACTGCCAAAGGGGCGTTAACCAATGTTGATGTTGTAAATACATGCCCTTCATTATCTACACACCAGAACTGGTTAGACTGAGTCATAGCGGCATCCAGTATGGTACTGTTTACCCAAAAGCAAAAGCCACTATCCTTGCTTTCATCAAAGATACCAAGATAAACATCACTCGTCGGCATACTGCCGTTGTCAGGAACACTGACCATTATAGCTAGAACTGTATCTCTGTTTTTGGTTTCACGAAGGCGTGAAATTTCGTGGTTATAAATCATTTTGGTCTCTGCTCGCTGTCTTTGGGCTTGGTTTGTTTCTGTGTTTCCCATTTTCTAATTTGAGACTCAATACTTTAGAACCTTCCAAACTAACAAAGTGCGCTTGTGTAACATTTCTCATGGCAACAGCGGCTTTGCGTCCTTGTTTCGCCAGAGCATCTCTATCGTACGGTTCTTTTGCATTACGCTCTAAGCGTTCAGTAAAAATTTCGGCATTCCACTCAACAGCTTTATCAAGCCATTGGCCTAAAGTGGCATTCTCACCTTTCGCTTGTAGTTCCTTCATAAATGCTTCAGATGCACGGGTAGCTTTATAATGTTCTTCATCAATGTGTTGACCATCAAAAATCGCAAAGCAAAGAGCCTTTTTCTCATTGTAGTTGTTCAACCCATCGATCAACGGAATACTACCTCGTGACTCTTTACCGATTTTCAACCTTTCTGTAAAGCATGAATATGGCGGATAATGCTCCTTTTGATAACCATATTTATGGAACATTTCCTGACCAACTCCTCGCTTTCCTAACTCACTGTACGTATCAAACATCACACCAAAGTCATTTAGCACTTGAATACACTTATAGTTCGACCAAGCCACTTAATTTAAAAGTAACTGACTATTATATTAAGTGGAATATGCTTCTGTTGGTTACGAATATTGAATGCCAAACATCTAATGTTTTTAACAAGACGTTCGAGCCAA
>NZ_MTQD01000006.1 GCF_001974875.1 Pseudoalteromonas sp. EB27
CTTCTAATGGCTTTAGTGAAATTATAGAGCCTTGGCTAATAGCACTAGCAAACAAATTACATTCAGGCCAAGTTTCAACATAAAACTCACTGTTGCTAGTGCCAATAGTCTCAAAAAATCTAGATTTATTTTTTTTAAGAATAATACAATCTTTATATTTCATCATTGGCTGAATTAGTGCTGCTATTGATTTAATTATATCTACCTCATCATCGCAGGTAGATAAATTATCTAAATGAATTTGTAAATCAATTATTGATATTGGTTCTTTACTTTTCATATTGCTCTCGAAGAGGCTATTTTGCATTATGCAAATAATTTTCTATTAATGCGAATAATAGTCTATTAATGCAATTTTGCAATATTAGTAATTATAAAAAACATTTAAAATCATTGTCTTAAATATAATTTCAAGTTGGAATAAATTCTGCTTAAGTTACGGTATCTTGAGGTGTCTAGGTTCAATAATGAAAATAGTCTGTATTGGTGGTGGACATGGATTAGCACAAGTACTAAGTGCTATTAAACCTATGTGTAAGGAGCTTACTGCTATTGTTGCTACAACAGATAATGGTGGCAGTACTGGTCGCATAAGAGAAGAATATGGTTGTATTGCTTTAGGCGATATTCGTCGTTGTTGTATCCAGCTTGCTAAAAATAATACTAATAATGCCGCTATTTACGATCATCGCTTTGAAGGAGGAGATTTGGATGGACATAGTTTAGGTAACTTGACTTTACTTGCTTTTTTACAATCTAATAAATGTGCCAGCGAAGCAATTTATAGTTTCAATAAAATGCTGGGAAACAATGAAACCGTTTTACCCATGTCAGATTTTCCAACTGATATTATTGCGGAGCTTCATAATGGGGAGCATGTTTTTGGTGAGTGTGCTATAGATGCATTAGGTGAGCTTCCAAAAAAAATATTTCTTTCTCACGATGTTCCAGCTTCTTCTAAAGCAGTCGAAGCCATCTTGAGTGCAGATTTTATAATCATGGGTCCAGGTAGTATTATATCAAGTGTAATGCCTAGCTTTTTAGTTAAAGAACTAGGCGATGCCATACATAAAACATCGGCATGTAGATTGTTCATCGAAAACAGTGCAGATGAAAATAGTGTTATGAAAACGCTAAAGTGTGCTGGTATAGATTGGTTACAAGAACAATTAGGTCAAAAAATTTACGATTTAAGTATATCACCACGAGCCATGCAAGAAATTTTATACAATGGCGAAAAAGTAGAAAATCAAAATAGCCATTTACACGATATTAGTGAGCTTAAGATGATTTTCTCAGAACTATTAAAAAACCCTTTTATTGATAGTGATTAAATACTTTGACTTACAATTATAGAAGTAAGTTGGTTAAATGTTTTGTCGCTTTGTTTTGCTGCGAGTTGTAGTAGTGTTATTAACTCTATATCTAACTCTTCATCTTTGGCCTTAGTTTCAATTAATTGACATGTATGTGCTAAGTTGATGGCTCCAAAACTAGAGCTACTACTCTTTAAGCCATGTGCATTAATGGCTATAGAGCTTACAGAAGAAGCTACGAGCATATCTGCTATTGTTTTTTTTGATTCCTCTACAAAAATACCAAGTAATTGAATCGCTAAGTCTTCGCCGACATCGTGTTTCAATTGTTCTATTATTAATTTATCTATCATATTTTTTACTTCGGAGTTGATTAATGGATTATCGTGTAATTTTATTCGTAGACTCGTCCATGATTGGCGGTATTGAAACTCACTTAATAGAGATCTCAAAGTTATTAGCTAAAAATAACGTGCCAAGCATAATACTATTTTATAAAGATCACGGTAATAAGGCATTTTATACATTACTAGATAATGAAAGTATAAAGTATGACTTTGCGCAAGGTAATGTTGGAAATTTTTTAAAAAAATTAAGACAATACAATGAGAAAATTGTGATCCATACTCATGGTTATAAAGCAGGTATCGTTGCTAGGGTAGTATGTAAATTGTATAGGTACCATTGCGTAAGTACTTATCATGCTGGGGAAACGGGAGAAGGTCGTGTTAGGTTTTATAATAAAATAGACAAGCTGCTATCATTCTTATCAATTAACTTCGCAGTATCAGACAATATTGCAAAGAGTATTAAAAACTCAACCCTGTTAGAAAACTTCATCAGTATTCCTAGTGAAACTAAACCTAAACAAATTACAAAGGCATTAAAAGTTGGGTTTGTGGGTCGTTTATCTCACGAGAAAGGGCCAGATATTTTTTGTAAACTATCTTCAATGATGCAAGCTGATGCTAGAATTCAGTTTCATGTTTTTGGCGATGGTCCACTTAAAAATGATGTTACTAATAGTCAAAATATTAAATATCATGGTTTAACAAATCGGAATAATATTTGGGAGCACTTAGATGTATTATTAATTTGTTCAAGAGAGGAAGGATTACCTATGACACTTTTAGAGGCTATATCTGAAAATACATTAATAGTAAGCAGCCCCGTGGGGGCTATTCCAACTATAATTAAGAATAAAAAAAATGGTTTTTTAATGACAAAAGGAAATATTGAGGATTGTAAGCATAACTTGGATTTAATTCTTAAAATGACTCCACAGCAGAAAGTAATAATGTTAGAAACGGCTAAAAAAATGTTGGAAGAACGATTTTCCGGTAAAAAGCAATTCGCTCTTTTAGATAAAGCTTATCGAAAAGAGTAAGCTTTATCTAATTTTTGAAAGTGTATTAATTTATAACGTAGCTATACTTCAACTTTTTCCATTTCTTCCCACCCTTTAATTTTTCGATACAAGGTTGAGGGGCTTACATCTAATAGCGATGCTGCTTTTGGGATATTAGTAGCACATAAATTTAAAACTCGTTCTATATAATCTTTCTCTGCTAACCATAATGCTTTTACGTCCTCTTCTTTAAATGGAAGGTCTTCAATATCAGTTGAGACTAACTCGTTAGCTTGTCGATGCTCATTTTCATCATTTGTAGATTTAGTCTTTCTAGGTAATGAAGGGAGCATGCTAGCATCAACCCATTCACTTTGGTTTAGTACTAAAATATTGCGAATTACGTTTTCTAATTGCCTTACATTTCCAGGCCATTGATAACTATTAAGCAAGTTTCGAACATCATCTGATAAACCTAGGTAAGGGTGTTCTTCTTCTTTTGCAATTTTGATGAATAAAGCTTCGGCAATTTCAATGATGTCATTACCACGATCTCTTAAGGGAGGCATCTCTATCGGAATTACATGAAGACGGTAATAAAGATCTTCTCTAAAACGTCCAGCTTCGACTTCAGCAAGAGGGTCTTTATTGGTTGCACAAATAAAGCGTACGTTGGCTTTTATTTCTTTTTCACTTCCAACTTGTTGGTAGTTTCCTGTTTGAATAAACCGTAGTAATTTACTTTGTAAATTAATATCCATTTCACAAAGCTCATCTAAAAACAAAGTACCGCCATCAGCTTGTCCTGCTGCACCTGCACGGTTAGATATAGCACCAGTAAAAGCCCCCTTAAGATGACCAAAAATTTCACTTTCGATTAAATCTCTTGGTATAGCTGCACAGTTAAGAGCAACAAAAGGTTTACCAGCACGGTTAGATGCTAAATGAACAGCCCTCGCGCACAATTCTTTACCTGTTCCACTCTCGCCTGTTATAAATACAGTAGCTTTACTTACAGCAGCTGAACTAATTATTTGATATACAGCTCGCATTTGTTCTGAACTGCCGACTAAATCATAGTATTTTCCATTTTCATATTTATTTTTATATTTAGTGACTGTTTGCTTTAAATTCTTTATTTTCAGAGCATTATGCACAGTGATTCTAAACCGGTCAGCCTCAACAGGTTTCTCTATAAAGTCGCTTGCACCCAACTTTATAGCCCGAATCGCCATTTCTTTAGTGGCGTTACCCGTTAGTACTATTACTTGAGGGCAAGAATCTGAACTTAGTGATTCTAAAATTTCTAGCCCATTAATATCAGGTAAAACCACGTCTAAAATAATTAAATCTAACTTAGTGTTACCTATAATTTTTTTAGCCTCTGCGCCATTATGGGCTACTAGAGTATTAACACCCGTTGGCATTAGATAAGACTGATAAAGCATGGCTAAAGAATGTGTATCTTCAACAATTAATACAGTTGGTGGCATAGTTCATTCCCTTAAGCCTTCTTAATATATCGAATAAAAAACTAAACTTTTATCTTAGTTAAGTATATATTAAGAATTAAATCAAATTCAATTGATTATAATTAACGAGGCATCGTCTAATTCTTTTGATAAAATAACTTGAGAGTTTTTCCAGAGTAGATGAGCAAATGCTTCTTTAGTATATTTCTGAGATGGAATTATTTTCTCAAGTTCAGTTATTTCATCTTTATCAACATAACGATTATCTGTCCATCCATCGGTGTAGAGTAGAGTGTGGTGAATATCTGTCAGGCTCGTTTGATACAAATTATAATTATGATTTTTAGATAACCCAAGTAATGGGCCTGTGCCATTTAACTGTTTAACCTTCCCACTTTGATTTATTACAACCGGAGCAGGATGACCAGCATTTAGCCAAAATAGGGTATCTTCATTTATGTAGCAAATTATTAATGTTACTAGGCTTGATTTACATAATTGCTGATTATACAACGCATTGTTTAATGCTTTGAGCATATCTTGATAAGGTAATCCTGTAGCTAGAAAGCCACTTATAAATCCCTTAATAGCAAAGCTCTCTTTTAAAGCTTGCAAACCATGCCCCATCATGTCACCTAGTACAAATGCAGTACCTTCTTCGTTGATAGGCATAAAAAAGTCGCCTCCATTTCCTAGGCATATTGAGCCAAAGACATGGGCAAGCCTGTCATTTCCTAACGGTATTTTTGATGGGGTAGATTCAAAAGCAGTCTGGTAGGATAAATAGGCAAACCGATGAGTCACTCTCTCAAAACTTTGTAGAATTTTATTCTTTTGTACGGGCTTTATTAAATAGTCATCAACACCTAGGCGATTTATTTTACTTATAACTTCTTCGCTATCATCACCTGTAAGCATTATTACTGATAATTGAGATTTTAAATTAGACTTATTAAGTTTCTCAAGTAGCGGCTCACATGTACCATTTTTTAACTGATGATCTAGCAATAATATACTAGCATCTGATGTTAAAATTGCCTGCCAGCCAGACTCAATATTTTCGCACTGAATTACTTGAAATTTATCTTTTAGGTATGCATTCATTAGAGCCAATTGGACAGGGTCATCGTCTACATATATAACAGTAGGGCGTTTATCTATTTGGTTTAAGGTAAAAGAAAAATAGTTTTTATTATCTTTTGTTATGTAAGTGGCACTACTAAAATAATGACGTATTAGCTCTACACCCATACCACCTTCAACAAGCTCCCAAGAGTCTAATGTCCATTGAGAGTCATTTTTCTTGAATAAATTATATGCCTTTAGTTCATCAATGATGGTTAGTTCATATTCTTGAGAGGTAACTTGGCTGATACGCAAAATGATGCTATGTTCGGAGCCTTCGTTATGCCGAATTAAATTAGTAAGATACTCTGTTGCAGCCAAACCAGCAGCATCAACTTCTTCGCGTTTAACAGATAGTGCGCCAAGAACATGTTTCAATACTTGTCTAATTTCAGTTAATGTGGGCCATAAAAGTTCAAAGCGTCTTTCAAATAATATATCCATATTAGCCTCAATGATGTTGAAATAACCATTTTTGTTTATTGATTTTATTTTTTAAGATTTTGCTAAAGCGGGGCCATTTATGTGCACGCTTATCTATTGCTTTAACCATACGCTCTCCTAGAGGTGCAAAATTATTTTGGCTAATTAGAATTTGAATATTTTTATGTCCTGCTTGTTTAAGCTCGCTAACACCTTTACATAGTTCTTCTTCGTCGTTAATACCTAAGGCGACTGTTAACAATGTTAGCTCAGTACACAAACTCAGTGAATGAAGAGGAACATTATTACGGTTTAGTTTTAAGGCTGGAGACATATCCAAAAGGATATAGTCATATTCTTGTTTCAATCTTAAAATAGCGTCATTTAAAATATGCTTATTTTTAGCTGTTTCTATAGATTCTATATTGCTTATTGGCAGAATATTAATCCCTTGATAAGCTATTACACCTAATTGGCAAGAGATATCATCGAAGCGCCATTCACCTTGAGTTTTAGGTAATTGTCCATCTAATTTAAAAGAGTTAAGGGGATTTAAATCAATGACAAGTACAGTTTTATTTTGTGATTGAAGTCGTTTTGCTACGCTCGCACAAGCAGTTGATGAGCCTTCTGAGCCCATCAGTGAAATGAAAGTGACACAGCGGGCGTTATTATCAATCAGTGTGTTGCAAATGATTTCAAGCTCATGATATTGCTCAGGAATTAGATTCATAATCCTACCACTATCGCAATGATTGTTATAAAATCTACAAAATTATCTTTAAATTGACTAAGTAAATCTTGACCTTTATCTGGTACAAATAATGTATCACCTGCACGTAATACTGGTAAATTAGCTGAATTAGGTGATTTAATAAATTCTTCTAAATCAAAGATACGTGATTGCTCCTTACAACAGGAGTGATTAACAACAACTATTTTATCAATTAATGCTGAGCTAGAAGGGCCGCCAGCTTCAGCTAATACGTCTAAAATTGACATGGTATCATCAAAACTATATCGCCCTGGCTTTTGAACAGCTCCCATAATACGAACAACACGCTCCTTTGGTGTACGTAACCAGTCTTTATCTTTTTCTGGAACAAAAATAGTATCTCCTGGTAACACGTTAGGGAATAGTGTTTCATCACCAGTTTCAAAGTACATAGATAGGTTCAGTTTACTTACTTTAGCCTTTTGTCCATTGCGATGAGTTATGCGTATGTTTCTAATATCAGCACTTTCATTAGGACCATCAGCGGCAGATAAAATATCCAAAAAGTGCATGTTATCATTAAATGCGTAGCGCCCAGGAGAACCAACCTGACCCATAATATAAATTGATTTACTCGACTCTTGACGGATCCATTGTGATTTATTGTTTCCGGGATCAACAGGAAGCTCTTCTACAATTATCGTATCGCCAGCTAAAAGTTGAGGTAACTGTATTTGGCCATCAGTAATCGTGTACTTTTCAAGGTCGAAACGCTTCGTCACGTCACCATTTCGTACAATTTTGATGTCATTAATATTTGCACCTTTAGTAGGGCCTCCAGCATGAGCAAGTAAGTCAGTAAAGTCCATTTCACTACTCCATTCGTACCTACCAGGTGACTGAATAGCGCCTATTATTTTGATTGCTCTTTTAGTTGGGATCTTTAACCAACTTTTCTCATTAACATCTGTTTTCTCAGGTACAAAAATAACATCACCTGGGTTTAAATCTGGTACTTTAGCTGTTGTAGTGCCTTCACTATAGCTTTGTAAATCAAACAAAATGCTCTCACCTTCCGGAGTGAGTATTTTTATTTGACGAGTTTCGGCAAAGCGAGTTGGGCCTCCAGCGTTAGCCAATATATCTAAAAAATTAGTACTATCTGCTGCCTCATATGCTCCTGGCTTTTGTACTTCTCCCATAATATAAACTGTACGTGAAGTTGTATTTACATCATCGACCATTATTGGTACATAAATAGTAGAGCCTGCTTTTAGCTCAGGCATATTGCTATTAGTAGGTGTATCTAAGTAAGCTTTTAGATCAAAAATAACAGGTTTTTTATCCACTATAACCCTTATTTTTGTTACATCAGCATAGCGTGTTACGCCTTCTGAACGCATAAGTGCGTCTAATATAGACATGTTATCCTTATACGAAAAACTACCTGGATTGTGGACTTCACCTAAAATTGTAATAGCAGTATCATCACTAGCATCACCAGTAGCACTAAGTGTTTGTGCGTCAAAGTCAATTTGTACATTACCTAGTAATGGCGAGACAGGAACAAATACAGTATCACCGCTTTTAAGGGGAGGTAATAATGTAATATTGCCTGTGTCTAAATAAGCTTTGTAGTTAAACTCTATAACTTCATTACTTCTTCGGATTTGTAAGCGGTCTAATTGTGCACCAGGTTTCAAACCGTCGGCCTTAGCGATAACCATTTGAATGTTGCCATCGTCAGGTATACTTACTTGAGATGGGTTATTCACGTAGCCTAATATTTTTATAAATATGTCGCGGCTACTTATCTCAACATAGAAATCATCTATAGCAATAAAAAATTGACCCAATATAGGTCTAAGCTCTAAGGTGATTTGTGCTGTGGTTTTACCTACGACATCAAAACGACCAATTTCTGGAATATTGATTTGTCCATTTTTATCAACTTCGAATGGTTTATCAAATTCAGCTTCTCCTGGAACATATAATAAGAGCTTATTACCAACTTGTACCTCAAAGTCGCTGTCAGATACTAAACCAGCAGCTTGTGAGCTAAAGATAAAAAAGATAAAAAAGATAAAAATACTTTTCATAAATTACTCCTTTTTCCTTTCTATCACTTTAGTCCAATTCATTAGGGCTTTAACTTTTTTGTTTTGCTGGATACTCTCGTTTGCATCAAGAACTATAGCCTCCACACGTCTATCTGAGTGGTGAGTTGTCGTACTGTTTGACTCATCGCTATAAGGTTTGAGGCTCCCTTGGGTGAGTGTTGTAAGGCTCTGATTGGGGACTCCGTATACTTCTAGCCAATGTTTTACAGTATCAGCTCGTTTTAAAGCCAGCTCGTAATTGTTATTGACTTCGCCGAGTGAGTCAGTGTGACCAATCAACAAGATAGTAACTGAGCTTACCTGTTTTACTAAATCAGCAGCCTGAGCCAAGCGGGTGGCATATTTAGGAGTTATCTCAAACTCATTGAAAGCAAATTGATTATCGCTATTAAGAAGATCTGAAACTTGTTTTTTTACAGAAAGAGTGGCTTCTGCAGATGTACTTTCTTCTGCGCAATGAGTGGCTTGTCTAACTAAGCTAAAGTGATTAGTCAGTTGATTTAAACCATGATAATGGATTAATAAATCATGTTCAGCATCTTCCCACATTTGTGCAGCTATTAATCGACGAATACGGTTCTCATATATTTGAGATTTAAGCAATTGGGCAGGCATACATGATTGAATATCTTGTGATTTTAAAAGCTCTAGTTTTAAAACAAGGTGTTCGAATTCACTACGAATAACCTCTTCGGGCTGTGTATAGTTACTGTCTTCTTGTTCATCGTCTAGGGGGTAGTTCTGATACTTTTCAGCCCAGCCACCTTGTCCTTCATCCGGCCATGAAGCACACCCTCCTAATAATAAAATTAGAGCCGCAAAAAAAATATTGTGTGCTTTCATATAGCCTCCATTATGCTATTAAATTGAATCTACGAAAGGAATGGTTTTATCAACTCTAAGTAGAGTCATTAGTTTATATGGTTGCCCAGTAACATTTAATAACATAAGTTTATGATTTTTCTTCTCTATTCTTTTGTATAGAAAAACAATAGCACCTATTCCTGAAGAGTCGATAAATTCTGTCTTAGATAAATCAAGAACAATTGATTTACTATCGGTTTCTACTAACTTTTCAAATTCATCCTTAAAACCATCAACTGTAAAACCTGAGAAATCAGATGGGATCACAAAGACTTTATGCTCAGCGTCATTAAGTGGATTAGTCATGGCATTCACCTATTAAAATTTAAATTCATACAAGTTAATACAAGAAGGATGCCAGTTTTAAGGGTATGTATGCAGTAAGTTTTATGTGGTCACAAAGAGTGTGCGCAATGAAATAGGCATAATGCAATTGCTTTTTGAACATACAATTGCATTATGCAAAAAAGTTGTTATTGGCCTTTCCCAGTAAAAATAACAACAAAGGTTCTAATTAATATATCAATTTCCATTTTACACCAGCTAGTTGCTGATGATGTACTAAGCATATATGCGTAATCCCAACCAATCTTGTTTCTTGCGTCGTCAATGGTTTCGTCGTACCCATTCATAACTTGTGCTAGACCTGAAATACCTGGTTTTATACCGTAGGTGCGTTGAGAAAAATAAGGGATATCTTTTTCAAGCTTTGAATAAAAAATAGGGCGCTCCGGGCGAGGGCCAATTAGCGACATATCTCCCATTAAAACATTCCAAAGCTGTGGTAGTTCATCAATACGTGTTTTTCTCATAAAGCGCCCTATAGGAGTTATTCTCGGGTCATCTTTACTTGCCCAAACTGCGCCGCTTTTAAGTTCTGCATCAACCACCATAGAACGAAATTTTAATACATGAAATAAGGCGACAAAATCATCACTGCTTTCGCCCACACGTAATTGTTTAAATAAAACAGGGCCTTCGGAAGTAAACTTAATGAGTATGCTTACAATGACCATTAGTGGAGTTAGTAGAACCAAACCTATTGCAGAGCCAAAAATATCTACAACTCGTTTAATTATTTTGATGGAGTTTACGCGTTTAGTTGGAGCATTTTTTACGCGTCTCCAGTGCTCGTTGTAATCACCGCGTTCATATTTAAATATTCCCCATAGAGATAAAAAATACGCATTCAATATATATATAATTTTATCAACTACAGGAATTTTTATTTTTATTTTTAGTACTCGCTTTGTTAAATCTACTACATGTACTAAAGCGATACCCAAGGCTAAAAATTGAGCCCATATGAAACTTGAAAAGAGAGCTAATGTAAGAATTAAAACATAAATGAGGGCCAATAGAATCGGCATAACACCACGCAAAACTTTGTGAGAAAAATAATTAAAACTTACCCATCCTAATTTAGGATTAAGTAATCCAAATAACACTTTTATCTGTTGCCAATTGCCAGCACCTAGCCGTATGCGCCTTGCATAATCTTGGCTTTGTTCATCACAGTCACGTTCTAATATATTTATTTCTTCATCTACAAGTGCTTTACCTCCCTCATTCAATGCTTGCATTGAAAGTATAAAATCATCGTTTATTACGCTTTCATCTAATAGCTCTGCAAATACTGACTTAATAGCGAACATGGCTCCAGGTACACCTATAACTGCTCCTAAAGTTGACTCCATACTCTTAACTTTGTTTTGATACTGCCAATAATGTTGCTGTTCAGCGGTAGCATCATCATCAAGGATATACACTCCGGTAATTACATTTACTTTTGGATCTTTGAAGCCTTTATCAATTCTCTTGAGTACGTCAATACTTAATAAGGCACTGACATCAGTGAACAGAAGTACATCATAATTACTTTTTGTTAGCTTTATAAGTTCATTAACGCCATGTGCTTTACCTTGATTTGTATTGTTGACGTGAAGGTGACATATCACGTTTTGTTCAGCTAGTTTTGACTGTGCAATAATTGCTTCTTCATAAGTATTGTCAGTGCAACCATCTAAGTAAACATGAATTGCATAC
This sequence comes from Pseudoalteromonas sp. EB27, assembly GCF_001974875.1. Taxonomy (GTDB): domain Bacteria; phylum Pseudomonadota; class Gammaproteobacteria; order Enterobacterales; family Alteromonadaceae; genus Pseudoalteromonas. Next base: position 11,430 of record NZ_MTQD01000006.1, read on the forward strand.
ATCTCAGTTTCATATAAAAGGGCACCAAGATTATAAAGCTTGTCTTTAATATGCTCTTGTTCATTATAGGCACACATTAAAATCCCAAAGTAAGCCGGTACTTGTGCATCATACTCATTGTCAGGGGATATTTCTTTTTTACTAACTAATTTAAGTAATGCGACATAGCCTACATGATGATATACAACTAAAAATACCAAAATAGTTAGAATAATCAGAATAATAGTCATTATTTTTCCTTATGCTGATATAGCATTGTAAAAGTTGTCATAGGCATCGCTCATTGTCTTAGCATCAGCTAGTGCAATGATATAGTTTCTAATACTGTCTTTATCCTCTAAGTTGATCGCATCTAATAGGGCTAATTTTAATGCCTCGTTGTCACCGAAATTCACGAGCACACCTTGTTTACTACTTACAACTTCGCTAATACCACCAACATCTGTTGCTACAATGGCTTTACCGCAAGCCATTGCTTCCAATATAGATAAAGGCAAGCCTTCTCTTTCTGAGTACAGGCACATAATATTTATAGCTGAGTAAAAGTAGTGCATTTCTTGTACATTACCTAAAAAGTTAATGCGCTCAAGTACTTCTAGATTAAGTGCATGCTCCATTAATGATGAAATTAAGCTCCCGCTTCCAGCAAATACAAAATTTATATTTTGCGGTAATGAAGGTAATAAATTAATTAACTCTAAATGCCCCTTACCGGGCTCCAGCCTTGCTGCACAACCTATCAATATTTTATCTGAAGGCAGATGAAACTTTGTACGTGCATGTTGCATATCAACACCGGTGAATTGTTCAAAGTCAATTCCGTTTAATATGGTTTTATCGGCTGATATTGAGGTCATATTATAAAAGTCATTGGCAACTACTTTAGCATCCGCAACCCAATGTATTTTAGTCAATATATTTAACCCTTTGGTGATCAAGCGTTGTTTGAAGTCTTGTAAATACCAAGCATCGTGAATAGTAGATACATGCTTAACTTGCTTGTTTCTTATACATGCTAGTCCGGCATATAGCATAGGACCAATATGGTGGCTATGAATAACCTGTATATTATTCTCATCGATAATATCGCTGAGCTGCTTTATAACGTTACGATCAAATTTTGGAGCTTTATTTAAACAAATTAATTTTTGTTTAAATAATGAAAGTGCAGGCCACTGCTCAATTGCCTCTTGATCATTCCCTTCAAGCGAAACAATTAAGCTGGTATTGGCATAGCGACTTTTTTGCATTAGTGTCACTGCCATTTTTTCAAGGCCACCAATCTTAAAATGTTGGACTAAGTGTAAAATGTTCATATTATTTCCTCTTCGCAAAAGGGGGCGTTTTTTTGTTTAAAACAGTTCTTAAATTGTTGTTGCCAACAATAGGTAAAATTGTGACCACCTCCAGCGAAGATAATTTCTCAATGGTTTGAATATCTTTTAAGTGGCTATCAAATAGAGTTGCGATAAATACCGCTGTAGCACTAGCAAATATGCCAAGTACAATTCCTAAAAAAATAGAAACAACAAGGGATGTGTTTATTGGTTGAGTCGGGCTATATGCACGTTCAATTGTTTTTACTTTATCCGGGCCTTCGTACTTAACTAGTTTTCCAGTAACCTTGGCCATTTCATAACGGCCAAGCATATCTTTATAGAGCGATTGTTTTACATCATAATCACGTTCAAGCTTTCTCAATTGCTTTTCTACATCACTTGTAATAAGCAATCGTTCGCTCACATCATTAACTTGTTCTTCTAATATTATAAGTTCTTGTTCGTGTTGAGATACTTCATTTTTTGCTTCTTCTAAAGCCAAAATTTGCGAGACTAACATACTAGTTTCGTTATCTTTTCCGCTAGGCAAAGTATTTGCCATTTGCCAAAGTTGATCGAGGTTCTTTATATCAATATCTTTACTATTTTCTATTAAGGCCTGTTGCCGTGTCTTTAGATTTACCAACTCTCTTTTTTTAGAGATAACTTTGCTATGCTTGTCGGTATACCGAGTTTTCAGAAAACTGAATTCAGATTCTACTGTTATAATACGCTCTTCCAATTTTCCTAGAATTGGATTGGCTTGCCCCATTTTATTTGTAAGTGAACTCAGCCTTGCTTTAGCTCCTGAAAGTGTTATCAGTTTTTGTTGTTTATCACTTAGTAACTTATCAAATGTTTGGCGATTACTATGTAAAACAGTAGGTAAAGTATTTCGATTGTGGGTTTTAAAATTTGCTAATTCTTCTTCGGATATTTCTAATTCTTCTCTTAAACTAACAAGTTGCTGATAAAAAAATTGTTCAGAAGTATCTAATGAGGCTTTAGTTGGCGCCAATAAGCTTTCAATAAATTTTTCAACAATTTTTTCAAGTACAAGTTTCATTTGTGATTGTTCATGCCAAATAAAATTTACTCTTACTAGTTCATCGCCGACTAAGGAAAGCGATAATGCTTTAGATAATTTTTGATGTATTTCTTCTATATCGGCAGGTGGTGCATCAGCGGCAACTAACCCTGTATCTCTAGCTACAGCAATTAAAACTTTGCGGCTAATTACCAACGTTCTTAATGCCGCCATGCGGTTTGATAAGTCAAACGAGAAAGATAAATCATCTAAATAAGGGTTAAGTAATGCTGACTCTTCAATTAAAATTGTGGCATGGTTGGTATATTGTTTTTCAGCTGTTGCGGCTAAAAAAGTAATTACAATAGGTACAACAATAAGCGGTAAAATAAATAGCTTTATTCGCATGTACACAGCATACAACGCTAAATAAAGTAATCTTTTTATTTGCTCTCTAACCAACATAATCCAACCTGTGCATTTGCATATTGCTACGCGAGATCCAAGATTATTTGCAAAATAAAAATTAAATCTGCAAATAACCAATTCTAATAAGTTAGTTGCAGAAGTTGAGCCAATATTAAAAATTTAGCTCAGAAAGTTTTTTCTACCGATAATGCCTTAGAGGACCAACTATGCTGTTTAGCAAGATCGCTTTGAGAAGTTTTAAGTGCGCTTAATGTTGGCTCATCTAGGTTAATTGCTTTATCAATGTGGGCAATAAACTCATCTTGCGTTTTAGCTATAAAAATTTGTGGTTGAAACCTTTCTACAGCGGGAAACCTAGTTGCAACAATTGGTTTTCCAACGGCTAAATATTCTTTTAACTTAAGAGGGTCACAGGCTCTGATTTGTTGGTTGTTAACAAAAGGTAAAATTGAAACATCCCAATGAGAAGAAAACTCCACAAGCCTATTGTGATTAACTGCAGGTATGTGTATTACATTTTTAAATTGTAATAACTGGGGAATAGGGATGGTTAAATCGCCAATTAAAACTATTTTATATTGCGGGCGAGAAGCGGCTAATGCCGTTAGTAAAGCAATATCTAACCACGCATTTATACTTCCATAAAAGCCAATGATGGGCTCATTTATCGTACTGATTTCAGGTGCTTTAGCGACATTTGAGGAAAATAAATCAAAGTTCACACCGTGCGTAAGCATTTTAGTTTTGTGAGCAGGCATTTTATTTTTTAATAACTGACTTATAACGTAAATAAGGTGGGCTTTTTTAATTAGTGATTGCTCAAAAGGCGCCACCATTTTTGCATCAACACCAGCTAGGGCGCTAAAGTCATCACCACAATAATAAATTAACTTATCGGCACTTTTAAGGGTAATTAAATATTCAGCTACTGGTACGCTTAGCCAATAAGTTATTGGTTCTTGTATGTTTGTATCTTTGAGATATTTAGCAAATACACGTTTGTTAAATGCCCTAACTAAGGCATTATCGTGCCAAGGGAGAATAGGCAGTTTAAATACCTGCATATTGTTAGGAAGTTTATTTTTAGCTTCACTGTTAGAGCGATTAAATATTTGCATCACCTTATTAAATACACGCTTTAGGTCGTTAAGTCTAAATGTAGGTTTGCGCATACCTATAGAGTTTATCCATAAAATATGGTTATTTTTTGCGAGCTCTTTGAATAAGTGCTGTGTGCTACTTGGGTGGCTTCCCCAATCCTCTGCAAAAACAATAAACTTCATATTATTAGTCTTCCTTTATTTTTTTTACTACTTTTGCAGGGTTTCCTGCTGCAATAGTAAAGGGCGGAATATTCTTAGTTACAACACTGCCTGCGCCAATAATAGCGCCTTCACCAATTGTTACACCACCTAAAATAGTAGAACCGGTACCAATCCAAGCACCACGTTTAATAATAATATCTCCAATTTGACTATCATCATCGAGGTCGCCTTTTGCGCGTCGCTTGCAATCAATTGGGTGTCCAGGAAATCCAGCTAAGAATATACGCCCTGCAAGACGTACATCATCTTCTAGTATTATTTTATCCCCTACAGAAAATGCATTTTGCCAACCAATATCAACATTACTTCCTATAGTAAGGGTTGCTTCACGATGAGTGCTTACGCGGCCGCAAAATGTACTAATGCCTGACATTCGCACATTATCAGCACATTCTATATTAAGATTCCCCAGAATTTGTGGCATACCCGAGTATAAATATAAGCCTTTCTTAGTCCCTTTAATTTGGCTTTTGAATAACGGTGTATAATATAAAATTCGTCCTAATTCACTAATTATAAACTTAACTAAATGGTGCAAACTAAATAGTGTGCTGTGCACATATGGAATAACGATCATTTGCGGATTGCGAATATTTTTTGCAAATTGAAATATATTTGCTGCTAAGGGGCTTTCACTGGTTTTTAGCCACCGTTTAAATTTCATCAGCATTTTATTTCTCCTTACTACTATCTACTGCCAATTTTTCGAGTGCGATAGTCAGTGCTAAAATTATATATAAAGGCCATGTAAAGGCTTGTGTTAAAAACGTGCCAGATACCATAAAACCAATTAATCCCGCTTTTAGAGCATTAGCATTTATGATCACATCTTTATTGTAGTTAACCTTATTTATCGAATATATTCGGGATAAACTACGATAGATACTGGCAATAAATAATAAAAAAATAAATAAACCTACAAATCCTGTTTCACCTAAAACTTGAAACCAGGTACTGTGTACTGCATGATTCTTGCCATCCCAATGAGGACTATAAAAATAATAGTTAACAAAAAAATTATTAATACCTACGCCTGTTAATGGGTTAGCAACCCCCATATTTATAGCTGCATGCCATGCATAAATACGGCCCATTGCGGATTCATCAACTCCACTTTCTTCTGCTCCACCACTTTGTCTGTCTGAAATGCCTGCAAAGACCATCATAGCCATCATGGCTACTGCACCACAAATGCCAACTACCAGAGGATTCTTGACCTTTTGATATAAGAAGAAACTTAAAATAGCTGCAATGCCTAATAGCCCACCACGACTTTGTGTTGCAATAACTCCTGATATAGCCAAAATTAAGCCAAATGCAGCAAAGGCTCGGCGAAATTTATGCGTGTTACTGTCAAATAACTCTGCGGCTAAAAAAGACACAGGAAACATAAGTACTAATGATAGGTCATTAGGATCGCCAAGCTGAGAGCGAATATCGCGAGAAATAGTGACTCTAGATCCTTCAACTAGGCCTATGCCATTCATTTTGTTACTAAGTGCGACAAGCGCTATGCTTATACCTGAGATCATTATTCCAATTCGAACATAGCTAAAGTGTGAGAAACGAGTAAGCCACCAACTAATAGCAAATACCATTATAAACACTTTAACGAGCACACCAGACCAGTATTCGATAGCCATGCCACGGTTAGTTGCTGCAAATACACAGACCGTTAGCCACACAAACCATATTACAAACACTAAATGTGTTTGGTTCCAATGTGGCCTTAGCTTTTTAGAAATAAATAAATGCCAAAAAATGCCAAAAATACTCGCAAGTGCAAGTAATTTTGGAATCTTCAAGGGCATCAAAAATACAAATGCTTCATGTAGCCTAAAGTAACTAAATAAAATGAACAAAATAACAAAAGCAGTGCTAACTCGAACGGCTAAATAACCGGCAAAAGGGAGTAGTAATAAGGCAAATGCTGCGATGGGCCCAAACATGACATATAAAGCCAAAATGGTAGTAGTTAATAAGAGGCCATTAATAATAAGGTAATGCTGCTTATACCAGTTAATCATGGGCAGACCTTTCGAACAATGTGTTTAGGGCTGTTCGGATAGGTGATTTGTACTTTTTAAATAGTGCAGCTGTATAAATTGTAAAAAAGGCTACTTGCCACAATAATAAGTGTTCAAGTTGGCTAATACTCAGTAAGTAAATTGTGCTAAAACCAACCCAAGATGGTATTAAGCGTTTAATACTATATGGAAGCTTTTCAAGCTTTTGGCTGATGAAAAAAAACAATAAAGTTTTAATTAATTGTGCAATAAACAGTGCAATAACAGCGCCCAGTATGCCTTTTAAGGGTACCAGTATTACCAATAAGATTAGTGCAGTTAAAGCGCTTATTCCATTGACTGCACTCACATAAAACCCATTACGATGTATGTAACATCCAATATTTAGTAAGTCACTGTGATGTCTTAGCACCACAATGCAAATAAGAGAGGGTAGTAACCAGCTATTTAATAGATAGTTACTAGGCAGAACAAGGGTAAAAACAAAGGGAGTAAGTACAAGCATAATTGTGCAGAGTAATATGCCGATATCTAAACTCAATTCACATAAATACACGTAGTTTTTAGGGCAGGCAGAAAGCTCTTTAAAGCGCCTTGAAAACCACCACATTCTGATAGGTTCAAATGTAAATGAGGTCATAATAGCAAACTGTAATGCTACATAATACTGAGCTAGTTTTTCTTTGCCTACACTTTCGACGATGAACCAGTTTTCTGCGCCATTATTGGTATAAACAAATAATGAGGACATAATAATACTGCATAAAAACAGGGTATCTTTGTAGCTAATTGTCCATTTTATTACGTTAAAGCTAATTGTTATATTTTTAAGGACAATTGACGTTGTTACCACTAGTGTAAGTAAACTGGCTAAGATTCCAGAAGCCATAACTCCAGTAACGCCATACCCTAAATACAAAAAAGTAATTGTTATCGTTGTTTGGCTAATTCCTTGTAAAAGGGCTAGCCATAAGAAATGTTTTGCCATTTCGTAATATCTTAAATAACAAAAAAGAATGGTTAAAGCTGAAGATAAAACTAAATTAATTGCTAAAAATTTAATATCAATAGGATTTAAAGCAACAGGTAATAAAGATAGCAAAGGCTCAGTAAACATCAGAGTAGTAATCAAAAATAAACCATTAATGAGAATACTGAGTAAGATTGAATCCCTAAAGAGTGCAAGTTTTTGCTTTGGGTTAGCTGATTGTTGTTTAAATATTAACTCAGGAAGGCCTAAACAAAGTAATAGAGACAGGACAGCTGAGATAGAAACCAAAAAATTTAATTCACCAAATTGGCTTTGTGTTAATAGACGAGTAGATATAGGTAATAAAGCAAACCCGAGCCCTTTAAGGGCTAGTGTAGAGAATCCAAAATATAATACTTGCTTCATTGCGTTCATATCGTTTCCTAGATACTTTGGATCCAACCAGATAGTTTTTTAGCTTGCGAATTCGCATTAAAATTACTGGCAACCCAATGCTTGGCATTTGAACCTTTCTCGTAGCGTTCGTAAGGGTTTAACTTACAGAAATCAATTAACATATTTTCTAGGCCGCTTATACTCGAAGGTTCACATTTAAAACCTACTTTGTTGTTTACTATTTCTTTCGTACCCATTAATTCAGTTGTAAGCACAGGTATACCACTTGCCATTGCTTCTTTAAGTACTAGTGGGCCAGTATCTTTGTCACCGTTCTTTGAGATACAAAATGGAGCTATAAGTGCAGAATATTTACTTGTATTTTTAGCAAGCCAAAGAGGGGCTCTGTGACCTAAAAATCTTACATATTTTTCTATGTTAAGCTCTTCACATAAATATTTGAGGTCGTTTAACATTGGACCATCACCCACAATATCTAATGAAATTGGGTATGTTTTACTTATTTTCTTCAAAGCAGGAAGAAGGAAGTGCAACCCTTTTTTCTCAACTAAACGACCAATAAATAATAGTTTCACAGCTTCATTTAAGCGGGTAGGGCTAGAATTAAATAAACTTAAATCAACACCACAGTGAAGAAGCTTTATTTGTCCGACTTTGTATTTTTTTAGGAAATATTCCATATCTTCGCAAACGGCAACCGAAAAATTACATAAAGAAACCTTTAGCTTCAAATCTGAATCATTGACGTATACATCATGACCGTGACCAATTGATGAAATACTAATCTGTGCCAGTCGACTTGCTACTATTGCATAGGCAAGAGGGGCGTGCATAAAATGGCAATGTAAGTGTTCAATCTTATGGAGATTAATCACCTCAGCAATATTTAACCCATAACCTAATAATGAAACAATGGAGATGACAGAAAATTTATTTGCTAAAAACCCTCCTTTGATAGTAGTAAAAGGCTTTTTTAGAGCATATCTTAGTGCTGCAGATATTGATTTATTGATAATAATAATTTCAACACTATTATCTAGATTTGGGCAATCATTAAGGTTGTCGAAAGTAACTACGCTTACTTTATGTCCAGCTTTAACTAAAGCATTTATTTCAGTTACAACAAAGGTTTCTGATTGAATATGAAAAGTAGGTACAACAATCCCAATATGTTTCATTTAAAGTCTCCGTATGAATCTTTTACTAACTTAGCAAGATTTATGCCTATAAAATAAAGCTAATATCAGTTCATAAAAATTCAAATTGCGACGATAAATTGCATAATGCAAATGAATGGTTAAAAACCTCGCTAAAAGCCATAAAAAAAACTGGCTCTTAAATTGCGTATACAAAGTTACTTAATTTTAAACGTGTAGGGAGTTAGCTATGAGCATTGAGATAAGTGTTATAATACCCAACTATAACTGTAAGGCATATCTAGCAAAAGCTATTACGAGTGTCGTTAAACAAACAAAGGTGCAATTGGAGATAATTGTGATTGATGACGGCTCAACCGATGGAAGTGTAGAGTGGTTAGAAGATGCACAAGCGACATTTGGACAGTTACGAATTATCCAGCAAAGTAACTCAGGTGTCGCTAACGTTAGAAATGAAGCGATAAAAGCTGCTATTGGGGATTATATTGCATTTTTAGATGCAGATGATTACTGGAGCGATGATAAACTACATGAGCAGCTTCAATACATGCAAACAAAAAAAGACTGTGTTCTAAGCTTTACAAACTATATGCATGTTGACGAAAATTACAATCCCATTGTAGATTGTTACTCTTATTGGCCTGAGTTCTCAGAAAAAATAGACACAGGGGTTATAGGCTTTCAAAACCTCGAAGCGCCTTTGGGCTTTTTATTATTCGCTAATGTTATAGGAACTTCATCAGTAATGGTTAAGCGGACTGCTATAAACTATGTAAATCGTTTTGATAGTTCATTAAAAAGTGCAAGTGATTGGGATTGTTGGTTAAAACTAGCCCGAATCGGAAATGTTGGTTTCTCAACAAAAATTTCAATGGACTATTTAATGCGTTCAGATTCTATTACTGCGAACAGAACGAACCGCCTTAATGCTATGAAAGAAATAGTGTCCCGTTTTAAAAAAGATGTAAATATAAATACACGATTTAAAGCACAAGCGAGGATCCTCGAGTGCTATGCTGAATATTATCGTGAGTTAGGGAAAAAGTTTAAAGCTCTACCTATTGCGCTTACTGCATTTGTGATGTTTCCTCATAAACGAAATTTGAGAAGCTTATTACACGATATAAAAAATACTCTTACTTTTTTAATACAGAAATGATGCTTATTTAATGTTAATCGTAAAACTCAATAACTGATGATCACTACCTTTAAAGTCACTTACTTGGACATTATCTATTTCTGAGCTGGCGTCAACAATACAATGGTCAATAGCAAAGCTTGTAAAAGTAGAACGTATAAAACCTAAGGGCGAATAAGTTACATACCCAGGTAACGTGTTATAGCAGCTATTATGACTTTGCCAATAGTAAAAATGCGACCATGGAACGGTATTTAAATCCCCCGATATGAACCAAGGTGAAGGCGTTTTATTTACTACATTTTTGAGATTATTTAATATTAAATTTCTATTCTGCCATTTTTGTTCAGTTCGTGGTGACGGCGGGTGAGCAATAAACCCCGTAATAATTTTCTCTGCAATTAAAAATTGCAGCTTTATATAGCCTAGCCTGTCTCCATCAATTCTTACCTGCTGCTTTAGCAAGATAGGCAACCGTGAAACAACGACTATGCCATATGGGCTTCCTTCAACTTCTTTATACCCAAATAAATGTGCACGTTTCAAAAAAGGCTGAAGTAAGTTTCGGTTACGGTCATTAAACTCTTGAAGAATTAAAATATCCCATTGCTGCGTTATAATATCTTTAAATTGATTCTCAACATGTTGATTCGAATAGCTTAAGTTTATCTGTTTGATATTTATTTGAGTGCTATAATTTGTTTTTCTATCAGTTGCAATATTAGAGTTTGAGTACCAAGGGTGTAAACATAGACCGCTCATTATCAATATGATTAGTGAAAGCTTTAGTGCGCGTAATAACAGTAACGTTATACCTAATAATAAACAGATAGCTAGTAGCTGAAAACGAAAAGAACGAATTAAATCTGCTGCATAATTTTGTATTGGATTGAAAGCAAGAATTAATAAAACAAGCGAAATTATAAACAAGCAATAACCAATAATATGCTTAGCCTTATGCGCATGTATTTTTTGCATTTTAGCTCCGTAGATTTTTATTGAGTATAAAATAATGCAGTCTAAATAATATTATCTTTATTATGTACTAGGACCGTTATAACGAAAGAAAAAAGGAATATAAAAACTATATTCCTTACAAGGGGGAAAATGAATTAAGGTTTTGCAATCATTATCTCATTTCAAAAAGCTGTTGCTCTTTAGTATCGTCGAATACCCAAGTAAAAGATAAAGGTTGTGTGCTGTTGTCATAAAACCAAATTTCTGCAACTAATTCGATATCTTGTCGGCTCATAGTAAGCGCAGTATTTATAGCACTTTGAGATAATGGCGACCTAAATAAGCAATTATTGTAGTCAGCCCTAAGGGAGTCGGTTTTTTTCTGACATATATTTAAATAAGCACGGACATCACCAAGACCCAAATTTACATCTACATCTAAATCAAATTTAGTAGAGAGATCAAAGCCTTCTGCAACCTCTAAGCTGGCCATACCAGCAGGTTCTTCTGATGTGACAGGATCACTTGTTGGGTTATCAGCTACTGTTGGTGTGGTTGTTTCGCTATCGCCACCACCACAGGCAGCCAAATACATTGATAAAGCTATGATTAATATTGTCTTGTTCATAATTATTCCCCTTTTTCAACAACGCTATTTGCGTTGAATTTATTAAACCATTGTGAGCTTTGTTTACCTGATGATTCAGCAAATTCGGCAAAGCTTTCATAAGCTTGGGTGATATCTATTCCTTCAAGCGGGTGTTGCCACTGCATACCAATTTCAAGGGCCCAAGGCAGACCATTTTCAGTTAAAAAATATAGGCCATCTCCGCTCTCGCTTTTGTCATCAGAACCATCTAATGCTAAAAAGCTAGAATTGAAAGCCTCTGTAGGTACTTGATTCTTAATATGCACCTCCCAGCCTCGTGCTTCTTGGTCAATTAAAAAATCGCCGTGATAAAAACCCTCAGAAGCAAAAATAAATGGGTCTAGCAGCGTACCTGGTGATGTTGATACCGATTTAGCCGTATTAAGAGGAATTGTCATGCTAAATGGTACGAGGCTATTTTTGTTGCATCCGCTTTCTGTTCTGAAATAACTGCATCCAGAGTCGGTTGAAACATAATCCCAAGTATCTTGCATAAAGATTAAAATAGCGTCATTTCTGTCGGCTTCTAAAAAGTCACCGCTTTGTACTTGACCATCAATTACTAATGAAATTTTTTGCTCATCGACTTCACTGCGTAAAATTGACTTAGTTTCACCACTATTTAGCGTTTCCTGAAGCCTTACTGCAAACCCGTTATGATAAGTTGCGCCTATTCCAACGAGTTGGCCGTCTATTTTGTATCCAATAATAGCGCCACCTTCTATTAGTTGGGTAGTTCTGTAATTTAGTACAACATCGTTAAAGTCATAATCGCCGGCATAAGGCCATTTATCTTCAAAGGCAAGTGTTACCCAGTCACTTTCCCCCGGGTATACTGCGCTTGCATATGTTGTTATTTGATAATCTTCTACTTCTCCACCTAGCACGCCACCCGTGGCTGTAATTAGTGATGCTTCTGAACCATCTGTAACTCTGAAGCGAGCCCAGGTTTCACCTGATTTAGTATTCTCTGGCACTGAAATGACAATACTGTTATCACCAGCATTTAGTTGTAGCTTAGTAACTGTGCGCTCATCTTCGGTAAACGCACCGTTTTGATCCCAATCGAACCATGCGTATAAATAACCTTCAGCCGATGCATTAACAATTATTTGTGAATCTTGCCCTGCGGAAATTGCAGTAACAAAGCTTACGCCATCATCTGAACTATCAATTGGGGAGTCTTCTAAGTCAGTTTCGAAATTAATATTTTCACCATCAACTGTTGCACCTAAATAAATTAAATTGGCATTGGTGTTGTCAGGAGCAAATAAGTGACGTGCGCCACTTTTTTCTAAACTTGTATTATATGGGCTTGGTGCATCTCCAAAATCAATTGAGCTATCCGTAACTTTAACTTCTGCTATAGCACAACGGGCCCCATCGTTTTGGCTAGATTTTGGGCCAGAGGTAAATACATTTGCTACTGGGGTATACCCTACAACTGGGCTTACACTTAAATCAACTTTATGAATTTTACCGCTGCTATTATTACTAAAATAAAACTGACCATTAATATCAAAGTAGGCTGCACCAAATGCACCAGAGTCATCTCCAATATCTAATTGAGTAATAAACTTTGTGGTGTTGGTAGTTACATTAACTTCATGTAAGTCACCGTTGCTTTCAACAGCATACAATAGGTTGCTAGTCGGGTGAAAAGCAAAATCGAAAATACCTAGCTTCCAACTGTTACTGCCATTAGCAAGTTTGGCAGTAATTGTTTCATTTAAATCGCCATCAAGATTAACTGAATACAAGCCAAAACTAGGTGTATAAACATAGTAAGTTGCACTTTGATTACCATCCTCGCCTGTAACCTGAATATCACCAACGTAAAAGTTTGTATCTGGCAAACCTTCTACTGTAAGGCGTTTCATTTCATAATCGCTACCAATTTGTACAACACTTTTAGGTGATTGACGGCTGAACCCATACATGTACTGGTCTTTATAGTTAAACCCGACGGCATTTACGCTCTCACCATTTGCTTCATCTTCAAATGTAAGGCTTGAAGCAAGTACAGTTGGTTTAGCTGACACTAGATCGATACCGTAAAGTTGTGCGTTAGAATTTTGCATTAGAAAGGCTTGGCTCGGACATTCATCAAATGCTTGTCCAAAAGCTGTGCATGGAATTAAAGCTATGCAGACTTTAGCTAGTTGGATGAGTTTCATCATGTTACCCTCATTGGTTAAGTAGTGATACGGTTGCATGCTTCATTCCATAATTTAATCATTTGATTTATATGACTTTTATTTTAACTTCAGTTTGAATAGTGCAATTTGCAATCGATATATTGCAAATTGCAAAGCTTAAAGCGATAAGAAAGGAGTGTTGATTGATAGTGGTTGACTAAAAAACTTTATTAGTCGAAAGAAACGGTTAAAAGAAGACTTAAATCTAAATAGTATTATAATAAAATTACGGCTAAATCCTTTGATTTTATTTTAATGTTTTAGATAAGTTTGGGGGAAAAATTATTACAAGTTATTTTTTGGTGGTGGAAAAATATGAACCTAAACGTTTATTAAGAGAAAAATGAATCAAGAAAGATAATTTAAACTCAATCAGTTGGAAAAGTAATTGTAAACCGTGTTTTAAATTTTTCGGTGCTTTCAGGGTTAGAGTCTAGCTCTAGTTTGGCGTTAAGTATTTGTGTTACCCATTGCATCACCATGAACAATCCAAGACCTGTGTTACCCTCGCCACGAGCCGTGGTGTAAAACGGCTCAAATATTGAAATTTGCTTTTCTTTATTTATACCAATACCAGTGTCTGAAATTATTATTTTAATTTTTTTATCTACATTTATAGCTTTTATCTCTATTTCTCCTTTTTGGTTTTTTATAAAGGCGTGATTAAATGCGTTCATTACGAGATTTTCAATAACTTGCGATATGATACCAGGTCGGGTTTTTATATTAATATTTCCAATGAATTGAGTCTTTACATTTATTTTTGAATTTTTTAGTCGTGAGTGAAATGCAATTAATAAATCGTTAATTACGTCCTTGAGGTCACAATCAATAAAGTCTTCATTATTTCTATCAATAGCCATCTTCTTAAAGCTTTTTACAATTACTGCAGCCTTATCTAAATTGACCTTAGCTAGCTCTAAATTATCTTTAATGCTATATGTATCATTCTCAAGCTGAGATTTGGTTAAGCCTATTTTTATTGACTCAGATAACCGCTTAATAACTGACTCTGCATTTGACACAGAAATGATAGCTCCACCTATTGGAGTATTCATTTCGTGCGCAACACCGGCAACAAGTAAGCCTAACGAAGAAAGCCTTTGTGCTTCAATAAGATTCTTTTGTAGCAACTGTTGTTGTTTAATGGTTTTTGAAAGTGTCTTATTGACGTGCTTTAGTTCTATTTTCTCAGTCTTTAAAGCATCAAATAAATTGTTTATAGTATTATTAGATCGGTGTTCCCTATATAAGAAAAAAGTTGAAATAATAATAAACCCAAATGCACAGACCGATGCATACAAGAATGCAGATAAGCTTACCCTTGCTATAGCTTGCTCCCCGCTTTTAATATATACATAAATAGTTTCGTTTAATGCTTCTTTATGCTTTTTTGAGTAGAGAACAGGCAGCTTTCCTATTGTGTACATATCGGTGTCTAAATACCTTATCGTATGGTCACTTTGGGATGTTAGAATCTGCCACAATTTTGGATTCATATTTTTAAGATTATAGTGAGGCTTTTTCAATATAATGCCCCATTCTTTTGAAGGATCGTTGTTAAACAACCAATGGCTACTGCTATTAATAATGTTTATTTGATTATCTTTGGATGATATATCTCTTATCTTTTTAAAAAATTCAGTTAGATTAAAGTTTATTACTATTAACCCATCCACAATATAGTCGTTTTCACTCGTTCTGTGGGTTACCCTTATCGTTGGCTCTATCGGGGTCGTAATAGCTCCATACTCCATATTCAAATCTATTTTAGATAGAAAAGAATCTGGTGAATTTATAGCAATACCTTGCCTGAAATAATAACGCGACATTTTATTTTGCAAATTTTCAGGCTTAACAACTTGAGCTTGACCATCTTTAAAGTTAACTCTAAAGCGTTCATTCCCAACTATATCAATCCAACGTATTTGAGATATATTGGGGGACATAAGACCAAAATCTAAAAAGTACTTATTAATCTTTTTCAGAGATTGGGGATCTCTATACTCAAACCTTGATGAAGAGCCTCTTTTTAAATTGTTATTATTAGCTAAAATTTTTGTAAGCTTTTTTATACTACTTAACTCTCTAGCAAACTCAGTATTGACTAATGCTAATTTTTCATCTTGATAGCCCTGCATAACCATGAGCTTCGATTGTAGTATTTGCATGTAGACTAAATAACAAATCAATACCGCAATAAAAATAACAAAAAATACCTTCATCAGTATATTTTTTTTACTTACCAAAGGGGAATTATTTACGTAATTAATATCATGGTTGTTCATACTGCTTTAGCCATAAAATTAATTCATTAATAAATAAAGGCTTTGAAAAAAAATAACCTTGAGCGACATTACAGCCCAACTTCCTAGCCCAATTACACTGTTCCACCGTTTCAATACCTTCTATAATAATCGAAAAATCAAAACGTTTAGCAAGCTTTACAATCATTTCAAGGATATATTGATTATCAGGATTATCCTCAATATCACCAATAAAACAACGATCTATTTTTAGGACATTTGCAGGAATTTTAGTAATATGAGAAATAGATGAATATCCGGTTCCAAAATCATCAATACCGACTTTTATACCTAGAGCCATAAATCTTTCTAATGACTCTCTAATTAGTTCATAGTTACTAATAGCTTGAGTTTCTGTTATTTCAAGCTCTAACATAGATGGGTCTAAATTTATTTCACGTAACTTTTTAGAGATATACTCAAAATACTTTGGGTTGGCTAAATCATATGCAGATGCATTAAAAGCAATTGGTAGATTAACACCTTCGCCTTTCAGTTGTTGTATTATAACTAATATTTTATCAAATATGGCGCTGTCTAATTCACTTATTAAACCTGCCGTCTCAGCTAATTCTATAAATATTTCTGGACTGACGAAACTTCCGTCTTTTAATTGCCACCTTGCAAGTGCTTCAAAACCAATAGGGGTAAAATTTCTTAAGTCCATTTTAGGTTGTAAAGCAACTTGTAAAGAGCCTGAACCAATCGCTTTTCTTAACTTAGCCATCAAACTATATCGCTTTGTAAGCTCCTGAGTTTTTAAATGATTATGTTCTATATATTTTAAAGAAATAGTATTGCTATCACTTAAGCTTGACTCTGCTAGACTAATTATTTTTTCAGGTGAGAAATTCAAAACTGAGCTTAATGCTAATTCTAGTATACGTATATCAGCGTACTGTCTCACCATTTCTACTTCACACATTTGCCTATTAAGCCCAGTAATAATCTCTTGAGGCATATTGCTATCGGTACTAACAATTAAGCCAAAGCTACTCTTATTGATAATGGCTATCCGTGGAGTAGTATGCGCAAAGGCACCCTTAATGTTGTTATAAACTTCTTTTAATAATTTTTGGCAAAAGTCATGACCAAAAGTAAATGCTTTTTCTTCAAATTGTTCAACTTCAAATACTATTAATTTCGTTTGATACTGCTCATGCAAATTCATATTTCTAATTTCGCGGGTTAGCCAATTTCGATTATGTAAGTTTAATGAAATATCTGTATAAGCCAATTCCGTTAGTTTATTAAGTAAAGCCATATTAGCAAAGCCAGTGTTAACATTTTCGCTAAATACTTTGAGTAAGTACTCATTTTGCTCGCAAATGGCATTATCAGATTTTACAATCGTTAAATAGCTTTTTTTATCTAGTTCTGTAGTCTGGAAGTAGAAGACAGTATGATGCTTTGAGAAAACATGACGTTTTTCAGCTGTTGCAAGCTCAAAATCATCATAAATATCAGCACTTAATATTTCCTGTTCAATTAATTTTCCTTCAAAACCGTCAAAGCAACCATTAGCAGTCGATATTAGCGCTTCTTTGTTTATTTCACCACTGGAGCACATAATTCCACCACCATCAGTTATATTTAATATATTACTGATTTCTTCTAAAACAGCTTTAGAAAAGGAGCGGATATCGTGTTTACTATTAATACTTCTAGATGCATCTAGAACTAATTGAAGACCTTTTCGTGCTGATGAAATTTGAGATATGTACTGCCAAGTTCTTAGATTACTTTTAACTATAGACTGTAATTTCCCTACTGAAACATCAGATTTGTTCCAGTATTCGTCGATGTCTAGAGATTTCATTATATGTTGCTCTGGTGCAAAGCCGGGTTGCCCTGTAAGTAAAACAATGCGCATTTCTGAATTACCTATTACTTCTCTTATAGTGCTTATCAGCCGCAGCCCAGAGTCATCTTCTTCCATCACAACATCAATAAATGTTAATGCGATATCAGCATGTAAGCTTAGAACTAGCGCTGCTTGAGGCACAGAGTTTGCAGTATGAATTTCTATTTCATACCCATTATCTATTTTTATTTCTTTTAAGCTATTAGTTAACGCGTTTTGATAGTTAATATCGTCTTCAACAGTTAAAATCTTGATAATTTTTTTATTTAGATTATCTACTTTTTGTTCTTCTTCATTAAATACAAAGAGCTCATTATTGTCAGACATCCCATACCACCATATTTTAATAAGCCTAAAGAGTTAATGATGTGCATAGCACCCTTGAAGTAAATATTAATTTCATCTTTTAACATCATATACATAGATATTAGGATAGAGCTCAAGTTTAGTCTAATTTATAAGTGTATTAACTATGTACCTTTAAACTAAAAGCTCAGATCTATATGATGTAAAACTAATGAACCTAGCTTTGCTAATAAGAAGAGCATTATGGTATTTATGAACATTTTGTATCCAGTTGTTTATCTTTATAAAAGTTAAACAGTACGACACCTTAAAGTTATCATCCGTAGTAACCAGTTAGCTGATATTTGATAATAGACACTGAAATTATAATTTGCATATAGTGCTTAAAGCCACTCAATTTTAAATGGAAGAATAGTGCCTTGATAAGGGTAGGGGTCTAATTCTGAGGTAGTAGAAGATTGTTTTGGGCACTTGGGCACAAGTTTGGGCACAAATATATAAAAATATAATTTCCATAAGAATTATGGGGAAATGGTTTTGGCTATTTTATAAATTATGAGTACAGAATAATAAAAATTCTGAAATTTAATTTAGAATATTAGAATCTAAATACTACAATTAGAAAATCTATTTAATATATTGAAAAATTTGGAGTAATTGGTACGACCGAGTGGATTCGAACCACCGACCTCTACCATGTCAAGGTAGCGCTCTAACCAGCTGAGCTACGGTCGTACAATTTTTTTAGGATTCTTAAATGTTGGTACGACTGAGTGGATTCGAACCACCGACCCCTACCATGTCAAGGTAGTGCTCTAACCAACTGAGCTACAGTCGTATTACTTTATTTAAGTAGGTGTTAATTGCTTAACAACGGCGGCTAATATATAGCGTGGCGGTTGGTGAATCAAGCAAGTTTGTTGTTTTTGAGTTTATTTGCCGTTTTTTTATTCATATTGGGCTTATTTCGCACGTTTTATAAAAACCTTGCCACCAAACCACATGTTTTTTAGCTGAGCTTTTTAGTAAGTTCAGTAAGTTACTTGTCGAGCCCGTTTTGACTAAGTTATTAATTTGTGGACTTGAGATACTTTCGTTGAACCAAAGCTCATTATAAAGCGGTTGTAGTGCCTCTAGATAACCAGTTAATTGCGCTTGATAGGGCTGAATTTGTTTTAGGTAAAACTTTTGGAATACGTTGCTTATAATTTTTGCATTTTTATTATTTTTACCTTGAGGACACAACGTATTAAAGTTTAGTGTTTTTACTAACTGTGTGGCGTTGTTATTTAACACTACCTGCTTGCGGACTGATTGAATGAGTGCTTGGTTAAATTGAAATTTATTAAGCTGCTCGAGTGCACTAAAAATAGAATCGCTATTAATTTTATTAAATTCTTTAGCGTTAATTTGCTGCTTAATAAGTACAAGTTGTTTGAGCGCCTGCAAGGTATCACTGAAGCCAGCGGGTTCGCTACTTAGCTCGTTTGATGTTAACAGCCATGTTTTATTAAGCTCTGGCTCTTTAAATAACATGGCGTTAAAAGAGTGCATTAGGTGTATTTGTTTGTAGTTTTTGGCTGCGAGTATTTTTGTGTAACTAGGACTATTTTTATCAAGGCTGTTTAAGCAAACCTGCGCACTTTTAATAAAGTTTATTTGATATTTTAATTGCCCAGCAGCGCTGGCGGTTTTTCCTAATTGGTTATTGTGCTCACTTATAAGCACGTTTAGCTTACATTGGCTAATGCCTGCAAGCTCAACAATACTCAGTGTTAGGTCGCTTTGTGCTATTGGGGGAGGCTGCAGTAAGGGGAGTTGCTTGAGTGGCGCAGGCTCTGTGGTGCTTGTATCAACTGTGCTACTTAAGCGTTCAATATAAGTAGCGTTTATACTACTTTGTGGTTTGCTGCAGCCAGTAAGCGTTAAAAAACACATTACCAACATTGCAGTTGGTAATGTTTTAAGGCTGAGTTTATTAGTTTTGATTGAGTGCATCAATTTTAAAAAATTCATATTTTAAACGTTTTTTTACCGTTAGCATTAATAAAATAGCAGCGACACTAAGTCCCACTATTATCCCAGCCCAGAAACCGTGTGGCCCCATAGCTGGCACTATTATATCTGTTCTTGCCAATACGTAACCTAAACAAAAGCCGATTAACCAATACGATATAAACGTTATATACGATATAGGCGTGGTGTATTTTAACCCACGAAGTATGCCATTTGCTGCAACTTGCAATGCATCAGGTAATTGGTAAATACACGCTAAAATCATAATTGATGAAGCCAATGCCATAACAGCGGGGCTGTCGGTATACAGTTGGCTAATTAAATCACGACCGGTGAACGTAATAAGCGCTAAAAATAACGCCACAGCAATGGCTAAAATATAGCTGGTAGAAACCGCAACTTTTAATTGAGTCATGTTCTTTTGGCCGTATAAGTTACCTATACGAATGCTGATAGCGATTGATAGGCTCAGCGGCATCATAAACAGCAATGTAGTTACACTGGCTGCTATTTGATGTCCAGATATAGCTACTGCACCTAAATGCGCTATAAATAGCGGTATACACGCAAATAAAGTGACTTCAAAAAAGGTGGCGAGTGAAATTGGTATACCTAACTTAGTAATAATACCAATGGTAGTGAAATTAGGTTTTTCGAATGATGAAAGCAGGCCTTTAGCATCTACTTTTTTACTCATTTGGCAGTAAGTGACTTGTGCTATTGCCATAACAGATAAAACAATGGCTGTTGCAATA
This sequence comes from Pseudoalteromonas sp. EB27, assembly GCF_001974875.1. Lineage (GTDB taxonomy): Bacteria > Pseudomonadota > Gammaproteobacteria > Enterobacterales > Alteromonadaceae > Pseudoalteromonas. Next base: position 32,290 of record NZ_MTQD01000006.1, read on the forward strand.
CCACAGCCCGCGCCGCCATAAGCAGGAAAACCAAATAAGCCATTTATGAAAATATAATTTACCGGAATATTAACAGCTAAACCTAATAGGCTTATGTAAAACGCGGGCTTGGTCATTCCCATGCCTTCGGTAACGTTTCTGTATACCGTAAAAATTAAAAATCCAAATACACCCCATTTCACAAAGTGGATGTAGTCAATAGCAAGGCTTGCAATAGCAGGCGTTGTATCGAGCTTAAAAATAATAGCATCCGCTAAATGGGCAATTCCAAAGCCTGTAAAGCTCAAAATAGCGGTTAAATAAAGCGCTTGTTGAAAATAGTGGCTAATGCCTTTGCGGTCATCACTGCCCGAAAACTGCGCAATAATACCAGTAAGCGCTAATAAAATACCTTGAAGGCCAAGTAATAATGGGTTCCATATTCCTGTTGCAATAGAAAGTGCCGCTAAGTCAGTAGGGCTAACTTGGCCTGCCATAATTGTGTCGACGACCGACATTAAAATAAGTGTAACTTGCGCTAAAAAAACAGGTAAAGCGAGGGAAAGTAAACGCTTGGCTTCCCAATTGCAAAAGGTCATAAAAACAGCTAGTTGATAAAATAGGGCGTAATTGTAATCTATTGGGGTTTAAATAAAAATCACAGTAGTGAATGATTTTATGAGTTGATACGTTAAACTAGCACTTTGTAATAATTTAAAGTGATTTTATGTTTACAGGAATAGTGCAAACGCAAGCTACCGTGGTCTCAAAAACTCAAACAGACGGTGTTTTACGCTTAGTTGTATCGGTAAGCGATGAGTACGTTAAGCATTTAGATTTAGGCGCAAGCATTGCTATTAATGGCTGTTGTTTAACAGTTGTGCAAGTTGAGCTAAGTAATCACGATGTGGTGGCGCAAGTTCATTTTGATGTGATTGACGAAACTCTAAAGCTAACTAATTTAGGGCTGCTTGAGCTAGGTAGTTTAGTTAATTACGAACGCTCTGTTACGTTTGGTACTGAGCTAGGTGGGCATATAGTGTCTGGGCATATTCATTGTACGTCACAAATTTCTCAATTAGTGAAGCTTGAGAATAATTGTAAAATTCAGTTAAGCCTGCCAAAAGAATGGCAAAAGTATGTGTTGTATAAAGGGTTTGTTGCGATAAATGGCGCAAGCTTAACCGTGGGCGAAGTTGATGAACAAGGTTTTTGGTTACACCTAATTCCGGAAACGCTCGCCATTACAAACATTGGTGCAGCGCAAGTGGGTGACAAGTTTAATATTGAAGTTGATCAGCAAACTTACACTATTGTAAATACGGTAGAAAACTACTTACGCCATCAGGCTTAAGTTAAAATATTTGTTCGTCATCACTGTCTACGTGTAGCTCTAATTTATTGTTAGCATGGTCTATATGCATATTTAAATGAATTGGGTTACAGCAGGCAGTGCAATCTTCTATATAGTCTTGATCGCCGCTGCTAGCGTCTAGGTCTAAATGAATATGGTGTCCGCAGTGTGGGCACGTTATTCGTTGTGATAAAAAATCTTTCATAATCACTCCAGTTATAAATAATTAAGTTAGGCTCAACTTAATCGCTTACAGATGAACGTCTACTTACTCATTAAATATAGTGCTGAAATGCAGCTTATGACACTTATTTTATACCTTCAAATACCAGCTTTTCTATATGTTGTTTAGCTTCAGTAAGATAGTGACCGGCAAAGATGTTAGCGTGATTTAAAATAGGGTATAGCTGGTATATTAACTTACGTTTTTCGTAATTTTGAGAAAGCGGGTAGTGCGCGTTATAGGCGCTATAAAAGTCTTTTGGCAGTGGCGCAAATAGTTCGCTCATTGCAATATCGATTTCCCGATCACCATAATAACAAGCTGGGTTAAATACCGTAGGCTCTGCTTTTAAAAAGCCCATATTTCCACGCCAAAAATCGCCATGCAGTAATGATGGCTCAACTTGATGACTGTGCAGCTGTTCTTTAACGGCATTAATTAAGCGCTCGGGTTCAATAAAGTTAATGCCTTTTTCAGCGAGTAGCTGTAATTGCCACCCTATACGTTCTTCGGCGTAAAATACATCCCATTTTTTGTGCCATCGGTTGGGTTGTATGGTAGTGGCTATGTAATTGTCTACATCAAAGCCAAACATGGCTTGGTCGTGTTTTTGATGCATTTTAGCGAGGCTGCTTCCCATAGTTGCCCACGTGTTGTGGGGTTGTTTATCTAAAATAAGCCACTGTAAAACAATAAATGAAAACTCTATATTTGCACCGGTTGTAATACATTCAGGGACTTTAAAATTACTATTTTGCGCCAAAAGCTTTAAGCCAATAAATTCACTTTCTAAACGCTCGAGTTCGCTTTTTAATGCTATTTTAACGAAGAAGTTATGCGTACCATTGGTAATATGAAATAGTTTGTCGGTATTTGTACTTTGTAATTGGCGTTTATAGGTGTGTTTAAAGTCAAAATTAATAGCTTGGCTGATGTGCTCATTTACTGTTTTCCACATAATAATTGTTCACCTTTTAAACAGATACTTAAACTATGGCAAAAAGAGATTAATTTAACAATCTAATCGTTGTAAAATTGGCGGCTAGGTTTAAATAAATAATTACAACGACTGTAATGGAGTAAAAATGAACAAAAGTTTAATAACCAATTTGCTAGCGGGTTTATGTGTTGTTGTTGGTTTTATGTTTAACCAAGCAATTGTGTTATCTGTTGGTTTATTTGCACTTTCTGGCGCGGTAACTAATTTATTAGCTATTCATATGTTATTCGAAAAAGTCCCGTTTTTATATGGCTCAGGCGTTATAGCGCTTAAGTTTGAAAGCTTTAAAGTCGCTATACGAAACCTAATATTAACGGAGTTTTTTTCAGAGCAAAAAATTAATAATTTACTCAATAAAGCGCAGCCTAATATCGATTTTGAGCCAATAATTAGTAATGTTGATTTAAACCCTGCATTCGACAATTTACTTGTCGTTATTGAAGAATCTCAGTTTGGTAGCATGTTAGGTATGTTTGGCGGCACAGCGGCAATAGAGCCAATGCGTGAAAAGTTTATTGAAAAAATGCAATTGTCGCTTGGTGAAATCTCTCAAACTGACGACTTTAAAACATTAGTAACCCAAACACTTTCACAAGGTAATAGTGCTGAGAGTTTACATAAAACGGTACTTAAATTAGTAGATGAGCGCCTAGATGAGCTTACCCCTAAAATGGTTAAAGAGATTATTCAAACCATGATCCGCGAGCACCTAGGCTGGCTTGTAGTATGGGGTGGTGTGTTTGGTGGTTTGTTTGGTTTAATTGCAGCGCTTATTTAAGCGCTGTTTTGTGTTAAGTGATATCTGTAAAATAATTAAATTAAATGCTTTTTTGCGGCTGACATATTTTTTCAGGCTGTTATTATCGCCCCCATAATTTAGTCGTGTTTTTTAGGAGCAACGGTGAGCAAAACGTTAGCCAGTTATTATCAGCAAGCATACGCGTGCGATCAGCAGCACTTTAATCAGTGTTTTTATTGTGGCTGTGAAGCGACAGAGCGCGACCATTGTCCGCCGCTGCATATGCTACAAAGCATTGTTGATTTAGGTGAAGAGGCTGACTTTATATCTATTGCGGCTTGTTATGAGTGCCATGCACTTTTACATAACGAAAGGCTGATGACGATTGATGAGCGCTTTAGTAAAATGAAAAAAAAGCTTGCCACTAAATATGCAAAACCACTGCGTGTTTATAACATGTGGGAAGAAAACGAACTTGGCGATATGAGCGATGAGTTTGCGCATAGTATTGCTGCGGGTATGAAATTAGGAAAAGAAGCCGCTGAGCGTTTAGCGTTTACGGGTTTTAGTTATGCCACAGAAGATGCCAAAGTCGCGGTGCGTGAAAAAACGAAAGAGTTTGATGTAGAGGGCATGATATTTACCGACTTTAAAGAGGCGCTAAATTATTGCATTAACGATTTAAACGTACAAAAAAGTGACTTTTATAAAATCTTGGTTGAAGACTACCAAGGTGATTTTAATAAAGCATTGAGCCAGTATCGCCACCGACATGACAAAGTAACTGCAGCTAAAGACGGTAATACACTTATTAAAGATTTTTCTAAGCTACATAAGCAAAACTCTGATTTTGTAACGCGTACGGTTAAGCACTTTATTAGCAAAGATCCATCGCTTACAACCGAAGGTGCGCTTGAAAAGTTGTATAACAATTATATAAAGAAATAATCACAGAAATTCATCTTAATTAACTGCGTTTTCACCTGTTTTTTTGGCTTTATTCCTTAGCTTTCGCTAAAGTAGCAAAAAAACAGGAGATCCAAACAACATGCAAAAATTTGCACCTTCTTTATTAGCGGTTGGCTTAGCTGCCGCACTTGTGGGTTGCCAAGAAAATGGCCCGCAAGACGATAAAATAACAATCAACAAAAATCCTTATCCAAGTACTTATCAGCCCGTTTCTACATCAAGCACACTTATTACAAATGCAACAGTACTTACAGGTACTGGTGAGCGTTTAGATGATGCTGATGTATTACTTGTTGGCGGCAAAGTACAACAAGTCGGTAAAGACTTAACTGCGACTGCTGATATTACAATTGATGCACAAGGCAAATGGGTAACACCAGGTATTATCGACGTACATTCACATTTAGGCGCTTACCCAAGCCCATCGGTTGAGTCGCATCAAGATGGTAACGAAATGACAAGCCCTAACACTGCAGAAGTGTGGGTTGAGCATTCTGTTTGGCCACAAGATCCAGGCTTTAATCGTGCACGTGAAGGCGGTATTACTTCTCTACAAATTTTACCAGGATCAGCTAATTTATTTGGTGGACGCGGTGTTACGCTTAAAAATGTCCCTGCACATACTATGCAAGGTATGAAGTTTCCTGATGCGCCATACGGTTTAAAAATGGCGTGTGGTGAAAACCCTAAACGTGTTTATGGTCGTCAAGGTGTATTGCCTTCAACCCGTATGGGTAATATGGCTGGTTACCGTATGGCGTGGGCTGAAGCCGCTGAATACAAACGCGCGTGGGATAAATACGATGCAGATTATGAAGCCGGTTTAAACCCAGAAGCACCAGTACGTGACATTAAACACGATACACTTCGCGGTGTGCTTGAGGGCGAAGTACGTATCCATAATCATTGTTATAAAGCTGAAGAAATGGCAATGATGATTGACCTGTCAAAAGAATTTAATTACGACGCGGGCACATTCCATCACGGTGTAGAAGCATATAAAATTGCTGACCTACTAGCCCAAAATGGTTCGTGTGCTGCACTTTGGCCAGACTGGTGGGGTTTTAAAATGGAAGCCTACGACATGGTTCAAGAAAACGTAGCTATTGTTGATGCGGTTAAAAACTCGTGTGCGGTTGTTCACTCAGATTCAGATACTACTATTCAGCGCTTAAACCAAGAAGCTGGCAAGGTTATGTACCGTGCTAACGAAAACGGTTTTGATATTTCTGAGCAACACGCTATTAAATGGATAACGGCTAACGCTGCTAAATCGTTAGGTATTGATGACAAAACAGGTTCACTAGAAGCGGGTAAGCAGGGCGATGTGGTTATTTGGAATCAAAGCCCATTTAGTGTTTATGCTAAAGCTGAACAAGTGTTTGTTGATGGTGCAAAAGTTTACGATAGAAACGACAGCGCATATCAAGCAACAAGTGATTTTATGTTAGGTCAACAATAAGGAGCACCCAGAATGAAAAATTTATCACGTTCGTTTTCGCTTTCTCTGGTTGCTGCAGGATTATTAGCATCTGGTGCTGTAAGCGCACAATCGCTAGCAATTATTAATGCAACATTGCACACGTCTTCTGATCAAGGTGTATTAGAAGCGGCAAGCATTGTAATGACAGATGGCAAAATTACAGCGATTAACCCAACTGAAATTAAAGTAGATGAAATTATTGATGCAAAGGGCCAAATTGTAACCCCAGGCTTTATTGCAAGTATTAATCAACTTGGTTTAGTTGAAGTAAGTGCAGTTGCAGGCTCTCGCGATGCAGGCGAAGAAAAAGCAGGTATTGATTTTGACGTAAGCCTTGCTTACAACGCACATTCAAGCTTAGTTCCTTATGCTCGTAAAGGCGGTGTAACACGCGATGTAATTACCCCTCATGGTGGTGATAGCATCTTTTCGGGCCTAGCGAGTGTTGTTGATTTAAGTGGTAGTTTTGATAGCGACATGCAAAAACAAGCAGCTCTAATTGTTTACTTAGGTGAGCGTAGTAAAGGTTCTCGTGCTTTTACTTTGCAAACACTTATTAATAAGCTTGATGAGCACAAAACTAAAGCCGGTAAAAAAGCTAAAAAAGATGACGACAAGCCAAGTACTGAAGATAAAGTAATGGCAAAAGTACTCAGTGGCGAAATGCCATTAGTGGTTGGCGTATCTCGTGCGGCAGATATTATTGAGCTTATTAAAGTAAAAGAGCAATTTGGTATTAACTTGGTACTTAATGGCGCACAAGACGCTGTTGTAGTAAAAGAGCGAGTTGCTAAAGCAAATATCCCAGTGATCGTTAGTGCAATGGATAGCTTACCAGCAAGTTTTGATTCGCTTCATGCGAGTTTAGATAATGCAGGTGTGCTTGAAAAAGCAGGGGTTAAAGTATTATTAACGGTAGGTGGCGATGCAAGCCACAATATTTATCAGCTGCGTTTTGATGCTGGTAATGCTGTATCGTATGGTATGAGCCAAGAAGGTGCGTTAAAAGCGGTTACATCAAACGTTGCAGATGTATTTGGTATCAATGCCGGTAGTCTTGAAGTAGGTAAAGCCGCTGATGTAGTAATGTGGAGTAATGACCCGTTTGAACTAAGCAGCCACGTGAGCAAAATGTTTATAAATGGCGTTGAGGTATCTACACAATCTCGCCAAGATAAACTGCGTGACCGTTATACAACTGATTCAAAAATGCCACGCGCCTATACAAAATAGTATTGCCTACTATTTTTATTTAGGTAAAAGAAAAGGCTGCAACTGCAGCCTTTTTTTATGGTTACAAAAAAGCCGCTTACTTTTACAAGTAAGCGGCTTTTAAATTTAAACCAATATTTATACTAATTTAGCAAGAATATCGTTAAATGTAGTGCTTGGACGCATCGCTTTAAAGGCTGCATCATCGTTAGGCTGGAAGTAACCGCCTAAATCAACTGCAGGACCTTGCGCATCGTTAAGTTCACTTACGATTTGCTCTTTATTAGACTCAAGGTCGCTAGCAATTTGAGTAAACTGTGCTTTAAGTTCACTGTCATCATTTTGCTTAGCAAGTTCTTGTGCCCAGAATAAAGATAGGAAGAAATGAGAACCACGGTTATCAATTTCTTTTACTTTACGTGAAGGAGACTTGTTTTCTGCTAAGAAAGTGCCTGTCGCTTTATCTAGCGTATCAGCAAGTACTTGTGCTTTGTTGTTACCCGTAGTTACGCTTAGGTGCTCAAGCGATGCAGCAAGTGCTAAAAATTCACCTAAAGAATCCCAACGTAAGTGGTTTTCTTTTTCGAATTGTTGAACATGCTTAGGTGCAGAACCACCCGCGCCAGTTTCAAATAAGCCGCCACCGTTCATAAGAGGAACAATTGAAAGCATTTTAGCACTCGTACCTAGCTCTAAAATTGGGAATAAATCTGTAAGGTAATCACGTAATACGTTACCTGTTACAGAAATAGTATCTTTACCTTCTTTAATACGCGCTAATGAGAACAATGTTGCTTCAAGCGGTGCTAAAATTTGAATATCTAGGCCAGCTGTATCGTGATCTGGTAGGTATTTGTTTACTTTTTTGATTAGCTCAGCATCGTGCGAACGATTTTCATCTAACCAGAAAATAGCAGGAACGCCTGTTGCGCGTGCACGATTTACTGCAAGCTTAACCCAATCTTGGATTGGTGCGTCTTTAACCTGACACATGCGCCAAATATCGCCTTGCTCAACACTGTGCTCAAGTAATGTATTGCCATTTGCATCAACAACACGGATAGAACCATCTGCTTTAGCTTCAAACGTTTTATCGTGTGAACCGTATTCTTCAGCTTTTTGAGCCATAAGGCCAACGTTTGGAACGCTACCCATAGTTGTTGGATCAAACGCGCCATTTACTTTACAAAAATCAATAGTTGCTTGGTAAATACCTGAGTAACAACGATCTGGAATTACAAAGCTTGTGTCTTGTAATTTACCATCGTTATTCCACATTTGACCGCTTGAACGGATTGCAGCAGGCATAGACGCATCGATAATCACGTCACTTGGTACGTGTAGGTTTGTAATACCTTTATCAGAGTCAACCATAGCAATAGCAGGGCGGTTAGCGTAAACAGCTTGAATGTCTGCTTCAATTTCTTCGCGCTTAGCATCATCTAATGTTTGAATTTTAGAATATACATCGCCTAAACCATTATTTACATCAACACCTAGCTCTTCAAAAAGCTCACCGTGTTTAGCAAATACATCTTTGTAGAATACTTTTACAGCGTGACCAAAGATAATTGGATCAGATACTTTCATCATTGTCGCTTTCATGTGAAGCGAGAATAAAACACCTTTTTCTTTAGCAGCGTCAATTTCAGCAGCTAAGAAAGCTTGAAGCTTAGAAGCGCTGATGCTTGATGCATCAATAACTTCGCCAGCTAAAAGAGGCGTGCTTTGTTTAAGTACAGAAACGTCGCCGTTAGTTGCAACATGTTCAATACGTACATCAGTGGCCGTATCAACAGTTACAGACTTTTCTGAACCGAAAAAATCGCCTTCGCTCATGCTTGCAACATAAGACTCTGAATCTTTGCTCCACGCACCCATTGAATGTGGGTTGTTACGTGCATATTCTTTTACAGAACCTGGTGCGCGACGATCTGAGTTACCTTCACGTAGTACTGGGTTTACTGCACTGCCTTTGATTTTGTCGTAAGCCGCTTGAATTGCTTTTTCTTCATCATTTTTAGGTTCAACAGGGTATTCTGGAAGAGCGTAACCTTTTGCTTGAAGCTCTTTAATTACAGCGCGAAGCTGTGGTACAGATGCACTGATGTTTGGTAATTTGATGATGTTTGCTTCTGGTGTTTTAGCAAGCTCGCCAAGTTCAGCAAGTGCATCACCAATGCGTTGTTCTTGTGTTAAATAATCAGGGAAGCTAGCAATTACACGACCTGCTAATGAGATATCGCGAGTTTCAACTTCAACACCGGCCGCATTTGTATATGCTTGGATGATCGGTAGCAACGAGTAAGTTGCTAGTGCCGGAGCTTCGTCCGTTTTTGTATAGATAATTTTTGATGTCATCATCATTCCTAGATAGTAGACCGATAAGGTCTTATTCAACAATGCAAAGAAAATCATTACTAATGAGTGAGTACATATTATTAAACAAGTTAATAAATACATACGCTCGTAATGAATAGTTTGTTAGGTGTTGGTACTCAGCGTTGCTCTTTTATAAAAGCAGAATAGTCACACCTGACGAACTGGAATTGTATTTATAGCTAAAAAATTAACAAAAATAAATCAGCCTTTAGCCTAGTACATATAAAAGAGGCGACAAGTTGGATTAGTTGCTGCGTTAATACGCAATTTTTAGCACCAAGAGTGTAACAAGCTTAAATAAAAAGGGCTAGAGTTTGAGTATGCCCAATAAGCAGTTAAACAATCAACTCTTAGAACATTGGGGTATATAAAATAAATTCAAGGAAAAGGGTTGAATTTGGATGAAAAGAGGCAATAAATAGAGGAGAAGAGATAAGTTAGTGTGCTTAAGGAATTAAGCGAGGATCTTAAAAGGTCACTCGCTTTAGTCGAACAAAACAATAGTCACTCAATAATGTCACCATCTGGGGCAATATTTTTAGCGTGTAGACCTTTAGGTCCTTGTTCTAATTCGAATGTTACATCTTGACCAGCTTTAAGCGTTTTATAACCGTCCATTACAATTGTTGAGTAATGAGCGAAAATATCATTCTCGCAGCCGTCTTCCACGATGAAACCAAAACCTTTAGCGTTGTTGAACCATTTAACTTTACCGCAAGCCATACTTCTACATCCTTCAATAAGTTGACTAATTTAGTTATTCTAAATTGTATTATTTGCTAGACTGACTAAGGTTTAATCAATCTACGTTTGACTGTAGTTTATTTAGCCAACCAGTCAAGTGTTTTGAGTTATTTTTTTAACATTTTATTTATTTTTTATTCAAGTTTGCTTGAGTTACAAAGACAAGACTATATTTAATTATGAGTGGTATGAAAGATTCAGGTGTTATCGACACAGTTCGCGACAGTGAAAAGCAAAAGCTACAGCCGCCGCGAAAATATAAAGTTGTTTTAAATAACGACGACTACACGCCGATGGACTTTGTAATAGAAGTTTTAACGACGTTTTTTAATATGGATAGCGATAGAGCAACCGACGTGATGCTTCAGGTTCATGAAAAAGGTAAGGGTATATGCGGTGTTTATAGCGCCGATGTAGCCCACACCAAAGCTGAACAAGTTAACCGCTACGCGCGTGATAACGAGCATCCACTGCTTTGTAGTTGTGAGCAGGAATAATACCAATTTAATACAATTGGTATAAATACCAATTAGGGTGATCAAACATCCGATTGTTGTGGTATAAATTATTATCTCAGTAAGGGGTTGCCAATGCTAAACAAAGACTTAGAACTCACATTAAATGCCGCGTTTCGTGAAGCGCGCACTCGCCGTCATGAGTTTATGACCGTAGAGCACCTTTTACTTGCGCTGTTAGATAATCCTTCTGCAGGAGAAGCCCTAAACGCGTGTGGTGTTAATATTTCTGGTTTAAAAACCGAATTATTAGAATTTATTGACGAAACAACACCCGTCATTCCAGATCTAGAAGAAGAGCGTGAAACCCAGCCAACACTTGGTTTTCAACGTGTATTACAACGCGCTGTATTTCATGTGCAATCGTCAGGTAAAAATGAAGTTACTGGCGTGAATGTGCTAGTTGCTATTTTTTCTGAGCAAGAAAGCCAAGCTGTATATTTACTTAAAAAGCATGATGTATCGCGTTTAGATATCGTTAACTTTATTTCGCACGGTATTTCTAAAGCAGATGATGATTTAGGCAACGACAGCGACGATATTCATGATGAAGTGCAAGAAGTTCAAAATGAAGAAGCAAGCAAGCTAGACAGCTTTACAACTAACTTAAACGTTCAAGCAAGTGAAGGTAACATTGACCCACTGATCGGGCGCGACAGCGAAGTGGAGCGCACGGTACAAGTATTGTGTCGTCGTAAAAAGAATAACCCATTACTTGTTGGTGAAGCGGGCGTTGGTAAAACAGCAATTGCTGAAGGCTTAGCGTATCGTATTGTTAATAAGCAAGTACCAGAAGTAATTGCAGACGCTGTTGTGTACTCGCTAGATATGGGGGCGTTACTTGCGGGTACTAAATACCGCGGCGACTTTGAAAAGCGCTTTAAAAGCTTACTTAAAGAGCTGCAAGCTGAGCCAGGCTCTATTTTATTTATTGATGAGATACATACCATAATCGGTGCCGGCGCGGCGTCTGGTGGTGTTATGGACGCATCAAACTTGCTTAAACCACTCCTTTCAAGTGGTAAGCTACGTTGTATGGGTTCAACCACTTACAATGAGTATAAAAATATTTTTGAGAAAGACCGTGCATTAGTTCGTCGCTTTCAAAAAATTGATGTACTTGAGCCAAGTGTTGCCGATACCACTAAAATATTAAACGGCTTAAAAGAGCGTTACGAAGAGCACCATGGTATTCGTTACACTCAAAAAGCATTAAAAGCAGCTGCAGAACTGAGTGCTAAATACATTAATGAGCGTCACTTGCCAGATAAAGCAATAGATGTAATTGATGAAGCCGGTGCAAGTCAGCGTCTGCAACCTAGCTCTAAACGTAAAAAAACCATTGGTGTGGCAGATATAGAACTAATTATATCTAAAATGGCACGTATTCCTGCGCAAAGCGTCTCGTCAACAGATAAAGAAACGCTTAAAAACCTAGACCGTAACCTTAAAATGCTCGTGTTTGGGCAAGATCAATCTATTGACGCGCTTACATCAGCGATCCGTTTATCTCGCTCTGGTTTATCGAGCGAAGAGAAACCTGTAGGTTCGTTTTTGTTTGCAGGGCCTACCGGTGTGGGTAAAACAGAAGTAACTAAGCAACTTGCTAAATGCATGGGGGTTGAGTTTATTCGTTTTGATATGTCGGAGTATGTAGAGCGCCACGCAATCAGCCGACTAATTGGTGCACCACCAGGGTATGTTGGTTTTGAGCAAGGCGGTTTATTAACAGAAGCCGTTATTAAAAACCCACATGCGGTTGTACTTTTAGATGAGATTGAGAAAGCGCATCCTGACATTTACAACATTTTGCTACAGGTTATGGATCACGGTACGTTAACCGATAACAATGGTCGTAAAGCTGATTTTAGAAATGTAGTGGTTGTAATGACTACCAATGCGGGTGTACAAGAAACTACACGTAAGTCGATTGGTTTTACAGAGCAAGACCATACACATGATGCAATGGGCGAAATTAATAAAGTATTCTCGCCTGAATTTAGAAACCGTTTAGATAACATCATTTGGTTTAATCACCTTGAACGTGAAGTTATTTTACTGGTGGTTGATAAATTTATTGTGGAACTGCAAGCGCAGCTTGATAAAAAATCGGTTAACCTTGAGCTTACGTCCAAAGCACGTGAGTGGTTAGCAGATAAAGGCTACGATAAAGCGATGGGTGCACGTCCAATGGCACGTGTTATTCAAGAAGAGCTTAAAAAGCAATTAGCGAACGAAATATTATTTGGTGAACTTGTTGATGGCGGTACGGTTAAAGTATCGGTTAAAGATAAGAAGATTCGCTTTGATTACGAGAGTGATTTAACACCAGCTTAAACGTTAATTAAATAATTTAGTTAAATAAAATGGCCCGCTACATAATAGCGGGCCATTTTTTTTGCCCTTTTTATAGGCAACAAAAAACCCAGTAAAAACTGGGCTTTTTGTTTATTAAATGTAATTGCTAGTCAATGTCTATCAATTACATTTAATAAACGCTTAAAGCTAGTTAAATACTAGCCAAAAACTAAATCTCGTTTACGCACTTACTTAGCGAGCACGGAATACGATACGACCCTTTGATAAATCGTAAGGAGTCATTTCTACCGTTACTTTATCGCCGGTTAAAATACGGATATAGTTTTTGCGCATTTTGCCTGAAATATGAGCCACAACTACGTGACCATTTTCTAGCTCAACTCGGAACATTGTATTTGGTAAAGTATCAAGGACAGTCCCTTGCATTTCGATTACGTCTTCTTTCGCCATGTTTAGCGTAACACCTCTTTAATAGTTAAACGCTGCAGATTTTGCCCAAAATACACCAATAAGTAAAGGCGCAGGGGCTATATTTGCAAATTAAATAGCCACCCACTCATCATTGAGCTGTTTTTGAGCAGGTAAAAACTGAGTTTTGTACTTCATTTTGTCGCATTCATCAATTTGATAGCCCAAGTACACGTATTGTTTATTTTGTTCTTTAGCAAACTTTAGCTGCTCTAATATCATCACAGAGCCTAAACTATAGTGTTCAAAGTCGGGGTCAAAAAAGGTGTAAATTGCAGAAATAGCGCTATTCATACAATCGGTTACAGCAACTGCGACTAAAGTATCTTGGTGCCACAGTTCAATAAATGTGATCTTAAGCCAACTGCAAAGCAAAAAACTTTGAAACTGTTCTTTTTCAGGAGGATACATACTTCCATCCTGATGACGCATCGTTATGTACTTGCTATAAAGCGGATAGTACTCAGGTCGCTCTTGCGTTGAATATTTTACCTCAAACTGTGTTTTTGCTTTGTTTAGTTTACGTTTTTGCGATTTTGAGGGCATAAAGTCTTGTGCTAATACACGTACAGAACTACATGCGCTGCATATTGGACAGTGCGGACGGTAGATTTGATTACCACTGCGACGAAATCCTAAACCTAATAAAGACTCAAATTTGTCGGTGCTGTAGCAACTGGGATCAAGAATAACTAAAAGTTGTTCTTGTCTGTTGGGTAAATAGCTACAGTCAAACTCTTGGGTTAAACCAACACGTGCAGGAAGTTGTTCATTCATAGATTGCGTCAAGTTCTTGTGGCTCCCACATAATAGGGTTAACGGTATAGTTATGTGCAGCTTTTAGTTTAGTCAAAAATGTGGAACGGGGGATTACTTGTGCACCCAGAGTCATTAAATAAGGGTTTTCTAACTGGCAATCAATAAAATGCGCATTATGACGTTTAAGCCAATTTACAAGTGCCCACATAGCAAGCTTAGAGCAATTTGTTTGATGATGAAACATCGACTCACCACAAAAAACACCGTTTTGCATAATGCCGTATAAGCCACCTGCAAGCTCCCCGTTACTCCACACCTCTAAACTATGTGCAATGCCAGCTTTGTGTGCATTAACGTAAGCGTCGAGCATGTCAGAGGTGATCCAAGTGCCATCGGTATCAAGGCGTTGATCGCGACAGGCTTCTATCACCTCTTCGAAGGCATTATTAATGGTTACTCTTACAGGATGCTTTTTTAAATGCTTACGCAGGCTCTTACTTATATGAAAATCATTAAGCTCAAAAATGCCTCGCTCGCTAGGCGACCACCACATAATAGGCTCATCTTCGCTAAACCAAGGGAATATTCCGCTTTTGTAGGCATTACTTAGGCGAGGTAAACTCAAATCTCCGCCAATTGCCAGTAAGCCATCAGGGGATTCTAATGCGTATTCCGGATTGGGGAATGCTATATCGGTTTCACTTAATTGGTATAGCTGATTGCTCATACAGTACTTATTTTATAATTGATCGTAAAAGTGTAACTATATTTTAGACATAAAAAAAGGGCTGAATAATCAGCCCTATTATAATTTATTTAATTGCTTATAAATTATCTAAGAAACGCTCTGCATCAAGGGCAGCCATACAGCCTGTACCCGCAGATGTGATTGCTTGACGGTAAATGTGGTCTGACACATCACCTGCAGCAAAAACGCCTTCTACGCTTGTTTGAGTCGCGTTACCGTGAAGACCAGACTCTACAACTAAGTAGCCATCTTTCATTTCTAGTTGACCAACAAACATATCTGTATTTGGCTTGTGACCAATAGCAATAAATACACCGGCTAAATCAAGTTCTTCAGTTGCATCAGAGTGTGCATCTTTAATGCGCACACCGGTTACGCCCATTTGATCGCCTAATACTTCGTCAAGCGTGCGGTTGTAATGCATTACAACGTTACCGTTTGCTGCTTTTTCAGCAAGGCGGTCAGCAAGTATCTTTTCACTGCGGAAACTGTCACGACGATGAATAACATGTACTTCGTCAGCAATGTTAGATAAGTAAAGCGCTTCTTCAACCGCTGTATTACCACCACCAACAACCGCTACTTTTTGACCTTTATAGAAAAAGCCGTCACAGGTAGCACACGCCGAAACACCACGGCCTTGGAAATTAGTTTCAGACTCTAGGCCTAAGTATTTAGCAGAAGCACCTGTTGCAATAATTAACGCATCACATGTGTAAGTACCTTGATCGCCAGTTAGTGTGAAAGGGCGCTTAGATACATCTACTTTATTGATGTGATCGAATATGATTTCAGTTTCAAAGCGCTCAGCGTGCTCCTTCATACGATCCATTAACGCAGGACCTGTTAAACCGTGTGCATCACCAGGCCAGTTTTCAACTTCAGTGGTGGTTGTTAATTGGCCACCTTGTTGAATGCCTGTAATTAAAACAGGGTTTAAATTTGCACGTGCTGCATATACTGCGGCAGTATAACCAGCTGGGCCAGAGCCTAAAATTAGTAGCTTACAATGTTTTGCTTCAGTCATTATTTTTCCTAAACGTTTAATACTGTGTTCAATATGCTCATTAATGCGCTTGATTCTAAGAAAAACAAGGCAGATGTAAACAAAATCCGCGATTATTTTTTTTCTCAAATCGAAAAGCTGTGCAGTATTGTGTACTAGAGCTCTATGCTTTTACAGCTAATATGTCAAAGTAGCTCAATAAATAGACTAACAGGCAATAAAACAGCGTTAATTCATGACCCCTTTGATTTTTTTTGTTATGTTTTACCTAATTTTATTTGTCACTGATAGATTATGTGACCTAAGCAAATAGGCAACTATGTTATTTTGGCAGGAAAAACCCGCATTCGGGTTGACTTCAAAAGACGTTAACGTCTTAACCAATGCGCAAGATTACCGAACGCAATTGCTACGTTTGATAGCTAACGCAAAAAAACGAATTTATATTACAGCGTTGTATTTACAAGATGACGAAGCAGGCCGCGAAATTTTAGAAGCGCTGCATCGTGTGTCATTGGCAAACCCCGCACTTGAAGTAAAAGTGCTGGTGGATTTTCATCGTGCGCAACGTGGTTTAATTGGCGCTGATAAGTCAGACGGCAACGCAAGTTTATACTGTGACGATTTAGAAAAGTTTAAATCGAACGTACAAGTATATGGCGTACCTGTAAAAGCTAAAGAGTTATTTGGCGTATTGCATTTAAAAGGTTTTGTAATTGACGACACCTTACTTTACAGCGGCGCAAGCTTAAATAATGTGTACTTGCAATACAGCGAGCGCTACAGACTCGATCGCTACTTTTTAATAACGCAGAGCGAGCTGTGTGACTCGGTGGTTGATTTTATTGAGACTAAGCTGCTTAGTTCAGTTGCTGTACCGCGCATAGACACTCGACCGCTTAAGCGTTTGCACGACTTTAAGCTAGATCAAAAGCAATTAATGCGTGATTTAAAAGTCGCAAGTTATAACGCAGCAGAGCAGCTAAATACCAAAGCATTAGGTATTCGCTTGTTTTTAGGGCTCGGGCGTCGTAACAACGAACTGAACAGACTAATAAAAGCGTTATTTGATACCACAGAACAAGAGCTTGTGTTGTATACGCCATACTTTAATTTTCCGGCACCGCTTATGCGATCACTGCGCCGATTATTAAAGCAAGGTAAGCAAGTGACTATTGTAGTAGGGGATAAAACAGCAAATGACTTTTATTTACCGCCAAGCGAGCCGTTTAGTAAAATAGGGGCATTACCTTATTTGTACGAAACTATTTTGCATAAGTTTGTAAAAACGCAAAAGCGCCATATCGATAACGGTAATTTAAATGTGTATCTGTGGAAAGATGGAAGTAATTCGTTTCATTTAAAAGGTATATGTTCAGATAGAACAAAGCATTTACTAAGCGGGCATAATTTAAATCCGCGTGCATGGGGTCTTGATATCGAAAACGGTATTTTAATAGAAGATCCAGAGCAAACAATTATGGATGCTATTGATAACGAAAAGCAGGAAATTTTACAACACTGCCGACGTTTAACAGGCCCAGATGATTTAGAGACGATGGATGATTATCCGCAGCCAGTTAAAAAACTACTTGGCCAAGCTAAGCGCGTAAAAGTAGATTTTATAATTAAGCGTTTTATCTAAACTATTTTATTTAAACCAGTTTATATAAATCTGAAATTTAAATACAAAAAAAGCAGCTAATTAGCTGCTTTTTTTGTGGGTTGTAGTTAGGTCGCTACATTACTAAATAATAGCCTAACTACAAAACGCTAAATTATGCGTTTTCTACCGCTGTGCGTGGGTCAACATATTCCATGTTGAACGCTTCAGCTACTTCTTTGTAAGTTACTTGGCCTTTAATTACGTTTAAGCCTTTTAAGAAGTGAGCGTCATCTAGTAATGCCTTTTTATAACCTTTGTTTGCAAGGTTAATGATGAAAGGCAATGTTGCATTGTTAAGTGCAAACGTAGATGTGCGTGGAACAGCACCTGGCATGTTAGCAACACAGTAGTGAACAACTTCATCAACGATGAAAGTAGGATCAGCATGCGTCGTTGCTTTAGAAGTAGCAATACAGCCACCTTGGTCGATTGCAACGTCAACAATTGCAGAACCAGGTTTCATTGCTTTAATGTGCGCAGCAGTTACTAATTTAGGTGCAGCTGCACCTGGGATTAGTACGCCACCAATTACTAAGTCAGCTTCTAGTACGTGTTTTTCTAATGCATCAGCAGTTGAGTAAATAGCTTTTACTTTATTACCAAATTGCGCATCTAGTGCACGTAATACGTCGATGTTACGATCAAGCACTACAACTTCAGCACCAAGGCCAACAGCCATTTGAGCTGCGCTACGACCAACCATGCCGCCGCCAATAACAACAACTTTAGCAGCTTCAACGCCTGGTACGCCACCTAGTAGCATGCCACGACCGTGGTTAGATTTTTCAAGCGCTTGTGCACCAGCTTGAATAGACATACGACCAGCAACTTCGCTCATAGGAGCTAGAAGCGGTAAACCACCGCGAGAGTCAGTTACAGTTTCGTATGCAATACAAATAGCTTTGCTTTTTACAAGGTCTTCAGTTTGTGGAAGATCAGGTGCAAGGTGTAAGTAAGTGAAAAGAATTTGGTCTTCACGTAGCATTGCACGCTCAACAGCTTGTGGCTCTTTTACTTTTACAATCATGTCTGCTTTAGCGAAAACGTCAGCAGCAGTTGCTAAAATTTCAGCACCCGCTAGCGTGTAATCTTCGTTAGTAAAACCAATACCCATGCCTGCATCAGTTTCTACAATCACTTGGTGACCGTGGTTTACTAATTCACGAACACTTGCAGGAACCATACCTACACGGTATTCATGGTTTTTAATTTCTTTAGGAACACCAATAATCATATCATTTGCCTTATTAAGAACGGATTAACATTTTCCACTATTATATTCATCATAAGCCCGTGTGTCTCACCTTTTTTAAAGTCAAATCTAGTGTTATCATCTATATAATAAAAATAAACAGTATAAAAAACTAGTTGGTACTATGCATCAATTGTTAGATAGAATTGACCGTAAAATTTTAATGGAATTACAACACGATGGGCGCTTGTCAAATGTTGAACTGGCCAGACGAGTTGGCCTAAGCGCCACGCCCTGTCTGGAGCGAGTGAAAAAGCTAGAACGAGAAGGCTACATACTTGGCTATAAAGCAGTGGTCGATCCAGCTAAGCTTGGGCAAGGTTTATCGGTGTATGTAGAAGTAACAATTACTAAAACCTCTCCCGACGTATTTGATGAGTTTAGCGCAGCCGTTAAAAAGCATGAAGAAATTATAGAATGTCATTTGGTATCGGGTAATTTTGATTTTTTACTTAAAACGCGCGTAAATGATATGTCAGAATACCGTGGCGTATTAGGCGACATATTATTAAAATTGCCTAATGTTAGTGAAAGCCGAACTTATGTAGTAATGGAAGAAGTAAAAGGTGAAGAAGGCGTAATTATTCGCCCCTATATTACTTAAGGTTATTTATATTAGCTTGTGCCATTTGCTTATATAAGCTCAAATTATAAAAACTTGTTCATAATCAGGCCATCAAGGTTAAGATAAAGTGCAACAAATTGCATTTCCTGCTAAGGTATTTCACTGCTAAGTAAGTGTGAATAAAAATAGAATAATAAAGAGGAATAGGGAACTATGCGCCTAAACGGTGTGCAAAGACTATTAGAAACAGGGCTGATTATCAGCACCTTTACGGCAATATTTATTTTATGTGCCTTGATCAGCTTTGATCCAGCAGATGCTGCATGGTCGCAAACTAGTTTTAGCGAAGTAAGCAACATTACAGGAGCTGCCGGTGCATGGATAGCCGACATTTTATTACTTACCTTTGGTTGGTTGGCTTACTTAGTGCCTGCGGCCATTCAGCTATTTGGCTATTTGTTATTTAAACAACCTCACCGCATTTTACAGCTTGATTACACCACCTTAGCGCTGCGTGTTATTGGTTTTGCTTTATTTATTACCTCAGCTACCGCTATTAGTAGTATTAATTTTGACGATATTTATAACTTTTCTTCTGGTGGGGTAGTGGGCGATGTTATTGCATCAGCGATGATGCCTGCGTTTAACTTTACCGGTACATCTATATTATTGCTGTGTTTCTTTTTTGCCGGGCTTACTTTATTAACGGGTGTATCGTGGGTTGATTTTGTGGATTATCTTGGCGATTTAATGGTTAGGTTTTACCGCTTTATTGTATCGTACGCAAAAGGCTGGATGCACCGAGAGCATGCTGCGGGCAAAGTAAATGATCACGATGAAGAAGACGCCCATTTTGAAGACGATAAGAAAGAGCAAATAGAGCTGTCTACATCATCTAAAAAAGCAGATAAACAAAAAGCAATTAATGAACCACAAACGCCATTTAGTGAGCCACAAATTAGTGACGACTTTATGTCGTTTGATGAACTTGACGACATACTCGATCAAGAAATTGGCTTTAGCGCCATAGACGACGAGCCAATGGATACAGAAGCTGCATTAAATGCGCTGGACCAAAGCCAAGTTGTAGAGCCTGAAAAACCAGTGACTACGGTGGTATCACCAGCTAGGCCAATGCCTAAACCAAAACCTGCATATCAACCGCCGCCAACGGCAAAAGAGAAGTTTGAGCAATTATTAACACAAGAGCCACCTCCGGGCCCGTTACCGTCGCTTGATTTACTCGACAGACCAGACAAAGCCAAAAACCCAATTTCGCAAGAAGAGCTCGATACAGTATCGCGCTTAGTAGAGACAAAACTACTCGACTTTAACGTACAGGCAAAGGTTGTAGCAGTGTACCCAGGCCCTGTTGTTACGCGTTTTGAACTCGATTTAGCACCGGGTATAAAAGTGTCTAAAATTACAGGCTTAGCTAAAGATTTAGCCCGCTCGCTTTCGGCAATTAGTGTGCGTGTTGTAGAAGTTATACCAGGTAAAACGTACGTAGGTATTGAGCTTCCTAATAAACACCGTGAAATAGTACGTTTGTCAGAAGTAATAAACGCGCCTAAATTTGAGCAAAATCCGTCGCCGCTTACCATGGTGCTAGGTAAAGATATTGCTGGTCAGCCGGTATGTGCTGATTTAGGTAAAATGCCACACTTACTAGTAGCCGGTACAACCGGTTCAGGTAAATCAGTGGGCGTTAATGTCATGATAGTAAGCTTGTTGTACAAATCGGGTCCTGACGATGTACGTATGATCATGATTGACCCTAAAATGCTTGAGCTATCAGTATACGAAGGCATTCCGCATTTATTGTGTGAAGTAGTCACCGATATGAAAGAAGCTGCTAACGCACTGCGTTGGTGTGTAGGCGAAATGGAACGTCGTTATAAATTAATGTCAGCATTGGGTGTGCGTAACTTAAAAGGTTACAACCAAAAAGTGCTTGATGCCAATGAAGCGGGTTACCCGATTCTAGACCCATTATTTAAAGACACCGATGGCATGAAAGAAGGCCCAGACGAGCTAGGAAAATTACCAAGCATTGTTGTAGTAATAGACGAATTTGCCGACATGATGATGATTGTAGGTAAAAAAGTAGAAGAGCTAATTGCACGTATTGCCCAAAAAGCACGTGCGGCAGGTATTCACTTAGTGCTTGCTACGCAGCGCCCATCGGTTGATGTAATTACAGGTTTAATTAAAGCAAATATACCAACGCGTATGGCGTTTCAGGTATCAAGCAAAATAGATTCGCGCACAATACTTGACCAACAAGGCGCTGAAAATCTACTGGGTATGGGCGACATGCTTTATTTACCGCCAGGTACTAGTGTACCAGAGCGTGTGCATGGCGCGTTTGTAGACGACCATGAAGTACACGCTGTAGTAAACGATTGGAAAGCGCGTGCTAAACCAAATTATATTGATGAAATATTAAATGGCGATGCCAGCGAAGATATTTTATTGCCAGGCGAAGCAAGCGAAAATGCAGACGAAGAAAACGATCCGTTATACGACGAAGCTGTATCGTTTGTAATAGAAACTGGCAAAGTATCGGTATCGTCAGTGCAACGTAAATTACGTGTTGGCTATAACCGCGCAGCACGTTTAGTAGAGCAAATGGAAACATCGGGTATCGTGAGTTCACCAGGTCATAACGGTGCTCGCGATGTATTAGTACCTAATGGAGCAAATTCATGAAAAAAGTTAACGCCTTATTATTAGTGTTAGGCAGCGTACTTGCCGCACCAAGCTTTGCTGACGACAGCCAAGCATTACAAGACAGACTTGCCACTTTAAAAAGCTTTAAAGCGCAGTTTGCACAACAAGTAACAGACAAAGAAGGCCAAGCAGTTATGCAAGGCGAGGGCACAATAGCCCTTCAACAGCCTATGATGATTCGCTGGCAGCAAACAAACCCAGACGATACGTTATTTGTATCAAACGGTGATAAAACATATTACTTCGACAGCTTTGCTGAGCAAGTAACTATTATGAAAACCAGCAGCCTAATTGATTCAACACCATTTGTGCTACTTACATCAAAAGACCCAGCACAGTGGGAAAAATACAGCGTACTTGCAACAAATACAGGTTTTAGCGTAACGCCAAATAAAGGCGTAGAAAGCCAAGTAGAACAACTTGATATAGCGTTTGCAGATAACGAGCAAGGCCTTGCTAAACTAGTCGTTACCGACAACTCAGGGCAGCTATCGTCATTTACGTTTAACAATGCACAAGTTAATACGCAGCTTGATAAAAGCACTTTTGAATTTACGCCTCCTGAAGGTGTTGAAATAGACGATCAGAGTAACGGTGAGTAATTTAGGTTTTAACTTTGGGCCCGATGTACGGCCACTTGCCGCGCGTATGCGCCCTACAACGCTTGATGAATACATTGGTCAGCAGCACTTATTAAGCGGTGATAAACCACTGCATCAAGCCATTGTAGCGGGGCGCTGCCATAGTTTAATTTTGTGGGGCCCGCCGGGTGTAGGTAAAACAACACTTGCGCAAATAATTGCCAACCACGCTGATGCCTCACTAATTCAAATGTCGGCGGTAACCGCAGGCGTAAAAGATATACGCGACAGCGTAACGCAAGCGCGGGACAACCTAGAAAACCGTGGCCAACGCACCCTTATGTTTGTTGACGAGGTGCACCGCTTTAATAAATCTCAGCAAGATGCGTTTTTACCGCACATAGAAGACGGCACCTTTATATTTGTAGGTGCAACCACCGAAAACCCATCATTTGCCCTTAACAACGCTATATTGTCGCGAGCACGCGTGTATGTTTTGAAATCGCTTGCCGACACCGACTTATACAGCGTTATAGAGCGCGCACTTAAACAAGACGAACAATTAAGCCAAAAACACATCACTATTGCCGAGAATGCTAAAAAGGCACTATGCCAAGCAAGTGGCGGCGATGCGCGTAAAGTACTTAATTTACTTGAACAAGCGGTTGATTTAACAATCGAGCAAAACGGGCAATACAACGTAGACGAGCACGTACTTAGCCAAGTATTACCAACTCATTTAGCCAAGTACGATAAAGGCGGCGATGAATTTTACGATTTAATATCAGCCTTTCACAAATCAGTACGTGGTAGTTCCCCCGATGGTGCGCTGTATTGGTATTGCCGTATTTTAGCCGGTGGTGGCGACCCTCTATATGTAGCAAGGCGATTACTTGCCATTGCAACAGAAGATATTGGTAACGCCGATCCGCGTGCGATGGAAGTGGCCTTAAACGCATGGGATATATTTCAGCGAGTAGGCCCAAGCGAGGGCGAACGTGCAATTGCACAAGCTACATTGTACTTAGCCAGCGCACCTAAAAGTAATGCGGTGTATATGGCGTTTAATCAAGCCAAAGCAGATGCTCAAAACGAGCCAAGTTACCCCGTGCCAGAGCACCTGCGTAATGCGCCAACCAACTTAATGAAAGACTTAGGCTACGGCGCTGAGTACCGTTATGCGCATAACGAAGAAGGCGCATTTGCCGCAGGTGAAAAATATTTACCGCCAGAAATGGACGGCAAAGAATATTACTTACCGAGCGAGCGCGGCCTTGAGCAAAAAATTAAACAAAAACTCGATTACCTAAAAGAGCGCGATGCGCAAAGCCCACTTAAACGGTACGAAAATGATTAAACTTTATATGATGATCGCCCTTGGCGGAGCCTCAGGTGCGTGTTTACGGTTTTTTATTAGCGAAAGCATGCTAAAACTCCTCGGTAGGGGATTCCCTTTTGGCACGTTGACGGTTAATATTCTGGGTTCATTGTTAATGGGCATTTTGTACGGTTTGATAGATAAAGAAATTATCACCGCAAGCCCCGCTAAAACCCTTATCGGTATTGGCTTTTTAGGTGCATTAACCACCTTTTCAACATTCTCAATGGACTCGTTGTTGTTATTACAACAAGGTCACTTTATTAAAATGGCCCTCAATATCATCTTAAACGTGATGGTGTGTATTTTTATGGCTTGGCTGGGCCTTCAGCTAGTAATGCAAAAAGGTTAAAAAACTAACATGTTAGATTCTAAATTTTTACGTCAAGACATCGAACAAACTGCAGCACGTTTAGCAGCTCGCGGTTACGAACTCGATGTAGCGACGGTAACGGCACTTGAAGAAAAACGCAAAACATTACAAGTAAAAACGCAAGAACTTCAAAGTCAACGTAATGCAAGCGCAAAAGCAATTGGTCAAGCCAAAGCAAAAGGCGAAGACGCACAGCCACTTCTTGATGCAGTGGCTAACTTAGGCAGTGAGCTAGACGCCGCTAAAACTGAGCAAGATGAAGTATTAGCCGCAATTAACGACATTGCTTTAGCAATTCCAAACTTGCCAGACGAGTCAGTACCTGCAGGTAAAGACGAAGATGACAACGTTGAAATTTTAACGTGGGGCACGCCTAAAAAATTCGATTTTGAAGTTAAAGATCACGTTGATGTAGGCCAAGACCTAAACGGTTTAGACTTTGAAATGGGCGTTAAAATTAGTGGCGCACGCTTTACTGTAATGCGCGGCCAAGTAGCGCGTATGCACCGTGCACTAACGCAATTTATGCTAGATACACACGCTGATAAAAACGGCTACACAGAAATGTATGTACCGTACCTAGTAAATAGCGCAAGCCTTTATGGCACCAGCCAATTACCTAAATTTGCAGGCGATTTATTTCACACATTAGGCCTTGTAAATGACGACGGCGAACAACAAGCCGGCTTTAGCTTAATTCCTACAGCTGAAGTACCGCTTACAAACAGCGCCCGTGACGAAATTTACGACGAAAGCGATTTACCAATTCGCTTAGTTGCCCACACTCCGTGTTTCAGAAGTGAAGCAGGCAGCTATGGTCGCGATACACGTGGCCTAATTCGTCAGCACCAGTTTGATAAAGTTGAACTTGTACAACTTGTAAAACCAGAAGACTCAATGGCAACGCTTGAAGAGTTAACAGGGCATGCCGAGCAAATACTACGAGCACTTGACCTACCATACCGAAAAGTAATTTTATGTATGGGCGACATGGGCTTTGGCTCAGCTAAAACATACGACTTAGAAGTATGGTTACCTGCGCAAGATACATACCGCGAAATTTCATCATGTTCAAACATGGCTGACTTTCAGGCGCGTAGAATGCAAGCACGTTTTCGCCGTGAAGGTGTTAAAAAACCAGAGTTACTACATACACTAAATGGTTCAGGCTTAGCCGTTGGCCGTACACTCGTAGCAATACTCGAAAACTACCAACAAGCCGATGGCTCTGTAGTTGTACCAGAGGTTTTACGCCCATACATGGGTGGACTAGAAGTAATTGGTAAACAATAAAAATCAACTTTAAGTTAAGCACGCTTTAAGCTTGTAAATCTTAAGACGAAAGCCGCTGTTTGTAATAAACAGCGGCTTTTTTGTTTTAGGTTAAAAGTAAAAAGGTTCAGCTAATATGTAGGGCGTGCTTTAGTGCTTTATAGTTCTTAGCCAAAAATATGCGCCTGTCCTTTTATCTGTTACGGGGTCAAGTGAATGAGCAATGGCAACTGTATTGCCTTGTTCATAATATATAAAAGATGCAAAACACGATGCATTAAGAAGGATAAGCGCTTTTAACCTAAATAAAAACCACTTAAACACCCGTAATATCTTCCAAAATGCCAATTAAAACAACACCAAACACTTTTTATATGCTACGTAAAAGTACAGTAATAGATTGAACCAAAATAGGAACTCAGCTATGGTTTGTTTATCAATAAAAATAAATAAAAACGAATTAATCTACAGGCTCGTTATATCAATATTCAAGGAGTATTATGAACTATCAAGAAAAGCTTAAAGTTAATAGGTTTAGAAAGTCTTCAATTGAGGGGCGATCTTTCAATGACGAGATGGAAAGCGATCGAGGTAGATCTATAAACTCCGCTGCGGTTAGGCGTTTACAGCAAAAAACTCAAGTATTCCCACTAGAAGCAAATGCAGCGGTTAGAAGCCGATTAACACATTCATTAGAAGTACAACAAGTTGGTCGTTATATAAGTAAACTCATCCTAAAAAAGCTTAATGATCAAGGTATGGAAACTAATGAATACTCAGAGGGCTTTGTGAGTGCAGTTGAAGTTGCCTGTTTATTGCATGACATTGGAAACCCTCCCTTTGGGCACTTTGGAGAGGAAGCAATCAATTTGTGGACAGAATCGTTTTTGTCTGGAGTTATTCATGATTTATATAGTGATGAGAACGACTGTGAAAAATTAATTAAAGATCTGTGTAACTTTGAAGGTAATGCTCAAGGCATAAGGTTGCTTCATCACATTCAAGAATTGAACTTGACCTATACACAGTTGGCTTGCTTAATTAAATATACGCGCTCTGCTTATGAGGATAAACCAAACGAAGATACTCCAGAAGGAAAACGATCTCAGTATAGAAAAAAGAAGCCTGGTTATTATTTTTCTGAAGAATATTTATACAAAAAAATACAAGATAAATTATCTATAAGCAGTGGCTGTCGCTTCCCTTTAACATATATTATGGAAGCCGCTGATGATATTTCTTACTGTATTGCAGACGTAGAGGATGCTGTGGATAAAGGTATTCTGTCGATAGAAAAGTTACACTCAGAAATTACGAGAATATGGAATTCTTTTCGAGGAAACGAAGGGGTCAAGGATTCAGTAGTCGATGAAGGTTACTTGCTCAATATTGCAGATATCGCAATGAAGAAAGCTGTTAAAGAAAAATTTAATAGTAGTCATGTATATACATTAACTTTAAGAACAATTTTAGTTAATGATTTATCAAAATATGCAGCAAATCGCTATGTCGAAAATCATGAATCAGCTTTTAATGGAACATTAGATGAATCCCTACTAGATGGTTCTGATAAATATAACTTAGCTACGGAAACACTAAGATACCTTTCTGTAGATAATGTTTTTAACCACAGTGAAGTAGAAAATTTAGAGCTTAAAGGGTATGCAGTTATATCTGGTTTATTAAAGATATACTCCCCATTGATGACGCTTACATATGAAAATTTTAAAGATTTGATTGAAAAAAACAGATTGAAGAATAAGCCAATTGAAACTCGACTCTTTCATAAGCTATCGAGTAAGCATAAAGCAACTTACTTAGCATCTGTTTGTACTTTACATGATCAAAGTGAGTTAACGAATGCAGATAAACTCCATGAACTTTATTATCGTTCAAGACTTCTTATAGATTACATAAGTGGAATGACCGATGGTTTTGCTCTTGAAGAGTATCAAAATCTTAGCGCATCTACGTAAATTGATATAACAACACGCCCTGAGGTGGACAGCAAGCACTAAAGCTCACTTTCCACCGCAAATTTTAACAGCGGTGATCCCTTACTTTTCAATGCGGTTAAGTAAGTTAATTGAAAAGTAAGGGCGTATGTGTTTTCCAGCACCTAAATAGTATTCGTGTCCACTTAAACGTCAATGATTTGATGATGGTATTATGGGGCTTTCCTTTTGCCATTAGCTTTATTGTTGGTTATTTCATGTAAATTAATTCGGTATCACCAACATAAGCTTTGAATCTTCCCCATCGGTTAATATAACTATATTTTCCTCAGTTGTTACAAACACATCTCTTAGTCGTCCTGCGGTCTCTAGGAATATGTGAGACTTCGTAAACTCACCATTAGCCAGATTAATTTACAATTGGAGTGGCTGTCTAGTTTAATGCGAGCTTTGATATCACGCGTAAACATTCAACAATCGATTGTACCCAGTTAGAAACCCGGCTATGGTTTGTTTATCAAGATAAATAAACCAGTTAATTTACAGGTTCGTTATGTCTCTCGGAGGTTTTATCGCTCTATGAATGTTTTTCTAATAATTGCAGGTACATTAAGTGCTGTTGTAGCAACTTTGCATTTAGGTTGTATCTATTTTGGAGGTTCTTGGTATCGGTTCTTCGGTGCAGGAGAGCAAATGGCATTACTTTCTGAGCAAGGAAGTATTCAACCAACTCTTATTACTAGTGTAATTGTTCTGATCCTATCAACTTGGTCATTGTATGCATTTTCAGCCGCAGGTGTGATTTTTAAACTTCCATTCATTCGCCTAGCTCTTGTACTAATAACTTTTATTTATTTAGCCCGCGGTGTTGCTGGATTTTTTTTAATAAATAACCCTATGGGGCGTTCGCCTGAGTTTTGGGTTTGGAGTTCTATTATTTGTTTATTTTTTGGTATTGTTCACTTTGTTGGTTTAAAACAACAATGGGCAAGCTTGTGAGTAAAGTGTAATCTAATAAAGAATCAAACAAGGGCTATTACACTTGGCTTTTAGTAAAGCATTATATTTATAGTAAACTACTTCTCGCCAATAATTAACGGAACAAGGAATATTAAAATGGATAAAATGTCAGTTCACATAACCCCTAAACCTTTAGAAACTTACCCGCAAAAACAAACTTTAAAGGTGGTAGCTGATGGCGTAACCGAAAAAGCGACTATGCACAAAGCAGCGGACCAAAGTGACCAAGTGGATATATCTGAAGAAGGAAAAGAAAAAAGTCTGGAAGATCAAAATCGAGAGGCGTTACGTAAATTATCAGGCAATGAAGATGTAAGCCAGGCATCGCAATCTGAAGAAGACCCACTTGATGAACAGATTGCTGAAATACAAGAAAAGATAGAAAAACTACTACAGGAAACTGCATTATTACGCAGTAAAGAAGATGAAGAGTCACAAGCTAAAGTGAAGGTGCTAGAAGCCGAAATTACAGGGCTTAACACTCAACTGATTGAGTTATTGAAACAGCAATTAGAATCGGGTAAATAACAAGCACAGTAAGTATATGCTAAGGTAATTGGAGACAAGAACGTTATTAATAACATAATAAAGACGCTCATCTTAATTTTAAAACTAAAGGGGTTAACCCCTGATCTTACTAATCAAATTACTTAATTAACCAAAGTGGCTTATTGAAAGCCGCTACTTACTTTAAAAGCGCAGCGGCTCTTATCCCCTTTGTAAATTAATTTGATGTCATCAACATTAGCTTTGCCTCTTTACCATCGGTTAATACCGCAACATTACCTTCAGCTGTTACAAACACATCCCGTAATCTACCTGTCGCCTCTGGGAATACGTGAGTTTGCGTAAATTCACCATTGGCCAGATTAACGCTGTACAGCTTTTTATCGACTAGTGTTGTGATTAGTACATGTTGTTGCAATGAAGGATAAGCGGCATGTTTAGAGCCGTAATACGCCATGCCTGATGGCGCTATTGATGGCGTCCAATTAACACTTGGTTTTTGCATGCCTTTATATTCGGTAAATGGTGAAATACGCGCTTGCGAGTAATCTTTACCGTAGGTGATTACCGGCCATCCGTAATTAGTGCCAGCGGTTAAGTAGTTTAGCTCGTCACCGCCTGCAGGGCCGTGTTCGTTGCTAACAATTTGCTGCGTATCGTAATCATAAACTAAGCCTTGAGGGTTACGGTGACCAAGTGAGTAAACAGCATGTGCATTTTGGTTTTCGTGATTAATAAATGGATTATCTTTTGGGATGGTGCCATCTAGGTTTATACGTAATATTTTACCAAGTTGGCTGGTGATAACCTGTGCTTGCTCTCTAAAATCAAACCCATCGCCTGTTGAAACTAATAACGTATTGTCGGGTAGGACAAGGGCGCGTCCTGCGTAATGTTGCGGTGTGTTTTTATCAGTCGCTACTTTATAAATAACGTTAGGCTTTGAAAAGTCAGTGCCATTAAACGTGGCTTTGGCAACAACAAGCCTGTTTGCGCTTGCATCACCTTGGGCATAAGTAAAAATAACTTCTTTTGAGTCGTTATAATCTGGTGATAATACAATGTCGAGTAAACCACCTTGGCCTGCAACGTATAAACCTGTTAGGTTTAATTTTACTCTTGATTGCACGTTGTTTTTAACTATAACTATGTGGCCATCACGCTCTGTAATTAACCATGTGCCGTTTGGTAGTTTAACCATGCTCCACGGAGACTGCAGATGCGTAGCCAGTGTTTTTGTACTGTATTGCTCCTTTGGTAATGCGGCTTGTGCATTAACAGAAAACGAAAAAAGCGAAAGCAGAGTAAAAATAGAGATACATTGTTTACCGGGCAAGCCTTTGCTAGCATGACTAGTATAAGAGAAAAGCTTTATTTTAAGTTGAGATAACCATGTCGTTTTTAACACGTATGTTGCCTTCATTTTTAGTTTCTTGGTTACTTACATTCACACTTGCTAGCTTGTTTCATAGCCAATACGTTGTCAATGAATTAGTTAATGTAGGTGTAGTGGTGGGCTTTAGTGATCGGGTTAGTTTAACGCTTGATGATTGGCTAGGCCTATTACCTACCTACGGGGCTATTATTGCTGTGGCACTTGCCATCGCTTTTTTTGCTACAACAAAGCTTAATAAAAAGGTTCAAAAATACAGTACTCAGCTATTTGTTATTGCTGGCATTGTGGCATTTGCTATTGTGTTAATTGCCATTGAATCAATTATGAATATTCATATTATAGCGGGCGCAAGAGGCTGGGGTTTTTATGCTCAACTGCTTGCAGGCGCGGTAGGTGGTTTTGCGTTTTCGCAATTATTTAAGGCAGCTAAAATACAAAAAGCGTGTTGATGTGTGAATATAAGTACGGTTGATACGTTATTTGATGATTAACAAATAAAGGCTGCTGTTTATTGTAAACAGCGGCCTTTAAATATGATTTTTAGAGTTTAATTAAAAAATTAAACTAATTAGTTTGTAGCTACTTAGCCCAAAAATTAGGATTAAAACGGGTAGGGTGACTAGGTTTAAAGCCAAAGAGTTAGTGTAGTTTCCCATAACCCCTTTTTGATTAACCAGCCATACAAGGTAGGTGCTAACAATAGGGAGTAATAACCCGTTAGCCGCTTGTGCGAATATAATCACCGCTACTGGGTCTAAACCTAATGAGGCCACCGCAGCACCAAACAATAAAATAACAATAGCAACGCCTTTAAAGCGTAAGTTACCCATATCGTTTGACCAACCTAACATGCCGCATACGGCGTAAGCACCGGCAAGTGGCGCTGTAATAGCGCTTGTTAAACCTGCAGCAAATAAACCAATAGCAAAAAAGTAATGAGCGGCGTCGCCAAGCAATGGCTCTAGCTGTACGGCCATGTTGGCCGCACTAATTTGCCCTGCATCTGTGCCATAAAAGGCAACTGATGCAGTAGATAAAATAGCTAACGTGATGACACCGCCTAAAGTGATTGATAGGCCTGTATCAACATTTGTTTCTTTAATCATTTTTTGCATATCGCTGCTACTGTCGTGTCTGGCAGCGAGCACGCCGGAGTGTAAAAATAAGTTGTACGGCACAATGGTCGTACCGACTAATGCCAATATAGTTGTAATAGAACCTTCAGGCATACTAGGGATAAAACCAGCAAATACATCAGCGAGCGAAGGGGCAGCCATTACAAGTGTTGAGATAAACACTAAACTCATTAAAATAACGAGTAAAATTAGCGCGTTTTCAACCACTTTATGTTTGCCGCTATACAGTAAAGCAGCACTTAACAAAGCAATAAGTGGTGTCCATAGTTGGGAGTTAATTTGAGGGAATATTTCAATTAACCCCATGCTAGCGCCACTTAAGTTACCCGCTTCATAAGCTGCACTGCCTACGCCAATGGCGCTAATAACTAAAAATATCGCCAAGGATTTAAATAAAGGCGTTTGAATATTAGCTCTAAGAGCTTGTGCTAAATCTTGCCCGGTAGTAACGCCAAGGCGCGCCGCCATGGATTGTAATAATATAGTGGCAATTACTGAAAACAGTAACGTCCATATAAGTGCAAAACCAAAGTTTGCACCTGCCACGCTGGCGGTAGTAATGGTCCCTGGTCCAATGAAGGCAGCGGTGACGAGTAGTCCTGGTCCTAATCGCATAATTGACCTTAATAGTGCTATTGCATGTTGCTATTTAAAGTTACATCTAACGTTTAAAACTGATATTTATACGCGATGCCTGTTGTGTTATTGCTGCCACTTAGATTAAGTGCCCTGCAGCGATGTCGCCTCTTGGCTGGTTCTTTTTTACCAGCATATGCTAAAAAAGGTCGCGTAGGATACAAATTTATATATAAATTTAAAGGGGATACAATGCGTTTGCATGAATTTTAAACGAATAAGTGGTGCGAGTAGAGGTTACACGCGAAGTCTCAAAATTTAGTTAATGCTTACCGCATAAAAAAGTACAATATTTTATGCAGTAAATCACAAGAGAATGTATAAGCGACGCAAGTTAAATGACAGATGCCGATATTGCTATTAATAACAATATCAATGCATTTACTTTATTAGTGCTTTGATTGCTTCTAAGCCTTTTTTTAGTGTACTTGCATCGGTAGCATAGTTAATACGAATACACTCGTGTTTGTGTGGCCAGCTGTCGTCAATGCCGATAAAAAAGTTGTGACCAGGGATCACATACACGTCTTGCTCTTTAAGCTTTTGATATAACACCTCGCTTGTCATTTTTGCGTCTTTAAACCACAGCCACATAAAAAATGCGCCTTCAACTTTGTGCAAATAAACAGGCAATTCGGCAAACACTTCATCAAACAACTCAATCGCTATGTGTGCTTTATTACGATAAAAGGGCAGTACAACATTACGACACAGTGGGAGTAGTTCGTTGTCGTTAATTAAGCGTGTCACTAAGCTTGGACCAATACTATTTGGCGATAACACCATGCTGCCATTTACGCGGCCAATTGCTTTAATAATCTCATTGTTTGCAACCACAATACCGCTGCGTAAACCCGGTAGGCCAAGTTTTGAAAGTGACATACATAATATAATATTTGAGTTCCACGTTAGGTTTGCATCGGTGTAAATACAACCTGGGAACGGATCGCCGTACGCGTTATCAATAATGAGTGGAATGCCATATTGCTTAGCGAGCAAATCAAGGTGTTTTACTTCATCGTCAGTAATTACATTACCCGTTGGATTGGTAGGGCGTGATACGCACAGTGCGCTTATGCTGCTGTCATTTGCTAGTACTTTTTCAACTGCTTTAAAATCAATGACGTATTTAAACTGTTTTGATGCACTACCTGTATTTAAAATTTCGATATCAGGCTTTATGGCAACAAACATATCAGCCGATAAACCTTGATCGGCATAACCTATGTACTCTGGCGCAAGGGGGAATAAAATCTTTTTATGGCTGCCGCCCGGCATTTCGCCTGCCAACATATTAAACAGCACAAAAAAGTTAGCTTGGCTGCCATTACCAAGTGCTATGTTATCGGCGTTAATATCCCATGCATACTCTTTACTTAGCTGGCCTGCTAATGCAGCCCTAAACTCGTCGTTACCCGTTGGGCCGTCGTAAAGGCCAAATACTTGCGATACCTTATTACTGGCAACGAGTTTTTGTAATTCACTTAAAAAAACTTCATTTACTTGTGGTACTAATGCGGGATTACCGCCACCCAGCATAACAATATTAGGATTGTTGCTGTTTTTAGCACCGCCTAAATCTTCCATTAACTGAGTAATGCCGTTGGGTTGTGTAAATTTAGTGCCAAAGTTTGAGTAGTTCATAATGCATAGCGTTTGTTAGTAATGGGGGGGCAGTATAGCGTAAATAAAGGGCTTAAATTCGATGATGAGAATAATTCAATGCTTAGCTTTGTAGTTGGCTATGACAATAAAATTTCTATAAAACAAAGGCTAAGTTAAGATTTTTTAACGCCGTATAAAAACTCTTCGCCACAGTCCATATACAAATCAAATTTGGTCATAACTTTGGTAAACATGGGGGCGTGCAAAAATTCGTTTAACCAGGCGCGCACATGCGTGTATTCACTTTGCAAGTACCAGTGTTTATCTACACGGGCAAACTGTCTAATAAATGGTAGCAGGGCATAATCGGCAAGGCTTTTTTCATTGCCCATTAAGTATTTATGCGTGGTTAGTTTTGCTTCAAATTGCTTAATAAACTCTTCGCAGGCTTTTTGGTAATAAATTTGTGCCATGTCTTTTGTGCGCGCATAAAATTTGTACTTTTCGAGCACTGGTTTAAATTGTGTGTCGTTTAACTTAATTAATTCAAGCATGCGCTCAAGTGCTAATGGGTTTTGAGTATGCAGTAAATTATGCGGGTCATTTTGCTTTAATGCCCAGAGCATAATGTCTAGGCTTTCATCTATAACTTGGCCATTAGGTAATAATAAAACAGGCACCGTGCCTTTTGGTGATATTTCCAAAAGATGCGGTGGCTTATTTTTAGTTTTTATAGCGCGTAGGAGCACGTGTTGCTCTGCCATTAAAATACCCATTCGTGCACGCATTGCGTATGGGCAGTGTTGTAATGAATATAATAATGGCAATGTCATGTTTACTTACCTTAGCTATTTAAGCCTTCAACATATTGCTGACGTGTTTTTACTTTTACCATGTGATTTAACTGATCGGCCGCGTGTGTTTGCCCACTAATTAAATCTTGGAAGTGTGCAAGTAACACGGTTTTATCTAGCTTTTCTTTATCGCCTGAGCCAATGTCGGTTAAATCAATCATAAACTCATCAAACTTGTCAGCGTAATCGGTCACAATATCCATATTTAAAAATTGCTCATGGTTATAAATGCTCGGGTAGCCGCCTTTTTGTTTATCAATGGCAAAGCTAATGCCTTTAACATTGGTAACGGTTGTTTCTTTTTTACAGCTCAGCATACAGCTTGCGTCAATACGTGGTTTTTTACAGCCTACGGTTTGCTGGAAAAAACATTGTCGGCTGGTCATCATTAGTATTGGATGATAAATGCTGTACATCATTTTAAATTTGTTAGGGCGTTTAATACTACGCATTTGCTGTTTGTTAATCTCGTTTGAAATAAACGCGCCTTTAGCATTTAAATCCTCTTGTAGCGTTAATAATGCATAAGAGTTTGTGGTGTTTAATAACGGGCCTGCAATCCAGTCAATACCCATTTGCACTGCTTTGTATGCCACGCCGGTGTTATTACTAATAATAAGTTTAGGTTTTACAACCTCGAGTAAACGTACAGCTTCTTCAAAATCTTTACCAATTAGTACCGCTGGAAACCATGGAATTAACTGCGGATGCTCTAAAAATACATTTATGTATTTATCGTTATCGGTTCTAAAGCTCTCAGGTAATTTAAAGTAAACGTCACCATCTGTTAAATTACACAAGTGAGCGTCTTTTATGTCCGATATTAAAATAGAAAGTGTAGTTATATTTTCGGCTTTTTCGTGATTCACTAGTTTAGGTAATTCAACTTGCGCTATAACGTCTTTCCCTTCGTTTAATAAAAAAGCGACTTGCTTTTTAATACGCGCTAGCTCTTTAAACGGAATGCTTAAGTTGTCGCCGAGGTTTGTGTAATCCATATTTTTAATTTCAAAATTGGCATTACTAAACGTTTTAAAGCGCTTATCAATGGCAGCAATATCAACAACTGATTTGTCGGCTATTTGCATAGGCATTTGCGATTGAACTTCAAAGCGTAGAGGCTCTTTTGCGTTTTTATTTGAAAGGGTAATATCGTTTTTATCTTCAATAATTATGTTTACAGTGAATGGCTGATTTAATTGCCCTGTAAATTCTAATGAAAGCTCGCGCTTTGAAATATCTAAAAACTCAATTTTCTTTTTAACTAACGAATCAATTTCACTTTTTTGGGTAGAAAGCTCTTGTTGCGCATCGTAAATTTGCACTACCGAAATCGCGTTGTTTTTTTCGTTAGCGTGATCAAAGCTATGGTCGCGTGGATTGTCGGTAAACATGCTTTTGGTCATGTCGCCGGTTAAAAACTTATTAGTAAAGTTACGGTTAAACACTTTATATAAGCTTGAATCGTCTTCAATTAAGTTACCGGTTTGTACAAAGGTATCTATTTGTTTGCGCCAGCTATCAATAACCGTATGTACGTAGTTAGCGCCTTTAATTCGGCCTTCTACTTTTAACGAATCAACGCCTGCGGCTACCAGCTCTGGTAGGTCAAAATAAGCTGAGTTATCTTTTAAGTTTAATGGGTGTTTGTTACCCATTGCCGTTGGCTCATATTCATCACGACATGCTTGCGAGCAGCGACCACGGTTACCCGAGTTACCTACACTTACTGAGCTTGAATAACATTGCCCTGAAAACGCAATACATAATGCGCCATGTACAAACACTTCGGTTAGTACGTCGCATTTGTGCGCTACGTCGGTCAATATTTTAATTTCAGTTAAGTTAAGCTCGCGCGATAAATTTACACGCGTAGCGCCAATGCGCGCTAAAAACTCAACTTGCGATTCGTTATGCGTAGTTAACTGCGTTGATGCGTGAATATGCAAAGTAGGAAAGTGTTTTTTAACAATGTTGAACAACCCTAAATCTTGCACAATAATGCCATCAAGAGTTGTATTTACTAGCTGATTTAACAGCTTAAATAGCGCACCCATTTCGTGCTCTAATATTACCACGTTAAGCGTTAAAAAAATCTCACAGCCGTATTCGTGGGCTAAGCGAAGTGCGCCGTTAAGTTCATCAAACGAAAGATTAGACGCTCGGTTACGTGCATTAAAGGTATCTAACCCACAATAAACCGCATTAGCACCGGCTACAATGGCGGCTTTTACCGCGTTTACATCACCGCCAGGGGCTAATAGTTCAATCTTTCTACTCATGACAACTTCACTTCGCTCATATTTAATTGCCGCGAATTTTATCTGGTTAAGCACGTTAATGCTATTTATTGAGGGATATAATAAGTAGTAAAATAAAAGAGTGTATAAAATTACAATTAAGCTGGCTGATTTATTACGTAAACATGTAATAAAATGATAGTTTATAAGCAAGCTAGACTTTCAACTTTACTTAGGCGATACCCATCAGCAATCAATATATTAAACAGTTAGATACAGATTTAAATATTCAAGAATCTGTTATTACTAATACCCATCTAAAAATAGCCACATTTAACCTGTTTAATTACCTTGAGCCACCCAATGCATACTATGAGTTTGAGAAAATTTATACCGCGCAGCAGTGGGCTAAAAAGCAGCGTTGGATTACTGATTACTTAACAGAACATGCGCCTGATGTGATTGGTTTTCAGGAAGTGTTTAGTATTGATTCGTTAAAAGAGCTAGTTGCTGATCAAGGCTATAACTACTTTGCAGTAGTTGATACGCCAGAGGTAATTGATGATTTTATTTATAGACGCCCCGTCGTAGCGATTGCCTCTAAATATCCCATAGTTGAAGTAGCAGCGGTTGAACACGATAGTGAGCTTGCAAGTACGCTTGGCCTTAATAGTGAGTTTACTTTTAGTCGTAAGGTATTAAGAGCGACCGTTACTTTACCGCACATAGGCAATACTGATTGTTATGTGGTGCACTTTAAATCTAAGCGCTCAATGATTGAAGTTGATGAACACAATAAAGAGCTTGCACCTGAGCAAAACATAATTAAGATTTTAAAAGCGAATGTAGCGGGCGGGTGGGGCTCAACTATTCAGCGTGGCAGTGAAGCCACATTACTAATGATACAAATGATTACTCGCCGTGAAGCTACGCAGCAACCCATGCTATTAATGGGGGACTTTAATAATGAACTTGCGGATGGCGTATTAAGCCATTTACTCACAAATACATTACGCTTTGCTCCTGCGTTTGACGCTAAAACCTACCTTGCTAAATATTGTTTAAATGATTCATGGGATCTGTTTATTAAGTCGCAGCTAAGTATTGATGAGGTTTCTAGCGATGAAGCAATAACAAACGATGTACAAAGCGATTGTGATAGTAGTAACAGCGAGATTGCTGATTCAGCGGATAAAAGCCAAGTAAAAAATATAAACCTAACAAAGCCAGCACTGTTAAGGGCGCCAACACATTACTACGGCGCAAGCAGCTCTGTGCTTGATTACATTTTATTGTCGTGTGAGTTTGACGCTAGTTACGATGACAGCTTTTTTGAAGTCAGTAATTATAACACTTACGATAGGCACTTAATAAATCCCGAGTATGAACGTGATGATTTAACTACCGACCACGGTGTTGTATTGGTTACCCTTAAACTAAGAAGCTAGGTTTTCTCATCTAATAACTTACAGCGCACGATTAAGCTAAAAAAAGAATTAAGTTGCGATATGCATAATTATGCTAAAATCATAAATTAGCAATTACTCATATTGCAGCGAAACTTGACCTGCAGTCTTTATGTGTATATTTTATCGCCAGAATTTTTGCATTAAATTAATAACAAATCACTAAAATGGTAAATATGGAATTTTACACTCACTCGTATCACACGCGAAAGATGGACTTAATTTCGCAAGTACACTGTTTATTCGTAAATCGAATTTATAATTCTAAATTTTTAGTAAAAGCTTTGCTTTGTGCTTTGTTTATTAGCTTAAGCAGCGCTTACGCGCAAGAAACTACCTCATACAGTTTGATCAACGAATCCAGCGAAGGGCTACTAAAAAGAGCCGAATTACTTATGGATACTGACGTCATAACAAGTATCGAACTTAGTAAAGAATTGTTGTCACAAGCGCAGAGTGCCGATGACACATTACTCAGTGCAAAGTTGCATAACTTGTTAGGTAAAGCGAATAAAAAAAATAATAATATTAATGAATCGCTTCATCACTATTCACAATCCTCTGTTTATTACAGCAAGTTAAATGATGCTAATAACCAAATAAAAGCCTCTATTAATTATATAAAAATATTATTAGATGAAAAACGATATGACGAACTTGCTTCAAGCATTGAAACTTTGTTACCTACAACACTTGTGTATGGCGATGAGTTTTTTATAGCGCAAGTACTTCTTACTAAAGGGGATTCGTTTTATGACCAAAAAAAATATATTGATGCAAACGCACAATACTCATCTGCTTTAAAGTATCTCGTTGATGAGGATGAATCTGTACAAAAAAAGTTAGGTGAAACATATAAAAAATTAGCTCAGTCGTATAAACGGCTTAAAAATAGAGAGCAAACGGCTTATTTTTATACCAAAGCTTTAGGGGTATACACCAATTTAGGTGATTTAAAGTTGATGGCGCGCACATTAAATACACTAGCAGAAGCGCAGCGCTATTTAGATAATTTAGTTTTAGCCCTTGATTACTCCACTCGCGCATTAGAAATACATAAAAAAATTGACGACCCTGTTGGCTTTGCTAAAGCATTATTAGGTGCGGGTATTATTTATCGTCATATTAACCTTTACGAAAAATCACTCGAGCATGTAAATAAGGCATATTTATATTATAAAAAAGTAAATAACGTGCTTGGGATTGCTAAAACATCGAATCAAATGGGACTGCTATATACGCGATTAAAGCAATTTGATCAGGCCGAGCTTTTTTATCAAATAACCATTGATTTACCAGAAGGTATGGTTGAGGAAAAAACGCTGGCAACGGCTTTGAGAGAGATGGCTGTTATTAACTATGAATCTGGCGACTTAGATTCGGCGATGAAATTTGCACAAAAAGCTTACGTAACTTATAAAGCTGAAAACCTTAAGTCTTACATTTCCATAACGTCGCGGATTATTGCTAATATTTATCGCGCTCATGGGGATAAAAATAAGGCTATTGAGTATTATAAAGAGTCATTATCGGTCGCGAGAGTAACGGGTAATAAACTTTATGAAATAAAGTCGCTAACAGCGTTAGCCGCGATTTTAATTGGAATTGATACAAATGAGGCGATTATCTTACTTAAAAGATCACTCGCTTTATCAACGCAGTTAGATGATAAGTTACATATGCTATACGCTTATCGTGAAATTCGAATAGCCGAAAAGCTGCGTGGGCGCATAGACGAGTCACTTCGTTACGCGGAAGAAGAAATAGCCCTGACCGAAATTCTTCAAAACGAAAGAGACGAAAATAAGCTTGCTCTTGAAAAAGCACATTTGCATTCTCACAAGATGGAAACAGAGCTGGAGACCTTGAGAGAAAAAGAAAAACTCCATCAACTTGAGCTTGAAAAGAAAAACAATGAAATTGAAATATCTGACCAAGCTAGGGTTATATCAGAGCTAGAGCTTGCAAAAAACAAATATGCGAGTATTGCGCTCGCATTTTTATTAGCTGCTTGTTTAGCTATTGTTTTACTGGTTTATAGAAGTTTTATTGCTTCTAAAAAACGTAATGAAGAGTTGGACTATTTGGCTGCAAGAGATCCTTTGACCAATTGTTATAACCGTCGCATTTTATTTGAGGTTATGAATCGTGACTTTTTGAATTTACCTCAGATTGAAGAATATTGTATTTTAATGGTCGATATCGATCATTTTAAAAGTGTTAATGATACTTATGGGCATAGCATTGGCGACACTGTACTTTGTGGCGTTGCTGAGCTGTTACAAGCCAATATACGTAAAAGTGATCGTGTTGCTCGTTTTGGTGGCGAAGAGTTTTGTATTATTTTACCCAATACAACTCAAGAGCAAGCAATTCGGATTGCTGAGGCAATTCGAATTAAAGTAGAAGAAGCAATCTTTGATGAGATTCCTGTTACGTGTAGTTTTGGGGTTACCTCAATCAAATTTAAAGCCAGAACTCCTTCTGAGTTAATTGAGCAAGCTGATTTAGCTCTTTATGAAGCTAAGTCTTTGGGTCGTAACCAAGTTGTATTATGGGATGCTTCGTTTGAAGAATTTAAGCTTTTTAGATCGGAGTAAACCCAACTGTATATGGCTCAGTTTTGATTTCATTTTTAAAATCATAACAAGTAAATTTTATACAACGCTGTGAGTTACTTACATATGTGATTGGGCTGAAAAAATTAATCCTTCAAATATCAAGGTATTAACTTTGGCTTTGATATTGCTCCCCTAACTAAGTTAAAAAACAAAACAGGGAACTTAACAATGACAGAAGTTGCACTTTCGGCCTATTTGGCATTTTACCTCTATTTAATTATGTTGCTTGTACAGTGGGCGGTCGCTACGTTTAGCAAAGCTAAAGAGCCTAATGCTGTACCAGGTAAAATTAGCGATGATTTATCGCACGACAGCTTTATTTTTAGAGCACATCGTACATTTCATAATACGCTTGAAAACAGCGCGTTATTTATAGGTACTGTTTTATTTGCGTTTGTAATTAATTTACAGAGCCCTATTTTTGCAATGTGTGTTTGGGTGTACTTAATTGCGCGCTTAATCCATATGGTGCTGTACTATGCTATCGCAACAGAGAAAAACCCAAGCCCACGTAGTTACTTCTTTTTAATAGGGGTGCTTGCTAATGTGTTTATGCTGATAATGATAGGGTTAAGACTAATCTCTTAATTTATTAAAAAAGTTATAAACTCTATTTATAACTTTAAACAAAAAAGCGAAGAGCCTTTAAGGCATCTTCGCTTTTTTGTTTAGGTAGCAGCAGAATATAAACCACGTCTACAGTAAGGCAATATTAATGGCTAATCGACGCCTATAAACCCACCTGTTTGATGTGTCCATAGAGCTGCGTAAATTCCACCTTTAGCGATTAGTTCTTCATGAGTGCCTTGCTCAACTACGCCGCCATCATCAAGTACAATTAATCTATCCATTTGTGCAATGGTTGAGAGCCTATGCGCTATCGCGATGACTGTTTTGCCTGTCATTAAATCATCAAGGCTTGCCTGAATTGCTGCCTCTACTTCTGAGTCGAGTGCGCTGGTGGCTTCGTCGAGTATAAGTATGGGTGCATTTTTAAGTAGCACACGTGCAATAGCAATACGCTGACGCTGTCCGCCCGAAAGAGTAACGCCGCGCTCGCCTACTTGTGCGTCAAAGCCTTTGTTACCTTTGCTATCTACTAAGTCATTTATAAACTCAAGTGCTTTAGCTTGTTTAGTAGCGATTATCATCTCAGCTTGCGTTGCATCAGGGCGACCGTACAAAATGTTGTCTTTTACTGAGCGATGTAGCAGGGACGTATCTTGTGTAACCATCGCTATATAACGACGTAGGCTTTCTTGGCTTACATCTGTGATGTTTTGACCATCAATTTTTATTGTGCCAGAGTCGGTATCGTAAAAACGCAGTAGTAAGTTAACAAGTGTTGACTTACCTGCACCAGAGCGACCGACTAAACCTATTTTTTCGCCAGGTTTAATATTTAAGTTTAAACCATTCATTACTGGGCTGCGATTAGTCTCGTTTGCAGCTTTTCCGTAGTTAAAGTGTACGTTGTTAAACTCAATGGCACCTTGGCTTACGTTAAGTGTATCGGCATTTGGTTTATCGGCAACTTCAATA
Source organism: Pseudoalteromonas sp. EB27 (assembly GCF_001974875.1). Lineage (GTDB taxonomy): Bacteria > Pseudomonadota > Gammaproteobacteria > Enterobacterales > Alteromonadaceae > Pseudoalteromonas. The sequence continues at coordinate 74,988 of NZ_MTQD01000006.1, forward strand.
GGGTTAGAAAATGTTTTCATACCATCGGCTACGGTGCCAATGTTTTCGAATAAGCTGCTTATTTCCCACATGATCCACTGCGCCATACCGTTTAACCTAAGCGCTAAACTAACAGCCACTGCAATAGCACCTGCGCTAATTGCGCTAAGTGACCATAGGTAAAGCGAGACCGCAGCCACCGAAAATACCAATAGGTAATTTAAGCTTTGAATAACAAAGTTTAAGCTGGTGACCAAGCGCATTTGTTTGTACACCGGCTGTAAAAAAACATCCATGCTTTGTTTTGCGTATTGCTCTTCACGTTGGGTATACGAAAACAGCTTAATAGTAGAAATATTTGTGTAGCTATCAACAATTCGACCGGTCATTTCTGAGCGAGCATCTGCTTGTGAGCTGGCAATTTTTTTAAGGCGCGGTACAAAGTAAAGCTGCACGAAAATGTATAAAACTAACCAAACCAGTAGCGGAATCATTAACCGCCAATCAGCTTCGGCCACTAAAAACACCATAGAGCCAAAGTAAACCACTATGTACATTAATACATCGAGTAGCTTTGTAACGGTTTCGCGAACGGCTAAAGAGGTTTGTAATACTTTAGTGGCTATTCTTCCTGCAAATTCATTTTGATAAAAGCTAACACTTTGACGCAGTAAATAACGATGCGCTAACCAGCGAATCGACATGGGATAATTGCCTAGTAATGCTTGGTGCAAAATAGCAGAATGAAAAAATACAACAACGGGCAGCACAACTAATAGCATAACAGCCATTTTGATAAGTGCAGGCTTTTGCTCTACAAACAAGGTTTCGGGTGTGTAGGCGGTTAACCAATCCACAAGTTGGCCCATGTAGCTAAATAAAGAAACCTCTAAAATAGCGAGCATGGCGGCGCTGATTGACATTAGCAGCAGCGAGAGCTCCATTCCTTTGGTGTAGTGACGGCAAAAAGCAAATAAAGTAGAAGGCGGCTGAGTGGGTTGGTCCTCAGGAAATGCTTTTGTCATTTTTTCAAATAATCGATACATTTTAAAAACTTAAATGGCAAATAATGATGCGTATCATACCATTTAAGTATTTTTAAATGCAGGTTTGTAAGGTATTAATTGTGAATATACTAGAGCATTATTTATATAAACCTATGTCAAAAAGAGCATCAAAAAAGCACTTTACTTACTTTTATAGCATTGGGTTATTTAGGTTTTTGCCTTTGCTCATGTATAAATCGTCATATCTGAGGCCACCATTTCCGTAAGGCTTTTTAATCGGGCCTGTATTACAGTTTGCTAAAAAGTATATAAGAGGTTGTTCGCGCTTCATTCTAAATTGTGCATTTTTATACACCAGTGTTTGCTTGCTAAATTCACCGCCTTTTACGTAAACATCGTATTGCTGACCTTGCTTTGAGGCTGCTGCGTTATTAACAACATACCACACATCGTACCATGTATTTGTTTGCAGTGGCTTGGCCGATTGTTTGGTAGTGTAGTTTTGAATGTTGCTATACCCATTGCCGGTTTTAACCATTAATGCGCCATCGTTTACAAGCCCGTTTGATTCTGTTTTATCGGTTACGCGAAGTGTAGGCTCAAACGCATCGTACGCATGTTTATTAATTAGCTCTGGCATGAGGTTGCTTAATCCAAAAGCATGGTTATTAGGGAAAGCAGCCACGTTTATACGTATATAAAATGTGTAGGTTTGACCAACTTCAACCGCTTGTGGAAGCTTTGTATAAGAAAGCGCTTTGCGATTGCCAACAATGCCATCGCGTGCAGGCTTTTTTAGTAAATAATGATTTGTAGATGTAGATGTAGATGTAGATGTAGATGTAGATGTAGATGTAGATGTAGATGCTTGTTCTGGTTGTATAACCGTTATTTGTGGGTTTTTAACCTGTGGTTTAGTTTCATTTTGCGTATCGACACTCTGCCAGTCGCTAAGAGAGTTTTCAAAATTATCAATAAGCAGCCAATCGCTCGATGTACTTTTTTGAATGGTTGAACATGCTGATAGCGTGCTAAACAAACATAGAATTAAAATGTGTTTGGAAGACATAATTGGCTCTCGTAATATTATTGATATTTGGTTAACCAATTTAAATTTTGGCTATAGTTTTTATTGAGAGTTATATAACCAATTTAATGTTTTTATGTCAATCATTAAAGCAATACGTAATGGCGTGGGAACTGCGAAGATATAAAAATTATTATTCCATTCAAAAAATTAACCAGTAAACTTATCCATTAAATCAACTCAGCAAATTTCAGCTGAGTTTAAAATAATTTAATAGTTAGGATGTTATATGTATACGGGTTCGTGTTTGTGCGGTGAAGTAAGGGTTGAAGTGTCGGGCAGTATAACCAGCATTATTCATTGTCATTGTTCACTGTGCAGAAAAAACAGCGGGACTGCATTTGCAACCAATGGCTTTGTAAATACTGAGGACTTTATAATAACTAAAGGACAAGAGCAGCTGAGTGAATTTAGTTTTAAACCAGGGCGCACTCGTTACTTTTGTAAATGTTGCGGCTCGCCGGTTTACAGTAGCGACAATGATGACAAAAGCAGAATACGAATTCGTTTAGGAATATTCGATAGCGATATTACTGAGCTGGTATTATCGCATAATTTTGTTACGTCTAAAGCTAACTGGGAGCAGCTAGAAACAAGCTTACCGTGCTATGAAAAACATGAACCTGGGCGGTAACGCATTTTATTCAATGTGGTAAATACTGTTAATACTTTTATAAAGGTTTGGCGCAAAATTTATAAACACAGGTGAGTTTTGTATTTCATCAACGTTTATGTGCATTAATGTTTGCTGGCTTAGTATGATTACTATATTTTTGTATTCGTTAAACTCTATTATCGCTAAGCACTTAAAATGTTGCCTTAAAAGCACTAAAAGCATTTGCAACTCTTTGCCAGTTTGCGGGTTTAAATTAATGATTACTTGAGTACTTGGCTCACTACAGCGGTTTATGTTTTGCCAAAAGCTATAGCTGGTTAAAAAAGGCTGATGATATTCACCACTAAAAATATCGATAGTGATCACGTTAAAGTGATCAGAGCATTGCGAAATATATTGCTCGGCGCATTGTAAATAGGTGTTGTGGTTACTTGGTAAATTAAAGTGCTGGGCAGCAATAGAGGCAATATTTGTGTTTATTTCTACCGTATTAAATGTATTTATGGCATTTATATATGGCGTATTATTTTGCAAGTAATACATAACACGCTCAAACCCTGCTGTGCCTAGACCTAAATTTAGTATGTTTAATGTATTTTCCGGTTTAAGTAAAAACAACAGCATGCATTGATTTACAGGAACGATTACTTGCTCAGGGTGTGTTAGGTTCATAACACCTTGAATAGTTATGTCATCATTGGCCTTTTGTGCAAGGGTTAGCCAACGATATTCTTTATTTTGGTACACACATATGGGACCGTATGCACTTTGCTGCGATTCAATAAGGTTACTTTTAACTGTATCTTCTTTTAGCTGGCGCATAACTTAAACTATTTATATAAACACAATGATAGTGTGCCATGAAAAACACACTTTATAATAGATTATTGTGTAACAAGGTTTGTAATTTAACCTCTAAATATAATATTGTATTAGCAATTAATTAGTTATACGTTATTCAAGGATTGAAAATGGGATTAATTTTAGGGCCTGCTGTTTTGGCATGGTTTGCAGTATTTATCTATTCTTTACGATTAGGGTATGTGCTTATTTATAAAAACATGAGCGCACTGACCACAGTGACTACTTTTGCAATTGGTATTATTGGTCTGTTGGCTTTTATGACGTATGGATATAGGCATTTTGTAAACAACACCTCTGTTTGGGCGTTTGAGATCCCAAGTTATTTTTTATTTAGCAAAATTGCTTTTATAGGTGTCTTGAGTGGTTTTTTACTTAACTACTATATTAATCCTGAAAATAGTTCGGAGTTTTTGAGCTGTTTAGCATTTGTATTAATATTTATGTTTTCTGCTGGTGTGCTTGCAAGCTTAGGGGGACATGAGGCCTTTTTAAAAGAATTTGATATTAAAACCACTTATTAAAAATATGCATAATAAATTTTGGCCAGTACCCATTCAAGGTAGTGGGCTTTTTACTATCCTAGTAACCTCTTGTAAATGCGCTTTAGCGTGCTCCTTTCTGCGTCTACCTCAAATGTATTGCCATAAAATCTTACTTAAGTAATGGTTACACTATAATAATTAGGAGCTAATAGATGCTTAAAACACCTTTGAAAATTACAACAACGTTACTTAAATTTACTGCAATTGCAGGTGCCTGCACACTTGCATTATCAGCACATGGTGAAACACAATTACAATATACCGACCAACAAAAGTTACATGACATAGCAAGTGAAGTGTCGGCTACCCGTATTGGTAGTGATATTCAAACGCTGGTGGATTTTGGTACTCGTCATACGCTTTCAGATACTAAATCGGATACTCGAGGTATTGGTGCGGCTAGGCGCTGGATAAAAAAAGAATTTGAAAAAATATCGACACAGTGTGGTGGTTGCCTGGAAATTATTGAAGTAAAGGACACTATATCGGGCGAAAAACGCATTCCTAATCCTGTTGAAGTGGTTAACATAGTGGCTATTCAACGCGGATCAAGCGAGCCTAATCGAATGGTGATGATGTCGGGTGACATAGATTCACGTGTAAGTGATGTTATGGATTTTACTAGCGACTCTCCTGGCGCAAATGATAATGCATCAGGTGTAGCTGGTGTTATAGAAGCTGCTCGTGTTTTAAGTAAATACAAATTTAATGGTTCGGTAGTTTACGCGGCGCTTTCGGGCGAAGAGCAAGGTTTGTTTGGCGGTAAAATATTAACTGCTTATGCACAAAAGCATAACTGGCAAGTTCATGGCGTTTTAAACAACGATATGATTGGCAATATTACCGGTATTAATGGTGTAACTGATAACACGACTGCACGTATATTTTCAGAAGGTACCCGTGTTGTTGAAACTAAAAAGCAAGCTAATACTCGTCGCTTTACAGGTGGTGAAGTTGATTCAGCGAGTCGTAATTTAGCTCGCTACATAGACACTATTGCTGACAGGTACGTTCCTAGTTTAGATACAATGCTTGTATATCGATTAGATAGATTTGGCCGTGGTGGGCATCATCGTCCATTTAATGACGCAGGTTTTGCAGCCGTGCGTATTATGGAAACTAATGAGCACTACGATCGTCAGCATCAAGATTTACGCACTGAAGATGGTGTTGAGTATGGTGATACCATTGAAGGTGTTGATTTTGATTATACGGCTAAGTTAACCTCACTTAATGCGGTAACTATGGCGTCTATGGCGTGGGCACCCGCACCGCCAAAAGAAGTTAAAATAACGGGCGCTGTTACTGCTAACACTTCTTTCTCATGGGCGAAAAATGATGACGAGAACATTGCTGGATATAAAATTTATTGGCGTTATACGAGCGAGCCGCAATGGCAGTTTAGTAAATACGTGGGTAATGTTTCAAAATATACACTTGAAAATGTGGTAATTGATAATTATTACTTTGGTGTAGCTTCTGTTAGTAAAGACGGTGTTGAGTCACCAGTAGTTTTTCCGGGTGATGTAGGTTCGTTTGATCACAATATAAAATAATAGTTTGCCTAAAAACACAGCAAACAGAGAGCTTTAAGGTGCAAATGGGAGTTTTATGCTTGCACCTTATTTACTAAGCCCTTAGAGTGTAAAAAAAAGAAGTAAAAGGTTATTAAAAATGGAACAACAAGAAAAAAAGCCGTTAACAGCAAAAGAGCAAGTTATAACTGATGAGCAAAGAATGCAGTGGCAACGGGAGTGTTTTCAAGCAGCGCAAAAGCATTTAGCCGAAAAAGGCATTATGCCGAAATCAGTAGTTGATAAAGACAGCCGATTTTTAGCACCACTTTGTGCAATGTGGAAATTTAAAGCCCAGAACGGTAAAACATATTGGGTAGTTACAGGACGATTACCTACAGATCATGCTGAGGTAAGTGCAGCTACAGATGCTCGCGATGCAATGCGTTATTTTTCATTGCAGTGGCAATTAAAAGCGGATCAAATTATGAGTACAGGCGCGCGTGATAAAACTCAGGTAGATTTTGCTAACTTACTTATAAATAGAGCACATGGCTTATACGAAATGTATGATAATGAACCACTGTGGGCTAATGAACCCAAGTAGTTTAGGTAACTTAAGTTTAGTTTAAAATAATAATGTGGAGGGCGGTAGTTTATTTATTGCCCTTTTCTTTATCTAATGAACAAGTGTGAAGGGGGTTGTTTTAAACGCTGAAACAGGGCATTGCATGCGTTGCCTAGGTATTCCCGCTTCCATAAAAACATTTCCTTGTTGAATAAAGCCATTTCGCTTAAAACGCTCTACCTCATTTAAAATACAATTAATGCTTACTTCTTCTATACCTTGGTTTGACGCTAATTCAACAATAAAATTGAGAAGTGATTTATATACCTTGCGGTTACGATGCTCGGGTAATACAGCTATTCTGCCGATTAAGCCATCTGTACATAATCTACCTGTTGCAATAGGGCAGTTTGCATCGTCTGTGACAAGTACATGTAATGCAATTTTATCTAGGCTATCGAATTCTATGTGCTTGGGGATATGTAACTCGTAAACAAAAACTCGCTCTCGAATTTTTTGTAACATATCTTTTTTTATATCCCATTCAACTTTATCAACCAGATAGCCCATTGCAAACTCCTATTGATACCAAATTAAAATGAGTAAGCAATCGCAGCAAAATTATTTAAGCCAATATCAGGTGAAAATTGAAATTTTTAACTAACCTGTATACATAATATTTTACGTAGCAAAATGCTCACCATTATTAATAAAATTGGTATTATTATTCTTGGTCTATATTAAACCAGATCCCCTCATTAACAAGTGTAGTAAAGGTTTGAGTAAATACTAAACTTGGGTTTGTTAAGTTTAATGCTGAACTTTCAAACTCAGTATTATCGGTAAGTAGTTTTACCGCCGCTAAGTCAGTTAATGGCATAGCGTAATTTTCACCGTTAACACTTAATAGCACTTCGGTATCGAGCTGCTGGTAAATAGCACGCGTGCCACCTAAACGCTCAAACACAGTTTCTTCATCACTTAAATCATCGCTTATTTGCTCTGATGTAAATGGAGGCTCTACTGGTGCTAAATCCATTTCATGTTTGGGCTGACTAAGCGTTGAGCCTAACCATTGTTTAAATAAATCGTCATTTTCTAAAAGTGCCGCCATCAGTGTTTTAACTTTATCAACTTCAAGGTTTGTAAGTTCACCTTTTGACTTTCTTAGTGTGATATTGTGATCGGTATAACGTTTTTGTCCGCTTTCAGTATCAATAATATGATCGGCAAAGCTCGATAATAAATCTTGTTGATTTGGGGCTCTAAAACCAACTGAATAATTTAGTGCGTTTTCTACAGCGTAACCTTCGTGAGGGCACCCTGGTGGAATATACAAAATATCGCCAGGTTCTAAGATGCAATCTATTACGGCTTCAAATGCTTCAACCTGAAGTAGTTTTTTGTTTTGAGCAAACTGCTTAAGTGTTGGATCGGGTAAGCCTACACGCCAATGACGTTTGCCTTCACCTTGAATAATAAATACATCGTATTGGTCTAAATGTGGACCCACACCACCATTAGGCGTTGAATAGCTGATCATTAAATCGTCTATGCGCCAGTTGGGAATAAACCTAAAAGGTTCTAGCAGTTGTGCAGCATCGCTATGCCAGTGATCAACTGCTTGCACGAGTAAAGTAGAGTGATCGTCAGTTAATTGCTCAAAGTCTTCAAATGGACCTTGGTGTGTTTGCCAATCATTTTTATGATTGGTGATAATACGCGACTCTATGCTTTCTTCCATTGCTAGGCCGGCAAGTTCATTAGCATCAAGCGGGTCTTGAAAATCAGCAAAACCTTGTTTGATTAAAAGCGGCTTTTTTTGCCAAAAATGGCTTAAAAACTCTTGCTCAGACAAATTATTTATTTTTAATTGATACATACATTATGCCTACTAGTTAGTGCAATGGGGTTAAAACAAAAAAAGCGAAAGGATGATCCTTTCGCTTTTTAAAAGAGCAATTTAGTTTTTAAACTAAATCATCAATAAACTCAACAGCACGACCAATGTAATTAGCAGGTGTTAGTTTTTTCATTTCTACTTTAGCGTGCTCAGGAAGGTCTAAACCATCGATGAAGTCAGCCATTATTTCTTTGTTTACACGTTTACCGCGTGTTAAATCTTTAAGTTTTTCGTATGGTTTTTCAATGCCATATTTACGCATAACTGTTTGAATCGGCTCGGCTAGCAATTCCCAGTTTTGATCAAGCTCGTCAGCTAAACGTTGCTCGTTTACTTCAAGCTTGCTTACACCTTTAAGTGTTGATTGGTATGCAATAATTGCATAACCCATACCAACACCTAGGTTACGTAATACCGTTGAATCAGTAAGATCACGCTGCCAGCGAGAAACTGGTAATTTTTGTGCAAGATGAGAGAAAATAGCATTTGCTAAGCCTAAGTTACCTTCTGAGTTTTCAAAATCAATTGGGTTAACTTTATGTGGCATTGTTGATGAGCCAATTTCGCCAGCAATTGTTTTTTGCTTAAAGTGATTAAGGGCAATGTAACCCCACATGTCACGGTCAAAATCTAATAATATAGTGTTGAAACGTGCAATTGCGTCAAATAACTCTGCAATATAGTCATGCGGTTCAATTTGTGTAGTAAATGGGTTTAGTGTTAAACCTAAACTTGATACAAATTTATCTGCATGTGTGTGCCAGTCGTAATCTGGGTATGCGCTAAGGTGAGCGTTGTAGTTACCAACAGCACCATTAACTTTACCTAGCATTTCTACTTGTGCAATTTGGTCACGTTGACGCTTTAAACGCATGTATACGTTAGCAAACTCTTTACCCATAGTTGATGGTGTAGCAGGTTGTCCGTGCGTACGAGTCATCATTGGGATTGTTTTGTATTCAATTGCTTTAGCTTTAATTGCACTTAAAAGTTCGTCGCAATAAGGAAGTAAAACATTTTCACGTGCTTCGCTTAGCATCAAACCATGAGATAGATTATTAATATCTTCTGAAGTACAAGCAAAGTGAATAAATTCGTTTATTGCATGGAGCTCACTGTTATCGGCTACTTTTTCTTTTAGTAGGTATTCAACAGCTTTAACATCGTGATTTGTAGTGCATTCTATATCTTTAACGCGCTGTGCATCAGCTTCACTGAAGTTATCTACAATGGCGTTTAGAAGTGCATTAGCCTGTTCGCTAAATGCAGGTACTTCTTTAATATCGCTTGCTGCAGCTAACGCTTGCAACCAACGCACTTCAACAATTACGCGGTATTTGATTAAGCCAAATTCGCTGAAAATACTGCGTAGTTCAGTGGTTTTGCTGCCGTAGCGACCATCCACTGGAGAGATAGCCGTTAACGCTGAAAGCTCCATAATAACTCCTAAATTTTAGTTTGAACGATAGTTAAATTTTTGTTTTAGCAATGGCGAGTATTTTTCTTTTTGCAAAGAAAAAGTGACGGCGCTTACCGCCCATTTGTCGCCATAATACTGCACTTCTAATGCCGGCTAATAATAATGCACGGATTTTATTTTGAGTGAGCTGCTGTTTTAATAACTCGGGTTTACCATAAACCTGTATTCGGTGCCCAAGGGGGCTCAGCACCGACGAGTAAATATCTGCTAAACCGGCAACAACACTCTCATCGGTAATAGCAAAGTGGTCTAAACGACGATGAATATCATCAATGCGTTTACCTAATTCGTTTAAGCTTTTTTCGTTAGCGCTGAGTGCTCGCTCAAGCTGCATTAAACCACCTACGTACTTTACTATTTCAACATCTTTTTGAGCGCCAGCAGTAAGCTGCGCCATTAATGTTTTATAGCCATCACGTAAGTTGTCAGTACCTTGGTAAACATCTTCTGGCGATGCCGGAGATGTTTGAATAATGCTTGAAAGTAAGATTTCTAAATCATGTTCGTTATTGTTGCCGTACTGGGCAATTTTTTGAACTTGTTTAGCAGCCTGGCACATGGCGGCAAGCGCCATGACTTGGTGTTCATTCATTACTTAATCACCGAGTCAATAATACCACCACCTAAACACACATCTTCTGCGTAAAATACGGCAGATTGACCAGGTGTAACTGCTTTTTGTGGCTCGTCGAACAATACGCGGGCCATGCCGTCTTCACCTACAAGTAGGGTGCAGCTTAAGTCTTCTTGGCGGTAACGCGTTTTTACTGTGCAGCGAGTGGTGCCTTTAGGGCCAATACGGTCTACCCAGTGAAGTTGGTTTGCGTTAAGACCGTTGCTGTATAGGCGAGGGTGATCTTTACCTTGCCCCACAATAAGTACATTTCGCTCAAGGTCTTTATCTACTACGTACCAAGGCTCACCAGAACCTTCCTTCATACCACCAATTAACAAGCCTTTGCGTTGTCCAAGTGTGTGGTACATTAAGCCTTCGTGCTCGCCTACGTTGTTACCGTCTGTGTCTTCGATAACGCCAGGTTGTGCTGGTAAGAACTTTTGTAAAAAGTCTTTAAATTTACGCTCACCAATAAAGCAGATACCTGTGCTGTCTTTTTTATCGTGAGTGATTAGGTCTTGCTCTTCTGCTATGCGGCGTACTTCTGGTTTTTCGATATCGCCTACAGGGAATAACGTTTGGCCAATATGTTCATGGCTTAGAGTATATAAGAAATAGCTTTGATCTTTATTGTTATCAAGTCCGCGACACATTACGTATTTGTCATCGCGAAGCTCACGGCGAACATAGTGACCCGTTGCAATAAAGTCAGCACCGAGTGCTTGCGCAGCAAATTCTAAAAAGGCTTTAAATTTAATTTCTTTGTTACACATTATATCTGGGTTAGGTGTGCGACCTGCTTTGTACTCTGCTAAAAAGTACTCAAATACATTGTCCCAATATTCTGCTGCAAAGTTAACTGTGTGAAGCTCAATGCCTAATTTGTCACACACTGCTTGCGCATCTTTTAAATCATCAGCGGCAGCACAGTATTCATCATTGTCGTCTTCTTCCCAGTTCTTCATAAACAGGCCTTCTACTTGGTAGCCCTGTTGTTGTAATAAATATGCAGATACAGAAGAATCAACACCGCCGGACATGCCAACAATGACTTTAATGTGACTATTTTCGCTCATGAATAATTTCGCTTATACAGATTGCTGTTAACTTGGAAAGGCCGCGATTATAGCATGTATTTTGTTTGTGCTTAAAGAGACTAAGGGCGCAAAGAGGGGAATTAGTCAGTATTTTATTTATATAACAAATAGCGAACTAGACTTAAGCGCGTTATTAGGCTGTAACTTTAGTAATATTAAAGTGATCTTTACTAATAAATTAAGACTATAGAATAATTCATGTAGTTATTAAGTTTTATTAATAGTATTTTCTTTTAAAACTACTAGAGTAAATATACACTTAACAAAATAAAAATAGTGGTGAGTATATGAATGTAAACCACTTAAAATCGCTTAATATATAGTCAATGGAATGAATATATGAATTACGCCTATCAAATAAACAAGATAATCTCTTTAGTTGAACACTATACAAACGAATCTGATTTTGTGGATAGCGAATTACTTTATAGCAAAACGACAGAGTTTAAAAAGTCAGCCTATCACCTTTTTTATGAGTTAATAAAACTCAAAAACCCTCACATTTTCCAAGAACCAAACCATGTACATGAGTTATTTAGTTTAATTAAGGGCTCAGCCGCTAAAAAGAACATTGAGCTAAAGGTGCTTGAGCATGTAGAGCACTGGTGGCTTGAATGGTATTTTGCTTTAGAAATGGACGTAAAGCTTAGTATAGAAAAAAGTGATATGCCAATGAGTTACTTACCTCAAAGTACGCTCAACCCTATGCGCAAACATGAGATAAGTCACTACGCTAGGTTATTTACCGTTTTGCCAATGCCGGTATGTAATGTGTGTACCAAAACGGGTGATATTTTGAAAGTTAATCAACGCTTTGTAGATGTTTTTGGTTATACGGTAGAGGATGTACCTAATCTGAGGTCCTGGTGGGAGAAAGCGTATCCAGATCCACAATACAGAGCACTTGCAAAAGAGCTGTGGCAAGACTCACTTGAAAAGGCACTGAATAATAATAACGATATACCCGCAAATAATTATCGAGTGTCTTGTCGTGATGGAACACAAGTGATGATGGAGATATCAGGGATTGATATAGGTGAAGAGTTTTTGGCTGTTTTTAATGATGCAACAGAACGTTTAGAAGCGGAGGATATACTTAGAGATATGGCCTTTTTGGATGCATTAACCAAAATTGCAAATAGGCGCCGGTTTGATGAAAAACTAACGCATGAGTATGAACGAGCAAAAGAATGCGAAGGCATGCTGTCGATGATTATCATCGATATTGATCATTTTAAACAATTTAATGACCGGTATGGGCATGTGGCTGGCGATACGTGTTTATATGATGTTGCTCAAACAATTGCTTCAACGGTTAGTCGCCCAGAAGATTTTGTGGCTCGTTATGGGGGGGAGGAATTTGTTGTTTTATTACCTCAAACCGATAGGCAAGGGGCGTTGTTTATAGCTGAGCAAATACAAAAAGCTGTAGAAAACTTAGCTATTGCGCACCAGGATAGCTTTACCGGATTTTTATCTATAAGTATGGGGATTAATACCATTAGTGACTATACAAATAGTGACGAAATTAGCTTTGTTAAAGCCGCTGATAACGCCCTATACTATGCTAAAAAACAAGGGCGTAATTGTATAGCGCTAAGCTCAGAGTAAATAAAATAGAGTTAATTATCTTATTTACTCTACTCCCCAATATAGCTAATTGTAAATAGTTTCTAGGCTCAATACTGGTCGATTCAGGCTGTCGTTAATACACTTCAATACTAAAGGGCTTCTAAGGGAGAGTGATTTTATTTGCTCTAATGTGTACCAGTTAGCGCTGATAATATCGATATCTATTGGCGTTGGCGCGTTTATATTATCAGGCGCTTCAAATAAGAAGCAAAATCGCAAATAGTGCACTCCATTTTCAGCATGCAAATTATACACACCTAAAAAGCCGACTGGCTCAAGCGCTAAGCCTGTTTCTTCAAGTAGCTCTCTGCTTGCGGCTTGTGCAAGAGTTTCGTTTTGTTCTAAATGACCAGCAGGTTGATTGTAACAAACCTGCTGTGTAAATTTATCGCGCTCTTTGACAAGTAAAAACTCATTTTGCTTTTTTACTATTGCCGCAACGGTTACATGCGGTTTATGCATCAACTACGCCTTTAATTACTTTGTATTCTCCACAATTAATATCATCCAACGTATAGTTACCAATGCTATAGCGAATAAGGCGAAGTGTAGGGTGGCCAATATGCGCGGTCATTCTACGCACTTGTCTGTTTTTACCTTCGTTAATTGTAATACTTAGCCAAGTGGTAGGGATTGCTTTTCGCTCGCGTACAGGGGGATTACGAGTCCAAATTGTAGGTTCATCAATTATTTTAACGTTAGCGGGGAGTGTAAGCCCGTCTTTAAGTTCTACGCCATTACATAATGCGTTAATTGATTCACTGGTGGGTTCACCTTCAACTTGTGCCCAATAGGTCTTATTGGTTTTTTTATTAGGCGCAGTTAAAGTGTTTTGCAATTTTCCACAGTTTGTTAAAAGCAATAAACCTTCACTGTCTCTATCTAATCTACCCGCTGCGTAAACTTCTTTAATAGGGATAAACTCAGCAAGCGTTTTTCTGTCTGCGTCATCTGTAAATTGGCATAGCACATCAAATGGTTTATTGAATAACACAATTTTTCTGTCTTTAGATGCTATTTGCGGCTTTATCTCTCTTTTACCTGAAGGCGTTTTGTTAAGTGCACTGCGTGAATAAGTACGCCCTGTACTTCTTTTTGGCTTGGATTCAGTTACTTGATTATTGCCTGGTTTAGATCTCATTATATGCACCTAGCTGGTTTTGGTAATCCGGCAATTTTTGTTGCTTGCTTGGCTGGGCCTTTAGGAAATAATTTATATAAATAAAGGCTATTACCTTTGTCTTCACCGAGCGCTTTAGCCATTGCTTTTACAAGCATCCGAATTGCTGGACTGGTGTTATATTCAATATAAAAATCACGAACAAAGTTAATGACTTCCCAGTGTTGAACACTAAGGGTAATGTTTTCTTGGATAGCAATTACAGGTGCAAGCTCCTTTGACCACAAAGTATGGTCAAGCAAGTAACCTTGTTTGTCGGTTTCAATCTGTTGGTTGTTAAATTCAAGCATGAGTTACCACGTAATTGATTGATTAGTTGATAAAGTGAGTGCTACAAAGTCTTTATAGCTTATGGCTTTATCGTTATCTGTTAATTTTATTGCACGTACTTGCGCGTCTTGTTCAAGTATTAATAGTGTATCTGCAAATTGTCTAAATTGTTTTTTTGCAAAGCAGGCATCACCAACAAGTAGCACGTTATCGTCTGATAAAATTAAGTTTTCTAGCTGATTTGCCGAATAATAGTTAAGCGGCTTAGAAAAAATATGTAATGTACTCATAAATTCACCACATGTTGCTGCGCTTTAATTAATGTTTGTTGTTGGCTAAAGTTGAGTGCTTTTGCCTCTATGAGTAAATCATGTTTATTTAAACCATAATCAAGCAATGACTTTTCACACACGTAGATGTTTTCAACATCATAGATTTCGAGTGTTTTAATGTTTTTAAAAAAATCTTTTAAGCCAATATCGTTTGGTTGTTGATGCTTTTTTAAAGCCAAAACGGCGGGGCCGCTAAACAACCAACTCACATTTTGGTCAACGGCCGCAAATATCAATGTCATATCAAGTGCATCACGAATATTTAAATCGTCAAATGGGCTGCACTGACTCATTACTAATACGTTTATCATTTAAATTGCACCCATTTATCTGCGTCGCTTGCAAGCATTGCAAATTCAGCTAACCCTGCGACTGCAAATACACCTGTGTTTTTAATATCTAACCCGCGTTTTTCAGCGGCGGTAACACACAGCATTAAATTTAGTTTTTGATCGGCGAGTTGCTGCCAAAGTGCTGGTATTTGAAGTTCGTCTGAGGATAAATCAAAGTGGGTAGATGCATGATAAATACCTTGCTGGTATAAAAAAATAGCATCAATGATGTGCCCTTGGGCTAAACATGCATTCGCAAACTTAACAATGCGTTGCGTTGTATCGTGATCGGATGGTGGTGTATGTAATGAAAGAACAAAACGTGACAAAACAATTCCAATAAAAAAGCCCCAATTAAGGGGCTATTTTAACAGAACTATTTAATTAGTCATCACTTGCGCCAAGTAGAGCAAGTAAAGACGTAAATAAGTTATATACGCTTAGGTATAAAGACACTGTTGCACGAATGTAGTTAGTTTCGCCGCCGTTAATGATTCGACTAGTATCAAATAAAATCAAACCAGACATGATCAATACAACTGCAGCATTAAGCACCATAAACATAAGTGAACTGCCAACAAAAATATTAACAATGCTAGCTACAATCACAACGATTAAGCCAACCGTTAAAAAGCCACCCATGAATGAGAAGTCTTTTTTAGTGTTTAGTGCATAAGCAGATAAACCAAAAAAGATAAGCGCCGTAGAACCCAACGCTTGCATAATAAGCATTGGACCATTAGGCATTGCAGCATAATGGTTGAGCAATGGACCTAAGCCTGCTCCCATTAAGCCTGTGAAAGCAAACACCCAAAATACACCAGATGCTGTATCTGCTTTTTTATTTACAACAAATAATAAACCGAACGAAACAAGTGTAAACACAATTCCCATAAAGTAAGGTAATTGTAGTGCCATTGAAATACCGGCTGTAACTGCACTAAATGCAAGTGTCATAGCTAGTAAAAAGTAGGTGTTTTTAAGTACCTTGTTTGTTTCAATGGTAGACATTACCGGTTTCGCGGTATTGTACGATTGATTAAACGCCATTGTAGAGCTCCTTTAAGTGAAACGTGTGTGTTTCGATAATTTAACTAAAATTAGATTACCAACTCTTATATGTTTGGGCAAACCTTTGTAGATCAATAGAGTTAAATATTTAAATAAAAGAGTATTGACGGCTAAATTAAAAACACTTTGTTCTAACTTTAAACAAATTAATTGTTTTTTAAGCACTTAAACAATTAATTAAAAAAAAAGCTTCACAAAAGGGATGGGTTTCCCTATTATGCAGGCCGTGCGGAGAGATGGCAGAGTGGTCGAATGCACCGGTCTTGAAAACCGGCATGGGTTTATAGCCCATCTAGGGTTCAAATCCCTATCTCTCCACCACTTATTTAATAAGTGTGTGGTAATTAAATTATCATTCATTTAAATAGTTATTAGTACACTCTTACTTTTAACTTAGCAGTATCGGAGAGATGGCAGAGTGGTCGAATGCACCGGTCTTGAAAACCGGCATGGGTTTATAGCCCATCTAGGGTTCAAATCCCTATCTCTCCACCATATAACAAAATAGCCCGCTAATTTAGCGGGCTTTTTTGTGCCTGTAAAATAAATAACTACAGGTAGAAATAGCGCGTTTTATCATCATAAATTACGACCATAGTCTCTATTTCTAAGCTTTAGATCTTGGTGCATGCTTAATACATTAAAATTTATACTCTGTATTAAGGATTATTAGATGAAACATCAACTCGCAAAAAGCGTCGCGCTTTCATTATTGTCCCCGGTAATTATTGGCAGCTTGTTAGGATTGTATTACGCACTAACGCTACAGGGTGATTTCCTATCCGTATTTTTTCAACTTTTGATGACTGCTATCTCAAATGCACACATTGTAGGTTTAACAATGGCGGCTTTTGTCGTGCCAGGATATTTACTTATGTTTAAGTATTCTAAAGTTAATTATTCAGGTGTATTAACCCTTGGTTTGTTAGGTGGCGCTATATTCAGTTACTTATTAAGTGCATCAACTGGTGAGATATTTTTGATTAATAGTGTTATGTCAGCATTTGCAGCTGGACTGTTTTTATTTGGTCTTCGTAAATCGGTAAAAAAATAATCGCAGCATTATTAACCAAGCACGCTGATAAACGGTGCAATTTCCTTTTTTTTACCTCCAAAAGGTTCCAATTTTTCACGACAAAGAGTACCTTTAGCTACTGTATGTTTAATAAGAAGTAGTTTGGTATGCAAAAGCACGATTTTTACCAGTCATTAGTTAAGCAAACTGAATCGCTGATAGCTGGTGAATCTAATGTAATTGCCAATTTGGCAAACATAAGCGCGCTGTTATTTACCTCTTTAGAAGATGTAAATTGGGCGGGCTTTTACTTTATGGATTCTCCTACTGAATTAGTACTTGGCCCGTTTCAAGGTAACCCCGCATGCATCCGTATTCCCGTTGGGAAAGGGGTATGTGGAACAGCTGCGGCAACCGCAGAAACACAATTAATTGAAGATGTTCACGCTTTTGACGGGCATATAGCCTGCGATGCAGCGTCTAATTCTGAAGTAGTTGTACCTATCATGAAACATGGTAAAGTATTCGCAGTACTAGACATTGATAGTCCAAGTATTGGCCGATTTGATGCTGATGATAAAGTTGGCCTTGAAGCATTAGTGAAATGCTTAGAGGCGAGCCTGTAATGAAAGATTTGCTAAATGTTCAAGACTACCTATTTGCTGTGCAAGATGTTGGCGATTGGGAAGGCGAAGAAGAGCATGTAGCGGAAACGCTCAATGATTTAATTCATATTGCATGGGATCGTCTTCCAGATGATTCAGAATGTGAATTTATTGATGAAACAATTAATGGTATTTGGGAACACCTTCGGGGTGATATGGCTGTAATAGAAGCCGATTTCGAAGAGTTGGTCGACTGGGTAACACACTACGTCGATTCGTCCCTTGATGAAAAGATGTGAAAAATAGGTTCTAAAATGGAAACCACAAACAAGCTAAAAGATATTAATGAAGTGTTGGAATTTTTATATCAAGAATTCCCACAATGTTTTAAACAAAAAGATGGCATCAAGCCGCTTAAAGTAGGTATTTTTAAAGATATTGCTGAGCGTATTGAAGGGTCTGAAAAAGTAAGTAAGACTCAAGTTCGTCAAGCGCTTAGAAAATACACGTCTAATTGGCGTTATTTAGAAGCTGTGACTAAGTCAGAGTTTCGTATTGACCTTGATGGTAATCAAGGTGAAAAAGTTGAGCAAGAGCATATCGACCATGCACAAAAAGCATTGGAAGAAAGCCGTGCTAAAATGGCAAAACGCAAAAAACAACAGCGTCCACGCCAAGATTCTGATTCTAAATCTTTCAAGAAAAAACCAGCACATGCTAGTAAAGCAGGCGATAAAAACGCACCTGCAGCTAACAAACCTGCTAAAGCAGCGCCGGCTAAACGTTCAGGAAAAATTGAACCTTTACCAGCAACTGAGGTCAAGGTTAATAATAAGGTTAAGGTTAAACTTGGCCAAGCACTTGTAAACGCAGTAATCACTGAAGTGAACAAAGATGATGTTCATGTTGAATTAGTTACAGGCATGCAAGTTAAAACCAAAGCTGACAGCTTATATATTGTTTAAGTTGTAAATAAATTAAGGAGTTGTGTATGAGTAAAAAGTTTACGCTCATTCCGTTAGTTGCTGCCCTGTTTTCAGGTTCATTATTTGCTGCTGTTGAAGCCGTTACAATTGACGATTTACCCCAGCTTAAGCAAGAGAGTCAACATGGTACTGCTAGCAAACGAGTGGCTAGCTTATTTGCTCGTTCACACTATACACCGGTTCGATTTAACGATGAGCTTTCTAGTAAAGTGTACGATCGTTATATCGAATCCCTTGATTTTAATAAAAGCGTTTTCTTAGCCAGCGATATTGCCTCTTTTGAGCAATATCGTGATGACTTTGACAACGCGATTACTACCGGTAAATTAGAATTTACGTTTGATATTTTTAACTTAAGTCTTAAACGCCGTTTTGAACGTTACGAGTATTCACTTACTTTACTTGAAAAAGAAATGACGTTTGATAAAGAAGATGAATACTTTTATGACCGTGAAGATTCGGCATGGCCTGTGTCACAAGCTGAGCTTGATGAAATTTGGCGTGAGCGTGTAAAGTACGATGCACTGCGTTTAAAAATGACGGGTAAAGATTGGGAAGGCATTAAAGAAGTTCTGACCAAACGTTATAAAAATGCAGAAAAACGTTTAGTACAATCTAATTCAGAAGATGCTTTTCAAATTGTTATGAATTCGCTAGCACGCAGTATTGAGGCGCATACGTCTTACTTATCGCCACGTCGTGCAGAGCAATTCAAAATGGATATGGACTTAGAGCTTGAAGGCATTGGTGCCGTGCTAAGCCCTGATGAAGACTACACTGTTATTCGCAGCTTAGTGCCAGGAGGCCCTGCAGATAAAACAGATCAAATTAAAGCTGATGATCGCATTATCGGCGTTGCCCAAGATGGCGAAGAATTTGTAGACGTAATTGGCTGGCGTTTAGATGACGTAGTTGATTTAATTAAAGGCCCTAAAGGGACTAAAGTACGTCTACAGTACTTAAAAGGTGTTGACGCTCACGGTGCACCTAAAGTTGTTGAAATCACTCGTGATAAAATTCGACTTGAAGATAGAGCGGCTAAATCAGAAGTATTTGAAGCCAAATACTCTGACTTAACAAGTAAAGTTGGAGTGATTGAAATTCCTGGCTTTTACAATAATCTTTCTAAAGATGTAAAAGTTGAACTGGCTAAGCTTAAAGAAGAAAAAGTTGATGGCATTATTATCGACCTACGCCAAAATGGTGGTGGTTCTTTATATGAAGCGACTCAATTGTCAGGTTTGTTTTTTGACCAAGGTCCAGTTGTTCAAATTCATACCTTAAATAACCGTATAGAAGAGCAAAAAGATCGCGATGGTATAACTTATTACGATGGCCCTTTAACTGTTTTAGTTGACCGCTACAGTGCCTCTGCTTCTGAAATATTTGCAGCAGCAATGCAAGATTACGGTCGTGCGGTTATTATTGGCGAGCAAACATTTGGTAAAGGTACTGTACAGCAGCACAAAGGCTTAGGCCGCGCATATGACCTATACGATAATGCGCTAGGTAGTGTACAGTATACTATTGCTAAGTTTTATCGCATTAACGGGGGGAGTACACAACATAAAGGTGTGATCCCTGATATTTCGTTTCCATCAGCAATCGATCCTGCAGAGTGGGGCGAAAGTAAGCAAGATAATGCACTTCCTTGGGATAGCATTGTTAAAGCGAAATACAAAAAGTTAGGTAATTTAACACCTATTATTACCTACCTTGAGAAGCAACACGAAGTACGAATTAAATCAGAACCAGAATTTGGTTATGTATTTAATGACATTACCTTATACAACGAAGAGAAAGACCGTAAAACTATCTCTTTAGTTGAAGCTACGCGTATTAAAGAAAAAGATGAAGGTGAAGCACGTGCACTTGTACGTACTAACGAACGTCTTAAGCGTTTAGGTAAAGACCCGGTAGAAAACTTAGACGATTTACCAGAAGTAATTGAAGAGCTTGACCCATTTTTAGAAGAAGCTGCATTAATTACTCAAGACTATATTAATTATGGTCGTATAGCTAAGAAGTAATAACTGGTTTTACCTCTATAAAAAAGGCGCTTTAGCGCCTTTTTTACTACCTAAAATTTACTAAATTGTTATAATCTTTGATTACATAAATTTGAGCTAGATTAATGACGCTCAGTTAATGCGCTTAACGTGCTAAAAATAATAATTAAACACACAGTAAGTGTGTCTAGGAGTCTCTACTTTGAAGCTATTGGATGACAAACCAATCAAGCCCGCCTCGTTTTTTGATGCGTTAATTCCTATCTCTGTATTAATTTGTTTACTAGGTGCTGCAGTTTACTTATTTGGTGATAACTCTTCATCAGGGCCCAACCAAATTGCGCTTTTATTTGCTACTTTTGCAGCGGCTTTAATTGGGCTTAAAAACGGTTATACATGGAAAAAGTTAGAACAAGCCATGATTGAAGGTATAACGCTTTCGCTTGGAGCTATCCTAATTTTACTTATGGTAGGTGCGTTAATTGGCACTTGGCTACTTTCTGGAACGGTACCAACTTTAATTTATTATGGCTTGCAAGTTATAAACCCAAGTTGGTTTTACGCAGCGAGTTGTTTAATTTGTGGCATTGTAGCTATGAGCATTGGTAGCTCTTGGACTACTGCCGCTACAATAGGTGTTGCTTTATTAGGTGTTGCAACGGGTCTTGGACTTGAGCAAACAGTAACAGCAGGCGCTGTTATATCTGGCGCGTACTTTGGTGATAAGCTAAGCCCGCTGTCTGAAACAACAAATTTAGCGCCAGCAGTTGTAGGCGCAGATTTGTTTGAGCATATTCAACATATGCTGTGGACGACAGTACCTAGTTTTGTAATTGCACTGATTATATTTATATTCATGGGCTTTAACGCAACTGCTTCAAGCGAAGCGGGGCGTATTGATGAAATAACGGCTATTTTACAGCAAAACTTTAATATTGGTTTTGAAATGCTAATCCCGCTAATTGTACTTTTAGTTTTAGCGATTAAAAAAATGCCGGCCTTTCCTGCTATCTCTATAGGTGCTGTTGTAGGCGCTGTTTGGGCGATGTTGTTTCAATCTGATTTAATTGCTAGCCAAATTGATGTTTCTCAAGGACAGCTAGTTGGCTACTTTAAGCTTGTTTGGACGACGTTTTTTGATGGTTTTAGCATAAGTACAGGTGATGACAAAATGGACTCTCTACTTAGTGGTGGCGGTATGTCCGGAATGCTTACAACCACATGGCTTATTATGACTGCACTGATGTTTGGTGCAATTATGGAAAAAACAGGCCTTTTGGATATTTTTGTTAAAAGCATACTTAAAATAGCTAAAAGTACGGGATCGTTAATTGCGGCAACTATAGCAACGTGTATTGGTACTAACGTGATAGCGGCCGATCAATATATTGCAATTGTAGTACCTGGTCGTATGTTTAAAGATGAATATGAAAAACGTGGTTTGAAGCCTGTTAACTTATCTCGTACATTGGAAGATGGCGGTACAATTACCAGCCCTCTAATTCCATGGAACACGTGTGGCGCATATATGCAAAGCGTTTTACTAATAAACCCTTTTGATTATGCACTTTACGCTTTCTTTAACTTAATTAACCCTGTTTTAGCGGTTGTTTATGCCTACTTAGGCATTAAAATTTTACGTATTAAGCCAAAACAATCCGCCTAATTTTAAACAGCTCCTTTTAACTGAAAAGGAGCTGTTTTGGAGTATCTATGACTGAATCAAGTAAACCTCAAGCACAATATCTTAAAGACTATAAAGCTCCTGATTTTTTAATTGACCACACAGAGCTAACCTTTGACTTACAGCCATTATCAACCAAAGTAAGCTCTTTGCTAACACTAACGCGGGTTGGTGATAAAAAAGCACCTTTAGTACTTGATGGTATTGATTTACGCTTACTCTCTTTATCTGTTGATACGGTCGATATAACTGATTATGAAATTATTGGTGAGCAGCTAATAATTAATAATTTACCGGATAGTTGCCAATTAAGTATTGTGACCGAGATATCACCTGAGACAAATACTTCTCTAGAGGGTTTGTATTTATCTGGCGGTGCGTATTGTACACAGTGTGAAGCGCAGGGTTTTAGAAAAATCACCTATTACATGGATCGCCCTGATGTACTTGCCACGTTTGATGTAACTATCATTGCCGATAAAAAATATCTGCAACTTCTTTCTAATGGTAATCAAGTAGACAGTGGTGAAACACAAGATGGTCGTCATTTTGTAAAATGGCAAGACCCATTTAAAAAGCCGAGCTATTTATTTGCACTTGTAGCGGGCGATTTTGATGTTTTAAAAGACACGTACACAACTAAAAGCGGCAGGGATGTAGAGTTAGCATTGTTTGTTGATAAAGGTAATTTATCTAAAACACCCCATGCTATTGCTTCACTTAAAAAAGCAATGCAGTGGGATGAAGATCGCTTTAATTTAGAGTATGACCTTGATATTTATATGATTGTAGCCGTCGATTTTTTCAACATGGGCGCGATGGAAAATAAAGGGCTGAACGTTTTCAATAGCAAATGCGTATTAGCTAATCAAGAAACAGCCACAGATAAAGACTACCATACGATTGAATCTATTGTAGGGCATGAGTATTTTCATAACTGGACTGGTAACCGAGTTACTTGTAGAGATTGGTTTCAGTTATCGTTAAAAGAAGGTTTAACGGTTTTTAGGGATCAAGAATTTAGCAGTGATTTAGGCTCTCGTGCACTTAACCGAATTGATGCGGTTAAAGTAATGCGTACGCATCAGTTTAGTGAAGATGCAGGCCCTATGGCTCATCCAATTCGCCCAGAGAAAGTTATTGAAATGAATAACTTTTATACAGTTACTGTATACGATAAAGGTGCTGAAGTTATCCGTATGATGCACACATTGTTGGGTGAAACGAACTTCCAAAAAGGTATGACACTTTACTTTGAGCGCCACGATGGGCAAGCAGTTACATGTGATGACTTTGTTAGTGCGATGAGCGATGCATCAGGCGTTAATTTAGAGCAATTTAAACAATGGTACAGCCAATCAGGTACACCGCGTTTAAATGCAATTCAAAAATTTGATAGCAGCTCAAATACATACACTTTGACAATCGAGCAAACAGCGCCGGCTAATCAGCCAGAGAATAAACCGCTTCATATACCTTTTGCTATTGAACTACTTGATGCCAACGGGCAGAGTATTGCTCTGCAATATAAAGGTAAAAAGCTAGATCATGTACTTGATGTAACAAATACGACCCAAACATTTAGCTTTGACAATATTTTAGAAAAGCCTGTTGCAGTTTTACTCGAAGACTTTTCTGCTCCTTGTATTTTAAATCAGCAAACAACAGAGCCAGAACTATTGCATATTATGCGTTTTGCGCGCAGTGATTTTTCACGTTGGGATGCACAACAGCAGCTATTCATTAAGGCGATTAAATCTCAAATCACCGATACAACGAATAGCGTATTAAGTAGCGAAATTATAAATGCGCTACGTGTGCTTATAAACACCAAAGAGGGCGATTTAGCTTTAATTGCAGAGCTGTTTAAATTGCCAAGTTTTGACACGTTAGCTGCTGAATTTGATGTAATACCTGTTGATGAGATTATCGAAATAACAGAAAAGTTTGAGCAACAAATTGCTGATGAACTTGCTGATGAATTACTTAGTTGTTACGAATCTCTTGAAGATGATGGCAGTGTAAGTGCAACCTCCGTTGCGAATCGTGCTTTAAAACAAATATGCTTGCACTACCTTGCTAGAACACAAAAACCTGAGGCTGTAACCTTTATTAAGGAGGCTGCAAGTTCGACTAATATGACTAATGTACTTGGCGCCCTAAGCGCAGTGGTAAAAGCTTCACACCCTGTTCGACAAGCGCTTTTGAGTCATTTTGATAGTCAGTGGCGTCATGATGTTTTAGTCATGGATAAGTGGTTTGCACTGCAAGCTATGCAATCAGGCAGTAATGCGATAGAAAATATTAAAGCACTTTATGAACACCCGTGTTTTGACTTTTCAAATCCTAACCGTGTACGTGCACTTGTAGGAAGTTTTAGCCACTTTAATACAGCGCAATTTCATCGATCAGATGCTCAAGGCTATGCGTTATTAGGTGATTTATTAATAAAACTTAATGCAATTAATCCACAAAATGCGTCTCGTATGCTTACACCATTTATGTCGTGGAAGCGTTACGATGATGTACGTTCACACGCAATGAAATTGCAATTACAGCGTTTAGCCAACCTCGATGGCCTAAGTGCTGACTTGTATGAAAAGGTTGAAAAAGCGCTCGCATAAATGATTGAGTATTATTTTAGCCTAAGATTGAGCTATAACGAGTGCATGGATTACTACCATGGCCGTTTTAGCTCATTACAAGTTGTAGAAGATGGCGGGAAAACAGTACGTTTTTCTGCTAATCATTTAAGACCTTTTATTACCAGCCTAGGTATAAGAGGGCGTTTTAGAATGTTATTAACCCCCGAAAATAAATTCATTCGTATTGAACAAGTGGCTTAGCTCCCTGTTTTTATGTTATAAAACCATAAAAATATTGTATTTTTGTTAATTTCAATTTGTCCTATTGTTAAATAACGTGTATAAATTATCTGGTACGACGTCTTACCAATACGTAAGCGTTAACCAGAATAAAAAGTATATGACTGATTTGAGCGAGTATTTGTAATTTCACTGATTCGCTTCTATCGTTATGATTACACTAAAAACAATAACTTGATCACACAAAATGACCCGCGACAGGGGGGAACCAAAATGATAAGAAGATCGCTTTTTGTTAAAAATAGAATCGCTATAGGTTTAGCAGCCGCTAGTTTAGGTTTATCTGCAGCAAGTACTCAAGCTGTAACATTTGAAGCTGGAGGTTTTGATATTACCTTCGATTCAACTTTTTCATATGGGCAAAGTGTTCGCGTAGAGGATAGAGACTTTAACCTAATTGGTAAAAGTAATAATCCAGCATTTGATTGGACAGGATACAATCCTGCGCTAAGTAACACTATCTATTCATCTCAAGATGTATGGGCTCAACCTGGGTCTTATTCAAATAACGGTGATGCTGGTAATTTAAATTTTGATAGTGGTGACTCATTCTCAAAACTATTGAAGGGAACACACGACCTTTCAATAAATAAAGATAACTACGGTTTGTTTACTCGCTTCATGTATTTTTACGACTTTGCTTTAATGGATGGCTACCACGCTTATTCAAACCCTACATCAGGGCAAGGTGTTGATCCATGTGATGATAAAGACACTAAAGCACAAAGCTGTGCCGACATACGTTTATTAGATGCGTTTGTATGGGCCGATTTTGATTTAAATGATGGTAATAACCCTTTATCTGTCCGTTTAGGCCAGCAAGTAGTTAACTGGGGTGAAAGTACGCTTATATCTCATGGTATTAACGTAAACCCAGTTGATATAGATAGGTTAAAAGCTCCAGGCGCTGAGTTAAAAGAAGCATTTATACCAATAGGTATGCTTTGGGCATCGCTTGGTATTACTGAGAACATTACGCTTGAAGGTTTCTACCAATACCAATGGCAGGAAACGCGTTTACCAGCAGCAGGTACATACTTTTCTACTAATGACTTTGCAGCAGAAAATGGTTATCAGCAGAATGTTCAATTAGGCTTTACGTCTAATCCTGATATTGATGTTGCTTTTTTAACTGATAGTTTGAATAACCTAACATCCGATTTTGCATTAGCAGCCGCTGCTCAAGGTATTGATCCTTCAAGTGCTGAGGGGAGTGCTTTATTAGCCCAGATGTATCTTGCTTATCCAACTAAGGTTGCGCTTAAAGGCAAAGGGGATAATGGTAAAAATGAGCCTGAAGATGGTGGCCAATACGGTTTACGTTTAGGTATATTTTTACCTGAGTTTAATGATACTGAGATTGCATTATACCATGTGAATTATCACAGTCGTCGTCCGCTTATATCTGGTCGTGTATCAAACTTTTCGCAAGCAGCAATTGCACAAGATTTAGCAATGATCATGACAACAGAAATCACGTCAGATAATGTTGCTGATTTAACCGCTTTTTCAAAAGCTGAAAATGACTACCCTGAAGATATTAAACTATATGGTTTAAGTTTTAACACGACTATCGGTGAAACAGCCTTTGCAGGTGAATTTGCCTTTCGTCAAGATGAGCCACTGCAAATTGATGACGTAGAGCTACTGTACACAGCTATGCCTGAGCAGTTAGCGCTTGCAGGTCTTCGTCCAGACTTTGCAGGTATTTCGCAAATGAGTTTTGGCGATGATATTAGTTCTGTTGCTGCGGGTGAAGTTGCTCAAGGCTATATTGAACGTGATACGTCACAAATTCAATTTACTGCTACTCACCTATTTGGTCCTTCTTTAGGTGCAGATAGTTGGGCTGTTGTTGGTGAAGTAGGTGCAGTAAAAATTCATAATATGCCAGAATACGATGAAATGCGTTTAAATGTTTCGGGTACTGGCCGCAGTGGAACAATTACAGGCCCTGGTACAACTGATTACTCAACATTGCAACTTGGTTTATCAAATGGTGCTGAAGAAAAATCATTTGCTACTGCGTCTTCTTGGGGGTATCGCTTAATTGCTAAAGGTGATTACTTTAACCTATATAACGGTATTAACTTCTCGCCACGTTTTGTATTTTCTCATGACGTAAATGGTAATACTCCAGATCCTATGTTCTTATTTATCGAAGATCGTAAATCTTTAGGTGCAACTATGAACTTTAACTACCAAAATGCGTGGTCACTTGATGTGAGCTATAACTCGTTTTGGGGCGGCGGCGATATTAATACTTTCTCAGACCGCGATTACGTTTCTTTTAACTTAAAATATTCTATTTAGGGGTAACATTACTATGATTAAAAAACCTACCCTCATCGCTACAGCATTTTGTAGCTTGTTTGCAAGTAGCGCAGCTTTAGCTAAATTAAGCGCTGATGAAGTTGCTCAATTAGGTCAAAACTTAACGCCAATGGGTGCAGAAAAAGCAGCTAATGCTGATGGTTCTATTCCAGCTTGGAATAACGGCATTACAGCTGCTCCTACAGGTTATGAAGCTGGTATGCATCACCTTGACCCATTTACAGCTGATAAAGTACTTTTTACTATCGATAAAAGTAATATTGAAAAGTACAAAGCCAATCTAAGCCCGGGTCAAATTGCTTTATTTGAAGCATACCCGGACACATTTAAAATGCCAGTGTATGAAACACGCCGCTCAGCTTCGTACCCACAGTTTGTTTATGACGCGACTAAAAAGTTTGCACCGACTGCTGAATTAATTGAAGGCGGTAATGGTATTAAAAATACAGCGATTGGTATTCCTTTCCCTATTCCTAAAACTGGTTTAGAGGCAATTTGGAATCACTTATTACGTTACCGTGGCCAATCTATTGAGCGTTTTGGTGGTCAAGCCGCACCGACTGCATCTGGTTCTTATAACTATGTTGGTTTTGATGAGCAGTTATTAGTTAAATACTCAGACCCTAGTGCAACACCTGCGGAGCTTCAAGACTCAAATATTTTGTTTAAGTTTAAACAAAGCGTTACAGAGCCTGCGCGTTTAGCGGGTACTGCGTTATTAGTTCATGAAACGATGGACCAAATATTAACGCCGCGCCAAGCATGGACTTATAACTCGGGACAACGTCGCGTTCGTCGTGCACCTAATGTTGCATATGATGCACCAGGCACAGCGGCAGATAGCCTGCGCACTACCGATGACTTTGATATGTTTAATGGCTCGCCAAATCGTTACAATTGGACGCTAAAAGGTAAGCAAGAGTTATATATACCTTACAACAGCTATAAACTTCATAGTGATAAGCTAGAGTACGATGATATTTTAATGCCTGGTCATATCAATCCAGAACATACACGTTACGAAAAACACCGTGTTTGGGTTGTTGAAGCTAACTTAAAAGACGATACACGCCATATCTATAAAAAACGTGTGTTTTACATTGATGAAGATAGCTGGCAAGTACAGGTTACGGATATTTATGATAACCGCGACCAACTTTACCGTGTAGCAATGGCTTATGGCCTTAACTATTACGAAGTACCTACTCAGTGGAGTACGCTTGAAGTTTATCATGATTTAAATTCACGTCGTTATTTAGCAATTGGTTTAGATAACCAAGAAAAAATGTACGATTTTTCACAATCGTTTAATGATAACGAATTTACGTCAAGCGCATTACGTCGCGCAGGTAGATAGTTAGAAGTAAGGCACTTAACTTATGTTAAGTGCCTTTTCCTTTCACATCGCGTTTGTCTTATACCAAATCGCGCAACGCTTTCCTCAGTATATAAAGACAAACAATTCTCTCGTTCAAGGCGATTAAAATTATGAAGTATTTAGTATATGCCAGCCTGATCATAAGCGGTGCGGGTGTTGCCCAGGATGTTCCTGAAAACGCAATCAGTGCAATTAATGCAGATAAAACCCTACTTACTGATATAACAAACACAGGTAACGGGCTAATTGCAGTAGGCAAACATGGTACTGTTATTAAAAGTGAAACAGGTAATAAATGGCAGCAAGCTGAACTTGTACCGACTCAAGTGCTATTAACAGCTGTTGACTTTAGCGATGAAAATAATGGCTGGGCATGTGGCCACGATGCAACAATAATAAATACTACTGACGGTGGTATTAATTGGCAATTACAACAAGCACAACCAGAATTAGACAAACCATGTTTAGATATTCTATTTGAAGATGACTTGAAAGGTTTTGCAGTGGGCGCTTATGGTATGTTTTACCAAACTAGCGATGGTGGTAAACATTGGCAAAAGCGCTTTTTAGATTCGTTACTATTTAGTGATGACAGAGATTATTTAAACGATTTAAAAGAAAACGACCCCGAAGGGTATGAAGCAGAAACAGCTTCAATTTTACCGCACTTTAATCGAATCGAAATAACAGATAACGGATTAATATTGGTTGGTGAAATGGGATTAATGGCCAGAAGCATTGATGATGGTGAAACTTGGCAAAGGATAGAGGAAATTTATCCTGGTTCATTTTTCGCGGTTGCATCAGATAGCACACAAGAAATTGTGGCAGGGCTTCGTGGCAATGTTTTTGCGAAGCAAAATGGTGAACAGCAGTGGCAGCATTTCGAAAATGTAAAAACTGCGACGATCAACAACATCATTAATTACAATAATAAACAATGGCTCATGCTCGCCAATAGTGGCGTTATTTTTCATCTTCAAGATGGGTTACTCACCCATGAGCAGTTAGCCGATGGTAAAGCAATTTTAGATGGCGTGATTTTAAATAACAAACTAATCATGGCTACAGAAGATGGCATTAAAGTGAAGGAGTTAACCCCTTAATGCATAAGTTACTCGATTTTATTGAAAAGGCGATTTTTAGACATCGCTTAATTATGCTTATAAGTTTTGCGCTTATAACGTGTTTACTTGTATTCAAAGCAACTCAAATTCAATTAGATGCCTCGTTTAATAAAAACATCCCGTTAAATCACGACTATATGAAAGTATACACTAAGCATGAAAAACAGTTTGGTGGTGCAAACAGTATTTTGATTTCAGTGTGTGATGACAGCGGTGATATATTTAATCCAGAATTCTTTACTCAGTTAAAAGCGGTCCACGATCAGCTTTATTTTATTCCAGGCGTAAATCGTCCATTAGTTAACTCTATATTTTCACCCAGTGCTCGTTTTGTTGAAGTAGTCGAGGATGGCTTTGCAGGCGGTCCAATTATTCCTGCCAACTTTAAAGCTGACAAACGTGGCTTAGGTGTTGTAAAAGAAAATATCGAAAAAGCAAAAGTTGTAGGACGTATGATTGCCAGCGATTACTCGTGTGCAATGGTAACAGCTCAACTTTTAGAAACAGATCCACAAACACAACAAAAGTTAGACACATTAGCTTTTGCGCAAAAGCTAGAAAGTGATTTAAGAGAGCCTCTAAGCACAGAAAAAGTAAGCATCCATATTATTGGCTTTGCAAAAATGGCCGGTGATATAGCAGAAGGCGCTAAAGGGGTGGTCGTATTTTTTGCTATTGCTATCGCCTTTACCTTTATTATGGTATGGCTATTTTGTGGCAGTTTAAAGCTGACCATTTTGCCTATCGCGTGTTCTATCATTGCTGTTGTTTGGCAATTAGGTCTACTTTCAAGTTTAGGTTTTGGCCTAGACCCTATGTCTATTTTGGTACCGTTTTTAGTATTCGCTATTGGTGTAAGCCATGGTGTGCAGATGATAAATGCGATTGGTAAAAAAGTCGGTGAAGGTAAAACAACACGTATTTGCTGTCAGTCAAGTTTTAGGGCTTTATTGGTCCCAGGTGGTATAGCACTACTTTCAGACACTGTCGGTTTTTTAACATTACTTACCATAGATATTGGTATTATTCGCGAACTTGCCATTACAGCGAGTTTAGGTGTGGCAGTAATTATATTTACTAATTTAATTTTACTACCAGTTTGGGCTTCGTACATGAACTTTGAGAACAGTGTACATATTCAATCTGGTGATGCTACTAAGCCTAACATGCTTGATAAAATTCGAGACCTTCTTGTAAAAGCAACAGATCCTAAAGTAGCTAAAATGATTATTGGTTTTACACTTGTTTTATTTGCTTTAGGCTACTGGCAAGCAGATAAAATGCGTATAGGTGATTTACACGCAGGGGCGCCATCTCTGCATCAAGATGCGCGCTATAATCAAGATACATTCTTAATATCTGATAAATATACTATCTCGTCTGATATCTTAAAGGTAATTGTAGAAGCATATCCTGCAGCATGTACTGAGCATAGTGTGATGGAGCGTATAAGCCGTTTCCAATACAAAGTAGAGAATGTGGCCGGTGTACAGTCTGCTGTAAGTTTGAGCTCTGTAGCTCAATCGGTTAACGCAGGCTACAACGAAGGCAATCTGAAGTGGCAAAGCTTGCCACGAAATTCAGCAAGCTTAGTACAGTCAACATCTAGAGTTGAAACGAGTACAGGTTTACTTAACGGTGATTGTTCAGTTATGCCAGTGATTATATTTTTAGATGATCATAAAGCACAAACTATCGATACTGTAATTAAGAGTGTTAAGCAATTTGCACAAGAAGAGGGCACTGATAAATTAGCATTTAAATTAGCGTCAGGACCTGTTGGCGTAATGGCTGCTACTAATGAGTCTGTCTCAGAAGCGCAAATACCAATGATGCTTTACGTTTATGGTGCTGTTATTATTTTATGCTTAATGAGCTTTAAAAGCGTAAAAGCAACGATTGCCGTAGTATTACCGCTTTATATCGTATCAACGCTTGCACAAGCACTTATGGTGCAATTAGAAATAGGCTTAACCGTTTCTACTTTACCAGTTATTGCTTTAGGTGTGGGTATTGGTGTTGATTATGGTATTTATATACTGTCGTCGATGATGGGGCAGCTTAAGCAAAATGTACCATTGAGTGTTGCTTATCGAAATGCGCTTGTTGAACGTGGAAGTGCGGTTCTATTTACCGGTATAACATTAGCTATTGGTGTGAGTACCTGGATATTCTCAGATCTTAAATTCCAAGTTGATATGGGTATACTGTTAACCTTCATGTTTTTAGTGAATATGTTAGGTGCAGTGTTGTTATTACCTGCTATTGGTAGTCTTCTCTGGACTGACCAGAAAAAATAATGTGAATAATTTTGCTCCTAAATGGCCTGTAAAGGCCATTTATATCTACAATTTGTGAATAGATGACCAAATAGCTGAAATGCTTAAAATGTTTTCATCGAAAAGGCTGTTTATTAGCTGTAAAAGGGTTAGAATTTAATTGACTCCACGCTAATGAATAGCTGTACAAATTCCTGCTCCTGAGCAGTAATAGATTAAGGAACATACAATGACACGAAATGAAGGCCAAGCCTCGGTTATCCTAGATAATGTCTGTAAGCTGATCCAGAAAAAAGTTCGCGCTGATAATGTGTTACTCGTTGAGAAATTCGCCAAAGCCTTGTACAGCAATATGTCTAAAGAGGATTTGGCAAACCGCAACGATAGTGACCTATATGGCGCAGCATTAAGCCTTTGGAACTCGCTAGAAAAAAATACT
This sequence comes from Pseudoalteromonas sp. EB27, assembly GCF_001974875.1. GTDB lineage: Bacteria > Pseudomonadota > Gammaproteobacteria > Enterobacterales > Alteromonadaceae > Pseudoalteromonas. The sequence continues at coordinate 107,819 of NZ_MTQD01000006.1, forward strand.
ACCGACGACGCTGTTATTCGCGTTTTCAACCCTGAAGTGGCAAAAGATGGCTGGCAGTCATCGCATACAATTGTAGAAATTATTACTAAAGACATGCCGTTTTTAGTTGATTCTGTTCGTATGGCCATGACACGTGAAAATATCGCCTCTCACTTATTACTTCACTGCCCATTAAAAATTAAGCGCGATGAAAACGCTAAAATTTCTGGTTTATCAAATTTAAAAGCAGAACAAGAATCTTCTTCTACTAAAACAGTATTCTTTATTGAAATCGACCGTCAAACAGATTCTTCTGTGATTGAGTCTTTCAAAAAAGAGTTAGAATCAGTTCTTGTCGATGTGTCGGTTGCCGTTGATGATTGGCAGCCAATCCGTAAAAAATTGATGGCAGTAACTAAAGAGTTACCTAAGCGTCATCATAATAAAACGAAAGAAGAAGTTTCAGAAACAACTGAGTTTTTAGATTGGTTAGCTAAAGATAACTTTACCCTAATGGGTTATCGTGAATATGAGCTAAGCCCAGTTCAAGGTGATTATCAATTAAAAGGTAAAATGGAATCAAGCCTTGGCTTGATGAAAAACTCTACTGAAGAACACACACGATTATTATCAGAATTACCAGAGGTTGCTCGCCAAGAAGCACGTAGTAGCAACCTACTGATCCTAACAAAAACTAACTCTGTTTCTCGCGTTCACCGTCCAGCCTACATTGATTATGTAGGTATTAAGCGTTTTGACGACGAAGGCAATGTAATTGGTGAAGACCGCTTTATTGGTTTGTTCTCATCAAGCTTTTACAATAACAGTGCTACTGATGTGCCAGTATTAAAAAGTAAAATTAATCGCATCATGGAAATGTGTGATTTTGCTAAAGGCACGCATGCTTACAAAGCTGTTTTAAATATTTTAGAAACCTACCCACGTGATGAGCTTGTTCAAGCGCGCGAAAGTGAGCTACTTGAAGTTGCTATGGGTGTGTTACAAGTACAAGAGCGCGATATGTGTCGCTTATTTGTACGTAAAGATGCGTATGGTCGCTTCTTATCTTGCATGGTTTATGTACCTCGCGAGCGCTATAACACGGCACTTCGTCGTGAAACGCAAGATATATTAGCCAATGCATTTAATTCTGACGATAAAGTCGAATTTACTACTTATTTCTCTGAGTCAACACTTGCGCGTACTCATTACACCGTTCGTGTGACCGACAACAAGATCGAATATAACGTGAAAGATATCGAAAACAATTTAGTAGAAGCTGCACGTACGTGGGAAGATAAACTTCAATCTGCACTTTTAGAATCTGCGGGCGAAGCACGTGGTAACGATTTAAATCGTAAATACTGTAATGCGTTTGCACGCTCATACAAAGATGAAGTGCTTCCAAGTGCCGCGGTTGTTGATATCGAAAAGTTAGAATTACTTAGTGATGAAAACAAACTAGAAATGCTTTTCTACCGTCCACAAGAAGAAGCTAATAGCAATATTGTACGATTAAGCTTATTTCATAAAGACGAACCAATTCACTTATCTGATGTTATGCCAATGCTTGAAAACTTTGGTCTGCGCGTTGTTGGCGAAACGCCGTATTCAGTTAAAACAAGCGATGGTCGTATTAATTGGATCATGGACTTCTCGATGCTTATTGATAGCAAAGGGATGGCTGATTTTGATAAGATTTCAGCACGTTTTCGCGCTGCATTAACAAATGTTTGGGGCAACCGCCTTGAAAACGATGGTTTTAACCGTTTAGTGTTAATGGGTGGCCTAACTGGCCGAGAAGCCTCTATTTTACGTGCTTACGCTAAGTATATGCGTCAAATCGGTGTTACGTTCTCTCAGACTTACATTGAAAGCACATTTGCTAACTATCCAAATATTGCTGCGCAAATTGTTAATTTATTTGCTAAAAAGTTCTCAATTAAGAGCCCAGCAAGTGCCAAAACACTTGAGAAGCTAAGCACACAAATCTATTTAGAGCTTGAAAATGTAGCAAACCTAGATGACGACCGTATTATTCGTTTATACGTCGATATGATTGTTGCAACGCTTCGTACTAACTATTTCCAAAAAGATGATGCAGGTCAGTTTAAGTCGTATGTATCATTTAAAATACAACCAAGCTTAATTCCTGATGTACCGCTTCCTCTTCCAGCGTTTGAGATTTTTGTTTATTCTCCGCGCGTAGAAGGTGTGCATTTACGTTACGGTAAAGTAGCGCGTGGTGGCTTGCGTTGGTCTGACCGTCGTGAAGACTTCCGTACTGAAGTTCTTGGCTTAGTTAAAGCGCAACAAGTTAAAAATACAGTAATTGTACCTGTTGGTTCTAAAGGTGGCTTTGTATGTAAACAATTACCAAGTGAGCGTGAAGCGTTTATTAAAGAAGGCCAAGAGTGTTATAAAATCTTTATCCGTGGTCTTTTGGATATTACAGATAACATTGAACGCGGTGAAATAGTGCCAGCTCGCGATGTTGTTCGCCACGATGAAGATGATGCTTACTTAGTGGTTGCAGCCGATAAAGGAACTGCTACTTTCTCTGATATCGCAAATGGCATAGCTAATGAATACAATTTCTGGCTTGGCGATGCATTTGCATCAGGTGGCTCGGTTGGTTACGATCACAAGAAAATGGGTATTACAGCTAAAGGCGCATGGGAGTCAGTTAAACGACATTTCCGTGAAATGGACATTGACTGTCAAACGACTGACTTTACAGTGGTAGCTATTGGCGACATGGCGGGTGACGTATTTGGTAATGGCATGTTGTTATCTAAGCATATTCGTTTACAAGTTGCCTTTAACCATATGCACATTTTTGTTGATCCGAACCCAGACGCTGCTACTTCTTATCCAGAGCGCGAACGTTTATTTAACATGCCGCGTTCATCGTGGGAAGACTACAACAAAGAGTTAATTTCTGCCGGTGGTGGTGTTTTCTCTCGTGCTGCTAAATCAATTACGCTTAGCCCAGAAATGAAAAAAATGTTGGGCACTAAAAAAGCAAGTATGACCCCAAATGAGTTAATGAAAGCTTCATTGATGATGGAGTTCGATTTACTGTGGAATGGCGGTATTGGTACATACATTAAAAACTCTAAAGAAACTGATGCAGATGTAGGGGATCGTGCAAACGATGCACTACGTATCAATGGTAGAGATTTAGGCGCTAAAATAATTGGTGAGGGCGGTAACTTAGGGGCAACTCAATTAGGTCGTGTTGAATTTGCAGCTAAGGGTGGTCGTGTTAATACAGACTTTATTGATAACGTAGGGGGCGTTGCTTGTTCAGATAACGAAGTTAACATTAAGATTTTACTTAATGGCTTGGTTGCTGAAGGTGACTTAACACGTAAACAACGTGATGAGCTACTTTATTCAATGACAGACGAGGTATCTGAGTTAGTATTAAAAGATTGTTATCGTCAAACACATACTATTTCAATTACGCAGTCTAAAGGTACTTCAACGCTTAAAGAAAAGATTCGCTTTATTCATGCACTTGAAAAAGATGGCAAGTTAAACCGTGCTATTGAGTTCATTCCAAGTGATGAAGAATTGGCAGAACGTGCAGCCGCTGGTAAAGACTTAACTCGTCCTGAGCTTTCAGTGCTAGTGTCTTACGCAAAAATGGTATTAAAAGAGTCTTTGGTAAGTGATGAAATTACTGAAAACCCTTACTATCGCCAATTGCTTGTGAAGTCATTCCCACGTCCTCTACGTGAGAAGTTTAACGATGCGATGAACAACCATCCACTTCGTAAAGAAATTATTGCAACTAAACTTGCTAACAGTATCGTTAATGATATGGGTTTAAACTTCATGGTACGTATGCATGAAGAAACCGGTGCAAACGAAGCTGAAATTGCAATGTGTTACTCAATTGCTAGCGAAATATTTGAAATGCGTGATACATGGTCTTCTATCAGCGCACTGGATAATAAAATACCAGCAGCGGTACAAACTGAAATGCTTTACCAACTTCGTCGTACTGTTCGCCGTACTACGCGTTGGTTCTTACGCCATCGTAATAAGTCACAAACGATTGAACAAGGAATTGAATTCTTTGCGCCAACATTTAAAGATTTAAGTGATAACTTAAATACCTACATGATTGAAAAAGAAAATGACCGCATTGTAATTGAAGCCAATAAGTTAATTGATGCCGGCGTTCCTGCAGATATAGCTAAGCGTATTGTTTCATTATCAAGCTTATTCTCTGTGATGGATTTAGCTGAAGTTGCTAATAATTCAGGTAAGAGTATTTCGATGGTATCGAATACTTACTTTAAACTAGGCGCAAGAATGGGTCTGCATTGGTTCTTAGAGCAAATAACTAAGCAACCAGTAGCAAATCATTGGCAAGCACTTGCTCGTTCATCTTACCGTGAGGAGCTTGATTGGCAGCAACGTACGTTATCTGAAGTGGTTTTAAATAGCTTTGAAGGTGATGAGAGTGATGTTGATAGTCAAATAGATCAGTGGATGGATAGCCAAGATTTATTACTTCAACGTTGGAAACAAATGCTGGCTGAGTTTAAAACATCACAAAGCCACGACTTTGCAAAGTTCTCAGTTGCACTTCGTGAACTTATGTTATTAAGTCACAACTGTGATACATCAGGAAAATAATTTAGCTTTAATCTATTATTTGTTTAGTAAATAAATAACTGATTGTTAAATTTGTTATACAATACCTCTGCCTTGTCTGAGGTATTTTTTTGTCTGAAATTTAAAAAGAGGATTATATTGATGTTTTATGATTTAGCTCGCCGTTTTATGTTTACCCGTGATGCGGAGTGGGCGCATGAGTTTGCACTTAATAATCTTCGTCGTTTTGCTAATACGCCTCTAAATCTAGCTTGGTCACAAAGTGTTTCAGATAAACCCGTAAACTTTTTAGGTCTTGAATTTAAAAATCCAGTAGGGCTTGCTGCTGGTCTTGATAAAAATGCAGAATGTATTGATGCTTTTAGCCAAATGGGATTTGGTTTTATCGAAGTAGGCACAGTTACGCCTCGTCCTCAGGAGGGCAATGAGAAACCGCGTATTTTTAGATTACCAGAATCAAACGCTATTATTAACCGTATGGGTTTTAATAACAAAGGCGTTGATAATTTAGTCAAAAATGTAAAAGCAGCAAAGTACAGTGGCATACTCGGTATCAATATTGGTAAAAATAAAGATACACCTAATGAGCAAGGTAAAGATGACTACATTCATTGTATGCGTAAAGTATTTGAGCATGCTTCATACATTACGGTAAATATTTCATCCCCAAATACCCCAGGACTTCGTGATTTACAATATGGTGCTGCACTTGATGACTTATTGCAAAGTCTTAAAAATGAACAGTTAGATTTAATTGCAAAGCATAGTAAGCAAGTACCTATGCTTGTAAAAATTGCACCGGATCTCGATCAAATACAAATAGAGCAAGTAAGTGAGTCACTTTTAAATAATAAAATTGATGGTGTAATTGCTACAAATACAACGCTTGAACGGGCTGCAGTCATGGGGCAGCAATATGCAGAAGAGGCGGGCGGTTTATCAGGTTACCCTGTTAGAATGCGCTCTACAGAGGTGGTAAGTGAACTAAAGCGCTTAACAAAAGGTAACTTACCAATCATCGGAGTTGGCGGTATTGATGATGCTTCATCTGCAAAAGAAAAGTTAGATGCAGGCGCAAATTTAGTTCAGGTTTATACTGGGTTCATCTACAAAGGTCCACAATTGGTAAAGTCGATCGTTAACGGCTTATAAGGATCAGTTATCTAAGCTTTTGATCGTTCGATAAATGTTCTAAGCAAACATTTTAAAAGTGGTCAAAAGTAGTTATACTGTGAGCAATAATTATTCAACATGCCCAAGGAGGAGTAAATGTTACAAGCATCAAAGCAATGGCAGTGGATTGCTTGTCCTGATAAAAACCGTTTGTTACTTGATTTAAATGACGACATGCAATTATGTACGCCTTACAAATTAAGACAACTCACCGATTCTGTTTTTAAAAATCCACGTTTTAGCCTAGAAGATGCTGCATTTTATGAGCAAGTTTATAATTATCTAGATGGATTTGAATTGTGGTCTGCGGCTCAAATTTGTCAAATATCATTAAATGCGACTGCTGTTAAATACCACTTAAAACCCGTTTTAGCAAAAAGTTGGTTTTTTGAAGAGTACACAGGTACAGAGCCAAGTGTAGAGGCAATAGTTAAATTAACATCTAAAGCGCAGTCAGGTGATTTTTTAATTGTAGAGCATTGTCCTGATGCATCTATTTGTTTGAATTTAAGTGAAACCTTTAAATTAGACGAAAACTTGTCTTTAGCGCAATTTGAAGTAATCCGTATTCTTAATAATCGAGTACACCCCATCCTAAATCAGCAATATCAAAGTCAAACCGCCTAACCAAATTTAAGTCTTAAGCGTGTCTTTATGGCGTGTTTGTCGCCCAACCTATGTTATAATCCTGCGCAATTAGCTATTAAGGGTTATTACTTTGCAATTTATCGCACTTACTTCTATCGGAATCGAAAATTTATTGGTTGATGAACTAACAGAACTTGGCGCAACCGTGTCTAAGCAAACTGTTGGTTCTGTTCGTTTTGAGGCTGACTCATTACTGGCGCAAAAGGTTTGTTTATCAACTCGTTTTGCAACGCGTGTGCTTATGCTTATTGAAGAAAAAGAAGGCGTAGATGACAAAAATAGCCTGTATAATTTTGCGCGCTCGCAACCTTGGCAAGAATGGTTTGGACCTACGCAAACATTCGCTGTTGACTTCAACGGTACCAATGACTCATTAAAAAACACGCAATTTTCGGGTCTTGTGATCAAAGATGCGATTGTTGATTATTTTAATGATTTATACGAGCAACGCCCGAACGTTGATAAGCAAGATGCTAATGTGCGCGTGGTTGCACGATTAAATCGTTACGGCGTATCGATGTATATTGACTATTCAGGTCCTCGTTTGTCAGAACGTGGTTACCGCCAAGGCCAAGGTAAAGCGCCAATTAAAGAGCATTTAGCTGCTGCATTAATTAAGCGAAGTGGCTGGCTTGAAAATGTAAAACAGCCTTTATTCGATCCATGTTGTGGTGCGGGTACTATTTTGATAGAAGCTGCGGGTATGGCGCGAAACGAAGCGCCAGGATTATTCCGTGAAGGTTTTGCTTTTGAGCGTTTACCAAGTTTTAGAGCCGCTAAGTTTAAAGAGCTTAAAGAAGAGTTACTCGCTAATATTACCGATCCTAAACTGTGGTTAATTGGCCACGATTACGATGAACAAGTATTAAGTAAAGCAATTGATAATGCTAAACGAGCCGAGCTTGACGACGTGATTAAGTTTAAGCAAAGTGATGCAACTAAACTTACAGCTGTTGCAAAATTACCGGGTGTTGTAATTTCAAACTTACCATATGGTGAGCGTATTGGCTCTATGGCTGAGCTTGTTGATTTACACCGTAATTTAGGCGTTGGCTTTAAAAAGCACTTTAATCACTGGAAACTTGCCTTACTTGGTATGGACGAGAGCTTATTTAAACTTTTAAAACTTGTGCGCCTTAAGCGTTATAAATTTAAGAATGGCCCGCTTGATGTAGAACTTAACTTATATCAATTAGATGATAAGCAAGTCAGTTTGACCACAGATGATAAAAAAGCACTTAATTTTGAAGGCTCAACGTCATTTGCAAATCGATTGAAAAAGAATAAGCAAGGCTTAAAAAACTGGCTTAAACAAAATAAAATAGATGCTTATCGCGTCTATGAAGCGGATATCCCTGAATACAATGTTGCTGTAGATATTTATGGGGACTCTGCTGTAATTTTTGAATATGCAGCGCCTAAAGAAATTGATGAAAAAACATCAGAAAAGCGTCTGCAAGACGTAATAAGTTTAACGGCTCAACAGCTTGAAATTTCACCTGAAAACATTGCTGTAAAAGTACGTAAAAAGCAGAAGGGCGAAGATCAATACACCGCTATGTCTAAACAAAACCGTACTATGGTTGTTGAAGAGTTCGGTGCTAAGTTTAAAGTTAATTTATTTGACTACTTAGACACAGGCTTGTTTTTAGACCACCGCTTAATGCGTCGTTATATTCAGGAAAATGCTAAAGATAAACGTTTCTTAAATCTTTTTTCATATACAGGTACAGCTTCTGTACATGCTGCTCTTGGTGGTGCTAAAGCCATTACTACAGTTGATTTATCAAAGACCTACTTAAAATGGGGCCAAGATAACTTTGATTTAAATGGTATTAGTAATACACGATACCGCTTTGAACAAGCAGATTGTTTAAAATGGTTAGAGCACGCAACAGCGCAATACGATTTGATATTTTTAGATCCTCCAACGTTTTCAAACTCAAAACGTATGAAAGATGCATTTGATGTTCAGAGCGATCATATTAAATTATTAACGTGGGTAAAAAAGATTTTAAGCCCATCGGGTACGTTGATTTTCTCTAATAACAAACGTGGCTTTGTTATAGATGAAGTTGGTCTGATTGGTTTAGGTTTAAAAGCCGTTAATATTTCAGATAAAACGTTATCACCAGACTTTAAACGTAATAAAAAAATCCATAATAGCTGGCTAATCACACATGGCTAATTGGGTTTTATACCACACTGATGGTTGCCACTTGTGCGAGCAAGCTGAGCAACTTATCACTGAGGTACTTTGTGATACTAGCGAGTTATTACTAATCGATATTATGACTGATGAGCAGCTTATAGCTGAGTATCAAATTACTATTCCTGTATTAAAAAGTGAAAAAGGCGAGCAATTATTTTGGCCTTTTACTTTAAACTCTGTGCGCGAATTTTTAGCACAAGCAGAATAAGAGCAAATAAGAACTATGGATTTAATTAGAATTTTAAAAGCACAACTTGCTTTTGGTACACATGCTTTGCTTAACAAAGCAGATGCCGTTATAGAAAGTGGCGAAAGAGTGTGTGTTGTTGGTAGAAATGGCGCAGGTAAATCAACTTTATTAAAAGTACTTGATGGACAAGTTGTTTTAGATGATGGCGAAATAAATCAGCTAGGTGGCATTCGAATTTCTCGCTTAGAGCAAGATCCACCAAAAGGTGCAAGCGGCACCGTATTTGATTACGTTGCACAAGGTATGCCTGAGATTGCAAACTTACTAATTGATTTTCATCATGTTAGTAACGAGCTTCAAACAGAGTGTAACGATAAGTTATTAAATAAACTTGAACGTTTATCAAATCAACTAGAAGCAGCTGATGGCTGGCGCTTTGATAGCCGCATTCAATTAGTTTTGACACAATTAGAACTAACCCCAGAAGCTAAACTTGAGTCTCTTTCTGGTGGTTGGTTACGTAAAGTGGCACTCGCACGTGCACTTGTAAGTGAGCCTGATTTATTATTACTAGATGAGCCAACAAACCATTTAGACATGGCAAGTGTAATGTGGCTTGAACAGTTTTTAAAAGAATTTAAAGGCGGTATTGTATTTATCTCGCATGACCGTGCGTTTATTCGTGCTGTTGCTACGCGTATTTTAGATTTAGACCGTGGTAAGCTTATTTCGTACCCAGGCGATTACGCTACTTATTTAGAACAAAAAGCGCATGATCTGAAAGTTGAAGAAGCTCAAAATGCATTGTTTGATAAACGCTTAGCCGAAGAAGAAACGTGGATTCGACAAGGTGTTAAAGCACGTAGAACGCGTAACGAAGGTAGAGTTCGTGAGTTAAAGCAGCTTCGTACCGAGCGCAAACAACGTGTTGACCAAGTTGGTAAAACTGATTTCAATATTGAAACAGCAGACCGCTCTGGCAAGTTAGTATTTGAAGCTCAACATCTTTGTCATGCATTTAAAGACAAAGTTATTGCTGATGATTTTTCTACACTTGTAATGCGTGGTGATAGAATCGGCTTAGTAGGCCCAAATGGTATTGGTAAAACAACACTATTAAAGCTAATGTTTGGTGATTTAGAACCAGATAGCGGTATAACTAAGCAAGGTGTTAATTTAGAATTTGCTTACTTTGACCAATATCGTGAAAAGCTTGATGAAGAAGCAACAGTTCAAGATAACGTCGCCGAAGGTAAACAAGAAGTGATGATGGGCGGCCGCTCACGTCATGTTTTAGGTTATTTGCAAGACTTTTTATTCCCGCCAGCACGTGCTCGAACCCCTGTTAAAGCACTCTCTGGTGGTGAAAAAAACAGATTACTATTAGCTAAATTGTTTTTAAAACCGTCTAATATACTTGTTCTCGATGAGCCAACAAATGACTTAGACATTGAAACTTTAGAGTTACTAGAGGACATCATTAATCAATACCAAGGTACAGTGCTGATTGTAAGCCATGACCGTGAATTTATTGATAATACATGTTCAAGTGTATGGGCGTTTGAAGGTAACGGTAAAGTTACAGATATTGTAGGTGGTTATAGCGACTATGAGGCTTACGTTAACTACTTAGCTGAACAAGAAAAAAAAACTCAGCAACAACCAGTAAAAAAAGTTGAAAAAGTGGTCGCTCCAGTTGCCAAGCCAGTAGCCAAGACTAATAAACTCTCTTACAAATTAAAACTTGAATTAGAGCAACTACCGAATAAAATGGAAAAACTAGAAGCTGAAATTGAAGCTCAACAAGCTGTAGTTAGTGACTCAGACTTTTTTAAACAAGAGAGTGATGTAACAACTAAAGCATTGAACCATTTGGCACAACTTGAGTCTGACCTTGAAGCTGCGCTTGGGCGCTGGGAAGAACTTGAAGAATTACAGAATCAGTAGTAAGGACTAAAATGAAATATAAATTACTCGCTGCCAGTATTTTAGCGACATTAAGCACTTCAGCAACAAGTGCTACGTACCAGTTAAGTGAATTGGGGACTCTTGAAGACGCTAAATATTCTTATGTAACAGATGTAAGCGAAAGCGGGCATATTATTGGTTTCGCAAATGGTTTATACAATTTACCTATTGATATCAGCTATATAGATTTTACCGAAAATATTATTGAAAATAGCTACGATAATACAGAGGCTGCATTTGATTTAAGTGATAAAGAGATTACCTTTACACTTGATGACATTGAAAATAATGATGCAGTACTTACTAATTCTGATGCACATACTTTCATGGTTAGTTTTTTATCTTCAATTTCTACAAATTTTGAATATCAAAAATTAAGCTCATTAGTTGGCATTAAGTACAATGACACACAAGTAACAGAGCAACCGTTATTTGATGTTGCATCTGTTGATTATGATGGCTTAACGCGTTCAACTATTAACCTTTTTAATGCTGTAAGTGAAGACGGCGTTACTGTTGGTTGGGGCGGTGCTCCTTACGATAAAGTGTCTTTTACACCTGATGGTGAAGATGATGCAGAAACGTGGTTTACCCACGAATTTATAGAACGTGGGATTGTAATAAGTGCTGATGGCAGTATAAGTGTTGAGTTAGAGCCAGAGTTTAATGAATACGGCGGAACAAGCCGTGCTAACGATATTGTCAAAACTAATAGTGGTTACACTGTAGTCGGTAATATCTCTACAAGTATTCCTGATGACAGACAAGATAATATTGATGATAACTGTGATAATGAAGACGAACCAACGTCAGTGTGTATCAATTTATTAAATTCTAATATTTCACGAGGCTTATTTAATAAGCGTGCTGTTAAATGGGAACTTGATGAATCGTTAAATATTATTTCTGTTGAAGAGCTTGGTATGGCACTTACACCTGATGAAGGTGAAACGGAAGATGACGCATTTACGAGTACTGCTTTAGCAGTGAACAACAACGGTACAATTGTAGGTTCATCAAATACGCGTTATTACAAAAATGATGATACGATTCTTACAATGCCAGTTTTTTTTAAAGACGGTGCAGTCACTGACTTTATTAATCAAGAAGACGATTGGCAGGCTGGTAAATCAATCGCTATTAATGATAATGATGTAATTACAGGTTATGCGACTAAGCGGATTGAAGGCACTCTTCGTAATAAATTCTTCTATCATGACATCGAAACAGGTAATACCGTTTTTCCAACTGATTATTTTTCAAGCTCAAGTTCTTATGGCAACGATATAAATAATCAAGGATATATTGTAGGCGAAGGGGAAGTGGGTGTTTCTGATAGCTCACGACTTAAAGAAGCCTTTATTTACAAAATTGGTGAAGATAAAATCACTAATCTAAACGATTTACTGCCTTGTTATGACACTGATGGCGAAACTGATTACGCTTATTCTATGGTTGAAGCAACAGCTATCAATGAAAATAATGAAATATTTGGTACTGCGACTAAGACAGTTGAAAAACTTGATTCTTTAGGCGGTGTTGTAACTGATATCAATGGCGAAATTGAATATGAGAGTGTTGCAATTGCAGTTAAGTTAACGCCAATTGCAAATGGTGAAGTAGAAAATTGTGCTCCAGTAGAAGCAGAAGTGTATGAGCGTAACTCTGCTAGCTTTCCTTGGTATACATTATTGCTATTACCATTAGTTGGCTTAAGACGTATATTTCGTTTTTAAAGTTTACTAATATTGATTATAAAAAACCAACTTAATAAAGTTGGTTTTTTTTCGTCTATAATATTTTATAAGATTAGGATTGCCGTGAATCTTATAATTATTATTTAGCTTTAACGCTACTAATTATTTCGTGATAACCATGCCTTTTTGACAGAACGGCGCCAAATAATATCAATACCAAAATAGCCGATAATTGATGCAATAGAAGCACATACTAATGAACCGAGTAAAAACGCAGGACCAATAGTTTCTATGCTCTCTAGAAACCAAGACCAACTTGCTTCAAATACAAAGTGTTGCTCCGGCTGATTAAGTATTAATGTACCGACTAAGTATGAGCCATAAAAAATAGGTGGCATAGTTAGAGGGTTTGTAAGCCATACTAATGCAACTGAGATAGGTAAATTAACCCTAAATAATATAGCGCCGGCTGCTGCTAAAACCATTTGAAAAGGAACAGGGATGAAAGCAAAAAATAACCCGACTGCAAATGCACCCCGAGCAGAACGTCTATTTAAATGCCAAAGATTTGCATCTTGTAAAAGGCGTCCAAATATCCTTAGTGATTTATGATGTCTAATTTTATTTGGATCAGGTAAAAATCTTTGGATCGTTTTTTTAGCCATTTAAAGCAACCATTTACATCAGTGTGGATAAGTCTTGGGTTTGTAATTGGCTGTATAGCAACCGTATTTTATTATCAAACTCTCGAATTTACAGTATTCACAATTTTCATTGTTATAGTGAGCGCTTATTTTAAGCCGTTTTTAACCGTATTGTTAGGCTTTATTTGTGCAATTTGCTTCGTTGGTCTGCATTTTTACGTTTTTTATAGTTTTGAAATACCAAAACCGGATGAAAAGTATGCACTTGATTCTACATTAATTGTTGAAGAGGTTATTTCTGACAAAAAACCTCAATATATTAAAGTTAAAATAGTGGCATTAGAAGGGAGTTATTTTTCAGGTTTTAGAGCACCCAAAGCAATGCTCAGTGTTAATTCTGCACAGCCTTTAATAGTAGGTGATGAATTTTCTGCTTTAATTCATTTAAAACATTTTCGTAGTAATAAAAATTTTAATGTATTTGATAATGAACGTTATGCTTTTATAAATAGAATATTATTTAAAGGTAAAGTGCTTAATAAAAATCTTAATATTATAAATAGCGACAAACAAAGCATAATTTTAGATTATCAACACTTCCTTAAAAACACTTATACGGATACAAAATTACAGTGGCTCTATTATGCATTGCTTAGCGGTGAAAAATCGTTGATGAGCTACGCTGACAAACAATTAATGCAATCTCTTGGGCTAAGTCATTTACTTGCTATATCGGGGTTACATATTGGTTTGATTTTTAGCTTCGGTTATCTATTTACTCGATTCATTTTTGCAAAAATTAATTCTTCGATTGGGCAATCATTCAACCTGACTCTTTATTACAGTTCATCCGGATTTTTAGTAGCCTTGGTTTATGTGTACTTAAGTGACTTTTTAGTATCGGCAACGCGAGCGCTTATCATGCTGGGTTGTTATTTATTATTGTATTTTCTTGCTAAGCAGCCGCTGCGTTGGCGGAGCATTTTATTTGCCTTGGTTATTGTTCTTATTGTTAACCCATTTAATTTACTCAATCCAGGTCTCTACTTTTCATTTTTAGCGGTTGCTATCATTTTTACAGTTATTAATAAATTACCAATATTAAACACTCGCATAAAAAACAAAGTTATTTCACTGTTTGTTATTCAAATAGCGTTATTTATTGGTCTATTGCCACTTTCACTCTATTTTTTTAATGGGGTAAGTATTGCAGGTTTGATAATAAACTTAATTGCTATACCGCTGCTTTCAATCATTATCTTACCCTTTTTAATTGTTTTTACATTACTGAGTATTTTCTTAGATATAAGTATTTTAATAAACCTGTTTGATACAGGCTTATATGCGCTATTTAAATTGCTTAATGAAATACCAGAATCGTTAAGGTGGATAACGACTGGCAGAATTGACTCAATATTTGTCGTTTTTACTTATATTATTATGTTGATGGTTTATTTTCTTCCTTATAAATTGCTCGCTTTTATTCCAGCAATGACGCTTTTATTAAATTATTGGCTAACAGAAAAGTCTAAATGGCAACTACATGTATTTGATGTTGGACATGGACTTATGGCTTTAATTGAAAAAGATAACCAAGTGCTTATCTATGATTTTGGCCCCAGTTATTTCAATCGTTTTAGCCGTACGCGAAGTATTTTATTGCCTTATATTAAAGCAAATAATTTAATAGTGAAAACGGCGATTCTAAGTCATGAAGATAATGATCACGCTGGAGGATTACAGCATTTCATAGATGCTGGCTTTGGAGAAACATTACAACAATTTCATCCTAAAAATACACATAGTGTATGTGAAGTTATAAACATTGATTTTGCTGGATTAAAAATACAAAGCTTTAGTACAAAAGGATTTGGAAATGAAAATGATGATTCATGCGTTGTTAGAGTATCAGATAATACTCATAGCGTTTTACTTACCGGTGATATATCAAAAGCGCGTGAAGCATCGTTATTAGCGGATAATACATCGTTAAAAAGTACAGTAATGTTAAGTCCGCATCACGGCAGCGATACATCCTCAAGTGTTAATTTTATAAATAACGTAGCTCCTAAAGTAGTAATTCATTCTAGTGCCTATAAAGGGCAGTGGGAATTCCCAAAGCCTCTTGTCGTCGAACGGTATAACCAAATAAATGCTCAGCAATTTACGACAGGCGTTGAAGGACAAATTAGTATTAAATTTTATGCAAAGAATTTGGCTATAGAAACAGCAAGAGGGCAGGAAAGTTACTGGTTTATCAAAGATTGACGTTTAGTTTTATCTCATCGAAGGATACAATACAGGTTGTTACTGTATTTAGAGAGTGTTATGGATCAAAGTACTACACAAATTTATAAACGACTTGTCTCGTATGTTGGCACCTACAAAAGCGTCGCATTTGTCGCAATTATTGGGATGATAGGCTATTCAGCAATGGATGCTTTATTTATTCAATTAATGAAGCCGTTTATTGATCAAGGTTTGAACCAGCGTAATACAGAAGTTTTAAAGTACGCTCCTTTTGTCGTTATCGCGTTAGTTCTAGGGCGTGGTGTTTTTAACTTTATGTCTTCTTACTGCTTAAGTTATGTAGGCTCCCAAGTTGTACGCTCATTACGCCAAGAGTTATTTGAGCACATATTGCACTTACCGGTCTCTTTTCATGACAAAAACTCAACGGGCGATTTAATTTCAAAAATCACATTTGATACAGAACAAGTTCAACAAGCAATTACCAAAGCCTTATTAATCGTCGTACGCGAAGGGGCATTTGTTGTATTTTTACTTGCAGTTATGTTTTATACCAGCTGGAAATTATCACTGATATTTTTAGTGATCATCCCACTTGTTGCTATTATTGTCGCTGTCGTTTCTAAACGTTTTCGCCACATTTCTAAAAATATTCAATCGGCCATGGGGCAAGTTACCCGTAGCTCGGAACAAATGCTGAGCGGACATAAAGTTATTCATGGGTTTGGTGGTCAAGATCAAGAGATTAATCACTTCTCAAAGATTAATAATCATAATCGTCAGCAACGTATCAAAATGGATGCAACCAAAGCGCTTAGTGTGTCTATAATTCAAATTTTAGCGGCAAGTGCCATGGCAGTTATTTTGTGGGCAGTGTCGTTACCGTCAATGATTGATACGATTACATCTGGTGACTTCATGGCATTAATTGCTTCAATGATGATGTTACTGCGTCCACTAAAACAACTTGCCAATGTGAACAGTGATATGCAACGTGGTATCTCTGCAGCTCAAAGTATATTTTTAGTTTTAGACGAAGAAATGGAAAAAGATACAGGCACTGTTTCGGTTGATAAAGTTAAAGGTTTAATCGAAGTTAAGAACGTAACCTTTAAGTACCCAACGAAAGATGAAGCCGTATTAAACGATTTATCTTTAACAATTAAGGCGGGTGAAAGTATTGCTTTAGTTGGGCGCTCAGGCTCAGGTAAGTCAACAATTTCTAACTTGTTACCACGCTATTATGATTTAGAGCTACCGAGTGAAATATTACTTGATGGCATCGCACTGCAAGACTATAAATTAACTGATCTGCGTCGCCAATTTGCTTTAGTGTCTCAGCAAGTCGTGTTATTTAACGATACGATTGCCAATAATATTTGTTATGGCATAAAGCACGATGTGTCTGTTGAAGAGTTAGAACAAGTTGCCAAACAAGCGCACGTGTGGGAATTTGTTAAAGACCTGCCAGAGCAATTAAACACCATGGTAGGCGAAAATGGGGTAATGCTCTCAGGTGGTCAACGCCAGCGAATAGCGATAGCGCGTGCAATATTAAAAGATGCACCTATTTTGATTTTAGATGAGGCAACGTCAGCACTTGATACTGAATCTGAAAAGCTTATTCAGCAAGCGTTAGAAACGCTAATGAAAGATAAAACCTCTATTGTTATAGCACATCGCTTATCTACTATTGAAAACAGTGACCGAATTTATGTTATTGATAACGGTCGTGTGATAGAAAATGGCGATCATAGTAGCTTATTAGCGAATGACGGTACTTATTCAGCACTTTGCAAAATGCAGTTTGGTGATCAGGCGTGAGCAAAATAGAACAAAGCTGGTATAAACCATTTGGTCTAATTACTTTATTGTTATTACCATTAAGTGCTTTGTTTTGGGTTGTATCGTCATTTCGAAAACTCTTGTACAGCGCAAAAATACTTAAACCTTTTGAGTGCAAAACGCCTGTAATTGTAGTTGGCAATATAAGTGTTGGCGGTAATGGTAAAACACCTTTTGTTTTGTGGTTGTGTGAGTATTTGAGCGAGCAAGGTTTATCAGTGGGTATTATTAGTAGAGGTTATGGTGGGCAATCAGATAACTACCCGCTGTTAGTCACTTCAGTTGTTGACGCCCAACAGGCTGGAGATGAGCCTGTGCTTTTATACCATCGTTTAAAGTGCCCAATAGCAGTTGGCCCTAATAGACAACACAATATCGATTTATTAGAAAAAAATTATACGCTAGATGTCATTATTTCTGATGATGGGATGCAGCATTATAAAATGCCTCGTAGCATTGAGTGTTGTATTGTTGATAGTGAACGCCGTTTTGGTAATGGCTTTGTTATGCCAGCAGGGCCACTTCGTGAAACAACTAAACGCTTACAAAGTGTTGATATAGTAATTGAAAATGGCGGTGAGGCTCATAATAGCTACATGCTGCAAGTAAGTAATCTTCGTTTAGTTAATTCGAGTGATGATGCAAAAGATACCGTAACTCACGCACATGCAATAAGTGCAATTGGAAATCCTAAACGGTTTGAAAACTCATTAGAAGCACAAGGTATTAAGTTATTATCGACTCATCACTTTAGAGATCATTATGCTTATACCGCAGATGATTTTGCCCAGTTTGGCGATGATTGCATTATAATGACCGAAAAAGACGCGGTTAAATGTAAGTCTTTTGCAAAATCTAATTGGTATTATTTACCTGTAGATGCAGAGCCTTCCGATAGCGTAATAAACACATTAAATTTATTATTAAAAGAAAAAGGAATACTCAATGGCCTTTGATTCAAAACTACTCGAGATTATTGCGTGCCCAGTTTGTAAGGGTAAATTACGCTTTGATAGAGAAAACAACGAACTAATTAGTACGGCAGCTAAGCTTGCTTACCCCGTTCAAGACGATATTCCGGTATTGCTTGAAAACGAAGCACGTGAGTTATCTTTAGAAGAGGTTGAAAAGTGGAATTCGTAGTTGTAATTCCAGCTCGCTTTGCATCAACCCGACTACCGGGTAAACCGCTTGCTGATATTTGCGGTAAGCCAATGGTTCAACATGTGTACGAAAAAGCATGTTTATCAGGTGCAAGTAAAGTGGTTATAGCTACCGATCATCAAAAAGTGTTTGATGCAGTAAGTTTATTTACTAGTGATGTTGTAATGACTCGCGAAGATCACCAATCGGGTACTGAGCGTTTAGCCGAAGTGGTTGATTTACTTGATCTCGACAGCAATACAATTGTGGTGAATGTACAAGGCGATGAGCCATTACTTGCGCCAGAAAATGTATCCCAAGTTGCTGCACTATTAAGTGATTCAACAGCACCAATGGCAACGTTAAGTGTTGCTATTGAAGAGCGTAATGAAGTATTTAATCCTAATGCAGTTAAAGTGGTTAGCGATATAAATAAAAATGCGCTGTATTTTTCTCGTGCAAGTATTCCGTTTGATAGAAGCACAATGATGAATGACAGCAGTGCTCTTAATTTAGCGCCATTTCAGCGCCATGTAGGTATTTATGCGTACAGAGCGGGTTTTATTAAACAATATATAGAATTGAGCGTATCGCCACTTGAGTTACTTGAATCGCTTGAACAATTGCGTGTGTTGTATCATGGTTATAAAATCAAAATAGAGCAAGCTCAAATAGCACCCCATGCTGGAGTTGATACGGCAGATGACTTAGCGAAGGTGATAGCGCATATTAAAAGTATAAGCGCGTGAGTGAACAAGTAAGTAAAATATTAAAAATTATTTTTACACATAACGATTTTTATATTTTAGAAAAACCTGCGGGTCTTAATTTTCATTCAGAAGATGGCCCCGGCTTTGTTGTGTTAGCCGAACAACAATTATCGCAAAAGCTTTATGCCGTTCATCGTTTAGATAAAGTGACATCAGGGCTTATTATTTTAGCTAGAAACAAAGCCGCTGCAGCTAATTTTACTGCGCTTTTTACTGAGCATGCGATTAATAAATTCTATTTAGCGATTAGTGATGCTAAACCAAAAAAGAAGCAAGGTTGGATTAAAGGCGATATGGCTAAATCTCGCCGTGGCTCGTTTAAGTTACTAACGAGTAAGCTTAACCCTGCAATCACCCGATTTTATTCGCTAAGCTATAAGCCTGGGTTTAGAGGGTATATTTTAAAACCATACTCAGGGAAGACCCATCAATTAAGAGTAGCACTAAAAAGTGTTGGCTCACCTATTTTAGGTGATGCAATGTATTCAGGTACGTCTTCAAATCGTACATATTTACATGCATATGCCTTGAGTTTTGTATGGCATGGTGAACAAATACAGTTTACTTTACTACCTGACTGCGGTGATGAGTATTTAGCGTTAATTAAACATCAAGATTTTCAAGCATGGCAGTCGCCATGGCAACTGGATTGGTAAATGAGCGAAAAAGTTACAGATATACGTTTTGGCGGAATTAAGCGTTTATATGGTCATCAACAATTTGATTGGCTTCAAGAAGCACACTTTTGTGTAGTAGGTATTGGTGGTGTAGGAAGCTGGGCGGCTGAAGCACTTGCACGTACTGGTGTTGGTAAAATAACATTGATTGATTTGGATGATATTTGCGCCACTAACATAAATAGGCAGATTCATGCATTAACGGGTACTATTGGTCAAGCTAAAGTAGAGGCAATGAAAGCGCGCTGTGAGCTTATTAATCCAGAGTGCCAAATTAATGTGATAGATGATTTTATTACACTTGAAAATATCCAAGAGCATATTCAAGATTTTGATTATGTGATTGATTGTATTGATGCAGTTAAAGAAAAGGCAGCATTAATAGCACATTGCAAACGTAATAAACTCCCTATAATTACAACCGGTGGTGCTGGCGGGCAAACAGATCCTAGTCAAATAACCTTTGGTGATGTAGCTAAAACCACACAAGACCCATTACTTGCAAAAGTACGTTATATCTTGCGTAAGCAGTATAATTTTAGTAATAATCCTAAACGTAAGTTTAATATTGATTGTGTCTACTCAACAGAACAACTGGTTTACCCAGGAAGCGATGGCAGTGTATGTCATGCAAAGCAAAGTGCTGATGGCTCGATGAATATGGATTGTAATAATGGTTTTGGATCTGTGACTATGATCACAGGAAGCTTCGGCTTTTTTGTTGCGGCAAAAGCGGTGCGTAAATATCTAGATAAAAAACAACGCTCACAAGCTTAGTTTTCGTTAACTAAGCTTTTGTTGTGCCATGGTTTGTATTTTATCAACCATGGCTTTAATACCATTACCACGTGATGCGCTTAAGTGGCTTATAAGACCTAGCTTTTCAAATTCTTCATACGCATTTTTATTCACTACTTGCTCTGGTGTGAGGCCATTGTAAAGCGCTAAAATAATGGCTAATAATCCTTTTACTATACGTGTATCTGAGTCACCAATTACAACAAGTGTATTTTCTGTTAAATCAAATTCAACAAACATCCATACTTTGCTTTCACAGCCAGGTACAAGTGCATCATCGGTTTTCAAAATATCAGCTAAAACAGGTAAAGTTTTTCCTAAAAGCATTATCTCACGATATTTTTGCTGCCAAGCGGGTGCATTTTTTATAGATTCAGTGACTTTGTTAAACGTATTTGTCATGAGTTATCCTAATTAATTCTATTAAAGTGACGTTTAGTCCAGTAAAGCGATACACTTTTTGAGTGAATCAATGAATATATCTACATCTTCATAGGTATTATAAAAACAAAAGCTCGCTCTTAGCGTTCCATTAAGCCCTAAATGTGTCATTAATGGCTGTGTACAATGGTGTCCACTCCTCACTGCAACCCCGTACCCGTCAAGTAAAGTTGCCAAATCATAAGGATGTTCATCATTTAAATTGAAACAGAGTGTACCAATATTGTCATATAGGTTGCTATATATTGTAATACCATCGATCTTTACCAATTCTTGAGCTGCATAGCTAAACAATTTTTGCTCATACTGCTGAATTTTTGCGTGATCTAACTCATTTAAATAGTCTAATGCGGCACCAAAACCTAAAACTCCAGAGATATTTGGTGTTCCAGTTTCAAATTTTGCAGGCGCAGGACGATAAGTACTGTGAGTTAAGTACACTTTATCGATCATTTCCCCACCTGATTGGTAAATATCAAGGGTATTTAATTGCTTATATCGACCATAAAGCACACCTAATCCTGTTGGGCCGAGCATTTTATGGCTGGAGCAGACATAAAAGTCACAGTCTAATTCACGTAAATCTGGTTTTAAATGCAGTGCACCTTGTGCTCCATCGACTAATACAAGAGAATTGACGTCTTTTGCAGCTCTAATTAGTGGTTTTAAATCGGTAATATTACCCAGTGTGTTAGATGCTTGTGTAATAGCTAATAGGGCAGGCTTAGTTTTTTTTATATATTCACAGCATTCTTTGGTGTTCAGCGTGCCATTTTTATTAAGTGGAAGTTCTATTAATTTAGCACCCGTTTGTTGACTTACTATTTGCCAAGGCACTATGTTTGCATGATGCTCAAGCGGAGATATCATTATGGTATGACTTTCATTGAAGCGTTTTTTTAATCCGTTAGCGACCAAATTAATGGCTTCTGTAGCGCCTTTAGTCCATACAATCTCTTTACTAAACACATTAAAATACTGTGCAGTTTTATCCCGTACTTGTTCGTATGAATAAGTGGCTTGCTCGCTAAGTGTATGGCGTCCACGGTGTACATTAGCGTTTTGAAACGTATAGAATTCAGTAATTGTATCTATAACTGATTGAGGCTTTTGTGAAGTTGCTGCTGAGTCTAAATAAACAAGCGGGCAGCCGTTTATTGTTTGATTTAATGTTGGGAAGTCGTTTCTAATTTTATTTATATCAAACTTTAAATCAAGCATGGCTCATCTACATAGTGTTTTAAGGCAGGAATTGTAATCGGTTTATGATAATTCTCAAGTGTTGTTAATAAAAAAGGCCGCAAAATGCGGCCTTTTTAAACTAACCAGCGTAATTAACGCTTGTCAGTTGATACGTAGTCACGTTGAGTGTAACCAGTATAAAGTTGACGAGGACGGCTGATCTTATGACCTGGCTGAGATAGCATCTCATCCCAGTGAGTGATCCAACCAACAGTACGTGCCATTGCAAAGATTACAGTGAACATGCTTGTTGGAATACCAATCGCTTTTAAGATAATACCAGAGTAGAAATCTACATTAGGGTATAGTTTTTTCTCTACAAAGTACGGGTCTTCAAGCGCTATTTGCTCAAGCTTCATAGCAATATCAAGAAGTGGATCTTGGATATTCAGCTCAGCTAAAACTTCGTGACACGTTTGACGCATTACTGTAGCGCGTGGGTCAAAGTTTTTGTAAACACGGTGTCCAAAGCCCATAAGGCGGAACGGGTCAGCTTTATCTTTAGCTTTAGCTACGTATTCATCAATACGGTCAACAGAGCCAATCTCTTCTAACATGTTTAAACATGCTTCATTAGCGCCGCCGTGAGCAGGTCCCCATAAAGATGCAATACCAGCTGCAATACATGCATACGGGTTAGCACCAGATGAACCCGCAAGACGAACTGTTGAAGTTGATGCATTTTGTTCATGATCTGCATGAAGCATAAAGATTTTATCCATTGCTTTTGCAGTTACAGGATTAACTTTATATTCTTCAGCAGGTACAGAGAACATCATGTGTAAGAAGTTTTCTGCGTAGCTTAAATCGTTACGTGGGTATACAAACGGTTGGCCGATATTTGTTTTGTAAGCCATTGCCGCGATTGTTGGTAACTTAGCGACAAGCTTAACTGCGCTTGTTTTACGTTGTTCAGCATCAGTAATATCAAGGTCTTCATGATAGAAAGATGATAATGCACCCACTACACCACAAAGCATTGCCATTGGGTGAGCGTCGAAGCGGAAACCTTGGAAAAAGTTAGCAATCTTCTCATCAAGCATAGTGCTTGTAGTGATTTCATTCTTAAAAACTTCATATTGTTCTTTAGAAGGTAACTCACCATTTAAAAGTAAGTAACAAAGTTCAATGTAATTTGAGTCTTCAGCTAATTGCTCAATTGGGTAACCACGGTGAAGTAGTACACCTTTACCACCATCAATATAGGTGATTGCAGATTCACAAGAACCAGTCGACATGAAACCTGGGTCATAAGTAAAGTGACCGTGTGAACCTAACGTACGTACGTCGATTACATCTTGGCCAGCAGTGCCTTGATAAATTGGAAGTTCGATTGGATCTAGTCCATCAATTTGGACTGTGGCTTTTTTATCTGCCATCGTTATGTATCTCCTATTAAGGTATCTATTCTGATTTTTAGATTTTAAAGTTCTGAAATCTGTTTTAAGCACATCTTTTCATTTTAACGTGAAAGAGGGGGTTAAAGTCAATTTTTATAAACATTATGCATATATGTATAATAAATATTCGGTATTAATTAAATATAATACTATTGGCTAATTCGCAAACATCTCTAAATAAACAAGAATTGTAAAAAGCCCTGTGGGTATATATACTAACGGTGGTTTTAAACCGTATTGTATTTGGGTAAACATATTCTTAACAGCTTAAAATTTACAGGTTTGTGAACTTTAATTGTTTTGGTACGTTTATTTTGATAGTTCCATCAGTAATATTTGGTGGGTTTTTAGAAAAACAAGTAGATGAGCTCCACTGTGAGCAAGATGGGCAAGTAACTGTGAAAAAGCAAAGACCTGTAAATCTAGATCTAACAACTATATCTATGCCGGCAACGGCTAAAGCTTCAATTTTTCACCGCGTCACCGGTGTTGCATTATTTTTTGCTTTAACGTTTGTCATTTGGGCTTGGTCTGAGTCTCTCTCTTCAGCTGAAAGTTTTGAATTCGTCAAGGGTCTGTTTAACGGATTCATTGCCAAATTTATAGCTTGGGGCACTGTTTCTGTATTAGGTTATCACCTTATTGGTGGTATCCGTCATATGATTATGGATATGGGACATTGGGAAGAACTTGAATCAGGTAACCTCAGCGCTAAAGTTTCAATGGCTCTTGGTGTTGTGTTTGCCGTATTGGCAGGGGTGTGGATATGGTTTTAAATCAAGCAACTCTAAAACGTGATGGTGTACAAGATTTCGTATCTTTACGTACCACGGCATTAATAATCAGCGCTTACGCGATTTTTATTATCGGCTATTTTTTAGCGACGCCAGAAGTCACTTTCGAAGCCTGGACAGGCCTCTTCTCTAACCTAGCAATGAAAGGGTTTACGTTAATTACCCTTGTTTGCATTATGGTTCATACCCGCATTGGCCTTTGGCAAGTTCTTACAGACTATGTTAAGTGCGCAAAGCTTCGTGCAGTTTTAGGTTTTGTATTAAACCTAATGGCCGTTGCTTACGTAGCTATTGGTCTAATCGTATTATGGGGTGTTTAAGTGAAATATTCTGTTCGTGAATTTGACGCCGTAGTAATTGGTGCAGGTGGTGCAGGTATGCGCGCTGCTTTAGCAATTACAGAATCTGGCAAAACGTGTGCATTAATATCTAAAGTATTTCCAACGCGCTCACACACTGTATCTGCTCAAGGCGGTATTACGGTTGCGCTTGGTAATTCACACGAAGATAATTGGGAATGGCATATGTACGATACCGTTAAAGGTTCCGATTTCATCGGTGACCAAGACGCTATTGAATACATGTGTCAAACTGGCCCAGAAGCTATTACTGAATTAGAAAACATGGGTTTACCATTTTCTCGTTTTGAAAATGGCCGTGTTTACCAACGTCCTTTCGGTGGTCAATCGAAAAACTTTGGTGGTGAACAAGCCGCACGTACTGCAGCAGCTGCTGACCGTACGGGCCATGCTTTATTACACCTTCTTTATCAACAAAACGTTAAAAACAAAACAAATGTATTCTCTGAATGGTATGCACTTGATTTAGTTAAAAACGATAATGGTGATGTAGTAGGGTGTACTGCAATTGAGATTGAGACAGGTGAAGTTACCTTCTTCAAATCTAAAGCTGTTGTATTAGCTACTGGTGGTGCAGGTCGTATATTCGCATCAACCACTAATGCTCATATTAACACTGGTGACGGTGTTGGTATGGCAACACGTGCTGGTATTTCTATGCAAGACATGGAAATGTGGCAGTTCCACCCAACGGGTATCGCAGGTGCTGGTACGCTAGTAACTGAAGGTTGTCGTGGTGAAGGCGGTTATCTTTTAAATAAAGATGGCGAGCGCTTCATGGAACGTTACGCTCCAAACGCAAAAGACTTAGCGTCTCGCGACGTTGTTGCACGTTCAATGATGACTGAAATCCGTGAAGGTCGTGGCTGTGATGGTCCTTGGGGTCCACATCTTAAGTTAAAACTTGACCACTTAGGTGAAGAAACACTTAACTTACGTCTTCCTGGCGTATGTGACCTTGCTAAAACATTTGCTCACGTTGACCCTGCAAAAGAGCCAATTCCAGTAATTCCAACTTGTCATTATATGATGGGTGGTGTTCCTACTAATGTAAATGGACAAGCGCTACAAATCGATGCTCAAGGCAACGAAACAGTAGTTCAAGGTTTATTTGCAGTAGGTGAGATTGCCTGTGTATCTGTACATGGTGCAAACCGCTTAGGTGGTAACTCATTACTAGATTTAGTTGTGTTTGGTCGTGCTGCGGGTAACTTCTTAGGTAAGTACCTAAATGACGTTGAAATATCTAAAGCTGCTTCAGAATCAGATTTAGAAGCGTCTCTTGCACGTTACAATCGTTGGGAAAACTCAACGGCTGGCCAAGGTGAAGATCCAGTTCAAATCAAAAAAGACCTACAACAATGTATGCAGCTTAACTTCTCGGTATTCCGTGAAGGTGACTCAATGGCTGCAGGTCTTCAAGAACTTAAAGAAATTCGCGAACGTCTGCAACATGCTCGTCTTGATGATAAATCATCAGACTTCAACACGCAGCGTATCGAATGTCTTGAACTAGACAACTTAATGGAAACAGCTTACTCAACTGCAGTAGCTGCAAACTTCCGTACAGAAAGCCGTGGTGCACATTCTCGCTTTGACTTCCCAGATCGTGATGACGAAAACTGGTTATGTCACTCAGTATTCAATCCTGTAACGGATGAAATGAGTAAGCGTGACGTGAACTATGCGCCTAAAACGCGTGAAGCTTTCCCACCTAAAGCACGTGTTTACTAGGAGATAGACGATGGCACAAGTACAATTTTCAGTTTATCGTTATAATCCAGATGTTGACAACGCTCCTCGTATGCAAGAATACACCTTGCAAACAGAGGAAGGTCACGACATGATGGTGTTGGATGCACTTATTCTTCTAAAAGAACAAGATCCTACATTATCTTTCCGTCGTTCATGCCGTGAAGGTGTGTGTGGATCTGATGGTGTTAACATGAATGGTAAAAATGGTTTAGCATGTATTACTCCTTTATCTACGCTACAAAAAAATGGCAAAGGTAAAATAGTAGTACGTCCACTACCAGGTTTACCTGTGGTTCGTGACCTTGTTATTGACATGAGTCAGTTCTACACTCAGTACGAAAAAGTTAAACCTTATTTAATTAATGATCAGCCTGCAGCAGGCGAACGTCTTCAAACTATTGAAGAACGTGATAAATTAGATGGGTTATATGAGTGTATTTTGTGTGCATGTTGTTCAACATCGTGTCCTTCGTTCTGGTGGAATCCAGACAAGTTCATTGGTCCAGCAGGCCTTCTTCATGCTTACCGTTTCTTGGCTGATAGCCGAGATACAGCAACTGAAGAGCGTTTAGCGGATTTAGACGATGCGTTCAGTGTGTTCCGTTGTCACAGTATCATGAACTGTGTTAGCGTTTGTCCTAAGGGTCTTAATCCGACCAAAGCAATTGGACAAATCAAATCTATGTTACTAAACCGAGCGGTTTGATAGCTTAGTAAAGGTAAGATGGCTAATATTAAAATTATATTAGCCATCTTGTTATAATAACTATTAATTTCTGCGCTAAAAAAAAGGGCTTATAAATGCACGAAGGTGTGATGAAGGCATGGCTAGAATCTTCACATTTAAACGGCGGCAACGTTGCTTATGTAGAAGAGCTTTATGAAGCGTATTTAGACGATGCGACTTCTGTGCCAGACGAATGGCGAGAAGTGTTTGAACAATTACCTAAAGTTGATGGTGTGGATGTTGAAGTAAAACATTCAGAGGTTCGAGCACAGTTTGCACAGCTTGCTAAAAACAAGCATAGAGAAGTAGTGGTAGCAGAGGGTAGTGGCGGTGACCTTAAACAGGTTAAAGTTCTACAACTTATTAATGCTTTCCGTTTTCGAGGACACCAAAATGCAAACCTAGATCCATTAGGCATTTGGCAGCGAGAACGTGTACGAGATTTAGAGCTAGAGTACCACGACTTATCTTCAAGTGATTTTGACCGCGAGTTTAACGTAGGATCGTTTGCCGTTGGGCGCGATACTATGCCTTTAGGTGAATTATACCAAGCTCTGAAAACTACTTATTGTGGTTCGGTTGGCGCTGAGTATATGCACATCACATCAACAGAGGAAAAACGTTGGTTACAACAACGTCTAGAATCTGTCCAGTCTAGACCTAAATTCTCAAAAGATGAAAAGCTTCGTATCCTGAAAGGGCTTACAGCAGCTGACGGTCTTGAAAAATATTTAGGCTCAAAGTTTCCAGGTGCTAAACGTTTTTCACTTGAAGGTGGTGATGCGTTAGTTCCAATGCTTAAAGAGCTTATTCACCGTGCTGGTGAAAGCGGCCAACAAGAAGCTGTTATTGGTATGGCTCACCGCGGTCGTTTAAATGTTCTTGTGAACGTACTTGGTAAAAACCCATCAGAGTTATTTGATGAATTTGCTGGTATTCACAAA
Source organism: Pseudoalteromonas sp. EB27 (assembly GCF_001974875.1). Lineage (GTDB taxonomy): Bacteria > Pseudomonadota > Gammaproteobacteria > Enterobacterales > Alteromonadaceae > Pseudoalteromonas. The sequence continues at coordinate 136,107 of NZ_MTQD01000006.1, forward strand.
GAAACATTAAGCTCTGGTGATGTTAAGTATCATATGGGTTACTCGTCTGATTTTGCTACCAAAGGTGGCAATGTACATATGGCGCTTGCTTTTAACCCATCACATCTTGAAATTGTTAATCCAGTAGTTATGGGCTCTGTGCGTGCTCGTCTTGATCGCTTAGGTGACAGCTCTGGTATTAAAGCATTACCAATTACGATCCATGGTGACTCTGCGATTGCTGGTCAAGGTGTTGTTCAAGAAACGTTTAATATGTCACAAACTAACGCGTTTAGTTGTGGTGGTAGTATTCGTATTGTTGTTAACAACCAAGTAGGTTTCACAACCTCGAAGCAAGATGACGTTCGTTCAACGCCATACTGTACTGACATTGCTAAAATGGTCCAGTCTCCTATCTTCCATGTTAACTCAGATGATCCTGAAGCAGTTGCATTTGTTACTCAAATTGCACTTGATTTTAGAAATCAGTTTAAGCGTGATGTAGTAATCGATTTAGTTTGTTATCGTCGCCACGGTCACAATGAAGCTGATGAGCCTAATGCAACTCAGCCTGTTATGTACCAAAAAATCAAAAAACATCCAGTGCCGCGTTTAATCTATGCAGATCAACTTATTGCTGAAGGTTCTTTCTCTGAACAAGAAATTAAAGCGCTCGCTGATGAATATCGTGATGCATTAGATGAAGGTAACTGTGTTGTTTCTGAAATACAGCCAGAGACTTCACATTCTTCTGATTGGGCAAAGTATGTTGGTCATGAATGGGACGTTGAGTATGATGCTAGCGTACCTTTAGAAGAGCTTAAGGCTCTTGGTGAGAAGATAGCTTCTTACCCAGAGCAGTACAAAGCACAGTCACGCGTTAAAAAGATCTATGACGACCGTAAACTAATGGCTTCTGGAGAGAAACCACTTGATTGGGGTATGGCTGAAACGCTTGCTTATGCAACAATTGCAACTGAAGGTACTGATATTCGTTTAACGGGTCAGGATTCAGGACGTGGTACTTTTTTCCACCGTCATGCGGTAGTTCATAGCCAATCAGACGGTGCTACTTATACGCCACTTCAACACTTGAGTGAAGACCAAGGTACTTTTCAAATATTTGACTCTGTTCTTTCTGAAGAAGCTGTTGTTGCCTTTGAATATGGTTATGCAACTGCGGAGCCAACTTCACTACTACTTTGGGAAGCTCAATTTGGTGATTTTGCCAATGGCGCTCAAGTAGTATTTGACCAATTTTTAAGTTCTGGTGAGCAAAAATGGGGCCGTTTATGTGGTCTTACAATATTGTTACCTCATGGTTACGAAGGTCAAGGTCCAGAGCATAGTTCAGCACGCCTAGAGCGTTTCTTACAACTATGTGCTGATCACAATATGCAAGTATGTGTTCCTTCAACGCCAGCGCAAGTTTACGCTATGCTTCGTCGTCAATCAGTTCGACCACTTCGTCGTCCATTGATTGTTATGACGCCTAAGTCACTACTTCGTCATCCGCTTGCTACTTCATCACTTGAAGAGCTTTCACACGGTGTTTTCCATAATATGATTGACGAAATCGATGATATTAAGCCAGAGAAAGTAGAGCGAGTTGTATTTTGTAGCGGTAAAGTTTACTACGAGCTATTACAAGAACGTCGTAAGCTTGAGCAAGATAATATTGCAATTGTACGTGTTGAACAGTTATACCCGTTCCCACACGATGAAATGCAAACAATTATAGAGCGTTACCAACACGTAACTGATTTTGTTTGGTGTCAAGAAGAGCCACAAAACCAAGGCGCATGGTACTGTTCACAACATCACTTTATTGATGCAATCCCACAAGGTGCTAAATTAAAATATGCAGGTCGTAAAGCCTCTGCATCGCCAGCGTGTGGTTACATGTCAGTACATACTAAAGAACAACAAGCGCTCGTAGCCGACGCGCTTACTATAGAAAATAAAGGATAAGCAATGAGCACAGAAATTAAAGTTCCTGTTCTTCCTGAGTCGGTTGCAGATGCTACCGTTGCTACATGGCATGTAAGTGTTGGCGACAAAGTAACTCGCGATCAAAACTTAGTAGACATTGAAACAGATAAAGTGGTTTTAGAAGTGGTTGCACAGCACGACGGTGTAATTACAGAAATATCACAAGAAGAAGGTGCAACCGTACTTGGCGATCAAGTTATGGGTTTACTTGGTGATGCTGATGCAGCGCCAGCAAGTGAAGGTTCAACTAAAGAAGAATCAGCACCAGCTAAATCAGAAGACGCGCCAGCGGCGCAATCAGCACCAGCATCAGAAGGTAAAGAAGTGGACATTAAAGTACCTGTACTTCCAGAATCAGTTGCAGACGCAACAATTGCTACATGGCATGTACAACCAGGTGACGCGGTAACACGCGACCAAAACTTGGTAGATATTGAAACAGATAAAGTTGTTCTTGAAGTAGTAGCTCAAGAAGATGGCATCATGGGTGATATCATTCACGGCGAAGGCGATACTGTATTAGGCGAGCAAGTAATTGGTTCGGTTAAAGCAGGCGGTGCACCAGCGGCTCCAGCTGCAAAAGCAGACTCTGCGCCAGCAGCAGATTCAAGCGAAAGTTCAGATGTGTTAACACCATCAGTTCGTCGTTTAATCGCTGAGAAAGGCCTAGACGCTTCTAAGATTAATGGCACGGGTAAAAATGGTCGTGTAACTAAAGAAGACGTTGATACTTTCTTAAAAGCACCAGCGCCAGCGGCTAAAAAAGCAGAAGCTTCTGCTCCAGCAGCACCGATGGGCGATCGTACTCAAAAACGTGTTCCTATGACCCGTTTACGTAAAACGATAGCAACACGTCTTCTTGAAGCTAAAAACTCAACTGCAATGTTAACAACATTCAACGAAGTGAACATGGAACCAATCATGAGCCTTCGTAAGCAGTACCAAGAAGTGTTTGAAAAGCGTCATGGTATTCGTTTAGGTTTCATGTCTTTCTACGTGAAAGCGGTAACTGAAGCACTTAAGCGTTTCCCAGATGTTAACGCATCAATCGATGGTGACGATATTGTTTATCATAACTATTTTGATATCAGCATTGCAGTATCTACTCCACGAGGTCTAGTTACTCCAGTACTTAAAGATTGTGACAAACTATCTGTTGCTGAAATCGAAAAAGGTATTCGTGAACTAGCACTTAAAGGTCGTGATGGTAAGCTTACGCTTGCTGATATGACTGGTGGTAACTTCACTATAACTAACGGTGGAGTATTTGGTTCATTACTATCTACACCTATCATTAACTTGCCACAATCTTCGATTTTGGGTATGCATAAAATCCAAGACCGTCCTATGGCTGTAAATGGTAAAGTTGAAATACTTCCTATGATGTATTTAGCACTTTCTTATGACCACCGCATCATTGATGGTAAAGAATCTGTTGGTTTCTTAGTGACTATTAAAGAGTTACTTGAAGATCCAACTCGCTTATTGCTAGATGTTTAATCTAGTTGTATGAAATGTAAGCTGTGAATGAACATTCACAGCTTTTTTTTTGCGCCTTTGGTCTTACTGGGGTTTTCATGTTAAGCCTTGGGATCTATACTAGGTGCGCAATTTGGGATAGTTGTTTATTTGAAAAAATATTCAGCTCTTTTAGTATAAAAAATTGGATAAAGCATCATGAATTTGCATGAGTATCAGGCAAAACAACTTTTTGCCGAATATGGTTTACCAGTTTCTCAAGGTTTCGCTTGCGATACACCTGAAGAAGCTGCAGCAGCTGCTGAAAAAATCGGCGGTGATATGTGGGTTGTTAAAACTCAGGTTCACGCAGGTGGACGTGGTAAAGCTGGCGGTGTAAAGCTAGTTAAAACTATCGACGAAGTAAAAGCGTTTGCAGCTAACTGGTTGGGTAAAAACCTAGTTACTTACCAAACAGACGAGAAAGGCCAGCCAGTAGCTAAAATTTTAGTTGAAAGCTGTACTGACATTGCTAACGAATTGTACCTAGGTGCAGTAGTTGACCGTGCATCTCGCAAAGTAGTTTTCATGGCGTCTACTGAAGGCGGCGTTGAAATTGAAACTGTTGCAGAAGAAACACCTGAGCTTATCCACAAAGCTGAAATCGATCCACTAGTGGGTCCACAGGCTTTCCAAGCACGTGAGCTAGGCTTCAAATTGGGTCTTAACCCAGTACAAATGAAGCAGTTTGTTAAGATCTTTATGGGTCTTGGTAAAATGTTCACTGATTTTGATTTCGCACTACTTGAAATCAACCCGTTAGTAATCACAGACGAAGGTAATCTTCACTGTCTTGACGGCAAAATCGGTATCGATGGTAATGCACTTTACCGTCAACCTAAAATCCGTGAGTTCCACGATCCATCTCAAGAAGATGCACGTGAAGCACACGCAGCAAGCTTCGAACTTAACTACGTTGCTCTAGATGGCAATGTTGGTTGTATGGTTAACGGTGCAGGCCTAGCGATGGGTACTATGGACATCGTAAACCTACATGGCGGCAAACCGGCTAACTTCCTAGATGTTGGCGGCGGCGCGACTAAAGAACGTGTTTCTGAAGCATTCAAAATCATTCTTTCTGACGACAATGTTAAAGCTGTTTTAGTAAACATCTTTGGCGGTATTGTACGTTGTGACATGATTGCTGAAGGCATCATTGGTGCAGTTAAAGAAGTTGGCGTAACCGTACCAGTTGTTGTACGTTTAGAAGGTACTAATGCTGAATTAGGTCGTGAAGTTCTTAAGAACTCTGGTCTAGATATCATTGCTGCTGAATCACTAACAGACGCTGCTGAGAAAGTTGTTGCTGCTGCGGAGGGCAAATAATGTCTGTATTAATCAATAAAGATACAAAAGTTATCTGTCAAGGTTTCACTGGTGGCCAAGGTACTTTCCACTCAGAGCAAGCGCTTGAGTACGGTACACAAATGGTTGGTGGTGTTAGCCCAGGTAAAGGCGGTCAAACGCACCTTGGTCTTCCTGTATTCAACACAGTTCGTGATGCTGTTCAAGAAACTGGCGCAACAGCTTCAGTTATTTATGTACCAGCTCCTTTCTGTAAAGATGCAATCTTAGAAGCTATCGATGCTGGCATCGAGCTGATTGTTTGTATCACTGAAGGTATCCCTACACTTGATATGGTTGATGTTAAAATCAAACTAGATCAAACAGGTACTCGTATGATCGGTCCTAACTGTCCAGGTGTTATCACTCCTGGTGAGACTAAGATTGGTATCATGCCTGGTCATATCCACAAACCTGGTAAAGTAGGTATTGTTTCTCGCTCTGGTACTTTAACGTACGAAGCAGTTAAGCAAACTACTGATGCTGGTTTTGGTCAGTCTACGTGTGTTGGTATTGGTGGTGATCCAATTCCAGGTACTAACTTTATCGACGTTCTAGAAATGTTCGAAAAAGATCCACAAACTGAAGCAATCGTAATGATTGGTGAAATTGGTGGTACTGCAGAAGAAGAAGCTGCAGAGTACATCAAAGCAAACGTAACTAAACCTGTAGTATCTTACATTGCTGGTGTTACTGCACCAGAAGGTAAGCGTATGGGTCACGCTGGCGCAATCATTGCCGGTGGTAAAGGTACTGCTGATGAGAAATTTGCTGCATTAGAAGCTGCGGGCGTAAAAACTGTACGTTCACTTGCTGATATAGGTAAAGCACTTAAAGAGAAAACAGGCTGGTAATCGCTTGTTTCCTTTAAAAAGGCCCGCATATGTGGGCCTTTTTGTTATTAGCTGAAAATTTAGAACGGGTAACTGATATGTTGGAAAAAACGTACAGATAAATCTTGTCGCTGCTTATTTATGGCTAGCTCATTGCACAAAGAATGAATTGTTTTTTCCACTTGGTTCATAAATCGACCGTACCCCATTTCATGTTTATCCTGTTGCGTAGCAACCACTACAAAATGTAGGGTCTCTACTAGTTTATTTGCCTCATAAAAATACTTAATCTGATTTTCATTAGAGTCAATATCAAAACTTAATTTTTGAAGTTCTGCATTGCCTTCACTTTTATCAATTTTACTGTTTCGTATAATAGGTGTTGCGCCATTAGCAACCATAGCGCCATGATTCAGGTTGTTATTTTGACACGCACGTATAAATGAGTAGGCAAAGTAGTCATAAAATTTAGCATAGTCATTTGTGTTCATTAGTGTTTGAAATTGCGTTTTAATAGCGCGCGAAACCGGTATAGTAAAAGTCGCGTAAGTCATCTCTGCGTAATCATTGGGTATGCTGCATTGTCTTGACTGATAGCGAGGGAAAAGGCTTCTTAATTTGTAACCATAGCTTTCTTTATTGCCTTTTTCTTTAGCAAATAGGTCATATGTTAAGTGTTGATGATCGCGAAGCTTAAACTGGGATTGATTTACTAAAAGTTGTTCTTGTAGAGTGTTTAAGACTTTTTGAACTTTATTATGAAATTCTGCAGAGTTGGCTCGTAAATCATCGCCTGTAGCTAAAAATAGAATACGTATTTTTTTACTCGGTGTACCTTCAGTGTAATAAATCTTATGCGCTTCATGATAGCAGGGGTTATAAAAAAAGAGCATCTGTTTATCTGTCTCAAACTGATAAGACTCATCATTAAACCTTACAACGGGCAGTTTATCATTCGCTAATAAGTGCACATTATAAAGCTCATATTCATCGCAAGAAGCAAATAGTTGGCGCGCAATACGTTCATAGCAACAATTTATATCACTAAAGCTTTTGTAAAAATCTTGATTAGGGGTGATTTCTGCTAAAAGGTAGTGGTTTGCGCGTGCGTTAGTTGGAATATATACACGATGTTGATTAAGTGTAGCCATCTTCGAATCCTTATAAAGTAGGTTATTTTGCTACTATAATTGGCTTTGATGACTTAAATATTGCGCTAAAACAAATTTTATTCATAAACAAGAGTTAAGCTGAATTAAAGTTAAGCAATATCTAAAATAAACCTTAATCTATTGCTGTATGTTAGTGTATGTTTTTGTAATAATGCATTAGTTTTGTTATTACGTAATATTTAGAGGACTGCACTCCTATGGCGGAAACTGAGAATCGCCCAAGTAACTTTATTAGAACCCGAATTGATGAAGACTTATCAAGTGGAAAACATGCCACTACGCATACACGTTTCCCACCTGAACCAAATGGTTTTTTGCATATTGGTCATGCCAAATCAATTTGTTTAAATTTTGGCATCGCAAAAGATTACAATGGTTTATGTAACCTACGTTTCGACGATACAAACCCAGAAAAAGAAGACATTAACTACGTTAATTCTATAAAAGAAGATGTTCAGTGGTTAGGTTTCAATTGGGATGGTGATATAAAGTATTCTTCTAATTATTTTGATACTTTATATGGCTACGCTGTTGAGTTAATTGAAAAAGGTTTAGCGTACGTTTGTTTTTTAACAGCAGATCAAGCACGTGAATATCGTGGCACATTAAAAGAGCCAGGTAAAAACAGCCCATACAGAGATACTTCAGTTGAAGAAAACCTAGCGTTATTTGAAAAAATGCGTGCTGGCGAATTCAAAGAAGGCGAATGTGTCTTGCGTGCAAAAATTGATATGGCAAGCTCATTTATGGTGCTTCGCGATCCAATTATTTACCGTGTACGTTTTGCTCATCATCATCAAACAGCAGACAAATGGTGCATTTATCCAATGTATGACTTTACGCACTGTATTTCTGATGCGCTAGAGGGCATTACACATTCGTTATGTACATTAGAATTCCAAGATAACCGCCGTTTATACGATTGGGTACTTGATAACATTAGTTTAGAGTGTCACCCACAACAAATTGAGTTTTCACGCTTAAACCTTGAATACACTATTATGTCAAAGCGTAAGCTAAGCGACTTAGTGGTAAACAATTTTGTTGAGGGCTGGGATGACCCACGTATGCCTACAATTGCAGGTTTACGTCGCCGTGGTTATACACCTGGCTCAATTCGTGAGTTTTGTTTGCGTATTGGTGTAACAAAGCAAGAGAATATGGTTGAAATGGGCATGCTTGAAGCGTGTATCCGTGAAGATTTAAACGAAAATGCACCGCGTGCAATGGCCGTACTCGATCCTGTTAAAGTTGTTATTGAAAACTACGATGCAGACAAGGTTGAAGTTTTATCTGTGGCTAATCACCCAAATAAAGAAGAAATGGGTCGTCGTGATGTACCATTTACTCGTGAAATCTGTATAGAACGAGAAGACTTTAAAGAAGAAGCGAATAACAAATTCAAACGTTTAGTGCTTGATAAAGAAGTACGCTTACGTGGCGCTTATGTTATTAAAGCACAGCGTTTTGAAAAAGACGAAAACGGCGAAATCACAACTATTTTCTGTACTTACGATGCTGAAACACTTGGTAAAAATCCAAGTGACGGACGTAAAGTAAAAGGTGTTATTCACTGGGTTTCAGCACCAGAGTCTATTACGGCAGAAGTTCGTTTATACGATCGTTTGTTTAGTGTGCCAAATCCAGCAGCCGCTGATGAGTTTGAAACAACATTAAATCCTGAGTCACTGGTTGTTTTATCAAACGCTAAATTAGAGCCATCGCTTGCTAATTCACAAGCAGAGCAGGGCTTTCAGTTTGAGCGTACAGGTTATTTCTCTCGTGATTCTAAATCAGAGAACGTTGTATTTAACCAAACAGTGGGTCTTCGCGATTCATGGTCTAAAACTCAATAAGTAATATCTAAACATACCCAGTTTTTACTGGGTATGTTTATTACAAGCGTATTTTAGACACAAAAAAACCTGCACTTAGCAGGTTTTTTATTGCTTTTTAAAAGCGGTATTAGCTGTTAGCGTCGCTAAACTCTTTACACGCTGCTTTATCATTACACTCACCGTATAAATATAAAGAGTGGTTTGTAAGTGTAATACCATTTTCTTCAGAAATTTCAAGTTGACGACGTTCAATCATCTCATCTTCAAACTCTACCACTTTGCCACATTTCAAACATACTAAATGATCGTGGTGTGTGCTTCCAGAAAGTTCAAATACTGATTTGCCACCTTCAAAGTGATGACGGCTTACAATACCCGCATCATCAAATTGGTTAAGTACGCGGTATACAGTTGCAAGACCAATTTCTTCGCCTAAATCCAAAAGAATTTTGTAAACATCTTCAGCGCTGATGTGTTGGTTATCTGGAGATTGTAAAATCTCTAATATTTTAATACGCGGTAAAGTTACTTTTAAACCGGCTTTTTTAAGTTCCAAGTTATGATCAGTCATTAAATCTGTCTCAATTTTATTTGGTTATACTAGACATCTTGCAAAGATGTACACGACACATTAGCAACAAACAGGATAACGTGCCTAAGCGTTAAGTGCAAAGAACAATTGATTTATATTGCCACTAAAGCTTAAAACGCTAACTGTTTGATAATTATTTAAACAGTTAGCGATATATGCAGTAAATTAGTCAGCTAATTCACTTAAACACATTTCTTCATATACTTGAGCAGACCATGCTTTAACACGTTGTTCTGTAAGCTCTGGTTGGCGGTCTTCGTCGATACCCAAACCTACAAAATGTTTATCATCAGCCATGCCTTTAGATGCTTCAAAGTCATAGCTTTCACTCGGCCAATGACCAACCACAATAGCGCCACGCTCAGTAACGATATCGTTGATCATGCCCATAGCATCTAAAAAGTACTCAGCGTAATCTTCTTGGTCTCCACAACCAAAAATAGCGACAAGTTTACCTTCAAAGTCTACTTCTTCAAGCTCTGGAAAAAAATCATCCCAGTCACATTGTGCTTCGCCGTAGTACCAAGTAGGGATACCGAATAAGATCAAATCAAATTCAGCAATCTCTTCTTTAGAGCTTTTTGCAATATCATGAACAGCCACTAGCTTTTTACCCAATTCTTTTTGGATCATTTTTGCTACGTGTTCTGTGTTACCTGTGTCACTTCCGAAAAAAATGCCTACACTTGCCATGGATTTAAAACCTTTTATGTATCAATAGCCAATCTTTCTTGTAAAATTGTTTCAATCAGCGCACTGCGGCTAATATTTTGTGCATCTGCCATATCACTCAATGCTTGATATAACTGCGATGAAACTTTAAATTCAACACGCTTTAAACCACGTGCTTTATCTCTTTTTATTTGATTACGTTTATTTACCTTTAACTGCATATCCCGTGAAAGGGGATTGGTTTTAGGTCTGCCTGGGCGTTTTTCGTATTCAAATAAATCGAGTGTAGTTCTATCTGTTTCTGACTTCGCCATGCTTAACCTACACCTGCGCCTTGCCAAAATACTTGAATAAGCCCTTTAGCAATAAAGCCCGAACAACCTAAAAAGAGCACGCCCCAGACAATGTATTGTCCGAACTTAGGCACATTGCCACTTTTTAGTACGTCTTTAATTGCCATGCCGATGAATATGAAAATACCGGCTAAGCCAAAATACAACCCTAGGGTATCAAATTCGTTAATTAACTGACTGACCATCAACGTATAACCTTTAAATTAAACGGCGCGTACTATAGCATATAATTATTCATATATTTAGTGCGCAAAATCAAAAACACGCGATTAAAATTACTTTAAACCGCAGTTAAAAAGTCGTTTATCGCTTTATTTACAGCAAGTGGCTTTTGAGCATGAAGCCAATGGCCTGCGCCATGAATTATTTTAGCTTTAGTATTTTTAAAGCGAGCTTTAATTGCAATACGATGCTCAGGCAAAATATAGTCAGAATCATTACCTTTAATGAAAAGAGTATCGCATGAACAAGAATTATTTTCATTAACATTGGATGTGATTGTAGAATATTTTTCGTCAAGCACATTTAAGTTAAACCGCCATGCAAAATGACCTTCCTCATTTTTAGCGAGACTTTTAAGTAGAAACTGTCGCACTCCCAGTTCTTCTATATAAGGTTGCATAATTACATCAGCTTGCTTTCTATCGTCTATTGACTGCGCTGAAACCGCTTTTAATGCTTGTAATATTTTTGTGTGGCGAGCGGGGTAACTAACAGGTGCTATATCAAGTACAACAAGCTTATTTACAAGTTCAGGATGTGTAAGCGCTAATTCCATTGCCACTTTACCACCCATAGAATGCCCAACTAAATGTGCTTTATCTATGTTCAAATCTGCAAATAACTCAACAATATCTTGAGCCATTGCCGGGTAGTTCATTTCCTTGCTATGCGGTGAAAGTCCGTGGTTGCGTAAATCAACGTTAATAACATTAAAGTGTTCACTTAATGGTTTTGCGATTACATTTAGGTTTTCTAATGATCCAAAAAGCCCATGTATCAAAATAACATTAGGACCTTGCCCTTGTTGCCTGTAATTTAACTGCATACCCGCCTCCTGAAAATTTCGCCATAGTTTGCCGAGCATTGCTCTAAAAAGCAAAAAATACAGCGACTATTTATTAAGTTGGGCTTTTGGGCGTTAAATCAACAACAATTAGGTAAATATTAATATGTTTACGGGAGTGCTTGTTGTAACTCGCATTTCTGATTGGTTTGGGTATAATCACACGGGAGAAAAAAATGTGACCCGTAATGACAGGAAGAACATGAAACAAATCGACATAGACGACGAGTTATATCAATATATTGCAAGCAATACGCAAAGTATTGGTGAAAGTGCATCCACTATTTTACGTCGTTTATTAAATCTGAGCGGCGAAAAAATTCAAACCGCAAACGTAGAACTAACTCAAAATAATCAAACTGCGACTACGTCTACCGCCACATTAAAAAGCTCAGAGCCATCTGCTGCTGAGACTGCAAAAAAACAAACGCCTTTAGCTCACGCACCAGTGAAGCAAAAAAGCGATAATGTTTTTAATGTATTAAATAAAGAAGAGCTGGCAATGCAAAAGGGCGTTGTTGGACGCTTTTTGTTTATTTTAAGTGCATTTTACCGCACACATAAAACTGATTTTTCTGCGGTATTAGACATAAAAGGGCGTGACCGTGTTTACTTTGCTACTAGTAAAGAAGCTTTAGTAAACAGCGGGAGTAGTATGAACCCTAAGAACATAACCGATAGTGAATATTGGGTTATGACTAATTCTAATACAACACGTAAAAAAATGATGCTTCATGAAGTTGCTCTTTGCCTTGGATATAGTGCAGAGCAAGCTGAAAAAATTCGCGATTACCTGTAAGGAAATATAATGGCTATTCACTCAGGCGCAGGCAAAACTGCTCCACAATCGGCATTGGTTAATGTACCTAAATTAGTATCTGCGTACTACTTAAACGAACCTGATCTTGAACAAAATCCAGATCATTGTGTTGCTTTTGGTACTTCAGGGCACCGTGGTTGTTCTTACGATGTTAAATTTAACGAGTCACACATTCTAGCGATTACTCAGGCTATTTGTGATTACAGAAAACAAAATGACATATTTGGTCCGTTATTTTTAGGCAAAGACACACACGCATTGAGTGAAGCGGCATTTAACTCGGCTATTGAAGTATTAGTCGCTAACGAAGTGCAAGTGATAACGCAAGAAAACGGTGATTTTACACCAACGCCAGTTATCAGCCACGCTATAGTGAGCCACAATAAACTACACCCAAATGAATTAGCAGACGGGATTGTTGTTACGCCTTCGCATAACCCTCCTGAAGATGGTGGCTTTAAATACAATCCACCTAATGGCGGACCAGCTGATACCGACGTAACTAAGTGGATTGAAGACAGAGCTAATCAACTTTTATTAGAAGATTTAGTTGAAGTTGAGTTATTCCCATTCGCTAAAGCATCGCGTTCAGGCTTTATCCGCTACGAAGATTTAATGACTCCTTATATTGATGACTTAGCAAATATCGTTAATTTAAAAGCAATCAGCGATGCAGGTATTAAAATTGGTATTGATCCATTAGGTGGTTCAGGTATTAATTTTTGGCCAGTCATTGCAAAAAAATATAATTTAGATTTAACCGTAGTTAATGATGTTGTTGATCCACGTTTTGCTTTTATGCCACTTGATAAAGACGGCAAAATTCGTATGGATTGTTCATCACCTTATTCAATGGCAAATCTTATTGCACTAAAAGATGATTTTGATGTGTCTATTGGTAATGACCCTGACTACGATCGTCACGGTATTGTAACGCCAGATGGCTTAATGAATCCAAACCACTTTTTAGCAGTGGCAATCGATTACTTACTTAAACACCGTGATTGGAATGAAACCGTAGAAATTGGCAAAACATTGGTTTCTAGCTCTATGATCGACAAAGTCGCTGCTCGTAACAACCGTAAGGTTAAAGAAGTACCAGTAGGCTTTAAATGGTTTGTTGAAGGCTTAAGCAAAGGCAAGCTTGCCTTTGGTGGCGAAGAAAGTGCAGGTGCTGCATTCCTACGTTTTGATGGCTCTGTATGGTGTACAGATAAAGATGGCTTCATTATGGGTCTATTAGCCGCAGAGATTTTGGCTGTGACAGGTAAAACGCCATCAGTGCTTTATAAAGAATTAGAACAAGAGTTTGGTTCTCCAATTTATAAACGCCTAGATGCACCAGCCACAAGCGGTCAAAAAGCACGTTTAAAAGCATTGAGTGCTTCTGATGTTAAAGCAGATACACTTGCTGGCGAGCCTATTTTACAAAAATTGACTCATGCACCAGGTAACGATGCCGCCATTGGTGGTTTAAAAGTGGTAACTGAGAACGGCTGGTTTGCAGCGCGTCCATCAGGTACCGAAGATATTTATAAAATATACCTTGAATCATTTAAAGGTGAAGAGCATTTAGCATTACTTGAAAAAGAAGCTAAAAAGCTTGTAGATTCAGTTATAAGCTAACTTAATCTAATAATTTTAAAACGGCTGATTTATTCAGCCGTTTTCGTTTCTATACCTTGTGTATATAAAAATATATTCATAAGAGTCTACTCTCACATTATTTTTTAAGGGCTTATTATATGTCAGCCAATCCATCTTACTTAAATGAATTAAAACACACTGGCGATTTTTTAACGCTTAGTTGCAATAACGAATGGCATTTAGATGCAGGTGAGTTTGTTTTAGATAATGGAACTCGTGTAAATATACACGATACCGGTGTAATCGAGTTTCAACCTGCTGTTACAACGTCAAAAGATGTAGTTTATTCAAGCGCCGTACACGGTAACGAAACTGCGCCAATTGAAATTTGTGATGCACTTATTAAACAAATTATAAAAGGCGAGCTGATACTTAAGCAGCGCGCTTTGTTTATTTATGGTAATCCACAATCAATTAATATTGGCCTGCGTTTTGTAGAAGAAAACTTAAATAGATTATTTAATGGTAACCATACAGTTGAAGGTGTACCAATGAATAATGAGCGTACCCGTGCTGCAAAGCTTGAGCAATACGTAAGCGATTTTTATGCGCGTGGCGAGCAAGGCAGTAGCCGGTGTCACTACGACTTACACACTGCAATTAGAGGCTCTAAAAACGAAAAATTTGCTGTGTATCCATTTTTACATGGTAAGCCTTGGAAAAAGTCTCAGTTACAATTTTTATTGAGTTGTGGTGTAAATACCGTACTTATGATGAAATCTCCTGCAACAACATTTAGCTATTATTCGTCATTTGTACATGGAGCTGATTCATTTACCGTAGAGCTAGGTCAAGTTAAACCATTTGGTCAAAACGATATGGCTCGCTTTGAAAAAACAAAGCAAACCTTAACTGCATTAATTAGTCAAAATGAAGTTGAATATCCTGAATTTAATGCAAACGATTTTGAGTTATTTGCTGTCCATCGCACAATTAATAGAACACAGGACGATTTTAGTTTTCCTTTTTCTGATAATGCTGAGAACTTTACTGGCTTTGCGAAAGGTGAACTACTTGCAACCGACGGTGATAAAGCGATTTACGCTGACGTTGAAGGAGAGGCTATTATTTTCCCAAATGCGAGCGTAGCATTAGGGCAAAGAGCACTCCTTACAGTTATTCCAATGGATATTGATAGCAATTTCGTCTAATTAAACTCATCAGACCACTGATGTCTTCAAGTTAACTATATGATTACTATTAATTAAAGTAATCGTATCGTTAACTTGCCACTTATTTAACCTGTATTTGCTTTTGTTTCGTCCCAGATCTGTTGAATAACACTTTACGTTAACGTAAAGTGTTGGCAGCTTTAATTAAAGATAGTGCAGATGTTGCAAAGTTTAACCAGCAGCAATCACCCATAATAATAATTTAAAGGGGCACTGTTTTACCGACAACAAAAGAAGGTAGGTTATGAGTAATCCAAATAACGTATCGCTGAATATTAACCACGAGCTTGAATTTATTGATGGTCAAGCGCTTAATATTCCAACCCTTAGTATTTTAACTGAGGACGGCGACATTCATCCTAGTGCAACCGCACCTGATATTTCAAAACATACCGCTATTAAGTTATATGAAACAATGCGTTTTATACGTTTGTTAGATGAACGTATGCAAGGCGCGCAGCGCCAAGGCCGTGTTAGTTTTTATATGCAATGCCTAGGCGAAGAAGCCGCAGTTACAGCCTCTGCTGCTGCACTTGATCAAAACGATATGATCATGGCTCAATATCGTGAACAGGCAGCACTGCATTATCGTGGCTTTACGCTTGATCAATTTATGAACCAAATGTTTTCAAATGAATTGGATTTAGGTAAAGGTCGTCAAATGCCAATTCACTATGGTTCTAAAGCGCTAAACTACATGACGATCTCATCGCCATTGGGTACGCAAATACCACAGGCAACAGGTTATGCATATGGCCAAAAAATAAAGCACATCGACGCTAAAACAGGCGAGCTTTCCAGCACAATTGATAATGTAACCATTTGTTATTTTGGTGAAGGTGCTGCATCTGAAGGTGACTTTCATGCCGGTTTAAATATGGCCGCTGTTCACAGAGCGCCGGTTATATTTTTTGCACGTAATAACGGTTATGCCATATCTACCCCTGCTGATGAGCAGTTTAAAGGCGACGGTATTGCATCGCGTGGTGTGGGTTATGGCATTAAAACAATTCGTGTTGATGGCACAGATGCACTTGCTGTTTATGCGGCAACTAAAAAAGCACGCGAAATAGCTTCAACACAAGGTGAGCCTGTACTTATTGAATCGATTGCTTATCGTTTA
Organism: Pseudoalteromonas sp. EB27; assembly: GCF_001974875.1. Classification (GTDB taxonomy): domain Bacteria; phylum Pseudomonadota; class Gammaproteobacteria; order Enterobacterales; family Alteromonadaceae; genus Pseudoalteromonas. Next base: position 152,228 of record NZ_MTQD01000006.1, read on the forward strand.
GGAGCGCATTCTACGTCGGACGATCCAAGTGGTTATCGTTCTAAAGATGAAGAAGCGAATCATCAAACGTGTCCTATTGATAAATTTAGAAAATGGCTGGTCAAGCAAGACTGGTTAAACGAAGAAGACGATTTAAAAGCAAAAGAGTCGATTCGTGAAGAAATTTTAGCAGCGCTTAAACGTGCTGAAGTTGTTGCAAAGCCCGCTTTAGAAGAATTGATATCTGACGTTTACGATACACCAATTCCATTATTGCAACGCCAGTACGAGCAACTAAAAGAACATATAAAACAGCATCCAGATGCTTACCCAGTAACCGCAGGGAGAATTAAGTAATGGCTAAAATGAACATGCTCCACGCAATTAACTCTGCTCTGGATATTACGATGAATGAGCATCCTCAAGCCTGTATTTTTGGTGAAGATGTTGGTTACTTCGGTGGTGTATTTAGAGCAACATCTGGCTTGCAAGAGAAGTACGGTAAACACCGTGTTTTTAATACGCCTTTAACCGAGCAAGGTATTTTAGGTTTTGCTAATGGTTTAGCGGCTTTTGGTGCGCCTGCATTAGCAGAAATTCAATTTGCTGATTATATTTTTCCAGCGTTTGATCAAATAGTAAATGAAGCCGCTAAGTTTCGTTATCGCAGTGGTAATGAATTTAATGTCGGTAACTTAACTATTCGTACGCCCTATGGCGGTGGCATTGCCGGTGGTTTGTACCATTCACAATCACCCGAAGCGTATTTTGCGCACACACCAGGTTTGAAAGTAGTTGTACCGCGTAACCCTTATCAAGCTAAAGGATTATTACGTGCATCAATTAAAGACGATAACCCGGTCATATTTTTTGAGCCTAAGCGTTTATATCGTGCATCAATTGGCGAAGTGCCAGAAGAAGATTATAGTATTGAATTAGGCACGGCTGAAGTAGTACAAGAGGGTAGTGATATTACGCTTTTAGCGTGGGGTGCTCAAATGGAAATTATTGAAGATGCAGCAAAGCAAGCAAGCGAGCAAGGTATAAGCTGTGAAGTAATTGACCTTCGTAGTATTTTACCTTGGGATGTTGAAACGATTGCTAAATCGGTTACTAAAACCGGCCGTTTAATCGTGAGTCATGAAGCGCCTATAACCAATGGCTTTGGTGCAGAGATAGCAGCAACAATACAACAAGAGTGTTTCTTGCATTTAGAGTCGCCAATTTTACGTGTATGTGGTCTAGATACCCCATACCCGCTAGCACTTGAAAAAGAATACGTACCGGATGCACTAAAAGTGTTGGCTGCAATTAAACAATCAATGGATTTTTAGGGGTTACCATGGCTAAAGATTTTATATTACCCGATATTGGTGAAGGCATTGTTGAATGCGAAGTAGTTGAATGGCTAGTACAAGAAGGCGATACCGTATCTGAGGATCAACCAATCTGCGATGTTATGACAGACAAAGCATTAGTACAAATTCCGGCAGTGCATGATGGCGTAATTTCAAAGTTATATTATCTAAAAGGTGAGATTGCTAAAGTACATGCCCCTTTATTCGCTATGGATGTAGCCGGTGAAAGCATTAGCAATGAAGTAGTACAAGAGCCAGTACAAGCTGAAAATAAAACTAATGGTGCAGCTGATGTGGTTGAGGATTTTATATTACCGGATATTGGTGAAGGTATTGTTGAGTGTGAGATTGTTGATTGGTTAGTTGCTGAAGGCGACGAAATAGAAGAAGACCAAGCGGTTTGTGACGTAATGACCGACAAAGCATTAGTACAAATTCCGGCAAAATATACAGGCACTGTACAAAAGTTATATTATCAAAAAGGCGAAATAGCCAAAGTACATAGCCCGTTGTTTCAAATGACAATTGCAGGCAGTGCACCAAAACCAAATGTTGATATAAACCAAGCGGTCGTAAAGGCTCAAACTAATGCCGTCGCTGAAAAAGTTTCCCCTGTTAAAACGCAGCAAGCTGCTAAAATTATCAATCAAAAAGCGGTTGCATCGCCTGCGGTTCGTCGTAAAGCACGTGAACTAGATGTTGATTTAACCTGTGTACCAGGTAGTGGTAAAAATGGACGTATTTACAAGCAAGATATTGAAGAGTTTGTAAAAGGTGAAGTGCCAAATACTATTGATACTTCACCGCTTGATAGCGATGCTTCTCAAAGTGCAGTACAAAACCAAACGCAGAATCAAAGCGGTGGCGTAAGAGTCGAGCAAATTAAAGGCATTAAAGCGGCCATGGCCAAGCAAATGGTAGCGTCGGTTTCAACTATTCCGCACTTTACGTTTAGTGATGAAATAGACTTAACGCAGCTTATAGCTTTGCGTAGTTCTTTAAAAGAGCAGTACAAAGCACAAGGCGTAAAGCTCACTATGATGCCATTTTTTGTAAAAGCATTGTCGCTAGCAATGAAAGAGTACCCTGTACTTAATTCAAAAGTGAACGATGAATGCTCAGAGCTTACCTATTATAACGATCATAATATTGGTATTGCGGTTGATTCTAAAATTGGCTTGTTAGTGCCTAATATTAAATCGTGCCAGAGTAAGAGCATTGTTGATGTGGCAAATGATTTAACCAGGTTAACTCATTCAGCGCGAGAAGGGCGTGTTGCACCGGATGATTTAAAAGGTGGGACGATTAGCATCTCTAACATTGGTGCGATTGGCGGCACTATTGCGACCCCTATAATTAATAAACCAGAAGTGGCAATTGTTGCGCTTGGTAAATTACAGTATTTACCGCGTTTTGACGAAAGTGGGCAAGTTGTAAGTAAAGCTATTATGCAAGTGAGTTGGTCTGGGGATCATCGTGTTATTGATGGGGGCACTATTGCTCGTTTTAATAATTTATGGAAATCGTACTTAGAAAATCCATCAGCAATGATGATGGCTATGAGTTAATAGCTAAATTGTTAATATGTAATAAAAACCAGCTTTTAGCTGGTTTTTTGTTTTAATTTGAGCTGTTTTTAATTAAGATACAAATGTTACTAAAAAGTAATTAGATTAACCCCGTTAGGGAATATAAAAAATAACACTAAGGAAATTTCATGGAACATTATATGAACGCGTTGCGTAGCTACGCAGATTTTTCAGGCCGTAATCGTCGTAAAGCATATTGGATGTTTATATTATTTAACTTCATTTTTTCAGTAGTTTGTAATGCGATTGATGGTGTACTAGGAACAATGTTCATTGGCTCTATTTATAGCTTAGCGCTATTAATTCCTGGCTTAAGTGCGGGTGCACGTCGTCTTCATGACACAGGCCGTTCAGGCTGGTGGCAGTTACTTTGGTTAGTACCAATCATCGGTTGGATTGTTTTAATTGTTTTTCTTGCGCAAGATTCGCACGAAGGCGAGAACGATTTTGGTCCAAATCCAAAAGAATTAGCAGCAGAACCAACTACTGTATAAGTAAGCATAACTTAACATGTTAAAAGCTCAGCAATTGCTGAGCTTTTTTGTGTTTTTAAATCTCATTTTTTAAATTTCAGCAAAAAAATACAACCCATAACCAACTATTAATGCGGGAATAGACGTATAAAGTGTAGCTATAACTGCAGCTTTGGGCGCCATTGCTATTGCTGGGAATAACGCATCACCATCGTTAGAAATTGCGTTTCCTGCTAAAGCACTAAAGGGAATAATGCCTTGAATATAAAGCGTTGTAACAATTATTTGCGGGCCACAGCCGGGTAAAAATCCAATTAGCACTGCAATTAATGGGGCCAAATAGGCGTAATGTACAAACCACGTTTTTAAATCAAGTCCGGCAATGTTAACCAAAATCTCAAATAGCATAAAAGAGGCTACAACCCATGCCGTAACAAAATGGGTATCTTGTAATACTTTTATTATTTTAGAAGGAGGGTGACAGGCATCGTCTTCTGACGTTACCTCTTGATAGCTTTCACCTCTTGACGAAAGTGCCCAAATACTAACAATAAATAAAGCCATTAATGCACCAAATAGCGTAACTAAAGTGCTTGTGCTTGCGCCAAACTGTGTAAAATTAACATTAAAGGCAATCAAAAAGGCAATTATAAGGCTTGGGATAATTGCTACCACCCAAATCGGTTTACTGATTTTAATAATGTTAGTTGAGAGTATTTTAATTTGGCGCTTTTGTTCTTGCGCTGTTGGGCGTAAAAAATCTTTTTTGTGTATTGTATTAACCAGTAAACCACTGAATGTACCCACAACTAACCCTATGCCCATAATTAACAAGCCTTCAGTAGGTCGGGTAGCAAGTAATAAAAACGCTGCATCGCCCATTGTAGCTGTTAGCACAGCAACAATAGCACCAAAGCTTGCTTGGCCTTTTGTAAATTGAGTAACCACAATAATAGCCCCACCACAGCCAGGTAATGCACCTAAAACCGCTGCAAAGCTAATTTCTAAAATAGGGGACTTGGCACTTAAATAACTAAGCTCTAATTGAGGTAAGTGTTCTATAGCGTAGTAATAAATTAACAGGGTAGCAGCAACAAACACACTTACTTGAAAAAATGCATCACTGAGTGCGGTCATTGTTATTTCGCGTAATTGCGGTATTGCAAGGCAAGTTAAAATAAATAAAGGCAGCAGTAAGCGTTTATTTTGGCTCAAAAATCGTTTTGAGGCAGGAGTAATAAAACCAATGTGAGGAAGTGAAATCATACAATGCGACCTAATAAATTAACTAGGTCACACTGTATATTTTAATTAAATGATAATCAATATCATTAGCATCTATTTAAATCGATTACTCTGTTTGAGTTTTTCGATAGCTAAATCTAAGTTAGTTTAAACTTAAATTTTAGGCTGTGATTAAATAGAACTACTTACGCTGAAATTCAGAGTTTGTATTCCACGTTGGCCACTGTTCTGTTTCAGAAATATCAAAACCTACCTTATAAAATAATTGTAAGTCTTGAACAGCACCCGATAAATCCCATTCATCACGGTAACGGTCACATGGTTGATGGTAACAACCGCGAAGTACTAAGCTCATACGTTTACGGTAATTAGCCGTTTCTTCATCAGCAGCGACGGTGCCGCCACCTGCGTACATAGCCGGAATACCCATGTTAGCGAATGCAAAGTGATCAGAGCGGTAATAGCCACCAGATGACGGTTTAGGATCGCCTGATATTGTTCTGCCTTGCTCTTTAGCTGCAGTTTCTAAAAACTCATCCATTTGTGATTTACCTATACCAACCACATTCATGTCTTTTACTTTGCCTAATAAATTTAAGCTATCCATGTTTATGTTAGCGACTGTTTTATCCGCTGCAATTACTGGATTTGCCGCATAGTATTTAGAACCTAATAAGCCTTGCTCTTCAGCAGTTACCGCTAAAAATGTCATTGAGCGGCTAGGGTGCTTAGGTAGTTTAGTAAAGGCTTCAGCTACTTCAATTAGCCCAGCGGTACCCGTTGCATTGTCGTGAGCACCGTTATAAATTTGATCGCCTTTACGTGTTTTATCTGTACCTAAGTGATCCCAGTGAGCCGAGTAAATAACATGCTCGTCTGGTTTTTCACTACCAGGTAAAGTGGCGATAAAGTTATACGACACCGATTTTTTAATCGTGTTTTTAACATTAACAGAAGCAGTTAAATCGCCCATATCAACATGGTAAGCACCTTTAGCAGCATTTGTTTTAACGGTATCAAAATCTAAACCTGCTTTAGTAAAGAGCTCTTTTGCTACGTCAGTTGTAACCCAGCCTTCAACGGCTACACGGTCCATGTTGTTGTTTTCTTTTTGAAAACCAAATTGCTCGCCGCTCCACGAGTTTTCAACAACCGACCACGGGTAAGAAGCAGGTGCTGTTTCATGAATAATAATTGCACCAGCGGCACCTTGTCGACTCGCTTCTTCGTATTTGTATGTCCAACGACCATAATAGGTCATCGCGTCGCCAGTAAATAAAGTAGGGTCTTTTGTTGCAAAACCTGGATCGTTAACCAGCATTACAACCGTTTTGCCTTTAACGTCTAATCCTTCGTAATCATTCCAATTGTATTCAGGTGCGTTAACGCCGTAGCCCACAAATACAAGTTCAGAATTTTCTATGCCTTCTTGTGCGCTTATGCGGCTGCTACCCATAACCATGTCTTTTTTGTATTGATAGTCTTTACCACCAATACTTAATACCATGTTTGCATCAGCCTCAAGCGACACAAGTGGAACTTCTTGTAAGTAGCTGTCGCCATTACCTGGCTCTAAACCTAGGGCTTTAAACTGCGCAGTTAAATAATCAAGCGTTAGCTTTTCGCCAGGTGATGAAGGAGCACGACCACCAAATTCGTCTGATGCGAGTACTTTTACATGTTTAGCCAATTCATCAGCTTGAATACTGTTATAACCATTTGTTACATCAGTAGGTGTAATACTTGTTGTTGCGCAACCTGCTAAAACAGCAGTAGCGAGTAGTGTGAGAGAGAAATAATGTTTCATGTCAGCTCTTTTTTTGTTTTAAGTTATGATTAGTATATTAACTTCTATTAAGTAGAACCAGTTTTTGCGGTAAACTTCTCGTAAATTATAGGCATAAATTGTTAAAGGTTTAAATGAAGCGTTTTACTCCCCCCGAGCAGTGGCAAATTAGTAGTTTAGAAACCGGTACATTTTCGCACTTACGTGAGCTATTTAAAGTTAACGAACTAACTGATTGGCCGGCTCCACAGTGGTTTTCTCCATTTTTAACCGCTATTAATGCGAATAATATTCCTATTACTTTTGAAGATGATGCAAAGGTAGATTTTGGCGATCGTTATTACGAACAAGTTATTTTTGAAACGGGTGTTGTACCTACGCGCAGTGAGAATTGGCATGACTTGTTTGGTGGCTTTATTTGGTGTTTATTTCCTAAAACGAAAGCGCTTATTAACCAGCGTCATGTGCAAGATATAGCTGAACATGGTTTGCAAAAGCGTACCAAACATCGTAATGCATTAACGCTCTTTGACGAATGTGGTGTGGTATTGGCAATAAGCGATACTAAATGGCAAGAATTGCTTCGCGATCACCAATGGAAAAAAGCATTTGTTGAGCATAAAAGTGAATGGGGAAAAAGCATTAAAGCGTTTATGTTTGGCCATGCTAATTATGAAATGCTCACCAAGCCTTATATAGGTTTAACGGGTAAAGCATTGTTTGTTTGTGTACCAGATGAAACATTTTGTAAAGATTTAGTTACTCAATATCAGTACCTAGACCAAGCCCTTTATGAGATGATTAAAATAGATAACTGCTTAGCCGATAACAAACAGCTTTCGCCACTGCCATTATTAGGCGTGCCTGGTTGGCATGATGAAAACAAAGACGACTCTTTTTATAACAATACAGATTATTTTAGAGCGAAACGAAGGATACGAACATGATAGAAGTTGCTGGGCTTAAAAAGAAATTTAAGCTAACTAAAGATCACAAAAAAAATAAAATAGACGACATCGATCCTCGTGAAGATAAAGACTATTTTCATTCAGTACGAGACGTAAGCTTTAGCTGCGCGAAGGGTGAGGTACTTGGATTACTAGGACCCAATGGCGCAGGTAAAACAACAACACTTAGAATGATATCAACCGCATTAAAGCCCGATGAAGGTTCAATAACAATTGCTGGAAACGACACTGTGAAAAAACCGTTATTAGGGCGTAAGTCTATCGGTTTTTTATCGGGTTCAACCGGTTTGTATGGTCGCTTAACTGTAAAAGAAAACATAGAGTATTTTGCAAAGCTTCACGGTATGAGCAAAAGCGATATTGCATCGCGTTGTGATGAGCTATTCACATTGCTTGATATGCATAAGTTTGTAGATAAACGCGCTGAAAATCTATCAACTGGTATGAAACAAAAGGCGAATATCGCTCGTGCTGTTGTACATCGCCCAGCAGTAGTGGTGCTCGATGAGCCAACAACCGGGCTCGATATAATGACCACGCAAACCGTTATTCAATTTATTAAGGGTTTAAAGGCACAAGGTACTCCTGTTATTTTTTCTACCCATCATTTAGATGAAGTTGCACTCTTATGTGACCGAGTCGCTGTAATTAACGAAGGTATTAGCTGCTTTGACGGAACAGTAGATGAATTTAAACAAGCAGGTAATAGTGATGAGCTTAATCAAGCGTTTATGAACATATTAACGGAGAAACATGATGTTTGAGGTATTTAAAAAGGAATTAAGAGAGTTATTACGCGACAAAAAAACGCTATTATTTGTTGTTGCGCTCCCTGTAGCAATTTTTCCGTTATTGTTTGCTGTAATGGCATTTATAAGCTCACAAGCAGCGATGGATGCAGAACAAAAAGTAAATACGTATGCCATTATTAATGGTGAATACGCACAAGAGTTTACTGATAAAGTGTTTTATCACAAAAGTTTTGAGCTTTATAAAGGCACTAAAACCTTTAATAACATTGAAGAGCTTAAAGCTGGCGTTATAGCTGGCGATATCGATATGGGTATTTATTTACCAAGCCATGCTGAGCAAACATTAGATGATGGAAAACAAAGCCAGTGGCAGGTTGTATTTAACGACTCAAAATCTATCAATTTTTTATTCGAACGCGTTAAAGAGCTCGCAAAAGAATACAGTGACGTGCTGCAAACTCAAAAGCTAATCAGTTTTGGTATTGAAGAGTCTGTTCAAAAATCCATTCTTAATCCAATTGAAGTTATTAAAGTAGATACAGCCGATAAACGTGAAAACCTTGGCGAAAAAATTGGCGGGTTTTTACCTTACTTACTTATACCATTAGTACTAATGGGGGCTACTTACCCAGCTATTGATTTAGGCGCTGGCGAAAAAGAACGCGGCACGCTAGAAACACTCCTACTTACACCTATTACGCGCACAGAGCTAGTGCTTGGTAAATTTATAACTTTGTTAACTACATCCATTGCCTCCACAACCATAACTGTCTTAAGCATGGGCTGTTGGATAGCACTGGCGTTAGCATTTGCTGATCTTGATTTTATTAAAGCCGCGTTTAGTACATTAGCGGTTACCGATTTACTGATGATATTTGTACTGCTACTACCTGTGGCTGCTATATTCTCAGCCTTAGCTTTAGCTATATCTATTTATGCGCGTACGTTTAAAGAAGCGCAAAACTACATGGCTCCGCTTAGCATGGGTGTATTTTTCCCTATTATTATTTCAATAATGCCAAATATGGAGCTTACTGCTAAAACAGCATTCATTCCTGTTACAAACGTGGCTTTAGCGATTAAAGAAATAGTAAAAGGGACTGTTGATTACACATTTGTGGGCTTAATATTTTTAGCTACTGCAATCATTGCGGCTGGGCTACTGGCATTTTGCGTTAAATGGTTTAACAGAGAAGATGTACTATTTAGATAATATAGATTTAGCACTCTAAAAATATATAAAAGGTAGCATTGGCTACCTTTTATATTTTAAAGGGATGATTGGTTGAAACAACTATTTTATAGTCTGTGTAAGTCGATATGAGTACTCTCATTCATTTATAATTCATATAGAGGGTGAGCTTTAAATAAAACTAATGATTTAGTCTTTTTATTATAAAAATTATAGCGATAACTGATTAGTTAGATGGTCCAATTCTTTCGTTAATGCTCTATACTAATAACAATAAAAATTTATGGTGAAGGTAAATGCTAAAAAGAAATATTTTGTTGAATGTAACAAAAAATAATAAATTAATGCTCGTTGCAACAATAATATTTGTTCTTATAGCTTTGCCTTCTCTATATATGTTCGATCAAAAAGTAAGAAGTGACGTTTACCATTCAGCTCAAATAGAATTAAAACGTGAGCTTGAAACAAAAAGCCTTTCACTAAAAAACCACCTCAAAGATAGTGTTACCGCTATTCGCTTTTTAGACGCTACCCCCCCTATTAAAGGTATTACTCGCGCCACTGAAAACAAGAAAATTGATCCCTTGTTAGGCACGCACATTGACGTTTGGGAAGAACGCTTAGCGAGCATTTTTAGTGGTTTTATGCGCACAGATGACAGCATACTTCAGGCTCGCTATATTATTCTCGCAGATGGTGGACAAGAAGTTGTCAGGGTTGATCGAAACCAGCTAGGGGAAATTAATCGACTGCAAGGCCTGCAATTACAAAAAAAAGGTCAACGCGATTACATGATAAAAGCGAGCATGCTCGATAATAAAAGTGTTTATATTTCTCCTATTAACTACAACCGTGAAAATGGGCAGATACAAGAACCCTACATAAGTACTTTTCGTGTAGCTAAGCCTGTTTTTGATGAAAAAAATAAGATATTTGCAATATTAGTCACTAACTACTTTGCTGATAAATTAATAAAAAGTTTAACGGTTGAATCGCCAGATGGAACACACATTTACCTCATGAATAATGAAGGTGAATTTCTATATCATCCAAACTCTCAACTGCGCTTCGGATTTGAATTTAATAAAGCTAAAACGTGGACTGAAGAATTTTCCGCTGCAACCACAATGCTAGAGCAAGGTACTTTACCGCTAAGTAATTACCCAATTGCTTATACATTAAAAAAACGTATTTCGCTTGAGGGTGATATTGCGATGTTACCTTTAGAGCTTGGTGTGAGTGTTAATACTAAAACGTTGTTAGCAAAAGTTAGTGAAAGGCGTCAAAACTTTATTGTTATGCTACTCATGTTTTTTGGAGTATTTTTAATTATCGCCTTTTTATACCAACGTTTCATCAACCGTAAATTGTTAATTAACTCATTAAAAGAGCAAAACAATAAAGTAATTGAAAACTCACTGGATGCTATTTTTACAATTGAGCAAACTGGCGAAATAGTTCACTTTAACAGCACGGCTAAAGAGGTTTTTGGTACTTCAATTACAGGTGTTAGTCCTGACTTTGTCTCTTTATTTAACTTAAATGAAGTCGATAACAACTGTATAGAAGAGACAATTTCAAACGGGTCAAAAATGCCGTTTGAAGCTATCTACACAGATGGTTATGGCAATAAACAATACTTTTCAATTACGCTCAGCAGTATTTTTGATGTATACAATAACCGTTATCAAGTAGCGGCTATTTTAAGAAATATTAGCTCGTTAAAAAACACTCAATCAGAGCTTGAAGGTTTGAACAGTACTTTGGAGCTAAAAGTATCACAAAGGACTGTTGAGCTAGAGCGCGCAATTGATCAAGCATTAGCAGCAAGCCAAGCAAAAAGTGATTTTGTAGCAAATATATCTCACGAAATCCGTACACCAATGAATGGCGTTTTGGGTATGCTTGAAATGCTCAAAGAAGATGGCTTAAGTGAACAACAATATCATTACCTAAAACTAGCCAACAGCAGTGCTAACTCACTGATGAACTTGATTAACGATATTCTCGATTTTTCGAAAATAGAAGCGGGTAAGCTTGATATTGATAATCATACATTTGATGTTGTTACAGTATGTAGCGATATGATTAGCTCTTTAGCGTTACAAGGCCAGCGCAAAGGTCTTGAAGTATTTTTAGATACTAAAGATGTAGTAGACAGAATGGTTATTGGCGACAGCCATCGCCTTAAACAAATTTTAATTAACTTAGTTAATAATGCTTTTAAATTCACTCACCGAGGTGAAGTAAGTCTAACAATTGGTTCTAAGTATATTACCGACTCAAAGTTATTAATGAGCTTTACAATAAAAGACACTGGTATTGGTATAGCACCAGAGAACATAGACAAACTATTTGAAGTGTTTACACAAGAAGACTCAAGCACAACCCGCCACTTTGGTGGTACAGGCTTAGGTTTATCTATATGTAAAAAGCTCGCTCAGTTAATGGGTGGTAATATCACTGTTATAAGTGAAAAGGGCGTTGGTAGTACATTTACAGCAACGGTTGAGCTACACGTCGCACAAGAGAAAAAACTAAACACAGGTATTGAACTTGCTACTAGCATTAGCGTAGCTGCATTAATAGCGCGCGATAATGTCTATCAAAATGTGTGCGATTTATTGCTATTAACTTGTAAAGTAAATGCAGAAAACATTATAAGACTCGACTACTTTAGTGAGCATAAAGAGTTTGAGGCTGACTTATTATTGATTGATGATGAGCACCCTCAAATTGATGCCCTTATTAATTACTGTAAACAGTTTAATAAAAAGTATGTTTTAATTTTACGCGACATGGTGACCGATAAACCAACTAAAATGGTGTTACCTGAAGGTAGCCATATTTTAAATAAACCGCTTACCCAAGATCAATTCAGCTATAAATTAGCAAGCTTATTTGGTGCTAGTAATGACTGTATTATAGCGCCACCCAAAGGCTTAACAGAAGAACAAGTAGATCCTGACCTTTCTGCTTATCATATATTATTAGTAGACGATAATATGATAAACATTGAAGTAGCTAAGGCGATTTTAAAACGAACTAAAGTAAAAATCACCTGTGCATCAGATGGCGTAGAAGCATTAGAAGCATTGAGAGAAAACACAGAACAATCCTTTGATGTAATTTTAATGGACTGCCAAATGCCTAATCTAAATGGGTACGATACAACAAGTGAAATCAGAAATAGTAAAGCCGGAGTCGATTACACACACATTCCTATTATTGCGATGACAGCAAGCGCGATGGAAGGTGATAGAGAGCGTTGTTTAACTGCAGGCATGAACGACTATATTACTAAACCAATCAAGCCAAGAACGCTAAAAGATAAGTTAATCACCTGGCTAAGTTAATAGTTATTAATTGAGAATCAGCTGCTTATGCAGCTGATTTTTTTGGTTTAGCATCCGTTGATATATTTAACTTTGTTATGTCGGCGCTATCGAGTACGGATTGTGTGTCTGACCAATGTAGTAATTCAATTTTTCCATCTTGCTGCTCTACCAGCGCTGTACAGCTCTCAATCCAATCTCCATCGTTACAATACATAATTCCGTCATCTACTTTTATTTTGGGATGATGAATGTGTCCACAAATAATACCGTCTACGTTTTGCTTTTTAGCTTCATGAATTGCGGCATCTTCGAAGGCTTTAATTGCTTCACGGGCTTTGTGTACGCGAGCTTTTATCCATGATGCAAGCGAGTAGTAATTACCACCAAATAGCTTTCGAATACGATTGGTCCAGCGGTTTAAAAATAATAAAAAGTCGTATCCTGCATCGCCCGCGATACTAATAAGTTTGTTATAGCGTGTCGCGGAATCAAAATCATCACCGTGTACGAGTAAAAAACGTTTATTAGCTTTAGTGGTGTGAATAAACTGCTGGTGGATTTCAATACCAAATAACGTTTGATTTATATAGTTCCTAAACGTTTCGTCATGATTACCGGGTATATAAATGATGCGTGTACCATTAACTGCTTTTTGTTGTATACAGCTCAATACTTGATAATGCGAAGGGTGCCAATAAAACTGTCTTTTCATCGACCATAAATCAATAATATCACCCACTAAATAAAGTGTGTCGGATTCTACCGAGTTTAAAAAATCGAGCAAATAATCGGCTTTACAGTCTTTGTAACCTAAATGAACATCTGATATCCAAATAGTAGGGTAGTGTTGTTTCTTACGCTGTTGATTGTTTGTCATGCCCGTTATCCATAGTGTAATAATTAACACTGTAGATAAACCCAATGACACTTATGAGACACTTTAGCGAAGCCTCTATGACAATTTATACAAAGTCATGCAATTAAAATACTTATATAGAGCTAGGGCGTGTTGACCTTTCGTGATTGATTTTACAGCAGACTGTTTGTTTTTAGGCAAGGAAGATCATATGTAGCGTGGTTATTCCCCATAAATAGGTGATAACGCAGTATAAATGCCAAACATGAGCTGCCCTTTGAGTTCTTATAGGGACTATTAGCTCTTTGTTGCCTACATAGATGTCGGTAAGGGGCGTAAGCAGGACGCGGAAGCTTTGCTCGGCTTTTACTTATTCTTACATGGATGTAAGTCAGTAGAATAACGCAGGAGCAGTTATCGAGTCTACTAGGTTACAAACTTCGCGCTGCGATTAAATCGTCCCTAGATTGAGCGAATTTCGATCCACGAGATCAATGCGCCTTAGGAAAGGTGAGTTGATGATCAGCTACCATTACGCATTGCTATTAATTGCGCATAAAAAAGGCCGCATTTTAAATGCGGCCTTATAGTCTGTTCTAAGCGTGGGTGTTATTAACCTTTAACGGCTGCTTTAATTGCATCAATTGCTGTATCGATATCAATCATTAGCTTTTCACCTGTACGGCGGTTTTTAAGCTCAACTTTATTCTCGTCAAGGTTACGCTCACCAATTACTAGCGTAAATGGCACACCAATTAGCTCCATGTCATTAAACATAACGCCAGGGCGCTCTTTACGATCATCAAATAACACATCAAGACCTGCATCTTTTAAACCTTGGTAAAGGTTATTTGCTATATCAGGAATACGATGCGATTTGTGCATGTTCATTGGAACAATTGCTAAATCGAATGGCGCGATTGATTTTGGCCAAATGATCCCGTATTGATCGTTGTTCTGCTCAATAGCAGCGGCAACAATACGTGAAACACCAATACCGTAACAACCCATAGTCATGGTTTGGTTTTTACCACCTTCGTTTAACACGCCGGCTTTCATGGCTTCTGAGTATTTAGTGCCAAGTTGGAAAATATGCCCAACTTCAATACCGCGTTTAATTTGCAAAGTACCTTCACCACATGGACTCATATCGCCTTCAACAATATTACGAATATCAGCAACGTCGTAATCAGTTACGTCACGATCCCAGTTAATACCGCTGTAATGCTCGTCGTCTTTATTTGCACCGGCAACAAAATCAGCAAGTATGTTAGCTGTTCTATCAACAATAATAGGCATTGATAAGCCAACAGGGCCTAATGAGCCAGGCTTTGCGCCAATAGCAGCAACAATATCCGCCTCTGTTGCCATTTCAAGCGGAGAGTCTACTAATGGGTGTTTTTCAGCTTTTAGTTCATTTAATTCGTGATCGCCACGAAGTACTAAGGCAACTAAACCACGTACTTCATTTTCATCAGGCGTACCATAAACAATTAACGTTTTAACACCGCGATGTGGCTTAACACCGTAGTGTTTTTTAAGCTCGTTAATAGTTTTAGCGTCAGGTGTTGGAAACGCTTTAAGCTCTTTTGATGCTTCAGGGCGAGCTTCAATAGGTGCCAGTGCTTCAGCTTTTTCAATGTTAGCGGCGTAATCACTGCCATCACTAAATGCAATTGCATCTTCGCCCGATTCAGCAAGTACATGAAACTCATGCGATACGCTACCACCAATAGAGCCTGTATCGGCTATAACAGGGCGGTAATCAAGGCCTAAACGCTCAAAAATGTTACAGTATGCTTTGTGCATTGCTTGATAAGTTGCATCTAAACACTCTTCACTTAAGTGAAAAGAGTAGGCATCTTTCATTGTAAATTCACGAGCACGCATTACCCCAAAGCGAGGACGACGTTCGTCGCGTACTTTCGTTTGTACTTGGTATAAAGTAACCGGTAGTTGTTTGTAGCTGCTTATTTCTTTACGAACAAAATCTGTAATAACTTCTTCGTGTGTTGGGCCAAGTGCAAACGTACGGTTATGACGGTCTGTAAAGCGCATAAGCTCAGGACCAAATTCATTCCAACGACCAGACTCTTCCCACAAATCAGCAGGTTGAATAACAGGCATTAGCATTTCAATGGCGCCAGCTTTGTCCATTTCTTCACGTACAATGTTTTCTACTTTACGTAGCACGCGTAAACCAGAGGGTAACCAAGTGTATAAACCCGAAGCGACGCGACGGATCATACCGGCTCTAAGCATTAACTGATGCGATACAATTTCAGCATCTGATGGCGTTTCTTTAAGTGTTGCGAGTATATATTGGCTTGTACGCATGTTTTTTCCGAAATAGAGTAATTATATTCTTTTAATAGAGCTTAAGTTTACCAGCGGATGCTTTTACACTAAAGCGCTAAGTGAGTTATTTAGTTTTTTTCTATGCTTGTTACTAAGTTATGTGCATCATTAACCTGCCAGCGAATATTAAAGTCATAGAGAGTCATCCCGTAGCTTTGCATTTCTTCTTTTTGTTTTTTATAAGCAGGGCGAGGATCTTGTTTTAAAACATTGGTTATAAAATCATGTAAGTCTGGGTATTGTGTTTGGGCATTAACGAACTCAATTGCCTGAGGGCTAAATTCAACCGTCATTTGTGTTTCAGGGCGCGTGTCAGCAAAGCCAGCGCTTGCATCGGGCATTGAGTCTGAATAAGGCAAATACGGTTTTATATCAATGATTGGTGTGCCATCAAGTAAATCAATCCCAGCAAGTAATAAGCTAAGCTGTCCGTTTTTATATTCAATGCCTTCAAGTTTTACTGCGCTCATTCCAATCGCGTTGGGTCTAAATGTAGCGCGGGTAGCGAATACGCCTTTTCGCTCATTACCACCTAATCGTGGAGGGCGTACCATAGCAGAGTAACCTTTATCAGCTGTTTCGTGAAAACGAAATAGCAACCAAATATGAGTAAATTCATCGAGCCCGCGTACAAATTCTTCGCGATTAAAATCAGGTGCAAAAATAAGCTTTGCTTTAGCTTGGGGCACTAAACGCGGTTGCCTAGGTATAGCAAACTTTTGTTTATAAGGAGATTCAATGTGGCCAATAGCCGAAATGGTGTAATCGCTCATAGTACTCGGGTACAAATAAAATAGAGCGCTATTCTACCCGCATTTAGTCTTTATCGCATTAAGGTAAGAAAGTTTATTACTTATAAACCGCTCGGTTTAAATCTTTAATTAGACTGAATGGTTTATATGAGTGTATTAATTAAAAAGAGCCTGAAACAAAAAAGGTAAGCCCTTAGGCTTACCTTTTATACATGTTAAATATTAATTAAAACATGTACTGAACTGATACAGATGCTACATCCATATCTGGATCAATATCGTCATCAAGTTTGTAGCGTTCGTACTCTAAACGAAATTGTACATTTGTTGTAAGTGCGTATTCAATACCCGCACCATAAAACGCATCACCACCATCTGTAGAAGCTGTTACACCGCCTACTGGTAAATCTTGTGTGTAATCAGCATCCCATTCAAGCCAACCGCCTTTTGCATACACAGAAAAGCTCTCAGTGATAGGATAGCCCAAACGTGCGGCAAGCGATACGCCATCAATTTCAGCTTTGCTGTCGATATCACTCACTTCATCAAAGTTTTGATATGCAAGCTCTAAGCTTAAGTATTCATTAAATTGTGCACCAACGTAACCTTTAAGCATTTGTGCATCGTCGTCAAAATCAGTGTCGTTATCGCTATCTTCAAATTCAAAAGAATATTGACCGTAACCAATACCTGTGTAGATACGTGGAGAATCGAAATCAGAAATGTCAGCGTGTGCTGCAGAGTTAAAACCCATTGTTGCTAAAGCAAGTGCAGAAAGAGAAAGTGTTTTAATCATTGAATAGCTCCTTTAAAATAATTTAAATGTTTGATTAAACTTATCAAACGACAATTATCTAGTTGCAGCGAACATGCCAATTTTAAAAATGATATTAAAACGCCATAATAGCTACTTTTGTATTAGTTATTATGGCGTTTAGATTGTTTTATAAACAAAATGAACTTTTTGATGATTTTGTTTTCAAATATAAGTTGTATGTTTTACAAAACATTATGAGTTTTTTACATGCCTATAGGTATAGGATACATTCTTAAATGATTATTCTGGTATCTAAACTGTATGAAGCAAGTTTTCTGTTTCTATCGCAATTTCTTTCATTTTTATAGCGTAGTTTTCTAATTTAATATCTTCTTCGGTTACGGCTTTAAACGAAGGGACTTCTATTGGGTAGCCAGTTTCGTCCATAGCAATAAAACTAATAACACAGTGGTTTGTTTCTACCATGTTCTGTGTTTTTGGGTCGCCACATCTAACTTGAATAAATATTTGCATGCTACTTCTACCCGTATGGGCAATTTTAGCTTCTACTTCTACAATTTGGCCTACTAGAATAGGGCGTCTAAATTTAACACCTGCAACCGAAACCGTTACACAGTAATGACCACTCCAACCAGCAGCGCAGGCATAGCCTGCTTGGTCAATCCATTTCATGACGGCCCCACCATGAACTTTACCTCCGAAATTTACATCGGTAGGCTCTGCTAAAAAACGAAAAACAACTTTTGACGACGGCATAGATAATACTCATATTTATTAGAACTACTATTAGCATAACGTAAAAAAGGGGCCGAAGCCCCTGCAATTTAGGATATGTTTATAATTTATATGTAAAAATAGTACTTAAATACGTATCTAGCGCATAATTTAGTTACATATTCGGGTAGTTTGGTCCACCAGCGCCTTCAGGTGTTACCCATGTAATGTTTTGACTAGGGTCTTTAATATCACAGGTTTTACAATGCACACAGTTTTGAGCGTTTATAACAAACTCTTTACTGCCTTCTACTTCTTGCACTTCGTAAACGCCTGCTGGGCAATAACGCTGTGCAGGCTCATCAAATTTCAATAGATTTACGTTAATAGGGATTGACGGATCTTTGAGCTTTAAATGACACGGTTGTGACTCTTCGTGGTTAGTATTTGATAAAAACACACTTGAGAGTTTATCAAAGCTAAGGTGTCCATCTGGTTTTGGGTATGCAATTTTGTCAGCTGCGTTAGCATCAACAAGGGTAGAGTGATCGGGCGTATTATCTTTAAACGTAAAGGGTAAACCACCATTAAAAATGTTTTGATCAAGGGTATTGTACGCACCACCTAAAAATTTACCGAGTTTGTGCATAGCAGGGCCAAAGTTACGAGATTGATATAACTCTTTATATGCCCATGATTGCTCAAACGCAGTTTGATAATTAGTTAAATTGGTATTTGCTAACTCATTTTGCAATGCTTCAAAAATAACCTCTGCGGCAATCATTCCTGATTTCATTGCAGTGTGATTACCTTTAATTTTTGCAAAATTAAGAGTGCCTGCATCACACCCAACAAGTAAACCACCAGCAAAATGCATTTTTGGTAATGAATGCAAGCCACCTTTAGCAATAGCACGCGCACCGTAAGCAATACGTTCAGCGCCTTCAAGTACGTTTTTAAATACAGGATGGTGTTTCATTCGCTGAAACTCATCAAACGGGCTCAAATGTGGGTTTGAGTAATTTAAATCAACAATTAAACCAACAACAACTTGATTGTTTTCACTGTGATACATAAATGCACCACCATTAGTATCGCCGCTAAGTGGCCAACCTGTACCATGAACTACTTTGCCTAGCTCATGTTTACTTTCATCTATTTGCCAAATTTCTTTAAAGCCTAAACCGTAATGTTGTGGCGATGAATCTGCATCAAGTGCAAATTCATTAATTAGCTGCTTACCTAAATGTCCTCGGCAACCTTCAGCAAAAATAGTGTATTTTGCTCTAAGTTCCATGCCTGGCATGTAACCGTCTTTTTCATTACCGTCTTTGTCGACTCCCATATCGCCAGTAATAATGCCTTTTACTGCTTTATCTTCAATTATTAAAGAGTGAGCACTAAATCCTGGGAATATCTCTACGCCTAAGTTTTCAGCTTGCTCTGCAAGCCATCGACATACATTACCCATAGACACAATGTAGTTACCATCATTATGGAATGTTTTAGGCGTAGCAAAGTGGGGGATAGATGTCGCTTTTTGCTCATTATTAAACCAATAAATTTCATCGTTAGTTACTTTGGTTGTAACAGGGGCGCCCAGTTCTTGCCAACTTGGTAGTAGCTCATCCAAAGCTTTGGTTTCAAATACAGCACCAGATAGTACATGTGCACCCACTTCAGAACCTTTTTCGACTACGCAAATCATGCACTCTTGTTGTTTTTCTTGTGCTAATTGCGCGAGTTTAATTGCACTTGAAAGCCCAGCAGGTCCTGCACCAACAATTACTACATCAAATTCCATGGTTTCACGTTCGACCATAATAACCTCTTTATCTATGACGGACTTATTCGAATGTTTACTACGCATTTAAATAAGGTGTACAGCTTATTTATAACCTTGCAAATTAAACGTTACAGACTGTGAATAGTTAAAGGTTATTTTAGGTTGACGTTTACGTCAACAGGAAGTAGTCTAATTTCATAAAATAAATAGGTTGACGTGCACGTCACCTTGTAGGTTTCAATAATTATGGAGTTCCTATGAAAGTTCTCGTACCAATAAAAAGAGTGATTGATTACAACGTAAAAGCACGCGTTAAAAGTGACAACAGCGACGTTGATTTAACAAACGTAAAAATGGCAATGAACCCGTTTTGTGAAATTGCTATAGAAGAAGCCATTCGCCTTAAAGAAGCCGGTACGGCCAGCGAAGTTGTTGCTGTTACTATTGGTCCCAAAGCATCGCAAGAGCAATTACGCACAGCACTAGCACTGGGTGCCGACAAAGCCATTCACATCGAAACCGATGAAAAGCTCGAATCACTCCATATTGCAAAGCTACTCGCTAAAATTGTAGAGCAAGAATCTCCTGAACTTGTAATTTTAGGTAAACAGTCAATCGATTCAGATAATAACCAGACAGGTCAAATGCTAGCGGCTTTAACTAAACGTGGCCAAGGTACATTTGCATCCAAGGTTGTTATTGAAAATGGCAAAGTAAACGTGACCCGCGAAGTTGATGGGGGCCTGCAAACGGTAGCACTTAACTTACCGGCGGTTGTTACAACCGATTTACGCTTAAACGAGCCTCGCTATGCATCACTGCCAAATATTATGAAAGCCAAACGTAAGCCGCTTGAAGTAATAGCAGCTGATTCGCTTGGTGTTGATTTAACACCGCGAATTCAATTAATAAGCGTAGAAGAGCCAGCTAAACGCACCGCAGGAATTATTGTTGAAGACGTTGCACAGCTTGTAGAAAAATTAAAAACAGAGGCAAAGGTGATTTAAATGAAAACACTCGTAATTGCAGAGCACGACAACGGTGCCTTAAAACCAGAAACCTCAAAAACTATTAACGCTGCAGTAAAAATGGGTTTTCCTGTTGATGTACTTATTGCAGGTAACAACTTAAGTGCAATGAGCTCACACGTTGCTAGCATTGATGGCGTAGATAATGTTTTAGTTGCCGATAATAGCGTTTATGAACATCAGTTAGCTGAGAGCATGGCCGATTTAGTTTTATCGCTTAGCGATGACTACAGCCACATTGTTGCAAGTGCAACGACAACAGGCAAAAACTTTATGCCACGTGTTGCCGCGCTTTTAGATGTTGCGCAAATTTCTGAAATTATCGCAGTAGTGGACGCAGATACATTTAAACGACCTATTTATGCAGGTAATGCAATCGCCACGGTTAAATCACTCGATAGTAAAAAAGTAATTACCGTACGTGCCAGTAGCTTTGATTTACAAGGTGAGCAATCAGCTGTTGCTATAACAAATGTAGATACAGTATCAGATTCGCAATTAAGCAGCTTTGTAAGTGTTGAGCAAACAGAATCAGAACGCCCTGAGCTTACAGCTGCTAGTGTGGTCATATCGGGTGGTCGCGGTATGCAAAACGGCGAAAACTTTGCATTACTTAATGGTATTGCCGATAAACTAGGTGCAGCTATTGGCGCATCGCGTGCAGCAGTTGATGCAGGCTTTGTACCTAACGACATGCAAGTAGGGCAAACAGGTAAAATTGTAGCGCCTAACTTATATATTGCAGTAGGTATCAGCGGTGCTATTCAGCATTTAGCGGGCATGAAAGACTCAAAAGTAATCGTTGCGATTAATAAAGATCCTGACGCACCTATTTTTCAAGTTGCAGATTACGGTCTAGTGGCTGATTTATTTGAAGTGCTACCTCAGCTTGAAGGCGCTTTATAACGCTTAATTAAGCAAAATTTATTCTGGTTGAAAGCCGTGGTGCTCTTAGAGTGCTGCGGCTTTTTTATACGGTAAATTAAAAACACAAAAAAACCAGCCAATTGGCTGGTTTTTAGTATTTATAAACGGCTAACTTAGTATTAGTAAGTTGCGCTGCCTTTAGTACGAGGGAAGGCAATAACATCACGTACGTTGCCCATACCTGTTACATAAGCAACCAAGCGTTCAAAGCCTAAACCAAAGCCTGAATGTGGCACGCTACCGTATTTACGTAAATCGCGGTACCAGCTGTAATCTTCTTTGTTTAAGCCCATTTCTTCTAGGCGTGCATCAAGTACATCAAGGCGCTCTTCACGTTGTGAACCACCAATGATCTCACCAATACCTGGTGCTACTACGTCCATTGCAGCAACGGTTTTTCCGTCTTCGTTTTGGCGCATGTAAAATGCTTTAATATCGCGCGGGTAGTTTTTAATAACTACCGGTGCTTTAAAGTGTTCTTCAGCTAAGTAACGTTCGTGCTCAGACTGTAAATCAACACCCCATTCAACAGCGTACTCAAACTTTTTACCACACGTTTTAAGGATTTCTACAGCGTCTGTGTAATCAACTTGTGCGAAGTCTTTATCTACAAATTCTTCTAAGCGAGTAATTGCGGTTTTTTCTACACGTTGTGCAAAAAATTCCATGTCATCACGGCGCTCTTCAAGTACAGCTTTAAATACATACTTAAGCATGTTTTCAGCAAGTTTTGCGATGTCTTCTAAATCAGCAAACGCAACTTCAGGTTCTACCATCCAAAATTCTGCAAGGTGGCGAGATGTATTTGAATTTTCTGCACGGAATGTTGGGCCAAACGTGTAAATTTTTGACATTGCAGACGCGTAAGTTTCGCCGTTTAATTGGCCAGATACAGTAAGGAATGCTTCTTTACCGAAGAAATCTTCGCTGTAATCAACTTCGCCTTTATCTGTAAGCGGTAAGTTTTGCATATCAAGCGTAGACACACGGAACATTTCGCCAGCACCTTCACAGTCACTTGCCGTAATGATTGGCGTGCTGATCCAGTAAAAGCCTTGCTCGTGGTAAAAACGGTGAATAGCTTGTGCTAAACAGTTACGTACACGTGTTACTGCGCCAATCATGTTTGTACGAGGGCGAAGGTGAGCATGCTCACGTAAGTACTCAATGCTGTGGCGCTTTGCCGACATTGGGTATGAATCTGGATTCTCTACCCAACCTAATACAGTCACAGTGTTAGCTTGAATTTCGTAAGATTGACCTTGGCCAGCAGATTGTACTAAAACACCAGTAACCGACACAGAACAACCGGCTGTTAAGCTAGTAACTTCATCATAATTATTCAGTGAATTAGGAACTACCGCTTGAATAGGATCAAAACACGAACCGTCATGAACGGCTAAAAATGAAATTCCTGCTTTTGAATCGCGGCGAGTACGGATCCAGCCCTTAATTGTTACTTGGCTGTCTACCGCAACATTGCCTTTTAATAGCTCTGAAATCGCTAAATGGCTCATCTTCACTCCAATGATATAAGTTGCCTAACTATTTTATTTTAACTGTGCGCAACACTCGGGCATAAATTGCACATAAACGGCGCTGCACTTGAACCCTGTATCTTACCTAGTAAAGTTGAATAAAAAAACTATTGTGGGCAACTCTTTAAAAGTTTTTATGCATGCGGTTTATTTTTAAACAGTTTTTAGAGTTTAATTGCCACTATTATGATTTGTTGCTCTTAAATTTAATGATTTTGTGGCATTATTAACAAACAAATCAAATTAATATTTATTCACACTTAAAAAATCGATGCTATGAAACAAGTTTTTATTTTACGAGGACTACCAGGAAGCGGTAAGTCTTATTATGCGCAAAGCCTTGCTGACGAATTAGGTGGAGTTGACGAAAGCCAATACCTAATCTGCTCAACTGATGATTACTTTATTAATGAGCAGGGCGAATATCATTTCGATAAATTTAAATTGTCGCAATTTCATAATTTAAATTTAGCGCGTTTTATAAATGCACTTGCTCAAGGTATGCCATTGGTAATTGTAGATAACACCAATATTAAAAAGTGGGAATTTATAGCTTACTCTCAAGCTGCTGTTGCTCTAGGTTATCAAGTAAAAGAAGTGATAGTGGGTGAAGTGAAAGACAAGTCAATGCAGCACTTATATGCTAAGCGTAATTCTCATAATGTCCCGCTTAAAACAATAAGTAAAATGGCTTACATGTTTGAGTGGTAGTGCTAAATTTTAGACAGCACGTCTAAATCATTTTGAGTTATAGCATCTAAATGAGCAGTGATTTTTTCATTGCTCCAATCCCACCAAGCTATATCTAGCAGCGTATTTATTGTTTTATCGTCAAATCTGTTTTTTATCACTTTAGCGGGGTTTCCACCCACAACGCTATAAGCAGGTACATCGCAGGTGACAACTGATTTACTGGCAATAATAGCGCCGCTGCCAATTTTTACCCCGGGCATAATTGTAGCGTTATAACCAATCCAAACATCATGACCAATTTCTGTATTACCTTTAAAGGGTAAATCATTTGATTTTGGTGCAGATTTTTCCCAGCCATTACCAAATATAAAAAAGGGATAGGTAGAAAAGCCAGAAGTTTGATGGTTAGCACCATTCATTATAAAATTAACGTCTTTAGCAATGGCGCAAAATTTCCCGATAATGAGACGGTCACCTATAAAATCGAAATGGTAAAGCACATTTTTTTCAAAGTTCTCAGGCCCATCAGGATCGTCATAATAAGTATAATCGCCTACTTCAATATTGGCGGAAGTAATAAAGTTTTTTAAAAAACCTACTTGAGGAAAACCTTCCATTGGTGAAGGATTATTTGGGTTTGGTCCATTCATGGGGTTTCCTCTAATTAATTATGGACGTGTTATTTTTCAGCATACTTTTGTTTAATCGCTAGAATCTCTTCTTGAACTGCAAAAAAAGCATCCACTACTGCGGGATCAAAGTGATTACCACTACCATCTTTAATAATGGCAAATGTTTTTTCTTGTGAAAATGATTTTTTATAAGGACGCTTTGATGAGAGAGCATCAAATACATCGGCAATAGCAACTACGCGTGCTGAAATTGGAATTTCATTACCTTTTAAGCCATCAGGATAACCTGAGCCGTCCCATTTTTCGTGATGTGAACGGGCAATAATTTCACCTAGTTTAATAACTTCTGAATCAGAACCTGAAAGTATATTAGCGCCTACAACGGTATGCTGTTTCATTATTTCCCATTCTGCAGCATCTAATTGACCGGCTTTTAGCAAGATATGGTCAGGTGTAGATATTTTTCCGAGATCATGCATAGATGCCGAAAATAAAATATTTTCAACTGTTGTCTCATCTAATCCAAAGCTGCGTGCAACGGCTTCCGAATATAAGCTCATGCGTTTAATATGCGCTCCGGTCTCTTCATCTTTATATTCAGCAGCTTTAGTTAGCCTATTAATTGTTTCGAGTGAAGCTTCTTTTAGGCTTAGCATTGCTTGCTTTAATGATTCTGTTCTTTGGGCAACTTCCGCTTCTAGTTGTTTCTGATAATTTGTTCTTAAATCATTATAGTCTTTAATCTTTAGAAGAGACTTAACGCGTGATAACAGCTCATTTTTATCAACAGGCTTTGTAATAAAGTCATCGCAACCAGCATCAATGCCTTTAACTCGCTCTTTTGTCTCTCTTAAAGCGGTAATAAGGACGATAGGCAATAGCTTTAATAAAGCGTCTCCACGTACACGACGTGTTACTTCAAAGCCGTTCATACCCGGCATCATAATATCGAGTAAAATAAGATCAATAGGCTGATTTGCTAAAATGTCTAATGCTTGTTGACCACCAGTAGCTGTTACCGTTTTATATCCTTTTGGTTCTAGATACGCTTGCATGAGTTCTATATTTTGAAGGTTATCATCTACAATCAAAATTACTGGGTGATCTTTCATTAACTTTTCCTTGTGCATTGAAGCTTAAATTTAAAATTATTATTACTTTATATATGAGCTAATTTCTTTTGCGAATGTACGCGTATTTATAGGTTTAGAAATATATGCGCTGTTAGGAATACACAGTAATTGGTCTATATCTGCGGGTAAAACAGAAGCCGTAACAAAAATGATAGGAATATTTGCCGTTTCTATTTCATCTCGCAAAATTTTAGCAATTTCTGTCCCAGACATATCTGGGAGTTGAACATCTAATATAATTACTTCCGGGATTTCACGTCTTATTGTTAAAAGTGCATCCTTTGCATTCATAGCAGTAAACACTTTAAAATTTGCCATGAGTAAGAGATCTTTCTCTAACAATAAATTATTGGCATTATCGTCAACTACAACTATTTTGGTTTTCATTATTCTTTACCATCTGCTTTTGTTTAATAGGCAAAGTGATACGAACCGATGTGCCCTTGTTGACACCTTCAGATTCAATAACAAATTCGCCCCCATGCAACTTAACTAGACTTTTTGCAATAGGCAGTCCTAGCCCTGTACCTTCTGTTAATCTAGAGTAGGGAGTTTCAATGCGAAAAAAACCTTCAAATATTTTTTCCATATTTTCAGCAGCTATACCTATACCCGTATCCCAAATTGTTATCTCTATTTCAGTATCTGTATGTCGTGTTTTGACACCAATTTGACCCTCATCGGGTGTAAACTTCACTGCATTTGAAAGCAAATTATAAAGTATCTGTTTAACCTTAAGGGAGTCTGCTTCAATTGGTGGCAAGTCATCAGCAATTTCAAGGCACATATCCAGTTGCTTCTGATTAGCTGTATCTGCTGTAAGGCCTGTAATTTCGTATAATACTTGGCGTATCGGTAGGTGAGAAATAGTAAGGGTCATTTTACCGGCTTCAATTTTAGCCATGTCCAATATTTCGTTAATAAGTAACAACAAATGTTTGCCGCTCACCAATACATTTTTGACATATTGTTTTTGTTTGTCGTTTAAAGTGCCGAATGTTTCATCGTAAAGCACTTCAGAAAATCCATTAATAGAATTAAGTGGGGTTCTAAGTTCATGCGACATATTAGCTAAAAACTCAGACTTTACTCGTGCAGCACTTTCTAAATCGTTTGTTAATACCTCAAGTTCTTTATTTGCTTTTACTAACCCTTCTTGAATCGCATTACGTTCGGTAATATCTTCGATAGACAATAAAATTATGCGATCTTTTGACTGAGTGCGTTTAATTTGCCTTGCGTTGAGCAGCATTGTACGCCAACCAATTGTTTTAAAATTGTGCTCAACTTTATAATCATCAAAACTCGTTTTTTGAGGCAATATCGTTTCTAGTAATTCACGCAGCTTGGGAATGTTCCATTGATTATTACCAAGGTTGTATATTAACTTTCCAACGGTGTCTTTGTGATTAGCGCGAAAAAACTCATAAAATGAGCGACTCGCTGTTACTACTCTTAAGTGCTGGTCTAAAACAATTAGTGGCTCACGAACTGTATTTACAATACTTTCAGAGTATTCTAATAGTTCTTTCTTGGTACTTATTTTATTCACTATCTAGTTCCTTTGTACCATTAAGGGCTGAACAACTTTATAAACGTTTAAAGGATAATTAAGGTTCAGGAATGCTGTGATTATAGCTTTATTTTTATAATACGTTCGCTAAAAGCAATGCTTAATAATGTGTTTTGATGTGTGTGTGTGGTTTCAACTAATATAAAAGGCGTAACTTGATAAGCGATATCTGAGAGGAACTATTTGAACATTAATCTTTGTTCAGTAAACAGCAACAGCTGATTAATAGCAAGAGGTTCATAAATTAACCTGCATATTATTGTTGTTTATTGACTATGGTGAGTTTTTTAAAGGCAAAAGGTATTAGTTTTAAGCGCAACAGGCTTTTACGGGGAGCGTATTTAAACTGAATTTTGGGTCTAAATAGCAAGTATTGATGTAGGTATTAGTGTTTAAATTAATACCTACATCAATATTTCTATCAGTCTGTAGATTTATAAACCGCTAGTGGGTGGGATGTACTTAGTGATACATGTACTTCATCGCCAGGGTTTACCACAACTTCATGGCTTACTCGACTAGTTACAACAGTAGAGCACGCAAGTTTTACAGCGCACAAGCGGCTGCCACCTTCAAAGCGTACCCAAATAACTTCGCCGTTACTGCCAACACTGCTTTGAACGAGTAATACATCGTCTGGTCGAAGTAGTACATCAACGTCGCCACTTTCACAGTCAACGCCATGAGCGGGAGCATTACCAATTGAAGTAGTGGCTTGTCCTTGGCTAAATTGGCCGCTAATAAAGCTCGCCTCACCTAAAAAACGTGCCACAAAGCGATTGTTTGGGGTACTAAAGCAGCGCTCTGGCGTATCAATTTGTTGAATTTCACCGCCTTTTAAAACGCCAACACGATCGCCAACAGAAAGTGCCTCTTCTTGGTCATGTGTTACCCAAATAGCAGGTACGCCAGCGGCTTTAAGTGCGTTTCTAATATCCCAGCGAAGCATGTCTTTAAGGGCAGCATCTAAGTTAGAAAGCGGCTCATCAAGTAATACAAAGTCAGGCTGGTGGGCAAGGGTGCGTGCAAGTGCGACGCGCTGCTTTTGGCCGCCAGAAAGCGTTGCTGGTTTTTTATCTCTAAAATCGCTCAGTCCAAGTAGGTTTATCCAATACTCAGCAGGGGCTGTATCTTTTAATCTAAAGCAAATGTTTTGCTGTACGGTTAAGTGCGGAAATAACGCAAAATCTTGAAACACCATACCTACACTGCGTTTTTCAGGAGGTATGGTTAATTTAGGTGTAGCACGCCATTTACCCGTGTTTATTTCGCCTTCGCTAATAGGTATAAGGCCCGCAAGGGCTTGTAAAATTGTACTTTTACCACAACCTGTTGGCCCTACAAGCATAAGAATTTCATTTTCACCAAGCGAAAAGTTTAAATCGCTTACTACGCGGTTACTGCCATAATCTATAGACAACTGACTTACAGATAGCATTGTTTTTAAAATCCTTAATGTTCAAACTGGTTGCGTTTTTCGCCAGACATCATAATAGCTAACCCGCAGGCAGATATCACTACTAACAATAATCCAGGAATAGCGGCGCGACCAAAATAGCCCGCTTCGTATACACGCCATAAATAAGTAGAGAGGGTTTCAAACCCTGTTGGGCCAAGTAGGAGCGTGGCTTCTAGTTCGCGCATTGACTCTAAAAACACCAGTGCTGCACCGGCAATAATACCGCGCATAGTTAAAGGCAATGTTATGCGAGTAAATACTTCACGTGGGCTTGCCCCTAATACGCGCGCAGACTTTACTAAGCTCGGATCTAAGTGTTCAGTGCTTGTTCTAACAGAGCCTACAGCAAGTGGTAAAAATCGCAGCATATAAGCAATAATAAGCAATCCCAGTGTTTGATATAAAAACGGTAACTGCAAACCACCGTAAACAAGCGCTGTGCCCATTACTATGCCCGGAATACCAAAACCAAAGTAAGTAACACGCTCCATTATACGACCCGTTTTTCCACTCAGTGCGGCATGTGCAACGGGGATCGCAACGATAACAGCTACAATTGCCGCAATACCCGATGCATACGTAGAGTTCCACGCAATATTAAAATCAAATGAGCTAAAACCATCACGAGCTAACCAAAGCGAAAATATAGCCAAAGGCAAGCCAATAGCAAGCAGTAAAACAGGTGCAAACGTAACAAACATGGCACTTAACTGTAATTTGTTTGGAAATAAAATTAACGGGCGACCATTGCGCTCAGGCGCTGTTTTTATTTGTGATTCAACTAAAAGTAAAAAACCGACAATAACCATCAGTTGAAGTGAAAGCATTGCAGCGCGCCCTAACGCAAAGGCGTTGTATTCAACGTAAATTACGCGGGTAAAGGTATCTAAGCGCATCATTGCGGGCGTGCCAAAGTCTGATAACGTATAAAGCGCGACTAACAAAGAGCCTGCTGCAATACCGTTAACTACGCGCGGTAATATAACTTTAAATATACTTTGCGTCATCGACATTCCAAGCGTACGCGCGGCATTAACCATGCTTGCATCAAGGCTCAGTAAAGATGAGCGAGTTGTCATCATTACAAACGGGAAGGTATAAAGCGTCATTACAATGGCAGCGCCGGTTAGGCCATACATTGATGGGGTTTCTATTCCTGTTAAGGTGTTTATTTCGCCACCGGGGCCAAACGCTGCATAAAGGGTAAATGCGCCAATATAACTGGGGATTGCCAGCGGCGCTGCAAATACAACCAGCCAGAGCTTTTTAAATGGTAAATGCACATACGCGCTAATAAACGCCAGTGGCACACCAATTAAAATAGAGCCAAGTACCGTTAAACCCATTAACGATAACGTGTTGCCTAAAATTTGAAGATTGTGGGTGTCAAACACTGAGCTTGCATCGCTTGCAAGCACTATTAATACATAAACAGGGGTAAGCGCAACAAGCGCTGCAAGCAGCGCCATTGGATAAGAGGCAGGTATTCTCATTACAATACGCCGCTGCTACGCATCAAATCTATAGTAGGGCGTAAATCAGCAAGCTGTGTTAAATCTACTTTAGGTGGAGAAATATTAGCAAGTGATGGTAGACCCTCAGGTTGGGTAATACCATTTACTAACGGAATTTCGTACGCTTCACTGGCTAAGTAACCTTGTACTTCTTTACTTAGTAAGTAACGCATAAAGTTAGTAGCAAGCGGATCGTCGTTAAGGGCTAATACACCCGATGCATTAACTAAACAGCCCGCATCATTTTGTGTAAATGCTAAATCAAGCTTGGCATCAGGCTTGCCTGATTTTAAACGCAATGTGTAATAATGATTAGCAAAACCAATATCAACTTCACCGCGTTCAACGCCCATAACAACACCTAATTCACCAGCGTATGTTTTAGCACGTTTTTTAATCTTTTTAAGCCACTTAGCAGTTTTGTCGTCGCCTTCTAAAATTCGCATTGCGGTTACAAACGATTGAAAAGAAGCGTAGGCGGGCGCCCAGCCAATACTTAAATCGCTGTCGGCAATTTCCATAATACTTGTTGGAATTTGATCTTTGGTCAAACGCGACGTGTTATATGGCAATGTACGAATACGGCCAGTTACAGGTGCCCACTCTTTATATCTAAATTGTGGTTGTAACTGAGCAGATAAATCACCTGGGATAGGTTGTGCAAGACCTGCATCGGTTACCAAACCTATAGCGCCTGAGTCAACCGCCCAAAATAAATCAGCGCGGCGAACACCGGCTTTAGCTTCTGCAACAATGGTATTTGCTAAAGCAGCAGTAGGACCTCGGCGTATACCGAGTTTAAAGTC
The DNA here is from genome assembly GCF_001974875.1 of Pseudoalteromonas sp. EB27. Taxonomy (GTDB): domain Bacteria; phylum Pseudomonadota; class Gammaproteobacteria; order Enterobacterales; family Alteromonadaceae; genus Pseudoalteromonas. The sequence continues at coordinate 183,455 of NZ_MTQD01000006.1, forward strand.
TGGATTTTTTTTCTGGATTGCCTGTAATACGTTTTCATACAAACCACCTTCGCCTCGACCTAAATAAAGGGTTAACTCACCTTCAAGCTTTGGTAAATCATCAACAGAAACTGGGTTTGCTATATCAGCGGCTAGCGCACGAGAAAGAGGTAGTGGCAATGAGCCAACCACCCCTAACGCAGCTAGGCCTTGAATAAAGGTCCTACGCTTCACTTAAAATACATCCTTACGGGCTTTTTCTGCTTTTTCTATAAGCGTTTTAGCGCGGTCTAATTTTGTTTGCATATCACTGATCACATCGCGTACTTCATCTACGCTTTTGCTGTTTTGAATTGCTAGTGGCAGTGTTACGTTAAAGTCTTTTTCCAGCACTTCAACTAGGTTAGCGTCTTGCTCAATAAGTGTACCTTCAACGCCTTCAAACAGGTGTAGGTAAGTGTCATGAACAATTTCAGTTGCTTCGTCTTGTAAACGCTCAGCAAATTTAGCTACTACACGGTCTAATTTGTGCTTAATTTCATCAATTGTGGCACTTTGTGTCATTTCTTTTGTAGCGGTTGCTTTTACAGTGTCTAACAAGCCTTTTTGCTGGAATTTTGCAGCAAGCTTAACAGCCCCAAGGCCTTGCCACAAGGCTATGTTCATCGCTTTTTGTTGTTTACGAACTTCCTCAGCAGGCTGCTTATTATCAATGGCCATTTTTACGCCATAAAGACCCTGCCAAATAGAAGCGTATACCGGTACAAAGTTAGTTTCTATTGCGCTGTGAAACTTAACTGATTCCCAATATTCAATTAAATCATCAGTTTTTACAGATTTTGCGCCTTTAGTATCGTAGTCGCTTACCATGGTATCAACTTTGCCTACCATCCATTCTACTTCTTCTGCGTAACTTTTAAGGTTAGCTTGAAGATGATTAACATGCTCGCCAATAGGGCCGTTAGCTAATACTGGTTGAGCCATAAACGCCGAGGCTAGTAAAAGGCTTGCACCTAAAGTTTTGGCTGGTTTAAATAGTAATTTCATAGCAAAGAAGTCCAAAAGGTAATTGTAAATGATAGCCATTATCATATCCATAATGATTGCCAAAATCAATATATCTATATTTACTCGTAAAATCCCATTTTTCTCTTTGATTTAAATAACTTAATGTCATGTAAGAAAGCTTACTTTGTAGCGATTATAAATGTTACTACTAAGCAGGTTTATTTTTTCGCAGGTTGGCGAGAATTTTAAGCTGCTTTTGTGAGCAACTTAAAACGCATGATTTTATTTAGTTAAGTTTACGTTTTTTACTAATCTTATTTTTTCACCATCTACATCTAAATATGCTGTAATATTTGCACGAGTGAGCTCACTGTTATTAGCTAATTCAAAGTGATAGGTTCTGCTCTCATAAGGTTCTATTTTCACCTTTTGTTTGAGTTCTTTTATTACTAAAGGTTTTAAATCAGAAATAGCAGAAAGAGTGAGCGTACCATCAGTTTTACCTGAATATGGTCCTGTAAGCGTTACGCTGAAAACACCTATGTTTTTATTGTTTTTGGTGTACTTATATTTCATTCCAACACCATTAAAGGGCATTAGAGATTCACGAAAATGTGATTGATAGCTAAGTGACTGCCATTGTAGTTTTTGGTCAACCTTTAAACTTTTAGCGCCTTGGACTTTCGTTAAATCGAGATTATGAGTGCCGGGTTTTAGCGCATTACTTATTTTTTGTTTTGCAATAACATTCCCTTTAGTATCTAAAAATTGAATGTTAGCTGAAATCTTTAGTTCAAAATCTGTGGGGTTGTAAACTCTTAAAAAAGCATCACTTTTATTAAAGTATATACTTGAATCAATACCAGAAAGCGCTCTAAAACCAATATCACCTAATCGCTTCATGTAATCGTTAAGCTTTAAGTTTAACTCAGAGTTAATAGTTGTATGGTGTTTTTTATCTGTTAGCTTTGCCATTAACTTACTTAATTCAAGCTCACAATTTGTTAGTTTAAAGACATGAATTTGGCACGTTCTGAATAAGCGGCTTAGTAAATTATAATTTTTAAACACCCAGGGATTAGGTATTTGGGCAACAGATGGCTGTGTATTACTAAATGAGTTAGCAGGATATAAATAAGGGGTAAGTAAATGGTTGTTGTTTCTACTTAGTAAGCTGATTTTTTTGGTGTTTAATGTTGTTAGTATATCACGAGCGATAGGCAGAATAATTTGCTGCTCTATTAATTTATTATTTAGTGCAGTTAAGGTGATTTTTATATGTGCCTCCTCTAAAGAAAGCAGGATGGCAATAGATTTATTTTTAATTAAGGCCTCCCTAATTTCAGGTGTTAAGCCTAGCTGTAATGAACTAAATTTATTTATATTTTGCCCATATATATGCAAGCGTTCACCATCAACGATTATAAATTCCAACAACTGATCATCATTTATTTGTTCTTTCCCAATAAAACGCTGCCTATATAGTTGATTATGTTTGCTACGTTTTGCTTGTAAAGCAACACCGACTTCGCTTCGGCGTATCTGTGATTGTTCAAAACCGATTAAAACAGCCACTTGGTTTTTGTTAGAAATATTTATAATCTGATTCGATAATGGCCCAGGAAAATCCATGACAGGGTGGGTCTGTTTTCTCGGTGGGTTAATATCTAAACGAGATAAATCAGTTGAGTCTGTATTTCGTAACCAATAAGAAGCCCCATCTTGCTCCCATGGTCCTGACACTATATGAAAACTTGGCTTAATATTTTGTACAAAATCAGCGAAGCCTTGTTCAATTGCTTGCCAATCTTTAAAAGTGTGTTTAAGTAATGAGTTAGCCGTTGAAAGGGTTGACTCACTATGGGGGTTAGCTAGCCTAAGCTGCTTTAAAAAGTAAGCAAAAAATTGTGCTCGCTCTGGTGAACTTAAAAGATAATGAATGATAAAAAAATTAAGACCGCGTTTAAGTGCAGGATCATCGTTAATTTGTTCAATAGTGGGTTTGTTCTCGCTGTAATACTGTTTTAAGCCCATCTCTATATAGTTCATTGGGGCACGATCAAATACCATTACTGTTAGTTGTTTCAGATTTGGATCATAAACATGATGAGCAACTGAATCAGCTAGACCTTCTGTTATCCAATTGGGTGCCCAAGTAGAATGGCCATTTAATGCCATATGAAATGCATGCATTGTTTCGTGGATCACGATGTAGCGCTGATGATGTTCTCTATGACTAGGGAAGTTGTAACCTGCGCGATTATAATACATGGTTTCACCACCAGCTGTTTTATGAACGCCACGTAAAAAACCATCATCAAGCATAGCTTCACGGACTCTTGAACGACTACTACCATAAACCACAGCAATCCGTTGGCGTTCAATATTAGGTGGCTCCATCCCAAACAACGCAACATAGTGTGGATAAGACATCTCTAATAACTCTAAATATAGCCTTACTTTTTCTTCAGGTAGGTCACTTTTAAGTGCAAAGTGCTTGCTTATCCACCAATTATAACCTCGGCTATTAGCAATTTTACTCTCACTATAAGTGTAGGGAACTTCTTTACCCAAAAACTTAATATCTATGTCCTTTAGTGTACTTGTGTAACCGTTCACTGCTATATCAGCTTTTAATGGTGCTGGTGTTATTGGTTTAATAGGGTTTTTAATATAAGTCGCTGCTTGTGGTTGGCAAGCTACAGTTAAAAATACGAGTAGTAGAAGGATTATACTTTTTATCATTATCGTCACCTTGTATTTATGTATATTGTATACAATAAATGGTATGGTGTTTGGGTTTAAAAGTAAACTAATAATAACGTTTACATACTTAACTTACCCTTTAAAATATGAGTTAAAAACATGCAGAGTTTTAGGTTCATACAGCGATTATTTACTTGTAAAGCAGAGGGTGACGAGGGCTTAGTTGACACAAACCGCAGAGAACTTTAACTTAATTAGTACACGCATAAAGTGGCATAATAACAGCACAGTTTGAGCAACTGTGCTGTTTAATATTATATTATATAGCCGAATTTATTTTTTGTTTATCTGGCTTACTCAGCCAAGCCAAATGGATTATCAATACTGTGTGCGGGTTCTGTAAACCATTTAGGTCCTGATTCAGTCATATAAAAGTGATCTTCTAATCGCACGCCAAATTCATCAGGTACAACTAGCATTGGTTCGTTACTAAAACACATACCTTTAGTAAGAGGGGTTTTATCACCGCCTACTAAATATGGCCATTCATGAATGTCTAAGCCAATGCCGTGGCCAGTGCGATGCGGGCAGCCAGGAGTTTGGTATTCAGGACCCAACCCTTGTTCTGTTAAATAATTACGAGCTCCAGCATCTACGGCTTCACATGTTTGGCCTATTTTTGCTTCATTAAATGCAGCAATTTGTGCCGCTTTTTCATAGTTCCAAAATTGGCGCTGGCGATCGCTCGCTTCACCAAATACGTAGGTGCGGGTGATATCTGATAAGTAATCATGCACTTTACAACCAGTATCAATTAATACCATGTCACCTTTTTTTAATATTTGCGCGTCTTTTACACCATGGGGGAAAGAAGTTGCAACACCAAATAATACAATGCAAAAGTAATTGCCTGGTGCGCCTACTTTTTGGTGTGCTTGCTTTATAAACGCTTCTACTTCAGTGGTACTGATGCCTTCATGTAGCATACTGGCAGTTGCTTTATGTACCGCCAGCGTCATATCCATAGCACATTGCATTAATGCAAGTTCATTGGCTGATTTATGCATGCGACAATGTGCAGTAACAGGCTGTGCATTAACTAACTTTAAGCCATTTTGGGCTTTATTAATGCCATCAAAAATAAAGAACTGTGCGCTTTCGTCAATACCAACTGTGCCATTAGCAGCAATACCCATTTCAGATAATATATTGACAAATAATGCGTATGGACTTTCATGCTCTTGCCAACCGTGAATTGGACCATCAATCACTTTAAAGCCATTTAATGAACCAATTTCAAAATACGGAGCAATATATTGCACACTACCATTAGCAGGTAAAATTGCTCCCACCAGACGCTCACTTGCATACCAACGCATTCCCGTAAAGTAAGTAAGGTTTGTGCCTGCATTTAAATATATGGCATCAATACCATTGGCCTGCATGTATTGCTGAGCTTTTTTAATTCGTTCTAGGTGCTCTTGTGGTTGAATCGGGGTTAAATCTTCAGTGACATCATTCAAACTAGCAAGTGCTTGTTCTTTGGTTTGAATGCCAATACCTTTGGTTATCATTATACTCTCCTAGTTAATGTGCTTATTGCGCAAATGGTATGTGTGAATTACTTGCCGCTTGGGTGTTAAATCGGCATATACTATAAGGTGTTAGATCAATCTCTGCGTCTTGTCTTAAACATAAACTAGTGATTAATTCTCCTGTGACGGCACCTTGTGTTAAACCGAGATGCTGGTGGCCAAAGGCAAAAAATAAATTAGGGTGGTAAGGTGCTTCACTTATTACGGGTAATGAGTCTGGCAGAGATGGTCTACAACCCATCCATATGCTACTCGGTTCTGATGGAATAGAAGAATTACTTAGCATTGCTTTTGCGTGCGGTACTAATGCAAAAGCACGTTTTTCGTTCATTTCTCGCTCAGTGCCAGCAAATTCAACAGTGCCTGCAATACGGAGTCCTTGGATCATAGGGGTCATAATAAAATTTCGTTCTGCAGACGCAACAGGCCTAGATAAGCCATAATTACTTGCTAGCATGCAGTGGTAACCACGTTCAGTATCTAATGGCACCTTATAACCTAAAGGCTCTATTAGCGATTTACTCCATGCTCCTGCTGCAACAACAACTTTATCAACGAAAAATGTTTGTTGATTATTACTGAGTATATACCCGCCGTCAGACTGCTTAATTTTAGATATTTTTTGTTGGCAAAACTTCCCCCCTAGTGCACTAAATTGTTCAGCTAAATTAATGCAAAAAAAATAAGGATCTACGCTGTGGGCTACATCTTTAAATAATAAAGCATGTGTTATTACTGCCGATAGGGTTGGCTCTAATAATTTAACCTCTTCAGCGCTGAGTAGTTCAACAGCAATACCTTGAGCTATAAAGCTATTATAAATTTTTTTTATATGTGTGAGCGATGTTGTTTCAAAAGTTAACAAACTTCCTTTTTTTGTGAGTAAGTGGGCTAAATTAAACTCATTGAGCAAGTGCTCGTATGCAGTAATAGCTCTGTTATTTAATGCTTTAAGCGCTTCTATATTTGCACTGTAGGTTTTACTTCTCATATTTTTTGTAAACAGCCAAAACCATGGCAGCGCTTTAAAAATATAGCGCCAATCTATGCGTAGTGGACCCAATGGGTTGAATAACATACCCGGTAACTTTTTCAATAATGATGGGTGTGCAAGTGGAAAGATTTGTTCGGTAGCAAAATGCCCCGCATTACCTTTTGAACAGCCTTGAGCCAATCCATTTTCGTCATACAAAGTGACGGAAAAGCCAGCTCGTTGTAGGTTAAGTGCACAACAAATGCCAATAATTCCAGCACCAACCACAGCTATTTGTTGTTTTTTTTGCTCTGCCAAAATGTGTTACTCCACTTAATACTATTTGCGTTGTTAGCCTGTAATAAACGGGCTGTGTTGTTTTGTGTACCATTAATAATCAACGCTGGAACAACTTTAATTATTAATTATTTACTTACAGTGCCTTAGCATAACTTTCTTTTTTGGTTTAGAACCATGCACCTATAAATTTGTAAAATGCCACATTGGCATATTGATTATTGTATACAATATACCTATCATATCAAGTCTAAACATAAATTAGGTAATAAAAATGGCAGTAAATTGGCAAGGAGTCTATTCAGTAATAACGACTCAGTTCAATGCAAATAACGCCGTTAATTTTGCATCAACAGTAAATGATGAACTAAATAACGAAGGCGTTCACGGCATTATTGAACTGGTTACGGCAGACAACAAAGTAGCTGTCACCTCGCTTTACAATGAAGCGTCGGCAAGCCACTTTGATTTAACAAAATTTAATTTGGAATAAGTTATGCTCAAAGGGACCTTTTTTTGTATTGACGGCCATACCTGCGGTAACCCAGTAAGGCTAATAACCAGTGGTCACCCGCAATTAAGCGGGTTGAGCATGAGTGAGAAGCGCCAGGATTTTTTGCAAAATCACGATTGGATACGCCAAGCGCTCATGTTTGAGCCTAGGGGTCACGATATGATGTCGGGCGGGTTTTTATATCCACCCACCACGGAAGATGGTGATGCAGCTATATTATTCGTGGAAACATCAGGATGTTTACCTATGTGTGGTCACGGTACGATGGGTATTGTTACCTTCGCTTTGGAGCATGGCTTATTACATGCAAAAGTGCCAGGTACTTTGCTGTTAGACACACCAGCTGGGCGTATTCATATTAACTATGAAATGACTGATGGCAAAGTACAGTGGGTAAAAATTTATAATGTACCCGCATATTTAGCACACCGCTCGATAGTTATTGAGATACCTGAGCTAGGTGAGCTTAAAGTAGATATTGCCTATGGAGGTAATTTCTACATTATTGTTGAGCCGCAGACGAATTATAAAGGCATTGAACATTTAACTGCAGGGCAAATTTTAAAGTACAGCCCTAGAGTCCGAGAAGCAATAAACGCGAAAGTTCAATGTACGCACCCGCTAGATAAAACCGTTCAAGGTGCTAGCCATGTTTTATGGACAGGCACACCTAAAAATCCCAATTCGGATGCAGCAAATGCTGTTTTTTATGGCGACAAAGCTATTGACCGTTCGCCATGTGGAACAGGTACCAGCGCACGTATGGCACAGCTTTTTGCCAAAGGACAGTTGGCTCAAGGGCAGAATTTTATTCACGAAAGTTATATTGGGAGCCAGTTTATTGGTTGTATTGAGCAAGTAACAGAAATAGCAGGCATACCAGCCATATTACCAAGTATACAAGGCTGGTCTAGAGTGACGGGCACAAGCGCGATCACCGTGGATGACGATGACCCATATGCATTTGGGTTTCAAGTAATTTAATGAGGAGCAAAGCATGACATTAACAGGACAAAGTTTAGTAGCAGGGCAGTGGATCGGTGATTCAGCGAATGGTGAATTTCACGCATTTTCCCCTGCGCGCAATGAAGCATTACCAACGCGCTTTTTTAATCTTAGTACGGCTGAATTAAACGGTGCGATAGAGGCCGCACAATCGGCGTTTTATCAGTACCGTAAAACCAGTTTCGCGCAACGTGCAGATTTTTTAACGTGCATCGCAGAGCAAATTTTAGTACTTGGCGATGAGCTAATTGAACAAACACAGCAAGAAACTAACCTACCACTTGCGCGTTTACAGGGGGAGCGCATGCGCACCGTAAATCAACTTAAAGCATTTGCTAGTGCATTACGTGAAAACCCTGAGTCACCTCTGGGTTTGAAAGTAGTGGATGAAGCAGATGTCACAAGAGCACCTTTGCCAAAGCCACATACTGAGCTTAACTATTTACCGTTAGGGCCCGTTGCTGTATTTGGAGCATCTAATTTTCCTTATGCCTTTTCAACACTGGGTGGAGATACTGCAGCAGCGCTTGCTGCAGGTTGCCCAGTGATTGTAAAAAATCACACAGCGCACCCTGGTACGGGTGAGTTAATGGCACGAGCGGCGCTTGCAGCCATTAAAGAATGTGCGATGCCTTTAGGGGTGTTTGCTATGGTGCAAAGCAAGACGTATGACATATCGCATCAATTAGTTGCTGCTCCGGGAATTAAAGCGGTTGGCTTTACCGGATCATTTAATGTGGCCAGTAAACTGCAAGAAACGATTGCCAAGCGTGAAGAACCCATCCCATTTTATGGCGAGCTGGGAAGTATTAATCCACAAGTTATTTTACCTAATAAAGCCATAGAACAGAGTAAAGAGATGGCACAGTCACTTTGCCAGTCAATGCTGATGGGCAACGGGCAATTTTGTACCAGTCCTGGGCTTTGGTTAGTGCCAACGGGGTGTGATGAACTTGAAGCACACATTACTGCGTGTATTAATGATGCGCCATCAGACACCTTGCTCACCCCTGGGATTGTTAAAACGTTTAAACAACAAGTCGAAGAGCGCAGCCAATTTGCTCAACTAAGCGTGTTGGGCAAAGGTAAGCTTGAGCAAGCGTTTCATGCTAATGCGCATGTCTTCGCGTGTAATGCCGATGATTATTTAACAACCCCAACTTTGCATGAAGAAGTGTTTGGCCCTGCGGCATTAGTTGTGCGCTACGACAGTGAGCAACAGCTCATGATATTGATAAATAAACTCCAAGGTCAGCTTACTGCCAGTGTTCATGGTACTGAGGCTGATTTAAATAAAGCTGATAGTGTTATTGAAGCACTGCAATATAAAGTAGGCCGTTTGATTAAAAATCAAATGCCAACAGGTGTAGAAGTGTGTGGTTCAATGAACCATGGTGGACCATTCCCAAGCTCAACGGATGTGCGCAGCACTTCTGTTGGTACAAATGCAATGTTGCGATTTATGCGACCAATTTGTTATCAAGCATAAGATTATTGGGCGGGATATACAAATTGTATATTCCCGCTTTTCCTTATTTTTAAGGACGCTTAGGCAGATTCTAACTTGGCATATAAGTGAACTTGGGTATAATGTATGCTAAATGCAATATAAAAGGATCACCATGGCTATCGAGCACAAAACCCGCACCCAACTAGTCGCAGAAGCAATTCGTGAAAAAATATTAACCGGTGAGATAAAAGCTGGTGATCCGCTGCGTCAAGCTGCACTTGCTGCTGAACTTAATGTGAGTCGAATACCTGTTCGTGAGGCACTACTTCAGCTTGAAGCTGAAGGGCTTGTTAATTTTGAAGCGCATAAAGGAGCCACGGCCACAGAGCTTTCAGCATCACAAATTGATGAAATTTTTGATTTGAGGGCATTACTTGAAGCTGAGCTGCTAAGTCACTCAATAGAGGGATTAACAGATCAAGATTTAACCGATGCCGAGCTTATCTTAACTGAGCTTGAAAGCGCCATGGAAGCAGGTGATACTCACTTGGCAACGGGCGATTTAAACAGCCGTTTTCATGGTAAGTTGTATTCACGCGCACAACGGCCACAAACTCGGGAGCTAGTTGATATGTATAGTAAAAATTCAGAGCGTTATGTACGGATGCATATTTTACTGGCAGGTGGCTTAACTACTGCGCCCGAAGAGCATCGCACTTTATTACAGTTTTGCCGCGTAAAAGATACCAAAAAAGCCTGTGTTTTTTTGAAAAAGCATATCTTGAGCGCAAAAAACGACATTAAAAAACTATTACTTAAAATAGAAGATGAAAAAAGGTAGTTTTTAATAAATCTTTGCTAGCACATTCTTATAATGTGCTCAGCTGGCTACCATTCAAGGTTCAACCAGCTTATCTGCATTTTTAAAGTGAATATTTAAAAAATAATTTAGGTAGGTAGAGCAAAAAGCTTAGAAGTGTAAAGCTTAACCTTACCTAATATTCGCATAAACGATACACCTGAACTTTCTACCTTAAATTTCTATTTTTCTTTAATGCTCAATAAGTAAGATTATTTAATAGGGTGAGATGCAACCATCGCAAGAACAGTTAAGCGGTAGGTACTAAAAACTCCGTAAAAATGGAGTTTTTGTTTGTTAACTTTTAAATAATTAGTCTATTAAACCTAGAATCTCAAGTCTCTCTTTTGCCTTGATATACCGTGTTTGAACATCATCAATCTGCTGTTGAGTTAGTTTTTTCCCAAGGGTACGAAGCCCACCCGTTACATCATTGTGATGAATGCCAAAAGCAAGCTTAAGGTATTCTAAAAGTAACGGTTGTGCATCAAGGTAAGATATAGAATTCATCGCTTGAGAAATTTTATTTGCTTCAGCCCATTCGCCTTTATTCACATGTTCCTGCATAGTGACACTTGCTTTTGGGAATATACAACCAACGCCTGTAATTCCACCGCACGCACCAGCGAGTCCTGCATGTACGGTTACGGTGTCTACACCAGCTAGTACTTTTAAGTCTTTGTTCATTAGCATCATTGTTTCAATAACTGACACGTCTATCGTTGAAATTTTAAGCGCGGTAACTTCAGGTAAAGCAGCAAGCTTCGTTAGAAGATCAGTTGAGAGCGCATGGTAGCCGGCTGCATCAGGATTGTTATAGGGCATTATTGTTATGCCTACCTCTTTTGCAGCTTTTGCAGAAAGGGCATAGTATGCATACATTTCTTCATCAGAAGGTGTGTATGTGGTTTTTGGTGGCATTACCATCACGGTATCAACGCCAACAGTCGCAAGTTCTGTAACAATTTTGGCAAGCTGTTCTTTAGTTTCAGCTGCTGCTCCACTGATTAATGGAACATTATGTTGTTTAGCTACAACCGAAAGAGCCTTTAGTAAAGAAAGGCGCTGCTCGTCACTTAAATAGGTATTCTCACCCAGTGTGCCAGAGCCAACAAGCCCTCCCATTTTAGTACCTCCTTTACCTTTAACGCTTAAAATATCATTTGCATATTTTTGCGTTGCATCAAAATCAATTTCAAGGGCGCCGGACTGCGACTCTTTAAGCCAAGTAAATACAGCTGGCATAACAGTATATCGCCAGTCTTTGCTATTTGTTTTCATTATGCTTCCTCTTATATTCACTTATTTTCGTATATTGTATACAGTGTGCAGTTTATTGTAGCAGCAAAATTTACTTCGGCAATACCTAGGTCAAAATTAATTAAGTATCTAGTTTAAAAATATTAAGGAGCCTATTACACCAAATAACATAGATTACATAAGCTCGCCTCAAGCAGTTAATCATCGTTATAAATATTTATTTTTAATATTTCAGTTTTATGTATTAAATCTCAGAACTCCAAGTCTCTGTTTTTAGGTACAAATTGAAAAGGTTTTAGGTTCTGTATAATTTGTAATTTAAATTTAACTAAAAATATACACATATTACATATTGTATACAATATGTAATATGTGTATATTTTTCATGTCGAGGCTAGTCTCACAATAAAAAATCAACAGGACCAAGGAACTCTTACATGTTTACAAATAACAAAAAACAAACTCGGGGCGTGGGTGCTAAAACCCTGCTAGCAACTGCGGTAACAGCAGCATTATTAATCGTGCCAGCTGCACACGCTGTTGATGGCAGCAGTATTGTTAAAGGTCATATTGTTGCCCAATCGGGGAATGATTTAACCGGCGCAACTATTACACTTAAGCATAAAAGTAAGGGATTGGTTTACACCATTACCAGTAACGCCGAGGGTGATTACTTATTAAGAAACGTACCTGTAGGTACATACGATGTAACTATTGTAAAAGATGGTTATCAAACAATGACTGAAGAAAATGTTGCTGTAACTATTGGCCAATCAATAATACTTGATGTACAGCTTTATAAAGCTGGAACGGATATTGAACGTATTGCTGTTACTGGTTCAGCCATTCGTCGTGTTGATATGGCATCTTCCACCTCTGGCTTAACGTTCAGCAGTTCAGAGCTCAAAGCAATGCCGGTAAATACAGGTTTTGAAAGTATTGCTTTGTTGGCTCCGGGCACTGCTGCACCAGGTGGTTCTAATTTTAAAGGCGCATCAAGCTTTGGTGGATCGTCAGCAGCTGAAAACGGTTACTACTTTAATGGCTTGAATGTAACAAGTATTCGTACTGGGCTAGGTTCGATTCGATTACCATGGGAGGCTATTTCGCAAACTCAAGTTAAAACGGGTGGAGTAAGCCCTGAGTTTGGTGGGGCTCTAGGTGGTATTGTAAACGCTGTATCTAAATCGGGTGATAATGATTTTAAATTTGGTGCAGAGGTACGCTGGGATCCTGATAGTCTTCGTAGTCAGCATGATTCAATATTCCAAGATAGCGGCACCATCAGTACCAATACGCAACAGAGCAGTTACGATTTTAAAGAAGTACAGTTATGGGCGAGCGGTGCACTTATTGAAGATACGCTTTTCTTCTATGGTCTATTTGCTCCACGAAGAGAAGAGTCGAACAGCGCTGGGCAAAGCACATTTTCTGATTTTGAGCGTGATGAAGACCGCTGGTTTACAAAAGTTGATTGGTTTATTAATGAAAACCACTCAGTAGGTTTTTCAGCAATGAACAATAAACGTACTTGGACTGATAAAACGTTTGCTTACGCGTGGGAAGAAAACGTCGTTGGTGAGCAACAAGGTGTTGATGCACCGGGTGAAGATGGCGGTAATGTTTATAGCATTAACTACAATGGCTATCTGACTGATACTTTTTCAGTGTCAGCCGTTGTTGGTCGTGTTACTGAAAATGTTGAAAACGTGGTAGCGTCTCCAAACCCAGGTGTATGGGATGAAAGAAATGGCTTTGTTACGTTAAGTCAGCATACAAATTCCGGTGTAACAGAAGAAGAGTACATCCGAGACCAAGCTCGCATTGATTTTAACTGGGACTTAGATGAGCATTCAATCCAATTTGGTGTGGATTACACAAATGTGAAAGTTGATTTCTTTGAAGGCCAAAATGGCATTGGGGATGCTAAAGGCTGGTGGACAGTAAAAACTGCTGGCGAAAACGACGTTTCGAGCGCTGCACTAGGTAGTGACTTTATCGAAAGAAGGATACGTAGCCGTGAGGTCGATTCGGATACCACTTCATTAGCTTTTTATATAAATGATTCATGGCAAGCAACTGATAATTTAGTGCTTAATATGGGTTTACGCTATAGCCAGTTCGAAAACACTGTTTCAGATGGTCGCGCTTTTGTTGATATAGATAATCAAATCGCGCCACGTTTACAAGCAATTTATGATGTTAGTGGCGATGGTAGTGCAAAAGTATTTGCAACCTTTGGGCGTTATTTTCAACCTGTTTCTGCGAACATGAATATCACCCAGGGTTCTGCATCTATTGAATGGTTTGAGTATTTCGAATTAGATCAATTAGAAGGCAATGGATCACCTTCTTTATTGGCTGATGGCTCACCTAGCAGAGGTGACATGTTACGTGATAGACGCTGGCGCCAGCGTGGTATTACTGAACCAGGGTTAATTGCCTCAGCTTCTTTAAAACCAATGTACAGTGATGAATTTACAATTGGTTATCAGCAAGAAGTGTTTGACACTATGTCTGCGGGTGTACGTGCTATTTACCGTGATTTAGGTCGCAGTGTAGAAGATACCGATGTAGGTCCTGTGCTTGCTAAAAAGCTTGCTGAAATGGGTATCACCGATAACGTAGGGCAAGGTTCATATTATGTGCTTAATAACCCTGGTGAAGCAATTCAAATGTCGTATGACTTTGATGGAGATGGCCAAGTAGATAACGTTAATTTGAGCGCCGAAGAACTGGCACTACCAGAAGCTAAACGAAAATACCTCGCGCTTGAATTTACTCTAGATGGCAACTTAACTGATGATTTACGAATCAATACATCATATACGTGGTCACATAGTTATGGTAATACCGAAGGATTAGTTAAAACGGATAACAACCAAGCAGATCCAGGTTGGACAACATCTTATGACTACGGCGATTTAATGGATCATGGCTACGGTAATTTACCAAACGATCATCGCCATTCAATAAAGGTAAGTGGTGCTTATAATATTACCGATGCGTTAACCGTTGGCATTGTTGCAAGCGCTACGTCTGGCCGACCTAAGAGTTATTTCTCTGTTCACCCTGAAGGCGTTGATAGCTGTGAGCAAGGCAGCCCGTGGGATGCATGTATTAGTAAATACTACGATCAAGCATCTCACTACGATGAAAATGGCAACCCTGCGCCACGAGGCAGTAAGGGTAATCTGCCTTGGTCAACAAACGTAGACATGTCACTTACTTATTACACAGATTTTTTTGGTTCAGACATGACCTTAAAAGGTACTGTATATAATTTATTTAACAGCGATAGTGCGATAAATATTAACGAAGAGCGTGCTCAGTATGGCGATAACGGCCTAGAGTTAAACCCTGACTATGGTTTAGTGACTAGCCGCCAAGGTGCTCGCTATATGTCGTTGGTTGCACGTATTGAATTTTAGTTTTCCCCTAGAAGGTTGTTACTTGATTTAATAACTTTGCTTAAGACTACATAAGGCAAAGAATCGCTATCAATGAAGCAATACAACCTTAATGCTGAACAGGAGACTGTTCGGCATTTTTTATGGGTAACCTATTTTTATTGAGTTAATTACTAATAATACTACAGGCCATAGTGCTGTGCTAATGAGCCATTAAATATAAAGCTCAGTTAACATAAGCACTATTAAGGTTGGAGTAAAAAATGAAAATAATAAATGCAGAAAAAATTGATTACGCTCTTAATTTTGAATCTTTAATAAAAGCACTCCAAAAGGGTTTTGCATCTGCTTTTTGTATGCCTAAACGTAATGTGTACGAACTTAATACGGACAAGTCAAATCATGATGCTTTTGCGATATTACCCGCATGGAATGAACATGTTATTGGCGTTAAGGCGTTTACTTACTTTCCTACAAACACAGAAACAGAATATCAATCGCTCTATTCTAAAATAATGCTATTTTCTCGCAATCATGGTGAACCATTAGCATTAGTCGATGGCACGCGTATTACGCTTTGGCGAACTGCAGCTGTGTCTGCATTAGCAAGCCAGTATTTATCCAGAAAAAACAGTAAACACTTAGTATTTTTTGGTAGCGGAAATTTAGCTTTATATATGATTAAAGCACATATATCGGTGCGTAATTTTGAGAAAGTAACACTTATTGCACGAAATGCTCAAAAAGTGGCGGCGTTAAAACATACCCTAGAGCAGGCATTTCCTAATATGGAGTTCGTCATTGGTAAAAGCACGAAGGAAGTTGTTTACAGTGCTGATGTGATTAGCTGTGCAACGGGATCGCCAACACCTTTATTTAAAGGGTCTTGGTTAAACCAAGGCACTCATATTGATTTAATTGGTAATCACCATAGTGAACAACGTGAATGTGACTCAACCACAATTATTCGCAGCAATGTATATGTTGATAGTAAAGTAAACGTACTTGCTGAGGCTGGCGAATTACTCTTGCCAATTAAAGAGGGTGTGTTTTGCGCACACGAAATTTGCGCAGAATTATCCGAATTGGCAATCCAGAACAAGAATGCCCGTTTAAATAATAAAGATATGACGCTATTTAAATCGGTCGGTACTGGACTTAGCGACTTAATTGCAGCGCATAGTGCTTATCAATTATTAGAAGGTTAATATGTAATGAGTAATATACTTGTAATCTTAGGGATGTGTTTTATAGCTGCCGGTTTATTACCATTTTTCAGATGGATGAAATGTAAGATAAACAAACATCATTGGCGAGTATGTGCAATTAGTAACATCACCTCCGTAATAAACACACGTGTATTACCATTAGAATGCGCGCAACAACAATCAATGTTGGTAAGCTTTAATTACAATGGCGATATTCACAGTGTTGTAGTTGACTTAGATGAATCGTTATTTAAATTATATAAACAAGGAGAGCCTTGCTCCTTATTAGTTGATAAAGACAACCCTCACAGAGTGTATAAAAACGCGCTAATATGGCAAAAATTTGGCCATATCTGGCTTTGCGCTGGCTTATCCTTACTTGTACTGAGTATTTTTACTAATTAGGCATATTATCTTTCGTGGTTGAATTTGCAGTAGTATGTTTGGTATTTAAAGCAGGGCCTATGGAATATGTTTATTCCGCATAAGTAGGCGATAACGTAGAATAAATGCGCAAAAATGCGCGCCCGTTGGGTATATTATAGTGACGATATGCTCTTTGTTACTCCACGGATGTTGGTAAGGGGCGTGAGCAGGGTGCGAAAGTTTTGCTCGGTTTTTACTTACTCTTATATGGACGTAAGCCATTAGAATAATGCAGGAGCAGTTTCCGAGCCCACTAGGTTAATACCCCCGCCGCAATTCAATCGCCTCAGATTAGACAAATTTCAATCCATAAAGGTCTCCACACCCTAGCCTAAATCCTAATGAAGAATATGAGTAAGTAAATTAACAACAAGTATTAGTAATGCTTATTGTTAATTGCATTATAAATCGCATCACACAATGTTTTTATACTGGTGTCATCACTTATATACGGTGGCATAAGGTAAATTAGTTTACCGAATGGGCGTATCCATACACCTTGCTCTACAAAATAGGCCTGAATTTTTGCAACATCAACATTGCCCGCAGCCTCGTTTAGTTCAACAACACCTATTGCACCTAAGGTACGCACATTGGCAACTGCATTAAGTTCGCTGCATTTATGAAGTTGTTGTAGTTGGGTGTTAATTTGCTTTATTCGTTGTTGCCAGTTTTGCTTAAGTAATAAATCAATACTTGCGCAGGCCGCTGCACAGGCAAGTGGGTTACCCATAAACGTAGGGCCGTGCATTAAAACACCTGCTTCACCTTCGCTTATGCCAATCGCTATTTTATCGCTAGTTATAGTGGCCGATAACGTCATTGAGCCGCCAGTTAATGCTTTACCAATACACATTATATCGGGCTCTATATTGGCGTGCTCTACAGCAAATAATTTACCTGTACGGCCAAAGCCTGTGGCAATTTCGTCGCAAATTAGTAGTACGTTATAGTGGGTGCATAATTTACGGACGCAGGCTAAATAATCAGGATGATAAAAGTTCATGCCACCTGCGTTTTGTACAATAGGCTCAATGATAAAGGCGGCTACTTGGCTGTGGTTTGCTTTAAAGTACGCTTCAAGCTCTTGGGCTTCTGCCTGGTTAAATTCGCTGCCAAACTTACTCACCGGTGCAGGTACAAAAACATGCTCAGGTAAAAAGCCGCTATACAAACTATGCATTGAGTTAACGGGGTCACATACGCTCATGGCTGCAAACGTGTCGCCATGGTAGCCCTTGTAAGGCGTCATTAATTTTTGTTTTGTTGTAATGCCTTGGCTTAACCAATATTGCAGGGCCATTTTTATTGCCACTTCAACACTTACCGAGCCGCTGTCGGCTAAAAATACTTTAGTTAAACTAGGCGGCGTTATATTTACTATTTTTTTGCAAAGCTCTACCGCGCTGTTATGTGTAATACCGCCAAACATAATATGGCTCATATTATTAATTTGCTCAATCATGGCGTTATTTATAACAGGGTGGTTATAGCCATGTATTGCGCTCCACCACGAGGCCATGCCATCGATTAATTGCTCGCCAGTTTCGAGGTAAATAATGTTGTGATTTGCATGTGTAACGGGGTATACCGGAATTGACTTAGTCATAGATGTATATGGATGCCAAATGTGCTCACGATCAAAATCAAGGTCAATCGTATTCTTTTTAATCATATGTAAACTTTAACTTGATGGGCTTCGTTGACAATGGTACTTCAACTCGTAGACTAAGCCAATATCACCGCTGAGAAAAAAATAAGAGAGTATTATGGAACTTGCACCTGTTCGTCACGATTGGACCCACGCTGAAGTTAAAGCATTATTTGAAATGCCATTTAACGATTTACTTTTTAAAGCCGCATCGGTTCACCGTGCTAACTTCAACCCTAATGAAGTGCAAATTTCTACGTTGTTATCCATTAAAACAGGCGCTTGCCCAGAAGATTGTAAGTATTGCCCGCAGTCGGGGCATTACCGAACCGATTTAGAACGCGAACGCTTAATAGAAGTAGAAAAAGTAGTAGAGCAAGCACGCCTTGCAAAACAAAAAGGCGCGACCCGTTTTTGTATGGGGGCTGCATGGTCAGATCCAAAAGATAGAGACATGCCATACATTTCGCAAATGGTTAAAGAAGTAAAAGAGCTAGGGTTAGAAACCTGTATGACGCTAGGCAAACTCACTAACGAAAAAGCCCATGAACTTAGAGACGCAGGGCTTGATTACTACAATCACAACCTTGACACGTCACCTGAGTATTACGAGCAAATTATATCAACCCGTACTTTTCAAGATAGATTAAATACCATTGACCACGTACGCGATGCCGGTATGAAAGTATGCTCGGGCGGAATAGTCGGCATGGGCGAGCAAGCAAGCGACCGCTTTGGACTACTTATGCAACTAGCTAATTTGCCACAACAGCCAGAAAGCGTGCCTATTAATATGCTGGTTAAAGTTAAAGGCACACCGCTTGAAAACGTAGACGATTTAGATCACTTTGAATTTATACGTACCATAGCAACAGCGCGTATTATGATGCCACACAGTTATGTACGTTTATCGGCAGGGCGTAACGCCATGAACGAGCAAATGCAATCAATGTGCTTTTTTGCAGGTGCAAACTCAATATTTTATGGTGATAAACTACTTACCACCGAAAACCCAGACGCTGATGCTGATATGAACCTAATTAAAAAACTAGGCATGAACCCAGAAAAACGTCATGACTATTCAGACGAAGCCGTAGAAGCCTCGCTTTCATCGCAAGTAGCCGACAAAGCAACGTCTGAATTGTTTTACGAAGCGTAGGCTTTTATATCTATGCCTTTTGATTTTATAAATACGCATCTTGAGGCTCGCCAGCAAGATGCGCTGCTTCGTAAACGCAATGTAGTAGAGCACTCTACAGCGCGCACCATAACGGTTAATAATAAAACCTATCTTAATTTTGCGAGTAACGACTACTTAGGTTTTGGGGATGAGGCTGTAAACCTTAATGACTCCTACGCATTAGGCAGCCACAGCTCAGCATTGGTTACAGGTTATCAGGCGCAGCAAAAAGCGCTTGAGCAATACTTATGTGAGCAATTTGGTTATGGCGCAGGAATGTTATTTAATTCAGGGTTTAGCGCTAATAGCAGCGTAATTAAAGCGTTGTTTCAAGATAAAGCCGCTGCACAAAACAGTGCTATTTTTCAAGATAAGTTAAATCATGCAAGCTTGATTGACGGTGCTTTGCACTCTAACGCGGCTTTAGTGCGTTTTAATCACAACGACATGAATCATTTACGCTCACGGCTCGAAAAATCAAAAGCGCAAAACAAGCTAATTATAAGCGAAGGCGTGTTTTCGATGGATGGCGATACCGCACCTCTTAAAGAATTACTCGTCTTAGCAAAACAGCACAACGCATGGCTAATGATTGACGACGCACACGGCTTTGGTGCATTAGGTAAAACCGGTTTAGGCAGTTGCGAAGCATTGCTAGATGAGGGGATAGTACTACCCGAGGTACTGGTTATTACCTTTGGCAAAGCCGTTGCGAGTAGTGGCGCGTGTGTATTAGGCAACCAGCAGTTTATTGATTACATGCTGCAGTTTAATCGCGATTACACATATTCAACTGCCATGTCGCCGCTAATGGCAAGCCACACACTTGCGCGTATTAAATGCATAAAAACAGCCGATGATAAACGCGATAAGCTTAATGCCAATATTGCATTGTTTAAGCAACTCGCTAAAAGCCATAATATTGCTGTGATGGAATCAAACACAGCCATACAGCCCATTGTATTAGGCTGCGCTGAGCAAACGTTGCAAGCGGCAGATAAACTTAAGCAAGAGGGTATTTGGCTCACTGCAATTAGACCGCCGACGGTTGCACATAACACCTCGCGTTTACGCATTACTTTAACCGCAGCACATACCGAGCAAGACATAACGCACTTAGTGAAGCATTTAGTAGGTGCAATAGCATGACTGCTCAGCCAGTATTAAAAACAGATTTAATGCAAACACGTAAAGTAAAACCGTGCCTGGTGAGTAGCGAGTTAAATAGAGAGTTAAATGAAGAGTTAAATAAAGAATTGAATAAAGAGCTAAGCAAGGAGCTTAAAAAGTCCACCCAAAGTAAGTTTTCAAAAGCAGCTGAGCATTATAACACCCATGCAAATGTACAAAAACACGCAGCGACCGATCTATTTAAACTTATAAAACCAGGCTTTAATAAAAATAAGGTATGTGTTGATTTAGGCGCAGGTCCGCTTGTTAATACACATACATTACAAAGCATGTTTTCAAGCGTTGTGGCAATCGATTTAAGTTTAAATATGCTGCAAAGTAGTGATTTAACCACAACTAAAATATGTGCCGATATGGATAACTTACCGCTGCAAGCAAACAGTGTTGATGTTATTTACAGTAACTTTGCAGTGCAATGGTCTGCTAATTTTTCGACTTTAATGCAATCACTTTACAGCATATTAAAACCAGGCGGGCAGGCGTACATAAGCACTGTGGTAGAGGGCTCACTTAACGAAATAAAAACAGCCTTTGCCGCGCTTGATTCAAACAGCCACATAAATACCTTTAATAGTGAATTGCATATAAACCAATCAGTCCAAAATACAGGGTTTATTATTAACAGTGCAAAAAAATGTATTTATACCGATGAATACACAACACCTTTAAAAGCGATTGCTTCAATTAAAGCTATAGGGGCAACTACGCAAAATCATACCAATACGCGCCAAGGGTTACTTACCAAATCTGCGCTACAAAAAGTGTGCAGTGCGTATCCGCTTATAAATAACAAAGCATGTGTGTCTTATCATGTGGTGCTGTTATCATTACAAAAACACTAAATAAGCCCAAAGACATTAAAGGCAACGCATGAAAGAATTTTTTATAACAGGCACCGACACCGATGCCGGAAAAACCCACGTTACCAGTTTGCTATTAAAGTTACTTGCCCAACATAAAAAACAAGCCATTGGCTTTAAGCCCCTTGCTGCTGGCTGCGAAATGGCGTTTGATCAGCTAGTAAATGCTGATGCCCTCATACTGATGGAAAGCGCAACAGTAAGCGCTAAATACGACGTAGTAAATCCGTTTGCGTTTGCACCCCCTATTGCACCACACATAGCTGCTGATCAAGTTGGGGTGAGTATTACTGTCGATAAACTAAGTGATGCTTATAAAAACGTAAAACAACAAGGCGCTAATTATATACTTACCGAAGGTGCGGGTGGATGGGCACTACCAATTAATAATACCGACTATTTATACGATTGGGTAAAGGCTGAGCAGCTACCAGTCATACTCGTTGTAGGTATGAAGCTAGGTTGTTTAAATCATGCATTACTAACCGCTGCGCATATGCAAAGCATGGGTATAAACTGCGTTGGTTGGATTGCAAACCAAGTCGATAAAAATATGGACGAGTACCAAGCAAACCTAGATTCACTCAAAGCTCGTTTACCGTTTCCAATACTTGCCATAAGCCCATACAGCGAGCAAACGCCTAAGTTACAAATATACAAAAGCTTGCTTAGTGCGTTATCTATAAACACTTAAGCGGTTTTAGAAAGATTTACTTTTTTTAGGTAAATATTGAAATAGTCAGCCTTAGTACACATATAAACATTTATAAATACAAAGCTTGCTCAAAAACAATGTTACTAAGGACATAACGACTATATGACGCACCCATTTATTGAAAGCTACGCCCCAAATTCGCACGTAAGTGCAGAGCCAAAAGCACTAAACAATGGTTTACCTAAAAAACGCGTAGGCATAATAGGTGGGGGCACAGCGGGTGCTACTATAGCCATCAGGCTTGCTGCGTTAGGGTTAGAAACTTACGTATTTGAAAAGAAAAAGTCGTTAATTGATGGTCCGCCAATGTGCCATTTGCACTCAGGTGGTAACTTATATCGCGAAATACCCGACGAAGACTGCATAGATTTACTCAAGCAATGTATAGATATAGCGCGCCTTTATCCTCACACCGTCGATGTTCGTCCTACAGTATTTGCCGTGCCCAAGCGCGACGACGACTCACCGGAGGATTTATTTCCGCGTTTAGATAAATTAGTAAAAGCCTATAGCGAGCTTGTTGAGCAAGACACCGCCAACAAAGTGTTAGGTGAGGCAGAGCATTATTATCAGTTATATAGCCGCGAGCAAATGCTAAAGCTTGCTAAGCAAAAACAAGTAGCCAAGCCTACGTTGTTAGATGAGTGGATGATACCTGTGGCTAAGCATTTAGATTTAGATAAGCTAAAGTTTCCGCTAATTGTTGCACAAGAATATGGTTGGAATATATTTCGTTTATCGGCCAGTGCTCAACTCGCGCTTGCCGAGTATGAACATGCTCATGTTTTAACAAATACATGCGTTAAAAGTGTATCGCCTGTTACCAATAATAAGATTGATAAACAAATAACCAAGTGGAACATTGAATACCAAACACAAGCAAGTTTAGAAGCTAAAAACGTTGAAGTAGATTACCTAATTAATGCGTGTGGTTTTCAAACCGGTATTATTGATGACTTGGTTGGGGTAGATGTAAAACGCATGGTCGAATTTAAAGCCTCTTATATAACTCATTGGCAAGGTGCTGGTGGGCAAATACCCGAAATTATTATTTACGGTAACCGTGGCACACCAGAGGGCATGGCGCAGCTAACGCCTTACCCAAATGGATATTTTCAAATACACGGCATGACCAACGACATTACGCTATTTAATGATGGCTTAGCTGATGCAACACCAATGAGTGCTCAACCTAAACTCCCCGATAAATACCTGCACTATATTAAAGATGGATGGGACAAAACAGCATTGCAAGCACGTAACCAAACAGCAATAGATTATGTAGCCGAGTTTGTACCCGCGTTTAAAAGTGCTAACACACAAAATAATGCCTTGTTTGGCGGGCAACAAATCCCAGGGGATGACGACACTTTGCGCGTAGCCGATGTAAGTTTATATTCTCATATTAGTTATGCGCGGGCCGAAAATGTTAAAGCATCGTCAACGTTAATCGCTGCCGATCAAATAGTGTCTGAGTTTATAAAATTAGGAATAATAAGCAGCGATCCTGCTGTAAACCATCACCGCAGTAGCCATCAATGGTCGTATCTTAAACATAATAGCTGCGAAAATATTGGCGAAGTTGCGCGCATATTGGCAGGTGAACGTGGTTTTCCAATTGATATGGCAGAGCTAAATAACAGCTTGTAATAAACTGATTTATAAAGAAACTTTAGTCTTAGATTTGCTATAAAACGCCTCTCAAAAAAATTATCAATAAACACATAAATAACACTTGTGTTATGACATAGTTTGTCACAGAATAGCGCTAACGTTATGACATAGTGTGTCATAGCGTAGTGATTGCTTTAACCTAATTTATTTTAAGCGTTCGGTGATCAATATTAATTTTGTGAGGACAATATGAAACGTGTATTTTTGTTTTTATTAACTAACCTAGCGGTTATGTTGGTATTAGGTGTAGTGCTTTCAATAATAATGAGTGCGCTGGGTTTAAGCCATCGTAGCCTTGGCGGAATTTTACTTATAGCCACGGTGTTTGGTTTTGGTGGATCGTTTATTTCGTTATTTATGTCGAAATGGATCGCTAAAAAATCAACCGGCGCGCATGTAATTACACAGCCCCGAAACGAAACCGAACGCTGGCTTGTACAAACGGTATCTGCGCAAGCAAAAAAAGCAGGTATTAAAATGCCAGAAGTGGCTATTTACGACAGCCCAGAAATGAACGCATTTGCAACCGGCCCAAGTAAAAACAACTCGTTAGTGGCAGTAAGCACAGGCTTAATGCACAACATGACCAAAGATCAAGCCGAAGCCGTACTTGCCCACGAAGTATCGCACGTGGCTAACGGCGACATGGTAACGCTTACCCTAATACAAGGCGTGGTAAACACCTTTGTAATATTTGCTGCAAAAGTACTGGCAGGCATAGTAGATAACTTTATTAATAGCGATGAAGAAGAGGGTGGTAGTAGCTGGACATACTTCTTATTCGATATGTTATTCCAAGTATTATTTGGTGTGCTAGCAAGTATAGTAGTGGCAAGTTACAGCCGTAAACGTGAATTTGCAGCCGACAGCGGCGCAGCAAAACTAGTTGGTGCCGATAAAATGCGATCAGCCCTCGAGCGTTTAAAGCAAAACCATCCTTCGCAATTAGAAGGCTCAATGATGGCCTTTGGTATTGCAAGTGGGAAAGGTGTTGCTGAGTTGTTTTCGTCGCACCCACCGCTTGATGCTCGAATCGACGCACTACGTAAGTAATTATGTAAATTAGTTATATACTAAGCCAGCTTAATCGCTGGCTTTTTTATGTTTACGTTAAAATACCAAAATCGCATGCACTGTGTTTATATACAGTGCCCTGTGTCGCTTTATAAAATCGTTACTTTTTTAAGCTATATGTGTTTACGAAGTTATTGTGTATAAGTAAACTAAAATAACTTAAAAGCCAGCAATGCTGCTGGTTTTAATACTTAACAAGGATGCTTATTGTAGTGGAAAAGATGCAGCAAACTAAAGAATGCATTATGTGTTTTAGCGCCATAGATTCACGGGCTAAAAAATGCCCGCAATGCACCTCACTTCAAGCTAAATATTCTAACTTAGAAAACAATCCCATTATTATTGGTGCATTGGCCTTAATTATTGTTGGTATTTTTGGGTTTATTTTTTATCAAAATATATATGTAGCAGGGCTTGAAGAACAAGCACAAAAAAACCTAACTGCTAATGTAAACCAAATTAGCACTAAAAATGAAACCGATGGTTTGTATGTTGCCTGTATAGGGCAAATAAAAAATGAATCAGATTTTTCGTTTAAAAATATAAAGTTTAAGGTCGATTTTTTAACAGATCAAAACACTCTAGTCGATACGCTATCAATAACCGACGAAGACCTAATTCTACAGCCTAATGACTCAACAAACTTTAGAGTAAGAGGGATAGCCCAAAAGTCTGCTAATAGTTATAACAACTGCCAAGTAACAATAACCGATGCTTGGGCCTATAAATAAAAATGAATTTTTACGATTAAAAAAACCAGCTAAAAAGCTGGTTTTTAATATAAATAAATCGTTATTACTGAGAAAGAATAATTTCAGTAATTCCCTCAGCAGAGAGTATTTCAATCCAGTAGCCGTCAGGATCTTTAATAAAGGCTAGGCCTTTCATTGAGCCATCATCTGGTTTTTTTACAAACTCTACATCGTATTTTGCAAAGCGCTCACAGGCCTCGTAAACATCCGGCACGCTAATACCAATATGGCCAAAGCCTTTAGGCTCTTGGTTGCCACTGTGGTAGCCCTCAAAACTGTCATCGTTTTCAGTGCCCCAATTATGGGTTAACTCAATTAACGCAGGGCGACGAAACACCCATTCAGCTTTTTCCTTATCATCGCCTTCTGGCAACTCTTGTTCGTAGCCTAAAAAGTAAAGCGTAAACTTCATACCAGGAAAGTCATACTTACCTAAAAGCTTCATACCCAATACATTTTCATAAAATTCTAAAGACGGCTTTGGATCTTTAATACGCAACATAGTTTGCTGCATCACATAGCCTTGCGTGGCTTGTTCAATTTGCTCTGGAGATTCGTTATAGCTAGACATGGTGATCCTTACTGAAAATAATAAAGCGAAAGCATAGATATAGTACTTAATTTATCATAATCAACCGTATGATAAATTTAAACCACTGCTTTACTTTTTAACCATTAATAGTGGAATTAACTGTCAAAAACGGAGCTTTATAAATAGCACGTGTTATTTTCTAAGCCATTTTCCTAGGTTGATTAGGAATATGGATGATTTTTTACTTTCATAATTGCTAATAAACTATTGAAAACTGGGACGTTAAGATACAAATATGACTTTATTAGATGAAAGTACAAAAGAATTTGGCAGCATGAGCGTATTACTTCACAACACCAATACAGCAAGTTACTGTATTGAGTGGTTTAGTAAAATGACCGGAGCGTCGATTACCTTAGCAAGAGTGGAAGCTGGCAAGTATTTAGTTACCCGAAAGTGGGCAGAAGGGCGCGAACTAGATGATGTAACCAGTGACTTTAACCGCGCTAACCAAGCCATTATTCATTTTTTGAATAATGTTGATATAGCTAAGATGAACGAGCAAAGAGTCGCCGCAGCTAAACTTTACTGTATAAATTTATTTGTAAAAGCAGAAGGTTTGAGGCCTGTTACTAACCCTAATTTACCAAAACCAAGGCTGCAAGACGCTATAGGCAAAAAGGTGATAGTAAAGTCAACCTTAGGGAATTGCCAAATAGCTACCGGACTATTGCTACAGCTGGTGGGTAACCAAGTTGAAATTCAGGTAAACCCAGATAGCGCATTTGATGATCAACCAAGGCAAAAGTTTTACACTAAGCAAGTATCAATTTGTTAAAGTGTTTAACGGCCAATATTTATAGGCAGTTTTACCTTAATGGTAAAGCCGCCTTGATTAGTAACCTTAAAGCTACCACCCAGCGCAATAGCTCGCTCTTGTATAAAAGCTAAACCATAGTGACCTGAGTTTTCTGTTGGCTTTACTTCGCTTCCGTTATCACTAATTTCTAATTTTATAAACTGACTATCCGTTTTAATATTTATAATAAGTTTGGTCGCGTTACTATGCTTAATACAATTGGTAACAGCTTCTTGGCAAATCCTGTAAACGGCAATTTCATGCGCTTTAGTGAGCGTATCATCTACGTTAAAATTAACCTCATAGCTTATATTTGCTTTTGTAAGTAAACTTTTTAATCGCCCTTGAGTCATCGCATTTTCTAGCCCTAACTCGTCTAATTCACGAGGGCGAAGGTAGTGCATTAATTGGTAAACAGAATCGTACATAGAGTTTGCATTGTTTTTTAACGTAGCCACAAACGATTGTGTTTTTTCATCACAAAGGTGCGATAAAATAGCCAAGTCGGTTTTTAAAGCCGTTAAGTTTTGCCCAAGTTCGTCGTGTAACTCTTGTGAAAGGTGCTTACGCTCGTTTTCTTGCACGCTCACCATTTTAGCCCCAAGAAGGGTATTTTGATTAAGCTGCTTAGTTAGTGCGCGGTTAATCTTTTTTAATTCAGCATTTTTACGTTTAAGCTCTGTAATTGCGGCGCCTAACACCATGCTGGTAATCGCATTAGCCAAAATAAACAACTGGCTAATATAGGTATTGCTAGGCTCATGGGTCATGCTTGCTTCAACTATTATGAGTGCATTTATAAGTGTCGCACTACTTACTGCGCCTAATACGCCAAAGCGATACGAAAACCAAATAATAGGTAATAACGATGCAAGGCGTAGTAATGGGTAAGTATCGGGCCGTATAAGGTATACAAGCATCGCAACAAGTAAAACAGTAGCTAACGTAACCGTTAAATTAGTTACTTTAAGTAATGCCGGGCGCTTTAACGAAAGGTTCAAAGAGTGAAGCAGCATAATAAACGGCGCAACTAATAACGAGCCTGTTATATCGCCAAGGCACATATTTAACTGATACTGTAATAGCTCTTTAGCAACCAATATGTTTGTAAATTCAAACGCACTAGAAAACAAAAACCACTTTATTGAGGTACTCGCAACACACAATAAAATCAACGAAAGTATACCTAAACTATTATTAATACTTGGTGGCCAGCGGCTATGTTTAAACACATACACAAGGGCAAAAAAGCAAAGCTCCTGCCAAAAACCATGCAGTAAATTAAACTCCCAAACCCCGGTCATTGTATAACCTAAGTGAGCAGCCAAAGCACGAGACGATATCCACAACGTAATCCAATACTGAGTTGGCGAAAGCAAATAAAAAGCAATTTTTATCCCTGCAGGAATAAATATAGCGCTACTTTCAGGGACAGTTTCTAAATTAGCCCCAACCCAAAAAGCAGCAATACAGGCAATAAAATAAATTACGCCAACTACAAACTGCTTTGTAATTTCTTTAGCGGTTGCTGCAATAGAAAAATTAAAAGCAGGTAATGTACTAGGTAAGTTCATCTAGCTGAATTACTCCCGCATCAATCGCTATTTTTAGCAGTTCAAACGATGTTGTTACATTAAGCTTGCTGTAAATATTTGCTTTATGCACATGCGCTGTTTTAGGCATTATTTCTAATTTTTGTGCTATTTGCTTTGCATTAAAGCCCTTTGCTAACAGTGGTAAAGCTTCGAGCTCTCGGTTAGTTAAAATAGTTAACGCTGAGTTTGGCGTATTTAAAGCAAAATTCACATCTTCACTTATATAGCGTTTACCTAATGCAACCGATTTAACTGCATCAATTAACTCCTCCGACGCAGATCGTTTAGACACGTAACCAAGTGCGCCTAATCGTAGCGCATTACTTACATAAGGTTCGTAATCGTGCATGGAGGCAACAATGGTTTTAATTTCAGGGAAATTTTCGTTAAGGTAGGTTAAAAATGTAAGGCCGGTTTCTGATTCATTAAGTGATATATCAACAATAAATATATCGGGTTGTTCAAGCTCAACAGCCAGTTTTGCTTGGCTAACATTGCAGGCTTCTATTATTACTTCCCAGTCTGCTTGTAGCTCTAGTAGTTTTTTAAAACTGTCGCGTACTAATTGATGATCTTCAATTATTCCAATGTGCATGTATTTCTCCCTTTAAATTTATTATACATTGAAACAGATAACCATCAGCCAAAAAATTTATTAAATTTAATTACCTAGCAAAAAATGTACATTGTAAAAATTAAAGGAGCAATAACGCTCAGTATTTTTATATTTAAACGGAGACACTATGAAAACACTAAATATTATTTTTGGACTCGCATTACTCTTTGCTATTACAAATGCTAACGCAGTAGAGGGGCTAATTTCAGTAAAAAGCCCATTAAGTGCAAAAGCCACTATGGATAAGTTTGAGAATTTGGCAAAACAAAAAGGGCTAAATATATTTGCACGAATAGATCACGCTGCTGGTGCTAAAAAAGTAGAACAGCAACTACGCCCAACAGAGGTTCTTATATTTGGTAACCCCAAAGGCGGCACACCTCTTATGCAGTGCGCACAAACAATAGGTATTGATTTACCGCTAAAAGCACTGGTATGGGAAGACGCACAATCGCAAGTGTGGTTAAGCTATAACGATCCTACTTATATAGCTGCGCGCCATAACGCAGTAAATTGCCCAGCGGCTAAAAAAATAGGTAAAGTATTAGCAGCACTGGCAGAAAAAACTGTTGGACCATAAAACTAAATTTAAACAATGCATTAGCTAAATTAAGGATGATTTTGAAACAATCTTCAATCGTATTTTTAGCCGTAGTAAGCCTGTTTTTACAGGCTTTTTTGCTAATTTCGCTAATTAGTTTTTTTATAGGTATTTATAATGCTTATGCAGCATTTGCTGGTGGCGATCCTAAATTAATAGCAGGGCATATTTCATCAGGTATTGTAATTTCGTTAATACAAATTGCACCAGCAATACTTGGCTATTTTATAAGTTACATGTTGATTAAAAATAAACGCGTAAATGACTTTGCATTGCTTAAATCTGCTTTAAAGTTTTATGCGTATCTATGGCTTTTATTTATCCCCATTGGTACGATTTTAGGTGCAAAGTTATTAACTCAATTAAAGAAGGGTTAAATTTAATAGCGGCTTTAAAAATAAAGGAGTAACCATGTTTTTTGATGATGTTCAGGGTTTAGTGCGCGTACTTATTATTGGCGTATTGGGTTATGTAGCGCTGGTGTTTTGGTTGCGTGTATCGGGCAAGCGAACACTATCTAAATGGAACGTGTTCGACTTTGTAGTCACCATTGCGCTGGGCTCTATATTAGCGTCTGTTATTATTTCAAAAAGTGTCGCGCTGCTTGAAGGCATATTGGCCTTTGTTGTTTTAATAGGGCTGCAATATTTAATTACCTGGCTCAGTGTTCGCTCATCTAAATTTGCAGCTTTAGTAAAAGCTGAGCCCACGTTGTTACTGAGTAATGGTGAATATTGCACTGCTGCACTTAAATCGCAGCGCGTAACAAAATCAGAAATTCGCGCTGCTATTCGTGGTGCGGGCATATTAGCCATAGAAGATGTAGCCGCCGTAGTGCTAGAGACCGATGGCAGTTTTAGCGTAATGCCGCACAATAGCAGCGGGTTAAAAACCGCGTTAAGCGATGTAGTGAGTGTTAAAGAGTGATAGAGAGCATTAAAGAGTAATAAAAGAGGAGACAGGTATGATTGCCTAGCAGATTTAAGCCTGTCTCATTTAATTTATTTAAGTTACTTAGCAGGTTCTAATAAACTAAATGTAGGTAAGCGCCACTTAAAGCGTATTGATGCCATACGTATTAAGTACCCCGCAACCAAGCTCACAATAATGCTTATGTTGTCGTCAATATTGTAATGGTGTAATGCTAAGTATAAGCACGCTACAATTAACGATACGCTGGCATATAGCTCATTGTGTAATACTAACGGTGCTTGGCGACATATTAAATCGCGCAGTAACCCACCAAATACGCCAGTAACAACTGCGGCCACTACACAAATACCGTAATGTAATCCCATATTAAGCCCCACTTGGCAGCCAATAATACTAAAGGCAGCTAAACCAAGGGCATCCAAGCGCATAAATATACCTTTAAATTTAACCACCCATTTAGCCAGCCACGTAGTGACAATGCCGGCAATACAGGTAATTAATAAATACTCTGGGTGTTGTACCCACGTAAGCGGGTAATTGCCTAGTAATATATCTCGAACGCTACCACCACCAATTGCGGTCGCACTAGCTACTAGCACCACGCCAAACCAGTCCATTTTCATTCGCCCTGCGCTAAGTGCGCCAGTCATGGCTTCTGCGGTAATACCAATAATATAAACAACGGTTAGTAACATGAGATAATCACTTGAAATTTGTGCGTAAAAATAAGGTGTGGATTGTATAGATAAATTAAGTAAATAACGAATGAAAAATCATACTAAAAAAGCATCATTCAGATAGAAATAACTAATAACAAAAACCAGTGTAAACAAGCTGTTAAGTTCATAAGTGGGTGCGCAATGATTCATGTGAATTAAAGGACATATGACCGCAAAGTATAAATAAAACAGGTTGGATTTAGTTGTTTTTAGCGCGTTTATTTTTCAGCTAACTTTAATAGCGAAAGCGTGAAAATTAACGCAATATGAATAATTGGTTGCATGGTTTTAATTTAGGAACGTATAATAACAAGTGTTAACTAAATGGAATTTGCGTAAAACGCAGCTTAAGCATAATAGGCGGATACATGCACAAAGGATTGTTAAAGACGTGGAAAACAGACAAAGGTTTTGGTTTTATTAAATCAGACACCTTAGAACACGACACGTTTATACACATATCAGCGCTCAAACACATGAGCCGCAAGCCTAAAGTTGGCGACACCATTTACTTTGAAGTAGCAACACAGCCCGACGGTAAAACCAAAGCAATTAACTGCCGTATAGAAGGCGTTGCAGAGCTTAAAGCACCTTATCAAAAACACAATAACCAGCCGCACCGCATTGCTAAATCTAATTTTGCCAGTAGCTTTTTAGGTAAAGTTGCCTCAATTGCGCTTATTGCTGTACTTTGTTTATATGCATTTAATAGATACAACGCTCACTCAAGCAGCCAAACTCCCATTATTAGCAATGCCGATTTAGCCACCTTTGATGTTAAACACCCAAAAATCGTGAACCCTGAGAACACACAAAATTTTACGTGTGATGGCAGGCAGTACTGTACTCAAATGAGTTCGCGAGCCGAAGCCGTATTTTTTATTAATAACTTGCCCGGATACAAAAATGGATGGGGATAGAGATGGAAAACCTTGCGAGAGTGATTCACGATTTTAAAGGGTCGGGTTATAAAGCTTTCAGCTTTAAATAAAAATAGATTTAATTAATGGCTGTGTACAAATACAGTTATTTGCAATTTTCCCCAGAACATTATTAAAAGTCGTTTCGGGGTTAAATAATAAAGGCCATTGAATAACTCTTTTATTTAATTGTTATTAATAGAGTTATTTAGTGTAAATATCGAACAACATAATATACGCCGTTTTGGGGAGTTATAAACCCCAAAAGCGGGGTTCAATAAGCTGTTAAGCATCTAATCGAACTAGGAGTTAGCGTGAACTTATTTATAGACACAAATGTATTCTTATCTTTTTATCACCTATCAAATGATGATCTGGAAGAAATTCATAAATTAACAGTCCTTATTGAAAAAAGAGAGGTGACTTTATGGCTTACAGAACAAGTTAAAGATGAATTCAAACGTAATCGCGAAAATAAAATATCAGAGGCAATGAAAAAACTTAAAGAACAAAAAACTAAGCCTCAGTTCCCTCAAATTTGTAAAGATTATGAAGAATATCCTGAAATAAGAGAACTACAAAAACAATACTCTCAAAAACTATCATCATTAACAAAAAAAGTTACTGATGATGTTACTGGAAGTACCCTGAAAGCAGATCAAAAGATAAAAGAATTGTTTGCTAAATCGAAAGTAATTGAGACAACGAATGAGCTTGTTGCAAAAGCGAGATTTAGAATGGATGTTCGAAACCCACCAGGAAAAGATGGATCTCTTGGTGATGCAATAAACTGGGAGGGTCTACTTGAGTCGGTTGAAGATAATCAAAAATTGTATTTAATTGCGGATGACAAAGACTACTATTCAGTTTTGGATGAGTATAAATTAAAAGAATTTCTTTCTGATGAGTGGAAAGACAAAAAATCAGAAGAAGTTGTCTTTTATCGACGATTATCCCAATTCTTTAAAGACCACTATCCTGATATCAAGTTAGCAACTGAACTTGAGAAAGAATTAGCTATCCGCAATTTAGTCAATAGTGGAAATTTTGCTAATACACATAGTGCAATTTCTAAGCTCAGTAAATATGCAGAATTTAATAAATCACAAGTTAATGAACTAGTCCAAATATGTTTCACGAACGATCAAGTTGGCTGGATAATTGGTGATGATGATGTTGAAGAGTTTTATAAATCACTTTTGGATAATCACGGTGATGTAATTGAAGATGAACTTAAGCTCAAATTGGAAGAAGCATTAAAACCAGCTGGTTCTGATGATGACGATGCTTAACAAGCTAATAAACAAGGACAAAATACGGCTGGCTATCTCGCTTCGCTCGTATTTTAGCCCGCCAAATTTTGCCTGTTATTAGGGCGTTATGTTTTATAGGAGAGTTAATGTGAAAAAAGTGTGTAACCATCTCATCGAAGAGATCACTAGTAAGCAAGGCTACACTGCTTTATTTAAAGCTTTTGTAGTTATCACAACCGTATATTTAGTTTCAATAATTCAAGTTACAAACATTATTTTACCAATCGAAGCTGACGCATATAAATTAAAATTTACAGTTGAGAAAGAACTTAAAAAAAGCATTGAATTTGATAGCCTTGTTTGTAAAATTGAGACGAAATCTTACGCGGATTGTAAACTAGCTAAGTACAAATATGAATTATCGAACTCTTCTATAGGAGCCTTAGATGTATTTCAAGAACTCCTGTATCTTCTAGCATACGTTACTGGATTACTCTCTGTGGTTGGATTTATTTGTTATCCGTATACTACTAAAAGTACTAAATCCGAGGAAGCGGGCAATAACTCTGAGGATGCGAAACACGAAGAAGTGGAAAATAATCCCGAAGATGCGAAATCAAATAACATATAATTAACATTGACATATATGGACGCTCCCTTGAAGTCAAGACGAGCTAATGTATAAACATCAAAATTGATGCCTTTATTTTATTATCATGTATCCCATTTCACAGTCATGATGCGTCACAAGCTTGCTGAAAAGCAAAGGAAATTAACAAGAAAAGGAAATTAACAAGACACCCACTCTAAATTTTGTTAGACGATGATGATGTTCATTTTATAGGTTAAGCGCCTAGCAAGTTGCTCGAGCAGGAAAATTATAGTTGGCTGCAGCTCGTACCTCACGAATTTTAGCCAACCATAATTTTCTTCTTAGCAAAGCGTTAAGTGCTCGTGTTGTTATCTGGCTTCTGTGTTCAAAAAGAGAAATTAATGAAAAAAAGATTACAAGTATTCGTATCATCAACATATTTAGATTTAGTTCCTGAAAGACAAGCTGCCGTTTCCGCGATATTGAAATCAGGGCATATACCTGCTGGAATGGAGTTATTTACAGCTGGAGATCAAAGTCAATGGAGTATTATTAAGCGTTGGATTGATGAATCAGATGTATATATGCTAATTTTAGGGGGGCGATATGGAAGTGTTGAACCAGACAGTGGTTTAAGTTATACCGAGTTAGAATATAATTATGCCCTAGATATAGGGAAACCACTATTCGCAGTTGTTATAAACGATAAGGCATTAGATGCAAAAATAAAAAAAATTGGCGCTTCTGTTTTAGAAAAAGATCATCCGGTTGAACTGAGTGCATTTAAACAAAAAGTATTATCGAATATGTCATCATTTTACGACGATGAAAAAGATATTCGGTTATGTGTTCTAGAAAGCTTACCAGAGATCGCCGCAACTAGAGAATTAGATGGTTGGATATCAGGTGCAGAAGTACCAGATACGAAAAGCTTGGTTGATGAAATAACACGATTAACCAAAGAAAATAGAGATCTGACAAATGAGATGAGCTCACTTCAAGACAAGCTTAAAAAAGCACCATCCTCTAAGGAAAATTCGTCAAATGAGGAGTTGGCTATCATATTAAAATCAATTGAAATTGACTTTCCGAAAGCCATGGAACAGCCTAAAATGAATTTATACGCAGCGCTGATGTGGTTAAAAGATCCTCTTGTGACGGGGATTACAAATGGGCATGGATCTGATGATTTAACCATGTTTGTTTATCAAAATATACTTCCTAAGTTACAAATACATAATCTTGTAATAAATGAAAAAGTTGCATCTGTAAAATATCGACGTTTTTCTTTAACCAAGCATGGGCAAGAGTTTTTAGCTTATATTGAAAAGAAAGAAATATTAAATAAATAGCACTTAACAAAAGACTATGGCGTCATGAATTAGAATTAAAAAATTAACCAGACACCCATATGGAAATAAACAAGACACCCATCTTAAATTTCAGCTTAGTCAGCAGTGCAGAGCAAGTTTTCGGAGTATTAAAAAATGGACTTTGTTATATGCTTAATTTTATTTTTATTGTTCTATATTTTAGTCAATTATATCCAAAGCATTATTGGGTATTACCCTAAACTAGCTAGAGAATATAAAACGGATTTAATTATTTCTGATTCCTCACTTTTAAAATCAAGCAGTATGTACTTGACGAATGTGGCAGATATTTCTCGTGAGAAAAACAGTGAATATCGGACTTGGCTAAATATCAAATCATTTCAGCAAGGTATATTTATAAGCCAAAAACGGATGTTGATTTTACTATTTCCCAGGAGTTTTTTAATACCATGGGAGCAAATTAGTTTAATAAAAGAAAAAACTAATTTTCTTAAAAATCAATATCTTTATAAAGTCGAATGTAAAAAAGAACCTGTTTATATCATTACGAAATTCGATTTATTAAAAAGCGTAAGTAACAAGAATTTACGAGAATAAATGAAGTCAGGAATATTAACAGTGACACCCATCCTAAATTTTGCTCTTTTCAAAATTTAGGACTACGTTTGGTTAGTGCAAAAAACGAGCGGGGTGTCTTATGGCAATTGCAAGAAAGCGTCAAGTAAGTTTGGTTGATACAAAATACTACCATTGTATTTCACGTTGCGTGCGTCGTGCATTTTTATGTGGCGAAGACCGCTTTACAGGCAAATCTTACGAGCACCGCAGAGGCTGGGTTGAAGATAAACTGCTTGAATTAGCTAAGGTATTTTGTATTGATGTATGTGCTTATGCTGTTATGAGTAACCATACTCACTTAGTCCTGTATGTGGATGATAATCAAGCAAACAGGCTTAATGATAAAGCGATTGTTATTCGTTGGCATAAACTCTGTAAAGGCACAGTGTTAACACAGAAATATGTACGAGGTGAAAAGTTAAGTAAAGT
The DNA here is from genome assembly GCF_001974875.1 of Pseudoalteromonas sp. EB27. Taxonomy (GTDB): domain Bacteria; phylum Pseudomonadota; class Gammaproteobacteria; order Enterobacterales; family Alteromonadaceae; genus Pseudoalteromonas. The sequence goes on from NZ_MTQD01000006.1 coordinate 220,243, forward strand.
TGAGCTCATATTTTTCAATCAAACGGTTAAACAATATCGCGAACGCTTATCAAGTATCAGCTGGTTTATGCGGGTGTTAAATGAAGACATTGCGCGCAGGGCAAATAAAGAAGATAACTGTACTGGCAGGTTTTGGGAGGGACGATTTAGTTCACAAGCATTATTAGATGAAGCCGCATTGGCGGCCTGCATGGCGTATGTAGACTTAAACCCCATCAGAGCCAAAATGGCTAATACCCCAGAAGAATCAGAGCATACTAGCATCAAACAACGCATAACATATGCAAAGGAAGGCAAGCAACCAAAACAACTCCAGCGCTTTGCAGGCATGCCACGTCAGATTATTCCGAAAGGGCTGCCGTTTAAGCTTAAATCGTACCTTGAACTTGTTGAGCTAACAGAGCGAATAATACGAGAGGATAAACGCGGGCATATTGATAATATGAACCTTCCTTTGTTAGAAAGGCTTAATATATCCCCAGAAAACTGGTTAAAACTCACTACGCAATTTACGCGCGTATTCCATGGTGCGGTAGGAAGACCCAATTCACAAGCAAGTTACTGTGAAAATTTAAAGCGTAAACGGCGATCAAATATTAGTAATTGCGAAAAGTTACTCGCATAAAACTTAAGCTATTCAGTAATAAATCATAACTGCATTATGCAGTTATTTCATGTGTGTAATTTAGGTTTAATAGGGTTAATGACTTATTTAACGGATGAAATAAAAGTGACCCAGCAATAAAAGATAAATTCTTAACCTGAAGAGCGAATTTTTTGGCATAGTTCTGCTTGTTCAATTAAGGTGGCTGACTGGTTTGGTATGGTTTTTTAAGCCATTTATAGCCTCTAAAAGCGAAGCGCCTCATAACCTCTTTGTGAATTAGTCTTTAGAGATTACGAAGAGGGCATTAACTTGGGATACGGTAGACGAACGCTTTAAGTTGAAAGTGGGCGTCACTTTAAACGTAAAACATCGGCGAATTAGCACTCTAATACACGCCGATGTTTATAACTCATTTAAATAAGCACATTACTTGTAAGGTATTTGGCCTTAGTCTGCTTTACGGTAAAGGCTTATTAAGCATATCGCTAAAAGTAACGTTGCAATCATACCCGAAGCGCCAGCAACAGCTGATGGAAGAAATCCATCACGGCCAAAGGTTATTAAAATACCATTGGCTAACATTGCAACTCCGCCTGCTAGGGCTGTAAGGCCTCCAATGGCTTTGCCACCTTTAGCTAGAAAAGACAGGCCAAAAACAAGAGCTGCTAATCCTAATAATAATTTAGCTGCGTAGTAAATCATGAATGACAGAGAAACCACGCCACCTATTAAAGGTTGTGCGCCTTCTACAGTGCCCGCTACTTTTCCAAATGTTGAAAACAAAGTAAGGCCAATACTCACCTGTACTATGTTAAGTACCGCACTAAACGCGATTGCCGACCAGCCTAGTTGAGCGTTTTTTGCTTGCACCATAGATGTGCCTGCAAAGGCAACAAGTAAAGTAAATACCAGTGCTTCTAGCCCCCAAGCCACCTGCCTTGAAAAACTAATTTCTGCACTGTAAAGAACAGAATAAATACCCTGTGATATAGCCAATACCAATAATAACGATGCTGTAATTAGCATGGTGCGTTTATTCGTAAATTCCATTATTTACCTCTTATAATTTTATATTTAATGCTTTAAAAAGATTCGACAGGTTTGAATACGTCAAACAGGGAGCTTTTTAGCTAATTAGCTTTTACACTTAGCCTATAAGACAGGTAAAGCTATTTAATTATTTCACCTAAACCTATAAAAGTATTAATTAATAATAAATAGGCTAAAGCTTTGGCTTTTTAAATCAAAACTTAAATTGTAAAACTGTTTTGATTCAAGCCATTTATGCCCTCTAAATGCGCAGCGACTAATTCCCTCTCAGTAAATCAACGTTTAACTATCTTAATTATCAAGAGGGCATTAATTTCGAGTATGTGCTTAAACGGCTTAATACTTACGACGTTAAGATAAAAACGTAAAATGAGACCAGTCACTTAACGCTGTAATAGTTTGCTTTGTAGGGGGCGCAACATAGATCAAACCTGCAATGGCAATAATTGACGCTAGCGTAATTAGTTTATTATCGAAGTCAGCTATTTTTAAAGCGGTTCCGAAAGAGCGTTTAATCGTGACATTACTTAAATCTACACTGTAAATTTCATCTAGCAATAAATGAATTAACCCGCCAAGTAAAATAAACCCACCCGTTAACCAGGCAAAAACGGCTGCTTGTGTTGTTGATTGGTCATTTAGTTTCCATACTACTTGAGTTGTTAATAGCGCGCATAACAGTATAAATAGTAAAGAGTGGCAACTACCTCTGTGTACTGTGATCCATTCAAAAATAGGTCTAATAATGTATTTCATAAATCCGTAAACCAATAACGGCACTACGATTAACTCGATAAAGCTAATTTCAATAATGAGCTCGGTGGTTATGTAATGCAGTACCAGTAATACAGCGCTGAGTGCGAATAAGTTAAAAATAGTATCGAGTGATGTTGAGTTATCTGAATCTATGTCGGGTAATAAGCCGCCGATTGAGCCTAAAAACCATAACCAGAGCGCGCCCTTTAATTCAATATGTCCTGCAGATAATAAGGTGGCTGAGGCTAAGCCTGTGATGATTACGGCAGTATTAAGATGAGTATTGAAGTTTGCCATTGTATCTCTTGATAGGAAAATAGGGGGGCATTCTAACAATTGAAAAGTTTATTGTTCAATATTCTTTAAAGATTAAACTGTAAATAACCTGGGCTCTGGTTAATAAGTCACTCTTTGGCAGCTATTTTTGGTGCTAACTGTGTTTAAAGTGCTCAATTAACCCTCTTACTTTTTAAACTCGTCATAAAATGCAATTTGCCCTCGGCCAGTTTCTTTTACGTGGTAGAGCATTTTGTCACCGTTGATCATTAATTCGAGTAGCTCTTCACCATCATTAGGGCCTACTGCAATACCAATGCTTGCACCCACGGCGCATGTTTTATTTTGTGAAATATAAATGTCTTGTTGTAACTCGTTTAGCAAAGCGATGGATTGCTCACGCGTTGTTGCTTTGCTGTAGGTATTAACTTGCCTTGCAACAATAAATTCGTCACCGCCTAGTCGGATACATATGTCGGTTTCTTGATTAAAACGCTTTTTAAATCGGTGCGCTATTTCAATAAGTACTTTATCTCCGGCTTCGTGGCCGTAGGTGTCATTTATTGGTTTAAACTTATCTAAATCAATCATCATTAGTACAAGGTGCTGATTATGTTTAACACACTCACGAAGCGCTTTTTTGAGGCGTTTTTCACCCGCGCGGCGGTTAAGTAGGTCAGTAAGTGGGTCGTGATCGGCTTCAAAACGGGTTTGAAATTCGCGTTCGGCGCGTTCAGTTACATCATGTAAAATGACTTCAACTAAGTGTTCTTGATGAGCGTTTCGCTTTGTTTCACGTTGCTCTGTTAATCTTACAAATAAGCAGTGCAACCAAATGGTTTTATGGCCCACTTTACACTCTATATCTAGGGTCGCTTGTGGCGGGTTTTTATCACAACGAATATCTGCAAGCAGGCTTTGTAACTCATCTACGTTATTTAATAGAGCAGGAAAGTGCAAGGTTGATAATTCTTCTTCGCCGGGTACGGTAAAGTAATGTTTAAACGCGGGGTTAAAGGTGGTGATAATATTATTGTCATCTAATAAACAAATACCGGCGCTGGCTTGTTCAAAAATAAGTCTAAATTTAGCTTCTAGTTCTTGAGTTTTTTTACGAAGGGATTGCTCATTACTAATGGTTAACTTTAACTCATGCATTAGAGCGTTTATACCATGCGTTAGCCTGCTTATTTCGTCTCGCTTACCTTGTTTAAATTCTAGCATTGTCATGGTTTCGGGATTAGTGGGGTCAATTGTCGCAAAGCTGTCTGTTAGGTTTTGAATAGGCTGAGTAAGCCATTTGCGTACAACTAACGACACAAAAAAAGCGATGACGATTGATTGAATCAGCATTAAAAGAAATTCTTTTATAAGTGATGACTGTGCTTGCTGTTCAATAAATTTATCGTCGGGGTATATGGCAAGTACACCTATAAAGGAGCCTTCTATAAAGGGGTGAATTAATTTAATTAAAACAGCTTCATTTTTTTTGTTAGTAGAACCACTTGCAATAAATAACTCCATTTCGCCTTTTGCGTTTGCTTCTCCTTCTAGGCTTGCGCCTTGCACTAAATCGTTACTTAGTAAGCCATTAATAATTTCTTGGCTTAATTCACGATCGTTTAAGTAGGCTGCTATTGCTGCTGTTTTTCCCATTGTTTGTGCTAACTGCTGCACGAGTAGGTAATTGGTGTTTTTCTTTTCTTTAAAACCCGAGTAATAAGAAAGTGTTGACGATACTAACGTAACTACAATAGCGACAATGGCGATTGATAGGGCAACGCGTACGTAAAGTGCTTGGCTAATTTTTATCAAATGTGTATACCACTTTTACTGCGTCTGTAACCTGCGATTGAGGAATATAGCCAATTGCAAATTGTGATGCCGCTATTTTGTTTAACGCGTCTTTAACGGATGTTGACGGTGTTGGGGGCTTTGCGCGCCCTGAAAACAATAACCTAGCCCAATAAGCATTAATTTTTTGCTCATCTTTGTTGACCAGTTGTAGGTAAAAGTCATTTTTTAATGCTGATTGCGCCGGCAAATCGAGTGGTTTAGAGGTTTCACCATCAGGGAACGTTAAATAACGGCCCATGTAAATATCAATAACTTCGCGCTTAGACAAGGCGTTAATTGTATTGCTTTTATTTACCACCACTACAAATTCTGTAGATTTTGCATTAACACTAACAAGGAGCAGGCATAGCGGCTGCAACAGATAAAGGAGTACGTTACGATAGCTCATCATTGTTAAAACACCATACTAGCGTTCAAACTTAGCATATGTACTTTGTGGCCTTCGTCTACATCAGCCGGATTACTAAGGCTCCATAACCCCGCGCCTACGGGCTTTATATCAAAGCGGTCTAGTTGGGCTTTTAGCACTAAGCGCTCCGATAGCTGCCATTTTACACCTATGTTAATTGAATGCTGATGAACATAAGGCACTTTAATAGCAGCTTGTGTTGCAAGTGCTAGCTGTTGTATTGGTTCTGAAATTTGCTCGGGTGTGCCTGGTGAAAAAACAGGAGCGTTTACTTGTATAACATCATGACGATTTTTTGCTGCTGAAAAGCTCGTGTAAAATATTGCATTGTTTACCCTATACCCAGCGCTAATATAAGTGCTGAAAACTGAGGGGGCAATTATCCAATCGGATTCTGAAATACCTACTTCAGATTGAATAAGCCAATTATCATGGTCGTAGGTAAGTCCAAACGCGGCATATTCTATACTGTGGCCTTTGGTATTAAATTTGTTAGATATAGTGTCTGCTTGTGGCCATATACTTTGTGGGACAGCGTCTAGTAAAGCTAAAAACTCATCTAGTGAGTCCAGCTTATAGTCACCAAAATCAGACTTTGAAAGTGAAAAGCGCACTGTCCAAGAATCCAGTGAATAGGTAGCACTTAAGGTTGTTAAATTATCAAAATCTATAAAAAAGTCTTTGTTGTATGCTTGCAGCTTTGCTGTAGAGCTACCATAGGCGAGCTTTAAGCGTAAAAACCCTTCATTAATGGCTTTACTGTATTCAATATCCACGCCGTCGTAATTTCCTGCAATGTTTGCAAAAGAGTAGTATTCGTGAGGAGGGCGTATCCATAAGTAGGCGTATCCTACATAAGGATATTCAGAGAGTAAGTAAAGATCGCTATTTAGCCGACCAGCACGGATAGCCCAATGGCGTGAGGGGCGGTAACGTACAAAGGCGAGCTCTAAAAAATTATCAAGACTTTTAAAGGTATGATCTTGTAAAACGACTTGTACCACGGAGTCCCAGTTTTTTGAGAGTGAGATATTAGCTTGCCCACCTAAAATTGAATCACGCGTTGCTGAAAAGCCTGTATCGTTTTCGTTTAAATAATTAGATGCAAAGGCGATATCTGAATCGTCAGTGTAACTGAGTGTTAAGGATGCAAAACCGCTAAATTGCACGTCTATTTCATTTGCATAGCTTTTATTAGCAGCAGAAATTACCAATATAGCTATGGCAATTGTACCTCGGAACAACATGTTAGCGCTTATTTTTATGATATAGATAATAAAAAGATAGCACATTTTTTTAAATTACCAACTTTACTAACATACGTTTTTACCACAGGCATTGGGATGGCGTGGACAGGCAGCTTACATTCTTTAGTGTTGGTTTTTAATTTAACTTAAATTGTAAATTTAAAACATAACACTATTCTAAGTTTTCATAAAAGGGGCTTTTTTAAGCTGCTTTAATTTTTACCTCTCAAAGTAATATTATATTAACTACGTAACGTTATTTATCTTATTTGTTAATTTACAATGTTATACTGTTGCAATAAGTATTTGATATAGTATAACATTCACTCCTATGTAATTTCCCTAAATAGAGTTTTAGTGTGACAACACCTACCGCGATTAATAAAACACCACCAATTGAACAAAAAACGTTTGATAAACACGTTAGCAACACAGGCGCCGCTTTAAACGATACGATGATTGAAGTGAGCTCTTTAAATTTTAGTATTAAAAATAACGCTATTTTAAAAAACTTAAGCTTTAGTGTGGCTGCAGGCGAGGTGTATGCGCTACTCGGTGGTAATGGTGCAGGTAAATCAACTACATTAAAAACGTTACTCGGATTTAATAAACCAACTCAAGGCTCTGTAAAAGTAGCCGGTAAAGAGGTTACACAAGCGCTTGATTTTGTACGTGGCAAAACCGCGTATTTGCCAGAGTCGGCAACACTTTACCCGCATTTAACTGCTCGCGAAAATGTTGAATATTTTTTATCACTTGCTGATATTAAAAAATCAGATGAACAAATTAACGCGGCTTTTAATCGTGTTGCATTACAGCGCGATGCGTGGGACCGCCACATGCAAACTTATTCAAAAGGCATGAGGCAAAAAACAGCAATTGCACTTGCGATACTGCGTGAAGCTCCGATATTTTTACTAGATGAGCCTACATCGGGCCTAGACCCTGTTGCCATTGATGAATTTAATCAACTTGTACGTGAGCTTGCATTAACTGGTGCGACTATTTTAATGGTTACGCACGATGTGTATGGCGCGTGCCAAGTGGCAAATCGTATTGGTTTACTTAAAAACGGTGAGCTGGTGGGAGAGTATGATGCGCCCCAAAGTGGGCGTATTGATACCGAGCAAGTACACGCTGCATTTGGGCATCACGCTAATAGAGGTGCTTAATGAGTATAAATAACTTTTCAAAGGTGGTGATTGTTGCCAAAGATGAGTGGCGTTATTGGCTTCGCTCAAAATTAGCAATGACCGTGCTTGCTATTGGTTTGGTGCTCACGGTTGCTTCGGTGATTGTAACGGCTATTACCATGATGGAGCTAAGCCACACACGGCATGAGTTACAGGCAACTAGCGATAAAAGCTTTGTTGATCAACCCGACCGTCATCCACACAGAATGGTGCATTATGGGCATTATGCATTTAGAACGCCTTCACCACTTAGTACGCTTGACCCTGGTATTGATGCCTACACAGGCAACTCAATATTTTTAGAAGGGCACAGACAAAATAGCGCAATGTTTGCAGATAGCCGCCAAGGTACTGCATTAACTAAATTAGGTAGTTTAACGCCTGCATTTATTGTACAAACACTCGCACCTTTATTACTGATATTAATTGGCTACAGCGGTATTAGCCGCGAGCGTGAGTCACAAACACTCTCGTATTTGTTATCGCAAGGTACATCGGGCGCAACGCTTATTGCAGGTAAAGGGTTGGCGCTACTTTCTGTTGTGGCTTTAATTTTAACTCCGCTGACGATATCGGCTTTATTTACACTTGGCTCAGGCGAAGGCTTACTTGCGGTTGCAAGCTTTGTGCTTGGCTACGCTTTATATTTAATTGTGTGGGTGCTGCTTATTTTACTGGCATCGAGTGTGTTTAGTAAAAACAGCGGCAGCTTTACAGCACTTGCCTTTGTTTGGATTTTACTGTGTATTGTAATGCCACGTGTAGCAAGTACAACAGCCTCCACGGCAGTGTCATCAGCAGGCAAAATAGAAACCGACTTTGCTGTAAAAGCAGAGCTTAGAAAACTAGGTGACGGGCACAACACAAACGACCCCGCATTTAAGCAATTTAAACAATCGCTCCTTAATAAATACAACGTTAGCAGTATTGATGAGTTACCCGTTAATTTTAGAGGGCTAGTGGCAAGCGAGTCTGAGGCTAAACTCACAAGCGTACTCAATAAGTTTGCTGAGCAGCGTATGCAAGCTGAGCTTAAACAAACACAGGTATCGCGTTATTTTGGTTGGGTTTCACCTATGGTGGCTATTCGGTCGTTATCGATGATTGTGGTAGGCACGAGTATTGAAACCCATCATCGCTTTTTACGCGAAACCGAGCAGTTGCGTTTTGATTTTGTGCAAGGGCTTAACAAAGTTCATGTAGAAAAGCTTAGCTACCAAGACGACATGAACCGCAATGCCGATACTGCTGCAACCCAAAAGGCACGTGTAAGTGCTCAAAATTGGCAAATACTGCAGGACTTTACTTTTAATGTAGACAGCTCAAAAGCGAGAGCGCAGCGAAGCATACCTGCTTTTTTACAGTTATTACTTTGGATTGCGGTGCTGTTAGGCGGTATTAAATTTGTAGGGAGGCGTTTGTTATGAGTTACCTATTAAAACAGCTTGCGCGTGAATGGCGCTTTTTACTTCGCCAAAAATACTTAGTGGTATTACTGGTGTGTACCTTTGTAATGTCGGGGTTTGCAGTTTTCAGCGGGCTTAGTGAAGTAACACAGCAAAAGCAAACTATTGAGCGCTTAAAAGCCGCCGATTTAACAGACTTAACTAACGTTCAACATAAATACGAAGACCCAGGCTCGCTTGCCTATTACAGTTTTCACTTAACGTATTCATCGCCTTCAAATTTAGCGTTTGCTGCTTTAGGCGAGCGCGATATTTATCCGTGGAAACACCGCTTAAACCTACTTGCGCTAGAGGGACAAATTTACGAAAGCGATGCGCAAAACGCAGAGCTAGCGCAGGCGGGTAAAATTGATTTTGTATTTGTAGTAAGTGCATTAGCACCGCTGATAGTTATTTTACTATTTCATGATTTATTTGCTAATGAGCGAACAAGCGGTAGGCATGATTTATTAGTAACTACTGCTAAGTCGTACTTTGCATTATGGGGGGCGCGAATAGCAGTGAGGTTGATTGCAGTAATAGTGTGTTTAATGCTGCCATTTTATATAGGTACATTGCTTAGTCATTCGGCCCTTGCTGATGTGGGGTTTGTTACTTTTATTTGTGTAATTTACATTGCGTTTTGGACTGCGCTCAGTGTGTGGTGGGGTAAAAACGCCAGCAGTGCGCCGCGTGTTGCTTCAACGTTAATTGGTTTTTGGGTGTTAGTTGCTTTTATTATTCCTATTTTAGGCGATTTAGTTATAAACAAAACGGTGCACTCACCAAAGGGCGGCGACATTGTGCTTACTCAAAGAGAGGCCGTTAACGATGCATGGGACTTACCAAAGAAAACCACAATGGATGCTTTTGTTGCATCAAATCCACAGTGGAAAGATCACGTTGATATGCAAAGCGAGTTTGAGTGGAAATGGTATTACGCATTTCAGCAAGTTGGAGACGAAAAAGCAGGTGAACTTTCACATGCGTATCGTGATGCAGCGCATACAAGGTATCAATTAGCGGGAATTGTATCGTGGTTTTCACCGCCATTGCTGTTACAACGCACTTTTACACGACTGGCGAGCACTGATGCTTTAGCTGCATTTAGATACGAATACCGTATGCGAGGATTTCATAAAAGTTTAAGGGAGTTTTACTACCCTTGGCTCTTTATAAAGGGTAACCCACCAAAAGCGGCGCTTAAGAATATGCCTAGCTTTAAAAAAACAATGCTTAATGAAATGGATGAGCCTGAAGTTACAGGCGTTAAGCTAAAAGAAAATTTATCAGTTAACTAATTAACAAGGTTTATAATGAATACCAATAATAAAGGGCTAAAGCTCACCTATTTAAGCGCATGCTTAGTCAGTTTATTTAGCAGCCATGCTATGGCAGTTGAGCAAAACCAAAAAGATGACAGCGTTAATAATAGCCCTATTGAAAGATTGGCTGTAATTGGTTCGCGTCAAGCGTATCAAGGTAAATTTAGTGCGTTAGAAACACCGCAATCAGAACTGAAAATAGATTTAGAAGCCCTTGAAAACGCAGGTGCGATAGATTTAAACCAAGCACTTGATTTATCGGCTTCGGTTGCTCGTCAAAATAACTTTGGTGGGCTTTGGAATAGCTTTGCACTACGTGGTTTTGTAGGCGATGAAAACTTACCAAGTAATTACCTTGTAAATGGGTTTAATGCCGGGCGTGGTTTTGGTGGTTCGCGTGATTTGTCGGGTATTGAGTCGGTTGAGGTTTTAAAAGGCCCACGCGCGGCTTTATTTGGCCGTGGAGAGCCTGGTGGAACTGTAAACCTTGTTACTAAACGCCCAACGTTTGATACAAGTGGCGAGCTAAAGCTAAGCGTAGGCAGTTTTGATACCTACCGGGCTGATGTAGATTACACAACGCCCCTTAACGACGATGTAGCAATTAGACTGGTTGGTTTTTATGAAGACGCGAAAAGCTTTCGCGATACGATAGAAACAACTAAACAAGGCTTTAGCCCATCAATAACGTGGAATATTAATGATAATAGCCAACTAATATATGAGCTTGAATACAGCGACCAAGAAGTCCCTTTTGATAGAGGTGTATTAGCTATTGATGGTGAACTTGGTTTAATACCAGAAAGTCGCTTTTTAGGAGAACCAGGTGATGGCCCAATAGAGGCAGATGTACTTGGTCATCAATTAGAGTTTGTTCATGACTTTAATGATAACTGGAGCATATTACTGGGCGCTAACTATCGTGATACATCGCTTGAGGGTTTTGCTACCGAAACCGGTTTTGCAGGTGTTGTTGATGGCGAGGTAAATCGCTTTAGGCGTTATCGTGATTACGATGCTAAATATCAGGTGTTTAGAGCTGAAGTAACCGGTAATTTAGAGGTTGCTGGGTTAAAGCACCGCTTAATAATTGGTGTGGATTCTGATAAATTCGAAAATGATCAATTTGTTCTTCGCGTGCGTGGCGATCAGTTTATTAATGTATTTAACCCCGTGTATGGTGCGTATGAGTTACCTACGCCAACGGCCAATACCGATAAGTTAGAAGTGCAAGAGTCTTTAGGTATATTTATACAAGACCAAATAAGCCTAACCGATAAGCTTGATATACGTATTGGTGCACGTTTTGATAACTACGAACAAACACTTAATAACCGTTTAGCTGATACTCAATCAAAGCAAAACGAATCGCGTGTTAGTCCGCAGTTTGGTGTTGTGTATGAGGCGAGTGAGTTTTTATCTGTTTATGCTGCTTATGGCGAAAATTTTAGGCCTTTATCAGGCACTGATACAAATGGCGATGGTTTTGAGCCAAATCAATCAACGTCGTCAGAGGTAGGGGTTAAATTTACTTTAAACGATGGCGCACTGTTTGGCACCGTTGCTGTATTTAAAGTAGAACAAGACAACATGCTGGTAGTTGACGATCCTACTGCATTTACTTTTGCTGCAATTGGCGAAGCACAAAGCAAAGGCATAGAAATTGATATAAACGGTGATCTTACTGATGATGTAAGCCTATGGTTATCGTATGCGTATGTTGATGCAACCATTGAAAACTCATTTTTTGATGCGAACTTTGGCTATACAGTAGAAGCGGGAAGCTCTTTATTAAATATTCCGGAGCATCAATTTAGTTTACAGCTAGTTAAATCGTCTGAATTATATGGTAAAGCCGTTAAATTTGGTGGAGGCTTAGTTTATGTAGGCTCACGAAACGGCTTTTTTGGTACCGATTTTGAGTTACCAAGTTACACAACAGCGCGTACATTTGTTGATGTTGACGTAACTAAAGCATTTGGTTTACGCGCAGAGGTAGACAATCTGTTTGATGAAACCTATTACACTAACTCATTTGCTGATGCGTGGGTTCAACCGGGGACACCGCGTAGCGTAAGGTTAAGTGCGACTTTTAAGTTTTAAACGTACACATTAAAATGATACAAATGAAAAGGCTGCTTTATTTAAGCAGTCTTTTTACATTGGTTATAAACCGTTAGGTTTTTAGGTTCTGTCTAGCGCTGTTTTGCATCAACAAGTAACACTTAACTTAATAACAAAGGCTTTATGAAATAGACGGTGGATAAGTAAACCTTTATTATAAATTCCTTGTTTTGCCAATGTTATAGCTAGGATTTAATAGCAATATAAAATGGAGATTAATTGTGGAAGATAAATTAAAAGAAAAAAGTGTGACACAGAAATTTTTTGGTGAATATTCTTGGATGTATAAAGTTTCAACGTTTCTTGCTTTTATTATGGTTATTTACATTAGCTTTAATGGAGAGGGAAGTGTTTGGACACAGCTTGTGAATGGTGATTTTAATTCTGCTTTGCTTGTTAGCATTGTTGGTTACTTATCTGAATTTAGATATCGATTTATTAAAGAATCTCGAAATAACTAATAAGATTAAAAAGCGACTAATTTAAGCGGCTTTTTAATCTTTTACAGTGAAATACCTAATTAGACGTAATTAATGAGTTGCTCTGTCGCCCCAAATATCTTCTAGGCGGCTATCTCGACCACAACGCCAGCGATAGGTGTTGTAACGGATTGGGTTGTTTTTGTAATAATCTTGATGAAAGCTTTCTTTTCCTTTAATAGGGTAAAAGGTACTTGTGTTTAGTATTGGTGTAACCACAGTTTGATTAGGGAACTCGGCAGCTACTGCAGCTTTTGTTTTTTCAGCTAATTTACGTTGTTCGTCGTTTTCAACAAATATAGCACTTAAGTAACTAGGGCCCTTATCGCAAAATTGGCCTCTGGCATCAAAAGGATCAATATTAACCCAGTAATGATCAAGTATGCCTTTGTAGCTTACTATGGCTGGGTCGTAAGTAATTTCTACGGCCTCGTAATGGCCTTTATGATTACCATTGTACGTTGGGTTTTTAAGTTTACCGCCAGTAAAACCCGATATTACATCGGTTACGCCTTCTAGTTTTTCAAAGTCGCTTTCCATACACCAAAAGCAACCTCCAGCTAGAACGGCTTTTTCGGTTTTAGCTGCATGAGTAAATGTGCTAAACAATATTGCGGCAGATGTTAATGCTAATGCGAGTGATTTTTTCATAAAATTATCCACCTGTAGAGTGAGTTTATAAATGCTTGTAAAGTTAGACCCGCTAAGTGCTAATACTATTTCATTGTAGAGGCATTGTATTAGCAGGCTAACACTTATCTATGGTGCAAAATAATGTGCTTAAGTAAGTTTTATAGTGTTAGGGCTTGTCGTTAGATCACTTTATAAGTGAGCAGCATGGTTTAATTAGTTTAGCCATATAAGTGTTATTTAATGGGGTGTTGAATTATGCTGGCTTGTTCATTAAAGTGACAACATTCGAGATATAAATTAGCAGGTGATAAATGAACCAGTTAACTGAAAAATCAATAAGCTGCCCTTATTGCGGCGAAAGTATAGAAGTATTACTTGATGCAGCAGATATTGATGAGCAATACATAGAAGACTGCCAAGTATGCTGTAAGCCTATTTCGTTTGTAGTATTTGAAGATGATGACGAGTTAAACGTTAATGTTTACAGTGAAGACGAAGCATTTTAACTAGTTAATTAGATACTAGGGTCTGTTGATCTTTCAAGGTTAAATTTGCAGCAGTCTGTTTGGTATTTAGGCAAGGCAGAGCCTATACAGTGTGGTTATTCCCCATAAATAGGCGATAACGTAGCATTAATGCCAAACAGGCGCTGCCCAAAGGGTTCTTCCTAGGGGCTATTTACTCTTTGTTGCTCGGTTTTTACTTAGCCCACTAGGTTACAAACCTCGCGCCGCGATTAAATAGCCCCTAGTTTGAACAAATTTCAATCCGCAAAGATCAACAGACCCTAGGCTGCAAAATTGCAGCCTTTTTAATGCGTATGTGTTTGGTTAGCTATTTTGTTCTCGCGCTAGTTGGTTAGGGAGAAGTTCTTCTACTATTTCACGTGCGGGGAGTGTGTAACGTGTGCCGTCAAACATTACTGAGGTAAACTCGCTAATATTAGTAATGCCTGTTAAGGTCCAGCCTTCGCCGCGCTTTGGGCAATATACTGTGGTAGTGGGTTGTATTACTTTAAAATCGTCACTCATTACGTTATCTACTCTTTTTGCTTTAAAGATAATGCTTGTTAATGGGGTATGGTAAGTTAATAATGCTTGCCCATAAAGAGCTAATTTAACTAACCACTTAAATAAAATGTTTAATACCACAAAGCTTGAACGCGTTACGCTGCGTTTAATTACCCACAAACACGCTGCGTGTTTATTTAATATTTTAAACCATCCGCACGTGTCAGAATTTAACGACTACGATACACCTCTTAGCAAAACACAAATTAAACAATTAATACAAGATGATATTAGCGCCTATTATGAAGGCGAAGTGATTAGAGTTGCAATTGAACATAATACATCTGGAAAGTTAATGGGTACTTGTGGGCTTTATAATTTAACGCCCTGTAAAAGTAATGCATTTATAGGATTTGAGCTGCACCCCGACTTTTGGGATAAAGGCGTAATGTTTGAAGTAGTCACTGGTTTCACTAAAGAGTTACTTGAGCATATTCCGCTTAAACATTTATCGGCTGAGGTGAGTGCACACAATGCACGCTCTCATAATTTACTTATGAAGTTAGGCTTTAGTTTAAGAGAAAATTCTATTTGGCATAAATCGCTTTAACGTAAAACGACAAATCTTTAAATCTTTGCGAGTGTAAATAAAATACAAAAAATAACGGCTTTCTATTATAGTTAAGCGTAAGCAAATGAATTTGTTACCCGTGTTTTATTAAATATTTACGCTTAACAAGGATTTTATATGCTAGAAAAACTCTCTCAAGATGCACTTGTTATTTGGGCTACCATTGATCCAATAGGCACGATGGCGTTGTTTGCTGCGCTTACTTCTCACTTAACCGATAAACAACGTCGTAAAACAGCTTTTAAAACGGTGCTTTATGCAGGCTGTGTATTATTGGGTTCTATTTTAATAGGGCAGCTAATACTCAATGCGATGGGAATTAGATTGGTGTCGTTTCAGTTAGGTGGCGGTATTATATTGTTTTTGTTTGGCCTGCAAATGATTTTTGGAAACGATTCTAACAAAGCTAAACAAGACCCTGAACACGATATTGCGGTGTTTCCGCTAGCTATACCAGCAACTGCGACCCCTGGTGCTATTTTGGCGGTGATACTACTTACCGATAACCACATACACCCAATCACCACTCAAATAGGCACAGCGCTTGTTACACTTGGGGTGCTTGGCATTACATTAATATTGTTGCTGCTTTCGGGTAAAATAATTAAGCTTATTGGTACTGGCGGCGCGTCTATTTTAACGCGTGTTATGGGGATGATTTTAGCCGCATTTTCGGTTGAGCTTATTATGACCGCGCTTGAAATAAAACAATGGGTTAAGCTCGATTAAATAACTCCTAAACATGTAAAGGAATGCCGCATGGCAATAAAAATAACAAAACACTATTTTATTAATTTAAGTTTAGCCGTAGTAATTTTTGCTATCGGTATTTTAGCTATACGTTATTACAACCATTATGTATCGGCCTATACCGATGTAACACTTAACTCAAGCGTGCTTAATGAGTCGCGCAAAGTATTTATAAGATTACCCGCTAATTACAATCCTAAAAGAGCGTATCCGTTAATTATTAAAACCGACGGTAACTTTAATTTAGATACATGGGATAAAGCACTTACAAAACAAGCTAAGAGTGAAAAAGGGGATAAGGCTATATTGGTGTCTATTCCTAATTTGTTTTTTACAGATACACGTAATCGCGATTTAGTGCCTCCTTATGCTCGCCAAGATGTAAATACACAAGCGCGCCCAGAAGGTGAAACACTTATAGAGCCAAATGGTGAAGCCGACAAGTTTTTAGCGTTTATTGAAACTGAGTTACTCCCTTATTTATCAGCAAAATATAAGCTTAGTAATAACCGTGTGTTAAGTGGTTTTTCGGCCGGTGGCAGCTTTGTACTTTATACACTGCATACAAGGCCTGAACTGTTTAATGGCTACTTTGCCTTTAGCCCCGCGGCTTGGTATGACGATATGACAGTGGTTAATAATGTAGAAGCATTTTTAACTACTCAAGCAAATAAAATTAAGTCGCCTACTTATTTATACCTTTCTGTGGGTGGAGCAGAGCATCCGTTAATGTTAAAAGCGTTTGATAATTTAGAGTCTGCTTTAACAGCAAACCCTAATAATAACCTTGTGTGGCAAAGCGCTATAAACGAAGGTGCTGAGCATTCAGATAATCCAACACTGAGTGTATCAAAGGCATTAGCTGGTTTTAGTAAGTTTATTAAAAAGTAGGTTAGATAGGTATAACCGATAACTGTATGCATATACAGTTATCGGTGTTTTAACTATTTATGATAACGAATCAGCTTCATAGCACTTTACTTAGTTTAATGTTATTAACGACTTACAAAGGGAGTTGGTTTAAATTATTTTTACACAGTAAATACGCGCACTGTGTTTATATACAGCGCGTAGGTGTTGAGTTAGAATACAGGCAGTACCTATGAGCATATATCACACCTATTTGTTACTGCTTTTAATTAGCCTTACGCCTTTGTGATCAGCAGTAATCAGTGCAAGCACTTTGCAATTTCAATATAGTTTCACCATCTTTATATACTCTTAATGCAATTAATATAAGTTAGCTGGTGGCTTTACAGAAAGAACACATCATACTAAATGTTATTATAATGCTAAACTTAGCAATAGAGTCAAATTAGAAAAAAGTAATCAGGAAAGTAGTGCAAATAAAGCGGGAGGTTTAGATAAAAAAAGAGCATTTATAAAAATGCTCTTTTGTAAGTTACGACTACTTTGCTTTGGTCGGTTTAAAAAACAATACCAGTGCAATTATAAATGCTGAAACGCTACAAATTATAAATGCGTTTTTCTCACCACCAGGTATATATTCCATAAATGAGGTAAAAAACTGACCCGAGAATACAGCCATCGTAAAGTACGATAAGTTACGGCCGCGTACTTTCACATCGCTGAGCTCTACCGTCATATGGTTTAAAAGCGGAATACTAAAACCAAATCCTATACCTATTAATATTGCGCCTAAAACTAAAAGTAGGGTGCTTGCTTGTGTAAAACAAATATACGATAAAGCAAAGGCTAAAAAGGCTAATGCTAACACCTTAGGCTCACCAAATTTCTTTGTTATTTTAGGCATAAAGCCTGCAGTAACTACAGCCACTAAAGATATAAATGCGAGTAGTTGGCCTATTTGTGACTCGTTAAAGTTTTGCTGGTTCATTGTAATGGGCAGTAAAACGGTTGATGTAAAAAATATGGTCATCGCAAGTGTTGAAATTACATAAACGCTTTTTAACGAGAGGCCATTGTTAGCTTTGTGGTGTAGATGTTCTGGCGCTTCATCGTTATTACTAACCAGTGAGTTTTTACTTGGCACAAACAATAAAAGCATAGCCAAAAATACCCACGCTATTAAATAAAGTGAAAATGGCAGCGCCCAAAATTGCGAGGCTAATAATCCACCTAAAAATAAAAATATAACACCGCCTAACTCTATCGCCATACCTTGTTTTGCAATCATGCCTAGGCGTGCTTCGCCTCTGTACCATACAGAAATTAAAACCGTACAACTTGCCATTACCACAGCAGTTATACCGCCAAGTAAAAATCTGTTTGCAAATACAAGTGTTGGACCATTTAAAAAATAAGCGCTTGCACCTGCCAGTCCATATAAAAATAAACCAATTATTAAAAGCTTATAAGCGCCGTATTTATCAATTAATTTTCCTGCTAAGGGCGCAAACACCACAGCCCCCAACGATGGCAACGTGATTAAAAGTACGGTGTTATCGGTTATACCTAATCCTTGTGAAATACTGACTAAACCTGGTGCAAGTAGGGTTCCCACCATAATAGTTAAGCTCGCAATACACAATAATGTAAAGCTACCCGCTGTTTTCAATGTATTCATTTTTACTCCTTAAGTTTTAAGCGATTATTTTTTTGCAAATGAATTGAAAACAGCACTTAGCAAAATAAATATAATGCTTACACCAACAACGCCAGGCCATTGATAAAGTGCAAATGCCTTAACACCAACCATTGAGCCTAAAGCGCCTCCAATGTAATAACCCAGCATGTAAATTCCATTTATGCGACTTTGCGCAGTGGGGTCAATACTAAAAACACGCACTTGGTTAGCCACTTGCGCACTAAATATGGCAAAGTCGATTAAAATAATGCCAATAACTAACGACGCTAAACTGCCATTAAACAAACCTGTAATAGCAAAGCCGATTGCCGCAAGTGTAAGTGCAATCATAATTAGAGCTTTAGATCCTAGTTTGCTGACCCATTTACCCGATGACTTAGCCCCAATTACACCAGCCAATGCTATTACACCAAATAAACCCGCTTGTTGAGCGTTGTAGTTAAATGGCTCGTTACTTACATAAATTGCAAGTGTTGCCCAAAGCACGTTAAATGATGCAAACCAAAATGCGCCCGAAAGTGTAAAATGCTGTAGTGATTTATGTTTAATAAACAACGCCAACGTACTTTTAATGAGAGGCCAGTAACGCAAATTAGTGTGTGGCTTATTGCCAGGTAAAAACACGCGCAGTAATATACCAAATAATGCTGCGAGTACTGCTGACATTAAAAATACACTTCGCCAACCAAATTGCTCACCTACAAATCCACTTAACGTTCTTGAAAGTAAAATACCGATAGTTAAGCCCATCATTAATGTGCCTAACGTGGCACCTTTTTGCTCGCTCGATACAAGCGATGCTGCAAAGGGTATTAATTGCTGGGTTATATTGGCGCTTACACCAATTAAAAATACCGATATAAGTAATAAAGGTAAGTTAGGTGCAAGCATTGCTGCACTACAAGCCACTACTAATAAGCTCGACAAAATAGTAATTAAACGCCTGCGAGCAATCGAGTCACCCAAAGGAGAAATAAATAATAACGCAAACGCGTAACCAATTTGTGTAAGCGCGGGAATACTCCCAAGCTGTGAATCAGTTAAATTAAATTCGTTCGCTATAAGCGGTAAAATAGGCTGGTTGTAGTATAAGTTTGCTGCTGTTGCGGCAATTGCAGTGGTCATTAGTAATAAAATAAATCGACTTAATGACTGATTTTGTTTGGGTTTGGTCATAGCTGTCTAGTGTTGTTAACTCATGCCGCTATGGTATGAGTTCTTTACCTATAACAAAAATGATATTATTTTATAGAATCTATACAAAAAATGTATTTAAGGTGCGTAATGGATATTAAAACATTAAAAAGTTTTGTCAGCGTGGCTAAGCATCAGAGTTTTTCAGAAGCGGCCAAAGAGCTACACACCGTGCAACCTGCAATAAGTAGGCATATTGCACAGCTCGAAAGCGAGCTTGATGTTGTGCTGTTTATAAGAAATTCACGCGATGTTGCAATAACTCAAGCGGGTGAGCAGCTATTAAAAGATGCACGCGCTATTTTGGCTCTAGCTGACAAAGCTAAAACTCAGGTTAAACGTGCCCACAACGGGCAGGTAGGTACACTTAATATTGCGCACTTAAGCTCGGCATGTTTAACCTTTATGGCAGCACTGGTTCGAGAATATAAACAGCAATACCCAAGCGTGCACGTTACATTGTTTGAAATGACTGCAACTGAGCAAATACATGCGTTTAAAAATGATTTAATTGATGTGGGTTTTTCACGGCCTTTACCTGATTCAATTAATGATGAATTTGTAAGTCATACTATTTATGTAGATTCATTGGTGGCCATAGTTAACCAAAACCATACGCTGGCAAATTATAAAAATATTGATTTAGTTAAACTAAAAAATGAGCCATTTATTATTTTTAATAGAGAGGAAGCACTTGGTCTTTTTGATGAAACCATTTTGCAATGCAAGCAAGCTCATTTTTCACCGAACATTATTAGCCAACCTAGGCATATGCAAACATTAGTTACCGAAGTGGCTGCAGGCCTTGGTGTGGCAATTGCGCCTTATTGCGTACGTAAATTATATAGTAAAGGGTGCCATTTTATAAAACTGAGCGATGTATTCACGCAAATTCCGGTGCTATTACAATTTAAAAAAGCAGATACCAATGCGGCTGTTAACGCATTTGTTGAAATAGCCTTAAATGCAAAACCAAGTATTAAAAAAAGTATGGCGGAATAAAAAAGCCCAATTAAAAAGTTAAAAGGGCTAAAAGGGTTGTGCTTAGGGAAGTTGTAGTCTTTTTTAAACTTATATTTAGAGCTTATATTTAGAACTTATATCTAAAACCAAATGCTATACCGTCGTCTTCCGACTGCTCCATTTGTGCTTGTTGATCGTCGTTATCACTTTCAAAGTCACTAAAGTCCTTACGTGCTTCTATGTAGGCAATAGTGGCTTCGTCAATTAAGTAATGTAGGCCAATAACAGCAAACTGACGCTTAAATACATCGTCAGGATCGGCGTTAAAGTTTGGCTGAATTACGTAATCATCGCCGGCATCAAACACGTTGTAGGCAATAAAAGGGCGAAAGTCGTTATCAAAACGGTATGATGCGAATGTTTCTATACCAATTGCGTCTTTAATTAAGCGACCAATGTTATCTGTGTCGTGGTTTTTGTTTTTATTTACGTTGGCAGCAACGTAAAGGCCGCGTTTATCAATGCTGCCCCACATAATACCGGCACCGTAAATAAGATCTTCAACATTACGAGTAGAGCCATCGCCAAACGTTAAATCAAACTCACCTCGGTTAACACCTGCCGTAAGCGTTAGCATATCGGTAGGGGTATAAGTAACAGATGCACCAAATGTGTAGTTAAATTCAACTTCTTGGGCTGCACTATCGCCAGAGTTCCAAAGCGTTTCGCATTCTTCTTCTGAAATATCGCTTACGTCACAGGTATAAAACTCGCTGTTTTTAAGCTGCGCTTGTACTGCAAAGCTAAAATCGTTATAGCTATTGCGGTACTGCACTAACTTATCACCACGGCCAGTGCCATTTACAGCGCCATCGTCTTTGTTATAGGTGTAGACACCTGCTGCATTACCATCCCATACAAAGCTATTATTTGTTCCATAAACTACGTCGTACCATGCACCCCATTGTTTACCAATGGTAAGTTGACCGTACTTTTCGTGTGAAAGGCCTGCGTAACCTAAACGGTTATACAAAAATTCGTCCTGAATTGACTCAAAACGATTGTTATAAATAATATCGCTACTACCAACAGGGTTTACTCCCCATTCTACAAGAGCAAGGGCAGTCCAATCTTTCTTTAGCTCTCTAGTAAAACCAAAGTTAATGCGCGAAGTGCCGTTAACAACTTCGGTTTCGTTTTGTGTGTTAATTACACGCACATCAAGATACCCACCTACTTCTATAGTGTTTTTGTCATCTTTGTATAACTCTACCGCTGAAATAGCGGGTGCGAATACAATACTTGCGCTAATCAGTGTCGCTAATTTTTTGCTCATCTTGTGTGTTGCCCTGTGTAAATTTTTAGTGTTTTTACGTAGGTAAAAATTCAGATTTGAAGACTAACAAAGCAATAAAGAGCTCAAAAGTGAAAAATACTCAACAAAATTGACAGGCAAATTCTATTGATATTCACTAGAGGTTAATTTTGTTTTTCAGGTGTTACAGAAGTTTGTTTTTATATTGAATATATAGG
>NZ_MTQD01000007.1 GCF_001974875.1 Pseudoalteromonas sp. EB27
ATATGAGGATTTACATTTCAATTTATCTGTTTCATTTATTTCCAGTTATATATTCTATTTCATTGTTGTTCATTTAAAAGAAAGGAAAGATTTTCAATATACTTTGCCATATATATCGGGTCTAACAAATAAAGTATTGTCTGAACATAAGAGCCTAATGATTTCTTTAGATCAAAGGTTAACTGGTAATAAAAACTATAATACGGCCATTACCCCTCAACTAAGAGAAGAAGACTTATATAAAATACTTTCTAATTTAGCACTAGCTGATGAAGCGCCTTTATTACTCGCTACAGAAAATAGAAATACAAATTGGAGAGAATATATTATTTTTAGATGCGAGGAAACTCGAGCTTCAATTGAAAAAATAATTTCTTTAACACTTTTTTTGCAAAGTGAATATGCACATATCATCTTAAAATTAGAATCCTGTTCGCTATTGAAAACTTCCGATAACCTAAAGAGTCCTGCTTTCGTACAAATGGTCAATAATTCAGGTATGAATTTTCTTCTTAATGATTTTTACAAATACCATATAATTTGCTTAGAGTTAGAAGATTATAAAAATAAAAACATGACTGTTTTTGCTTAAACTTATTATTTATAAGATTCTTAAAAAAGGGTTTATCACCCTTCATATAATTTATAACATAGCATATTTTTTGGTTGTCATGATATTAATCATTTAAGTTATTTAATTTATCGTCAAATGCCTCAGCCAATTTTTCAGTTTCACTAAAAACGGTATTCCAATATTTAATACGTGTATCGGCATCAAGATCGGTAAAGTCATTTCTGTCTGGAATTTTTCCGTAAGGTAAGCTTGCTACAAATTCTTTTGATGGAGTAATCATCACCACGTTGTCGTAATTAAGGGGTGATACTTTACGTTTTAAATTTTTATCGAACCACCCTGCTTTTGGCTCGCTATTAAAATGCGGATATAAAATTAAGCCTGGGTTATTAATTTTTAAATCAAAGTGGTAGTCAATTATTCCGCCATCGCGATATATACCTTGCGGCGAGCCTGCAATATTTTTTATGCCCTGCATAACAAGTGGTATTGAACCCGATGCAAGTAATGCATCTTTTAAATTATTTTGAGTAAGCGCTATGTTTTGTGTTTTAAAATTGTAGGTATCGGTAATTGATAAGTCACTTGTTGCTGGGCCAAATATAAAACGCTCATACTGCGAGCCTAATAATTTTCGGTTAACGCGGTTTAACATATAACTTTTTGATAAACCCATTAACTGTATTAATTTATTTTCGCTGGCAATAAAGCCATTCGATTTTGCTACTATAAAGTGCGCTTTAAATATTGGGTTATTTATAATTTCGGTTACGCCGTTATCGCCAAAAACATCTTCAAGTAATGCGCGCGCTTTTATTGTTATTTCATTTGGTGTTGGTTTATTACTTGAGTACCTAGTTTGCGAATACGATTTTGCTAATCGCTCAATGGCAGCAACGGGATCGTTTTGTGCAAAACACGCAGAGCGAAAAGCGCCGGCAGATGAGCCAATTAAATTAAGTGGTTGGGTACGGTTTTTAAAAAATTCACCAAAAATATATTTATCTAACCCAAATAATGTAAACCATTTAGGACCGCCACTTGCACCTAAAAAAGAGGTGAAAAGTTCAGGTTTAAAGCCCTGTTCGTTAATAATTTTAGCCGCTGTTTTCCCTGCGTGAATCTCGATCATTTAAAAAATTATGCCTTTAATTTTGGTTTTTTTCAGTTATTTTTACAACACTGAAAGTGAATACTTATGCAAAATGAAAAGCGGCTTTATGTTGCCATAAAACCGCTTTTTATAGTTAAGTGTGCTTAAAATACGTGAGTTAGTCCCAAATGCCGTCTTCGCATTTGCCCTGTACCTTTACATCTTTTACTTTAAATTCGGGCTCTAAACCTTTGTCTCTTTGTGCGTGGTAATCGCTCGTAACAGACAAAATAGTCGGCGTTAACAGTATAATAGCGATAACGTTAACCACTGTCATTAACCCTAAGGCAATATCGGCTAAATCCCATACTTCTTTTAATGTGGCCGACGCGCCCCACAACATCATTGATAAATAAAGCAAAGTGTAAATGCCGCGCCCTACTTTGTTGTCGAGCTTAAATAAGTGCAAGTTGCTCTCTGCATAGGCGTAATTTGCCACCACCGATGTAAAAGCAAATAAGGTAATAGCAGCTGCGACAAAATAAACACCACCTTGTGCTAAGTGAGCAGTCATAGCGCTTTGTGTTAAACGAATGCCTTCCATTTCGCCGCTTATGTCTATATCGGCTAATAAAATGATCACCGCGGTACAGCTACACAGTACTATTGTATCGAAAAATACGCCTAGCATTTGTATGTAACCTTGCGTTACAGGGTGATTAGGAATTGGGCTGGCGCTTGCTGAAGCATGCGGAACACTACCTGCACCGGCCTCATTAGAATATAAACCACGTTGTATACCGTTTTTAATGGCTGCGCCCATCGCCCCTGCCCCAGCTTCTTGTAAACCAAACGCCGATAAAAATATATCTTTAAGCATGGCAGGTACTTGCGTGAAATTTATAATAGTAATAATTACGGCAGCAAGTACAAACACAATGCCCATTATTGGCACAACACGCTCTGCAAATCGGGCAATTGCTTTAAAGCCACCGAGTATAATTGAGCCGGCTAGTACGGTAATAACCAGGCCTGAATAAAATGTAGGAACTTCAAACGCGTAATTAAGTGCGTCGGTAATTGTGTTAGTTTGCATTGCACTAAACGTAAAGCCGTAACCTAAAAACAAACACGCGGCAAACACAATTGCGAATGCTCGACTACCCAAACCTTGTTGAATATAATACGCAGGGCCGCCTCTAAACTCGCCGCCACTATCTCGCACTTTATATACTTGCCCAAGTACGCTTTCAGCAAAGCCTGTAGCCATACCCAATATGGCTATTACCCACATCCAAAATATTGCACCGCTGCCGCCAAGTGAAATTGCCACAGCCACACCGGCTAAATTACCAGTGCCTACTCGTGCGCAAAGCCCTGTACACAATGCTTGGAATGATGAAATGTCGTCTTTTTTACATTTGCTACTGCCTTTTAAAAGGCTAAACATATGTTTAAATTTAAGTATTTGAATTGCTTTTAGTCGTACTGAAAACCATATTCCTGTAAACAAGAGTATATAAATAAGTACCTGACCTTCTCCCCACAAAAGGTTGTTTACGCTTTTGACGACGGTATCGAACATTGCTAATTCCTTCTTATATTTTTATATTAGTATCCTGTTGCGGATATAACGGCTTTTGCTTACGACATCGACTTAAATTTTGTACTAATAAGGCAGCCATACTTTTTGCTGCCTTAAAACTATACATTATTTGTTTTGCAAATGAACTCCTGCAATCATGCATCTAACTGATCCACCAGCCGACTCAATGGTAGGAATCGGTAACGGTACAAGCTTAGCCGTTTTTTGTATGGCTGCTATTTGTGCTGTTGTGAGCGCATTAAATGCTGTTTGCGATAACGCTAAAATACGGCCATTGTCACCTTGTAACTCTATGGCGTTACCACAAAATTGATTAATTTGATCGAGTGATAAATCAATTACTTCGTGGTGGCTTTGTAAAAAATGAGTAACTAGCGCTTTACGCTCCTCACTTGGCACCATGTTTAAGCCAACCATTACAAACTCAGTTGCAACGCACATTAATACATTAGTGTGATATACCGCTGTACCTTTTTCATCATATGCATTAAATATAACGGGTTTTAATGCGAGCAAATTACAAACTGTATTAACAACCGATTGAGTTGTTCTTTTAGATTTTGCTGCATAAGCCAGTTTATATTGATGATCGAGAACCAGTGAGCCCGTGCCTTCCAGGAATGAATTTTCTTTCGCCAAATGCGCATAATCAGTCACAACCGTCACTTTATAGTGATCCGTTAAAAAATCAATAATATCTTTTCGATATTCTAACCTTCTGTTTTCTACAAACATTGGGTAGATTATTAATTCCCCACTTTGATGAGTAGAAAACCAATTATTTGGAAACACAGAGTCGGGAGTCTGTGTTTGCTCATCTTCAAAAAGGTGAACTTTTACCCCTTCATTTTTTAATAATTTTACTGCATTTGTGACTTCGTTATATGCTTGTTCACTTTGATTTGGTGCTAAGCATTCACTTTGAAATGCATTGTCGAGCATTGTTTGTGGGTTAGACGTAAAGTGATGCGGACGTACCATAACAACCGCACTCGGAGCTTGATTTACGTGGCTCATGCTACGTGCTCTTGTGCTGATGTTTGCTCTGTATTAAGTACCGAAAACAAGTTGCGCGGATCGGCTTGCTGTGTAATTAAATCGAGCAATGTAAATTCACCGCTTTTAATAAGTTGATCGCGTATAAATACAAGCGCTGTAAAGTCTTCGCTCGCAAAGCCTACACCATCAAAAATAGTTAATTCGTCTTGGCTAGTACGGCCAAGCGATTGCTTATTAACGACTTTATGAAAATCAGTTACAACAAAGCTTTCACTCATTTGTTGTATTTCGCCCTCTATTCGAGTTTGTGGCTCGTACTCTACAAATACATTAGCGCGCTCGAGTAATTTAGCATCTAACTCTGTTTTACCTGGGCAATCGCCACCTATGGCATTAATGTGCACACCTTGTGGGATCATGTCGTTTGTTAAAATTGTAGCATTGGTTTTATCGGCGGTGCAGGTTGTAATAATGTGCGCACCTTGCACAGCTTCCTGTGCGCTATTACAAATAGTTACGTTTAACCCATAAGCACTTAAATTAGTAAATGCTTTTTTAGACGCGTTTGCATCTATATCGTATAAACGAATATGGGTTATGCCCAATACAGCTTTAAATGCCAGTGCCTGAAACTCAGACTGTGCCCCATTACCAATTAATGTAAGTGTTGTTGAGTTTTTTGGTGCTAAATACTTAGCCACCAGCGCCGATGTAGCCGCTGTACGTAGCGCTGTTAGTAGGCACATTTCGCTGATCATTACCGGATAACCACTATCTACATCGGCTAAAATACCAAATGCAGCGACTGTTTGAAGTTCTCGAAAGGTGTTTTTTGGGTGACCGTTTACATATTTACAGCTGAACATCTGGCCATCACTCACAGGCATTAGCTCTATTACACCCTCTGGTGAGTGTGCTGCATAACGAGGTGATTTATCAAACTCTTTCCAACGAGCAAAGTCGGTTTCTAATTTATGTGTTAGCTCTAACAAAACGTTTTCGATACCTAAGCTATTTATAAGCTTAGCCATTGCCTGAACGCTAACGAACGGAACGCCTTGTTTTGGCTGTGCTATAAAATGACTCATATTGAAACCTCTTAAATAAATGTATTAGTTAATTTAAAACAAGTTTAGCGAGGCCGCATGCTATTTAATATGGCAATTAGTTATACAAATTTTATTAATTTTTATCACTTTGCTATGCAGGTATATACAAATTGTGTATTTTAGTAGGCTATGCTCTAAAAGGTTTAATTTATGACTCCTTATATTTACGATTCCCTTGATAACGCTTTAATTGCTGAATTACGAAAAGACGGTCGCGCCTCTATCTCTGCTTTAGCAAGTTCTTTAAATGTGTCACGCGGGACAGTGCAAAATAGATTAGATCGATTAGTGAGTTCAGGCGCTATTTTGGGGTTTACTATAAGAGTGCATGAACACATAGAAACCGAAGCCGTTCGTGCAATTATGATGGTGGAAGTGATTGGTAAATCAACTTCTCAAGTTATTAAAACTATGCGTGGTATACCCGAACTTACAAAATTGCACACTACCAATGGTGCTTGGGATTTGGTAGCAGAGATACAGGCCGCGAATTTAAGTGAGTTTGATGGAGTACTTAGGCAAGTAAGAGAAATAGACGGTATTTTAAATAGTGAAACGAGCATATTACTCTCATCAACTTAGGTTTATTTTTAGGTTTAAAATGACACCCATTTATATTATTTAAGTGTTCACAATAATTTTAGCTAATTTAAAAATTTAGAATGACACCCATTTATAGTTTTAAAGAATTGAAGCGCCAGAATCTAGGGGTTAATAAACATACAAATTTAGGTGGGTGTCATTTAAATGAAGAATAGTACTGCAATTTTAAGTTGCAGTACTATTTGCAATCTAGGTACAAGAATTTGGTTTAATTGTAACTATATTCGCTTTGCGTATAGTTATGCGTGTTGCTGATCTCGAATTGGCTTTGCTGTGCTAAATAAGATCGACCTGCAGCCAAGCCTAATTTATGATCAAAGCGTAAATCGTTATTAGAGCTACCTAATAATTTGCTATGCAGTTTTTCGTTTGCAAAAATTTGGATTATTTCTACATCATCAGGTGGATTTGCAATAAACTCAAGCTCATCTAAATAAGCCTTCTCGTGCTGTATTAAGTAGTCTAATGTTTTTGGACAATAACCCGATGCTATAGCAAATGTTCTTAGCTTTTGTACCCATGCAGATTGCGCTTGAAAGTTAGCGTCAACCGTTCTTATTACCACAATTTTACGTGCACCTCGGTTGTAAGCTTCACGTACAGGCAATGGTGCTGCTAAGCCGCCATCGAGATAAAAATCAGCTTGTGTTTTCTCTTCGACCAAGTGAGCTTCGTTCGCTGCTTTTGCATCTAACCAAGGTGTCAATTTTACGCCTTGTTTGTACAAAAATGGCAGTGCGCTTGACGCCTTTAAAAGATCACGCCATTGATTATCTTCACCTGTTGGTGATAAATAATACGGCTTTCTGTCTCGTGCATTTGTTGCTGTAATAAGCAGTTCGCGCTCACCTAAACTGGTTTTTGCCGTTTTAAAATCTATGGCTCTTTTTACTTCAGTCGTTTTGTCAAAGTACCAATCTAGGTCTACTATGTGCTTACCCATTAACCCACGACCAAGCTGAAAAAAACGCTTGTTACGCGAAAGCCCTCTAATTAGGCGTTTAGCATAGCCTTTTTGACGAGCTAAGTAGCTAGTTAGGTTTTGCGAACCTGCAGAAGTGCCAATAAATAAATCAAATGGGTCGTAGCTTTGCTCTAACCACGCATCCAGTACACCGGCTGTAAATATCCCTCGCTGTCCGCCACCTTCAGCAATCAGTGCAACTTTTGGCTGCGCTGTTTGATTAACTGAATTAGCTGTTGCGGTGTTTAGAGAGCTCACGGTGTACCTACCTTTAATTTAATGACGTTTGGTTTAATACCTACATTATAAAAAATAAAAGTAATATCTTAAAATGGATTATTTAAATCAGTTCGATTGAAAAAACAGAACGCTATGCAAAGCAAAAATAGATATTGAAAATAGCAATCAATTTTACTTTGAATATTTAAATAGCAAATACAGACATCACTTAAAGTTAATAAAATGAGTTAAAAGAGTTTAACTTTCGATGATGTCTGTATGTTAACAAGCCCAGAGTGTACGCTTGCTTAACTAACTATATTTTAGTGCTTTATTTCCATTAAAATTTCGAGTGCACGGTGGCGTTTTTCACTATCAAATACATCATTGGTAAATATAAACTCATCAACTTCTAGCTGCTTCGCTATCATCTCTAACTTGTGTTTAATACTTACATGCCCGCCTACTACGCTTAGACTTAAAAAGTTCTCTACATGAGCGCGTTCTTGTTCACTCCACAACCCGTCCATGCTTTCAACAGGTGGTTTTAGCCACAGCTCGTTACCGCGTATGAGTTCGAGCACACGTTGCTTAGAAGTAGTCGACAGGTATTGCGCTTCATCGTCGGTGTCTGCTGCCACTAAAGGTAGTGCAAGCATTACGTAAGGCTTATCAAGTACACTTGATGCTTTAAATTCGCGCTTATACAATGCTATTGCATCGTACACAAACCGCGGTGCAAAGTGCCCTGCAAATACATACGGTAGTCCTTTTTGCGCCGCTAGCTGCGCGCTAAATAAACTCGAGCCTAATAACCAAATAGGAACGTTTGTGTTTTCACCCGGTATAGCACGTATAGGATGCGTACCGTTGTAAGGACCTAACAATGTTTGCAGCTCAGTTACTTCACCCGGGAAATTTTCAGCACGGCTCATATCGTTATTCAGCGCACGACTCGTTACTTGGTCACTGCCTGGTGCACGCCCTAATCCTAAATCTATTCGCCCAGGATATAAGCTCTCTAATGTACCAAATTGTTCAGCAACAACTAATGGGGAGTGGTTTGGTAACATTATTCCGCCTGAGCCTACACGTATCTTTTTAGTATTACCTGCAATGTGGCCAACCAAAATTGAAGTAGCTGCACAAATAATACCTGGCATATTATGATGCTCAGCAAGCCAAAAGCGATTAAAGCCAAGCTCATCTGCTCGCTGTGCGTATTTAGTACTTTTATGAAGAGTGTTAGCAACGCTGTCCCCTTTGATCATGGGGGCAAGTTCTAATAACGAAAAAGGAATGGAATTTAACAAAATAGCAGCTCCTAAAAATGCATGCTAATAATGGGTTTCATCATTAGCATAAAACACTTAAATGGGTCTGCCATTAGGTCAATTCAAGTTACGCAGAGGTATTAGAGCAAAATAGGTATATGTTATTTTGCTCTAAGGTATTCAGACAAGCTGTGCATCACGTTGGCGCTGCTTTTTATAGCCTTCTGAGTCTACGCCTTTTTTCCAATAACCAGAGGAAATAATATTACCGCGCGGTATATTGAGTTGCTCTGTTAACAATGCTTTTGCTTTGCGAACAAGCCCAGCTTCCAATGCCATAAATATAATGGGCGGCTCTGATGTAATGTGCAAACTTTTAAGTGCGCTTAGCATTGCTGTATCAGCACTATCGGTAATTACCCAGTTTATATCGCGATTTGTTTCTAAATCAATAATATCTTGCTCAGTGGGCGCATGTACAAAAGCATCAATTTTTGAAGTTAAAGGTAATTGCTGCGCATACCCTTTTATTGCATTTACCGATGTTAAATCGCCTAGTAATACATAATGCGAATGCTCATAATTATCTAGCTTTTTAGGGCCAGGGCCTGCAATACCTAGCTCGTCGCCTACTTTTGCAATTTTAACCCAGTCAGTTGCAGGGCCTTGGTGCATATTTATAACAAAATCAAGCGTTAGCGCGCCTGTTTGTGCATCTACATGCCTTATTGTATATGACCGTATACAGGCTGTTTTTAAGTTAAAATCTACTTCACCATTTTTTGGGATCAGTACTTTTACATAGTTACCAATATACTCTGAGGTTAAGTCTTTAAAATCATCAGAGCCTACAACAATCCGCTGTAGGTGGGGTGTAATTTGCTCTGTACTTAATACGTTGGCTTTGCGAACTTGTTTACTCATGTATTACCTCGTTTTACATTAATAATTGGCTGCTATAGAAGCAGGTATTGCACAACGCCCCATTGGTTGATAAAATCAACTATAGCAAACTAATTGACTTTGTCAACCATATTGAGAATCTTATGAATACGCCCTTATCAAATACGTTGTTTGAATTAATGCAAAATTACCGTGTAACAATTCGCGAAGCAATTAACGCAGGCGAACTTGGTATTAATGCTATGCACGTACGCTGCATACATATTATCGCAAACGTAAATAACTGTACGGCTAACGATATTGTTACTAAAACGCAGCGCGACAAAGCGCAAATAGCGAGGCTAATTAAAGATCTTATTGCCTTAAACCTTATTGATAAGCAGGCAAGTGAGCACGATAAGCGCTGTTTTATTTTGTCGCTTACAGAGCAAGGTAAAGTTCTTTTTGATAAGTTATTAGCCTCAGAGCAAAAAATAAATAATCAAATGTGTAAAAACTTAAACCCCCAACAAATCAAAGACTTTTTAGATACCGCGCAACAAATGATCAAAAACATGAATTGATCAGCCATACATTTCTTGGCATAACTTACATAAAACGCATATACTGTACACTTATACAGTATATGCGTTTTAGGTTGTGTTATGTTTGTTATTCCCATTTATATAGAAGCAGGCGTGTGTGGTTTTGAATCCCCCGCAGCGCAGTACACCGAGCTAGGTGTAACCCTTGATGAGCTTTTAATAAAGCATCCAGATGCTACATTTATTGGTATTGCATCGGGTAACTCTATGCAAGAAGTCGGAATTTTTGAAGGTGACTTATTAGTTATCGACCGTGCAGAGCCTGCAGAAAATGGCGATGTTATTGTTGCTAACTTAAATGGTCTTTTTGTATGCAAACTACTTGATAAAACCAATGGACGACTGCTTTCTGCTTCTTCTTTACATAAGCCTGTACAACTAACCTCTGCAGACGAGTTTCAGCTCGAAGGCGTAGTAACGCTATCAATAAGAATGCACAGGCAAAGCCCAGAGTTACTAAAATGTATGCCTTAGTTGATGCTGTGTCATTTTATGCCAGTGCCGAAAAAGTATTCGACCCTGCTATTCGCTCCAAACCTGTGGTTGTACTTACCAATAACGATGGCTGTGTATGCGCTATTTGCCCTATTGCTCGGCGCTTAAATATTCCTAAATTTGGCCCGTACTTTAAAGTTAAGCATTTACTTGAGCAGAACAACGTTGTTATTCGCTCTAGCAATTACGAGCTTTATGCTGATTTAAGCGACAAGATGATGAATACCATTGGCCGCTTTTGCGATACACAACACATATACAGTATTGATGAATCGTTTTTGCACTTTAATGGCTACACATCATTAATTAAAGACTGGCACGAATACGGCCATACAATAAGGCGAACAGTATGGCGCGAAACAAAGCTTCCTGTAGGTGTAGGTTTTGGCCCGACTCCTACTTTAGCAAAAGCCGCTAACCACGCCGCTAAAAAGCTCAGTGGTTTTAATGGTGTAGCTGTAATAAATAACGAGCAAACTCGCCAAGCTATTTTACAAAGAATGAGCTGCGAAGATGTCTGGGGAATAGGTCGGCGGCTAGCTAAAAAGCTTAAAATAATGAATATACACACCGCTTGGGATCTTGCTCAGCAAAACCCTAGAGCAATGCGCCGTGCATTTAGTGTGGTGGTTGAACGTACAGTAAGCGAGCTTAACGGAATAACATGTTTGAACTGGGATGATGTACGACAAGACAAGCGGGAGATTTATTCGACCCGTAGTTTTGGAGAGCGCATATGCGAGCCAACAGCCCTTAAAACGGCGTTAATTAACCATGTAACTACAGTGGCTAATAAACTAAGAGCGCAACGCTCTCTCACTCACCAGCTTTATATTTTTGCAGCCAGTGGCGCGCACGAAAACAGATATTATAAAAAGTCGTTTGTGTATAAGTTCCCCTCACCCACTAACGACACCTGTGTAATGGCTAATGCTGTATCTGAGGTATTTAATGAGATTTATAAACCGGGGATCCGATTTTATAAGTGTGGTGTGGGTGCTGTAGAGCTAATATCAGAACAGTTTCAGCAAAGTGACTTGTTTAATAAAAGCCCTGATAATCCAAAGCTTATGCAATGCCTAGATACAATAAACAATCGATACGGGAAAGGGATGCTCAGCCTTGCAAGCAGTAAATTAAATGACCGATGGCACATGAATCGTGACTTTTTATCGCCGCAGTACACTACACGTTGGCGCGATATTCCTAAAATATACTGCGAATGATTTACTACTTAGTAGATGCTTTATTTGCTCTCGTCTGCTTTTTTAAATGTGCACTCTACACTAGGTTCGCTTAACGTGTATTTTAGTGTGTTATCAGCTAAAAATTTGATACTTTGACTGATTGTTTTTTCGTTTGCAGGGTTTTCACAACGGCTCATTCTTAAACCGTTTTCAAGGCCATCACTTTTGTATTTAAGCGTACTGGTTATAAAACAAAAGTTTGGTTTTTTAACAGTGCGAGTGCCATTGTGGAGCGATCCAAATACAATTTGCGAACCTAATTTAAAACCGGCACCGGGATACACTGGGTTTATTAAACTCAATTGACTATCAACACAAAGCGAAGAGCTTGCTGAAACCACCTTATAATCGCCTAGCTTTGTTTTTAATAAAGGAATAAAACGGCTCTTATTACTTGGCGTAGCAGTTTTAGCAAAAAGTACATTGCTTAGAAATAAACAGCTTAAACATAATAAAACTTTACGATAACTCATTAAAATTCCAACTCATTACTAGTAAAAATAGCATAACACACTCCTACCTATACTCACTTAAAATACATTTAGTTCATAAAACAAAAAGCCCCTTGATCAAATCAAGAGGCTTTTGGTTATATAAAAAATATATTTAATTATAGCGCTACTTAAAAATAAGTGCTCGTCTGTAAGCTACAGCACATGTTAAAAGTAATAATATGAAAGCTAATGAGCCACCACCGCCACTGCTATCTTCACGACTTGAAGAAGCTGTACTTGCTACATTAGTAACGGTAACAGTTACACTTTGCTCAGTCTCACCTTCACCATCTGATACAACAAGTTTAAAGCCTAACTCTGTAGTTTGAGAAACACTCGGCGCTGTAAACTTAAGGGTGTTAGAGTCAACATCATCAATAGCAACTTCAATTCCCATTGTTTGAACCCACTTAAACGTAAGCTCAGATGACTCTTTATCACTTGCAGAGGCCGTAACAGTAACTTGCTTAGCTTCTTCAACCGAAACAGAAGATGTACTTAGCTCTACACTCGGCAATTGATTTACATGTAAAAAAGTAACTGTAAATACTTCAGTAAACTGCTCATACCCATCAGATATTACCAAAGTAACATTTGTATCAACAGTTTGTTCAAATTCACCAACGCTAAGCACGGCTTTACCTTGCGTATCTTCAGCTGCAATAGATAACTGAGGATGATCAACACGCCACTCGTAAGATAACGTATCTCCATCTGGGTCAGTAGAAGCAGACGCATCAAGCTCAATAATAGCAAGCTCTTCTATCGTTTCTGGCATATCCACATTTAATACAGGCGCCTGATTTAGGCTCTCTTGCGCCAGTTTTGCAACTATTTCAATAACCCCGTTAACCTCTCCATCAAGGTCAAATGAACTACCGTCTGTAATTGCAAAACTAAAACAGCGTGAGCATGCTTGCTCATACACATTGCCTGACAAAATAGGGGCAGACTGCCAACCTGAAGCGGTTAATAACCTCACTTGCATGTCAGAGCTTAAAATAGAATTCACGTGTTCAGGCAGCGCAATTTCTGCGGTACTTGATGAATTAGAAAGCGTAACATGAAGGTTAATAACATCACTTTTAGCTTGGAAGTGAGGTTCTATTATATCTAAATCTGAGAAATAAGTGCTAAGCGCTTGTTCAGAAATAGACATATCAGCAATATAACCCGCTGCTAGAGCCTCTTTAATGCTACCTACAGCTAAGTGATTAAACTCATCAATACTGTGAGCACTATCACCTGAAGCTAAGATAGCTGTATTAGTAGTAGAAGTGCTATCTAGGTAATCAGCAATACCATCTTTATCACTATCACCTACCCCTTCCTCAATATCAGGTATACCGTCGCCATCAGTATCTAGCTCAGGGTCATCAAATATAACGCTATCAACAATACGTAAACTAGTTTGCTTAGTTGCTAGTAGTTCATCACCTTGTTTTACACGTAAAGTTAAATCTATATTATTGGTTTGCTCAGAAAGATTTGCGCTAAATGAAACATCCCACTGTGAATCAGCTGTTTTATAAATGTAAAAATCAACACCTGTGGGGCCAATAAGCTCAAGTGATACATCACTACCTGTACTCGGTAAATTTACTAACTTAATGGTGGCATTAAAGTCAGGTAAAGAACGCTGAATAGTTTTATTAACTGCTTTACCATTTTGATAAAAATCAGTAATAAACTGCGCCTGTGCCGCTTCACTTAAGTACACTAGCTGGCTGTTATCATTTTTGTCTATAAACGCATTACCATTAGATAGAACACTAATACTTGCTGCGCTACCTACAAATTCTCGCTCTAACTCAAGCTTAATAGGTCCATACTGATTAGTAGTAAAATACTGGGTGCTATTATTAGCTTGTAAATGAAAGCTAGAGTAACCGTATGGGTTAGCGCCGCTAATAAAAACATCTACAAGCACATTACCATTTTGATACACATACGTAGTAGGCTGAATACTGATTTCAGGGAAAATCATAGCCCTTACGTCGCCTGATACATGATTTCCAGCTTCATCAACAGCAGATACAGGAATAGATACATCGCCCGTTCTAAATACAAAGCTATCATCAATTTCCAGAAGCGTTATAGCTGAAACACTATCGTAAATAACACGACTATCTAAAAGTGCATTTTTTATAGCCGTGATCGTGTTGCCATAAACATTAAAAGTATACGGCTGGATAATCGGGGCAGTTGTATCAACAAGTGTGACTGTTTGTATCGCCGATGTTTCGTTACCAACATTATCTCGTGCAATCCATGTAATCTGGTGCTCGCCAAGGGGCAAGTAAGACCCTGAGCTTGTGTATACTTGAGGCTCTAAATGACCGTTATCTCTAGCCTCTGGAATATATAGACGGGTAATATTAGTAATTTGTGAAGTCGCTTCAAGCGTAATCGGCTCAAGACTCGATATAAACTCAGGCGGACTATTTTCACCGCGGCTTGCATCATCTGGGTGGCTATCTTCACTGTCTTGAACACCATCACCATCTGAATCTGAGCTAAGCGGATTACCCGAAAGTTGATACTCTTGTAAATTAGTCAAACCATCATAGTCGGCGTCATAATTAGCGTCGTAGGGTTCTAAAGCATTTAGCCCATATTCAACTTCCCAAAAATCAGGAATACCGTCCGAATCATAGTCGCTGGTGAGGTCTATATCTGCAGACCAGGTAATGTTATCAACTGATAACGGTTGCTGCTGAAGGTATAAGTCCTCATATTTAACTTTAATAATGTTAAAACCATCATCTACCGGTAACAATAAACGAGACTGGCTACCACGATTTACATCTATAGGGCTACCATTTAAGCTTATTTGCAGCGCTGGAGAGTCATAAACCAAATAGTCTAAATTAATAAAACCGGCTTCAAATAACCCCGCAATGGCAAACCCCCCAACCTTGCTAGTAGGCGTTAATGCTAAGCTAAGGCTTGCATCGCCCAAAGTTGACCAACTTGAATTAGCTTGCCAACCCCAAGAGTTAACAGCAAGCTCGGTAAACTTAGCCGGAAGAAGGCCATCTTCAAAGCTTTCATTTAATTGCGTGAAAGATTGCACTAATGATGTAGTATCGTTAGCTAGACTCTGAGAGTAAAACTCCTGAATATTTGTATAACCATCTTCATCGTAATCTAAATTAGCATCTGCAGCATCTAAAGGTAAAAGATCATTACTTACCTCATAGCCATCACTTAGTTCATCACCATCTGTATCTGCTGAGGTTGGATTTGTTCCTAGGTTAAATTCTTCTAGAGCTGAAAGACCGTCAGTATCAGCATCAGATGCAGCATCACTTGCATCAAGGCGATTTAATCCATTAACTAATTCCCAGTAATCTGGCAGTTGATCGTTATCAGTATCTGTTAAATCAGTTGGAGAAAATAAAGCAAAGTTATCAAGCCATACAGTATCGGCACCGAATGAAACAGAACCGTCTTTATAATATTTAAATTCAATATTATGAAGCCCTTCGCTTAGGTTAAGCACAATAGACGTTGCTTCTGTGGTATTTGAATTACGTCGGTCAGCATGGTCAAAAACGGGTTGTCCATCAATAGTAATACTTAAAAAATCGCAGCAAGACTCTGATTCAATTTTATAATCGAATGCTAATACACTCTCTTCAAATAAACCTGTTACGGTGAAGCTGCTAAACTGTGAGTGACTAATAACGCCTGAGCGAATACTTTGTATACCGTCGGTCGCAAAATCATTCGTAATAAACCAAGGAGCACTAGAACCTTCGGCTTCAACCATCCAACTAGGTAGTGCAGAGCCTTCAAAAGAGGTAGTGAGGTTTAAAGCAACAGGGAAAGAAGTATCTGACTGCGGATCAGTGTTTGCTAAATACTCGGTTAGATTTGAAAACCCATCATTATCTGCATCTTCTGCTGCATCAGACGAACTGGTTAAATCTAAACTATTATTGTACTCCCAGCCATCAGGGATAGTATCGCCATCTGTATCAGGGTTATTTGGTAAACCCGCATTTAAAAACTCTAAAAGGTTAGATAAGCCATCCGCGTCAGCATCAAGTGATGCATCTTCACTATTATTAATATCAAGACCATGCTGTAATTCCCAAGAATCAGACATACCGTCATTATCAGCATCAGGAAAATTAGGCCCTATATATAAATTATCTATATATACAGCATCAGCAGGAGTAGAAACGGACATATCTTTAGAATAAGTAAACTTAACAGTATTTAGCCCAGCAGGAACTTGGAAAGACGCCGCTTTCCACTGGCTTATGCCTGACTCATCTAAAACAACTGAACCATTAATATAAACAGTAAAATAGTCATAACCAACTTCTGTGTCTAATGCGTAGTTAAAGTTTACATAGCCTTGCTCGCTATTTAAAAAGCTAAATTCAACGCTGGTTGATTGATTATCGGTAATATCGTTATTAGTTAAAACAAAACCAGAACCATCATTAAATTGAGTTGTTAACCAAGGCGTCTGTAAATTTGACGAAATAAGTAAATCTGGAACAGCTGCATCATCGAAGTTAAAGGTTGTTTCAGGAAAAACGACCGGCTCAGAGCTTGCGTCTGAAGGGTCACTGTTACCAAAGAACTCGATTACATTACTCCAGGTGTCTGAGTCTAAATCAAGATGAGCATCATCTGCATTTAATGGGTTTAATGAAAACGATACTTCCCAGCCATCAGGCATGCGGTCAGAGTCAGAGTCTGCATTATTAGGCTCAGTAAGATATACATTTATTTCATCGTAGTCTGATAAATCATCTGAGTCGGTATCTGCTGAATTTGGTAAAGTATTAGCTGTGTACTCCTCAAGATTAGTTAAACCATCTTGGTCTAAATCAAGTGCAGCATCAGCGGCATCGCTTGGGTCTAATCCGTAAAGGAGTTCCCAGTTATCATCCATTAAATCAGTATCAGCATCGATAAACTGGATGTTATCGCAGGTAACACCTACTTCATTGAATGCTGAGATTACATCGTTTGCACTGTATCTTAGGTCAATGGCTGAGTTTATAGCGCCACAGGCACCATCAATAAAGTCACTAGAGTTAACCCAATAATTTTGATTAGCAAAAAGCATTATTTCAAACGCTTTTTTAGGATCCCATCCAGTAGTATTCGAAAGTAAAAAGAAAGCGCGATTAAAAACACCGCTACTAAAATGAACATCCATGCCTGAGTAATAATCGCTCGCTCTGTCAATTGAAAGTCCATCTAGTGACGGCGTTTCAAAATAACGAAGTGCAGGATCTATTTTAGAAATATCAGCGCCAGATAGCCAATCAGTCTCTCCACGTAAAAAATATTCAGCTGTTTCACCAGCCATATCAGAGAAAGACTCGTTAATACCACCCGATTGATCTGAATATATTAAATTAGAATTTTGACTGGTAAAACCATGGCTGACTTCATGAGAAACAATATCAAGGGATACCAATGGATAAAAATTATCGGCACCATCACCAAAAGTCATTGCCTGACCATTCCATGTGGCATTTTCCCAATTGTTACCGCTGTGGACACGCATTAATAATTGAAAAGTAAGTGGCGCCGTGTTGTACCACTGTTGATACATATCAAATACAGCCGTACCAAATGCATGCGCATCATTTAAAGGAGAAAATGCCCCATTTACCTCTTTATGTGTATTGCGATCACAGGCAAAAGAGTACGCTTCACTTGGCTCAAAGCCAGACTCCATCGTAACAGTTTTAACTTTATCGTTTTCTAAAAAACACATCCCATCACGCTGTGTTATATCCAGCGCTTCTGCGTCAGTACTGTATTCGTACTGGCCTATTTTTGTATTACCACCAGGGCCCGTGCCATGCGCACTGTGAATATTATCCCACTGCTTAAATACACGGTAATCAGATTCGCTTACCAAGCCTATTGGTTTTTTTTCAACGCCATTTTCAGTGACATCTAACTCAATTAAGCGAACAAAATGTGCTGCTCCGTTATCAATATAAATATAACGTTGGTTATTGATTACTTTGTAAGAGGTTGAATCAACAAGCTTAGCTTTAATTAAAAGTGCATTAACAGCAGAGTATTCGTCAAACTGGCTATTAGCTGTGTTGTTTAAAAATTTGAGGCTAATATTTTTAGCAAAAAAGCCACTAATATGTTGATTGCTAGACTGGACTGTAATTTGCTGGCCCCAAATAGGCACACCGGCAAAATGCTGCTGCATTTTTTTTGATAAACTAGTTTGCTTAGCAGAAACAGAAGGTTCTACTTCTATAAAGTAAGAACCTGCAGATGCTTTGCTAGCTAATGCTACATTATGATTTAAAAGCGAGTTAATTTCTGATGCGGATGATTTATTAACACGCTGCGAAACCGCCGCATGTGAACTGAGCGAGTTTATAAAGCAAAACGCAATCAATCCTGATGAGAGTGTTTTATACATAACATTCCTATGTCGTATATTGTTATTATTCAGTGCTTATTCATTTAAAAACACGGAAATATAACATATTTATTAACATAGAGTCATTCGAAAAAATGAATAAATGGGTACCATTGTGAACAAATGTGAAGCTAAAAGCCAAGGTGGTATACTCAAAATACAACCACCTTGGCACAAGGAAAGGGCTAAATTACTGCCAATATTTTTGAAATAACTGTGGGTAGCTTTGTTTTAAAAACTTAGGTTTGTCTTTAAAACGTTTACCTTTAGGTTCATCACTGCCAGATGGGATAAACGGTAATTCGTCTTCGCTACGCTCTTCAAATAATAAACCGGCTATTAAATCATACTCATCAATGTACGGATAAGGCTGTTCGTTTAAGTAATAAACAGGTGTACACTGCGCTAACGAATCAGCATTTTCTAAAGCGTTTTCGAATACTGTTTTACCACGAGAAATTAACCAACATCTAAATTCGCTAAAACCGTAATCGTCGTTACATCCAGCCATAACAAAAGCGGCACCAAACAAATCCCAGGTAAAACACTTGCGCATATGTATGCCAAAATGCTTATCAAAATCAATAAGGTGTTGATCGCTTAAATCATTAAGTTTAGTTTTTAGGTTATCGCTCACACTTTGCGGGTCGAGTCCTAAATCAGGCGTTGTTACTAATTCCCAAAAAGCCTGTTCTGTTAACGCTACCATTATAAAATCTCTTTTACTCGGCCAACTTGACCATCTTCTAAACGTACTTTAATGCCGTGTGGGTGATTGGGTGATTTTGTTAAAAGACGCTCAACAACACCCTCAGTTAATGTGCCGCTGCGTTGATCTTCTTTTAATACAATATTTACTGTGGTACCTGGTGAAATTTGCGAACGCGTAGGAACAGCCATAATTTAAACCCTAAAAATAATTTATCTAATTATAACGTCCATGTGCTATCAAACCAACAAAAGCTCTGTTAATTGGCGGAAAATGAAATCTGTGCTGGTTTTGCGTTCAACTTAATACTAGTAAGCTCTTTGAGTATTATATTTGTTAATTCGTTAAGTTGCGGTTTTGCACTTTCAAGGGCTATATCATCATTAAAATAGCATTGTACTTTTAACGTATTGGCCTCATTATTTAAATCAATGGTATGCGTTAGATAATCAAAACCAATTACGCTTTCTTTTATTGCTTCGCATGCATTAGTAAGTGCTAGTCTAATGTGCTTATCGCGCTGCTTTTGAGTTTTAGTCATAATATAAAGGTTACTTATTTAGTTTCTGCTTGTTGCTGTTTTTTAAACTCTTCGTAGTTAGAATCTTGTTTATCTAAGCATTCGTAATATTCTTTGTCAGCTTTATAGTTACACTCATCAAGGCGCGCCGATTGAACTTCATGAAAACGCGCATCAGAGCTACAACCTGCTAAAACACATAATCCAACAATAAGTAATGCGCTACTTTTTAGTTTATTGATAAACATTAAATTTCCTTACACTTTCTATATCGAAAAAGCGTTAAATTATTACAATATTATTGTATATTAGCGCCATAAAATCTTAATTTCCAAAGGATCTATTTCTATGATGTCGCAGTTACAAAAGTTGTTTCAGCGTATAGACAAAAGCAAGATATTTCAATCATTTGTTATAGCTGTAATTATTGTTTCTGCCCTGACAGTAGGTGCGCACACTTACTCACTACATCCTACTGTAGAGCTTGCTCTAAATTGGATGGACGTTGGCATTACCGCATTCTTTTTAATTGAACTAGTAATCCGCTTTATTGCAAGTAAAGGCATAAAACATTTTTTTTCTAAAGGATGGAACATATTCGACACCATCATAGTATTGGGCAGTTTATATCCTGCTGCTGGCTCTACTATGTTAATTGCTCGATTACTTCGCATATTTAGAGTACTGCGATTGGTATCGATGATTCCAGAGCTGCGCTTATTAGTTAATTCATTGCTTAAAGCCATTCCACAAATGGGTTATATAGCCCTATTAATGTTTGTTATTTTTTATATATACGCTGCAATGGGCAGCATGATGTTTGCTGAAATAAACCCCGTACTTTGGCAAGATGTTTCAATCTCCATGCTTACTCTGTTTAGGGTGGCAACATTTGAAGATTGGACCGATATAATGTACGAGACAATGGCGGTGTACGAACTAAGCTGGATTTATTACCTTACGTTTATATTTTTAACCGCATTTGTATTTTTAAATATGATGGTAGGTGCCATTTTAGAAGTAATGAGTGAAGAGCACCGCAAAGCGCGAGAAGAGCTCGCAGACGACAGCTCATTACCTGCAACGCAAGGGCAAGTAAACGAACTACAATCCCAAATTGCTGAGCTTAAAGAGCTATTGAGTAACCGCAAAAACTAATCTGAGAAGAGTACTAAAGCACCCACTTAAAGTTTAAAAAGTGGGTGCAGCTTAAGTATTTAACTAAAACGAACATTACCAAAGAGCTTTAATTTTCCTCGTTATCAGGTTTTTCATCCGTATCTTCAAAAGAAATAACGTTATCCACTTTCATTTTAAACGCATCAAAAAATGCGTTTTCTAATACCGAAATCACAGCTTGAAAAGTCGAAACATCCGTATTATCTAATTGCCCCTCTATAGGAATACGTGCAGCAACAAGTTTAGACTCATCGTTTTCGAGTATAGAGCCCAGTA
Source organism: Pseudoalteromonas sp. EB27 (assembly GCF_001974875.1). Taxonomy (GTDB): domain Bacteria; phylum Pseudomonadota; class Gammaproteobacteria; order Enterobacterales; family Alteromonadaceae; genus Pseudoalteromonas. The sequence continues at coordinate 21,276 of NZ_MTQD01000007.1, forward strand.
AATCAACACTGCCTTCAAATATGGCCGTAAATATTCCATCGTCATCTTTTTCTATATCTTCGCGCCACGAGAACACACTCAAGTTTTGAACGCCCGCTTTTACATAACCATTTAAGTTATTGTCTTTAGCCACAAGTTCCATAGCGCCATCAATGCCACCCGCTTCAATATCAAAAGGCGTGTATACCTTAAATACAGTATCGAGGTTTTTAACAGAGAAACGCTGTACCTCTGCGTTAAAATCAAAATTGGCTTGTTTGCTAAAGGGATCTAATTTGCCATCAAACTTTAATGCGGCCTCCCCCATTAATGCACCTTCTACGCTTAGAGTAGTCACTAGTGTTTTTGATAGGTTTTGCGCGTTGGTTATATTTTCAATTCGAGCGTTGATATTTGATATAAAAGTGGGTTTTTCACCACTATTCGTTGAGTTAACTAAAGTTAACTTGCCTTGCTCAATTGTTAAGGTATCAATAGAAAACAGTACTAAATTATTGGCGAGACCTACCCAAGTAGTTTCGTCTTTTACTTGTTTATTTTGCTCAGAAGCATTGGGGTCTTTATCGTAAATAACTATTTTAGGACGCGCAAACGCCATATTTGTTACTAAATTCCCTTTTAAAAGGGCTGACCACGCAAGTGAAAAATCGAGAGTTTGAATACTCAGTAAAGGCTTAGGAGCTGAAGTTGCATCAACAGCGTAAATTTCAACGTCGTCAATCGCGTAGGCACCGCGATATAAAAACAAATCTACATCACCAACATGCCCAGTAACACCTTGTGTGTGTTTTAGCTGATAATTTACGTAGTGCTGAACTACATAAGGCGCGGCTAATCGCGTTAGTATAAGTAACACAATCAGCGCTATTACACCTTTAAGGTATTTGTCGTGAAATATTTTGGATGAAAAATGCATTGTAATTTCCTTTACTAAAAATGAGGGCCTTTTGACCTTTCAGGGTTAAATTTTTCTATATAAAGGGCTGCGTATGTTTAATATTTATTTTTATAAAGCACTTATGAAGATAGCCACACAACATAAACTCTGCTTTACCTAAAACCTAAACGTACAGCTACAAATTTAACCTGAAAGAATAAATAAGCCCTAGCTGAATTCTTTAATTGAGCAAATAAATAAACGTGTAAAAATTACTAATAATTGTAATTTAAATACCTGTTAGGAATAAAATTATAAACAAAGCAAAGCCATATAAGCTTAAAGCTCTAAACAACAGTTATTACAGCAAGGGATATACCACTATTCAAATACACAACTTAAGAAATGATTGCATACATATCTATTTACAATTTAGCTAACTAATAACCTGCGTTAGGTCGAATAAACCGCTTTCATCTACTAAAGTAAAATTAACGCAAACAAGAATAAAAATACATGAATCCTATTTTTTATATATTAGTTACCCTCTTTTTCACCAGTATTATTTGGTCTGTCATATTTTTAATGTCGTGGTATACGTTAGGTAAAAAGCAATATGCCATGCTTTGGACAATCGCATTTGCATTCTCTGCATGCCAATGGGCAACAATGTTGGCAGAACCATTATTTAACTCACACACATTATATTGGATGTTAGGAAGTAGCTTCTCTGTAGGTTCAGTACTGCTAGGTACGTGGGGGCATTGCATTAGGGTAAACTCGGGTATAAAAATTCGCTATTTAATTATCTCAGCAATAGTTACTCTTGCTGCTGTCTATTATTTTACAGCTATATATGTGCATGTTGGCTTATTTATGTCCTTGTATGTGTATTATGATGTGATTTTACTTGTACTCAATGCAGTTATTATTTTCAGGCATAAACAAAAATCACTTCCTGCCGAAATAGGCGCTAGTATTACTTATACGCTATGTGGATTACTTTTATTTGTTGCAGCAAGCATAGCGTTACTGCAAGGCAGCCAAGTAAATGAAGAATATATAGCGCTGTATACATTAATTAATTTTATTACTGTCCCTACTGCACATGTAGGCATGGCCGTATTCATAATATTTATGATGGCATCAGATTTAGCTGAAAAAATGAACCATCTTGCAATGAGCGACGAACTTACAGGCTGCTTAAATAGGCGTGGATTCTATAATAAAAGCCAAGAGCAACTAAAAGATAAACTTAATAATTATAACTACGTCAGCTTAATTTATTGGGATATAGATAAATTTAAAAAAATAAACGATGAGTTTGGACATGCAGGTGGTGATTTAGTTTTAGTAGAAGCTGCAAAAATAATGCAAAACTGCATAAACCCATGTGATTTATTTGGCCGCATTGGCGGCGAAGAATTTGCTTTATTAATAGCAAGAAACGACGAATCGACAGCTAAAGATCTTCCCGAAAAACTAAGAAGTGCACTGGCCAGTTACCCAATTCATTTTAACGATAAAGTAATTAATGTAACGGCAAGTTTTGGCGTAATAAATATTAAATGTAATAAAACGACAATTGAGAGTGCAATAAATGAAGCAGATAAAGCACTCTACCATGCCAAGAATGAAGGGCGTAATCAGGTGGCTCATGTGAATACATTAAGTTAATAAAAGTTCATTATTACTAGGGGTATTGACCTTTAGCGACTGATTTTTCAGTAGCAGGATTATGTACAAAGCATGATGAAAACGCTAAGCAAAACGCACGGCACTGTTGGATCATCCCTACATAAACAAACTTTGTGAAAAAAGTCAGCGCTCTAACTAATAAGTTTAAGCGCGTCGGCAAATCTAACTGGTTTACTGAATATGAAACCTTGATACTTATCAATTTGTAAGCTTTGTAATAACGTTAACTGCGCTGGGCTTTCTACGCCCTCCGCTATTACTTGGCAACCTATCATATGCGACATGTTAGTTACCGCAGATACAATACTTTTATCTTTTGAGCATTCACAAATGTTATCAATATAAGATTTATCTATTTTAATGTAATCAACTGACAGCTCTTTTAAAACTGAAATAGAAGAAAACCCGGTACCAAAATCATCAATAGAGATACAAACACCGGTATTTTTTATGGCCGTAATCACTTTTGACAAATACGGTAAATTTTTAATCATGACTGTTTCTGTTATTTCTAAATGCACATTGTATGGTTTAACTGCGTATCTATTTAAAAGCCCAACCAAAAACTCTAAAAATTTATGGTTTTCTAGTTGCAACACAGACACATTAATCGACAATCCAATCTTACTATTCACCGCATTTAACTTACTTAAACTCGCAATGGCTTGCTCTAGTACAAACTCACCTAATATATTAATTTTTCCATATCGCTCTGCAATATCTATAAATTCTGAAGGGGGGATAAATTCATCATTAAATTGCCAACGAAGTAATACTTCAAACGTGGTTATTTCATTTGTGCTTATATCAACAATGGGTTGATAACAAAGATGAAAGTCACCTTTTTCTACGCACTCTTTAATTGAGCTACGAAGTACTTCTTCTCTTTTAAGCGATTCATGCATTCGCTCGTCAAATACCGATATTTCGTTACGGCTTTTCTTACCTTCATACATAGCAACATCAGCGTATTTAATCGCGTCTTCAAGATTAAAATTTTCACGCGTAAAATAAAGCCCAACCTTAAAAGAAGGGTTTACTTGATAGCTATCCATACTCACTGTTTTTGTTAAGGTTTTAACTAATCTAAAAACACAGTCAAAAAGTTCGTCTTCGGTGTTATTACGGGAATAAAAAATAAACTCATCCCCACCCCATCTACACGCAATACAATCGCCTTGAGTTTGTGTTTCAACTAATCGTTTACCTGTTTGGGCCAGCACAAAATCACCAAAATCGTGACCGTATTTATCGTTGATGATTTTAAAATCATCCATATCTAAAAATAAAACGGCTTTAATATCATCATTTTGATTGGCTAAATCAAGTTCAACATTAGAAACAAAACTACCACGGTTAAATAACTTAGTGAGGTTATCTTTTTGCTCTAAAAGGATTATTTGCTCGGTGCGAAGTTGCACTTCATTTTCTAAGTTTTCAATGAATTGATCTAATTTAAGTTCATTATTAATTGATAATTTTACATCTTTTGCAGTACGTACAGCAGTGACAAAGCATAAAATAAACCATAAAACGAGCCCTAAAATACCTAGTACATTCTCATCTTCAATAGGCTGTAAAAGTAATAAAATACTAAAAGGAACCAATAAACAGGTTATATACGACAATGAAGAGCGAATATCAGAGGCTAAAACATTTACACCGCCACCAGCAAGGGAGCTAAAAACAACGAGTGATATAAACTTCTCCTGCATTTGCATTTTTTCATAAAACAAAATAGGAAAAGCAGCCCATGTTAAAGCCGTTAATAATAAACCTATAAAATACAGGTGATATTTAAAAGCATGGGTGTTGTTAACAAATACATGGCTCGCTATTCGAAGTAATGAAATAAATGATAACGTAAAAAGCCAGTAAAGTTTTTCTTGCGAGGCGCTGTGGTTAATACTACTAAAAATAAGAAAACAAGAAACAACCGTGTTTATAGCAATTGCAGAACTAAAATAGGAGCTAACAAATGCTAATCGCTTATTGGCAAAGTTATTTATGTGAGAGGTCATTAATGTTACTTGAATAGGCTGTTGCACAATGTAAACAGTTTACTTAAGTTCAATAATAAACAACAGTGAACATTCATAAAAAAGTATTATTTGAGCCTCTTAAGCGGTTTTATAAGCCATTAAACTAAAAAGGGCTGGCAAATTGCCAACCCCTTTTTGTTAATGTTGATTACTTATCACTCACCATCAACAATTATGCGTAGCATACGACGAAGTGGCTCTGCCGCTCCCCATAAAAGCTGATCGCCTACTGTAAATGCGCTAATGTATTTTGGCCCCATCGCTAATTTACGAATACGGCCAACAGGAATACTTAATGTCCCCGTTACTTTAACTGGGCTTAAGTCAGTAGCGCTAATTTCGCGCTCATTTGGAATAACTTTAACCCATTCATTATGCGAGGCTAAAATTTCTTCAATTTTGTCTACGCTAATATCTTCACGTAATTTAATGGTCATCGCTTGGCTATGACAGCGCATTGCACCAATACGTACACATAAACCATCAATTGGCACTGGTTGCTTAGAAGAGCCTAAAATTTTATTGGCTTCAACCTGCGCTTTCCACTCTTCTTTAGACTGACCGCTTGGCATAGGTACGTCAATCCACGGAATTAAACTGCCAGCTAATGGCACACCAAACTGGTCTTGTGGCAAATCACTTGAAGCCATTTTTTCGCTTACTATCTTATCAATTTCTAAAATAGCAGAGCTTGGGTTATCTAGTTTATCTGCGACACTTGCATGAATAGCGCCCATTTGTGCAATAAGCTCTTTCATATTTCGTGCACCAGCGCCCGACGCCGCTTGGTAAGTCATTGGGCTTACCCACTCAATTAGGTCTTGCTCAAACAAACCACCTAATGCAAGTAGCATAAGCGATACAGTACAGTTACCGCCCACAAAGGTTTTAACGCCTTGCTCTAAGCCTTGTTCAATAACGTCTTTATTTACAGGGTCAAGTACAATAATGCTGTCATCAACCATACGAAGTGCAGATGCCGCATCAATCCAGTAACCATCCCAACCCGACTCTCGAAGTTTTGGATATACCGCATTGGTGTAATCGCCGCCTTGGCAAGTAACAATAATATCCATTTTAGCAAGTTCGCTAATGTCACTTGCATCTAGTAATGGTTTTGCGTCGCCTGCTATATCTGGGCCTAGTTGACCCGCTTGTGAGGTGGTGAAAAAGGTGGTGTCGATCAGTGCAAAATCACTTTGCTGCTGCATACGTTCTAATAACACAGAGCCAACCATGCCACGCCAACCGACTAATCCTACTTTTTTCATTGTTTGTTCCACTGTTTGATTCATAAAAGATGCCTTAATACATTAAAAATTAAATTCATTGCGTGAGATTTAATTTTCATTAACGCTAAACTAACACTCGTAGACGGCTAAAACTAGCGAATAAAACAGAACTTAAATATTTTTCATACTGAGCATAAACACAAAAAAGCTCTGTATTAAAATACAGAGCTAATAGATAGTGAAGTTTATTATTTCATTCCTTGAGTTTTATTTTAAATAAAGCTTAAAACTCATAGCTATAACTTAAACTAAACTCAGTGCCGGTGTCTTGTCCCCAAAGGGTAAGACCTTCTTGTTCAATTTCTTTTTCTTGGCCAAGCATATTCTTAACCTTAAAATTAACTTTAGAGTTAAAGTTAGGGAAGTAAGAATAAACTAAATCAACTGAGTGAAAGGACTTTTCTTCTGCATCTTCATTACCACGTGTACCAGGTACAATTATACGAGGACCAAACACATTATAAATTAATGAAGTAGAATGAAATCCATCATCCGAGTCATAGCCCATTTGTAAGTTTGCAACCCACTCAGAATGACCAACTAAACGACGCTCATTGTTAGTTACAATATTCGATACCGTATCGGCCTCAAGGGCTTCTTTAAGCTGTGTTTCAAACAGTGAGTCAACACCGTCTGAATCATTAATCCCCAAATTAACACTTGAGTCAGATAGTGTAACGTTGCCTGACAAAAATGCTGAAGACCAATCTTTATTTATAAAGCCAAAGTCAGTTAAAAAATCAACTTCAATACCCGACAATTTACCCGACTGAGCATTTGCTGTTAATAACTGTGGAGATGCCCCCCCTACGCCCGCAAGCTCAACCATTTCAATTGGGTTTTCAATGTCTTTATAAAATAATGCAACAGAAAGGTTATTACCTGATGGCATATACCATTCAAACCTAAAATCTACATTTTTTAAATTAGAACTTTGTAAACTAGGTGATCCTCTCACCAGAAACTCAGTTAACGGGTCAACAAAGAAAGAAGAGCTTACATCACGTAGATCAGGGCGAATGGTTGTTTCACTTAAATTTAAGCGAAATTGCATTTCTTCATCCATGATGTACGTAACAGCTAAAGAAGGAAAAAAGTTATCTTCATTAATAGCTACATCTTGGATTTCTTGTAGCGTATTTTCAAAGAAATTCGTATGCGCTTCATAACCGACTGATACTTGCGAAAAATCTTCCCATCGAACGCCACCAGTAAAACGCCAAGTGTTCTGATAGAAGTAATCGGCCATAAAATAATAAGCATCTAATTTATGCGCTGCACTGTACTTATCACCATCAGTGGTGCCGTCATCAAAAATACCTGAGCCAGTTGCACTTGCATAAAAAGCGTCATTCGCCGTGTTTTCATCAGCAAAAATATCGCTTACGTTAGAACCGAACGAGTACTCATCGCTTATACCACGGTGCGTAATGCCAAACTTCACATTACTTGCATCACGTTTTTTCTCTGAAAAATCGCCGCCTATTTTTAACTCAAGCTCATAGCCGTCACCATAAAAAGGCATACCCATATTCCAACCAAATGTTTCAACATCGTCGTGTAATACTTGATACTCACGGGTGATATTTGTTGCAGCTACATCTTGCAGTTGTTCAGATTCAAGCACGCCATCAACTAAGTTTTGCTGATAAACAACATCTAAACCACCAGGTGCATTACGGTTTGCTCGACTTAAACCGCCATACCAATCAAAAAATAAATTATTTAGCTCTGCAAAGTTGTGCGTCCCCTTAAGCTGAGTCGAAAACATTTCGCGCTCTTCGTACGTAATATCTACTCGGCGTAATTCGGTGACACCTTCTTCGGTTTCATTTGCATCAAAGTAATCGCGGTTACGTACGCGGTCACTCATGTCATGAAGTGCAATATTAGTAAGCTCAAACTTATGGTTTGAATTTAACTCATATCCTAAATTTAATGTGCCGCTCCAACGTACATTTTGCTCAGTCGATGTACCATCGTAATACTGGGCAAAACATTTGTCTTCACAGCCTAAGCTACCAAGGCTTGAGCCGCTTTGCTCTTGAACTACTTCCCACTCGTTATCGTAAGATACGGCTGCAAGCACACCAAAAGTACCGACCTCACTTTCAAATCTATCACCTAAGGCAATAGAGAAGTTCATAGCAGGGTCAACATCCTTTTCTGAAATACCTACATCCCAATCAAGCGATTGAATCAGGTTTTTACGCTCAGCTAACGTAGTGTTTATATTGCCCTCAAGACCAGCATCACTGGTAAGCGCAGTAGTAAACACATCCGATAATGCTCGCGAACCATCATCTCGACCCATCCAGTCATCATCACCGCCACTGTAAAAGTAACCGGTATCGCTATTAGAAGTATTGTATGATGTACCCACTTGTACTTTTAATAAAAAGTCAGAAGGAATTGATTTAGTGCGAATATTTACATTACCACCACCAAAATGAGCTGGCATATCCGGTGAAAATGACTTCTGTACACTCAAGCTTTCAATAATTTCAGATGGAAATAAATCCAAAGGAACCACTGAGCGAGTAGGATCAGGACTTGGTACATACATGCTATTTAGCTGAGTACTAGAATAGCGTTCACCTAAACCACGCACATAAATAAATTTGCCATCGACTAACGTTAAACCAGTAACACGGCGAAGTGCAGAGGCAGCATCGCCATCACCAGTACGTGATATTTGGTCTGCACCCATAATATCAGCAACAAACGCTTGGTTTTGACGTTCTTGCAGTACAGCACCCGCACTGCCCTTTAATCGTTGCCCTACAGCAACAACTTCTTCTATTTCTTGCTCTTCTACTTGCTGCTCAGCAGCCGTGGCTGTATTTACTGATAAACCAAGTAACGCAGCCATTACAGCGTAGTTTAACTTTGATAAAGCAAGTGTAGAGGGTTTAAAAGATTTCATTTTTATACTCCGAAACAAAACAAGACATTAGCCGAGCTTTCGCTCGGCTATAATGTGGTTTGGATTAAAGGCCTACTTTTACCCAACCTGCTGTCCAGTCTGTTTGTGCATCCATCGCACCAATGTAATCTACAGAATCAAAGTAACTATCTAAGCTTGATGAATCAAAGCCATTACCAAGTAATAACGACTCAGCAGTTGGCATATAGCCATTATCTGCAAGCCCAAGGTCAGCGGCTACTTGAACTGAATTGCCTGTTTGTCCTAAGAACCAAGATTCAACATTACCTGTACCAATTGCTTGCGTACCAAAGTTGTTAGCGGTTTCACACGCAACAATTGAGTGAGTAACAGTTAATGTACCGTCCTCTGCTCGCGGCGCTGAATCAGAGCCTACTCGTAAACAGTTTGAATAGTCTGCACCACCTGTAACCACTACGTTTTTAAGCATACCCGCAGTACCTGCACGTAAGCGGATACCATTTACACCCACATTACCAATAATTGTTACATTAGAGATAGTTGGCATTGTTAGTGGCGTTGCACTTGAATCAAACTCAGAGTTATCAGCTTCAATTGCATTGTCGCCCTCAGAGTCTGATTGTTTAATCAGTACATATTGCGCTTTACCCGTCCAACCGAATGACCAATCAAGTGAATCATCACCTATGCTTGTTAAAACAAGGTGACTAATATTTGCAGTACCACCAAAAAATTCAACACCATCGTCTAGATTTTCATGAACGTGAATGTAATCTAGTTCAGTCTGACGACCAACACCCGCAAGTGTAATACCGTTAAGCTCATCGCCATTACCGAGCGTTTTACCCGCTTGTTTAACTGCAACATACTTTAGCGTACCTGAATTATCCTCAGGGTCATTACCACCGAACTGGCCTGCGTCACCTTCAGCAGACACGCCACAGTTTGCAAGTTCATCTGCGGTAGCTTCGCCTTCTTGGTCGCCACATGAGTTAGCAGGTGCATTACCCAATAATACTAAACCGCCCCATTGACCAATCGTAGTTTCGCCGCCCGTCATATCTTGGATTGACGTCATAGTAATTGGTTGATTTACACTGCCTACCGCTTCAATTTTAGAACCACGGCGAACAACTAAGAAGTCATCACCCGACTCACCAATTAACGTTGTACCAAACTGAACATAAAGTGTTGTGTTGTCAGCGCGGTCATTACCAACGGCTGTACGTCCTTTTAAAATCCAATGCGCATCGTTAGTCAGTGTTACATCAGATGTAAATACAACATCAGAGGTTAATTGATATACAGGTTTGTCTGTAATTGTAGGAAAGCTAGCAGAAACATCTGTTGCAAGTCCTTGTGCTAATGCATTAGCAATATCGTCAGGAAAGCTTGGTGTAATAGCAACTGTCCAACCATCCATCCAATTATTATCGCCATCGAATGCGCCGATGTAATCTGTTTTGGTAAAGAACGAGTCAAGCTCTGATGAATCCCCACCAGCACCTAATAAAGGTGAACCCGATTTTGGTGTAAAGCCGTCTGTCGCTAAATTAAGTGCTGAAGCCGTAAGCGTTAAGTTGCCCGTTTGACCTTCAAACCAAGACTGCACATTGCCACTACCAATTGCTTGTGAACCAAAGTTATTATCTTCACTACATGCAACTGCTGAGTTTTCGATAGACAACTCACCCGATTCTGCATTAGCAGCAGAGTCTGAGCCTACACGTAAACAGTTTGAGTAACCTTCAGGGCCCGTTATAACAACATTTCGTAGCACACCTGCAGTACCTGCACGTAAACGAACACCGTTAGTACCATCAGCACCAACAATTGTTACGTTAGAAATAAGCGGTTTAGTCAATGGTGTCGCATTTGAATCGAATTCTGAGTTATCAGCTTCTATTGCGTTATCACCCTCAACTGAACTTTGTTGAATATATATATTTTGTGCACGACCCGACCAACCAAATGACCAATCGAATGCATCGTCGCCAATATCAGTTAGTACAATGTTACGAACATTAACTGTGCCACCAAAAAACTCAACACCATCATCTAGGTTTTGGTGAATTTGAATGTATTCAACTTTCGTTTGTGAACCAACACCTGCAAATGAGATACCGTTAAGTTCATCGCCATTACCCAGCGTTTTACCTGCATGTTTAACAACAATATAACGAAGAACACCTGAGTTATCATCGCTAATATCACCACCAAACTGACCAGCGTCACCTTCAGCTGATACACCACAGTTAGCTAATTCTTCAGCTGTCGTTTCACCGGTTTGATCGCCACACGAGTTAGCGGGTGCATTACCTAATAATACTAAGCCGCCCCATTGACCAATCGTTGTTTCAGCGCCTGTTACATCTTGAATAGATGTCATAGTGATTGGCGCAGTTGCATTACCATTGGCATTAATTTGTGAACCACGACGTACAACTAAAAAGTCATCACCTGTTTCACCAATTAGCGTTGTACCCGCTTGAACATATAATATAGTTGCATCTGCACGGTCATTACCAACTGCAGTACGACCATTTAAAATCCAATGTGCATCGTTAGTAAGCGTTACATCTGCTGTGAACGTTGTATCTTCAGTTAAACGGTATACTGGTTTATCTGTAATTGCTGGAAATTCACTAGAAACATCTGATGCTAAGCCTTGTGCAAGCGCGTTATCAATATCAGTAGGGAAGCCGCCATTAATACCGACAGTCCAACCTTCCATCCAGTTAGTTGATCCATCAAAAGCACCAATTTGACCATTTGCGATAAGCGGTGAACCAGCAAGTGGCGTGTAACCGTCATCAGCAAGCATAAGCTCTGCCGGCGTAAGTACTTGGTTACCATCTTGTCCTTCAAACCAAGATTGTACATCGCCACCGTTAATTACTTCACTACCAAAATTATTTGCCGTTGTTTGACACGCCACAATAGAGTTTACAATCGTTAGTGTGCCATCTTCAGCGCGAGGAACTGAATCAGACCCTACACGTAAACAGTTTTCGTAAGTAGCAGGACCCGTTACAAATACATTTTTAAGAGCGCCCGCAGTACCAGCGCGTAGACGAATACCATTATTACCTTCTGCACCGACGATTGTTACGTTAGAAATAGTAGGCAGTGTTAGTGGCGAGGCGCTTGAATCAAACTCAGAGTTATCCGCTTCAATAGCGTTATCGCCTACGTTAGCGGCTTGTTGAATGTAAACATTAGTAGCCGAACCCGTCCAACCAAAAGACCAATCTAGTGAATCATCACCAATGTTAGTCAGCACTACATTACTTACATTAACCGTACCACCAAAAAACTCGATACCGTCATCAAGGTTTTCATGAACCTGGATATAATCAACCGTAGTTGCAGAGCCAACACCGGCAAATGTAATACCATTTAACTCATCACCATTACCAAGCGTTTTACCTGCTTGCTTAACAAGTACATATTTTAGAGTACCTGAATTATCATCACTGATATTTCCACCGAACTGACCTGCATCACCTTCAGCTGACACACCACAGTTAGCAAGTTCGTCTGCTGTTGCTTCACCTTGTTGGTCTCCACATGAATTTGCAGGTGCATTACCAAGTAATACCAAACCACCCCATTGACCTATTGTTGTTTCACCACCTGACACATCTTGAATCGAGGTCATTGTTATTGGTTGACTTACAGTACCTACCGATTCAATTTGTGAACCACGACGCACAACTAAAAAGTCATCACCTGACTCACCAATAATCGTTGTACCTTGCTGAATATAAAGCGTTGTACTATCTGCGCGGTCATTACCCACAGCAGTACGACCACTCACAATCCAATGTGCATCATTAGTTAGTGAAACATCAGCAATCAATGTTGTATCAGCACTTAAGCGGTATACTGGCTTATCTGTTATTGCTGAAAATTCGCTAGACACATCCGTAGCTAAACCTTGAACAAATGCATTATCAATATCCGTTGGAAAGCCAGTTGTTGCATTTTGAGAATCATCACGCGATGACGTTTCGTCATCTGTATCACTATCGCCACTATCAATAATGTTCGTTACTGTATCGCCTTCGTTAATCGTTGTGTCGCCTTCAGATACTACTAAGTCACCACCACAACCCGCTAAAGATACTGCAGTTGCAATCAAACTAACTTTAAATAAGTCAGATAATTTCATTGTTCACTCCGTTAAAGTATTTAATTATTTTGTTAAGTGCTTTAAATAAACTCAAGTCACCTTAAAACATTAAGTAATGCTTTAAGGTCACTTGAGTTATCAGCAGCGCCTACCTTACGGTAGCTATATGACATTACAGTTACACTTTAATAAACATAAGATGACAAAGTTATTTACATAAAATTCAAGTAGTTAATTTATTAAAAACATAAAAAAACCACACTAAAATTAGTGTGGTTTGGATTTGCGATTATGAAATTATATTTAAACGTTATTACTAAAGCTTAAAGCAGTGCCGTTCTTAATGTTTCTGCATGCACTTTCTCGCGCTTTACATATTTAATCCATTGTTGTGCTAAACGCTGTGATTTTTTATGTTTTTCTGCCTGTTCAAACGCTAAAATAGAGGCATCAAAATTTTGTAAGTTGTACTGAGCCATACCCAAGGCAACAAATGCATTTGATTCAAAATCAAGTGAGCCTTTATCAAGTGCTTTACGCGCTGCGTCGGCCGCTTCCTCGTATTGCTCAGTGTTAACATACACTTCAGCTAAGCGTTGGTCATACTTACCACTGGATGATAAATCAGCTGCTTTTACAAAGTATTCTATTGATTTTTCGTCTTCTTTTGCTTGGATCATCGCCTCAGCTATAAAGGCATAGTTTTTAGCGTTTTGCTCTGCGACACCTTCTTTAATCGCTTTACTCATTACAACGCCTGCTTTGTAAGCCAAACCGTTATATAAATACACTTGCGCTAATTGGCGTAGATCAGATTTAGACGTTAAAAAACCTTGCTGGTAAGCCGCCTCAATAATTGCTAGCTGCTTTTTTTCTTGTCCAGTTTCGCCATACATACCCGATAATTGTACCCAGTACTCAGGTTTGTTATAGAGCTTTACCATGCGCTCAAGTACTTCAACAACTTTGTCAGTTTGATTAAGTGAGTAGTACATGGCACGCTGTAGTACTAACCAGTTTTCCTTAGGGGTTTTACCTTCGCTATCACTTAAAGAGATAACTTGGGAGATATACTCAAGCCCTTTTTTATAATCCTTTAACTGATAGTATGTTTGTGCCCTTAGCAAGTAATAGCCTTCTGTTTTAGGCTTAGTGTTAATACTGTCCCAGTCATCTAAAAATGCGATAACTTTAGTGTAATCACTATTAGCCATAGCTAGTTGCGCCAAACTAAAGGTAGTACTTAAACGAAGCGATTCAGGAATAGCCTCCTCTGCTACGACCTTTTCAAACGAAGCTATCGCTTTTGGTAAATCGTTTTCGTTGTAATAAATAAATCCATAAAAATTATGCATCATTGCAACTTCGTACGAATTCATACTCGAGGCTCGTTCTTTAATGCTATCGAGCGCTTCAAGTCCGCCTTTAACATCGCCATCATCAGCAAGTTTTTGGGCACGAGCCAGTTGACTATAAACCTTTTCACGTAGCGCTGGGACACGTTTTGTTTTTTGCTCTTGCTCTGCATATGCCGTAGCTACATTTAACCCTGGTATTAGGCTTAGGGCACTTGGTGCAACAATACTTGTACTGATCGCAGCAGTACAAAATAGTGTTAATTTTAAAAATTTAGCTGTAGGTAGTAATTTCATAATCGCCTCGCATTTCTGTCCGTTTACTCGTGGTTAATTACTAAATTAACCGCTAATTTGGAAAGATATTTTGTTCTGAACACCCGCAACTTCAACGGCTTCACCATTTACTACGCGCGGTTTATATTTAAATTTAAGGGCTGCATCCATCGCCGCTCTATCAAAGAGAGACTCAGGCTCTGCTTTAACCACTTGTGGGTCTCGCACCGTACCTTGCTTAGTTACTGTAAATTCAACAATAACGTAGCCTTCAATGCCACGTGATAATGCGCGACGAGGATAAACAGGCGCCACTTTAACAATAGGTAAATACTCACCATCACTTGTTTCAAGTGCTAAACCACCGGCTAAATTTACATCTGCATCCACATTGGCGCCAAAGTCGAAGTTATTAGCGTTCGCAGTCGCGTCGCTATTTTGCATTTGCGGCGATTCCATTGGCGGAGGTGGCTCTTTAGGCGTTGGTGGTTTTTGTGGTTTGCGTTCTTTTTTTTGCACGCTCTCTTCTTTTTTAAGCCTTACAAAATCAAGAACATTACCCTTGGCGGGTTCACTCATTACACCTTCGCCACCAGTAATAAGTGCCTGCATGCCTAAAAACAACATAAAGGTCACTACACCGGCTATTACTAATGCTACTAAATAACGCATTGCCTGCCCTTATGCTTCTTGAGCCGCAATCGACACATCAAACACACCTGCTGCGCGTGCTGCATCCATTACTTTTATTAAAGTATCGGTTGTTGATTTTTTGTCAGCTTGAATAACAACACTACCTTGCGGGTTTTCAGCTTTTAAACGCTCAATATTGGCTTGCACTGCACGTATATCAATTTGACGTTTGTTAATCCAAATTTCACCCGTGTCAGAAATCGCCACTAATATGTTTGCACGTTCTTTTTTAACAGCTGTTGCTGCTTCAGGGCGGTTTACGTCAATACCCGATTCTTTTACAAACGACGCTGTAACAATAAAGAAAATAAGCATGATAAATACAACATCTAACATAGGTGTCATGTTTATTTCTTCAGCTTCGTCTTCTTGCATTAAATTACCTAAAGGGGCTCTCATTTTTTATTCTCCTAGGATGAACGGCTTTAAATGGGCCGCTTATCAAAATTTTGCTTAATGGTCTAAAACCATGCTGTCTTGTAGTAGCTCTACTTCTCGCTTGGCTTTGCGTTGTAAATACGTTGATGCAAATACACCCGATAACGCACCTACCATACCCGCCATTGTTGGAATAGTTGCTTTAGATACACCCGATGCCATTGAGCGCGCACTGCCTGTGCCTGTAATTGCCATCACATCAAATACTTCAATCATTCCTGTTACTGTGCCCAATAAGCCAAGTAACGGGCATAACGCAACCATTACGTTAATAAGCGGTAAATTAGTATTTAGGCGCATACTTGCACGCGAGATCATCGCTTGACGAATTTGCTCTGCATTCCAGCTGTTACGCTCACAGCGAGAACTCCATGTGCTTTTAGCGTCTTTTTTATAACCACGAAAACCATTAAAAAAATAAATAAATCGCTCGAGTATCAATAACCACATCGCGAAGATTAACACCCCAATGACCAAGAGAACTTGGCCACCAGTGTCGAGAAAATCACGGATAGCATTGATTGAGTCAATCAATAGCACCATGGCTTATTCTCCTTTCTCACTACGCTCTGCAATAATACCGGCGCTTTGCTCTTGTAATATAAGCAGTAAACCTTTTGAGCGAGTATTAAGTAGCGTGTAAATAAATACGGTTGGTATTGCAACAACTAAGCCTAATACGGTTGTTACTAATGCTTGAGAAATACCACCAGCCATTAATTTAGGGTCGCCAGTACCAAATAGTGTAATTGCTTGGAAGGTATTGATCATACCGGTTACCGTACCAAGTAAACCTAATAGCGGTGCAACTACCGATATAATTTTGATAAGTGTTAAGTTACGCGTAATTTTTGGCATTTCGCGTAAAATAGCTTCGCTTAATTTAAGCTCCAACGTGTCGTAGGCAACATTTGGGTAGTCGTCTTTAACTTTCATAACACGACCTAGTGGATTGTCATCTCTCGCTACGCTGTCTTTTAGCTGGCGGCGAATTTTCCCACCAACAAGTAATAGCGATACAAAACGCTCAATTGCAATTAATAATGCAAGTAAACCTACACCTAAGATTACGTAACCAACAGCGCCACCTTGATGTACTTGCTCTGCTGTATCTGGGGCTTGAACGAGTAAACCTAAAATTGAACCACCTGTTGGGTCAAGTGCAAATTGCACAACACCTGTCTTAGCTTCTTGTAAATCGCCCGCTGTTGATGTGTAACGCGATACTGGTTGGCGAGTTAGTTCGCTTAGTGTATTCGTACCTGGGTTGTATTCTAAATACTTACCGCCCGATACAACGTTAAAAGCACCTACGCGAACAACTTCTTGCTGTGCTTTATTACCACCTTCGACTATAACCGTAGTATTAAAGCGACTTACTTTGCCTTGCTCGGTCATTTCGCGTTGCAGCTCGTACCACACTTTTTCAATATCGTCGATTGAAGCAAGCTTTGATGTTGAACCCATTTTTTGAGCGAGATCGTCCATAAAAGCACTTCGCCCCGGAATTTCTGCCGATACAACCGATGTTGCAAATTTATTGCTTGAATCACCAGCAACTTGCTGAAGAACACCATATAATTCTTTAAGTGATCCCATACGCTTTGATAAAGTGTCAGTTAAATTAGCAAGCTTAACTTCGTTTTCTTCAAATTGTGTTTCTAATCGCTCTGATTCACCAAGCATTTGACTGCGTTTTGCTTGTATATCTTTTAGCATTTGCACTTGTTCGTTTTGACGCGAGGTAAATTCTTGCTCTCGTTGCTTGTTTTGTGCGCTTTGAACCGATTTCCCGTCTTCAATTGATTTAAGTAACGAATCAAGATCCATTGACTCTGCCGCGATACTATTACCTGTAAAACCTAGGCTTAGTGTAAAGCTTGCAGCAAAAAGAGCCGTTTTTGTCATTTGAGTAAACAATTTCATTTTTAACCTCTTATTCTGCTGCGTGTACTGGCAGAGTTAACATATCTGGGGCAAGTTGCTTACGCGCTATGCGAAGACCTTTGTTAATTTGGCTTATAGTAGAGTCAGGAAGCGCTACAAACGTTTTTGTGTCTGTATCCCAACTACCTGCTTGCTTGCCATCGCGCGTTAAATAAATAAGCTCTAAACGACCAATGCGTAAAAAGTCTACTTCTCGCTCTTTACCACTGACTTCTAATAGAGCGGTATATGCTTCAATGGTACGCCCGTAATCAACTTCCACTTGATAAGCTTCCAAAACACGGCGAAATTTCTCGCTTGAGGTGATATCAGCGCGATCCATCATGGTTTTTAATGAGGCTAAACGTTTTGCACGCTCGTCTTGTAGAAATGGCACGTCGAGTGATACAAACTGCTCAAGGCCTGTGATCATACGCATCATTAAAGGTGTAATTTGACGTTCAATAATAGAAACCTGATCCATTGACAGGTTTAAAGATTCCATCTCTTCTATTTGATTATTTAACTGTTTAGTTAGCTGAGCGTTGTAAACAGCTAAACCATCAATTTCTTTATTGAGGGTTTTAAACTGCTGTAAACGCCCTTGCATTGAATCTGCAATCTTGTCTATTTTTGTTTGTGATTGCGCAGCTGATTTATTAATTTCACTGCTTTTATCAATAACCTTATCTAAATCGTTTGCGTGTACTGCTGCACTTGCGGCCACAATACCAGCTAAGATTAATGGTTTAACGCCTTTCATCGCATACACCTTTACTCGTTAGTTAGCGGATTTGCTAGTTTGTTTTTTAAGGTCATAAACTTTCTTATATAAATAATTTATGACTTAATAATTTCAATGAGCAGGAGTTTATAGATGTAACATGACAAGGATGTTGCGCAAAAAAGTCGCTTTTATGACAATGGTAACAATTAAGACTTACGAGGAGATTTTTAAGATGATAAGAGCATTTGTTAACCAAATGCCCTATAAACAAGCTGGGTTATTTTAAAATTGAATTAATTTGATTAAGGGAATAGTGCCAATCGGTATAATTAATTTCTATTGGGTGTGCTTTATTGTCTTTTATAAGCACGAGTGAGGGAAACCCTTGAATAGGTAACGTACGAACGAAAGACAACTCTTCTTTAAGTTCATCATTAAGCTCACTTGATGCTAGCTGCGCAGTAAACTCATTTTTATCTAAGCCAATTTGTTCAGCCAAACTAATTAATGTACTTTCATCAGACGGGTTTTGCGCGTTTAAGTAATAAGCATGTTGAATTGCAGCCACCATTTGAGCTTCTTTATCCGCTTTACGCGCTATAAGTGCAGCTCTGCATGCGGGATACGTTGAACGTCTTGGCTGGCAATCGCGCCAAAAGTTATAATTAAATTGCGTACCTAACTGCGCTGAAATTTTATGCCAAGTACCCTCAAGCATCTCTTTCATATTTTGTGGCATTGGGTCTTGGCTATCAGGTGCTAATCCACCTACTTTATATTCAATTGCTACTTTACCAGCAAGCTCTGATTTTAGCTTAAGCCAGGTTGGTGAGTAACCCCAGCACCAACTACACATAGGGTCATGAACATATATTAATTTACTTTGAGACATATTAATCCTTCAACTAGTTTGAGACGACTCTATTACGACCAGCAGCCTTTGCACTATAAAGAGCTTCATCTGCTTGTTTTAATGAATCATCATAATCAGTTACTTTATTTACTTGGGAAATACCAATACTACAGGTGATTGAAATACGCTGCTTGTCATCGGTAAATATAACGTGCCCTGCGACAGCCTCTCGAAATTTGTTTGCAATTACAGTGGCTGTAGGAACAGTAACCTGCGGTAAAATAACAACAAACTCCTCACCGCCATAACGCGCTTTTAACGCAGTTGCCAAAAACTGAGATTCAAGGAGCTTGGTAAATTCAATCAATACCGTATCACCAAAGTCGTGACCATGCGTATCGTTTAAAGATTTGAAGTTATCTAAATCAATTAACAAAATTGAAAAAGGTAAGTACTGATCTGGGCGTGTTTGGGCAAGCTTTAAAAAATGAGAGGTAATAAAGCGTCTGTTTGCCATGCCAGTAAGGGGATCTGTGTACGCATGTTGTTTTTGCTCTAGCGTAATATCGGCAATAGCCATGTGGCTTTTATGTCTAAAATACTCACCAATAAATGAGAATAAAAACACCATAGAAAATGACGCTATAAATCGTGTTTTTTCTACATCGCCATAGCTAACTTGACCAAAGTCAGGGCCGTATAAAATAACAATACAACAAAACAGTAAAGTAAAACCTAACCAAGCACCTAATCTGACCCCTAAAGATGCAAACGTTACTACTGGATAAAACATTAGCCAATATAGCGCGGTATTATCTTTACCACCGGTATAAACAAGTGCAACAAACATCATGCACACAATGCTCATACTTATTAATGCCACAACTTGCAGATTACCCGTTTTTATAAAGTAGATAGAACAGCTTATATTTGTAATGTTAACGATAATTAATGAAGCGGTGAGTATCGGTGAGTAAACCTTATGATTCAAAAACACGAGTACAGCAATCACCACAATTGATATCCCAATCATGGTAAATAAAGAAAACGCTTTGCGTTGCATGTCTGAGCTATAAACACTGTCGATATTTATTAGACTGAGCCAATTTGCTTTATTCACATTTTTTTTAGTCATTAATTTTATACTTTAAACTTTTGAACCATGTTTTCTAAGGCACTAAACTGCTGTTTTAGTTTGGTACATTCGTTAAGTGTGTCATTTAAGTTGGCCTTGCCTTGTATAGAAAGCGCACTAATTGTTTGAATATCAGTATCTAATAACTTAACAACTTGGTTTTGCTCATCTGTTGCACTGGCCACAGAATGATTTGCATCGTTAATTTGCTTAATGGCTTGAATAACATGACTCATTAAATTGCCGACGGCATCTGCTTGTTGTACGCTTTTTTCACTGTCTTGAAGGCTTGTTTTCATAAGTTCTACAGCAAGGTTTGAGCCTTTTTGTAACTGGCTCACCGTGTCTTCAATTTCTTGCGTTGATTGTTGAGTGCGGTGTGCTAATTGGCGTACTTCATCTGCTACAACGGCAAAACCGCGTCCTGCCTCTCCTGCTCTAGCGGCTTCTATTGCTGCATTGAGTGCCAATAGATTAGTTTGCTCGCTTACACCTTTAATAACTTCAAGCACTTGCCCAATACTGGCTGTGTGTGTATTTAAACTGTTTATAGTTTGCTGAGCTTTCTCCATATTAGCTGAAAGCTGGTGGATGGTTGCAACACTGTGGCTTAATGCTTCTTGGTTTTGTGTTGAGTGCTCATCTGCATTTTTAGCAAGCTGCGAAGCACTCTCTGCATTACTTGAAATATCCATTGATGTAGCTGAAAACTGATTAATAGCCGCCGCAACGCTATCGGTTCGTTTACTTTGATCATCATACATAGACAGTGATGAATGTGTTTGTGATACCAAGCTCTCAATAACTGTATCTAATTGCTCAGTGGACTCTTTTACTTGCTCTATTGAATGCTGAATTTTTTCGATGAAAATATTAAATGAATGACTTATGTCGCCAAACTCATCATCATTTTCAACGGTTAGACGCCTTGTTAAATCGCCTTCGCCTTGTGCTATATCTTTAATGGCATCATTTAAACGGTTCATAGGCTGCATTAAATAGCGTAATAAAAGCTGCATCATAATAATGATAGCAATGATCCCTATCACCATAAAAACAGCTGCAGTTTGGCCAAAGTTAGAAACGCTGACATACGCTTTATCTTTATCTATAACAACACCTAGGTACCAATCTACATTTTCAATGCCACTAATTTTTGTAAACGAGATAAGTTTAGACTCTCCGTTTATTTCGTATTGGGTAAACTCACTTTGCAAGGGCGTATTAGTACCAAAAATATCTGATGTATTTTTTAAGTTTAACTTAGCATTAGGATGGCTTAACACTTGACCTTTGTTATCGAGTAAAAAACCATAACCAAGACCTAAAAAATCAATATCGTTGATAATTTTAGTTACAGTTTGCATATCAATATCGGCACCTGCAACGCCGCTAAACTGCCCATTTTGTAAAATGGGTACTACCGCTGAGATTGTAAGCTCGTTAGTTGTTACATCAATATAGGGAGTTGTAAAAGCGGTATTTGATTTGTTTTCGACTAATTTGTACCAAGGCCGAGAGGTCGCATCAAAATCAGCGGGTAAAACGACAGATTGATCGTTTAATATAAACGTGCCGCTGGATTTACCGATATAGGTATTTTTAAAGCTTCCAGCAAGTTTTGCAGTATTTAATTGTGAAAGGGTGAGTGCTTTAGAATCATTAGCTTTGTGGGTTTTAGCAATTGATATAACAATCGCCAACTTTGCATTTAACCAACTCGCTATATTTTGTGAAACAGATTCTGAGTTTTGTTGTAATACTAGGCTTAACTGCTGCTCTGTTTGCTTGCGCATTGCAATGTAATTATTAAAAGTAAATAACCCTAGCACCAAAACCAAAATTAAAGAGGCCGCAATAGTCACTTTGGAAGTAAATTTCAACGAGTTAAGCATATACATCCTTTTTATTATTTATCTTTATTATCCATACAGTTTTAGCAAAAATTTAGCAAAATGTCCTAATAAATAAGGCTTGCGACTAGGTTATTAGATAAAAATAAGGATAAAGGATTAAAAAACAAAAGGCTGTAGGGATTAACTGACTAATATTGAAATAAGTTATGACTCGTATTAATTACTTATGGAACGTTCCTATTAAATATAGCTTTGAAAGTGACTGAATACGTATTCAGTCACTTTTGTATAGTCTGTTATTTCCACTTATTTGCTAAGCGAACAACATTTAATCCGTACCATGCTATAAATACATAACATAGCATCGGTACAAAAAAGCTTTGTTGTATATTAACTGTGTCAGCTATAAACCCTTGCAGTAATGGCACAAGTGCCCCCCCTACAATAGCTAAGCATAACCAACCAGAACCCTTACTAGTCAATGATCCTAGTCGCTCGATAGCAACCGAAAATATAGTCGGGAACATAATTGAGTTAAATAAACCAATTGCCAAAACTGAATATAAAGCGACGTCACCTTGAGTAAAAATTGTGATCAATAATAGCGCAATAATACTAAATGCATTAAATGCGATAGCCTTAGAAGGCGCTATTTTTTGTAATAAAACAGAGCCAATAAAACGCCCTACCATTGCCCCGCCCCAATAATAACTAATAAGTGCGGCCGCGGTATGCTCTTCAAGCCCTGCTATGTGTGCCTCACCAAAGTAATTTACTAAAAAGCTGCCGATGGCAACCTCCCCGCCTACATAACAAAATATAGCAAGTACACCCATAGTTAAGTGCGGTGCTTGAGTTAATGAACGAGATTCTACTGCAGCGTTATTTTCTTCTTTATGGGCTTCAATTTCTGGAAGCTTTATAAAGGCAAATATAATAGCGATAAGTAATAAGGCGCCAGCAAGCATTAAGTAAGGAACTTTTACAGATTCAGCAGTTGCTGCAGAAGCGGCTAGACTACCTGCTGTACCAAAAAATAATAAACCACCTACATAAGGCCCAACAGTAGTACCAAGCGCATTAAGTGCCTGTGCCAAATTTAAACGAGAAGAAGCTGTTTTTTCAGGCCCAAGAGCAGCAACATAAGGGTTAGCAGAAACCTGAAGTACCGTTACACCAGCGGCAAGTACAAATAAAGCGCCTAAAAATAGCCAATACTCATGTACTACAACAGCAGGGTAAAACAACATACAGCCAATTGAAGCCACAATTAAACCGGTTAAAATCCCTTTTTTGTAACCAAACTGCTTAACTAAAATACCCGCAGGGATAGAAACAATAAAATAAGCACCAAAAAAGCAAAACTGTACTAGCATCGCTTCAAAAAAGCTTAAATCAAATACGCCTTTTAATCGTGGTATTAGTACATCGTTTAAAACAGTAATAAAACCCCATAAAAAAAATAGGGTCGTCATTGCAGTCAGTGGAAACAGGTAATTTTTATTTGGCTGTTCGTTGACCGCGAATGATTGATTTGTATTTATTTCACTCACGTCGTTTTCACTCCATTAACAAGTTGAAAACGATTCTACATGTTTATATATAAATTAGTCAGTGCAACAAAGGAACGTTCCAATTTTATGGTTTACATTGAGTATTGGTCGTATTGATAATACGGTCTATCTCGCCACTATTATGGAACTGATAAAGCCCTTCGTTTATGTCATCTAAGACTAAAAGCCATTTAGGTGTAAGTTTACTAATAGCAAAATATAAAGGATTGTATTGCAAAGAAATGCTTTCTTGCTCAATGGAAGAAAGCAAAGATTGTTTTTCAGGTTTAGTTAAAGAAGAGTAAGTCACTGAGAATTTAAGAACTTGAGGGTCGCCTATAATCAAATCAACACGTTTAGCAACCAGAAGCTGAACAAGTTGTAAATCATCAACAGAGGTAATAACTTCAAACTCAGCATTGTCCATCATAGCATCAAACTCAGGCGTATTTTGATACCCTCGAACAACACCAATCTTTTGCCCTTTAAGCGATTTTAAGTTTCCAGTGAAACGGTCTGAATCGCCTTTCCTTTTTAAAAATGCAATTTCGCCACCTTTAAACGAATTTGATAAACCGAGTAATTCTCGACGTGTTTTACCATTAACATAATCGGAGGGGGCTGTATCTTCTATAAAATATTCAGGCATTAATATATCAGCTTTGCCTAGCTCTACATTTCGTACAGCTCTTGCCCAAGGCAAAAATTCTATATATACGCTGTAGCCCTTACTATTTAATAGAGCTATTGAAAATTGATAAACCCAGCCTTTATTACATAAATTATTACCAATATAAGGAGGCCAATCGAGTGTGGCTAAATGGAGTGTTTGTTTGGGGTTTTTCGCTTCATAGAGCATTCCTGATTTGTGGTAATGTCCAGTTAAAACATGTTGAGTACCATTTTGATAATACTCAACTGATGTTTCAGCAAAACAATTACTACTTGTCAGTAATAATATAAAATAAAACCAGCGCATTTTAGAATCTATTTGTGATTAAGAATATTTATGAGTTTAGTTACAACTAAACCTTTTGCACTAATAAATCTTAATTAGATGCTTTTTCCCATTTCATTTTATTATTTGTATCACGTGAGCTTATAATTGTTGTATCGCTGCTCTCAACGCCGCCTAATTTAGCTAAGCGATCGTACAAAACAACATTACAGGTAGCCGCTAAGTTCATGCAGCCAATAGTTGGAATATATACCACTTCATCACACCACTTTAAAACGTCTTTTGGTACAGAGCCATCTTCGGGGCCAAATACATAAAATGCATTTTCAGGATGCTTAAACTCAGGAAGAGGCGTTGCACCCTCAATAAGCTCAATGACAACAACGGTAGCACCCTCTGGTTTTACCGCTTCTAAACTATCAGTTTCGGTTAAAGGGATACGCTCAAGTGCGTTCTTAGTATCGGTATGAAATTTTTTGGCATTTAAGTAACGATTACCGGTAAAAAACACTTGTTTGGCGTCATAACAGCCTGCTGCACGCAATACACCGCCAACATTTGTCGGGCTTTTAGGGTTAATTAAACCAATACTCGCTTTTAACTTATTCATTAATCAGCGTCCTTTGTTGGCCACTCTGCAATGTATAAATCAAAATCATCTAGCTTTACATCACAATCTTTTACTGTTTTGTCTTTTACAGAAATACCTAGCTCATGCATCTTTGTTTTATCGCCACTATTTAATAATGGGTGCCAAGAAGCCAAACCACGACCTTCATGTAAACGACGGTAACTGCAGCTTTGTGGCATAAAAAAGATGTCTTTAAGGTTTTCTTTTGTGAGTTTTACACAAGAAGGAACAAGCGTTTGGCGGTTTTCGTACTCGCTACAACCACAGGTGTTGTTATCAAGATACTGGCATACAATATTAGTAAATATTAATTGTTCACCTTCGCGTAACTGATCGGTAGCTGTAAATTCGTCTTCATCTTCGCTATCAATAAACGTATTTAAACAACATTTTCCGCATCCATCACAAATGGCTTCCCATTCGTTTTGACTCATGTCGCTTAAGCTTTTTTTAAGCCAAAATTGTGTATTTGCTAATTGTTGATCAAACATAGTTTACTCGTGCCCCCTAAAGAGCGCGCATTCTACCGTATTGCTGTAAATGGCGCAAAGCCAATACCCTTTCAAAGTACTGGCTTTACGCTACAAATTAGCTTTGAGATTTAACCCAACGCTTAATTTTTTCCTCTAAGATTGGCATTGGCAATGCGCCATCAATTAATATTTGCGTATGGAATGCTTTAATATCAAATTTATCACCCAGTTGTTTTTTAGAAAAATCACGTAATTCTTGAATTTTAAATTGCCCTAACTTGTAAGAAAGCGCTTGTCCTGGCCATGCAATATAGCGCTCAACCTCTGCAATTACATCGCTCTTTGCCATAGATGAGTTAGCAAGCATGTAGTCTATACCTTGTTGACGCGTCCACCCTTTTGCATGAAAACCAGTATCAAGCACTAAACGCATTGCGCGTAATTGCTCGTCTGATAAACGCCCGTACCACATATAAGGGTCGGTAAATAAGCCTAGCTCTTTGCCTAAGCTTTCTGCGTAAAGCGCCCAACCTTCTGCAAACACAGTGTAACCACCAAATTTACGAAAATCAGGTAAGCCTTCTATTTCTTGTTGAAGTGCTATTTGAAAGTGATGCCCTGGGGCTGCTTCATGAATCGATAAAGTTTCGAGTAAAAATTTAGGCTGCGCTTTTAAGTTATAAGCATTGATATAAAAAATACCAGGGCGAGAACCATCAGGTGCCGGAGATGCGTATGATGCACCTGCTGCCGACTGCGCTCGGTATGCTTCAACTGCTTTTACGACGTAAGGTGCTTTCGGTGCAATGTTAAAAAGCAGAGGCAAACGTGCGTCTATTTTTTTCTTAACGTTTTCATATGCCGCAATTAACTCCTCGGGCGTGTCGTAATAAAATTCATCTGAATCACGTAAATGGTCAAAAAATTCAGAGAGCTCACCTTTAAAGCCTACGGTTTCTTTTACTTTTTTCATTTCGCTTAAAATACGCGACACTTCACTTAATCCAATGTCATGAATTTCATCTGCAGATAAGCTAAGCGTTGTGTTTTTCTTAATTTGGTATTCGTACCATGCTTTACCGTTTGGTAAGTCAGTATAACCAACGCTTTCTCGACTATTAGGAATATACTGATTAGCTAAAAAGTCACTCATGCTTTTATAAGCCGGTACTAAGTGCTGCGTAATCAATTGACGATACTGCGCTGTAATTTTTTGCTTTTGCTGTGCACTAAACGATTCTGGTAATTTTTTAATTGGTCCCCAAAATAGTGAGTCTTCGGCATTTTTAACTACATGAGCCGCAAATTGTGGCTGCAGTTTTTCAGCAAGTGGTTTTGGTAACGTAATACCTAGTTTAATACCTTGTGCCATTGAGCGCTCTACACTGGCAAGCCACTTTACAAAACCTTCGCTGCGCGAGATAAAAGCCGTGTAATCTTCAACTGTATTAAACGGCTGAGCACTTTGACCTGAACCAAAACCTGCAAAGGTGTTATGCGCACCTGCCATCTGGTTAATTGGTAGTAAATAATCAGGAAACTGCATGCCTTCTAATTTAAGTGCAAGGTCGCGCTCTAATATTTCAAAACTTAAAAGCGATTGCCCTGTTAACTGTGCTTTATCTATAAAGTTTAAGCGCTGTTGATATTTTTTATAAAAAGCCGCTTTTTTAGCTCTATTTTCTTTTGAAATCTCAGGCGTAAATTGATCGTTGAACTCGTTACGACCATTATACGTTGCGCTAATGGGGCTGTATGTGAGCGATTCATCGTAATACTGTGCAACAAGTACATCGAGTTGTTGCTCTGCCGAAAGCTCTGAAACAATACCTGCCGATGCGTTAACTGTGTTTAGCTGCGTACTGGTATTAGTGTTTGTACTAAGCCCAGTATTCATACAGCCACTTAAAGCAAACATAACGCCACTGGCAACTAATGCTAATTTAATTGATTTCATGATAATCCTTTTTAATATCGTTTTTTGATTATGCGCATTAAACCGTGCTTAATAAAGTAATTACGATAGATTGCGTTCATCGTATTAAATTTGCACTTTTATCTGAGCTTGTTACATTTCTATTAATTCAAATATGACTTAAAAGAAAAATTAAATGAAAAAACAACTACTCAGCACCTCTATTGCCTTACTTTGCTTAACCACTTTTAATACCCATGCCGTAACATACCTATCGGCTAAAGCCATGGTTGATGTTGAAGATGGCAAACTCATTAAATCGCCCTTGATTACTATTGATGATGGCGTGATCACTAATATTGAACAAAATAAAAAACCAACGCTGGTTAAAGGTGATAAACATATTCAACTACCTGATTTAACCCTTATGCCAGGTTTAATGGACATGCATGTGCATTTAACAAGCGACCCTACGGTTCCACGCAGCGAACGTTTAGGCCAGTCAGTACCGCGTATGGCGATTAAAGCCGCTTATTTTGCTAAAAAAACATTAGAAGCCGGATTTACAACAGTACGTAATGTTGGCGCTGAAGGTTACAGCGTTATAGCTGTACGCGACGGTATAAATGCGGGTGACATAGTTGGCCCTCGTATTTGGGCTGCGGGGCCATCACTTGGAATTACTGGTGGGCACTGTGATAACAACCGACTACCTCCTGAGCTTAAATACACTTCAAGCGGTGTTGCCGACGGTCCGTGGGCTGCCCGTATAAAAGTACGCGAAAACATTAAATACGGGGCAAACGCTATTAAGTTTTGTGCCACAGGTGGCG
Source organism: Pseudoalteromonas sp. EB27 (assembly GCF_001974875.1). Classification (GTDB taxonomy): domain Bacteria; phylum Pseudomonadota; class Gammaproteobacteria; order Enterobacterales; family Alteromonadaceae; genus Pseudoalteromonas. Next base: position 49,850 of record NZ_MTQD01000007.1, read on the forward strand.
TATTTTCAAAAGGGACTAAAGTAGGTGCACAGCAGTATTCTTTTGAAGAAATGAAAGCCATTGTTGATGAAGCCCATATGCGAGATTTACCAGTTGCAGCTCATGCACACGGTACAAGCGGGATTAAAACAGCTATTAAAGCAGGTGTTGATAGCGTAGAGCACGCCAGCTTTTTAGATGATGAAGCCATTGCTCTTGCAAAAGAGCATGGAACTTGGCTTTCTATGGATATTTATAACACCGAATACACTCTAACTTATGGCGAGCAAAACGGTGTAGATGAAGAAAACCTCGATAAAGAACGCCAAGTATCTAAAAGGCAACGTGATAGCTTTAGCCGAGCTGTAAAAGCGGGCGTTAAAATGGTATTTGGTACGGATGCAGCAATTTACCCGCACGGAGATAATGCAAAACAGTTTACCCGTATGGTTGAATTTGGCATGACAGAACTGCAAGCTATTCAAGCATCCACAATTAATAGCGCTAAGTTATTAAAAATGGATGCTCAGTTAGGACAAATTAAAACCGGATTTGTAGCTGATATCATTGCTGTAAAAGCAAACCCTCTTAAAAATATTAAAACCTTAGAGTCAGTCCCCTTTGTAATGAAAGCCGGTGTTGTTTATAAAGATTAATTGTAAACGTTAAGGCGTGTTGACCTTTGAAAATTACAATTCTCTCGTTTAGTAAGGCTAAGATTACTTAGTCTTACTAGCCCTTAATTCACATAAAAGGAACAATATAACCTTATAAAACTTCATCATTGATTATTAATCATCCAAACAGTTCTATTTAATCAAAAAAAGTGAACTTTTTATTCACTTTAAAAACAATAACCATTATCATTCGCGCAAATTCAATAACGCGAATAGTTATCACTCTATGAAACCGTTTAAGTACTCTCTTATTACTCTTGCTTGTTTAAATGCAAATATGGCATTTGCCCAAAATACTACAGCTGACTCTGATATTGAACGCATCAGCGTATACGAAAAACAAAACCGCGTGGTGATGAGCTCTGGTCTTGCTACTAAATCAGACATGTCTTTAATGGAAACACCTGCACCGGTTGTTATTATTGACCGTGAACTTATTGAATCTCAAGGTGTAGATAGCCTGCAAGATTTAGTTAGAAACGTAAGTGGTTTAACACAAGCAGGTAATAACTACGGTATTGGTGATAACTTAGTAATTCGTGGTTTAGATGCAAACTATACCTACGATGGTATGTATGGTGGTGCGGGCCTGGGTAATACATTTAACCCGACTCGTTCACTTACAAATGTTGAATCTGTTGAGGTTTTAAAAGGCCCAGCAACAGGTTTATATGGCATCGGTAGTGCGGGTGGCGTAATTAACCTAATTGAAAAAAAGCCAGAGTTTGAAGAAAAACACAAAGTATCGGCTGAGCTTGGCCAGTGGGATAGCTATTCATTAGCGTTTGATAGCACTAACGCTATAACAGATGACTTGGCCTATCGTGTGATGGCTAAAACAGCGTCAAGTGACGGCTTTCGCGATTTAAAAGAAGATCGCGACGAAATTTATACCTCGCTTAAATACGTGCTTAACGACAGACAAAACATAATGCTTTCTGCAGCATATATAAAAGATGAAATAGCGGTTGATTCTATTGGTCACCCTATTCGTATTTACAACGCAGAAACTGCAAATGGTTTAAGCGCGGGTGAAATAACCGGTGCAGATTTAGTAAACGATCCGACAGGAAGCGGCGTACAGTTAAGTGATGCACAACGCGACCAGCTAGCTAATTCATTATCTGCATCAGATGGCTTAACGCCATATAGCTTTGGCACAAACGGTATAATTTCGCCAATGGCTGATGCTAACGAAGGTGAGGAACTGCGCTTTAAATTAACGCATAACTATTACATTACTGACGATTTGTTTTTAAACCAGCAACTACAGTACCGTAACTACACATCAAGTTTTGCTCGCCAAACAGGTGCTTATAACTACGTTTACTCTACTCGTGATGGAATTATTAATAACGACCCTCGTGCTCCATTAGTTGAAGACGGTGTACTTTATCCATATGCAGCACGCCGCCAGGAATACCGCCAAGTAGAAGCAGATGAAAAATCGTGGCAGTACTTTTTAGATTTACGTTATGACTTTATGCTAGGCGACGTAGATAACGAATTACTTGTTAACGCCAACTACGAAGATAGAGATATTCGTTTTAAACAATTCTCAATTTGGGATCAAGATTACGTACTCACAAACGATGCTGGTGATGTAACGTACCAAGGATCATTGCCATATATTTACGATATAAGAGAACCAAATTGGCCATCTGGCAACTTTGATGACTTCGATCCACTTAAAACCAGCGACTACAATAAAAAAGTACAAGCATGGGGTTTAGGCATTCAACATGTTGGTTATCTTACTGAAGAGCTTACAACGCGTATTGGTGTAGCATATAACCGCATTGAGCAAACTTACGAGCACTTTGGTGTAGATGAGCGCTATAGCTCGAGCCGCGCAGAGCCAACACCTGAAGCGAGTACATCAGATTCTGGCTTAACGTATAACCTAGGTGCAACATACCAGCCATCTGAAGATTTATCTGTATTTGTAAATCATTCAAAAGGTCGTACTGCGTACAGTGTATTAGGCTCTGTTGCGGGTAATGAAGCAGACCGAGAAGACTCTGAATCAATGAGTAACGATTTAGGTTTTAGATTTAAAGCGTTTGATGATCAATTACTGGCTTCTGTTGTTATATTTGAAAGCTCTCGTACTAATTTAGAATACGCAAATCCACTTTATGATGCGTTAACATCAGGCTCAAATGTGCCTGAAAGCTATTATGATGGTAAAGAAGAAACAACAGGTATTGAACTTGATTTAAACGCTTACTTAAATGATAAATGGAAAGTAAACGTAAACGGTATTTATCAAGATGCACGTGACAAAAGTAATCCTAATAGCAGCAGTTATGATACACGCCAAAAAGGTGTGCCTTACGTAACAGCAAGCACATGGGTAACTTACTACGCAGATATGTTTAACTTACCTGAAGCTGTGAATATAAGTGGTGGTATTACCTTTGTAGATAACAGAAGTACTAATTCGAGTTCGTTCTCGATTCCTGATGGTTATGTACCAAGTTACACGACTTACGATACAGCGGTATCGTACACCACTGATAAATGGCATATGCAGTTAAACTTAAATAACTTATTTAATAAAAAGTATTACTCAAAAGCTATGTTTTTAGGTGGCATGCCAGGCGAAGAGCGTAATGCAAAACTAAGTTTTAGTTACACGCTTTAATAGTTTAGATGATTAAAAAGCACGGTTTGTATTTTTACAAGCCGTGCTTTTTTGCTATGGCTATTTAATTAAATAGTAACCACTATGCGACCGTTAATTTCACCTTTGAGCATATCGTCAAAAATTTCGTTAATATCCTCTAAGCGTTTTTCTTCTATGATTGCTTTTACTTTACCTTGAGCGGCAAATTCCAAGCATTCTTGCAAATCTTTACGCGTACCAACGATAGATCCCACTACTGACACGCCATTAAGCACAGTATCAAAAATAGGAAGCGGCATATCTTCTGGAGGTAATCCCACTAATACACACTTACCACCACGGCGTACACTTTTATAAGCTTGTTCAAACCCAGCTTTTGACACCGCAGTACACACAACGCCATGTGCGCCACCTACTTGTTCAAAAATAGCTTCGCTAGGAACCACCTCTTTAAAATCGAGGGTTATATCTGCGCCAAGTTCTTTGGCAAGCGCGAGTTTTTCTTTACCTGTATCAACAGCTATTACATTAAAGCCCATTGCTTTAGCGTATTGCACGGCTAAATGCCCAAGACCACCCACACCAACAATCGCTACCCATTGCCCAGGTTTAGCACCGGAAACTTTTAATGCTTTATACGTTGTAACACCTGCGCAAAATAACGGAGCAGCTTCTGAAAATCCAAGACCTTCTGGTATTTTTACAACGTAATCGCCATGCGCTAAACAATACTCTGCATAGCTACCATCTATAGAATAGCCAGTATTGTGCTGCGATAAACACAGTGTTTCTTTACCATCTAAGCAAAACTCACAGTGTCCACAAGCGCTGTAAAGCCAAGGCACACCAACTCTGTCGCCAACTTTTAAGTGCTTAATGTTGCTACCAACTTTATCAATAACACCGACACCTTCATGCCCTGGTACTAATGGCATTTTTGGCTTTACCGGCCAATCACCATGGCATGCATGTAAATCAGTATGACAAACACCACAGGCAGCTATTTTAACTAAAACGTCGTTTATTCCAACCTCAGGAATTGGCAGATCTGTTATTTGTAATTTACCTTTGTATTCATTATTAATTGCAGCTTTCATAGTCATTCCATCGTATTTGAAAAATAAAAAAAAGGATTTATTTACGTATTGTTGTGTACAACATACCCCAATATAGATGTATAAATATTAATCTAAATCATACTTTAGTCGTTAAAAATAATTTATTAGCTGGCTAAGAACTTGCTATCCAAAATGAGCGTGCTAGCATTTACTTTCTGAAATTACTGAAAGTTACTAAGCTATGAGTTTATCCGAAAAGAATTTTGCCTTCGTAATGCATTGTGGTGAGATGGGCAGCCGCTGGGGATTCAATCGTACAATTGGGCAAATGTGTGGTTTGCTGATTATTACTAAAAATCCTATGACAGCCAATGAGATTGCAGATGCGCTTAGTATTTCTCGCGGTAATGTAAGCATGGGTATTAAAGAGTTGCAATCGTGGCAATTAATTAAAGTGCAGCATATTCCTGGCGATCGAAAAGAGTACTACGCCCCTGCTGGTGATATTTGGGATATGGCTAATCGCGTATTTGAAGAACGTAAAAAACGTGAGATTGACCCTACCTTAAGCTTGCTGCGTGATAACCTGTTAGATGAAGCTGTGAACGAGGATGAACTTTATGCCCAAAAACAAATGGGTGAAATTCATAACCTACTTGAAACCGTCACTAAATGGTCATCAGAGCTGCAACGTTTAACGCCAGAGCAACTTAATAAACTGATGAAGCTAGGTTCAGGAATTGGTAAAGTTATTGACTTAAAAGATAAGATATTCAAAAAAGAATAAAGCCGCAATTGCGGCTTTATTTATATGCACGTTTTAAAAATTAGATTTTTGGATAACCAATTCTATCCGACAAATAACCTACGCTAGTAGCGAAGTAATACGAGCGATTCCAGTGCATAAACACTTTGTAGTTATCGTACGCTAAGTACATCCGGCCATTTATATCATCAGGCATAACCAGTGCAGCACGTACGTCTACATTAGGTAAATCAGAACCATCAGCTTTACGGACTCCTAGTGCTTGCCAATCAGCTAATGAGCGCTCTGAGTCATTCCAATATTCTAACCACTGCTTACGTGTTTTAGTACCGCGTACTAAAACGTATTTACTGTCAAAGTTTTCAGGTAATTGGACTTGGCGACCCCACGTAAGAGAGTCGTTCCACCCTTCTTGCTTTAGGTAATTAGCAATTGAGGCAAAAGCATCTTCCTTTGTAGTCCAAATATCTTTGCGACCATCATTATTGTAATCAATCGCATAAGCGTTGAACGATGTAGGCATAAATTGTGTTTGCCCCATAGCACCTGCCCACGACCCTTTAAATTTATCTAAGGTAATGTGGCCCGATTTTAAAATATCCAGTGCAGCCCAAAGCTGGCGTTTATAAAGCGCTTCTCGGCGTCCATCAAAAGCAAGTGTAACAAGTGAAGAAATAACATTGTGACCACCTTGAATAGTGCCAAAGTTACTTTCAAGTCCCCAAAGTGCCACTATAAAACGAGCTTGTACACCAAACTCTTTAGCAACTCGTTCAAGCACATCTTTATTTTCTGCATAAAGTTTGCGAGCGCGGTCAATTTTCCATTGTGGTACACGTTTTGGTAAATAAGTTTCAAGCGTTTCTTTTACTTCTGGCTGGTTTTTATCAGCCGACACCACTTTTTCTTTATACGTTGCTGTTGCAAAGGCATCATCAATAAGCTTAGCTTCATAACCTTTAGCTATAGCTTCTTGCTTTAAATTAGTTAAATATGTTTGAAACTCGGCTTGTGTTTTAGCCATTACAGAGCCGCTCAAGCAGACTCCACATAATAAAACGGTCAGTTTTTTAATCACTATCAACTCCATTTTCTTTTCGTAATTGGCTTAGCAAGTTTTCCTCTGGCGGTGGAATTTGTAAATAGAAGCCTTTATCAGGATTTGATAATGCTGCTTTTACAGTATCTAAATCGGCCCCACCTAAACGTTCACGTTTTGCTAAGTTTATGATCATAACGTAATGAGGTTGACCAAACATGGTCATTAAAGGTTCCGGAACTTTACTAAAATCATCTCTTTTTTCAACAAATAAGAAGGTATCCGCTTTTTTCTTACTTTTATATACAGCAGTGAGCATTATGACCCTATAAATTCTTGCTTAACAATGCCGCACACTATAACATGAGAGTAATAATAAGTTAGAAAATTTAGATTAGAAATTTCAATAAAGGCCTTATTCAGCCTACGTTTATCTAACATTGATTTTTAATCAGACAATTCAATTGAGCGTGTATGTCGGACCAAATTTTTGAGTTAAAAGGGAATCTTTTTACGTTATCAGTTTTGCACCTTTATAGTACTGATATAGCCCTTCTAGCAGAACAGTTGTATATAAAAATAGCCCAAGCACCTAGATTTTTTGAGGGTGCTCCTATTGTTGTTAACTTACTTGAAGTGAAAAACAGCCCACTCGATTTTGTGCACTTAAAATCATTGATTGAGCGTATGAGCTTTAATGCGGTTGGTGTGTGTAATGGTTCTGATGAACAACATGCCCAAGCTAAAGCGGCTGGTTTATCTGTTTTAAACTATTCACAAGACGTTAAGAGCGAACCTGTTAAACAAGAGGCTAATACGTCTATTGTAGAAAAAACAGTGCATTTGCCGGCTCAGATTATTAGCGGCACCGTTCGTTCTGGCCAACAAGTTTATGCAAAAGACCGTGATTTAATAGTACTTGGTGCAGTAAGTCACGGCGCTGAAGTAATTGCCGATGGTAATGTACATATTTATGGCACGTTACGCGGTCGCGCTATTGCTGGCGCAAAAGGTTTTAAAAAAGCACACATTTTTTGCCAAAAACTTGAAGCCGAATTGGTTTCAATAGATGGTAACTACTGGATCAGTGATTCACTACAAGGTGAACATTGGGGAAATGCGGTGCAAATACAACAAAAAGACGAATCATTAGAAATTTCAGCTTTGGTTAAAGGATAAATCTCATGGCAAAAGTAATTGTCGTTACCTCTGGTAAAGGCGGTGTTGGTAAAACAACATCAAGTGCTGCAATTGGCACAGGCTTAGCGTTAAAAGGCTATAAAACAGTTATTATCGACTTTGATATTGGTTTACGTAACTTAGATTTAATTATGGGTTGTGAACGCCGTGTTGTTTATGACTTTGTAAACGTGATAAATGGTGAGGCAAACCTTAACCAAGCGCTTATTAAAGATAAACGTGTAGATAAATTATTTTTACTACCCGCTTCACAAACTCGTGATAAAGACGCATTAACACGTGAAGGTGTTGAACGCGTACTAAACGAATTAAAAGAAGACTTTGATTACATTGTATGTGATTCACCAGCAGGTATAGAAGCTGGCGCTATGATGGCAATGTACTTTGCTGACGAAGCAATTGTGACAACAAATCCAGAAGTGTCGTCAGTTCGAGATTCGGATCGTATTTTAGGTATTTTACACAGCAAATCAAAACGTGCTGAAGAAGGCCTAGAAAACATTAAAGAACACTTACTATTAACACGCTATAATCCTAGTCGTGTTGAAAAAGGTGAAATGCTATCGGTAGAAGATGTGCAAGATATTCTGTCAATCCCACTATTAGGTGTTATTCCTGAATCGCAAGCGGTATTAAGTGCTTCAAACTCAGGCCAACCTGTTATATTGGATACAGAATCTGATGCAGGCCAAGCTTATTCTGATGCAATTAACCGCTTACTAGGTGAAACCGTCGATTTTCGCTTCTTAGACGTTGAGAAAAAAGGCTTATTTAAACGGATTTTTGGAGGTTAACGTGTCTTTACTTGACTACTTCCGCTCAGAAAAGAAAAACAGTGCGTCACTAGCAAAAGAGCGATTGCAGATCATTGTCGCGCACGAGCGTTCTCAACGAGGAACGCCGGATTACTTACCACAATTAAAACAAGACATTTTAGATGTGATCCGTAAATACGTGAACGTAAGTACCGATGCAGTTCAGGTTCAGTTTGATCAGAACGAAGACGATTTAGCCGTACTTGAGCTAAACGTTACACTACCTGATGAAGAAAAGAAGTAATTGAAGAAAGGGCGCTTTATAAGCGCCCTCTTTATTTTCGCAATAACTTTCTAAATACCTACGTTTTAATCCCCTTCGTGCAACTAAAACTTTTTAACTATGTAACACAAAAACTATAGATAATACCAATTCGCTTAATTAAGTGATCTATTTTGAGGATCGAAAAACGTGTTGATAGCTAGGCAAAAAAATCGCTATTTAGTTGTTCTAAAAGAGATTTTTTTAACACAGGTAACGACACGTTTAGCGCCGCAAAATGATTAAGTATTATTGCGGATTGGTATAAGTATTACACAGTTAAAGAAAACATTTAGCCTTAAGTATCCCATTCTTTTAAAGCGTCTTTAACATAGGTATATCGCCAAGAACTAAGTAAATCTGGCTTTATATGACTCTGCTTTTGCTCATTAGTTAGCTTCCAATTCCAACTAATCAATTGATTTACCTGCTTTTTAGAGGCCATAACGTCTTCTGGTATATTGTGCTCTTTAGCTACTTTAGTGATTTTTTGTTTTATATCTTTTGCTACTTTTTTATAAGTAGGAAAATCAATTAAGCGCTTAAGTACATCAGGATGCTGAGCATCAGGAACCGCTTTGGCAACTTCAATACACTTTATTATATCTACACCAGAGCGATTAACTTCAATTGCTTCAACTCCTGGAATTTGACGTAGAGCGTTTAAACTTGAAGGACCACGTTTGGCAATTTCAGTCATGTTATGTTCTTTTAACACAAAATTAAGCGCCAAATTTTTCTTGATAGCTTTATTTCTTCGCCATACAGCAAGCTCTTTTAACACCGCTAATTCGTGCGGTTTAAGTTGCCATGCATTTTTAATATCTTTATATAAAAGCTCGTCAGGTGTTTGAAATGCACGTTTTTTTGCAATCAATTCACTTTCGTTTATTACAATGTCAAAGAAACCAGCCACATTGATACGGTCGATGATCTGCTCAAAACACGGTAATAAGTAAAAAGTATCAGCAGCAGCGTAGTCTAATTGTTTTTTGGTTAACGGACGTTGCAGCCAGTTAGTGCGTGACTCGCTTTTATCTATTTCAATACCTTGCAGTTCTTTTACCATAAGAGCAAAGCCCATACAGTTACCTTCACCGAGTAACTGCAACGCAAATTGTGTATCAAATAATGGAGCTGGAACGAACCCTGCGTACTTTTGAAAAACTTCAATATCTTCAGAAGGAGAATGCAGTACTTTTAAAACAGCAGGATCTTTAAGTATTTCCCAAAAATCAAATAGTGAAAGTTCAGCTAATGGGTCAATAAGCGCTAAATGCTCACCATCAAAAACTTGGATAAGTGCAACTTCTGGATACAAAGTGCGACGACGCATAAACTCAGTATCAATAGCTAAAATAGGCTTATTTTTTATTTGTTCAACAAAAGTATTAAGTTGATTTTGGGTTTCGATCAATTGGTATTGCACTTAATCTCCTACAATAAAAAAGCCGACATATGTCGGCTTTTTTATAGGTTGCTAATCTTTCAAGGCTCTTCGGAGTATCTTACCTACGTTAGTTTTAGGTAACTCATCCCTAAACTCTACCAGTTTGGGGACCTTGTAATTAGTTAAATTATCACGACAGTGACTTATTATATCTTTTTCAGTTAAAGAAGGGTCTTTTTTCACAACAAAAACTTTAACTTGTTCACCACTTACATCGTGAGGAATACCAATAGCTGCGACTTCAAGCACACCTTCGTGCATAGCCACTACTTCTTCAATCTCATTAGGGAAAACATTAAAGCCAGATACAATGATCATGTCTTTTTTACGATCTACAATAAAGAAGAAACCTTCGTCATCATAAGTCGCAATATCACCTGTAGCAAACCAGCCATCTTTTAAACATTCAGCTGTTGCATCTGGACGGTTATAATAACCAAGCATTACTTGCGGGCCTTTAACACAAAGCTCGCCAGGTTCACCTTTAGCGGCTTCTTCGCCATTATCTAAAACTAATTTAATATCAGTGTTCGGTGCAGGTAAACCAATAGAGCCATTATATGCTTTCAAATCAAAAGGACTAATAGTAACTAAAGGAGAACATTCTGTAAGGCCATAACCTTCCATCAGTTTTGACCCCGTCACTTTTTGCCATTTTTCAGCAACAGGGCGTTGAACGGCCATACCGCCACCCAAAGACATTTTTAAATGGCTAAAATCAAGTTCAGCAAAACCTGGTGTGTTTAATAAACCATTAAATAATGTATTAACGCCAGTAATTGCTGTGAATTTATGTTGACCCAGCTCTTTAACAAACCCTGGCATATCTCGTGGGTTTGTAATTAATATGTTTAAACCGCCGTACTTCATAAACGTTAGGCAGTTAGCTGTTAAAGCAAATATATGATAAAGAGGCAGTGCAGTAACAACAACTTCTTCACCACGGTTTAACACTTTGTCTAAACAACCTGAAACTTGCTCGAGGTTACCAACCATATTGCCATGGCTCAGCATTGCTCCTTTAGATACACCTGTTGTACCACCGGTGTACTGTAAAAAAGCAAGATCAGACAAGCTCATTTCAGGACGTGTATATTTAGCTTCATCTGCAGCTAAAACGTCTGAAAATTTAATTGTGTTAGGCAAGTTGAACTTTGGCACCATTTTTTTAATGTGCTTCACAACAAAATTAACTATGTGCTTTTTAAGCCCGCCTACCATGTCGCCTACTTGCGTTACTACAATATGTTTAACATCAGTATGGGCAAGTGACTTTTCAAGTGTGTCAGCAAAGTTTGCTAGGATGAAAATAGCAGTAGTGTCAGAGTCTTTTAGCTGATGCTCTAATTCACGCACAGTGTAGAGAGGGTTAACATTAACAACGACACAACCTGCACGTAAAACACCTAAAATTGTGACTGGTGTTTGTAGTAAGTTAGGCATCATTACGGCAACTTTGTCGCCTTTTTTGAGACCTAAGTCATTTTGAATATAGGAAGCAACTTTTTTTGTTGCTGTATCTATTTCATCGTAAGACATCGTTTTACCCATATTCGTAAATGCAGGTAAATCGGTGTAGTCACTAAAACTTTTTTCGAACACTTCGAGTAACGAGTTGTAATGCTCAGGATCGATTGTTTCAGGCATACCCTCTGGGTAGCGCTTAAGCCAGATTTTTTCCACTCTTAGCCCCTGTTTATAATTATATTTTTATTAACCTTAATCTAAGTAAGGCGCTTTAACAATTGAGCAAATACTCTAATGCAGGAATAATCCCACATTTAACACATATTTACAATTAACATGCACCATTTTGCAGCATAAAGTCTTGAATATGCTCAAAACAGTGTTCACTGCTTTGCATGTGGCAATGATGCCCACCATCTACATTAATGACCTTCAAGCTATTGTAATAACTAATATACTTTGCCAAATTTTGTTTTACAAACGAATAACCTTCGTTACCTAAAATTAATTGACATGGTGCAATTAAATCTTTTATTGCACCAATACATTGCGCTTCATCAAACCTAAAACCTGAGTGATTTTTGAGCTTTGGATCTGTTGTTAGCGCAAAACCATCTGAAACCTGTTTAATATTTCGTTGCATTAAGAGCTTAATAAGCTCGCTATTCAAATCGGTTGTTTGAGCACGAGCTTCATAAATAAGTTCTTTCGACTTATAAATTCTCGACTTTTTATTTTTTAAACGCGCTCTATTTAGTACTGCACTTTGTAACTGTTCACACACACCTTCACTAGGGGTTGTAACACAACCAATTCCCTCAATAAAGGTAACAGACTCTACATAATCGCTAAAGCAGCTAGCAAAAAGTCCTGCAACCATAGCGCCCATGGAATGACCTACTAAATGTACTTTTTTAACACCAAGGGCATTTATAAGTTGGTACACATCATCAATATAATCAACAAAATAATAGTGTGCATCATCACTTCGCCAAGATGATAAACCGTGCCCGACAAAGTCAATACAGTACCACGTATGCTTTGGGTTAACGTTGTTTAACATTGGCATAAAGCTATGGCAGTTGTCTAACCACCCATGCAACGCTATTACTATTTCGTTCCCTGAACCTACTTTTAAGCCATGGATATTTAAATTATTGGTTTCAATATTAAATGGCTGCACGGTAAGTCCTTTATTAATTTAGAGCATCATTATTTATAGCATACAAGTTGTCAGACCACTAACTTAGAAAATGGTGCCAAATTCACGATTTAATTATCTTCGTGATGACAAGAGAAGCAAAGCATAATAATTAAACATAACATTATTAATAACTTAAACTAAAAACAACAAACTAACCGTTTTTAATAAGCTTGCTCTGTATGTATTTTGAACAATTTAAAGGTGGCGGCATTGTATATACTTAACTTATAACTAGTATAATTTAAATAAATAGAACTAACAGCGTTAACTATAATTCTATGTATATAAAATCAAAGTATAAATTATAAATATCTCAGATATTCATTTATTTATCATCCTATCTGTATACAATATCAGCGGCTATTAAATAAGGTACACTCATAAGGTACAACCATGAAAAAACAGATCAGCTTATTGGCACTTTTATGCACCGCTTCTGGTGCTTACGCAGAATCAGCACCTAAAAATGTAATTTATATGATTGGTGACGGCATGGGTCCGGCTTACACCACGGCTTATCGCTATTTTAAAGATGACCCTGCAACAAAAGAAGTAGAAGGCACGGTTTTTGACACTATTTTAAAAGGCATGGCTCACACCTACCCTGATGACCATACTTATGTAACAGACAGCGCAGCGGGTGCTACAGCGCTTAGTAGCGGCCATAAAAGTTATAATGGTGCAGTTGCTGTAGATACAGATAAAAAGCCAGTTAAAACCATGCTTGAAATGGCAAAAGAGCGCGGTATGACAACTGCGCTTGTTGTAACGTCACAAATAAACCATGCAACACCTGCTAGCTTTACAGCTCACAATGAATCTCGTTACAACTACGATGATATTGCCAACGATTATATTGATAATAAGATTGCTGGTAAATTACCTGTTGATTTAATGCTAGGTGGCGGTACTAAATATTTTATTCGTGACGACCGTAATTTAGTTGAAGAATTTAAAGCGGCAGGTTACCAATACGGTGACGATATTAATAACCTGGGACAAATTACACAAATACCTGCCATAGGTTTGTATGCAAGCAAAGGCTTGCCATTTGCCCTTGATATGAACCCAACTCGCCTTACTCAGTTAACATCTAAAGCGCTTGGTTTACTAGATGACCAGAACGAAGAAGGCTTTTTTGTGATGATTGAGGGCAGCCAAATTGATTGGTGTGGTCACTCTAACGATATAGCGTGTGCGATGGCTGAAATGGACGACTTTGCTAAATCAATCGAAAAAGCAAAAGCGTACGTTGATAAAAATAAAGACACTATACTTGTAGTTACAGCCGATCACTCAACGGGCGGCTTAACTATTGGTTCGCACGGCCAATTTAAATGGGAAACAGACGTAATTAAAGGTGTTAAGGCAACGGCTAGTAAGTTAACAGACAAACTTATGGAGTCTAAAGACTTAAAACCAGTATGGACTGCTAACACCAATATTGAATTTACAACTGAAAACCAAATCAAACTTGAGCAAGCTAAAAAAATGGGCGAAAAAGCGCTTAATTTAGCTGTTAAAAGTATTATTAGTGATGCAAGCTTTACTGGCTGGACAACTGGCGGACACACCGCTGTAGACGTTCAAGTATTTGCCTATGGCAAAGGCAGTGAGCAATTTATCGGCTCACAAAATAATACTGATATTGCAGATAAGCTGATTGGCTTTATTGAGCAGTAAATTTCACCTCGTTTTGAACACAAAAAGCCCGAACACATGTTCGGGCTTTTTATTGAATTTTATCGCTGTATTTATCTAAAACGCTCAATTAAGCTTTAAGCGTATATATCAACACCTATTAAATTTTGTACTTCGGCTCTGCGTTCTAAATTAGCAAATTCAGTATAAGTAGAAATCGCTTTACTTACTTGAGCTGTCGGTTGGTCGTAAATTGTTTGGCTGTATTCATTGCTTTTAGCACTGCTTTTAAACAGTTGATTAGCTAGTTCGACGCCCTCGACACTGCTTTTTACATAATCGGTATTCGTTTTTTGAGCAGCCGGCTGGTCTAATAAACTCTGTGGTTTATTAGTAACAACTTTAGTAGGGCTAACCCTACCCGGAATATCTCCGGTAAAAAAACCTGAACCAATAGGCAGCGTCATTACGCGTCTCCAACCTTAATATTGTATAAAATTATGATTTAAAAACAACCAATTTGCAAATAATATGATTAGTCACGCCCTGGTAGCTTTTTCCACGTTACCGTATCTCGCACATATTTAGGTTGAGCGTCACTCGCTTTTACAACGTCACCCGCTAAAAACGCGGCTTCAACATGCGCTAACATATAACGCGCATCAGGCAATGTAATATCAGTATTAATTGTCACGTTTTCAAAGTCATTTAGCGCATCAGGATAGGTTTTAAAGCCCGTGCCCACAGCTACAGATGGCTCAGTGGTCGCTATATAGTCATTATTTAGTAAATCAGGTTTTATAACGCATTCTTGGTTCACTAAAAGCATTAGATTATTTTGCACTTGATAATGTGCAAAGTATATCTCCCCCATGCGGGCATCTATGCTTGGGTAAACACTGAGGCTACCGTTTTGTTCAAACGCTTGTTGCGCCATAATAGCCAAAGTAGACACACCTACAAGCGGCAAATTAGTTGAATACGCTAAACCTTGCGCTATAGCTACACTAATACGTACACCAGTAAAACTGCCCGGGCCTTGTCCAAAACCAATGACATCTAAGTCTTTTAATTTACAGTTTGCTTTAGTTAATAGCTCATCCACAAGTGGAAGTATTTTTTGGCTATGTTGCTGCGGACATTCTTCAAAATGATGAAACGTTTGGCCCTGAAAATGTAAAACAATTGAAAGTGCTTCTGTTGAAGCATCAAGGGCAAGAATATTACTTTTGATCATTTTAGTACTCTAGTTAATTTGTTTTAAAAATGTATTGGCATCTTCTAAGCTTCGCGTGCGGCGCATCGGCGGTAAGCTTTTTAAAAATACTTGGCCATATTGGCGTGTAACTAAGCGATTATCGCATATTACAAGTACGCCTTTGTCTTTACTATCTCGAATTAAACGCCCTACACCTTGTTTTAGCGCAATAACAGCCTGCGGTAATTGTATGTGTGAAAAAGGGTCTTTTCCCTGCATTTGGCAATCTTGCATTTTAGCTTGTAGCAATGGATCGTCAGGAGCTGCAAATGGCAATTTGTCTATAATAACACAGCTTAACGTGCTGCCGCGTACATCAACGCCTTCCCAAAAAGAAGCCGTGCCGAGTAATACCGCATTACCATGGCGGGTAAATTTCTCTAAAATAATACGCTTAGACATTTGCCCCTGCATATAAACTGGGTAGTCTATTTGTGTGGTGAGCCCTTCGGCCACCAAGTGCATCATTCGATAGCTCGTAAACAATACAAAACAACGCCCTTGTGCTGATTTTATAAGCTCAAGCGTGAGTTTTACAATTGCGTGCGGCATATTATCAGCGTGCGATTCGGGTAAGTAACGCGGTAAACACAGCAGCGCCTGATTAGGGTAATCAAACGGACTATCTACCATCATGCTTTGCTTTGGTTTTAAACCAAGGCTTGCATTAAAGTGCTCTAGCTTGTTGTCGACCGAAAGTGTTGCCGATGTAAATACAAAGCCTGCGCCCGTGTCTTGCATCATTTGAGCAAATTTAGCTGATACATTTAATGGCGTTATATTAATAGTTAAATAACGGCGGGTTGTTTCATACCAGTAACTAAAACCAGTTTGAGCCGTATCAAAAACCCGTTCTAACTGCCCTTTAAATGCCAATGCACGCTCAAACGGGTGCTCTATTTTATCGCTTCTATCCAAACAAAGTTTGAGTACTTGATAGACAAAGTCTAAATCACTAATGACGCGGTGGAGCGCCGCACATATTTGTTTATCGCTTAGCTTTTCTCGCCAATCGCCTCTACTGCCATCAACACCAAACTGTAATCGTAAATCAGCAACGCTTGTCTCAAGCTTATTTAAACTTTTACCAAGTTGCAGCATATCGGGTATTTCAGCTCTATAAATAGCACGTAAATCATTAATTAAATCCACCAGCTTTTTAGTGCTTACACTCTCACCAAAATAATCACTGGCAATTTCACTTAACTGATGCGCTTCATCAAATATATAAGCATCTGCTTTTGGCATTAGCTCAGCAAAGCCACTTTCTTTTACAGCCATATCGGCAAAAAACAAATGATGGTTAATAACAACCACATCGGCATCGGCCGCAGTTAAACGTGCTTTGCGTATATAACAGCTTTGAAAGTCTGGGCATTCTTTGCCTAAGCAATTATCCGCTGTTGAATTTACATAAGGCAGTACTTTGGCATCATCCTCTATACCAATACAATCGGCCAAATCGCCTGACTGTGTTTCGCTTGCAAACTTAGCTACCATAGCTAGTTGATGCATTACGTCAGAGTCGTCAGTAGGCACATGTGCAACATGCTGATTAAGTCGATAGGTACATAGGTAATTGGCACGCCCTTTTAATAAGGCGGTTTTTTTTGAAGCACTTAAAGCTTTAACTAGTTGCGGTAAATCTCGGTGATAAAGCTGCTCTTGTAAAGCTTTAGAACCTGTTGATATTATTGTGCGCCCTTTTGACTTAAGTGCAGGGGCTAAATATGCAAATGTTTTACCCGTACCCGTACCTGCTTCAACAACTAATTGCGAACTGTTTTTTAATGCATCCGCAACAGCTACTGCCATATCAATTTGTGGTTGGCGAGGCGTATACCCATCTAAAGATAACGCTAAAGGCCCGGTTGCACTAAACAGCTGTTTGATAATACCAATCACTTTAAAATAAATAATAGCGGGATTTTACGTAAGCTAAACATCAAGGGCAAGTAATTAAGTAATCGGTTTGAGTATATAAATAAGGGAGCAGAGCTCCCATTAGTTATTATTGCGCATTTATAGTTAAGGTTATTCCACTAGCTGCGCTGTACCCCTTTAAGTCAATATACCACTTGCCCGCTTGTGGGTTGGTAATACTACACGTTTCAGCATTACCATTTTTATACGGTCGACATTGATATACAGATTCAGTTGATTGACTGGCAAAATTCACATATAAATCGGCATCGCCTGAGCCACCAGCCATAGTTATATTTAAAGAGGAATACCCTGCTTCTAAGTCTTGTGTAGACCGCCCCCAATCTCCCGTAGCAACACTAATATCAGTTTCTGTTCGATTAATAGGTTCAATCGCTGTTGTTTCATTATAATTGGCAATAAGAGAAACATTAGCAATAGCGTTCCATGCTTCTACCATAACGTAATAAATACCGTTTTGGGCACTCGCAATATCACAACGTTCATTGCTCGATGATGTTGTACTTTTACAATCAAAATTTTCTAATGTAGGCGCTGTATTAAATTTAACATATAGGTCTGCATCACCACTGCCCCCTGAGGTAGTAAAGTTTAAGTTACTTGCATTATTAGGTACCTGTAGCGTATAGATAAGCTGCGCTTTAGCATCACCTGCAAGGCCAGAAACTGCAACACCATTTTGTAACTCATTATTAGCTGGTGGCACTATATCACCAGCATTTTTTGCCATTTCAGCTAAATAACTCACAGCAAGTTTTGCAAATTTACTAGCGTGGTCAGCATCAAAATTAGTGTCATTCTGTGTATGAATTAACGGATTAATATCAGCCATCCTAGATTCAAATGGCATTGATGCTGCAAAGCCTTGTTGATACCATGATGCATGATCAGAACACCCATACCCACATTGGTCAAAACCATAGGTAATGCTAGGTAAGTAGGTATCAATTAACTGACCTAAAAATTGGTTTTGAGCATTTGTAGTGTAATCAGTCATCATTACAATATCTTCGCTACTGCCATTGTTTCCAGTCATATCAAATTGCACCATGCCGATCACATTTTTTCCTTGTGATTTATAAGATGAAGCAATATCTTTTGAACCTCTTAAACCAACTTCCTCTGCAGCAAAAGCCATTATATGAATTGTTTTTTGCGGTTTATAATCATTTTCAACAATCGATCTTAACACTTCAGATAATACAGCAATCCCCGATGCATTATCATCAGCCCCTGGTGAGCGACCGTTGCTTGGATTTGATTGATTAATTGAGTCTAAATGCCCACCAATAATGACAATTTCATCAGCCTCTTCATCTCCTGCAATAGTAACAATGACCGACGACTGCGCCCAGCTATGAGTAAAGTAATCAACATTTATATCATTACGTGTAGCTGCTAACTGTTGCCAGTAATCTTTTAGCCATTGTGAGGCATCTACACCAGTTTGAGCCGTATAATAGCGATTATAAAAGCTACTCATCGAATTAACTGTGTTCGTCAAATTATTTGGACTAATACTATTTATTAATTGCTGAGTTGTTTGCGGATTGCTAATGCTATATGTAGCAGCTAACGCACTTAGATTTTGATTTTGAACGGCAGCTAACTGCTGAGTGTATTCATTAGCCTCGATTAACGAATCATGAGCAACAAACCCTCCACAGCGATGATAATTATCATGCATAAACTCACTTAATTGAATGATATTTCCCTGATCGATTCTCATTAAGTTTACCGAATCCATATTTGTATTCTGTACACTTAATAATTGATCGTTTTGTGTAAATGTTTTTTGAACTTGCTGATAATGTTTTGCAGCAACCGGGTCAATACTAACCCAAATGCTTTCATTATTTTGAGCATATAATGACGACGATGTTAAAAAAGTAAATGCGCATAATAGGGAAGTATAAATAGAAGTTTTCATCAGTATTCCTTGTTATTAAATACAACTTTAAAAGAAAGGGAGCTATTGCTCCCTAAAAGTAGGTTTAATTTGCTGAAATACTAAGCGTTAAACCACTTGCAGAGCTATAACCACGTAAGTCTATATACCAAGTGCCCGCTTGAGGAGCATCAAAGGTACAGCTTTCACTATTACCATTTTTATATGGGCGACAAAGGTATGTCCCCGTACTTGATGCTGCTCCATAATTTACATACAAATCAGCATCACCACTTCCACCAGATATATAAACATCAAGTGATGAATAACCCTCATTTAATGTTTGTGTAAACCGCGTCCACGAACCCGCACCAACACTCACATTAGTTTCAGTTACATTGATAGGAGTAACATCGCCCCCATTACTGCCATCAAAGCTACCCGTTAGAGAAACCCCAGAAATTGCATTCCATGCCTCTACCATCACGTAGTAAGTTCCGCTTTGAACATTACTAATTAAACAGCTCTCAGTACTTGATGAAGTGGTACTTTTACAATCAAAGTTATTTAACGTTGGTTTTGATCCAAATTGTACATAAAGATCAGCATCGCCTGATCCACCATTTGTATTAAACACTAAATTACTTGCTCCAGCAGGAACCTCTAGCGTAAAAAACAATTGCTCTTTAGCTGAGCCACTTATACCAGTACGAGTTACGCCATTAGTTAAAGCTTCATCGTTAGTTGGAGGAGGTGTTGAGCTACACGTGCTACCTGAACTTAAATTAGAATTTACTCCCACAGCACTTAGCGCTGCTTGTACATCACTTGGGTCATAGTTTAAATCACAAGCTGCATCCATTACGCCATTACCGGCTAAATCCCAATTTGTACTTGCGCTCCAATAAAGCTGATTAGCTCTAGTCATTACAATAAATGCTTTTTTTGTATTCCAACCGGGTGTGGTAGCCAAATTATAAAAAGCTTTATTAAATACACCAGAGCTATGGTGCACATCCATCCCAGAATAATAACTTGATTGGTTATCTATTGAATTACCATCTTGCGTTGGATTATTCATGTAGCGAAGCGCACCATTGCCTTTAAATATGTCTTGGCCGACTAGCCAATCATTAGTGCCTTTCATATAAAATTCGGCCGCTTCACCCGCCATATCAGAAAAGGCTTCATTTAAGCCGCCTGATTTTCCGCTGTACACTAAGCCAGAGTTTTGTTCAGTAAATCCATGGCTTACCTCATGAGCAGACACGTCTAGACTAACAAGCGGATAAAACGTATTTTGGCCATCACCAAAGGTCATGGCGCTGCCATCCCAAAATGCATTTTCATAGTTACTACTGTAGTGAACTCGCATTTTTAATTGAAACGTAAGTGGTGGCGTACCGATCCAATCGTTATACATATTAAAAATTACATTTCCAAAATAATGCGCATCATTGAGAGGAGAATAAGCACCATTTATTTCTTTAAATGTATTTTCAGGACAAGTAAAAGAATATGCAGACGTACCACTAGTACCACCGTTGAGGTTTATGGTGCGCACGTTTGTATTGTTC
This sequence comes from Pseudoalteromonas sp. EB27, assembly GCF_001974875.1. Taxonomy (GTDB): domain Bacteria; phylum Pseudomonadota; class Gammaproteobacteria; order Enterobacterales; family Alteromonadaceae; genus Pseudoalteromonas. Next base: position 70,704 of record NZ_MTQD01000007.1, read on the forward strand.
ATCGTACAGTTATTGCCTGACTGGGTAACATCTAAACTATCAAAGTCAGTACCATATATGTATTTTCCTGTTTTTAAATTTCCGCCTGGACCTGTAGCATCTGCATGCTGAAGATTGTCAAAGCTAAGTAGCACTTCGCCAGAGTTAGCATCAATAATCTGATAGGGTCTAGAAGGCGATTTACCATAGGTGACATACGACACCTCATAAACCAAGTGCGCTTTGCTTTGCTGATCGACCCAAATAGCCAATCTTGATTTTTCATTATGTTTTTTTAAGCCAATTGTTTTTGCTGCAATACCCACATTTTGGCTTTGGAGCATCGCCTGTTTAGCTGATAATTTAGCACTAACATCGCTTATATCACCTTCAATGTCATACACTGCCGCGCCGTGCGCTTTTTTTAGCATGCCGTTTTTAAATGTTAAGCTTAGTGTATCCCCTATCACGGGTAACCCCTGGTAGGTTTGTTGATACCGGCGAGTCACCTCCCCGTTATTGCTTGTAAACTCTTTTAATACAACTAATTCGTTCCTTACACTCAACCCAATCAATTCTCGAGGACTTGTAGATAATATTGATGCAGAGTTTGATTGCACCATAGTATTTATAGCCTGTTGTTGATTTAGGTATTTCTTATTCGCAGCTACTGCATCTGTTGCTTGAACAAAAGTTAAAGCAGCAAAAGTTGCTAATGTGATTTTTGATAAATTCACGTTTACGCTCCGTTAAAATATTTAGTTTGTAGTGGAATTGTATTAACCGGAACCATCTGTACCCGATTAAGGATCAAGCATATGTTACAAATTGAAGATTTAAAAATTAAACATTTAATTTACACGTAAAGTATTAGTTTAAAATTTAAACTATTCTATTACAGTGAGTTACTGATTTAGTGACAAGTAATCAAAACCTCTATTTTACATTTTGTAAACATATATTTACTTAAAATCACATTAGCCAGTATTTAAAAAAGGATTAGAAAAAATTGAAGAAGTTTAAAAAATGGCTTGTAAAAACAAAAAATAGAGTTTTATTTTTTGATTAACTGAGAGTGGTAATTAACGCAGTTAAAAACATTTAAGTACGTATTAGAAGGCGCGCTTTCAACAATAGAAAAGGACTATTTAGAGCAATGTTTTATATTGGTTTAGTCAACTACCTGCATCAAGTAACCTAGTATTAAAAAGTGCATTACAAAACGTAACAATAGAAATTATAAATTAACTAAATGTCCTACAGGACATAATAAATATAGCTAATCAAACCATAAAGACTGTGACACAGATAAAGCACAGGAGTAACATATGCCGCGTTTATACTCCCCTTTTTCGTTTGTCGTTAAAAAATAGTAAGGTTAGCCAATGAATGCTTGGTATCTCATTTGTTTTCTCTCTGCCATTGCAATTTTTATTGCTTTTGCAAACCAATATATCCTCAAAATGCAAACTACAATTGCCATTACTACAGGTTCAGTTGTTATTTCTTTATTATTGATTATTGCCGTTAAATTATTAGGCGATCAAAATGCGTTAGCCATGACCCAAATTGTTTCCAGTATTAACTTTAACGAGTTATTACTCAAAGGTATGCTCGGATTTTTACTTTATGCTGGCGCATTGGAAATTAACCTTATGGCGCTTCGTAAACAGCGTTGGGAAATAACCGCACTAGTGCTATTTTCTACTATTGCTTCCACTTTTATAGTCGGTTATTTAAGTTTTTATCTATTTGCCTTATTTGGCTTTGATGTACCGTTTATATACTGTTTATTATTTGGCGCGCTTATTAGCCCAACCGACCCTATCGCTGTACTTGCTATTATTAAACAAATGCGAGCGCCAGAAGGTATATCGGTTCAAGTAGAAGGTGAGTCGCTATTTAACGACGGTATTGGTTTAGTAATATTTACCACTATATTTTCTGTTGCTTTTTATGGCACAGATGCACAATTTGGTGACATAGCAGAGCTATTCTTTGTTGATGCAATAGGGGGCATTGCGTTTGGTTTAGTCATTGCATTAGTTGGCCACTTTTTAATTATTAATAGCCGCGATGTAAATATTCGCTTATTAATTACCTTAACTATCCCAACTGCAGGTTTTGCTGCTGCAAATATTTGGGAAATATCTGGCGCACTTGCCATGGTAACCAGCGGCATATTAATGGGTAATATTACCCGCACCAAAGCAACCGAGCGGACGGGGCCTGAAGACACTCGTTACGTAAAAGATTTTTGGCATGCAACCGACAGCTTTTTAAATGCGCTACTGTTTTTAATAATTGGCATGTTGATAGTCACTATGCCAATTACCCTTGGCGAAATTGGTTTAGGTTTATTAATGGTGCCGGCTGTATTACTTGCACGCTTTATAAGTGTAGGCGCACCATTTGTAATTTTTAAACGCTTTAGAACTTACGATAAACACAGTGTTAAAATTTTGACCTGGGGTGGACTACGTGGTGGCCTTGCTCTGGCAATGGCGGCAGCAATCCCACGCGAGCAAGTTTTTGTAGGCGGCTCTGACCTACATAACCTAATAGTAATTGTTACTTACGTAGTGGTTATATTTTCTATTATTGTACAAGGCTTAACTATTTCGCCGCTTATTCAAAGCAGCATTAAGTCAGCTGAGCAAGCAAAGTAATAAATGCTTTACCTGCAACACATTCAGTAACCAAGTTATTAAAAAAATCACTTGGTTACTGTTACTCACGTGTTACAAAAACACTTTAAAGTTCTACAAATTGTTATCCTTTTTATTTATCTGCTTTGTTTAAATTAATCCGCTTGAAATGCAAATGAAAACAATTATAATTTTGGCTTTTCCTCTACAGGGCTTTTCGATGTCCATAAATAATTCTCACATATTTTTCAATTTGGTTTCTCTGGGAAAACGACAATTTCAATGTTTTTTTATGCTTTTTATAATGATCATGGCAAGCTTTAGTGTTTCAGCCTCGCCTAATGAGCAAACAAAAATAAAACAAATTGCACAGCTTGCAGAGTATGTAGGTGTTGATTACGTGGCAGCTGTTGGGAATGGTGAAATACTCGACCCCGACGAATATCAAGAAATGACTGAATTTTCGAACGTTATTATTGACCAAGCTGGACAGCTATCAAGCCAAACAAATGAGTTTGATACAGTAAAGGCACAAGCTAAAGCCCTGCATTCAGCAATTGCCAATAAAGCAAGTGTTGCCGATGTACGTGCAACAAGCTCAGCGCTTCGTGAGTCGCTACTTACCTTTATGCCGCAACTATCGTTACCTACGTCACTTCTTCCCGTTGAGCAAACCAAAGCGCTTTTTGCTGCTAACTGTTCAATGTGTCACGGCCCAAGTGGTCAAGGCGACGGCCCGCTTGCAAAAAACTTATCACCAGAGCCTACTAATTTTACCGACGAAGAACGCGCAACTAACCGCTCATTAATGGGTTTGTTTGACGCTGTTAGTAACGGTATTAACGACACGCCAATGGTTGCTTTTACTCAATTTAATGAACAACAACGTTGGTCTTTAGCTTTTTATGTAGGTAGCTTGGCATTTAAAGATGTTCAGAAACCACAAAATTTAGCGCAAAACATTACCGCTTCGCAGATTGTAAACTTAAATCCAGCACAATTATCGGCAGGTCAAAGTGAAACACAAGCACATTACGTTAAATGGCTTCGTGGTAATCCAGAGCAACTATTTACCGGTAAAAAGAATCCGATAACGGTTACTCGCACGCAGTTACTTGCAGCGCAAGCCGCGCATGCTAAAGGTAATTACTCACAAGCAAGTGATTTAGCAATTAGCGCTTACCTAGATGGCTTTGAGCTTGTTGAAAACAACTTAAATGCCTACGACGAAACGCTGCGTAAAAACATCGAAGTACAACTGATGAACCTGCGCCAAACATTTAAAAACGAGAAAGATGCAACCATCGTTGGCGAAAAAGTAAGTGCAGCGCTAGCTCAACTCGCTAAAGCAGATAGCATGCTAAACGAAACCAAACTAACTGATGGTGCACTCCTATCAGCAAGTTTGGTTATATTACTACGCGAAGGCCTAGAAGCACTCCTCGTTATTATTGCCCTTATGACCGTACTTATTAAAACGAAACGTCAAGATGCGCTTAAATACGTACATATTGGTTGGGTAACTGCACTTATTGCAGGTGGTTTAACGTGGGCTGCAGCGCAAACATTAATAGAAATAAGTGGTGCAAGTCGCGAAGTTATGGAAGGTGCTGGAGCATTGTTTGCAGCTGTAATATTGCTGTATGTTGGCGTATGGATGCACAGTAAAACGAGTGCGCAGCAATGGCAAAAATACATAAAAGACAATATAGATAAGCGCCTTGAGTCGGGTACATTATGGGGATTAGCTGGGCTTTCTTTTATTGCCGTTTACCGTGAAGTATTCGAAACAGTGCTGTTCTACCAGTCATTATTAACACAAAGCTCGCCTGCTCAATATTCATCTATTGCATCGGGTTTTGCCATCGGTGTAGCAATACTGGCTATTATTACGTGGGTATTAATTAAATACTCAATTAAATTACCGGTTGCTAAGTTTTTTGCCATTACCACTTACCTATTATTTGCACTCTCGTTTGTGCTTATGGGCAAAGCCGTTATTGCATTACAAGAGGCCGACATAATAGGTATTGCGCCGCTACCAATGAGCTTTGATATTGCATGGCTTGGTATAAAGTCAACATGGCAAGGTATTGTGGCTCAAGTATGTGTGTTCGCAATATTTAGCTTTTATATATTTAAAAGCAAAAGCCAAGCGTAATGCCAGTCTGCTTAAGAGTTTAAGCTAATTGGCATACGCAAAATACATAGTAAAAAGGCCCGAAAGGGCCTTTTTGATTTGATTACTTATGTATTTAGTAAAATTGCTGTTATCAAGCCCAGGTATCTAAATGGGGGTTTTCGTCATCATCTAAGTTGGACTTTTTTTTACTTTTTTTATCATCAAGCATATTGAGCTTTTTCTTTTTTTGTAACTCACGCCTTTTTTTATTCTCTAGTTCAACTTTTTCAGCGACAGTCCCACTTTGCACACCCGCAATATGAAAAGCACTTTTTGACTCAACTTCTAGCCTGGTTATTCTTCCTAAATAAGGGATCATAATATCCATGCGTACTTCCTTATTTTTTCATTTTATTCATTAACCACTTGGTTTGAGTGATAAACAACCAATTATTGGCGAAAATCGCGCTTATTATCTTAATATTATCGACAGTTATAACATATGCTTTAATTAAGCTAAAAAAAACTTGCCATAATATAGCTGTTTATGTTTTTATGAATGCGAAATTTATTTAAACAGATAACAATTGCACGTTCACAAAACAACGGGCAGTTAAATAGGATAAAAAATGCGCTTAAACCTGACAACAGTACATCATCACCACCATTCACCGGAATAACCTGTCAGGTCTTTCGCTGAGAGGTTATTCCTAAAAGGAACCTCTGGCGATTCAAATAACATTGATTCATTTTCGCCCTGAGGTTCCCCTCGGGGTTTTTAGTTTTTAAATTAAAGGAAAATGAATAATGAACAATAGTAATCGTCTACGTATCGCCATCCAAAAAGGCGGCCGCCTATCAAAAGATTGCCAAGATCTGCTTAAACAGTTAGGTGTTAAACTTAACCTTCGTGAACAACGCTTAATTGCACACTCAACTAATATGCCAATTGACGTACTACGTGTGCGCGATGACGATATTCCGGGTTTAGTAATGGACGGTGTATGTGACCTAGGCATAGTTGGCGAAAACGTACTAGTAGAAGTTCAAGCAGAACGTGAACGCCAGGGTGTTCCAAGTGAAGTAACCAAACTTTCAAAACTAGACTTTGGTTACTGTCGTCTTGCACTTGCATGGCCACAAGAGCTTGGCGCTCGCGATAAGAGCTGGTTTGAAGGCAAACGTATTGCTACTACCTACCCAGAAATTTTAACTCAGTGGTTAAAGCGCGAAGGCATTAACGCAAGTACTGTAATGCTTACGGGTTCTGTTGAAGTAGCACCGCGTGCGGGTTTATCTGATGCAATTTGTGATTTAGTATCTACCGGCGCAACACTTGAAGCTAACGGCTTAATTCAAGGCGAAACAATTTTAGAATCAAACGCGTGTTTAATTCAAAATAAAGATCTTCAAGATGCTGACAAACTAGCACTAATCAATAAGCTTATGCCGCGCTTACGTGGTGTTAGACAAGCTAAAGAAAGCAAATACATCATGCTACACGCACCAAAAAACAAACTTGATGAAATTTGTGAAATTTTACCAGGTTCTGGTCAACCTACTCTACTTGCCCTTGCTGGTAACGATGAATACGTAGCACTTCACATGGTAAGCAGCGAAACATTATTTTGGGAAACAATGGAGCAGTTAAAAGCCCTAGGCGCTAACTCTATTTTAGTTATGCCAATTGAAAAAATGATGGAGTAAGTGCCATGCTTCGTTGGAATGAGGAATCTTCACAAGTACAAGCAGCGGCGCTAATGCGCCCTGCAGTTTCTGCCAGCGCCAAGGTTGAAGCTATATGCAAAACTATTTTAGCTAATGTAAAAGAGCAAGGCGATGAAGCCTTACTTAGCATGGCTAAAGAGTTTGATAATAGAGCTAACCCTCGCCTATGTGTTCCGCTTGATGAAATTAACGCATCAGAGCAAGCACTAAGTGCAGAGCTTAAATACGCAATTGATACCGCTTATGCAAACGTTAAACGTTTTCACGAAGCGCAATTGCCAAAAGATATTAAATTATCGACCCAACCAGGCGTTGTATGTGAACTGAAATATCAAGCCATCGAAGCAGTCGGTATTTACGTACCCGGTGGCAGTGCTCCACTGCCATCGTCGGTTATTATGCAGGGTGTATTAGCGCAATTAAGCGGCGCAAAAACCGTTGTACTTGCTACACCAGTACAAGGTGATAAAGCGATTAACCCTGCTATTTTATATGCAGCTAAATTATGTGGCATTACTACTTTAATAGAAAGTGGTGGCGCAGGCGCAATTGCAGCAATGGCTTATGGCACCGAATCGGTTCCTAAAGTGAACAAAATATTTGGCCCAGGTAATAGCTTTGTAACAATGGCTAAACAGCTCGTTGCGCAAACTATTCCAGGTATGGCAATTGATATGCCTGCTGGCCCATCTGAAGTATTAGTTATTGCAGATGAACGTGCAAACCCAGAATTTATAGCCGCCGATTTACTCTCACAAGCAGAGCACGGCGCAGACTCGCAAGTTATTTTATTATGTAACAGCGAAAGTGTTATAGAACAAACTCAGCTGGCACTTACACGCCAGTTAGCTAACTTAAGCCGCAAAGAAACAGCCGAGCAAGCGCTCGCTAATTCTTCACTTATTTTGGTTGATTCAGTTGAGCAAGCATTTGATGTATCGGCGCAATACGGCCCAGAGCACTTAATTTTACAACTAGGCGATGCAACACCTTACCTAGATAAAGTTAAAAATGCAGGCTCAGTATTTGTAGGTGACTACACACCAGAATCTGCAGGCGATTACGCATCGGGTACTAACCACGTGTTACCAACATATGGTTACAGTGCAACTTACTCGAGTTTAAACTTGCTTGATTTTTTCCGTACATACACAGTGCAAACAATTACTAAAAGTGGTTTAACGCAGCTTTCAAAAGCAATTTTACCACTTGCAGATGCAGAAGGCCTTGATGCCCACGCTAATGCGGTTTCAATTCGTTTAGAGGCAATTAAAAATGAGCAATGAGAGCGCACAAGCGTCTAGCTTATTACCTAAGAATATTGCAGCCCTTGCTGCATACAGCTCTGCAAAAAGTGAAAAGCTAACCGGTACTACGTGGCTAAATGCTAACGAAAGCCCGTATGCTAAAAATCTTGAACTGAGTATTGAGGATTTAAATCGCTACCCCGACCCACAACCGCAACTGGTTATTGACCGTTACGCCGCTTATACAGAGCTTGAAAGCGAAAATGTATTAATGACGCGCGGCGCAGATGAAGGCATTGAGCTTTTAGTGCGCACATACTGTGAGCCAGCTAAAGATAGTATTGCGCTATTTTTACCAACCTACGGTATGTACAAAGTTACCGCCGATACACACAACGTTGGTATTAACGCGCTTACCCAAGAATTATTATTAAGTGGCAGTGCTGACGAAATAGTCGCAGCTGTTGGCAACTCAAAACTGGTATTTATTTGTAACCCAAATAATCCAACGGGCAGCTTAACGCCACTAGATAAAGTGAAAGCGATTGCAACAGCACTTACAGGTAAGGCATTAGTTATTGTTGATGAAGCCTATATAGAGTTTTGTCCAGAGCAAAGCGCCACTAAGCTTATTAATGAGTTTAGTAATGTAGTGGTTTTGCGCACCTTATCTAAAGCCTTTGCGCTAGCAGGCCTTAGAACAGGCTTTACGCTTGCACAAGCAAGCGTTCTTGCGCCAATTCGTAAAGTTATTGCGCCGTATCCAGTATCGGGCGTAGTAGCAAGTATTGCAGCGCAAGCAATTGCACCCGATGCAATTACATCAATGCGCCGCCAAGTCACTATTTTAAATAGCTTAAAAGCTAAGTTGGTAGATTGGCTAAACGCCTCCCCTGCTGCATTAAAAATTCTCACTGGTGAAGGTAACTTTGTTACTTTAAAATTAGCCGATAAAAACTACTTTAAAATTGCACTTGAGCAAGGTTTGGTTATGCGCGCTTTTACTCTATACGGTGAAGACGACTGGCTACGCATTTCAATTGGCAGCGAACAAGAACTTGAACAAGTAAAAATTTGGTTAGATGGCTTACAAACGCCGGCTACCACAGCATCTTTAGCAGGAAACGAAGTATCATGAGTAACCCCTATTTATTTATCGACCGCGACGGCACTATTATTGAAGAGCCAATTACCGACAAACAGGTAGATAGCCTTGAAAAGCTAGCATTTTTACCTGGCGTTATACCTGCGTTATTACAATTACAAGCTGCAGGTTACCGTTTAGTGATGGTATCTAACCAAGATGGTTTGGGCACAGACAGCTTCCCGACTGCTGACTTTGATATAGCACAAGATAAGATGATGGACATAATGCAAAGCCAAGGCATTAGCTTTGAGACCGTATTAATTTGCCCACACTTTAACGAGCAAAACTGTGATTGCCGTAAACCTAAAACTGGTTTACTTACCGAGCTTATGCGCTCAGGCAAAGTAGATTTAGCACGCTCTTTTGTTATTGGCGACCGTGAAACTGATATTGGCCTTGCGCAAAACTTATGTTGTGAAGGTATTTTATACGACGGAGATTGGAGTGCGATAGTGACTAAATTGACCACCGCAAACCGCGAAGGTCGTGTTACACGCAACACTAAAGAAACCCAAATTGATGTGGCCATAAACTTAGATCAAACTAAAAATGGCAGCATAGACACCGGACTTGGCTTTTTTGATCACATGCTTGATCAAATTCGTACGCACGCAAACATTGGCTTAAACATTAAAGCCAAAGGCGATTTACACATAGACGAGCACCACCTTGTTGAAGACATTGGTATTGCTCTTGGTGTCGCACTTAAACAAGCGCTTGGCACTAAATCGCAAATTGCACGCTATGGTTTTGCGCTTCCTATGGATGAGTGTAAAGCTGAAGCACAAATTGATTTATCGGGACGTGCATCATTTGTATTAAACGCTAACTTTAGTCGCGAAAAAGCAGGCGATTTAGACGTACAAATGGTTGAGCACTTTTTCAAAAGCTTAAGTGATAATGCCGCTATTAGCCTTATTTTATCGGTAAGCGACGGTAACTGTCATCACCAAGTTGAAGGCTTATTTAAAGCATTTTCACGTGCTCTTCGTATGGCAGTAGCACAAGACACGACCCAACAAACAGCCAGCTCTAAGGGATGTTTATGATTGCCATAATTAATACCGGTTGTGCCAATATTAATTCCGTACGCTTTGCGTTTGAACGCTTAGGCCAAACGCCAACAGTAATAACATCACCAGAGCAATTAGCCGGATATGAACGCGCTATATTGCCAGGTGTAGGTCATGCGTCGGTTGCTATGAAGCGCCTAGTCGATAACGGCTGGCAACAAGCTATAAATGAATACCAGCGCCCGCTTATGGGTATTTGTTTAGGCATGCAGTTACTGTGCGAAAGCACCGAAGAAGGTAACGTACAGTGCTTGGGTAAAATACCAGGGCAAGTAAAAGCGCTTGATGTAGGCAATTTAACGTCACCGCATATGGGTTGGAATAACTTAACCGTTAATAAAGAGCATGCATTAACTAAAGGGCTAACATTCGATGAGCAAGTGTACTTTGTTCATAGCTTTGCGCACACCGTAAACGACGCCACACTAGTGAGTGGCGAATACGGTCAAACCTTTTCAGCCATTGTTGCTAAAGACAATTACGCGGGCATGCAATTTCACCCAGAGCGCAGCGCAAAAGTTGGCGCACGTTTATTACAAAATTTTGTTGATTGGCAGTTGTAAGCTGCCCATTAACTAACAATAAAGAGATTATTTGTGATTATTCCAGCATTAGACGTATTACAAAATCAAATTGTGCGCTTGTACCAAGGTAAATACGACACAGCACAGTTTTACCCTTTCGAACTTGGCGCGCGTTTAAAAGAATACGCCGACAGTGGCGCAGGTAAACTGCACCTTGTTGATTTAGAAGGTGCACGCGATCCAAGTAAAAAACAGTGGAAACATATTCAAGCTGCGACCAAAGCACTTAACGTACCGTATCAAGTGGGCGGCGGTATTCGCTCAGAGCAAGATGTAAGTGATTGGCTGAAAGCCGGTGCAAACCAAGTTGTTATTGGTTCAATGGCAGTAGAAAAACGCGAACAAGTAAAAGCGTGGATTGAACAATTTGGCGCAGAGCACTTTGTAATTGCCCTTGATGTAAATAAAACAGCCACGGGCTGGGCACCTGCTACGCACGGTTGGTTAAGTGAATCTGAATTTGGTTTACTTGAGCTGGTAGATTTTTATGTTGGCTTAGGTGTTATCGACTTTTTATGCACGGACATCAGTAAAGATGGCACCATGACGGGTCCATCGTTTGAGCTTTACGAAGATTTAACTCGCCACAACAGCACAATTAAAGTGCAAGCCTCAGGGGGCGTAAGCTCACTTGACGACATTAAAAAGCTTAAAGAGCTCGGTGTGGGCGGCGTTATTTTAGGTAAATCATTGCTTGATGGCGCATTTAGCGTTGAGGAGGCTCTGGCATGTTATCAAAACGCATAATCCCGTGTTTAGACGTTAAAGACGGCCAAGTAGTTAAAGGCGTTAAATTTAAAGGCCATGAAGTTGTTGGCGATATTTTAACAATGGCTAAAGCCTACAGCGAAGCCGGTGCCGATGAACTGGTTTTTTACGAAATCAGTGCAAGCGTTGAAAAACGCCTACTTGATGTAAACTGGGTAGAGAGCATTGCACGTAATATCGATATTCCATTTTGTGTTGCGGGCGGTATTAAATCTGTCGCTGATGCAGCGCGTGTACTTGAGCGCGGTGCTGACAAAATAAGCATCAACAGCCCTGCTATTGCGCGCCCTGAACTTATTAAAGAATTACACGATGAGTTTGGTAAGCAATGTGTTGTTGTAGGTATAGATAGCTTTTTTGATGAAACGACCGGTGAGTATTTAGTTTACCAATTAACCGGCGATCCTAATGCATCAAGCCGCACGCGTTATAAAACACAAGAATGGGTTAAACGTGTACAAGACCTAGGCGCAGGCGAAATTGTATTAAACTGCATGAACCAAGATGGCGTTCGTAACGGTTACGACAACGAGCAGCTATGTAAAATTCGCGAGCTATGTCACATTCCTTTAATCGCCTCAGGCGGTGCGGGCTCTATGCAAGATTTTGTTGATGTATTTAAACAAAGCAAAGTAGATGGTGCATTAGCCGCCAGCGTTTTTCATAAAAATGTGATTAACATTGGCGAACTAAAACAATTTTTAACCGATAACCAAGTGGCAGCAAGATTATGCAAGTAACACAACAAAACCAAGCTCAAGTCGATTTCGCTAAAAGTGACATGATCCCTGCTATTATTCAAGATGCCCGCTCTGGTGTTATTTTAATGCAAGGCTTTATGAACAGCGAAGCACTAAACGTTACGCTTGAGAGCAATAAAGTAACGTTTTACTCGCGTTCAAAATCGCGTTTATGGACTAAAGGTGAGTCATCAGAAAACTACTTAAATGTAGTATCAATTCATACCGATTGTGACTACGATTCAATTTTAGTCCTTGCCAACCCAGAAGGCCCAACGTGCCACTTAGGTACACAAAGCTGTTTTGGCGATGATGCAAAACCAAGTTTAAGCTTTTTAGCACAGTTAGAAGATGTGATTGTTGCGCGTAAAAACGACGATCCTGAAAAAAGCTACACAGCGTCATTATTTGCAAAAGACTTAAGCCGTAGTTGTCAAAAAGTAGGTGAAGAAGGCGTAGAAGTTGCCCTTGCCGCTATGAAACACGATAACGATGAGCTAACAAACGAATCTGCTGATTTAATTTATCACCTGACAGTATTGCTACAACGCCAAGGCTTAGCCCTTGAAGATGTAGTTAAATGCTTGCAAGGTCGCCATAAATAGCATTAGTTGTGACTAACAAAGAGGCTCCTATTTATATGAGCCTTTTTATTTTTACAGTAAATCACGTGTGATATAGTGCGTGGCTAAATTAATCGGTTACTGTGAACTATGAAAAACTATATTACTCCTTCTATTGTCGCATTTATTTTAGTTATCGCGTTTATTTTAGCGGGCTGTACCAGCAAAACTAATCAGACTACAACTACAGCAACCACTACTACAACGAATCAGTCTGTAAAAACCACAGTAACACCCGATGAATGCAGCACCATAAATAACCTAATAAATGGTTATGAGTCTGGTTTTAATTCAATAAAAACAGATAAAGTAAATAACCAGTTTACTAATCAATGGCGCACGAATACTCATATGATTGGAGCAAACTGTACAGTTACTTTAAATCAGTCAGAGCAAGTAAGTTACCAATGCCAAACACCTGTTAAAACACAAACGCAAACAATAAAGTCTCATCAAAAACTGGCTAAGCAATTACGCCAATGCTTAACCAAAACAGGTTGGTTTGAAAGCCAAAAAGAAACAGCAAGTTCAATTTACAGCACCTTTGTACTTGATACTAAAAATCCGGTTATTACACTTGCTACCAATCAAGAAGGTATTGGGTTTTCTACTCGCTTTGAAATTGCACCACCATTAGGACTTTAACAATGCGCCAATTAAATCAAAACAAAAAACCATCTAAATTTAAAACCGATTGCCTAGGAATATGCGAAAGGCGCAGCGGTTACTGCACCGGGTGTGGGCGTACCAACGAAGAAATTTTTGATTGGATAATATTATCTGAAGATGAAAAAAAAGCGATTTTAGAAACACCACGAGCAGATGCTAACTCATAACAAATAAAGCCCCTAAAGGTTAAAAGTAACAGTTAACTAAAAACTTTTTACTTGTTGTGGCTATTCATTTTAGTTGCGCTAATACAACTTTCGACTACTTGCTCAAATGAGTTATTAATATCTATATTTATAACATTGGGCTCATCTTCTTTTGGTACTTCTAGCGCTTCAAATTGGCTTTTGAGTAAATCAACAGGCATAAAATGTCCTTTTCTGTCCTGCATACGGCTTTTAACCAGTTCAAAATCACCATAAAGATGTAAAAAGGTAATACCTATATTTCCGTCACATATTTGTTCTCGGTATTTCTTTTTTAATGCAGAGCAGACTATTACCGCAATTTCATTTTTCTTTTCAATGCTAAATGCAGCATCACGTATTCTTTCTAGCCAAGGCACACGATCAGCATCGTTTAAAGGCTGCCCAGATGACATTTTTAATATATTAGCCTTGGGATGTAAGTCGTCTCCGTCGATAAATTTAGCGCCAATGCGCTTTGCTAATGCATCACCCACACTTGACTTCCCTGTGCTTGAAACCCCCATTACAATATAAACACGACCTACATTTGTGTTACTCATGTATTTACCCTCGCTTTAATTTAATAATTAATTATTTTCAATGTATATATTATATTGAGTTACGGGTAACATGTTACGCGTAACAAATACGAAAGTGAAGTCAAACACACACTAAACATCATAATTCACACTGAATATAAGTAGGGAAAAATGTCAGATTTATCATTAATACTAACCGCGGCAGGCTCCATATTTTTATTGCTTTTCTTAGTAATGAAAGTACGACTACATGCTGTCGTCTCTTTAATCCTTGTTTCTATGATTGCAGGATTACTCTCAGGAATGAGCCCTGAAATAATTGCCGCTACAATTCAAAAGGGAATGGCTGGAACGCTAGGCTTTGTAGCTGTGGTGGTCGCTTTAGGCGCCATGTTTGGCAAAGTAATGGAAGAAACCGGCGCGCTGGATCGTATTGCCCACACACTTTTACACCGTTTTGGAGAAAAAAACGCTAATTGGGCGCTTACATTTACGGGCTTTATTTGTGCCCTCCCCCTCTTTTTTGATGTAGCCGTTGTACTTTTAATCGGTATTGTTTTTGCTGTGGTAAGAAAAGGCGGTGGCAGCGTTGTTAAAATTGGTATTGGGCTACTTGCTGGGATAGCGTCTTGTCAGGCGTTTCTTATTCCTGCGCCAGGGCCGATTTTGGTTGCCTCTCAATTAGGCGCTGACTATGGTTATATGATTTTATTTGGCCTTATTGCTGCCATACCAGCGATGATTATAGGAGGTCCAATTTGGGGCTCTATTATTTCTAAATCTATTCATGTAGAACTCCCACAGCACGAACAAATCGACGATAACCAAAGAGTTGGTAAAGGAACGCCTAGTTTTGGATTAGCATTAGGTTTGATTGCTTTGCCATTAATTATGATTAGTTTAAATACTATTGGTAGTCGCTTTGTTGAAAAAGACTCTGATTTATATAATTGGTTAGCCTTTATAGGACATCCATTTACAGCAATTTTAGTTGCTTGCCTAATGGCATTTTATTTGCTCGGTGCAAGGCGCGGTGTCCCTAATGCTAAAATCATGGAAATTTGTGGTAGTGCCTTACAACCTGCAGGAATTATTATTCTTGTCACTGGTGCCGGTGGGGTATTTAAACAAGTATTAGTTGATTCAGGAGTAGGTACTGCACTGGGTAATTACTTAGCTGGCTCAGGCTTACCGATTGTAATACTCGCTTTTGTATTATCAGCTGCTGTGCGGGTTATTCAAGGCTCAGCGACAGTAGCTATGCTTACAGCGTGTGGCTTAATTATTCCAATGCTTCAGCCTTTAGGCCTTGATGGAGCGCAGCTTGCAGCTGTCACCATCGCTATTGGTGGGGGATCTATTGTGCTCTCCCATGTAAACGACTCAGGATTTTGGTTAGCGAGTCGCTATCTCGGTTTGAGCGAAATGCAAACTCTTAAAACGTGGACGGTAATGGAAACTATTATTGGTACTGTTGGCGCACTTGTCGCTATGATTATTTCTCTGTTTTTGTAAATTTACAGTGCGTAGAGCTATCACACATATAAAAATCACCTGAGCCTTTTGTTATTTAGGCTCAGGTAATTAAGCTCATGTAATTAGGCTCATGTAATTTGAGTATTTAAACACTCTCACCTAGATGAACTATATAACCAGTATCAATTACTTGCTTATAATTCATGCTAGTATCCAAATCGGAATTAATCCGGCTCAACAATTCTCTTCCCGCAACATTACCTATCTGATAACGAGGGGTGATCACACTTGCTAATTGAGGCACCATTGCTTGGCCAATATCATGACCATGAAAACCCACAACCCCCATTTGGCTAGGCACTAAAATATTGTTTCGCTGGCACTCAAAAATAGCCCCAATTGCTAAATCATCATTAGTACAAAACAAACAGTCAGTATTTGGGTAGTCAGTACGCGCTTTTTGTAAAAGTTCAGCGCCTAAACTGTAAGATGAAGCTTGATCAGTCATCACACTTTTAGGCGTAAAGCCTTTAGCTAACATAGCATCTGAATAACCTTGAAATTTTAGGCGTGTTCGTACATCGAGCCTTGCACCTATATAAACAATATTGCGATAGCCTTTATTTAAAAGTGCTGTCGTCATATCAAAAGCGGCTTTAACGTTATCAAAACCAACCGCTTGCTGCATAGGAGAGTGATGAGTATCCATTATTTCAATCACAGGTACGCCTGACATCTCAATCATTTTTAGCGTTCTGTCTGTGTGTGTGGTTTCTGATAAAATTAAACCATCAACGTGGTACGACAATAAATACTCAACCCGTTTTTCTTCAATTTCAGGGTTGTAACCATAATGGGCCAACATTGTTTGATACCCTGCAGGCCCAGTCACATCTTCAATGCCTCTTATAACTTGAGCAAACACGTGATTCGTTAACGATGGGACTAGTACACCAATAGAGTAGCTTTTAGCATTAGAGAGTAAATCAGGGGCTTTATTTGCAATGTAACCTAGCGTATCAATAGCTGCACTAATTTTAGTGCGAGTAGACTCTGATACTTTTTCGGGATTGCGTAAATAACGACTCACCGTCATTTTGGTTACACCAACCGCATCGGCAATATCTTGAAGAGAAGAACGTTTGTTTTTTTTCATCACACACAATTAAATAAGATGTTACTTGTAACATACCAACTATTGCGAAAAATCACTACTTTTAGCCATTTTTATTTAAGTTATCGCTAAGCGGTTGCCCAGAGATTTAAATAACCTAGACCTATTTTAATGAATAAATCTGTATTTGTATTTGTACCAATAACATTAAACAGAGGCTCAGATACTCCGAGCCTCATCGTAATTAAAAACTTATAGCAATCTCAACAATTGCGAACCAGGTACGCCGCTTTGTGGTAATAACGCGGGGGTAACTGCAAATGCTTCTGGTATTTTACTTTTGATTTCATCCATCTTTTTACGGTTATTTTGTTTATCATAAACATAATATTTAAGGATATTGCCGTATACATCATCTTTTGCATCAACCTGCTCTAGGGTTTTTAATGCTTTATCGTAATCATCAAGGTAAATGTATGCCAGTGCTAAGTTATCAGCTGAGCCAACATGTAGCTTACCTTCAAGCTGTTTTGATAAATCTTCAAGCTCTGCAACAGCAAGCTCATAACGCCCTAGCTGTATATAGGCCGTTGCTAGTGAATTTTTTAAAAAGTAAGGTGGGTTACTGCCCTGCTCGTACCATTTTTCGTAAGCACTCAGTATGTCTTCATATTGCTCAAGTTTAGAGTAAACGTGATTTAGCAGCCTAAAGCTTTGTAGTTTGATTTCAGCTTCTTCAAACCCCGTAAGTTTGTCTCTATTCAAGTGCCAATCTTGAATGCCTTGCGCAGCTTGGTTTAACAGTTCAGGGTTATCACTTTTTGCCCCAGCAGCACTTTTTAGAAGCTGTGCAAGTTGTTGATTATAAACTTCACTTTTAACAGGAGCCTGAGACGTATTATTACTTTGCTGTTTATTATCTGAACTACCGTCTACAATTTGCGCTGCAGCTAAAGCACTAAAAGACATTGCCGCCGCAACCATAACCAAATATTTACTTTTCATTGTTTTTTCCTTGTTTAACATTTTGATCCTCTGAATATTAAAACTCTTAGAGTGAGCAATATTCAAAAGTGGGGGGGTAAAAAAGTTAGGCGAGCTTTTAGCACTTTGCTCTTGTAGCAATAAACTTGCTAAATCCAATTGGTATTTACCTTTTAGCTTTTGCATACACAACTCATCACAGCTAAGTTCGAGTTGCTCTCTTGCTAAACCAGTTAACTTTAAGCAAATAGGATTCCACCAAAAAACGCTTTCTATAAAACAAATAAGCCACGTCCAATAAATATCACCTTGTTGTAAGTGCGTAACCTCATGTTGAATAACTGAATTTAATTCTTCACGATTCATCATCGTCGACTCTAACCAAATAACAGGCTTTATTAACCCGGTAGCAAAAGCAGGTTCTGTATGGGTTGTTAGTCTAATTGGATACTGATTGTTGATGTGGTTAAGTTCAGGACTTGGCTTTGAGTTAATGTATAAATTTTTTATAAGCTTTACATATAAGCCCATGCGTAATAAAAACAATCCAAAACCAGCTAAAACTAAAACTATAAAAACATTACTAAGTGATGGCAATAAGTCCCATATACCCATATCGCTTTGTAATTCGTCCTTAGTTGCTACTTGTTCAGCGTTTGGTATTAATGCTTTAACATCGGGAATCAATTGCCCCACGTTGAATGTGTAACGATTTTCCCCTTCAAATAAGGGTAACTGGGAAAAGTACTGCCAAGGGACAAACCAACATGCCAAGGCAGTCATTAAAATGTAAAAGTTTAATCGTGCTGGGGCATTTTTTAGTCCTTTTACTGTAAGCAAAATACATAAGCTAATAAGTGTGCAAGTTAGTAAATAATCCGTCATTACCCTCTCCTTTAATCTAACTTCTTATTTTTTAAAAGCGTTTGTAAATATTCTATATCTTCATCATTTAGCTTTTCTTCTTTGATAAAGTGGGCAATTAAACTACGAGAATTACCTTTAAAAAATCGTTGCATAAAACTAGGCATAGCTTGCTCCGATAATGTGTCTTGAGTCACGATTGTTCTAAAAACAATAGCTCGCCCTTCATGTCCACAACGCTCAATCGCTCCTTTGTGTTCTAACCTATCTACAATAGTTTTAACTGTTGTATAGGCTACTTTTTTATCTTTTTGCTTATCAGCTAAAAGCACCTTATGTAGTTGACTCGCGGTACAGGGTTCTTCCTGCCAGAGCAGCTGCATAATATCCATTTCAAAATCACTAAGTTTCATTGTCGCTCCTATTACTACATTTGTAGTGGTACTGTTACAAATGTAGTAGTAAGTAATCTTAGTGTCAATACAAAATTGACATGTGAATAAAAAACAAACGGTAGAAATATAAAAGCCATGGGAAGGTTTTATAAAAAAGGCATATAAAATAAAGAGGTATACTTATTAATAGATTTTAGAAAAACATAAAAAACGATAGTTTATTTTCAACTAACGCTTTTTATGCTTTAAAGTTTTTTATGAAAAGTAGTGAGGTAACTATGCTTTATCGAGCGCTTGGCTTACATCGGCAATTATGTCTGCAATGTTTTCAATACCAACCGACAAACGAATTAAATCGCGACTTACGCCTGCATTAGCTAGCTCTTCATCGTTTAATTGGCGGTGTGTAGTTGACGCAGGATGACACGCAAGCGACTTGGCATCGCCAATATTAACTAAGCGTAAAATCATGTTTAGCGCATCAATAAAACGAGTACCGGCTTCTAGGCCACCAGCAATACCAAAACTTAAAATACCCGATGCTTTACCACTGGTAATTTTTTGACTCATTTCGTTATACGGGCTTGATTTAAGCCCTGCGTAATTAACCCAAAGCACTTTTGGATGATTTTCTAAATACTCAGCCAAGTGCTGTGCATTTTCGCAGTGGCGATCCATTCTTAAGCCTAAGGTTTCAAGGCCGATTAAAATGTCAGATGCGTTTTTAGGGGCAAGCGCTGCGCCGGTATTTCTAAGTGGCACTACTCTGCAGCGACCGATAAATGCAGCTTCAGCAAAGGCTTCAGTATACACCACGTTGTGATACGACGGATCGGGCTCGTTCATCATTGCAAAACGCGTAGCATTCGCTTTCCAATCAAATTTACCTGAGTCGACAATCATGCCGCCAATGGCAGTACCGTGCCCGTTGATATACTTTGTAAGTGAGTGAACCACTATATCTGCGCCCAGCTCAAATGGGCGGCATAAATACGGCGTAGCCACGGTATTATCAACAATAAGCGGCACACCTTTACTGTGTGCAATACGTGCTAAGCGTTCAATATCAACAATATTACCTGCCGGATTACCAATAGACTCACAAAAAACGGCGCGAGTGTTGTCGTCAATGGCATTCTCGAACGCGGTAAAGTCATCAGCTTTAATCATGCGCGCTTCAATACCTTGCCTAGGTAGTGTATGAGCAAATAAGTTATACGTGCCACCATATACTTGGCTGGTGCTTACAATATTAGTGCCTACTTCACACAAACATTGAATAGCATACGTAATAGCAGCCATCCCAGAGGCAACAGCTAGCCCACCAATACCCCCTTCCATTGCAGCAATACGTTGTTCAAGTACGGCATTAGTTGGGTTCATTATGCGGGTGTAAATATTTCCAGGTACTTTTAAATCGAATAAATCAGCGCCATGCTGCGTGTTATCAAATGTATAAGAAGAAGTGTGATAGATAGGCACGGCTGCCGATTTGGTCGTAGGCTCAGATTCGTAACCGTGGTGCAGTGCTAATGACTCTAATTTCATAATTATTTCCTTCAATTAATTTACCACTAAGCTAGCACTTCTTGGTTATAAAATGCACATGAAATATATTAAAGGGTGTTGAGGTGATTTGATTTAAGTTAAAGGCAGCTCAGAGCGATAAGCAGTCAGTCGTATTTTTACATTGTATGACTGCTTCAAGCTCATTGCAGTCGTTGATATTTAGATAGTGAACGTTAATAAATTGCCAGTAGAAAATTTAGAACCCTCAATTTAAATAATAAAATTCATGGGTAATGTGCCACTGTTCATAGAGTATCAACCTGTTGTAGATATAATGGGGACACCTCCTATTATTCGTTCTATAGTGAAATTCGTATAACAGCGAGGGTGATATTTTGTTGCCTAGCGGAGCCAAAACAATAGTCAAAATTGATATTTTTGAGCATTTCTGCAATAAGTTAACCTCTATACACTTCATTCACATTTGAATGTACTTACCTCTTGATATTTAATGAATTGACTTTATTATCATTTAGTTGAGTAGAAATAATTTAATTACATTAAATATGTCAAAATTGGATTGGACTAATTAGTAGATGGAAATAATGATTTATGGCTAGGCATGATTTTACTCCAGCAGATAAAAGGTTATTAGCAGAACGAGTCGGTTTTCATTGCTCAAACCCTTCTTGTGGTGTTTCCACAATTGGACCATCTATTATTCCAAATGAAAAAGAATATGTAGGTGTCGCTGCTCATATTTATTCCGCCTCCATTGATAATGGACCAAGAGCCAATCCTAGCCTTTCAGAAGAGGAACGGAGTAATATTTCTAATGCTATTCACCTATGTAATAAATGTTCAACAATAATTGATAAAAACAAAGGTACGGGATATTCGGCAGAAGTTTTGTTTGGTTGGAAGTCATATTCTGAAGGCGTAGCAAAGTCAAGGATATATATTGAGAAGCCTTTTGTATTGTTTAAAACAGTGGACTTTCAATTTCTAGAAAGTGACTATTCAACAGCGTTATCTTGCACTGGCCTTAATGAGAAAAATGTTGAATCTTGCCCATCAAGCGAAGCAATCATTTCGGATATTACTAATAAACTTCAATTAGCAAATAAATGTATTATTAAAGGGTGCAGTGGAAGTGGAAAATCATTATTAACTTACCAAGTTGCATATAACTTTTATAAGCAGGGTTACGCAGTATTTAGCATCCACAAAGAGTTATTTACAAATAACTTTACTCTTGCTTCACCTCAGGACAATTCTGTCTTAGTGATAGATGATGCACAAATACTTGACCCTAAGTTTTTTGAGATTATTCTAAGTAGTGCATATAAAAGCTGCTTAATACTTGCTAATTGGAACTCAAGTACATCAATTGACGATGGCTTCTTAAGAAATTACCCTTTTGTTGAAATTTCACCAATATCTCAGGTCAAAATGCTGGAAAAGTATTGTTTAGAGAATAAAGATCAAATTTCAGAAACTTTAAAACTTATTGGTTTGAAAACTAACAAAAAAGACCATCACGATAGAATCGATGCTAGGATTTTTAGGGCTTCTAGAGAAAGTACCCCTTGGTTATTTAATTATTCTTTAACTGAGGGGTGGAATGCTGCTAAACAAGATTTAGATTTATTAGAAAACGATCAAAAACTTAGCATGGCTGTTGTAACCGTCGCTATTTTTCAGTTTGCGACGTTAGATAATGGTGTTAGTAAGCAAACTATATTGACTGCACTGAAACAGTTCAATAATGATAGCCAATGGCTTCAAAAAGCCGAGACAGTATTAAACAAATATTGTGTGTCTATCGAAGGTAACATTAAGAACAAACACTACGAATACTCACGGCGAGTTTTGAAACTATTTCTGTCACAAAACAATTCCGCTGACGAATTAGAGTATCTTTTAAACCTTATCGCCTTTATTCTGAAAACAGATGCTTACCTCGCAGGTCATTCTAATTTGATTGAGTTTATCATATTTGATTTTAGAAGGGGGAAGTACGAATTAAATACACGAGGTATAACCGAAGAGGTTACTTTAAACCTTCTTGCTACCACAATTACAATACAAGATGCACCAGCGATAGTAACTAAATTAAACTCATTAATTCGACTTAATAAAGATGTTTTAAGCCTGTTGAAAAAAGACAGTTCCATACTTGAAAAATGGCTTCTAGATGTTTGCCGAAAAACTGCGTATCAATTAGGAAATTTGATTAACACTTTGTCCAATGAAGATAATAAATTTCTGACAGTATCTGAAAAGCATATTAAAGTTGTTTTTAACGCTATGATTAACGCCCAGATTGAAGATAGGTCTAGGTTTTCATATCTATTAAGCCGAATGCAGTTCTTTGTTGATGAAAAATGTAAGGACTACCAAAAAAATCTATTTGAGACATCTACGTTTGAAATAAATGTATCAGCGTTTTCTAATGACACTGCTTGTTATCAGTTTTCAAAATTAATTGACGAATTAGCATACATAAATAGTGATTGGGTTGATGAACAAGTAAAAAATAATATAGAAGGTATAAGCGAACTATTGAACAAAGACTTAATGAATGCTTATAGTTCTTTAAGTGATTTGTTTAGCCACTACTTCGGTGTAACTGCTGCAATTTTAGGTATTAAGTTAACTGATTCGAGGCTAAAGAAAAGGGCGAAACGTCTAGCAAGTAAACTATCGATCAATTCAATTTTAGAAGCCTTTGAAAGCCTAGAGATAGTAGACGTACAAGAGTATGGAGATATAATGATATTTCTAGCCTTATACGATATGAACAAATTAAAAGAAATATCAGATAAGTTTAATTACGATAGGCTTTTTGAACTTTATAAAAGCGATGATAAGTTAGACCATTATCACAGAGCACTTATCGCTATATTGCAAAATGCAGATAGCCAGAATTACCAAGATTATGTTGCTAAAACAATCAAAAAGTACCAATATATTGATCAACTGTTTGTAGCTTTATCTCCTGATTTCTCTCTTAATGAAATTCAAAATGGTACAAGGTATAAAATGGATTTCGGAGGGCGGTTAGAGTGTAAAAATGAACTCCTAATATTAGCGGAAATTATGAAAGAGGATGGTGGGATATCATTAGTCAAAAGAATACTTGAAGAAAATATTAGCGAAATTTCAGATGCGATTTTTGACAATGCAACGAACGTAGACAAAACAAAATCCAAATTTTCTCTTTTAGTTTTTATACATAAAAACTTGCCAAGTATATTTAACGAAATTGTTAAAGACCAAGAAAATGTTCTTGTATTGATAGAAAAAATTCGCCGGTTAATCAAAGGAAAAAAACAAGAAAAGGTGTTTGCTCAATTTTACGTATTCCTGCTAAAAAACTACTCTAATCAGCATGTACCGCAAGTTGCAGAAATCGAAAAGCAATATCCAAGTATTATTAGGTTTGATATTACTCAATATGAATAAAAGCCGATTATTACACTAGTTCTACAGCATTAAGGAGGGTTGTAGGTGAAGTAGCCAAATAATGAGCCGTAGCTTGAATTGATTTATGACCTGCTAATTCCTTGATAACATGAATACCAACTCAGCTATCACAAAGTTTTAAAGTTTAGGACACCCATCAATTGAAAAATAAAATTCATGGCTTTCCAAAGTTTTAGCATTAGGCTAACTTTGTGCACAAAGTGATCATTAACAATTATATGATGAATGACGGCTATGGTGGTTTTGCGACCATCAGTATAGACTTAAATTCAAATACTGAATGTCCGCAAATGGCACTTAGCAGCCATAAATATACGAATCAAACATCAACAAAAAGGTAAGAAAATGAGGTCGCCTTTGCTAATTTCTATTTAAATGACAGCAAGTCGCACTTTGCTGAAGCGTGCTGTGAGCGAGAATCAGTCATTGAGTGAGTAATTAATTAATGACTACTTCCCCCCTTTTTTATATGTTCAAATAACCCATCATAAGCATAATATATATAGCTAGCAATAACTTATGCTTTTTGCTATTAATAGAAGCTAATAAAATAAGGACGTTTTCGCTTAAAAATAGAGAAAGAGTCCTCTGATAAAGCATTTATATTTAAAGGAGTGTTACATGGAGTATAAGTTTATTGCAGTTTCTCAAATCTGGGCTACAGGTGGTATGTTAAATAGAGCAAACGCTAAAGCAAACGAGTTGGCAAGAGATGGGTGGGTGTTATCAAAAATGGAAAAAGGCTTTAGTGGTTTTTTATTTGCAACTTTATATCTAGCCTTTGAGCGTAAAATTTAAATATAACAAGCGACTAAGGTTTCGATTATCCGATCATGGCACTTAGCAGTCATAAACGAATCAAACATCAACAAAAAAGGCGCTTCCTTTACGGTAAGCGCTCTTCTCTTATCTCACCAATTACTTATTTTACAATTGTCATTTCGTCTAACAAGTTTTGTGCATTATCTACTTTATCCATTACCCACAGCATGTAGCGTGAATCAACGTGGATTGAGCGATTAAGCTCAGGGTTGTAATCCCAGTCACCAATAATACTTTCGTAAACACCGTCGAACAGTAAGCCTACAAGCTCTGCTTTACCGTTAAGTGTTGGCGAACCTGAGTTACCACCGGTAGTGTCTACATTTGATAAAAAGTTAACGGGTACTGTATTCATGCCACCCGTGTAATCACCGTAAAGCTTGGCTTTAATTTGCTCTTGTAACTTTTTAGGTGCATTAAATGGGTCAACATCGGTGTTTTTAGCAAGTAATCCTTCAAGCGATGTAAACGGTGTTGCTACCAAGCCATCTTGAGGTGAATAGCCACCTACAGTGCCATAGGTTACTCGTAATGTGCTGTTAGCATCGGCGTATACCGGTTTGTTTTTAGCTTTGTTAAGCGCAATGATTGCGCTCATTAGCTCTGGGCGAGCGGCTTGTAATTTACCTGCCAGTGCCTTTGATTTATCTTCCTCAGCTTTCATTACTTTAAAGATTGCTTTAGCGTACTGCACAAATGGGTCTTGGCTTTGATTTAGCTGGCTAAACGATTGCTCAAATAATGAATTGCGAACAGTGGCATTATCGAGTCTTAACTGCTCATACATGCTATCAAGTAACGCGCTTTGGGTTGCTTTATCAAACCCATTTTGTACTTTAAATACGTTATCAACGTCGCTAAAACGCTCTTCTTTTGGAAGTGCTGCATACAGTTCTAAAAAGTGCAGTAAAATAGCTTTGTCTACTTTGCTATCATAACGGCGCGTCATGCGCTCAAGCCCTGCTTTAATGCGAGGTAAGTCACGTTCTTGATAACCAGATTCGCGTTCGCTATTTGGCTTTTGTTTTTCATAAGCTAAACGGTATAAACGTCGTGCTGTGCTGATCATTTGTGAGCGGTGTACATAACCTAACATACGGTCGCGTTCACTGTGCTCTTGTGATTGTGCAATTAGCTCAGATAGCTCACCTAATACGCTTCCGTATTGTTCTTTACGCTCACCATCACTATTGATCCATTGTGTTAACTCTTGCTCAAACTGTTTTTTGCGCTCAAGCATAGTGCCTTTTTTGAAGCTTTCGATCATCGAACCAAAGTTTTTAATATAGTTGTTATAACCTGCAATGGTGCTTTCGTAAGCAATACGCGCTTTACTGCCGTCTTCTGAGTTTTCTTCGATAAGCGACACGTATTTTGAGTTATGAACACGTGCTTTAGGGTAGCTGTCGTTAAATACGTTATCTACCTCTGTTGCTATACGGTAGCGGTTAGTACGTCCTGGGTAGCCTGTAACCATTACAAAGTCGCCTTCTTGCACGCCTTTGGCACTTACTTTTAGGTAAGAGTCAGGTACGTAAGGTACGTTGTCTTCGCTGTACTCTGCAGGTTTTCCATCTTTGCCTACATAAGCGCGGTAAAAACCAAAGTCGCCTGTGTGGCGCGGCCACATCCAATTATCTATATCGCCGCCGTATTTACCTACGCCTATTGCCGGTGCATAAGTTAAGCGTACGTCTTTAATTTCAAGTGACTTAATTAGGTAAAACTCTAAACCACCATGAAACGAATACACATTACAGCGATAGCTTTCGTCGGCTTCACACTGGGCTACTAGCGCTTTTTCATTTTTTCGAGTGCGTCGTACCGTGCTTTTGCTGTTAGCTCGTTAGTACCTTTAATTACTTCATCTGTTACGTTGGTAACCGTTTTTGTTACATAGACGCGTGAGCCTGGCGCTGCAGGTAAATCCTCAGCAGGACTTTTAGCTAAAAAGCCATTTTCTAAAATATTGTTCTCAGGCGTTGAGTTGTACTGAACCGAGCCATAAACACAGTGATGGTTTGACACAACTAAACCCTTAGGCGATACAAACGATGCTGTACAACCACCTAGGCTAATTACTGCATTCATTGGGAATTCGGTTAACTTAGAAATAGATTCAACATCAATTTCAAGCCCTTTGGCTTTTAATATTGATTCTAACTCTGGAAGTTGGTGTGGTTGCCACATACCTTCGTCGGCTATGGCACTACTTGAAAGTGATAGTGCAAATGTGGCAGCTAATGTAGCTACAAGAGGTTTTAAACGCATTATAGAATCCTTTTTATTTGTTTCTATAACAGGTTACTCGCGATGGGACAATAAGGTCAATAGCCGTGCAATGAATTGTTACAATCGAGTGTTTAACCTTACTTTTTATCAAAATTCATCGAAAAATCAAGAAACTGTTTTGCTGGTATTGGTTTACTAAAATAGAAGCCTTGCATAAAATCACAACCCAATTCGTTCAATAAAGTATGCTGCTCTTTTGTTTCTACACCTTCGGCTACCACTGTCAGTCCTAAGCTGTGCGACATAGCAATAATTGCCTTTACGAGATTACAATCTTCATTGTTTAGCACAATGCCGTCAATAAAACTTCTATCTATTTTGAGTACATTAAAAGGATACTCTCTTAAATAACTTAATGACGAATAACCTGTACCAAAGTCATCCATTGATAAGTTAATGCCTAACGCTGTAATTTCGGTCAGTATATCAACAACATTTGTGTGGCAACTCATCAATACTCCCTCAGTTATTTCAAGCTCTAAACTTTCGGGGTTTACGTTTGCTTCACTCAATGAGTTTTGAATAAAACTGAGTAGTCCTACGTCTCTAAATTGGCGAGGTGATAAGTTAACAGCCATTGTATATTTTTGTTGGCGTTTACAGGTACTTTGCCATGTGTTTAAAAAGTGTAAAGCTTGGCTAATTACAAACTTGCCAATAGGTACAATTAATCCTGTATTTTCGGCAATAGGTATAAACTCATCAGGTGTTACATTACCTAACACAGGGTTATGCCAACGTAATAACGCTTCTGCACCAATGATGTGTTTATTTTTGGCGTCAAATTGGGGCTGGTAGAATAGCTCGAATTCATTGCGTTCAAGGGCGTCACGCATCTGCTCTTCTATTACTAGTCGGCGCTGAATAATTACGTTCATTTTTTTAGTAAAAAATGAATAAGTATTACGACCATATGATTTTGCTTGATACATTGCTGTATCGGCATTTCGTAGTAAATCAGCAACGGTTGTACCATTTTCTGGGTATATGGCTACACCAATACTCGCTGTTAGTATGTGTTCCCGGCCCTCAATTTTAAAAGGGGCTCTAAAGTTATTGACCAGTTTTTCAGTAATTTTTAGCGCTGCATGGTGATCAGTTATACCTCGTAGTAATACGATAAACTCATCTCCACCTAGGCGCCCTACCGTGTCGTCTTTTCGCAGTGCCTCTTGCAGCCTTTGCGCTGATTCAATTAAAAGTTTGTCTCCTGTTTCATGGCCTAAAGAGTCATTTATTTTTTTAAAATCATCTAAATCCAAAAACAGTACTGCCGCTTTCTCGTTATTTCTTTGTGCTTCAATAAGTAATTGCGACAAACGATCAAGTGCTAAAAAACGATTTGGGAGTAAAGTTAAGCTATCGTAATACGCTTGATGTCTAATTACTTCATCTGATTTATGCTGTTCTGTAATATCTCGAATAATAACCATTAACTGGTTATGTTCTGTTATTTTATTTATTCTTGCTTCAAAAAAAACGAGCCCATGGGGCAAAGCTAGCTCGTATTTAAAGCTCATCATCTGCTCTTTTTCTAATACAAGGCTGATATAAGTTTCAAATTTTTTGGCTACTTCCTCAGGTAATACATCTCCCATCTTTTTACCAATAAACTGCATTGGCTTGGTATAAAGATCGGTTTCATTGCTCGCATGATACTCCAGGATAGTTCCATCATTTTCCATCAGGAAAAATAAATCAGGGATTGCCCCAAAAATGGTTTTTAGCATATCCTCATTAAATGAAGCCTCTGCTTGTGCTTTTTTCACATCCGACAAATCGATATCAATACAGTACATTTGTTTTGTATTATATTGATTTATAAACATAACATGGCTGGAAAAAACCGATACGTTGTTTCCATCCTTGTCTTGTAAGATAATTTCAGACGCTGGAATTTCTATATCTTTTTTTACCCAATCACTGTGCGCGTCAATAACAAATTCACACATTGGCTCTGGAATTATAAGATCTTCTATTTTTTTCCCTATGGCTTCTTCTTTGGTATAGCCATAAAGTCGCTCACTGCCTTCATTCCAATAAATAACACGACGTTCATTGTCATAACCTTGAACAGAAATAACATTTACTGCATCAAATAACTGATGCAAATAGTCGTTAATTACAAATTGATGGGTTAAGTTTGAAGTCGGGTTATCTGATTTCATTTTGAGGCTATATCCATAATAATTTTATTTAATAATAGAGAAATACTAAATAATAATTAAATTTAACTTTAATGTTAAATTTCCATGTACATTTTATACGTCATTATGCAAAACAAAAAAAGAGCCGAAGCTCTTTTTTTAATGGTAGTTATTTATATTTAAACACTATAAAAACTGAGTTTAATTTTTTGTCACATCATTTGGATGTTCCACGCCAATCCATGCTTTGAATAGTGCTTTTTGCTCAGACGTTGCCTCTTTATCAGCAACTACTTTTTTAGGCTTATCAAACTCTTCTGATAATACTAATGTTAAGCTTTCAAGAGCATCGCGACGAAGATAGTCAATAGTTACTTTATCGCCTGTTTTAAACGTTTCTAAGCTGGTTTTTAAATCTTTACCTACGTGATGTTTGTTTATAGCAACAATTTTATCATCGGTAGTTAAACCTGCTTTCCACGCACTGCCACCACGGCGAACGTAACTTAGCGTAAGTAACTCGCCCGTGTTTTTAGCAGTAGCGTCAATACTTGCAAGCGCTTTTGCTTTTTCAGGACGCTCAAATTTCAAGCCTACTTTAGTAAGTAAGTCGTCAAAGTTGATACTTGCAGGTGACTCTACATTGTCTTGCCACCAGCTAGAGTAATCACGCCCGGTTAAATCTTTTAAGATATTAAGTACATCTATATCTGTAAAACCAGCTGGCATTTTATGATTGTTATAAAGTGCTTTGTGTACGTCGCGATAGCTTATTTTACCTTGGCTTTTTTCTAGCAAGTCGATATCTAAAACTAATGAAAGTAATGAACCTTCTGAATAAATATTAGTGCTGTAGTTACGTGCATGATCGCCACCTTGATTAATCCATTTATCAAAGCTTGTTTCGCTTGCGCTTTGCACTTCACGGCCCGGAGTTTGTAAATGACGATTAATAGTTTTACTCATCACTTTAAAAAATTCATCTGTTGTTTGAATGCCTGAGCGCACTAATAGATGATCTTCAAAGTAACTTGTTGAACCTTCGGCGATCCACAGTAGTTTTGAGTAGTTCATGTTCGTGTAATCGTAAGGTACCAAACCTTGAGGGCGGTATGCTTTAACATTCCACGTATGAACAAACTCATGCGCAGCGGTGCTAATAAACGCTAGGTAATCTTCGCGGCTACCAAATCTATCGCGTGGACGTTGAATAATTGTTGAGTTTAAATGCTCTGTTGCACCACCGGCACCCGATGTAGCATGAACCATAAACACATAACGTTCATACGGATAGCCATCCCAAATTACATTACCAGTAGCAACTAATTTTTTAAGATCGGTAAGCATTTGCTCTACATCGTAGTTACCGTAGCCCCATATAACTAAATCGTATTCACGGCCATCTACTTCAAATGTGTGAAGTTGGTTAATACCCGTTTCGATTGGAGAATCAACAAGTACGTCGTAATCTGCTGCTTTAAATGAATTTTTCCCTTTTAAATTATCCATACCCGATACAGAGCGCCACTTTTTAGGCACGTCTAAATTAACGGTTACTGGCTCTTGGCGAAATGATTCACTAAACATAAAAAAGCCTGACGCATCTATAAATGCATGGCTGTCGTCAATGTGACGTGAGCGCTTACCAAGCTCGTTTGCATACACTTGGTAGTCAACATTAATTTCTGTTGGCTCATTAAGATGTACACGCCACGTACTGTGATCTATTTTTTCCCACTTTAATTCTTTGCCGTCTTCATCTTTAGCTTTGAAATAACGAACACCATTGGCAAGGTTAAGCATTTCATAGCGACCGGTTCGCCATGCTGGAAGTTTTATATCAAGATGTGCTTGCGCTGTTTTTGGAAACCCTACACTTACATCGCCTAAATGGTGTTGAGGTTGTGAGATTTCTAAAGAATAATTTACATCGGCAAATACAGGTGCTGAACACGCAGCTAAAATAGATAGGGCTAATAACTTTTTCATAGAGACTCTTAGTGGAAACTTAATTACCTATAAGACTAACAAGCCCCTATTTAAAAGTGAATTAAATACGACAAATTGCCCTGTATACGAGTTTATACGTAGTAGCTTATTAAAATTTCTAAGTTTTTTACTAGATAACTACACATAATAAAAATTTGTTGTAAACTGAAGATAATAAAATTAATTTGATGGCGGTACGCTTAAGTGTCTGAAAGATCTAATCCAACAGATAAAAAACTCAAACAAGCAATTGATGCTCGTATGGCTGTTGAGAGTGCACGCAAACATCAAGTGGATATTTTGTGTGACTTTGCAGCTAAACTTTCGCTAAGCTGCAAAGGGCTTGATATTGAGTTAGATAATCGCCTTGCTAAATTTAGAAGTGCACTCAACAAAGGTATGAGCTTTGAAGACCTCTCTCCTCTTGTTAGTGAAACTTTGATATTACTTAAAAATCAAGAATCGATTCAGCAAGCTCAGCAACGTGATTTATTTAACAGTGTACAAAATGCAGGTAAACAGTTACAAAAAACCAAAGGCTTACCTGATGAAACTCGCAGAGCCCTGAGAAATTTACTCGATCAAGAGATTAATAACGTTCAATCAACTCATGGTTATATTCCGCTACTTGATCAACTTATTCTCTTTTATCACGAAGCATTACTAACTAAACAGAACCCTGAAGTTAATAATCAACGGCCTGCTAAACAGGCTCGTGCAAAAAAACTACTTGAGTTAGCTAATGAACTTATACTTGAAGAAGAAGCTACACTACAAATTAATAGTATAAAAAATAGTATTACGGAAAGTGACACTATAGATGCACTACTCGATGTCGCCATAAAGATAATTGAAGTCGTAGTAAAAAATATTAGTAATGAGCGTAAGTCTGCGCAAAGCTTTTTAGTTTCGTTAAATCAAACCCTCGAAGATTTACATAATTCTATTGTCTCTACTAGCAGGCACTCTGAATCGATGAGTGTTGAATTTGATTCGTTAAATAAAAGCATTGAACTAAAAATTAAAAATCTCAACGATCAAACGCAAAAAGCAACATCAATTTCATCTTTAAAAGAACTCGTAGATAACGAATTAAAATCACTAAGCCAAGACTTTTTAGCAAAAGAAAAGTTAGAGCGAAAAGATAGAGAAATGCTTAGCGCTAGCTTTAGTGAAATAAATAAACGAATTGTTACTTTAGAAGACAAGTTAACAACGTATAAAAAACGCTTAAACGAACAGCGCTTTAAAAGTTTACTTGATGGGCTTACAAAACTGCCTAACCGAGCTGCATTTGATGAACGTTACAGCCATGAAATGCACTTGTTTAATGTTCAGCCCTCTGATGTTACGCTTGCAGTTATTGATGTTGACCACTTTAAATCTATCAATGATAGATTTGGCCACACCGCTGGTGACATAACACTTCAAGTTATATCAAAAGCGTTGCAAAAGTCGGTAAGAAAGTCCGATTTTATAGCGCGTTACGGCGGTGAAGAATTTGTATTGTTAATGCCCGGTGTGTCGCTTGAAAACGCAACATTACCTCTGGATAAAGTTAGAAAGGTAATTAAAAATATACCTTTTAAATTTAGAGAAAAACAAATTGAGATCACTATTTCGGTAGGTGCTACTCAGTTTAAAAAAGGCGATACTCTTTTAAAGGCATTTGATAGAGCAGATGATGCTCTTTACGAGGCCAAAAATTCAGGACGAGATAGACTTTGTACCAGTAAATAATGTCATAGCTATTATAAATTTTATGACAAGTAGTTTTTTACGATTTAGCAGTAAGGAGAACGTCTATGTTAATACAGTTAAACCCAACTGGGGTTTTAGATTTACTGTCGCAATTAGAAGTTGATTTATTAGAGCAATCTTCTGCTAGTGAGCGTTATAGGTTATTTAGAAACTGCGTATTAGCAGTACTTAATGTAGGTAGCCATACCGACGAAAGTAGCGATATATACGACAAATACAAAGATTTTGATATTCGTTTAGTAAGCCGCGAACGAGGCATTAAAATTGAGCTTGAAAACCCACCCGAAACCGCATTTGTTGATGGCGAAATAATTACCGGAATTCACGAGCATATATTTTCTGTTATTCGCGATATTTTGTTTATTTGTCAAAAATACGAAAAAGATTTAAAAGAGCAAAAAGCCATTACTCATATGGTGTTCGATATGCTCAGAAATGCAGGTGCTTTGCGTGTTAATAGCGAGCCAAGTATGGTTGTTTGCTGGGGCGGACACTCAATAAACGAAGTTGAATATAAATACACAAAACAAGTAGGTTACGAACTAGGCTTACGTGGATTAAATATTTGTACTGGTTGTGGCCCTGGTGCCATGAAAGGGCCAATGAAAGGTGCCACTATTGGCCATGCAAAACAGCGCAATACCAATAATCGTTACTTAGGCCTAACAGAGCCAAGCATTATTGCTGCAGAGCCACCAAACCCTATTGTTAACGAATTAGTTATTTTACCTGACATTGAAAAGCGCCTTGAAGCTTTTATAAGAACAGCTCACGCGATTATAATTTTCCCTGGTGGCGCAGGTACTGCCGAAGAATTGCTATATTTATTAGGCATATTACTGCATCCAGATAACACCAAACAATGTTTACCTGTTATTTTAACTGGCCCAAAAGAAAGTGAAGCGTACTTTAAAGAGCTGTGTGAATTCGTTGAAATGACGCTGGGTAAAGAAGTATTGGATAAGTTTGAAGTTATTATTGATAATCCGCAATTAGTAGGTCAAAAGCTAAGGTCGGCTATGGCCAATGTTCGTGATTACCGTAAAAGTGAAGGCGATGCCTACTACTTTAACTGGACATTAAAAATAGATAACGATTTTCAACAACCTTTTGCACCAACACACGAAAATATGGCAAGTCTTGATTTACATCTTGATCAACCAAAACAGTTATTAGCGGCTAATTTACGCAGAGCTTTTTCAGGTATTGTAGCTGGAAATGTAAAAGACGAAGGCGTAAAAGCCATTAAGCAAAACGGTCCATACATTTTAAGTGGCGAGCCTGCCCTTATGGAAAGTATGGATACGTTATTACAAGCATTTGTTGATCAGGGCCGTATGAAACTCCCTGGCAGCAAATACATTCCGTGTTACAAAATAAAAGCATGAGTTTTATAGTTTGAAACCCCATTTACTTCTTATTGATGCGCTTAATTTAATTAGGCGCATTTACGCCGTTGACGCAAATCAAAAACATCACAGCGATGAGCAAATGATACAAACGTGCTGTGCACGTGTAGCTCATGCGTGTAAAAAGCTTTTAGATACAAGTAATGCAACCCATGCTATTGCAGTATTTGATGGTGACAAAAGCTGGCGTTATCATTTTTATAAAGACTACAAACACTCACGTGCGCCAATGCCTCAAGTACTAAAAGATGCCTTAGAGCACTTTAAAACCGCAATAGAAGAAACTGGTATTGTTGTATTTGAGCCTATTAACGATGAAGCCGATGACATTATTGCAACGCTTGCGTTTAAAGCATCAAATAATCAAATAGCTAATACTGTTGTTTCTACTGATAAAGGCTTTTTACCCTATTTAGGCCCCTACATTACAGTTTATGATTACTTTAAAAAACTCTATTTAGATGAGACAAGTATAAAAGAGCGTTTTGGTGTTGAGCAAAATAAGCTCGTTGATTTTTGGGCTTTAGCTGGTGATAAAACAAATGATATTCCGGGAGTAAAAGGAATAGGTACCAAGTCTGCGCAGCAAATAGTTAATAACTATAATTCAATTGAGCATGCTGCCGAAGATGAGTCTCTAAGCCCGAGTATTAAAGCAAAGTTAGCCGCTAATATGGATATGTACGTGATCTCAAAGCACTTGGTTAGTTTACGCACCGATATAAATTTAGGCTTTAGTTTAAAGCAGTTAAGACTTAATTAGTCGCAAGTTAATAGCCTCTAAACATTACAAAACGTATACTATTATTAGTTACCGGAGTCAGAGTAAACCATATTGAAAAAATTTATCCGATATTTAATCTTAGGTTTAGGGCTATATGCACTGATAGCAACGTTGGTGATCACCTTTTATAAAGACGATCCTCAGGCTATGATCTGGCAAGACCGAGAAGCTTTTAATAAACGTTATATCGAAAAACTATCACTTGAGCAGCCTACAACACTAAATACTGTGCTTGATTATTTAGGCAGCCCTGACCTTACTTATGCCAAACGAGATGGTGAACAGGTATTTCAGATAGTTTTTTATCGTACACAGCATAAAACATCTGACGGTATAACCACTATGGATGAATGTACTGGGTTATTATTTAAAAATGGGCAGCTATTTTTATGGGGTCCTAGTGCATATAATAAATATCAAGAACAAAATTAGGTGAAGGTTTAATGGATGAAGCTGTTTCAACTACTTTAGAGCAGCTGCTTAATAATACGCAGCTCTTTTTAAGCTATTATAACAATAAACAAAAGTGGACAGCCTTATACCCCATGGCAAGTAAGTTAGCCGAGCAATATAGAGTGCTCTATAGCAAACAGCCATTCGCATTACAAGCACGTTTAACACTTTATAATCCTAATTATTCTTATGCAACCAACTTAGTTGTTAGTCAGAGTGTAATAACCGCTGCACTTTGTAAATCTCAACACTATAACAATGCCCTAAGCGAGCTATACATAGCAGCTTCACTTATTGAGCATTTATGTGTAGGAGCGCAATTAAACAAGCTCTGTGAGCAAACACCTTTTCAAGACTCTGATAAAAAAACATGGCAAGTGCGTCATCAACTAGCAGCAAAAGTTATGCTATCCGGTGGCGATTCTGCCAAACCCGTTACGCAATTGTTAGCTAAATTAAGTAAATATAAACAAGCATTAGTAAGTGCCCCTAAAATTATGCTTTACGATGGGGGCATAACACTGATTGCTTTAGCAAATATTATTAGCATGAACATCACTAGCAATACGGCTAATAAACATATGAGTTTATTTAAAGCACTTGCTGATTTGTACATTCGCACTCCCAACTTATTTGCACTGCAGCTAATCAAATCACTTATAGCTCATTTTGGGCCACTGTTACCGGGAAGCCGCGTTTTTTATGCCGAGCAAACCATGATTTATTTAGCGACTGATGCGCAGCAAAAAAATATTTTAATTAGTACCGCTAATCCAAATAAATTAGCTTGGTTTAGCGTTAAAGCAACGCTTAACGACAACCCAAAACAATGGCATTGCGCTGATAAAACTATTAACTTTAAAGTGTTCAACAGTGAACATGTAAAGTCGAAAAGTGCAGTTGACGTTGATGAAGCACAGTCTTTACTTGAACTAATAAGTAATATTAAGTCACAGCACGAATATAGCTATAAAGGGTTAAGCCAACTAATGGCGGTTCACCCTCAGGTAGTCGCGAATTTATGTGAGGCAGTAAAACCTTACAATAAGGAGCATCAGGCCGCTAAAGACTTAAAGCATAGCTTATCGATGGTCGGTTATTATAATGCGCCTGCGATAATTCAAAGAGTTGTTTTTGAGCAATTAGTTAATGTTACCCCACACCCTCTGCAAGCATACGTTACTAACAGATTAAATTGTTTAGTGAAAATAATGGCCTTATTAGTCAGTAAAAATAAACACGACCAATTTGAACACATTACATTACCTTTATATGCTTATGCTCATTTTTTATTAACGCAATGCAGTACACAGCTTTCTCGTAAAACGCTGATTGACGACACACCAAATAAAACATTGAGTGCCCCTATTAGCTCATTTTTTGGAGTGGATGCAATTAATAACGAGCAACTAACGCAACAGCTTACTCATTTATTAAGTGACAACCCATGGACAACGGCACTTTTAGAAGCAGAGCAAACACCTAAAAAACATTTAACTGACTCTCATAAACTCTGGATCACGCTTAAAATTGTTGCGCAGAGTGTTTTTAAACCGGAACTTGCGCTTACAGCGTGGCAACTGCAAACATTAAACGAACAACTGAAAATACTAAAGTGGCAAAATCTAACTGATTTCAATCAAAAATTAGAATCGCTTGCGCTATTTAATAGTATTTAATTTATAGAGGACTATTTAACGTTCTTATACCCATTATAACTTTGGTGTATACCCGGTATTTCCTGTATAAACTAGCAAAATGGGCGATAACTTGGTATAAATGCGCCCTTAAATTTTCAAGCACGTTCACATAAATGACCTAACAAGCTATTACTCTCTCAGGGTAATAATTTATGTGCAAATCAAACTCTTTAAAGGAAAAGTCAATGGCCAAACAAACCATCACAGTGATCAAAGGCGACGGCATCGGTCCGAGCATTATCGACTCAGCACTTGAAATATTAAAAGCCGCAGGTTGCGACTTTGATTATGAATTTGTTGATGCTGGCCTAGCTGCACTTGAAAAAACAGGTGAGTTACTTCCACAAGACACGGTTGATACAATAGCTAAAAACAAAATCACTCTTAAAGGCCCATTAACAACGCCTGTAGGTGAAGGTTTTACGTCTATTAACGTAACACTTCGTAAGCAATTTGGTTTATACGCTAACGTACGTCCTGTTAAATCATTTGTTGGTACTAAAGCTCGTTACGACGATATTGATATCATTACTATTCGTGAAAACACGCAAGGTATGTACTCAGGTGCAGGCCAAATAGTAAGTGAAGACGGTAATGAAGCAGAAGCAAAATCAATAATTACGCGTGAAGGCGCAGAAAAAATAGTAACTTTTGCATACGAGCTAGCGGTACGTGAAGGCCGTAAAAAAGTAACAGCTGTTCATAAAGCTAACATTTTAAAATCAACATCTGGTTTGTTTTTAAAAGTTGCGCGTGAAGTAGCTGAACGTTACCCACAAATTGAATCAAACGAAATGATTGTTGATGCAACGTGTATGAAACTGGTAATGACACCTGAAGAGTTTGACGTAATTGTAACGACTAACTTATTTGGTGATATTTTATCTGACCTTTGTGCTGGTTTAGTTGGCGGTTTAGGTATGGCTCCAGGTGCTAACATTGGTGAAGACGCAGCAATTTTTGAAGCTGTACACGGTAGTGCTCCAGATATTGCTGGCAAAAACCTAGCTAACCCAACGTCTGTAATTTTAGCATCTATCCAAATGCTTGAGCATTTAGATATGGGCGACACAGCAGAGCGTATTCGTAGTGCTGTTGCTGATGTAATAAAATCTGGCGACCGTACAACTCGCGATTTAGGCGGCAGCCACGGTACAACTGATTTCACTCAATCAGTAATTGACCGTTTATAATTAATATTTGTTATTAATTTCAAAAGCCCGCTAATTTAGCGGGCTTTTTTGTGTTTGCTAGCTGCGTTTTATCCTAGGTAAGCATAAAAGTAATAACACTAATAAACCTCCCAATGATCCGCCACTTGAACCAGAACTACTTTGCTGCTTTTGCACTGTAAGGGATAACTCTTTAGTAAAAGTATCATTTGTTTGAGTATCAGTAACACTCAACGTTACATTAAATGCCCCGTTAGCTTGATAAGTATGTATTGGGTTTTGTAAATTTGATAGCGCACTGCCATCACCAAAATCCCAACTATAAGTATAACTATTAAAGCCGCCGGTCACTTGCCCATTAAATTGAGCGCTTAAATCATTTACTGTAACGTTTGCATCTATGCTAAGCGGAACAACTGCAGTTACATCAACCACTTTAGTTTGCTCCGTGCCTTCGTTATCTGTCACTGTAAGCGTTACTTGGTAATCACCTGAGTATAAATAATTATGGGTGATCGATTGCGTCGTTAAAGTACTTCCATCC
This sequence comes from Pseudoalteromonas sp. EB27, assembly GCF_001974875.1. Classification (GTDB taxonomy): domain Bacteria; phylum Pseudomonadota; class Gammaproteobacteria; order Enterobacterales; family Alteromonadaceae; genus Pseudoalteromonas. The sequence continues at coordinate 109,663 of NZ_MTQD01000007.1, forward strand.
CCTAGCTGCCAATTATAAGTATACGGTGCGACTCCACCTGTAAACGAAGCTTGAGCTGTTAATATTCCTTGGTTTATTTCATATTCAATTTCATTTACAGATAATGGTTTAACTAGTGTAACTTCAACTACAGTTACTTGCTGTGAAGTACCATTGCTAGCAGTAAACTCAACATCGTAGGTGCCATAGTCTTGGTATGTATGCGTTGGATTTAACTCTGTGCTTGAGCTGCCATCGTCAAAATTCCACGCAAATTTATCCGCAGGTGTTAGGGCTAAACCTTCTATATTAAAATCAACGATTAAACCTGTTTTGGTAAAATTAATACCCTTAATAACATCGTAATTAAGCTGTACTTCTATGTCTTCACTGTCAGCTGACTGGTTTATAATATTAAACCCAAAACCAACCTGTGGAAGCACAACACCCGATGGCTGTTGCGCTGAAAAACTATAGTCGGTTTTATCAGTAAACTCTGTGATAGCTGATAAATCATCATCACCTAACCCTGCCCTTTGTTGATATAGGCTAAAAGCAGCATCACGTATTTGAATTGCTGAAGCAGCGGGAGTTTGCGTGCTGCCTTTATTTATTGAATGCTGATCGGCATCTACCACTAATGCAAAACCACTGCCTGGATGCTCTGTCGTGTTGTTATCCGCTTGAGATTTATCGCTATACCACAACAATAATCCTGGTGAGTACTGCTCTGCTTGCAAACTGCTGTCAACACCTGTGTACGAACGCAATTGTAAATAGTAATGTGATGGCGATGCGTACGTATAACTACCAACTTTTGCAAAGCCATTAAATTCAGTGTTAATTTGATCTTGTGCATTATTGTGCCAGATTAAGGTATCACTTTGCTCAATACGCATATCATCAACAACAAAACCATAATAATGTGTGTTCGCATCTGTAATGTATTCAATTTTCAAATCTATTGTTTGCCCAGCATAAGCTGATAAATCAAACTTATGAGTTAAGTATCCATTGGGTTGCTTAGCATCGCTATTTAAAAATGAATCACCTGAAATATACGGACCAATATTGCCATAATATGGGTTAACTGCTTGTGTATAATTACTAGCAATAGGCTCCCCATTTACTTTTACTTGTACTAAATCGTAATCGCGCTCAATACTGTAATAAGCAATAAAGCTTAAAGTAAGTGCCTCAGTTGTGCTTGGTAGCGCTATGGTATTAATTAAGCTGTTGCTAACATTGTCACCCGTATTTGAATAGTATTGAAAATCACCTTCTACTGGCGTTTTAAATTTTTCGAGCCTTGGAGGCAGTGTCACTTTTATTTGGTTTTGTAGTTGTGAAGTGCTCGCAGTATTAATTAATGTCTGCTGTGAGTTAGCGTCTATCTCATCCATATCAAGCGTTAGCTGATTAACCCAATTTCCCTGGTATCGATTTTGTAAATACTCAAGTGCATAAGGACTAAACATAACGGGCTCTGAACCTCTTGGCGAACCTGCCCAACTTCCTGTAGACATAACTGACCAAGACGCGACGGGCTCACCTACCGTGTTAGACTGTAAGTCGTATTCATCCAATAATCCCAAGTCATGCCCAAACTCATGCACTACCACACCAATACCAGCATCAATTGGATTAATTGTGTAACCAAAGAGTTTAATACTGCTGCCTGCAATCTCGCTCGGGCCGCTATTTTCATCAAATACATAATAACGATGGGACCAAATAGCATCGGTGCTTAGGTAGCCACCACCTGCTTCTTCGCCAATACTTGAATGAAAAATCATTACATGGTCAATAATGCCATTAGGCTCGTTAAGGATTCCATCGCCATCAATATCATCTAAATCAGTTAAATCATAATCGGCTAAATTAATATTAAACTTTGCAACTGCCTTTTCCACAGCCTCTTTGACTAAAGCGGGCGCATTTTTATCTCGTGTTGTACCTTGGCGTTCACCATATACTTTTGCGTTATTATCAGCGCTTACCCAACCATATACTTGCCCGGTAAAGTTTAAACTATTACCAGACGCTGCTTTATAATAATCAGCAGCTGTTAATAAGCTTTGCCCATCAGGACCCGCATAACCTAGAGTATTAAAAAGCATTTGCTGATAGTGCTCAGTTGAATATTCAGCGTAAAACATCTCTGTATCTTGATCTACAAGCTGATTATCGTCATATTTAAGATCAGGAAAATCAATTAAGATAGCTAACACTTTTACATCATTAATGCTTTGATCTGGCACTAGCGACGTTGAAAAAGCGGCTTGTTGTTTATTTGTGTTTGAAAAATCAGTAAAGGAGGATTTAAATTGCCTAAAGCCATTTTTAATTGAGTGGTTGGCAACCTCAATATTACTCATATACGACTTAAATGAACTATCTAACTCACTTAAAGGTACTTGGTCTCTTTTTTTAAGCCAATATAAAATACGTTCTTCGTTAGTTATACCAACATCGTGTGGGCTTAAATTATTAGCCGCTACGATAGGGCTTATTAGCGTAGATAAAAGCGCAATTAACGTCACTTTTTTCACTGTGTTTTCCTCAAACAGAATTATGTAGTAATCATACCTAATAATAAAAATTTAAACATGCGATAAAAACATATAGTTAACATATGTTCTGATAATTATGGGTTCATAAATACTTTTATATTCTAATTTTATAGTACAGCCAATAAACGCATAATTTCTGCTAGGTAACTCACTTAACGTTAATATTTTTGCAGTTTTAAATTAATAAAAGACGAAAAACGAATTTAAAATGCAAATAAGCACTTTCAAGGTTGACATAAAGGCTCAAAACCCTTAAAAATAAACCCATACAGAATTTTTAATTTAAAAGCAGTGTTTTGCTAATAGGGTAAAAACTATGAACACACATATTAACCTTTTAGTCGTACTCGTACTGGTCTTAGTTATAAGCCCAGCGGGGATGTATTAAAAGGTGATACTGCTTTTTAAAAACCCTCGCACTACGCGGGGGTTTTTTTATGCATAAAAAAGCGCACAGAGGAATGAGGATGAGCAAACAAGAATATAATGGCTCTGAACTAGTAGTTCAGGCATTAAAAGAATTAAAGGTAAAATACATATTTGGCTACCCCGGTGGTTCAGTTTTAGACTTATATGATGCACTATTTCAGCAAGATGATATTGAGCATATATTAGTACGCCATGAACAAGCAGCCACGCATATGGCTGATGGTTATGCGCGTGCAACTGGAGACGTTGGTGTTGTACTTGCAACCTCAGGCCCAGGCGCTACAAATTGTATAACGGGTATTGCAACAGCATACATGGATTCAATTCCTATGGTTGTATTATCAGGCCAAGTGCCTACAAATTTAATTGGTGATGATGCATTCCAAGAAACTGATATTGTTGGCTGTTCTCGCCCGGTAGTAAAACACAGCTTTAACTGTCGAAGTGCTAAAGAAATCCCAACAATCTTAGCTAAAGCCTTTTACATAGCCAGCACAGGCCGCCCGGGGCCTGTTGTAGTTGAGCTTCCTAAAGATATGCTTAACCCTGCCATTAAGTTTGAATACGAATTTCCTAAAACAACAGAGCTAAGAACATACAGCCCTAATACTAAAGGGCACTCAAAACAAATTCGTAAAGCGGTAACGACTATTTTAGAGGCCAAAAAACTGGTTATCTATTCTGGCGGTGGTATTGTTATTTCAAATACGTCAGAGCAATTAACGCATTTGGTTGAATCGTTAAATGCACCCATTACAAATACACTAATGGGGCTTGGCGGTATATCAGGTGTACATCCAAACTTTGTAGGTATGCTTGGCATGCACGGCACGCTTGAGGCTAACAAAGCAATGGCCAATGCTGATGTGATATTAGCGCTTGGTGCACGTTTTGATGATCGTGTAACAAATAACGTTAAAAAGTTTTGTCCTAATGCCACAATTGTACATGTAGATGTAGATCCAACTTCAATTTCAAAAACAATCAAAGCGCACATACCGGTTGTAGGTTGCTTAGCAACAGTACTAGAACAACTACAAGCTGGTATTGATAAAAGCCCAATTAAAATAGATCGCAGCGCACAAGAAGATTGGTGGCGTCAAATTATTAGTTGGCGTGAACAAAAATGTTTAAGCTACAACACTGATGGCGACAAAATTAAACCACAAGCCGTAATTGAAGCTGTTTATAAAGCCACTAATGGCGATGCTTATGTAAGTTCTGACGTTGGTCAGCACCAAATGTTTGCAGCGCAATATTACCCATTTAAGCATCCTCGTCAGTGGATAAATTCAGGCGGCCTAGGCACTATGGGTTTTGGCTTACCTGCAGCAATGGGTGTAAAACTAGCCTTTCCAGACAAAGAGTCTGTATGTATTACGGGTGATGGCTCTATTCAAATGAATATTCAAGAGCTATCTACCTGTTTACAGTACAACCTAGCGGTAAAAGTTGTATCACTTAATAACCGATCTTTAGGTATGGTACGCCAATGGCAAGATATGGTTTACGGCGGACGTCATTCATCATCTTACATGGACTCGCTACCTGATTTTGTTAAGTTAGTTGAAAGCTACGGGCATGTAGGAATACAAGTAAATACACTTGATGAATTGCAGCCTGCTATAGATAAAGCAATGTCAATTAACGACCGATTAGTCTTTTTAGACATAAACGTTGATGAGAAAGAACATGTATACCCAATGCAAATCAAGTTAGGTGGCATTGATGAGATGTGGTTACGTAAAGGAGTAAAAGCATAATGCGTCGTATTTTATCTATTCTATTAGAAAACGAACCGGGTGCACTGTCGCGTATTGTTGGGCTATTTTCACAACGTGCATACAACATTGACAGCCTAACTGTTGGCACAACTGATGATCAATCATTGTCACGTATTACTATTACCACTATGGGTGACGACAGAGTTGTTGAGCAGATCACAAAGCAAGTTAACAAGTTAGTAGATGTACTTAAAATTATCGATTTAACAGAAATGAGTCACATTGAGCGCGAGCTATTACTTGTTAAGGTATTTGCTCAAGACGAGACGACTCGTGCAGCGGTTACTCGCGTAGTTGATGTATTTCAAGGTGTTATTTTAGATATGGGCCGACAAAGCTATAGTTTGCAACTAGTGAGCAGTACAGACAAAATAGAATCGTTTTTAGACACACTTCGCCATGAAACCGATATTATTGAAGTTGTACGTTCTGGTGCTGTTGGTATTGGGCGAGGCGATAAAGCGCTAAAAGCATAACACTCATCTATTAAAGCCGTTATATAGCGGCTTTTTAAACATAAAAAAAAAGAGCTAAATAGCTCTTTTTTTAATTTAATTCGTTAAACCTATTAAGGGTTTACTTGGTCTTTAAGACCTTTACCTGCTTTAAAGCTTGGGATAGTTGCCGCTGCGATTTGGATCTCAGCACCCGTTTGTGGGTTACGGCCAGTGCGAGCTGCACGTTCTTTTACTGAGAAAGTACCAAAACCAACTAATGCTACTGAATCACCTTCTTTTAAAGAAGAAGTTACAGCACCTGTAAACGCGTCAAGAGCACGAGTAGCAGCGGCTTTAGAGATTTCTGCATCAGTAGCAATTTTTTCAACTAATTGAGCTTTATTCATTGTTAGATTCCTATTCGTTATTATTTTGCCTTCGCAAAACCTATCTTTATGCATTTTTAAAGAGTTAGCAACAGCAAATTGCATTTTTTGCTTAAATTCTTAAAAAATGAGTAAAATTTAAATAATTCTCGGTAAAATACAGCATGTTGGGTTAACAAAGACTTAATTTGAGTACAATTTTGGCGCAAGTTAAGCAACTGGGTAAATAAGCTATATTTTTTCGATAACTAAGGTCACTTCCCCGACCTCGACTCCAAACTTAACAATAGACGTGCGGTTTATCAAGCGCGATTGTGTAACCAAGTACATCCAATCGTCAAAATTCACTTCCAAAGTACTGCCATCGTATGGAAGTTCAACATCATAATTCCAGTGAAATACACTGCCATCACTTTTACCTTTTGCAGTACCTATAACATCAGCTGCCGACCCCGTTAAACTATTGTCTTCATTTAACGTTATTTTCCAGATTCGCTTTTGGGTTTCACCATCATCATAAACAAAGTCTTCTTCAATAACGCCCTGGTTACCGTCCCAAGTCGCATTCATATCTACGACAAGCTTTCGGGTCAATTCGCCTTTAAAGTCTTGTACAACACCATAGGCTTTCAAATTTCCGCTAAAAAACGTTTTAAAGTCGAAATTTGGCGATGTATTTTTATAATGTTCAACATTTGGTGCCGAACAGCTAATTAAAAGTAGAGCCGAGACGGTCATTACAGCTGCTTTCAACGTGTTTAATATGTTCATATTAATTCCCTAATAGTTGCTTTCGTAGTTTTGGCTCAGAGGTTTTTTTATCAAGCCAAATGGCTAAAAAGTCACTCGAAAATTGAGGCTCATTAATTTCACCAATTTTTTCATTATTATGATAAAAAGTGCTCATACCTTGCTCATTTGTGATTAACGTTAGCGAGTCACCCTTTTTTATATCAGGCCAAATAGACAACAATTTACTGTCGTATTTGTCAGCTAATTCCTTTTTTCCAAGATGTTGCCACTGCTCATTTGTTGCTTTAACTATTTCTTTAGCTTCAAAGTCGCGTAAATAGGTAAGCTTAAACTTAACAGGATGTGTTCCTGCGCTGTAATTACCTGAAGGGGTAAATAGCACAGCGTCATATACATCCCAAAATAAATACTCCATTCGTGCTTCGCCTACTTTATTAAATTGTGTGTTAGCTAAAACAATTGAAGTTGTAAGCAAATAAAAAGTAACTGCCTTTAGTAAAAATTTCAAAATAAGTTCCCTTTGAATAAGTGAGTAATGTTGCAAAATGTAAATTTGTGGGCGTTCAGCGATTAATAAACAACTTAATTTTTTGGTTTATAAAAAGGATAGCGGTAAACACTGCAGACCATATCGCTCCGTAAACAAGCCAAAATTGCCATAAAGGTAATCCTAGGCTTATTACTTCAAAACGAGCACCTGCCCAATAACTTGCAGGCGCAAAAGCAATACATACCAAAAAGGCCTGCCAAAGTTTTAATCTACTTAAAAAGACCATAGAGGTATTTAAAGAAAGTAATAATGCAGCCCATAAAAAAGCGAGCCATAGGGGGAAGGGATATACTTTAAATTCTAACAAGCCTAGCTTTACCGCTATAAATTCTAATAACAGGGCTAAAGGTAGGGCTTTAATTAATAGTAAGGAGTCTTGTTTTTTCTGCTTTGACAACAAAAACATTAAAACAATAATCAAGCCACTAAAAATTAGCGAATCAGCTTCAAGCAGTAATGATAAAAACCACACTGCTTGAAACAAAACAAAATTAGTAATTGAGCGCAATATCATCGTTATCGCTAATAAAACGTGGTTTACGCGCCATTAAATGCACTGTACTTGTTGCTCTGGCTCTAAATGCACCTTCACAATAAGCAAAATAAAATAACCATAAACGATAAAAACGTTCATCAAATTTAGAGCGGTCCAAATCAGGCCAGCTTTTTATAAAACGAGTACGCCAATCCGCTAATGTTCGTGCGTAGTGAGCGCCAATATCATTAACAGTGTGAATAACCATATCGGTATTATTCTTGATTTGCTCACTCATTTCGTTAAGTGATGGCAAGCACCCACCTGGGAAAATATACTGTTGGATAAAGTCAGAGTTTTTTAAGTAGTGCTTATAACGCTGATCGCCAATAGTAATTGCTTGTATAAGCATTGCGCCGTCGTCTTTTAAGAGCTCACCACACTGAGTGAAGAAGCTAGGTAAATAGTCATGACCAACCGCTTCTATCATTTCAATAGAAACAAGTTTGTCGTATTTACCTTTTAGTAGTCTGTAGTCGAGCTTGAGTAATGTTATTTTACTTTCAAGACCAAGTTCAACAATCTTGTTAGCTACATAATCATGTTGCTCATCAGATATGGTGGTGGTTGTTACATGGCAATCGTAATGTGTGGCTGCGTATATAGCAAAAGCCCCCCACCCTGTACCAATTTCAATTACTGAATCATTTTTTTGAAGCTCAACTTGCTCACAAATGCGTTTAAGCTTGTATTGCTGCGCATCTTCAAGTGTTGCTTCTTTTGTAGGATATACAGCACTTGAGTAAAGCATTTCTTTACTTAAAAATGATTCGTACAAATCATTACCTAAGTCGTAATGAGCAACAATGTTCTTTTTAGAACCCGATTCTGAATTTTTATTTTTTATGTGATTAAATCGGTGTGCGATATTACTAAAAAATGCGAATTTTTTTTCAAACTCATCGAGTTGCTTTTCGTTTATAGCAAATATTTCTATAAATGAAGTTAAGTTGTCACAAGACCAGTGACCCAAAATATACGCTTCACCAGCGCCAACGCTCCCAGATAACGCAAACGCTTTATACATAGCTTTATCGTTAACTGTTACTGTGGCTTTTAACGCAGACGATACATCGCCAAAAACTGTACGCTCATTTCCTTCAATTAAAACAACTTGACCTGTTTCAATTGACGAAAATGCTTTAGTAACTAGTTTTTTATATATATTAGTTAACCAACTAGTGCTTTGTTCGCAATTTAAGCTCGACACTTTATCCATTAAAATACCTATTAATTGTCCTGACTACCTATGTGCTTTATGGCTTACCTGAGTGACCTAAAAAAGGCACTCGTTTTAAAAACAACTTTAATGCTTGATAATAAATACCTTTGAAAATAGACCATGTCATGGCCGGAAAACGTTTAAACAACTTATTAATCTCTTCGTTAGTGAGTTCTTTACGTTTTAAGCGAAGTGTTGCATCAAATAATAACTCTTCATTTCGCTTATTTTCAATGTGTATCAATGTTTTATCAGGCGATTGTTTAACATGCCAATGATAGTTCATATCCAGATTCATAAAAGGTGATACGGAAAAAACCTTCTTAAAGTTCACTTTTTTTTCTAAAGGGACTAAATAATAATGACGTTCGTTCCATGGTGTATTACTCACTTCAGCAATCATATACTTAAAACGAGTATCGTTGTGGCCAAAAAAATAAAAATTAACAGGGCTAAAATACACACCAAAACAACGAAATTGCCCTAGCATGTAAATATGAGAAAAGGTTTCGGTAATACCTAAATTGGCAAGTTGTTCATGTGCACGCTCAATAAGAGGTCGTTTAGCAAGTTGTGAGGTGCCTTTAAGATAATCAGCTTCATTAAATTTTAACGCTTTTAATCCTGACGTACCTATGTGTTTATGCACACCATTTAGTTGTTGAGGATTATTTAAGTCTACCCACATCATATACAATGGATAACTAAAACGATGTTCTTTAACAGCAAAACGGCGATGTTTTACATCGCCTAAATACACTGCACTAGTCAAATTCGACCCCAAGTTGCTTGGCTACATCTACACCACTGTGTACGCCATCTTCATGAAAACCATTGTACCAATAAGCACCACAAAAATAACTATTGTTTTGTCCATCAATACTGTGTTTAAGTTTTTGAGCAGCAATTGACTCTTGGTTAAATACAGGGTGATGATAAGTAAACTCGCGCAAAATTTTACTTTGGCTTATTCCTTCAAGGTGATTAAGCGTTACACAAAACTGTGTATCCGATTGTATACCTTGCAAAATATTCATTTGGTAAGTAACAACAGCTGCTTTATCAGTGTTGTTATTAAGTAGGTAGTTCCAACTTGCCCATGCTGCTTTTCTATCTGGTAAAAGGTTTGTATCGGTGTGCAGCACCACTGAATTCTCAGTGTAAGCTATTGCACCCAATACTGACTTTTCTTGCTCAGTCGCATCACCAAGTAGTGCAAGCGCCTGATCTGAATGACAAGCAAATATTACTTTATCAAACTTACTTTGCTCACCACTGGCAAACTCTATTGTTACTTCATCATTTTGACGTGTAACAGATTTGATGTTTGTATTGAGTTTAATTTTATCGGCAAAGCCTCTTATCAGCGGCTTAATATACTGACGAGAGCCACCTGGTACTACATACCACTGTGGTCTGTTTGTTACATCTAAAAGGCCATGATTAAAGAAGAACTTAACAAAAAATTCAACGCCTACATTTTCCATTTCTTTAATGCTGGTAGACCAAATAGCCGCGCCCATCGGAAGGATATAATGGTATTTAAAAAAGTCATTAAAGTGATTGTCGCTAAGCAACTGCCCTAATGATTGATCAGACTGGTAATCATCTTTTTCATGTAGTGCTTTACACAGTTTGTTAAACCTAACAATGTCGTACAATAATCGCCAAAACTTAGGTCTAAAAATATTACGTCGCTGTGCAAATAGGCTCGTAAATGTATGACCATTGTATTCAAAGCCAGTGGCTTCATTATGAACACTAAAGCTCATTTGCGTTGTCTGTTTATCTACACCAATACGCGATAGTAACTTTTCAAAGTATGGGTAAGTTCTGTCGTTAAATACAATAAAGCCAGTATCTATTGCGTATTTTATGCCGCACACATCAACGTCAACCGTTGCAGTGTGGCCACCTATATAATCATTTTTTTCAAATACGGTTACATCGTAATGTTTGTGAAGCAAATGCCCACATGTTAAACCAGATACACCAGTTCCTATTATTGCTATTTTTTTCAACGGGCTAATCCTTTTGCGATTTTAAGCCAAATTGGGAGTGGTAAAATACGTAATGCTTTTAATATAAGTGTAAAACGGTACGGAAAGTGAACATCTTTTCGGCGCTTATGTATTCCCTTAATCATGTAGTCAGCTGCTTTTTCAGCGGTAACAGCCATAGGCATCGGGAAATCATTTTTATTAGTGAGCGGAGTTTTCACAAAACCAGGGTGAACTAAAGTCACATCAACATCATCTAAATCAACAGCTAAGCTTTTTGCTAAATAACTTACACCCGCTTTTGATGCACCATAAGCTTCTGAACGAGGTAGCGCAAGATAGGTAACACTTGAGCTAACTAAAACAAGCTGGCCGCCTGAATTTATTTTAGGAAGTAGCGCTTCAAGGCAATACCCCATAGAGAGTAAATTCACATTAATTACACGCTCAAACAATGCACTATCAAAATTTCGCGCGTCATCTATGTATTCACAGTTACCCGCGTTTAAAATAACACGGTCAAAATGAGGGAAGCCAATAGTAGACTCTTTAATGTCATGTAGATTAGTCGCATCAAATTTACATGCTTGAATATTGTCGTATTTAGCAAGCTCAGCGAGCTTTTCACTATTACGGCCACAAGCTATAACAGTGTCTCCCAACTGCGCATATTTAATTGCTAACTGCTCACCAATACCTGAAGTAGCACCCGTAATTAATGTGATCATAATTAACCTGCCCTTTTATCAATTAGCTTTATAACACTACCAAGTAAAGGAATATGCTTATATAACAACTCGCCTACATTAAAGTAATCTCTGTGCTTGATAATTTTGCCATTTTCAAAAATAAGCTTACTATGACCTTCTACCGAGATAGTTTTACCTGATGAAAGTTTTGGATGTGCGTAGTGCATAGTCCAATAAATAAAAGCATTGTTTCCGCTATTAAACGAATCACTAATATCAAACTGGCAATGCTTAACATTACTATATAAGTTAGCAAAGTACCTGCGCAATTCTACAATGCCATTAATTTCATGCATCGGGTCTATAAACTGTATGTTGTCACAGTAAATATCACTCAATAAATCAAGGTTTGTGCTATCAAGCTGTTGGTATATTTCAACAAATTTATCTACTGGTAACTGGTTATCCATATCACACCTTAAATGCAGCAAGTGCACGTTCTCGTGCCGCTTTATGATCAACTATTGCTGGCCAGTAACATTCCTTATCTTTACCTATTGCGGCTAAATAAGTGTGTGGAAAATGAATGTGTTTATCTGGCACGTTTTCAAGCTCTGGCAAATACTTACGGATAAACTTGCCAGTTGGATCAAAGCGCTCGCTTTGTCTGATAGGGTTAAAAACTCTAAAGTAAGGCTGAGCATCACACCCGGTACTTGCAGCCCACTGCCAGCCACCATTATTTGAGGCTAAATCGCCATCAATTAGGTGCTGCATAAAAAAGCGCTCACCTTCGCGCCAGTCTATTAACAAATGCTTAGTTAAAAAGCTCGCAACAACCATTCGTAAACGATTATGCATCCAACCGGTTTGCTTTAGTTGTAGCATTGCAGCATCCACTAACGGGTAACCTGTACGCCCTTCACACCATGCTGTAAATTCATTTTCGCTTTTACGCCACACTACGGCGTTATACTTTTCGTTGAAGTTATCACCGCGCGAAAGCTTCGGAAATTCAGCAATTAAATGCCTGTAAAATTCGCGCCAAACAAGCTCGTTAATCCACGTAAACGTTTTACTTTTTGACGTAGTTAAAATATCAGGATAACGCTGCTGAATATTAATAAGCAGCTGTTTTGTGCTTACAATACCCAATGCTAAATACGGGCTTAAACCTGATGTGCCTTTTACGCTAGGTATATCACGCTGATCGTCGTAGCTTGTAAGCTTGTCACATATAAAGTTATCGACCACGGTAGACAGTGTATCGTCGTCAACCGGCCACTTATCTGAGCATCCATCACTTTTTAGTAAGTCGCTTTCATCAAATTTTATTGGATCAGAAGTTAGAGGCCATTGAGGCAAACTAAAATGTGTATCTTGATACTGCTTTAGCCATGCTCGCTTAAATGGAGTAAACACTTTATACATTTCATTACTTTGATTTTTAACCGTTCCAACAGATGCAATCAAATCACCTTCGTACAAAGTAAAAGTAATAGAAAGCTCATCGCATTCGTGCAAAATTGCTTTATCGCGGTTTACTTCATTTAGCTCATATTCTGTATTAGCAATTACGTGTTTTACATCGTTTGATTTACAGAAATCAATAAGCTCACGCGTACAATCGCCAAAGCTTGGCGCTTCAATAACATGTAAAGCAATGCCGTAATCAGCAAGCTGAGATTGAAGGTAAGTAACTCGGCGCTTGAGTAAGTCAATCTGAATAGGCGCAGTTTGGTGTTGTTGCCACTGTTTTTCAGACACAAAAAAAATGGCGTGTTTAGCGCCATTATTTAGCGCTTGAATTAACGCTTCGTTAGAAAAAAGGCGCAAATCGCGCCTAAACCAAAATAATGTATCCATTAAATACCAAATCGTAGTTTTAAATCGTGAGGGTAAGGGTTAAAAAACACTTGTTTTTCAAGGTACTCATTTGGGTGAACCTTCAAATGATGTTTTAGCAAAGTAAGTGGTACATACAATGGCACCAATCCTTCGCGGTATTCATCTATTGCATCACGAAGTTCTTGTTTTTCAACCTTCGATAAAAATGTTTTAAAGTAACCTTGTAAATGCATTAGCGTGTTGCAGTTATTTCTTCGAGAAGCTGGCTTTTTAAGACCCGTCATCAAACCTAAAATATATTCATCAGCAACTGCGCTTATATCGTCGCCTACATATGTTCCCAGCAGGTTACCCAAATCGCGATAAGCTTGATAATTATGAGCCATTAACAAGTACTTATACTGAGAATGAAATTGAGTAAGCTTATGAACCGTAAGCGGCTCTTGTACTAATTTTTGCCAGTTTTTAAATACGTAAATTCTCATTACAAAGTTTTCACGTAAGTGCATGTCATTTAAACGTCCGTTTTCTTCACATGGCAATAATGGGTTGTGCTTCATTATTTGCTCAGCAAAAAAACCAACACCTTCTGAGGTGTTACCTGTTCCTGCTTCATTGTAAATTTTAATGCGCTCCATGCCGCAACTTGGGCTTTTAGCACAAAATACAAATCCACTTAGTTCTTTAGCTTGTTCAGTTGCAACTTTTTTACCATATTCAGTAAGTTGCTGGCCTACTTCACCGGTGCCATCTGGGCGGCATACTTTAATAGTATCGCCCACTTTAACCTGGCGAATAGTTGGACGGGGTATTGGTAAACCTACCGCTACTTCCGGACAAAACCGTGTGTATTCAACGTGTTTACCTAGCTCATCCATGCAAAAATTTGACTTTTTATGTCCTGTGTCAAATCTAACTTTTTCGCCTGCTAAGCAGGCGCTTATGCCTATTTTTATTATATCTGTATGCATATATTCTCTTAGTAAATCAAATTACCTATTGGATTGAGTAACTTGCTGAAGCCCTTATTAAAATGTAGCGCACTACTGACAACTGTAAAGCATAAACATCCATCTTTTGTTAAAGGTGTGTGTTGATGACTACCATCTTGCCAAATAAAGTCGCCTGGTACGTAATTACCATCTTCATCACTAAACTCACCGTCTAGTAGTAAAGTAACTTCAAATCCGGTATGTGTATGCTCAGGAATTTCGCCGCCAGCATCAATATGTAGCAAGCTAGAACGCAGCGCACCGTCATCTAATGCAACACGAGAACGCGCTAACTTACCAACTTGTGTAAACTTACTATGAGAAATACGTGTTAAAGCACGTGGAAGTTGATAGTTATGCTCATTCACTTTAATAGATACAGGCTCTACTTCGTAAACTTCATCAATAGAATCATCAGACATGATCATATCAAGTACATTTAGTTCAAATTCTTCAAGTAAATCAGATTTCTCAGTTTGAGGTTTCTCAAATTGAGCAGGCTCTTCACTAAATAATGCATTTGCATTACTTGTTTCAATTTTAGCTACTTTAGCTTGGCACACAGGGCACATGTCTACGTGAATAGAAACGGCTAAACTCAATGATGTAGCAAGTGATGCATCGCAATACTGTGTCAGTAAAGTTTCACTCGGGTGATGTTTAATCATGCTGATCTCCCATTTCATTACGTAATTTTTGCAAGGCCAAACGTAACCGTGATTTTACCGTGCCTACTGGAATATTAAGTTGATGTGCAAGTTGCTCTTGCGACATGTCTTGGAAATAAACGCCTCTTACCACTTCGCGTTGAGCAATTGGTAATTTGTCTAAGTAGCGCTTAATTTGCTTATCTTCTAAATGATCACTGTATTCGTGATGCGTATCTTGTGAGTCATTTAGTAACGGCCAAATATCTTCGCTTATATTTTCTTCTTTATTACTTTTCATCTTACGAAGCATATCGAACGACGCGTTACGCATAACGGTATAAACCCACGTAGTCGCTGCACCTTTATCACTGTGATACAAATGTGCTTTACGCCAAACAGAGGTTAGCGTTTCTTGCACAAGCTCCATTGCTTGAGCTTCAACACCAAACTGCTTTATTCCAAAGCGTTTAATTTTTGGCGCAAAGTATTCAAATAAATAAGAAAACGCTTTTTTGTCGCGTGATTGCGCAACATCTAAAAGCGCTTGCATGAGCTCTTTACTCGGCGTTTCTGGCATGGCAGTGTACTTACCTGTATTAGGTTCACAACGTGGTGACTGTTGTTGACTTACCATAATAATTTATCCCGTTATTGCTTTTGTATTAAGTAATACGGGCAATAATTAATTTAGGATCATAAAATTTAGGCAAATTCGTTATTAATCACAGTATGGAGGAAATTCAGTAAGTTATCAAAATTCGTTTCAAATGCAAGTTGCTGTTTTTTCTCAATAGAAACAGGTAGGAGTTCAAGCCAACGTGCTGCAATCCAAGGAAGCTTGTCAAAATGAGTTTTCTTGTACAACAAATTAAGTTCCGTATTACCATCAAACACGTTTTTAAGCGCGTCGTGTAATAGGTAATGTTCACCAATTTGATTGTTAGAATCTTTGTACCAATACGGCGTATTACAAGGCGATACTAAGCCGTGACGTAATTCGTCTTCGTCTTGATAAACGTCATTAATTTGCACGTGTTGTGATGCAAATACATCAATTAATAATACATCGTTATCGTCTTGGTCAAAATCAATAATATCAACAAGGCAACCTTGGGCGCTTATATTAAAAGGCGTGTCATGCTCAAACGTACAAAGCACAAACCCTGTATTATTTTTTAATGCGGTTTTAACCATATTTAAATAACGAGGCTCAAATATGCGTAATCGCGTATAACCTTCAGGTAACATAAAAATGGGTAATGGAAAAATCGCACGTTTCATAAAGTCTACTTATTTCAAACACTCTGCCTTTATTTACGTGCGCTTTTGCTAAGTCGATCAGCTTTGTATGAATCGAATTAATTACCAGCTATATAATTGGCTAAAGATTAAACCAACCTCCCATAGCTTTAAACACTTGTACCGAGTAATAAGCGCTAATCATGCTGACTACGGGTGCTAACATTAATGCAAATAATCCAAGTTCACTGCTCATCGTTTTAATCCTTTAAATGATTTATTTTACGTTTTTAATACTAGTGTCAGTACTTTTAAGCGTTGTGCTATCTGTTAAAGCGGGCTCATCTAATAAACTCTCTAAAACAGTTTTGGCATCAAAATAAAGCGTTTCCTTTAATGATTTTTCAAGCTCGATTGAAGTTTGCTTAACATAGCTTGCTACACTTTGAGTTAATATATCAGTTACATCTAGGTCCACCTCTACTGCATGTACTTGCGCAGAACCTAATACTAATAAACTTGCCATAGCGATTTTAATTGAATGTTTCATAATGGTATTCCTTGTTTGTGTATTGTTTAGACGTAATTACATACTCAAGGGTTGTGCCAACATAAAAATAAAATTTAAATAACTGTAATTAAAGAACTTTATACAAATAGCTTTAATTTAAAAAATTCATCTCTTGTTAATTTAACCATTAAATTTAATTTTTTGACTACTTTTTAGTTAATAAATAAAAGAGGTTTAAGTGTATTAATATCGTCACACTAAATACATTTAGCGTTTATAAAAACGTCATATCTAATCGTTAAAGTGCGGACCACTATTAATAATTAAAAAAGTGCAGTATGACTCTTTCATCACGTCGAAATTTTTTAAAAACCTCAGCAGCAAGTATATTTACCGTCGCAGTATCGAGTGCCATTACAGGTTGTGCTCAAACATTAATAAACAAACCTCTATCGGCTATTGAATTTAAACACGGTGTAGCGAGTGGCGACCCGCTTAGCCATGCTTTAATTATTTGGACACGCGCAACCACTGCTCAATCAAATTTTGAAGTTACTGTTGCTTGGGAGTTGGCAAGTGATTCTCAATTTAAAAATATTATTCGTAGTGGGCGAGAACAAACAGATAAAAGCCGCGACTTTACAATAAAAATAGATGTGCAAGACCTTACTCCAAATACAGAATACTTTTATCGGTTTATGGGTTTGAATACACAAAGCCCAATTGGCCGGGCTAAAACACTACCAATAAATAATATTGAACAAATAAAAATGGCTGTTGTTTCGTGCTCAAACTACCCTGCTGGGTACTTTAATGCATACACTGATATCGCTAAGCAAAAAGATTTAGATGTAGTACTGCATTTGGGAGATTATATTTACGAATACCCGATGGGTGGATACGCTACCGAAAATGCTGAAAAAATTGGCCGCCAATTAGCAGCCGATAACAGCGGTGAAATTATTACCCTTAGCGACTATCGCAAGCGCTATGCTATTTACAGAACAGACCAAGGCCTTCAAGCACTTCACGCTGCAGCACCATTTATCGCAATATGGGATGATCACGAAGTTACCAACGATACCTATAAAAGTGGTGCTGAAAATCATACCCCTGATGAAGGTGACTTTTTTAAGCGCCGCGCAGCAGCTATTCAAGCGTATTACGAATGGCTGCCAATTAGACCACCCATGGGCGAGCAAAGCCCGCAAATATACCGTACCTTCGATTTTGGTAATTTAATAAGCTTACACATGCTAGATACTCGCGTAATAGCACGCGATAAACAACTCGCTTACAGCGACTATAAAAACCTAGAGACCAAACAAATGGATGTTGCTCGCTTTGCCAGTGATTTAAATAATCCAAAAAGGCAGTTACTAGGTAACACACAACTTAACTGGCTTACGAGTGCAATAACTAAATCAAATGCAAAGTGGCAAATATTAGGCCAGCAAGTATTGATGACTAAAATGTGGCTACCTACTGAAATATTCTCGCAATCCGATCGCACCAAAATACCCCAGGTATTAAAAGAGCTTGTTGCCATTAAAAAAGCCGTGTTAGCAAATAAAGCGGTAACACCCGCGCAACTTGCACGCGTAAATACTTTAATGCCTTACAATTTAGATGCGTGGGATGGTTACCCAAGCGAGCGCGAAGCATTATACAAAAGCGTTACTGCATTAAATAAAAAGTTAGTCGTGGTTGCAGGTGATACGCACAATGCGTGGCATGGTACATTAAAAAATGCAAAAGGCGAAAGCGTAGGAGTAGAGTTTGCAACACCAGGTGTTACATCCCCGGGTATGGAGCATTATTTAGCGCTTAATACAGCACAAGCAAAGCAAATGGCTGACTCGCTTTCATTGTTAATAAACGACTTAAACTATTGTGACTTATCACACCGTGGATATATGTTACTGACGATTACTAAAGAGCAAATCACAACCGATTGGCGTTATATAGATAACATAAACTCCCCAAGTTATAACATAGTTAACCAGCATCAAAGTGTTTATAAAGGCTAATACTTTTAAAAAGAAGGTAAATGTATTATTTACCTTCTTCGCATATTTTATAAAACGTGCTTAATTACAAGTATAAAGAAGCGTCCACGAAGCATCACTTCCTGGAAGGCTATTTGTATACCAATTTGCGCTGTATGCATTGCCTTGATATTGCATTTTATCGTCGGTGTTATTGTGAGTAAACGGCCCACCTGAGTAATCTTTGTTCACCCAATTAGGGTATGTATTAATGCCATTACAATCGGTTGAACTTACAACACTGCATCCATTTGTATCAACACTTGTACCAGCGGGTGTATCTGGGCACTGATCAATATCATCATTCACACCATCGTTATCCACATCGCTTTGTGGTTCAACTACTTCAACAACACAACCTACATTATTAACAGTTTCACCTGCAGGTGTATTAGGGCATTGATCAACACTATCGCTAATACCATCACCATCGCTGTCAGTTACTGCACAACCAATACTATCAACCGTTGTACCTGCAGGAGTGTTATCGCACTGATCGTTACTATCACTTATACCATCGCCATCAGAGTCTAAAGCAACCGTACTACCACCCCAACCTTGAATGATCTCTTTAACTTTAGTGCCTGACGCGGTTAGTGAATTCCAACTACCGCCTGGAGTAAATAACGATGCACCTTCGTTTTTATCGTTTAAAGCCCAGTTAGCGTGGCTAATATTGTTTGTTTTAAAAAATGCCATCCATGCATCGGTTTCATTAATATTAACACCACCATTGCCATCAGCATTAACTGTTCCCCACTCTGTGGCGAATAGTGCAATACCGTTATCGAGTGCAGTTTGTGCTTTATTTCGATACGATTGACCATGCGTGCCAGCATAAAAATGCAGAGTGTAAGCAATATTGGCGCGATCAATTGGGTTTTGTGATGCCACATCCACATCTTGTGACCACGTAGGCGTACCAACCACAATTAAGTTATCAGGGTCGATTGCTCTAATTTTATCAATAACTGTTTCTGCGTAAGGCTTAATATCGTTAACCCACGAAATTTGTAACGGCTCATTATAAATTTCATAAATAACATTGTCGTACTGCCCATATTTGGTCGCTACGTCTTCAAAAAAGCGAATTGCAGTTGCTTGATCGGTATGTGCTTCATGGCTATGAAAATCAATAATAACGTACATATCTTCGTTAATAGCTGCGTTTACAACAGTATCAAGACGGCTCATATTGCCCTCCCAATCAAAGTTCAAACTACCACCGGTACTCGTACCATGGCCAATAGCTGCACGAATTAATGTTGCATTAAATTCAGTTTTTGCCTTTGCTACTGTTTCTGCGGTGTAAAATTTTTCAGCGCCCCACCCCGTATTACTCCAAAATAGGCTAGGTCCTGCAAAGCTTGTGTTTTCTCCACCCGCAAGAATTTGATTTCCACTCACCGTTAACTTTTCAACAGCGGCATTGGCCATTGTTGAGCATCCTAATAATAAAGCTAACGATAAGCTCGCCACTTTAAAATCCTTTCTTTTGTGATTATTTGAACTGTTATTCATCGTATTTCCTTAAATTGAAATTATCAGTCGTCATTGCTTGACGTAATAAATTGACACCAAACCAATACTTAATAGCTAAACAAAGTTAACTTGGTGAGCAGAAAGTATCATTTATTTATTAACATTAAATGAATAAAAAGGTACAAGGAGAAGGAATTTAATTAACTAAATATCAACAAATGAGCAATTTAACGAGGTTTGAGGATTTTACTGGGTATATACAGGCATTTACACGATGTTTACATGATGCAGGCAAAAAATCTCGGTTACAAAAAATATATATAAAAATGAAAAGGCGGTAATAATAATTATTACCGCCATTAATAATAGCTAAATATCAGGAATAAATATTAGGGAGGCAATTAATAAGCCAACCAAACCTAGCTCTAATTAATTGGCTTATTTTTTTGTGGGAAGTACTTTTCTGCCCAAACGGTATGCATCCATCATGCTCAGCACCCAAATTATAATCATTAAAGGTACATACTTATATTCAGCGAGTTTAGCGCAGGCGTCGGAAGGTTGTTGCGCGGCTTTTAAAATGGCCGTAACCGACATGGGGATTTTACCGTGTACAATTTCATTTGCAGTACACTGTGCAATCGCAAATATATCTTGAAAGGTTAAAATTAAAAAAACAGTAAATACACCCGCAAAAATAGCGCCTATTAGGTGTTTTTTTAGAGAAAAATGCCCCGCTCCAGGATAAACAATGGCGGTAAGTAAAGCAGCTTTTAGATCTTGTTTCATGGTTATTTCAGCTCGTAATATGTATTACACTAGACACCAACATAGTGAATTAATTCTCTTTAAAATCAAGTAAAAGCTAAAGTAGCGTATCAAATAAAGTTATTTAGAATTACTCACAGCTAAGATTGAAACTTTCAGCGTACAGTTGTACACTGAAATTAATTCCAATAGTGGTAGGAACAGTTATGTCGTTAGAAGCGCCTTATTCCCGTAAAGAAGAGAAATTAAACGTAATCAGCCATGCACTCGGTATTATATTTGCCGTATTTGTAATGTGGGATTTATTTAGCCAAGCCACCAGCACTAAAGCATATATTAGTACTGCAATTTACGGCAGCAGCCTATTTGTGCTGTTTTTGTCATCCACTTTGTACCACGCCAGTATTCAACCGCGCTTAAGAGCCTTTTATAAAAAGTGCGATCACTGCGCCATATACTTATTAATTGCAGGCACCTACACTCCCTTTTTATTAATCTCGTTAACCGGTGCTTGGTCATGGGCCACACTTACATTTATTTGGGCGGTGGCACTGGCGGGCGTAGCGTACAAAGTATTTGTAAAAAACGGTAATAAAAAAATATCACTCGCCACCTACTTGCTCATGGGTTGGTTTGCACTGGCTATTGTATATCCGCTTTATTCAAGTGTTGATGTGAAGGCACTTTACTGGCTACTTGCCGGCGGCATTTTTTATAGTTTAGGTACATTATTCTACAGCGCTAAAAGCACCCAATTTAGCCACGCTATCTGGCACTTATTTGTTATTGCTGGGTGTGTTTGCCATTATATTTCAATTAGCAATTATGTTTATTGAGCCTGTATAGCCAATTAGAATGGTCTGGTTTGAGCGATTACCGGTCATTGGGAAAGTTAAATTTATTCCTGTGTTTTGAGTAGAAATCTAATTTTGTCCAATAACATTATTAAACGCCGTTTTGGGGGGAAATAATATGATTAATTTCTAGCAGTTTTAATTACTTGTTTACAAAAGTAATTATTGGTGAAATTATTATGGTATGTAATTTACGCTATTCTGGTGTGTTATAAACCACCAAAATGGTGTTCAATAAGCTGTTAGAGCGTATGCGATGCTTAGCGCATTCCATCAAATTTTAAGAAGTATAAAAAAAGGATATTTTTAACATGGCAAGATGTACAGCACCTAGTAATGGTCATCGTACTGCGAGTGGGGTTGCGAATTGTCCCGCTTGTAGTAGTCGTAGTCGCGGGTATGGCGGTTACTCTTCTTACACCTCACCGTCATATACCTCATATGGTTCTAGTTCTCGTAGTACTAGCACTCGTGGTAGTTCATCAGGCTCTAGTAGACCCAGGTGGTCTAAATCAAGTTCTTCTGTTTCATATACTCCTACACAAATTCAATCACTTACTCCAATTCGTGAAACTGTTGAAGCTAGAGCGGCAGCTCAACCAGATCTTAGAGATGTATTTCTTTGTCACGCATGGGGAGATCGTAAGGAAGCAGCAAAAGAACTAAACGATTTACTTGTGGCGTCAGGTGTAAAAGTTTGGTTTAGCGAGAAAGATCTTGCTCTTGGTATACCAATGATGCGTGCAATAGATAAAGGGTTGGCAAATTCACGAATTGGTCTTGTGCTTGTTACTCCAGCGATGCTTGAGCGCCTTCCTAAAGAGAGTGTTGCCGACAAAGAACTATCTGCGCTTTTGGCAGGTAACCAACTTATTCCTATTATGCATAATGCTACATACGAAGACTTGCGAAATGTCAGCCCATTACTTGCCTCTAGAAGCGGGTTGGATACTGCCGAAGATTCAATGGCAGTAGTTGCGGAGAAAATTGCAGAGCTAGTTAATATTGAGTTTTAGTGAAAATACGCTCTAGTAAGTTGCTTAAATGGACAAAACAACAGCTGGCTTTTTACTCGTTCCTCGTTAATTTTGGCCAGCTACTTTATTGCCGCTTAGCAAACCGTTATGTTTACGGAGATGTTTGGTGAAAAATATACCTAAATTGGTATTCATAATATTAGTGCTAAGTATTTTGTTAATGCTTAAATCGAGTAACGAACCATTTTTATTTAACAGCCAATTTCCTATATTCAATCAATTTCCTATCGGTAATAGTATTGTATTGAATATTTCATTAGGTCTTTTTGTTAGTGCTTTATTTTACTACTTTACAGTGTTTATTCCCGACTACCGTAAACGTAAAATTATTAAGAACAATTACCTAAATCAATACAAACACTTTAAACAGAACATGATTAGTCACTTTTTAAGTGCGTGTGAAACATCTTATCCGTCAGACTTGGTAGACACCTTATTAGACCAAAAAGAATTTAAAAGTTACTTCTCGCTGAAAGCAACAGATTCAGAAGATAAGTGGCATGTTGTTTTGAATAAAATGGATCATGAACTTTTAGAAATTATGCTACTAGAATTTGAGGCTTTTAAAGAAAGTACAGGCTACGTTCTAAATAATATTGAGTTTAATCAACCAGAATCATTTGAATTTTTCCATCACTTTAATAAGCAAATTGTTTTATTAAAAAACATCACTGATGATTACGATGAAATAAAATCATTTAGTAGGTTTTTGTGGTCACTATTCGCAGGTTGGTGCTGGATTGAAGGTTATGCTGAAAAAGATAGATTTCAAGAAATGATAGACAGCATATAAGAAAACATAATAAGGCATTTAAACAGAAGTTGCTCCTCACCCGTTTTAGTGGACACCTCCTCAACATTTTAGCCAACATTTTTTTGCCCATTATTAGGGCGTTACCACTGTCTGCAATTGGCACTTAGCAGCCATAAATATGCGAATCAAACATCAACAAAAAGGTAAGCAAATGAGGTCGCCTTTGCTAATTTCTATTTAAATGACAGCAAGTCGCACTTTGCTGAAGCGTGCTGTGAGCGAGAACCAGTCATTGAGTGAGTAATTAATTAATGACTACTTCCCCCCTTTTTTATATGTTCAAATAACCCATCATAAGCATAATATATATAGCTAGCAATAACTTATGCTTTTTGCTATTAATAGAAGCTAATAAAATAAGGACGTTTTCGCTTAAAAATAGAGAAAGAGTCCTCTGATAAAGCATTTATATTTAAAGGAGTGTTACATGGAGTATAAGTTTATTGCAGTTTCTCAAATCTGGGCTACAGGTGGTATGTTAAATAGAGCAAACGCTAAAGCAAACGAGTTGGCAAGAGATGGGTGGGTGTTATCAAAAATGGAAAAAGGCTTTAGTGGTTTTTTATTTGCAACTTTATATCTAGCCTTTGAGCGTAAAATTTAAATATAACAAGCGACTAAGGTTTCGATTATCCGATCATGGCACATAGCCCCCTTCGGATATAAAGTATTTTATCCACTAAACACATACTCCAAACCACTATAAAGTGTAATTTATATCTTGCTCTTTTTTAAAGTTTGGTAAATGGCTCTAGGTGGAGTTAGCTAATTTGCTACCAGATGAAGTTAACTGTAGTGAAAACCCTAAGAAGTTAAGTCTATTTTGAAAGGGGATTGCTTTTTATCCATTCTTTCAAGTGGTCAATGAAGTTCCTAACTATTATCGATTGGTTTTTCCTAGACGGATATAATAGGTTAATTGAAATTGATGGGTCACACTCCCAATCTTCTAAAATAACCTTTAAGCGCCCTTTTTCAACACGTTCTTTAATATGCCAATCTGACAAGAGTGCAATACCATGATCTAATTCCACCATACCCAAAACGCTGTCCCCTAAGCTAGAAGAAAAGCTGGGGTTTAACTTAACTGTTTTTCGTTCACTTTCTCTAATGAATGACCAGTTAGTTTCATTCCCAACGGTTAATAAACTATGATCAGTTAAATATTCAGGTGATTGTGGTACTCCTTTTTTTTCTAAATAACTCGGCGTTGCACATAATATTCTCTTTGTATCAGATAGCTTTTGACCAATTAATGATGAATCTCGCGAAGGGCCATGTCTAATTGCCAAATCAACACCTTGTTCAGTTAAATTAACTAAACTATCTGTAGAAATGATTTCAATATTAACTTGCGGGTAACTTTCTAAAAAGCTGCTAATCACAGGTAATAGATAGCTTTGTGTAAAAGAAGCTGACGCAGTTATTTTTATTTTTCCTTTTAACGTATTTGTTGGGTCGAGGTCATGTTCAATCTCATCGCTAATACTTAAAAGTCTTTGCGCATGGTTATATAGCTTCTCACCCGTAAATGTCGGACTAAGGGTCCGTGTTGTTCTATAAAATAATTTAGCACTCAGTCTGTTTTCGAGCGCTATCAACCTTTTACTCACTGCTGCAGCCGTTAGGTTGTGAGCATCAGCAGCCATTCGAATAGATTTAAGTTCAAAAATCGTACTGAATATCTTTAGTTCTTCTATTGAATCAATCAAATTATCAACCTTTTGGAATTAATCATTAAACTTTTAGTGTGTTTTTGGTTGTTAATTATGTTGATAACATCACTTTCGTCAATAACAAAGAGGAAATTATTATGAAAGCAATAGCTATTAATGGTCATGGTAACGTTAATGTTTTACATGAAATCGAAGTTGATGCGCCAAAATCAAAACGCGGTCACGTCGTAATAGATGTAAAAGCGACAAGTGTTAACCCTGTTGATACTAAAATCCGTCAAGGCAGTGAAGGCACTGCTGGTATGACTTATCCAGCAATCCTTCACATGGATGTATCGGGCGTAATCAGTGAAGTAGGTGAAGGTGTAACTAACTTTAAAATTGGTGATGAAGTATACGGTTGTGTCGGCGGTATCGTTGGCATTCCGGGTACTCTTGCAGATAAGGTTGAAGCTGACGCTGTATTATTAGCACATAAACCTAAAACGCTTAGCTTTGGTGAGGCGGCTAGCTTGCCTTTAGTAGCAATTACTGCATGGGAAGCAATTATTGGTCGAGCTGAAATCCAGCCGAGCGATAGAGTGTTGGTTCATGGTGGTACAGGTGGCGTAGGCCACATTGGCCTTCAGCTTGCAAAAGCACTAGGTGCACATGTTACAACGACTGTTGCAGATGAAGCTCGCGCAGAAATTGCAAAACAATTAGGCGCAGATGAAACGGTTCTATTCCCTACAGAAGAGCCAAAGGAATATGTTGAACGACTAACCAATGGTCAAGGCTTCGATACGGTATTTGATACAGTGGGCGGGCCCGTTTTACAAAACTCATTAATCGCTGCAAAACTGAAGGGGCATGTTATCTCTACAATTGGTTATGCTGATTATAACTTAACTGAAATGCACTTTAAGGCTCTAAGATTAGACCTAGTATTTATGGCGATTTCAATTATTCATAACATCGATAGAGAGACTCACGGTGACATTCTACGCCGACTTGCTGGGCTTGTAGATAAAGGTCAAGTTAAACCTCTTATCGATAGTGTTTTCCCTTTAACTTTACAAGGAGTTAAAGATGCTCACACTCGTCTAGAGTCAGGGTTAGCCACAGGTAAAATCGTAATCGAGCGTTAAATTTCTGCTATTTAATTAAAGGCTGTGTAAGCAGCCTTATAAACCAAGATAAAGGTTAAAAATGGACAATGAAGTAATGATTGTTGTGGATATTCTATGTGAAACACAACATTACAGCACCGTATTAAATGCAATTTATGAATGTTCGAGTGACAGTATTCTTGAAGATGGATGCGAGCGTTATGATGTTTTCCCTGATGTTAATGGGTCACAAAGAATCACATTAATTGAAATGTGGCGTGACATAGATACTTTAGAGCAACATAAGATACTGCCTCATTATCTTCAATTACAAACGTCTTTAGAAGGTAGAGTGCTATCAGTCGATATTAAAGCAGCTCGTGTGTTTGAGGGCTTGTGATAAATGAAATATCTTCGCATATCAGATATTAAAGCAAACTAAGATTTTGCTATGAGGGTCTAGGGTTGAAAGCTCTAAAAAGGAAAGGCTACTTTGAAGCAAAGTTTTCTCTTATCTTTTAGCTGCGCAAGGTGATGAAAGCGCTCAAATTGAACTTACTTATAACTGGGAGCCTGAGTATCTAAATACAGGGAGAAACCTCGGTCATATAGCCTACAGAGTTGAAAATATATACGAGACATGCGCTCATTTACAGGAACTAGGCATTGAAGTAAATCGACTTCCTCAAGACGGTCAAATGGTTTTTTTACGCTCTGCGGATAATATTTCCGTCGAGTTGTTACATGCAGGTGAGCCGCTACCAAAAAACTGAGACTTGAGCTCCAATGCCTAACAATGAAAGTTTGTAGCTTATTTTACAAGTAACCGACAAATCGGTTGGTTTAATTTATATGAGAAAGATAGTATGAAAATTTTATTATTAATGACACTAGTTTTCGCGGCTCCAAGTTTTGCTGCGGATAAAATCCTTTTCGTACTGACTAGCCACAATAAAATGGGTTCGTTAGATATGAAAACTGGCTTTTGGTTAGGTGAGTTAACACATCCTTATTACGTCCTTGCTGATGCAGGCTTTGAAGTTGATGTTGCTAGTATTGATGGTGGAATGGCCCCAATAGACCCTAAAAGTCTAGATTTTTCAGATGAAAACAATGCTAGGTTTATAAATGATAAAAAGCTCATGGCTTCAATTATAAATACTAAAGCGATGGAAGATGTAAACAGTGAAGATTATCAAGCAGTAGTTTATGTAGGCGGTCACGGTACCATGTGGGACTTCTCGAACAATGAACGTATCAATAAATTAACTGTTTCAATATATGAGCGAGGCGGTATTGTAAGCGCGATTTGTCATGGCCCAGCAGCTCTTACAGACGTAAAGCTTAGTAACGGACAATACCTCGTTAAAGGAAAAAAATTAGCTGCATTTACTAACGAGGAAGAGTCAAATGTAGGGCTAACAGAAGTTGTTCCTTTCTCACTACAGGATACATTAATGTCCAAAGGTGCAAAGCACATTTATGGTGCTGCATGGACGGTAAACGTTGTGAATGATAGGCGAGTTATTACTGGTCAAAACCCGCAATCAGCTCGTAAAGTGGGCGAAGAGATTCTAACTGGATTAAAAGGCATCAAATAGGCATTTAATGTCAGACACTTATCAATTCAAGGTTTTTAAGTGAATTTCAATAAAGAATGGGTAGTAGTACATAGTGAAAAATATCTTAATTTTAAATGGCGGTAAATGTTTCGCTCACTCTAAAGGTGAGCTTAACAATTCGCTCACAGCCTTTGCTGAAAGCTTCTTTGTACAAAGTAACTGTAATGTTCGTAACACAACTATTGATAAAGGATATGATGTCGATGAAGAAATTTCTAAATGGCTGTGGGCTGACTTGGTAATCTTTCAAATGCCCGCATGGTGGATGGGGCCTCCTTGGACTGTGAAAAAGTACATGGATGAGGTGTTTACCAAAGGGCACGGTAAGTTATATGAAAGCGACGGTAGGTCTAGAAGTGATATTTCAAAGCAGTATGGATCTGGAGGCTTACTTCACGGTAAAAAATACATGCTTTCTGTCACGTGGAATGCCCCAATAAATGCGTTCATTGATAGTGAGCAGTTTTTTGAGGGGACTGGGGTAGATGGTGTGTATTTACCCGTGCATAAAGCAAATCAGTTTTTAGGAATGAAGCCACTAGAAACTTTTGTTTGTAGCGATGTTATAAAAAATCCCCAAATAAAAGCCGATATGGAGCGATATAAACTACATTTAGGGGCAGCCTTAAGATCTGATTTATCATTGTTAAGTATTTGTATATAGCTCTACTCTATGGACCTTATGCCTCATAAAAACACCTTGTTCTTACGTACATGGTGTTTTACCTAGATAGTCAGCTGATTACAGCTCTGTTGAAGGTTACCAATGGCCGCCCAATAACTTTCAGAAAGAGTAAAAGAAGGTTTTGCTTTAAAAAAACGTGGGGTGTAAGCGAGTGCTATGTGAATGTCCGCTTCTGGCACTGAGCCGAACTTTGGCACAGAGCGATAACCGACCATTCAGGTGAGTCGTCATTAACTTAGTAAGAATAAGTGAAAACCTCCCTCTTTTTCACATAGTAAAATAACCTTTCCTAAGCTTAATATTTATAGCTGGCAATAACTTACACTATTTGCTATTAATAGAAACTCATACAATAAGGACGTTTTCGCGCTAAAAAAGGGAAAGTGTCCTCTGATAGAGTTGTTAGGTTGCATATGAGCACTGAGATTGAACCAATGTATGTTGATTGTGGCGAACATGGTAAGCGAGTTGCAGCCGTCGTCTGTTGCCATTTGTTGAAACCAGAAGGTGTACCTGTAGGCTTTATTGGAAACTCTAGCGAACCTAATGACCTTCAAGCGTGGTGTTCCAAATGTGAAGCCTTGTTTGATGAAGAAGATGGTATGACTGAGAAGTTTCGAGCCTTTAATAAAATGTCAGTTGTGTGTGTCAATTGTTATGAAACATCAGCTGATTATCACAGCGTCGAGGCTCAATAGTGTTTGTTGTAGACCAGCAACCTAACAAGCCAAGTCAGCGGGAATTTTACTCGCTGAAAAACGCTCTTAAAATCCCCTGCTTGGGGCGTTAGCAGCCATGAAGATCCCAGCATTTTTAGTTATTTTTTTCTTCTCTATGGAAATTAGTGCGGAAAAATTTGGGAATTGGGAATATTTTATTCCTCAGAATAGCCGCTTTTCGCTCAATCCCATTGATAACGGGTTATATCTGCAATTTTTCGGAGAGATTACTTTCAATGCTAAAATCGTCGCAACGATAAATGAAAATGGCGAAGCTTATATTCTGGCGGCGATTCCACCTGACGAAATAATCCGGTTGTTGCCGTCAAGGAAAATTGGAAATATTCAGTTGCCTAAATATATTCAATTGTTAAATAACGAAGAAATGTTATCGTCTCTGAACATGATTAAATATGAAAACGCAAAAAATTCAAAAATCATTATAGGTAGCGCAAAAGTTACAATAACTAGTTTACAAAGTGGAGCTGATTGTGGTGTCGCCAATTTTTTTGCCTTTAATAATTCAATCACCAATCTCGAGTATTACAAAAGCTATGAGGTTGTTAAAAGCCCGAGCTACTAACAAAACGATGAAGACGGATTTGTCAGAAGAGCGCTACCAAACCGCTTATCGTAAGTTTTACCACCGTCCGCTCATGGCACTGAGCCGAACTTTGGCACAGAGCCATGAGTAGCCACTCAAAAACTGTAATGTAAGAAATCAAGATTCTTCCTTTTTTAATTGATTTATCTTCAACCTAGGCTCTGCGGTGTTCGTAAGACCTACCTGTAAAGTGGTCTTCGCCTCATAAAAAAAGCACGGTGCACGCACAGTGATAAAAAGTAATAATATTTTGTATTAAACAAACTTACTTGACGTTTTACTGCAATTACCCTGAAACTCCAGTTTGTTTTTTAAACTAAAGAAAAGCTGACGTCGAAAAGTACAAAATTTAATTCGAGTGCCACGCTTACTTGCGATAGGTGAAAATTTTATATTTGGCTTCTATAATTTTCGGGGGGATTAGCATATCACTTAATGATACATTTTAACGTACTGCTATTTTCTGGCTTAATTATAAGCCCATCAGTGTAGCAATAAACGCACCTTCCCAACTTGATTGGCTTAATGAACGGTGTGTAATATTTTCGGTACTAATATCCACTTTTTACCCGTCATCCGCTCTTATATTTTCTCCAGTTTAAATATAAACACTTTAAAATAAGTAACATAGCTTAATATTTAAAAAGCACCTCTGTGGCATATCTATTGCTTTTTATAAAGAAGGCGGTGTACGTAAACAGCTAAAATGTAAATTTTAAAGGAGAGAAAGAGTGGGAGCATTACAAGCTAACTATAATATTGCTATTCGTGCTAAATCAGTTAGTCGCTCTTTAGCTTCGACATTTTACAACCACACACGCCTCTTATGTTTTTTACATCACCCAATTCACGCTAAGCAAAGAGAAGTAACAGCATTGCTGTGCTGTCTGAGATTACGCTCTTTGTGATTACATGCAATTAATCGAACTTATACTTTACGTTGAGGAGACTTTGATATGCCAACTAATCAATTTACTATGCAAGATCCTAGAAGCCAATATCAGATGGGACGTACCGAAAAAGACAGTAATCAACCGGACCCAGGGCTAGATGAAATTTTAAAACCTAAAGCAGATCATGGCGAAGACACCTATGAGGGCCACGACAGGTTAAAAGGCCGTAAAGCTTTGATCACAGGCGGCGACTCTGGGATTGGAAGAGCCGTAGCCATCGCATTTGCAAGAGAAGGTGCGGAAGTTGTTATTAATTACTTACCCAGCGAAGAAACCGATGCGAAAGAAACACTCGATATACTAAAAGCCAGCGGTAACAAGGCTTGGGGTATTGCAGGTGACATATCTGATGAAGATTTCTGTAACAGCCTTGTCGCTCAAAGCGTTGAATACTTGGGGTCAATTGACATACTAGTTAATAATGCTGGTAAGCAACAATTTGTCGCCGAGTTAGAAGATTTATCTACCGAGCAATTTTGCCAAACATATGCAACAAACGTATTTGCTATGTTTTGGATAACAAAGGCCGCAGTAAAGCATATGCCACCCGGGGCAAGTATTATTAACACAACCTCTATCCAATGTTACCAGCCTTCTGCTGGACTTCTTGATTACGCATCAACTAAAGGCGCAATTACTAGCTTTACTAAAAGTTTAGCAAAAATGGTAATAGATAAAGGCATTCGGGTTAATGGTGTTGCTCCAGGGCCAATTTGGACTCCGCTACAACAAAGTGGCGGCCAACCGGCGAAAAAACTTCCCGAATTTGGTGATAACGTGCCGCTAGGTAGACCAGGCCAACCTGCCGAACTAGCCCCAACATATGTATACTTAGCTTCGCAAGAGTCAAGTTACATTACCGCTGAAATAATGGGCGTGACAGGTGGGCAACATCTACCTTAATCATAATGACTAACACATTAGTTAATCTCAACAGATGACTTTAAACAACATAATAGCGGCGAGAATACGCCGCTTTTATTACCTATTCTTTTCGCATCACATCTAAACGAAGTCCACTAAGTATTCGTGAAACTGTGGTTATAAACACCCTAAAAGCCTGAGCTACCCACTGCACTATTTGACTTAGTACGAGGTTGAGTGACCCTATTTAAGCACGCATAAACAAACTGCTTAAACAACTAGAGCTGCTTAAGCAGTCAACTTAGGCTTTATACCTATTTATCGAACTGGCTTTATGCGTTGTCTTTTTTAGCACGTATACCGCGAATGAACTCTTCTAAATAAGGCATAAACTCTAGCACGAGTGATATAAATAGCACTGTTATCAAGTAAGTTATTGGTATAGGTGACTCTTTTAATTGGAGCGTAAATTCAGGAGGAAAGCCCCCGGGAGTAAATAATGCTGTAAATTGCTCCCAGTGCCGCGCAATAATTAACACTAAAGCCAACAGCGGTATCATTTCTAAAAAGCTATGTATATGCTGCTCTATTGGCCCTACTCTACGTTTACTTACCGCGTAAGTTACATCCCACATTGCTGTAAGTTCATGAATAAAAAACAACAAGATACTAATAGCAATAATCAAGCTATTAACTTCAAAAATTAAAACAAGAATTAACGGTATACCCACTTCGGCAAACATTAATAGATGAATAAACGACTCTTTTGCACCACTTGTTGTAGAAATATTACTACGTCGATGACAAAACCAATCCGCAATGCCAGCTACAAGCCAAATAGGGATCACAAAGTACATTAAAATAACTAAAGTAGGGTCAGTCATATTTGGTTA
This sequence comes from Pseudoalteromonas sp. EB27, assembly GCF_001974875.1. Lineage (GTDB taxonomy): Bacteria > Pseudomonadota > Gammaproteobacteria > Enterobacterales > Alteromonadaceae > Pseudoalteromonas. The sequence continues at coordinate 142,350 of NZ_MTQD01000007.1, forward strand.
GTCCTTAAAATCAAGTTTTTAAAAATTGTCACACTCAAAACTAAATATATACGCTTGGTCATTTCGATAATTAATAACGTACCGATAAGCATAAACCGTGTTCTTCAAACACGTTCTTAGCCACTTTTATTATAGCTTTAAGAATTTTTTTACTTAGCTGTATATGAGATACCTTTTGAAGCGAGCTCTTGAACCACCACGGGTATGCTCATTATTTTCTACGACAGATTGTTACTTCAAGTGGTATGCCAAACTTTTATTTTTAGTGGATTGCATGAAAACGCAGGTATAAGTAGGTGTGGAAGAGTTTTAGGCTCATCTCTTTGTATTTTTGATGGCTAGAAAGTAGAAAATATGCCCCTTTTTTGTAACTTTTTCATTTATCGATAATCTAGGTTAGTAAGGAGCTTGTATTGAAGATAAAACTAAATGCTCAAATATCAGGTTATTTATATGTATTGCTAAACTTCATAAATAAAAAAGTGGTCAACATGCTTGGCTTGGTAACAATGCTTAAATACTATTATTAAGCCATTCCTTGTCTTCTACTGCCACCGGCACTCGCGCATATTCACTTTGTCGTTTTTAAACAATACGCCTTCTGATAATAGCTTTTCGCGCTGTTCTTGGTATTTTTCGCTACCCGCTGGAAACGATATTTTACCTTGGCTATTCACTACCCTGTGCCAAGGTATAACCGAGTCGTTTGGCATCATTTTTAATAAGCGCCCCACCAATCGTGAGTTTTGCGGATAGCCCGCAAGAGCTGCAACTTGCCCGTAGCTTACCACTTTACCTATTGGTATGCCTGCGATAACAGTATAAATAAGTGTTTCTTTATCAATATCAGCGTTCATTTAAATACGCCTCACTAAGTACTTTAAATTGCTCCCAAATAGTACGCGCTACAGGGCCGTGGTGCATTGCATGCTGCCTAAAGGCTCTAATTTGCGCGCTAAACTTATGCTCTCGGTCAGTTATGTGTATTTCTTGAAGTAAGCCAGCTTTTATTTCAGAGTCGCAGTGCTCTAGGCTCATCATTGCCCAACCCGCGCCTGAGAGTAAAAACGACTTTAAAGTTGATACATCATCAATTTTCATCATGGCGGAGCCTTTTGAGTACGATAGCCTGTCGCTGTCGATACTCAAGTCACTTTCAAACATGGCTAAACACGGATACGTTTGCAGTTCGCTATAGGTGAGCTTTTGAGGGAGTACGCCTTTAGCGCTCACAATGCCAATAGCAAGCTTACCAATTGGTACACTTTCTAAATCGCCTGTTGCATGAAATAAGTCAAACCACGGGCCAATGCCTAATTCGGCTTGTCCGCTATTTACTTGCTCTAATGAAATAAAGCGTTTTCCGCTTGTTAAGCTAAATTCGGTGCTAGTAAATAACCTAAAAGTATTACTTATGATCTCGTTGTAACTTTGCATATGGCACAGTTGTTCGTAACAAATTCTAAATTGAGGCTCATTGCCTAATGCTAATTCTTCAGCAAGTTGTGCCAGCTCGTCGTTGGCATGCAGGAGCTGCTTCGCTTCGCGGTGAAAAATACGCCCTTTTTCAGTGAGCTGTAATCGGTATTTACTTCTGTCTAGTAACTCAAATCCTATTTTAGCTTCTAAATTTTTAATGGCGAGAGTAAGCGCGGGCTGCGTTTTATGTAGCTTTAGTGCTGCTCCGCTTAAGCTTGCGCTTTGCACTATGGCATCTAAAATTATTAATTGATTCAGCTTCATATACCGCTCTGCAACATTATAAGTAAAACTTATTGAGTTTCTAAAATTTAATGATTTTTATTTTATATGTTTGCAGCGTATGCTGCACTTAATTATTTTTCCATCATTGCAACGGAGAAGACATGAAACTCTTTCGTCTATGTTTATTAACAACGACCTTACTTAGCTTAATAGCCTGTTCTGAGCCAGAACAACAAGTTAAAGAAGAGCCTATTCGCCCTGTTAAATTATTCAACATAGGTCATGATACGCAAATTAACATTCGTAGTTTTCCTGCTGAAGTTGTTGCAAACCAAGGCTCTTACCTAGCTTTCAGGGTAAACGGCGAACTTGTTAAGTTTCCTGTGCTTGCTGGTGAACACGTTGAAAAAGGTGATTTATTAGCAAAACTAGACCCAGAAGATTTTCAGTTACAGTTTGACGAACGAAAAGCACGCTTTGAATTGGCAAAATCACAACTTGGCCGTATTGAGCAATTGTTTGAGAAAAAAATCACTAGCCAATCAGAATTAGATGAAGCCACTGCTAATATGCAAATTGCTGAGTCTGCATTTAAAATTGCACAAACAAACCTTGAGTACAGCGAGCTGCGCGCGCCATTTTCAGGCACGGTCGCAAAAGTATTTGTTAAAAACTTTGAAAATATTCAAGCAAAGCAAAATATATTACGCTTAGAAACACGCGATTTAATGGACGTAGAAATTCAGGTTCCTGAAAAAATAGTCGCTCGCTTTAAAAAAGGCACTGATTACCACCCTACTGTAAAGTTTGATGGCTTTAACGACAAAGAGTACATACTTGATATTAAAGAGTGGGATACCCAAGCAGATCCTGCAACACTTACTTATAAGGTTGTATTTTCGCTACCAGTACCTGAGGACTTTAATTTACTCGCAGGTATGACGGGTAGCGTGCTTATTGATTTAAGCAAAGTAACGCGCTCGCAAGTTGCCTACACAATTTTACCTATCGAGTCGGTGTTTTCTGAGCCGCAAGAATCAATTGAAGATAACGCCTACGTATGGCTTTTTGATTCAAAAACTAGCCAAGTGCATAAACAAGCTGTAAAGGTTGGCCAGTTGCACCGCGATGGTATTGAAGTGTTAAGTGGTATTAAAGAAGGCCAAATTGTAGTTTCGGCCGGTGTGCATTCACTAAAAGAAGGCATGAAAGTAAGAGCATGGAATAAAGAGCGAGGCTTATAATTATGAGCTTTGCACAACTCTCCATAGAGAAAAAAGTAATCAGTTGGATGTTTACGCTGCTGCTATTAATTGGCGGTAGTGTGTCGTACTTTGATTTAGGGCAACTAGAAGACCCTGAGTTTACGCTTAAAAAAGCCATGGTTATTACCATGTACCCTGGCGCTTCGCCGCAGCAAGTTGAAGAAGAAGTTACTTTTCCGATTGAAAACGCGATTCAGCAACTCCCTTATGTTGATTACGTTACCTCCATTTCATCTAACGGTAAATCGCAAATTTCAGTAGAAATGAAAAGCAATTATCGTAAAGAGCAGCTTCGCCAAATTTGGGATGAAATGCGCCGTAAAATTAACGACCTTTCTCCGTCGTTACCCAGTGGTGTTTACCCAAGTACTATTTTGGATGACTTTGCCGATGTTTACGGTGTTATGTATTCGGTAACTGGTGATGGCTACTCGTATGACGAGCTTAAAGATTACGTCGATTTTTTAAAGCGTGAGCTGGTATTGGTTAAAGGCGTTAGTAAAGTAACCGTTGCGGGGCAACAACAAGCGCAAGTAATGGTTGAAGTTTCTACGCGTAAGCTTGCTCAATTAGGTATTGCGCCAAGCCATATATTCCAGTTATTACAATCGCAAAACACGGTATCTAACGCGGGTAAAATTCGTGTTGGCGATGAGTCAATTCGCTTGCACCCTACTGGCGAATTTAAAGATGTAAAAGAGCTCGAAACCTTATTAATTTCAAAATCAGGTGCCAATGAGCTTATTTACTTAGGCGATGTAGCCAAGGTTTACAGAGAGTACGCAGAAGTACCAAATAACATTATTCGTTATAACTCTCAGCAAGCTTTACTTATTGGCGTATCGTTTATGTCGGGTGTTAACGTGGTTGATGTGGGTAAAAACATAGACGAGCATTTAGCATCACTTGAATATCAACGCCCTCATGGTATTCATATAAATTCTGTATACAACCAACCACAAGAGGTTCAAAAATCGGTTGATGGTTTTATTATCAGCTTACTTGAAGCCATTGCGATTGTTATTGTTGTACTGCTGTTATTTATGGGCTTAAAAAGCGGCATTTTAATTGGTGGTATTTTACTGCTTACCGTACTGGGTACGTTTATATTTATGAAGTTGTTTGCTATCGACTTGCAACGTATATCGCTTGGAGCACTTATTATTGCTCTTGGTATGCTAGTTGATAACGCAATAGTCGTCACCGAAGGCATATTGATAAATCTTAAACGTGGCCAAACAAAACTAAAAGCGGCTGTTAATATTGTTGAGCAAACAAAATGGCCCTTACTTGGAGCTACAGTAATTGCAGTCACTGCCTTTGCGCCAATTGGTTTAAGCTCTGATGCCAGTGGTGAATTTGCCGGTAGCTTGTTTTGGGTGTTGTTTATTTCGCTTTTATTAAGCTGGATAACAGCCATAACATTAACGCCATTTTTTGCCAATTTAATGTTTAAAGAAAACGAATTTAAAAACGAAGAAGGCCAAGAAGATGAAGACCCGTACAAAGGTTTTATTTTTAATGGTTACAAAGCGATTTTAGATTTAGCGCTGCACTTTAGAAAAACCACGCTTATATTAATGGTTGTTTTGCTGTGTACTGCGGTTGTTGGTTTTGGCTCTGTAAAACAGTCGTTTTTTCCTGCCTCTAATACACCTATGTTTTATGTAGATTATTGGCAAGAGCAAGGCTCTGATATTCGCTCAACCCTTGAGGGCGTTAAAAAACTTGAAGAGTTTTTGCAAAAAGAAGACCTTGTTGAAGAAGTGACAAGTACTACGGGCCAAGGTGCACCGCGCTTTATGCTTACCTACGCGCCTGAAAAATCATATCCCGCGTACGGGCAATTAATTATTCGTGTTGCCGACAGAGAAGCTGTAGCAACTGTAATGCAAACAGTCCGTGATTACTCTAGCAATCATGCACTCTCTGCACAGCTTAAAATTAAACCGATGGAAATTGGCCCTTCTACTGATGCAAAAATAGAAGCACGCTTTTCGGGCCCTGATCCTGTTATTTTAAGACAACTAGCCGCTAAAGCCGAAGAGCTGATTGGTGAAGACGAAGGCGCATATAATATTCGTGATGACTGGCGCGCACGTACCAAAATGATTCGTCCGCAGTTTAACGAGCAAAAAGCACGTCGATTAGGTATTAGTAAATCAGACTTAGATAATGTGTTGCTAACGAGCTTATCGGGTAAACAAGTGGGCGTATATCGCGATGGTACACAGTTACTACCTATTATTGCTCGCTCTCCTGCTAACGAGCGCTTAAACGTAGAAAGCGTACACGACCTTCAAATATACAGCCCAGTTCTTGGTGTATTTATACCAGTGACTCAAGTTGTAGACGAATTTGATGTGCAGTGGGAAGACAGCCTAATAATGCGCCGCGATCGCAAACGAACTATTACAGTAATGGCCGATCACAATGTATTAGGGGACGAAACACCCGCTAAATTATTTGCACGTATTCGCAGCCCAATAGAGAACATGGAACTACCACGTGGTTACCAACTAGAATGGGGCGGCGAGTTTGAGTCATCAAGCAAAGCGCAAAAAGCAATATTTGGCTCATTACCACTGGGCTATTTAGCTATGTTTGCAGTAACCGTACTACTTTTTAACTCGCTCAAACAGCCACTTGTTATTTGGGCAACTGTGCCTTTGGCTATTATTGGTGTAAGTGCGGGATTGTTAGCGATGAATGCTCCGTTTAGCTTTATGGGGCTACTTGGTTTGTTAAGCTTAAGCGGTATGCTAATTAAAAACGGTATTGTATTAGTTGATCAAATAAATCTTGAATTAAGGGAAGGTAAATCGCCCTATGAAGCCGTGTTTGACTCTGGTGTGAGCCGTGTACGACCAGTTGCAATGGCAGCTATAACTACTATTTTGGGTATGATCCCGCTGTTATTTGACGTATTTTTTCAGTCAATGGCGGTAACAATTATGTTTGGTTTGGGCTTTGCTACAATTTTGACTCTAATTGTAGTGCCGGTACTGTACACCGTGATATTTAGAATTGATTACGAGCCTCGTAAGTAATTCAACATATAGTCGGTTAACATTAAAAAATGCCACAAGTTCAAAATCCTGTGGCATTTTTATTTAATACCGATGAAAAAAGAAAGGCTACATATTTAGTTGTTAAGAAACTAACCGCAACACTTTTTATATTTTTTGCCACTACCACATACACAAGGTGCGTTACGCTCTGGTACTTTATCAAATACTTGTGGTGTTGATTTACTAAGCGCAAAGTCTAGTTCGCGAATATCTTCTGGTACGTCTGCTTTAACTTCAATTGAAGCAAACAGCGAATGCTCTTCTAATATGGCTTCTATTTCTGATTGTCGTTCAGCTGAGTTTACAATTAGCGTTAACGGGTGTAACTCTGTGCCTACCTTTGCGGTGCGATTTGGCGCAAACCCATTACTGTTATTTTTACCCATTATGTCGGGCTTACCCATAAAGAAAAATTTTGACATGTTACTTCTATAACCTTTCTGCATTATTAAGACGGCGCATCTTAACAGCTTACCCAACATATAACTAAGGTGTACTTGCTAATGCACAATATAAATCAAGCTTTAGCGTATATACGCCTAATATAGCGACATAATGAGGACATTTAATGGATTTAGGCAAAATTTGAATTCGAAATATAGTAAAATTATACTAGCTAGACTCAGTGGCGTTTTAATATCTAACTCAATATTATGGAAAAGCCTTGGAAAACTTTAAAATTGCAGTACTAATAGCGGGCAGCCTTTTTATACTTTTTGGTTATTTACGTTTTATAACTGACGATAATGGTAACGTAAACTTAAACAACTACCGATTTACAGGGGCATATTACTGGTTATTTCCGGTATGGTTGATGGCACACACGCCCTAATTAAGCGCCTGCGCTCTAAAAACGCATTATCTGCGATTGCAATTTATTTAGGTATACTCTTATTTTACATCGGTTTTAGCACTTAAGAGCTAATTGAGGCTTCATACAAAGCAACACTTTATAAGCGGATAACCTGTGACCTTTAAACAACTATTCAATAGCGCCCTGCTACTTTTAGCAACGGCTCCCCCACTGGCTTTACTTGCATGGGATGAACAAGCCGATCTCGCTTTTATCCCCAATGGTATGTATGACACTTTAACGTTTACGTTATTTCCTATAATGACGATAGTGCTGTCGGTAGTTTTATTTAGGCACTTATATAAAAAGTATAATAGTAACTTTGAATTTAAACATACGGTCAAAGATTATATTAATGTACATGGGAAGTTCCGCAGCGCATTTATACCACTGTTTTTGCCTATTTTAATTTACTTATGGTTGTGGACGTCGGTGTGTATTTCAGCAAAGTTACTTGCCAATAAATACAGCGACAATATATGGCAGCAAGAATATCAATTACTTGAAGTAGGTACTTGCCCAACTGATTATGAATACAGTTGCTCAAAACTGACTGTGCTTGACTTAAAAAGCTACAGGAAACACAGTTTTAGATGGTATTTAGATAAGAGTAAGTTGGTGAGTTTGCAAAATAACAACGTAAATTTAGTGGGCGTTACAAGCCCACTGGGTAATATAGTACAAGAAATACAGTGGTAGTGATAAATACCAATCCGCAATAATACTTGATCAATTTGAGGGCTTAAACCTGACGCTAACTGTGTTAAAAATTTCTTATATAGAACAACTAAATAACGAAATTTTTGCCTTGTTATCGACACGGTTTTCTTACCTCAAAATAGCTCAATTAATTAAGCAGATTGGTATAATACAATCATTTAGCTGCACACTATTTTTTTAGGCTGAGAATACGGCCTGAGCTTGGTTTTGAGTCTGATTTAGCATTAGACGATTTGTTTTCTTTAATGCTTTTTGGCTTACCCACATACGTTGTAGAGCGCTTTTGGTAAGGAGTATTAGTTCGCTCATTTTTGCGCTCTCCGTTAGCATTGCTACGCTCAGAGTTACGATTTGTGTTTCGCTCATTACTACGCTCACTATTTCGATCACCATTATTAAAGCGTCGTGGGTTTTCGCCCTGAAAATCACGTTTTTTAGGTGCTAAAGGTGCATTATTTTCTGATTGCTTATTAGCATCAAGCGAGTGCTCTTGGGTTTTACCTGAGTCAGAAATCGAATCGTTTATTTGCGCCATTTCAATATCTGATAGATGACGCCACTGCCCTACTTTTAAACCTTTAAGTGTTACGTTCATTATGCGCGTACGTTTTAAGGTTACAACTTCGTAGCCTAAGTATTCACACATGCGGCGTATTTGACGGTTTAAGCCTTGGGTAAGTACTATTTTAAATTCTTTGGGGCCGCTTTGCGTTACTTTACATTCTTTAGTGACGGTATCTAAAATAGGCACACCATTCGCCATTTTTGTAACAAACTGACGATTAAGCGGTTTATCTACCGTAACAACGTATTCTTTTTCGTGATTATTGCCAGCACGCAAAATTTTATTAACGATGTCGCCTTCGTTGGTTAAAAATATAAGCCCTTCAGACGGTCTATCTAAGCGCCCTATTGGGAATATGCGCGTTGGATAGTTAACTGCTCGTATAATATTACTTTGAATTTTACTTTCGGTAGTACACGTGATGCCAACGGGTTTATTGTAGGCAATGTAAACGCGCTTCGGCGTGGCTTTAAGAGGCTTACCATCAATTAATACAACATCGGTAGCGGCAACTTTTACGCCCATTTCTGGCGAGTAGCCATTAACGCTGACACGACCTTGCTCAATATATTTATCGGCTTCGCGGCGTGAACAAAATCCTGTTTCACTAATAAATTTATTTAAACGTTTTAATTCGGTCATGGCACTTATAGCGTAGTAATTTTTAAGGCGAGTAGTGTAAACCACCCACACTATTTTTTCGCCCCTAATTTACTATTTATAGGTGTTTAAGCATTAATTTTTGCTTTCGTTAATTTACGCCATACAAATTCAAGCGGGCCTTGATTAAAATAGCGACTGTATAAAAAGGTAAATATGAGCTGCAGCGCAACTAATGCCGATGCAACTAACCAATAGTCAATACGATCAAAACTGAGCACCCAATGCGTAAATAGCACTTTATATAACAATAATTGCACGAGAGTTTGGCTAATATATAAAGTAAATGCTAAGCGCCCTGCTTGTTGAATAAGTGTGCCAACGTGTGCGCTGTTACTGCAAAATTTAACAATTAGATGAATATACAGCGTAGCCATAGTCAGGGCTGCAAACATATTTACAAACTCTTGCACCCCATACCCTAAGCTGCCATTAAGCTGTGATGCATAAAGCCTGATTCCACAAAAAGCAAGGGTCATTACACCGCAAACTATTAATTGCTGAGTCGTTAAGCCTTTACTAAAAACGTCTTGTTTATATAAATAAATGCCAATGAGCATAAGACCCACGCACATCCACATTGTCATTATTGGCACCATAACAAGCATCAATGTGTTCATAGCTAGGTTACTAATAAAGTAATCAATATAGTGTGGGTTATATAAATCTATAAACTGTGCTGAATCGCGGTAAATCACTTCATCGGGTACGCTAGATACTATAAGAAAAGTAGCTACCCCCGATAACAAAATAAACTCAAGTCCTCTTTTTAAAAGTACGCTGTTATCACTCTCTAAATATTTAATAACAAACCAGCCAGATACACCGTAAACAAATAAAATATCACCTGCCCAAAGTAAAAAACCATGTGCTAACCCAAAGAGGATTAACCAATAAAGTCTGCTTTTTAACTGCAATTCAGACTTATAACGTTGCCACTGAATGTAAAGCCCGGCACCAAAAAGCAAACTAAACAGCGTTCTAAAACGCCCGTCTACAAAAACGCTGCTAAAGGTATGAATAATTGAGTCGCTAACAGGAGGATTAGTTAAGGAGGTATATCCGTATTCAAAAAGGCCGAAGGCGTAAGCATTCATGTAAACTAGGCCAAGCACGGCAACGCCGCGAATAAAGTCCATATTATAATTGCGCATTAAAGCTATTATCCGTTAAATATTGTTCTTATAACTGTCAGCCCAATCGACCGACTGCTGGTAAAGTGGAGGTAGTATAGCACTATCTATATTTAGCAAAAGTACAGCTTGCTCAAGTGCCCACCAGCTTCCTGTTTCGTATGCTTTAACAACATTTAAAATATAATACAGTGTGTTTTTGTCCCCTAATAATGCCGTTTTTATTTCATCAGGAAAAGGTAGTTTTTCAACAAGCAAGCTCATAGGTTGATCAAGGATTGCATCGAGCAACGAAAATAACCCAGTTAAAAATGCTTCGCCTGACTGGCTCTTATTAACCTTTTTTGCCAAAAGCTCACAAAAACGAGCACGTACAACACACACTTGCATTAGCTCTGCAGGTTTTTTACCTGCGGTATGAGCAGTAACAATAAGGCTGACAAACTTTTTAAGGCGTTCATGCCCTAAATACACAAGCGCTTGCTTCAATGACGATATTTGGCTTTGTATAGGAAAAACGCCACTGTTAATTAAACGCAGCAATTTATATGCAAGTGCAGCATCAAGCTCAAATAGTCCAGATATAGTTTTTATATCTGGACTTGTTTTCATTATTTCGGCGTAAATAGCGACAACTAAACCATAGTCATAGTCAATGTCGTTTTGTTTTATCATGGTGGGTTTTGCAAAAAAATAGCCTTGAAAATAATCAAACCCCATATCAAAGGCTAGCTTATAGTCATCTTGTGTTTCTATTTTTTCGGCAAGTATTTTTATTTGTTTATGCGTTTGTAACTTATTAATTATGGGTTGTATTTCACTAAGAGGTGTAATTGCAATATCAAATTTAATGAGCTTCACAAGCTTTAAAAAACGATCCCACTGTGGTTTATACACAAAGTCATCGAGTGCGAGCTTATAGTTACTGTGAAATAAGCCTCGGCATAGTTCATAGTTGTCGTCGGTAGGTTCAATGCTTTCGAGCAACTCAATAACAACATCTTGGCATGGTAAAAAAGCACATAAATCGAGTTTTAATGATTCAGGCCCTATATTAATAAGTGCCTTTTTGCCTGATGTAATATGACGTGTACCTAAATTTAATTGATTTTCCATAATAAGCCTTGCTGTTGCTTGGCCTTCGGCAATATCTGGAAAATAATTTTTAGGACTATCACGAAAAAGTAGCTCATAGGCTACTACTTTTTTTCTTCGATTGAATATTGCTTGCCTTGCAACAAATACAGACACATTACCTACTTCTTAGTTTTTATATAATACTAAGTAATTAAACCCTAAGCAGGCACAATTGTCACTAAACTTTGCAATACAGTAACGATTTACCGGTATAAGGTTGTTATATAATCAGCTGCCACTTGCGGCCACGAAAAACGCATTTGCTCTGCGCTGTGCTTAATTTTATGCCACTTTTTAGGATTCTGCTTTTTAATTAAGAGAGTTTCGACTAAACAGCTAATTAAATTACTCGTTTGTGTTGCTAACGTGTCGCCATTAAAGCTAAAACCATTTTCATGATGTTTTACCGTGTCTTTTAATCCGCCAACACTGTGTACTAAACAGGGTTGCCCGGCACGCATTGCTAGCATTTGGCTAATGCCACAAGGTTCAAACGAGCTTGGCATTAAAAATAAGTCACCTAGTTGATACATTAAATCGCCAACACCTTGACCATAACCCTTCAAAAATAAAAGATTAGAATTACGCGCCATTGCTTTGGTAAATATGCTTTCGAGTTCTTTGTCACCCGAACCTAAAACAATGAGTCTGCCGTTATATTCATTAATAACTTGGCACACTTTATCAATAGCTAAAGCGCCATTAACTTGCTGGCACAATAACAACACTTTTTGCTCTGTAAGTCGGCCAACGCTTGTGACTAATGGGCCATTATTAATCGTTGCTTTAAATTGCTGTAGTCGTTGGTGGGCAATATAGTAGCCGCTTTGTAACTGCTCGCTATTTGCCATCCAAGTAAATAAAGTGTTCTCGGCTTGGCTATAAAAATCGGCGAGAGTTGCTCCTTCAAGTGCATTGCTTGGATATTCACATCCGTTTAAAATACCGACAAGCTTACCTTGGCTTGCTGCATTTTGCAGATCTTGCTCAAGCCCTTCGCCACCAAAAAAACCATACTCGTAATTACTAGGTTCAAGAACCTCTTGGCTGTAGGTTGGTGATACAACATGTATTTTATCGCACAGATTTATTGCACTGCGCATAGGGTTAAAGCAATGCGGATAACGAGGGTCACATAGTTGCTGGCCATTATAACTAAGTGACGGAAACCACGCCTCTAAGCTTGAATCATCATGTTTAAAGGGTCTTATACCTTGTAGTGCAATATTATGCACTGTGTAGGCAATGGGTAAGGTATTAAGTGAGCTATAACGTGGCTCAAACTTAAGTAAAACTGCAACGCAGGCGCTGTGCCAATCATGTAAATGTAGCGCTGTAGGGCGCTTTAATACACCTTGTAATAATGCTTCGCAGACGGCCGCATTAAATAAAGCAAATTTTGTCGCATCAGTTGCAAAAGGCCTCCCCGGTGCATCATTACAATATACACTGCCTGATTCACTAAATAGCGGGTGGCTAATAACAATTTGGCTTACATTATTTTGGGGTTGTTGTACTTTAAAAACTGTTAATACATGCGGTTGAGCATTAAATGCAACGGTTACTTCACCTATATAAATACGCTCAAGCGGCTCAAACCCGTAGTCAGGAATAACAACGTCAACCGTTATACCTTGCTTTGCGAGCGCCCTTGGGGCATCGCGTACTACATCTGCCACACCGCCTACTTTTGCGCCTGGTAACGCGTCATTTTCTGCTGCAACCATTAATACATGCATTAATTTACTACTTCCTTTAAACCTGTGTGGGCTTGCTCATGAATGAGCAAGCTTTGTTGTCGTGCTTAATATTTAACTTATTGTTACGCTAGTTTTTTATTCTCACGCGCTTGGCGCTCTAACTTTTTTGCAAGCTCAGTGAGCATATCACGAGTAACAAGAACGATGCCTTTCTTAGATACCCTAAAGCCGTTTTCTTCATCTGTTTTAGGGTCAAAGCCTATTTCAAGGCCTGCAGGTATTTCACAGCTTCTGTCTATTATCGCACGCTTAATTTTACAGCCTCGGTTTATAACTGCACCGGGTAAAATTACCGACTGCTCAATGGTACAAAATGAGCGAACATGCACATTAGAAAACAAGAGGGATTTTCTAACTGCGGAGCCCGAAATAATACACCCACCCGACACGGTTGAGTCCAAGGCCATACCGCGTCTATCATCGTCATCAAAAATAAACTTAGCAGGTGGTAGCTGCTCTTGATATGTCCATATTGGCCACGTGGGATCGTATAAATCAAGTTGTGGCTCTGGCATTACTAATTCCATATTAGCTTCCCAAAATGAATCTAGCGTACCTACATCGCGCCAATAAGGTTGCCCTTCTTGATTTGGATCTCTAAATGGGAACGCAAATACATTATGCTCTTCTATAATCGCGGGGATAATATCGTGACCAAAATCTCGGCCAGAACCTTCATTTTCAGAATCTTTCTTAAGTTGCTCAAACAAAAATTCAGTATTAAAAATGTAGTTTCCCATTGATGCTAAACATGTACCTGGCTTGCCAGGTACAGAACTCGGCATTGCTGGTTTTTCATCAAAACGACACACTCTATTTTCTTCATCAACGGTCATTACACCAAATGTGTCTGCAGCTTCTTCAACAGGCACTTCAATACAACATACCGTCATATCAGCCCCTTTTTGCACATGTTCAGCCAATAAAGCCCCATAGTCCATGCGGTACACATGATCTCCAGACAAAATCATCACATATTTAGGCAGTTCGTGGCGAATAATATCTATGTTTTGAAAAACAGCATCGGCGGTGCCACAGTACCAATCATCACCTTGGCGCTGAGATGCAGGTAGTATTTCAACCGACTCACCCAGCTCTTTTTTAAAGTGGCCCCACGCGCGGTTTACATGGCGAATTAATGAATGCGATTTATATTGTGTGGCAATACCAACGCGTCTCACGCCCGAGTTAATGCAGTTTGATAGTGGAAAATCGATAATTCGATGTTTACCACCAAAGTAAACTGCTGGCTTTGCTCGCCAATCGGTTAGCTCATGCAGGCGAGAACCGCGTCCGCCTGCCAGTATTAACGCGTAAGTTTCTCTGGTTAGGCTACTTATGTAGCGATTTGCATAATTGGGCATAATACTCTCTCCATTTAGTCTAGGCTGTTAGTGGCATGGCTTTTAGTTGTCGTTAAGTCTGTTTCACTAATATTGAGGGGTTCTAAATGCCAAATGTCTTCACTGTATTGGCTTATGGTTCTATCACTTGAAAACATTCCACTGGCTGCCGTATTTAAAATACTCATTTGTGTCCAGTAGGTTTGATCTGCGTAAGCTTTATCAACTTCTTTTTGAGCTGCTACATAACTTTCAAAATCGTGCGCAACAAGCCATGGATCGTGCGGGCTCTTAATTGCATTTGTTATATCGTCAAATAAGCATGGTTCAAACAAGTTAAAATGGCCGCTTTCGAGTAAGTGCATTACATTATTTAAATCGCTATTTTGTGCGATTAAGTGCTCAGGATTGTAACGCGATTTAATATCATCAATTTGATGCGCTTGTGCCCCAAACAAAAAGAAGTTGTCTGCACCAACGGCATCTCTAATTTCAATGTTTGCACCATCGAGCGTGCCTATCGTCAATGCACCATTCATCATAAACTTCATGTTGCCAGTACCCGACGCTTCTTTGCCTGCAGTAGATACTTGCTCTGACAAATCGGTTGCAGGGCAAATAACTTCCATAGCGGTTACGTTGTAATTAGGTAAAAAGGCGACGCGTAAATACGGGGCTGCTAACGGATCTTTATTTATAACCTCTGCCACGTTATTAATAAGCTTAATAATTTTTTTAGCCATGTAATAACCCGGTGCCGCTTTACCACCTAATAAAACACAGCGAGGAACAAGCCCTTGGGTATCACCACGGCGAATGCGGTCATATAAATGAATCACATGAAGTATGTTTAATAGCTGACGTTTGTATTCATGAATACGCTTTACTTGTACGTCAAACATCATCGATACGTCAAAATCAACATCGCAGCGCGCTTTAACTAAATCAACTAAACGCTGTTTGTTTTCGCGTTTAGCATTTTGCCACTGCCCATGAAATGCTTTGTCATCGTAAAAACGACGTAGGTCGCTAATTGTTGAAAAGTTTTTAACCCAGTCATGACCAATTTTTTCGCTGATTAATTTACTTAAAACAGGATTACAATGTGCAAGCCAACGTCTTGGTGTAACACCATTTGTTTTGTTATTAAACTTATCAGGCCACAGCGCGTAAAACTCTTTAAATAGGCCCGCTTTTAACAGTTCGGTATGCAGTGCTGCCACGCCATTTACAGAGTAACTACCTACAATGGCTAAGTAAGCCATACGAATTTGCGGCTCATCGCCCTCTTCAATCAACGACAATGCACGCTGTTTATTAACATCACCCGGCCATTGCTGTGCAACTTGTGCTAAAAAGCGTGCGTTTATCTCGTAAACTATTTCTAAAATGCGTGGTAATAATTTTGAAAACAACGAAACAGACCACTTTTCAAGCGCTTCAGGAAGTAGCGTATGATTTGTGTAGGCCATCGTTTTGGTGGTGATTTGCCACGCATCGTTCCAATCAAGTTCGTAATCATCAATTAAAATACGCATCAGCTCTGCAACAGCAATACTTGGGTGCGTGTCGTTTAACTGAAAAACATGAAAGTCAGCAAAGTCGCTAAAGCTCTCGCCATGTTGGGAAACCCACTGATCAACTACGTCTTGAATACTTGCAGATGATAAAAAGTATTGTTGGCGCAATCTAAGCTCTTTTCCATTTTCGCTGCTGTCGTTTGGATACAGCACCATGGTAATTTGTTCAGCTAGGTTTTTTTGTGCGACGGCTTCTGAGTAACTGCCTGCATTAAATTCGGTCAAATTAAATTCGTCTGTCGCTTCTGATTTCCATAAGCGTAGCGTATTTACAATATTGTTTTTATAACCTGGGACAGGGACATCGTAAGGTACAGCTAATACATCTTGTGAACTCATCCATTGGCGATGCTCTCGGCCAAATTTATCTGTGTAACTTTGCACATAACCGCCAAATTTCACACGTTTTGCATGCTCTGGCGCGCTTAGCTCCCATGGGTGCCCTTCGCGCAGCCAGTTATCTGGTTGCTCAATTTGGTTGCCATCTTTGATTGATTGGTTAAACATGCCGTATTCGTAACGAAGACCATAACCAATTACCGGTAACGCAAGACTTGCACAGCTATCTAAAAAACAAGCAGCTAGGCGGCCCAAACCACCGTTACCTAGGCCTGCGTCGTGCTCGGCATCTTCAAGCGTTTCTACTGTTGTGCAGTATTCTTGTAATGCAGCAGCAACTTGGTCGTCTAAATCTAGGTTTAGTATTGCATTACCCAGCGCACGTCCCATTAAAAATTCAAGAGAAAGGTAAGCCGTTTTGCGGCGTTTCTCTTGCTTAATTTGTTGATTCGTTTCTCTGCAGCGGGCAACAAGTCTGTCGCGAATAGTCAGCGCTAAAGCATGGTATAAATACAGTCTTGATTCGCCGACCTTATCGCGACCTAGGGTATAATAAAAATGCCGTGTTAAGTCATCTTTAAGCGTACTTTCATCTATAACAGGACCTTCTTGCCAGCCCTTTACTACACACACTTGTTCACTTTGTTTAGCCATGACTTACATCCTCTAAATTAGCACTAAAAACCCAACTACTTTGTGCTGAAATTTCAACCATCGCATCTTCATTACTACTCACAGATGCATTATTTACACTTGATAAAACCATTTGCCACGGCGCATTAATAGGCGAAGGCGGCATTTGGCAAAAAACTGTTTTTTTACTGGCATTAAATACCATCAGTAATGCATGATTGTTTTGCTTATCAAGTAAGCTATACATTAAAAACTGTCTGGTATCTTCATGCCAATGAGCGTCGGTCATGGTTTTACCTTGTTCGGTAAACCACTTAACGGTAAAACGCTCGTCTATATCATCTAAAAATACACTGTGTTTGAACGCACTGTGCGCGCGTCTAATTTTTAAAGCATCATCAATAAATCGTGTTAGCGAATGATTAAGTTGAGAATCTTTCCAGGCAAGCCAGCTAGTGCGATTATTTTGGCAATAAGCATTGTTATTACCCCCTTGAGAGTGCGCCATTTCGCTGCCAGCGGCAATCATGGGTACACCTTTTGAGAGTATCAAAGTAAGTAAAAAGTTCTTTTGTTGCTGCAAACGCAGTGCGTTTATTTTTGAGTCACTAGTAAAGCCTTCTACTCCACAGTTGAACGAATGATTTGCGCTGTGTCCATCTCTGCTTTGCTCACCATTAGCTTCGTTATGCTTTTCCTCATAACTCACTAAATCGGCAAGCGTGAAACCATCATGACTCGTTATAAAGTTAATGCTATTAAGTGGTCCACGTTGGCTGTGCTCAAAAATATCAAACGATCCATGCAAACGTTTTGCAACGTTGGCAATAATGCCCGTTTCACTTTGCCAAAAACGTCTAATTACATCGCGATATTGATCGTTCCATTCTCGCCATGGCGGCGGAAATGCACCCAACTGATAGCCACCAGGACCTATATCCCAAGGCTCACTTATTAACTTAACCTTATTAAGCACAGGGTCTTGAGCTACCACTTGTAAAAAAGTATGTGCAGAGCTAAAGCCTGCTTTTGAACGCCCTAAAATCGTCGCTAAATCAAACCTAAAACCATCAACCCCCATTACCTCAACCCAATAACGAAGGCTATCAAGAACAAGTTGTAGTGTTTTAGGGTGATCAATATTTATAGTATTTCCACAGCCGGTATCGTTTATATATACATTAGGCTGACCCTCTACTGTGCGGTAATACGCTAAGTTATCAAAGCCTCTTAGCGATAATATTGGGCCATCGGCCCCTGCCTCTGCTGTATGGTTATAAACAACGTCTAAAATAACTTCTATGTCGGCAGCATGAAGCTCGCGCACCATTTGCTTAAACTCGTTTATATCGTCGTTTACCAAATAGTCTTTATGGGGGGTAAAAAAGTTAAGCGTGTTATAACCCCAATAGTTTTGCAGCCCTTTTCCTGTTAAAAATTGCTCACTAATAAAAGAATGAACAGGTAAAAGCTCAACTGCTGTAACGCCAAAGCTTTGTAAGTGCTCAATAAAGCTTGGGTGGCTTAACCCTAAAAACTTCCCTTGTAGAGATTTAGGTATTTTAGGATGACGACACGTTGTTCCCTTAACATGGCACTCGTAAATAACCGTGTTTGACCAAAGGTGGTTTGGCTTTTTATGCGCGAACAACGTAGGAGCAGCTACTTTTGATTTAGGTATATCAATCGCATTATTTACGGTGCTTTTAGTACCAATTGGCATTTGCCCATAATGGCGTTCACTCCATGTGAACTCACCAAACAAGTCCTTTGCATATGGATCTATAAGTAGCTTATTTTCGTTAAACAGTTGGCCATTTTTAGGGTTATATTCACCCTCGACTCTAAAACCATAAAGTGCGCCGGCGTTTAATGGCGAAATATGAATACTCCAAATGCCACCTTCGTTAATATTCATCGCCATTTTTAGGATTTCTGAATGGCCACTTTTATCAAACAAACACACATAAGCTTGGCTTGCACCTGGCGCATAAAGCGCGAAGTTAACTCCATTATTGATAACACTAGAGCCTAGCGGTTCTACATTACCGGGGGCTACATCAAATCGGTTACTCATCATCAACCTTTTGTAAGTAAATAGTTGTTAAGCCACCAATGGCAATTGAAATACTGTGTTTAAAGCCATGATTTGATTCATTTGTAGCGTGAACTATCTGCGATGAATCTTTAGTTACCTCAACGCCAGAGCCAAAAAACTGAGTATTGTCTGTATTTAAGATAACCTTGTAACGCCCTTTACTCGGTACGCCAATAACATAATTTTCATATGACGCGGGGGTAAAATTAGCAATAACAACCACAAAGTCTTTTGCGTTTTTAGCATAGCGGACAAAACTTAAAATACTCTGCTGATTATTATTGTTATCTATCCAGGTAAAGCCAGCCGCACTCGAATCTAACTCATACAACGCGGGTTGGTTTTTATAAACAGTATTTAGCGCTATTACGGTTTGCTTTATACCGTTATGACTTTGGTGCTCAAGTAAATGCCAATCGATAGAATGATCGTGCCCCCACTCTTTTCTCTGAGCAATTTCACCGCCCATAAACAAGAGTTTTTTACCCGGGTGTGCCCACATAAATGCGTAGTAAGCGCGTAAATTTGCAAATTTCTGCCAATCATCGCCTGGCATTTTTTCAATTAACGAGCCTTTACCGTGTACTACTTCATCGTGGCTTAATGGCAATATATAGTTTTCGCTAAAAGCGTATACCATCGAAAAAGTCATTTCGTGATGATGATGCTGACGATAAAGAGGGTCGTGCTGCATGTAATGCAAACTATCGTTCATCCAACCCATATTCCACTTATAGCCAAAGCCTAAACCGTTGTGCTCAACACTTTGGGTGACACCCGGCCACGCTGTTGACTCCTCAGCCACCATCATAATGCCGGGGTTGTTTTTATAACTGCGCATATTGACTTGCTTTAGACACTCAATTGCACCTAAGTTTTCGCGCCCGCCATAACAATTAGCAACCCACTCGCCTTCTTTTCGGCTGTAATCTAAATACAACATAGAGGCTACGGCATCTACACGCAGACCATCTAATCCAAATTGATGTAACCAATACATAGCATTTGAAATCAAAAAGCTTTTAACTTCAGGGCGGTCGTAGTTATAAATGTAGGTATTCCAATCAGGATGAAAACCTTGGCGCTTATCGGCATGCTCATATAAATGAGTGCCATCAAATCGGTGCAAACCATGCGGATCACTAGGAAAATGCCCTGGTACCCAATCAAGTAAAATACCCAAATTCGCTTTATGGCACTGCTCTACAAAGTATTTAAAGCTGTTGTAGTCGCCAAAACGGCTAGTAGGAGCAAATAAACCAACAGGCTGATACCCCCACGAACCATCAAACGGGTATTCACTTATTGGCATAAGTTGTAAGTGAGTAAAATTCATTTCAAGGGCGTAGCTAACGAGTTTGTCAGCAAGCTCTGTGTAACTTAAATAACGGTTGTTTTCAGCGCGTTGCCATGAGCCTAAATGCACTTCATAAATACTAATTGGCGCATCAATATGATTGCGTTTTTGCCTGTTTTGAAGTGCCTTTTCGCCAAGCTTTATAGGTTCCGGTTTATACTGAAGAACACTTGCAGTACCCGGTGCTTGTTGCATTTTAAAGGCATAGGGGTCGGCTTTTTCGAGTACTTCTCCACTTTGCGCGGTAATTGCAAATTTGTAGCACATGTCGGCTTTAAGACCCGGTACAAATAACTCCCATACACCACTTGCAGGATGAAAACGCATAAAGTGGCGATTAGCTTGCCAAAAATTAAACTCACCAATAATAGAAACACTTGCTGCATTGGGTGCCCATACACAAAAGCGCACACCCTCTACGTTTTGTTGAGTACTAAAATGTGCACCAAAATGAGAGTAAGCATGTTCAAGGCTGCCTTCGTTAAATAAATACATTGCCTCTGCATCAAGTGTGCTTTCAAAACTATATTCATCATAAAAGGTAGTGCTGCTATTTGTGTACTTAGCAATGCATTGATAAGGCGCGGTGGGTAGAGCATCAACTTTAGCTATAAATAAGTCACTTTGTTGGTAGCGCTGCGCCTCAATGCTTTTATTATTTAATGTAACACTTACGTTTATTGCACAAGGTAAGTAAAGACGGATTTCAACTTCGGCATCTGTTTTATGTGCCCCTAAAAAGCTAAATGGGTCTTTAAATCGTCCTGTATTTAATGCATGTACTTGTGCATCATAGCTATTTTCTTCTACTGAGCTGTCCTGTGCTGACGATTTTTTATTAATTGTACTGCTCATTTAACTTTTCCTTATTGAATCGATAGCAGCTAAAAGTGAGCCATTTTTAGTAAATATTTCTTCACTGGTATGCGTTAATACACGTCGCCAATTAGGATATTCTTTATCTGTCCCGGGGATATTAACCGGGTATTTCTGCTCATCTAAATCGTCTATTTGAATTGCAAATAGACGCGATTGAGAACCTGCCAAACACAATGCTAGTGCGTTATATACTTCGACTGAATTACTATCTAATAAAAGCTCGGTCGTATTGGTATGGCGATTAATAAATCGGAGTATCCTATGCTGCTCTTCTATTCGTTGTTGCTTTAATTGCTCGTATTCACTGCAAGTTATAAGCTTGTATTGTTGCTTAATATTTAAATCAGCATGCTGCCACCAACCTGTAAAAGGAGGTACATCATGATTGGCTATCATTAACAAACACTGTGCTGCTAGCTCATCTGTCGCTAAAAACTCTCCACTGTGTTGTTTTTCAAAATAAAATAAGCTGTTAGAAAATATACCGCTTGAAGCTAGAGCCTGCCTTACCTCTGGCGGCACAACGCCTAAATCTTCTCCAATAACAATACTCTGATTAATATGTGATTCAATTTTTAAAATGGCGAGTAAGTGCTCAAACGGGTAGTAAACATAACAGCCACCTTGTTCGCCATTATTTTCAAAGCACCACCATAAGCGCCTAATAGCCATTACGTGGTCAATTCTAAGTCCACCTACATTTTGCATGTTTGCGCGAATGAGCGAGCGATAATATTGGTAGTGATTATTACTAAGACTTCGAGGATTTAGTGCTGGAAGCCCCCAATTTTGGCCAGCTTCGGCCCATGGATCAGGTGGAGCACCTACACTTGCACCTTGGCTAAACAGTGGCTTTTGATTTTTAAATTCAGCCCCATCACCCGCACAGCCAACGGCTAAGTCGTTAATTAAGCCAATTGCCATACCTAGCTCTGCACAACTTTTTTGACACAATGCCAATTGCATATGCGCTTGCCACTGCAAGTAATAATCAAATGTTAAGTTATCTGATTCGAGGGTCTTTAACGTAGTTGAATGAGTATCATAAAAATCTGTAAATGCACGGCGACGCTCATCACTTGCCGTTAATTCAAACTGATTATAAAGCGCCTCAAATAACGCATACTTTATACGGCTTACATTTTCATAATCTATAAATTGATCATTACTTTTTATAAGTGTAATTACATCGTCTCGTTGCATGAGGTCATGCAACGCTGCGTTATTTTGTGCGTCTTCGCTTAATACTATAGAAATATAAAGAGGGTTTAATAAAGCGCGACTATTAGGACTATAAGGGCTGGCGCGTTCTGGCATATCTGCAAATAACAAATGCAGTGGATTAAGTAATATATAATCCATATTTTGCGAGCTACATAATTTTGTAAGCGTTAGTAAATCGTCAAAGTCGCCAATACCTAAATGCGCTTTATTTTTTAATGTGTAAAGCTGAATAGATAACCCAGTGCGCTTTTTGTCTTCAACTTGGTAAACTTGCTCAGGCACATACCAAAGTTGCGTAATTGCATGCTGCTCACCTACTTGAACGTTAGCGTCATGATAGCCAATTGGCATCGTTTTTAAAGGCAGTGCAAGCTCAACATAGCGAACGCCATGTAAGTAATATTCACCTGTAACCGCCAAATTATAAAGATTTTCAAGAGCTATATTCATCCCAAGAGAAGGGACATTAATATTAGCGGCTAAATACTGCTGACGTTCATCTATACGAAGCTTTAACACACATGCTTTTTGCTCAACTAAACTCACACTGGGTACTAAATCCAGCCAAAGCGATGCATCTAAATCATAAGTGAGTTGAGTTATTTCAGCTTCGTTATTTGTATCAACACCACAACATTGCAAAGCACGTTTACGCGTGTCTTCGCTAAAAAACACTTGTTCACCTGTATACTTAGTGAATTCAAAGCCAATACCATGCAGGTAAAACAACTGCGAGAGAGCATCCATTGAATCGCCTTAATTAGTGCGTTGAGTATTTACTATGCTATTTTCTGTGCCAAATGTATTGCCGATATAACCGTCAGCTTGGTGGTCGTTATCCCAAATGTCTCCATTTATTAAATAACGAAAGTGAAATTGTTTATCGATAGGTAAGCGTTGCTTAAATCTAAACACACCTTGTTTTTTATTAAGCTTCATTGGCACAGGTTGCCAATCATTAAATTCACCTAGTAAGCAAACTTCTTCAGCCTCAGGATGAGAGAATTCAAAGGTTACTTCAGCTTCATCTTTTGTTTTAAAAAAACGTTTATTCAACATAGCAGGCTCCAACTAAACCAAAAAGGGTACTTAATCTTTGCCACAGGCCATACAACTAAACAAAAAGGCGATGTGGATTCCATTCAAAATCATTAAACACGTTTTAAGTTAACCAAAACTTTATTTACGCATTATTACAGTGCAACAATTCATTTTTTCTGCACCTAAAAAGTGCGGTTAGTATATAAACAATCTTTTTTAAAAAGCTCATTAGTACAGAGCAATATTTGAACCAACTAAGCGTACATCACATATTATTTATTTAACTGAATTTAACGTGAAATAATCCAAAAGTATTGCCTAAATTTATAAAACCCTTTTGTTATGTACTTTCATCAGTGATAATACACAGCATCTTAATACTCTGAAATATCATAATTTTCATGTTGAAAAAAAGCATTTTAATAACTATAGCAATCGCCTTTTTAATAATAGCCACACTTGTTGGTTCTTCAATCTATACCCTTTATAGTAAAAAAGAAATCTCAGTTGATCCTAAATTAAAAGAAATCTCAGGTATTGAATTTGATAAACAAAAACGTTTATGGGCGATAAACGACGGAGGCAATGAACCCAAGCTTTACCGCCTTAATCAAGATGGCTCTATCGCCAAAGAAATACTAGTTGAAAACGCTAAAAATATTGACTGGGAAGATATGACCCAAAATAAATTTGGGCACTTTTTTCTAGGGGATTTTGGCAATAACAAAAACGACCGTAGATGGCTCACTATTTATAAAATAG
Organism: Pseudoalteromonas sp. EB27; assembly: GCF_001974875.1. GTDB lineage: Bacteria > Pseudomonadota > Gammaproteobacteria > Enterobacterales > Alteromonadaceae > Pseudoalteromonas. Next base: position 166,474 of record NZ_MTQD01000007.1, read on the forward strand.
AAAACCCGATAGATATAAAAACAGATACAACCCAAGCCGAAATAATCAAGTTCACCTACCCCGAAATGGATGGCAGTCCAATAAAACCTAATAACCGTAATTTTGATTTAGAGGCATTTGTAGCACTAGGTCGTCACTTATATTTATTTACCAAAAACCGTACTGAGCCTTTCGATGGTATTACTAAAGTGTATAAAGTAGGCGATCATGCGGCTAATTTTAAGGCTGAGTTAATCGACTCTTTTAAAACATGTACCACGCTTGAAAAACTATGCTGGATAACCTCTGCAGCGCTTAGCCCTGATCGTAAAAAATTAGTCTTACTTGATTCAACCAGTCTTTGGTTATTTGAAAACTTTGAAGGTGATAAATTTTTCTCTGGTGATGTTTCAAAAATAGATTTAGGAATTGTTACACAAAAAGAAGCGGTCACCTTTTTTGATGACAACACCATTGTATTTACAGATGAAGAGTTTAAAGGAATTGGCGGTAATGCTTATTTTATAAAATTAGATGAAGCAACCAAAGAAGTGATTAAAAGAGCAAAAACAACACCTATCACAATCAATGCAGCAACAAAGTAATTTGCTGCTGGGATCATAAATGCTCTGGTTCATCGCTTAAATTTAGTCTCTAAAATAACCGATGACGTTGTGCGCTCTACTCCATTAAGATTTCCTATATCGTCAAGTAAATGGCTTAATTGCTCTAAATTTTGAGCCTGTACCACAGCAATTAAGTCAAACTCACCACTTATGGCATAGAGCTGCGAAATTGCATCAATTTGCTTAAGCTCAATATTTGTTTTAGTTGTTAATTTTTGCTTAACTTTAATAGACACATGAGCTGATACCATTTTACTGAGGTAGTCATCTCCATAATCTACGCTATACCCTTTAATTACACCCGTTTCTTCTAATTTAAGCATACGGCTTTGTACCGTTGAACGAGATAAATCAAGCATGCGAGCAAGGTCTGAAATACTGGCTCTTGCGTTTGTTTTTAATACAGATAGTAGCTTTTCATCTTGTGGTGTTATCATAATGCTTATTTATTTCGTCATTTTGACTTTTATTTTAATCATTTTTCACAAAATAGCACTGCAATTTTAACAGCTAACCTTCGATAATGACGCCCTACAAGAAATAATAACGTGTTTGCTGAAGAATAAAGGCTATATTCTTCTTTGATTTAGCAACTAATCTTTTATCTAAGCCCTTCAATTTAGGTGTACAAAATGCAAGTAACAAGAGACTTATTTAACGACGTAATGGTACCAAACTACAATCCTTCTGCTGTTATCCCAGTTCGCGGTGAAGGCTCACGCGTGTGGGATCAAAATAATAACGAGTTTATCGATTTTGCTGGTGGTATTGCCGTTAACTGTTTGGGTCACTGTCATCCTGCATTAGTTAAAGCATTAAAAGAGCAAGGCGAAAAAATTTGGCATTTATCGAATGTTATGACTAATGAACCAGCACTTCGTTTAGCTCAAAAAATGGTTGAAGCCACATTTGCTGATAAAGTTTACTTTGCAAACTCAGGCGCAGAAGCAAACGAAGCGGCGCTTAAGCTAGCCCGTCGTTTTGCACTTGATGTTTACGGCGCTGAAAAAACGCAAATAATTGCATTTAATAAAGGTTTCCACGGCCGTACTTTTTTCACCGTAACCGTTGGCGGACAAGCCGCTTACTCAGATGGCTTTGGTCCAAAACCTGCTGACATAGTACATTGTGACTTTAATGACATTGCTGCATTTGAAGCGCTGATCAGCGATAAAACATGTGCAGTTATGATGGAACCATTGCAAGGTGAAGGCGGTATTATTTCACCAACAGATGGTTTTGCCAAAAAAGTACGTGAACTTTGTACTAAACACAATGCGCTACTTATTTTTGATGAAGTGCAAACAGGTGTTGGCCGCACAGGCGATTTATACGCTTACGAAGGCTTAGAGGTTGTACCTGACATTTTAACAACGGCAAAAGCATTAGGCGGTGGTTTTCCTATTGGCGCTATGATCACTCGCACACACATTGCTGAGCACTTAAAAATTGGTACGCATGGCTCTACTTACGGTGGTAACCCACTTGCATGTGCTGTTGCAGAAGCTGCATTTGATACAGTAAATACACCAGATGTACTAAACGGTGTTAAAGAGCGCGAGCAATTATTCCGTGACGGATTAAACGCAATTAACGAAAAATACAACGTGTTTAGTGAAGTGCGTGGTAAAGGCTTATTAATTGGCGCAGTATTAAATGACAAATTTGAAGGCCGTGCACGCGACTTTTTAGTAGCAAGTGCTAATAATGGTTTAATGAACCTTGTAGCTGGCATGAATGTAATTCGCTTTACACCGTCTTTAGTTATTCCGTTTGAAGATATTAAAGAAGGCTTAGCGCGCTTTGAAAAAGCGGTTAGCGATGTAGTAAACGGTTAATATAGTTTAAATTAGCACGCCTACTGGCGTGCTATTGGAGCAAGCAATAAATGCAAGTATTACGTCCTATTACTGCCAATGATTTTGAAGCGCTTAAACAAATAGCAATTGAGTCAGGCCATGGGTTTACCTCTTTGCCTGTGGACGATGCACAGCTTAAAGAAAAAATTGAACGTACTGAAAAAAGCTTTGCCAAAAACATTAACCAGCCACTTGATGAAAGCTATTTATTTGTTTTAGAAGACAGCGAAACAGGTGACGTTATTGGTACAACCGCTATAGAAGCTGCGGTAGGTTTATCGGTGCCTTTATATCATTATCATTTAGGTAAAACAGTACACCACTCACCTACTTTAAATGTATATAACACCGTTGATATTTTAAGCATGTGTAACGACTACACAGGCTGCTCTGAAATATGCACATTATTTTTGCGCGAAAATAGTCGTCAAGGCCTAACGGGTCGATTTTTATCGCGTTCACGCTTTTTGTTTATGGCTCAGCATAGCGAGCGTTTCGCCGATACTGTTATCGCAGAAATGCGCGGTGTTAGCGACGAAGACGGCCATTCTCCTTTTTGGCAATGGCTGCAAGAACACTTTTTTAGTATCGAATTTCCAGAAGCGGATCACTTAGTGGGCTTAGGCGATAAGGTATTTATTAGCGAGTTAATGCCTAAATACCCTATTTATGTGAACTTGCTTAGCAAAAAAGCCCAAGCTGTTATTGGCCATGTCCATGAAAAAACAAAACCTGCGCTAAAATTATTAGAAAAAGAAGGTTTTGAGCACAGAGGCTACGTTGACTTATTTGACGCAGGCCCAACGGTTGAAGCAAAGCTTGGTAATATTCGCAGCATTCGCGACTCTCAAGTTTGCCCTATTACTATTGGTGAGCTTGATCACATATCACAAAATAGCTCAGATACGCTGGCTGTATGTAATCAAGGCGTAAGTGGCTTTAGAGCAACATTTACCAAAGACGCACATTACAATCATGCGAAACATACTCTCGTCATTAGCCAAGATGTGGCTAAGGCGCTTAATTTAAGCCAAGGAGACGCAGCGCGATTTTTCCGCCTGTAAATAATTTATGAATACACACCTAATTAATAACCAGTGGCATACAGGCCTTGGCCCAGTATTTGAGTCAATCAATCCAAGTAATGGCGATGTGGTATGGCAAGGTAATGGCGCAAACGCCCAGCAAGTAGATTCGGCTATAAAAGCAGCCAGAGCTGCGCAATTACAATGGGCTGACAAACCACTTGAAGAGCGTATAGTCATTCTTGAAAGCTTCGCAGCACAATTAAAAGAACACAGCGAAGAATTTGCGACCATAATTGCACGCGAAACAGGAAAGCCATTATGGGAAACCCGCACCGAAGTAGGCGCAATGACAGGTAAAGTAGCTATATCTGTAAAAGCCTACCATGAGCGTACCGGTACAACCGAAAACCCAATGCCCGGTGCTAAAGCGTTTATTAGACACAAACCGCATGGCGTTGTGGCTATTTTTGGCCCGTATAACTTTCCTGGGCATTTACCAAACGGACATATTGTTCCTGCAATTCTAGCTGGCAACACCGTGGTATTTAAGCCATCAGAACTGACGCCGCACGTGGCAGAATTTACCCTCTCACTTTGGCTAAAAGCGGGCTTACCTGCAGGCGTTATTAACCTTGTGCAAGGTGAAATTGAAACAGGTAAAGCACTTGCCTCTCATAAAGATATAGATGGCTTGTTTTTTACCGGTAGCTCGAACACAGGTCACTTACTACATAAACAGTTTGCTGGACACCCCGGTAAGATTTTAGCGCTTGAAATGGGCGGTAATAATCCACTAATTGTAAAAGATGTGAGTGATGTAAGCGCTGCTGTGCACGATATTATTCAATCAGGCTTTATTACCTCAGGTCAGCGCTGTACGTGTGCACGCCGCTTATTTATTGAAAAATCAGCCAACGGCGATGCTATTTTAGAAAAGCTAATAAGCGCAACTAAATATATAGTTGTAGATGACAGCTTTGCTACAGAGCAGCCTTTTATGGGTGCAATGATAAGCGAAAAAGCAGCATTAGGCATGGTTGCTGCGCAAAGTGAATTAGTATCAAAAGGCGCGCAAATCCTTGTTGAGCTTAAGCAATTAAAACCAGGCACAGGTTTTGTAAGCCCGGGTATTATTGATGTAACACACGTTACCGACATGCCAGATGAAGAGCATTTTGGACCGTTGATTAAAGTATATCGCTTTGACGATTTTGACAGCGCCATTGCTGAAGCCAACAACACAAGCTTTGGCTTATCCGCTGGTTTACTTAGCGATAGTGAAGATGATTACACTCACTTTTTAAAGCGTATTCGCGCCGGTATTGTTAACTGGAATCGCCCTATTACGGGTGCCTCAAGCGCAGCTCCATTTGGCGGTATTGGCGCCAGTGGTAATCACAGAGCAAGTGCCTATTACGCCGCTGATTACTGCGCATACCCTGTAGCGTCTGTTGAATCAGACAAAGTGAGCTTACCGCAAACCCTAGCGCCGGGCTTAATAATTGAATAAGCAATAAAACCAAATTTTAAGATTTAAGGATTTGATATGCATACTGATGTAAACACATTATTTAATAACCTTTGGGAAAATTACTTAAACGTAACTCCATCGGCAGACAAAATTCATGACCTTTTAGGGTCAACGCAAAAAGATGACATTATTAACGATCATATTGCACTGCGTACATTTAATATTGAAAAGGTCGGCCTTGAAAAACTCGCGGCTCACTTTTTAGCGATTGGTTACAAAGAATGTGGTGAATACCACTTTGAAGCTAAAAAACTCTACGCAAAGCACTACGAGCATAGCGATCCTAATCAGCCAAAAGTGTTTATTTCTGAGCTATTAGTTGAAAAATGCTCGCCTGAGTTACAAGCCATCGTAACCGACATGGTTGACAAAATTGATGAAAGCGCAGTAACAGCTGATAACTTTTTGTATTCAGGCACGCATTGGCAAGTAAGCACCGATACTTATAAGCAGCTGCTAGCTGAAAGCGAATATGCAGCGTGGATGTCGGCGTGGGGCTACCGCGCCAATCACTTTACCGTAAATATTAATACGCTTGCTAAGTTTGATAACATTCATGATGTTAACCAAGCCCTAAAAGACGCTGGCTTTTCGCTTAATACGTCAGGCGGCGAAGTTAAAGGCTCACCAGAGGTGTTACTAGAGCAATCGTCAACACTTGCTGATGAATACTCTGTTACCTTTAGTGACGGTGATATGAGCATCCCTAGCTGTTTTTATGAGTTTGCTATTCGTTACCCTAAAGCCGACGGTGAGCTTTATACTGGTTTTGTTGCAGCCTCAGCTGACAAAATATTTGAAAGCACCAACGCTCGATAGCAAAACCTAAAGTACTTTATTTTAAAAGCCCGTTATGGGCTTTTTTATGTCGCTAAGTTATGTTGATTAATTATAAAAATAACGGTTTATAATCGTTTTCTAACTTTTCAAACGATAAGTCGCCAATAAAGCGGCCAAAGCTCAACCACGTTGCCAAACCACGTAAGTCTTTAAAGTGTGGTGGCACAAATTGTGGGCTCTCTATCACACCTAAATCATGAAGCTGCGATATTAACCTAAAATCATCTATCGATATTTTACCCACCAGTAATAAAGGAAGCCTATCGATTCGACCTAGCTGTATTGCTACGCGAATTAAGTTATATACCAGTACAAAGCCTTTAATGTAGGCAATGTCTTTTGTAAAAGGCAGACCTGTTGGCGTGCTCCCTCTAAATACACGCTGCGCGAGTGTGTAACTGTCATCTTTTGATAAACCTTGCGCTACGTAATCACGGTAAATATCTACAAACTCGGCACCATCAATTACCTTTGTAACCGCTTGAATACGATTTACTAATTTAGATAAACGCCTTGGGGTCGATTTTAATGTAATAATTTCGGTAAGTACCGCTAAACCTTCTTGGGTAATAGTGGAGCTTGGCGTGCCTTTACTTAAACATGTTAAATACGGCTGTGCTAAACCATTTTGAGTGGTGCCCACGTGTATCCAGCCTTCGTGAACTTCTAAAATATCCAGTTCCCGCTGAGAAAATTTAACATCTTGATTAAGCTTAATATTATTAGCACCGGCGGCTGCATCACTGACAATACCATCGCTAAGCATTACCTCTACGTTTATACCTGCCATACTAGCGTTTACTTGCTCAGACAAAATACGAACAGCATCAACAGCATCAATATTTTTAGGGTCGTCAGGCAGTATGTCGGCTATTAGTAAATTTTGCAGCGGTTTATCTAGCATATTAGCTAGCTCAGAGAGTGAGGGCTCACCGGCATGGAATAAGTCTTTAGGGTGACCAAATAACTCCACCGATAAGTCATGAAATTCTGGCGTACCTCGATATTCAAGCATACTTAATACCGTTTTATACTCAGTGCACATTTTTCCCATATATTGAGCAATCGGATTTAACTGCCCCAGTTGGTTAATAATGTTACGGTGCAAAGTAGAAAACGCTTGGCGTAACTCGCTAGGTACAAAACCAAGGTCGCGCTGTTGATAGTATGCACGATCGATAAGTGGGTTTTTTTGACATTTCTGTCTAAAAAACTCTTCTTTAGTTTGTTTATCCCAATTAATAGCATCAAGTATCCTAATAGGCGTTTGCAATGCAATTAATTGATCCGATAACTCACGAGTTTTTAGTAGTAACGCCTTGTCTATCATGGTGTAAGCTCAACAATAAATGAGTTTTGAGCATAATTTAAAAAAGCTAAATTACAAAGCAATATCACACTTTTTTAGCTATTGTTTTAAGATGATCGACCCTCATATCTGTATCGTATGAGTTATCAAATAAAAGGTATAAAACATGAAAAACGAACTCGACAATAAACAGATTTTAGCCGTGTATGAACGTATAATTCAAAAAGGTGAAATGACTGATGAAGGTAAGCATTATCAAGGCGTTACTGCTTATTCAGACGTAGATGGTTACACAGTATACCTACAAGGTAGCGGCGTAGAGCTGCGCTTTGGTTTTCATAATACTTACCACCTTGACTATGAACATGAAAAGCATAAAGACGACTTTTTGAAAAAATTATATAACATTGCAAACGAGAGCTAATGCACCCACGAAAACTCAGACACCGCCCTACAAGCAAGCTCAATACTACTTTTATAAACCAAGTAGTAGAAGAGCTTAGATCTGATCCAAGCAAAATCTCTATTATTCAAGACAATTTAGAACAGTACCGTGCTCAAACTCATTTAAAGCGTGGTTTTTTACTGGCTATAGAGCGCTTTGATTGGGTTTTTGAAGCAAGCAAAGATATTGATTTCATTTGCCAGCAAATTTTAGCTGATGACTATATTGGCAATAGACTAAGACGTTACCCTCTCCTTTTTAAAGGTGTTATTAATAATACCTAACCTTTCAAAACCAAGCGCTTTAAAACGATAAAACCATAAAGTTTACTCTCTATATAAATTTATTAGAGCACTAAGCAATTGCAGGTTTAGTGCGCTTTTGCATTAAAATAATACTATTAGTGCTCTAACTATTACTGCACTAACGATTTTCACATATTTTATTCATTTATTGCTGTAAACAAATCATTACTATTATTTGATCTCAAAAAACCCCTTGCAACACCATGTTTTATAAGAAATTAAATAAAATAAAATTTTATCTACTTTATCGCATTAGTTGCACTTTTATTAATGATTAATCTACATTTTGGCATCTAGATATTTACCTCAACCTTGAATTGTTAGAGCTATTACCTTAAGCTTATCTTTATTGAACGTTCAATTAATAAAAATTATGCCTAAAGTTGGAATGGAACCTGTCAGGCGTCAGCAGTTAATTGACGCAACTATAGAATCTGTTGCGACGAATGGATTACAAGGAACGACTATAAACAGCATTAGTAAAAATGCAGGTTTATCGTCGGGTATTATTAGTCATTATTTTGGTGGTAAGCAGGGGCTGATTGAAGCCACTGTTCGATACTTACTAACAAGCTTAAAACAAGACTTGATAGGCAAAGTAAATCATCAAACAAATGCGACTGAACGTTTAATGTTTATTATCGAAGCCAACTTTGCGCTTGTACAACAGCGTAATGATACAACCCGAACGTGGTTAAGTTTTTGGGCGCAATCGATGCATGATGAAGAATTACACCGACTACAAAATGTAAACAGTAAACGCTTGCAAAGTAATTTAGCATTTTCTTTTAAACAATTAATGCCTATTGAGCAAGCAAATCAAGCTGCAGAACTTAGCGCCGCAATGATCGATGGCCTATGGTTAAGAGCAGTACTGAGTAAATCAGACAATAATCAGTTTAAACACTGTGAAAAGTTAGCAAAAAGCTATGTACTTTCACTTATCAAGCAATATGGAGCCTAGCGTGACTACACCTGTCTATCAAAATTTTATTAACGGCCATTTTCTTGCAAACCAGAACGGCAAAACATTTGATGTAACAAACCCAGCAACGGGCGAGGTTATTTACGCAGTAGAAATTGCCGACGAATTTATTCAAAATGCAGCCATTGAGAGTGCAAAGCAAGGTTTTGCTCAGTGGTCAGCAATGACACCCATTGAACGTAGCCGCATTTTATTAAAAGCAGTGGCTATTTTACGCGAGCGCAACGATGAACTAGCACTTGTAGAAGTACTCGACACCGGTAAACCAATGCAAGAAGCAAATTGTGTTGATATTGAAACTGGCGCTGATGTAATTGAATACTTTGCAGGTCTTGCGCCAGCACAAGTAGGCCAACAACAAATGGTTGGTGATGACTTTTACTACACACGCAAAGAACCATTAGGTATTTGTGCGGGTATTGGCGCATGGAACTACCCACTACAAATTGCATGTTGGAAGTCGGGCCCTGCCCTTGCTGCTGGTAATGCATTTATATTCAAACCATCAGAAGAAACACCACTGGGCGCTCTTAAACTTGCAGAAGTATTTGTTGAAGCTGGCGTACCTGCAGGTGTGTTTAATGTGGTTCAAGGCGCGGGCGATGTAGGCCAGTGGCTAACGCAGCATAGCGAGATTGACAAAGTATCGTTCACGGGTGAAGTAGGCACAGGTAAAAAAGTAGTAGCAAGTGCTGCCGGTACTTTAAAAGATGTCACGATGGAGCTTGGTGGTAAATCTCCACTATTAGTATTCGATGACGCCAACATTGAGCAAGCGGTTAGCGCCGCTATGCTAGGTAATTTTTATACGCAAGGCGAAATTTGTACTAACTGTACACGTATTTACGTTCATAAAAATGTATATCAGCAATTTATTGATGAGCTTAAAGCGCGCACTGAGAAAAACATTATTGCTGGCGACCCACAAGATTTAAATACAAACTTTGGCGCACTTATTTCTAAAAAGCATCAAGAACTAGTAATGAGCTACGTTAATAAAGGCATAGAAGAAGGTGCAACGCTTTTAACTGGTGGTACAACGCTTTCACCAGAATCTGCACCTAATGGCTATTTTGTAGCACCGACTGTGTTTATTGATTGTAATGACGATATGACTATTGTTAAAGAAGAAATATTTGGCCCAGTAATGAGCGTGCTTGTTTTTGACGACGAAGACGATGTGATTGCACGCGCTAACGGTACACACCTAGGCTTAGCTGCTGGCGTATTTACGAGTGATATTAAACGTGCTCACCGCGTAATTCATAAGTTACAAGCCGGTATTTGTTGGATTAATGCATACGGTAACTCACCGGCTGAAATGCCAGTTGGCGGTTATAAGCAATCGGGTATTGGCCGTGAAAATGGTATACAAACGCTTGATCAATACACGCAAACTAAGTCTATTTATGTTGGTATGGCCGACATAGAAAGCCCATTTTAAGGCGCCCTACTATGAGTAATCATTACGACTATATTATTGTTGGCGCGGGTTCGGCGGGTTGTGTTTTAGCCAACCGTTTATCTGAAGATTCAAGTAACCGCGTGTTACTACTTGAAACTGGCGGTAGCGATAAAAGTATCTTTATAAAAATGCCAACCGCGTTATCTATTCCTATGAATAGTGACAAATACGCATGGCAGTTTCATACGCAGCCTGAGCCTCATTTAGATAACCGTGAAATGCATTGCCCACGAGGCAAAGTATTAGGCGGCTCGTCATCTATTAATGGCATGGTGTATGTACGTGGCCACGCAAAAGATTTTGACGAATGGCAGCAACACGGTGCAAACGGCTGGGATTACCAATCGTGTTTACCGTATTTTCAAAAGGCAGAAAGCTTTTACCTTGGTGAAAATACTTACCGTGGTGGCAAAGGCCCGCTTGGCGTTAATAACGGCAACGAAATGAAAAACCCGCTTTACCGCACCTTTATCAAAGCAGGTGTACAAGCCGGTTACGCTTCTACAGGTGATTATAACGCGTCGCAGCAAGAGGGTTTTGGCCCAATGCACATGACCGTAAAAGACGGCGTGCGCAGCTCTGCTTCGCGTGAGTATTTAGACCCTGTTAAATCGCGTAGTAATTTAACGATTATTACAGGTGCACTAGCACAACGCGTGATTTTAGATGGCAAGAAAGCTACTGGCATCGAATACAAAGTTAATGGCGACGTTAAAACTGCATATGCTGCAAAAGACGTTGTATTAAGTGCAGGCCCAATCGGCTCTCCACATATTTTACAACTCTCTGGTATTGGTGACACACAAGCGCTTGAAAAAGCAGGCGTTGAAGTACAGCATCATCTACCTGGTGTTGGTCAAAACTTACAAGATCATCTTGAGTTTTACTTTCAATACAAGTGTAAGCAACCTATCACGCTTAACGGCAAGCTAGGCATTGTTTCAAAAGGTTTGATTGGCGCGCGCTGGTTATTAACGCGTTCGGGTTTAGGTGCAACGAATCATTTTGAATCGTGTGCGTTTATTCGCTCAAAACCAGGTGTTGAATGGCCAGATATTCAGTATCACTTTTTACCAGCGGCTATGCGTTACGACGGTCGAAGCGCATTTGCAGGTCATGGTTTTCAAGTACATGTTGGTCATAACAAACCAAAAAGCCGTGGTAGTGTGACTATTGCTTCTGCAAATCCTGAGCAACCACCAACAATTTTATTTAATTACCTTGAGCATCAAGACGATATTGAAGGCTTTAGAGCATGCGTTCGCTTAACACGCGACATAATCGAGCAAAGTGCCTTTGATGAATACCGCGATGAAGAAATTCAACCAGGTAAACATATTCAAACAGATGAAGAAATAGATGCCTTTGTACGCCAAGCCGTAGAAAGTGCCTACCACCCTTCTTGCTCATGCAAAATGGGTGAAGATGATATGGCCGTTGTTAACTCAAATACGCAAGTACATGGTATTGAAGGATTACGTGTTGTTGACTCATCTATATTCCCAACGGTTCCTAACGGAAACTTGAATGCGCCTACTATTATGGTTGCCGAAAAAGCAGCTGACATAATTTTAGGTAAAGACCCATTACAGAAATCGGATGTGAATGTTGCCATAACAAAAAACTGGCAAGAAACACAACGTAGTACGGAGATCTAACTTTAGCCACATGCTCAGGTTTAGTCTCGTCGGGCTAAACCAATGCGTGCCTTGCAGTGGCACACGATGTAAATAGGTTACGTTGTGTTAATGCGAGAATAAAACAATAAAATACGGAGTGCTTATGAATTATTTTTATTCATTACTGGAGGGTAACAATGACTATTTGGCTTAATGCAGGGATCATTTTTACCTTACTTGCCATTATCACTATTTTAATTAAATGGGGTAATGTTCGCGTAGTAGGTGTAACACCAGTTCGAACCTTTACGTTTATAGCAATACTATTTACTTCTGGCCTTGATGTTGGCCTTATCATGTTTCCTTTAACTGAGTTTGCAGGTTATGCAGACATAAAAGCAAGCCCAGAATACGCGTTTGCAAATCCACTGGCTATTGAGTTTGGCTACTGGGGATTTTTGATCTGGGGGTTTTACTTTCTTACGTGCTTTTATTTCTGTGTAATAGAACCTAAAGTGAAATTTTTCGAAATTCCTTGGGTTAAATTTATCAATAACGTTGTAATTATTGGTACATGTGCATTTACCGCTTATTTATTGCTTACAAACCTACCATGGTATTTACCCGAATTAGGTGATGGAACAAGTATAGTTTCTGAGTTTTATTTAATTGTGTTTGCAGCTATCTGTTTTGCTGTGTACTCAAGTACTGATATTAAATATGTACGTATTTTAAGTATTTCTACTACGTGGTTATTTTTAGTATTAATCGCCTTTATGTGGGCTGGCGCATTTGTGATCGGTGATAGTCAAATGTCAGCATTTACAGATAACTTAGGCTCTATTGGTACTTACTTTGCTAATATTAATGAATTTGTTTTACCACTTAATGATTACCATGAATTTTACTTATTTTGGTGGTTCGCATGGAGCATAATGATTGGTCAATTTACATCACGCTTTGTTGGTGGACTTAAAACATACCAAGTATTGGCTGCAATGTTGATTTTCCCTTCTATTCCTATCGCAATTTGGTTTAGTGTACTTTATCACTACCACGAAGCGGGCATTCCAACTCAAGGTATTAAAAACTTTGCTATGGTATTTGTAGGTATTGTATTTGTAATTAACTCACTCGATTCGTTAGTGCGTTTATATACAGATAACCTAAACTTTACCGTAAAGCGTTTTGGAAAAATGAAATACATAGTCGGAAACATTGTTGCTTTATCACTACTTACACTATTGTTTAAATTGGAATTTTTACAAATTCAGTGGGTAGGTGCATTAGTTATTGGCTTGTTCTTTATCTGTGCTGCTTTTATTGGTTACAGTAAATTTAAAACAGTAACGAATATAGATAGCTCACCAAAAGCAAACGAAATTGATTACACAAAAATTGACACAGTACACTAGGGATAAATAATGAATAACAAACTAAAACAACTTGCAGTAGCACTACCATTTGCGCTTTTATCAACAACTGCAGCTGCTGATTGGTCAACAACAATCACTGCAGCGTCTGACTACACTTTTAATGGTGTAACACAAACAGATAGCGACCCAGCCATTCAAGGTAGCTTGGACTATGCCTTTGACAGCGGTGTTTACGCAGGTGTGTGGGCTTCAAATGTAGATTTTGGTGACGACACTGATTTTGAACTTGATGCCTATGTAGGTAAGTATGTGCAACTTGATGAGCAATTTAGCGTTGACTACGGTATTGCTTATTACACGTACCAAGGTAATAACAGCGATGGAAACTACGCTGAAGCTTACACAAAATTTGGTTACGTAAGTGAGTACGGACAAACTGAGCTTAACTTTTGGTACAGCTGGGATTACTTTGGAACAGGCGCCGGTCATGTAATTTCAATGGTTGCTCACACTTATGAACTAGCTCCAAACCACGCACTACGCGCAAGTTTTGATATTTCAAATTCACTTGATGGCGATAAGTTTCAGTGGGATGGCGCTAAGGGTGATAAATCATACCACCACTATCGCTTGGCATACCAAACAAGCTACGAAGGTTTTGGTATTGAAGTGGCTGCTGAAAACACAAGCTTAGATTACGATTATGCTGATGAGCGTATCGTACTTGCTGTTTCTCGCACATTTGATCTTTAATACAATTATTACTGATTAAACAAAAATGCCACTCTATTTAGAGTGGCATTTTTATTTATAAACTAACTAACAATATCCCAAGCACTTGTACCCGATGCTGAAAGGTTACTGGTGTTATTGCGTAATACTTTATTACCTACATTAGCTGATGACTCAGGTCGGCTTACTAAATAACCCTGAACAGAACTCACACCCATTTTTTTAACAAGTTCAAACTGCCCTATTTCTTCAACGCCTTCAGCCACAATTTTAAGACCTAACTTTTTCCCTAGATCACTAATTGTATTTAATATGTCGTTGTATTTTTGGCTCTTATTAGCTTGAGATATAAACGAGCGATCAATTTTAATAACATCTATTGGTAAATCAGCTAATGTACTTAACGAGCTAAAACCTGTACCGAAATCATCAATTGCAATGGTAATGCCCTCTTCTCTTAATCTACTTAAGTCTTTAATTATTTTAGGGCTGGCTTTAATAAATGTAGATTCAGTAATTTCAAGCATCAGAGACGTAGCTGGTAAGCCGGTTTTTTTGAGCTTCTTCATTACCCAATCATAAATATCACGATGCTTTAATTGAATGCCCGAAACATTAACTGATATTTTCACTTTGCGCATACCTGCATTGTGCCATGCGGCCATCTGTCTACACGATTCAAGCATAATCCAATCGCCAAGCTCTAATATTAAATTAGATTCCTCTGCTATTGGAATAAATTCTGAAGGGGGGATCATACCCTCAACTGGATGATCCCATCGGGTAAGCGCCTCAAAATAATCAATCATACAATCTTCAACATGTACAATCGGTTGAAAAGATAAGTAAAAATCTTTACACGCGACCGCTAAACGCAGCTCTTCAAGTAAATAATGGTAACGGCGCATTTTGTTACCCATTTCTGGTGAGTAAACTTTAAATATCCCCTTACCATCGCTTTTAGCCCTATACATAGCCACGTCAGCTAATTGCAAAAGAGCCTGCGGCGTTGATGCACTTTCTGGATAAGCCGCAATACCAATGCTGGCACTAATTTTTACTATTTTGTTACCTAGCACAAAGTCTTTTTCAAGCTCACTAAGCACGTGTTTAGCAATTTCAACAACTCTGTCGCTATCATCAAGTAACTCTATAAAAATGGAAAATTCATCTCCTCCCAACCTCGATAAGTTTTGTTCTAATTGGTTAGCACTATTTATATTACTTAATTTATGGTGGCGTAGAACATTGGCAAGGCGAGTAGCAACTTGAACTAATATTTCATCACCAAAACTATGACCAAATGAGTCGTTTACTTGTTTAAAGCCATCAAGGTCGATAAACAGGAGTGCGCATTTGAGATCTTCTTGGTTAGCATGATTAATTTGTCTGTCGATATGTTCAATATAAGCATGGCGGTCAATTAACAGCGTCAGTTTGTCTTGGCATATACTGGTTTGTGTTTGTTTTACATAATTAGCAACATGCGTATTTAAACTATTTATAGATTGACCTAAGCTGCTTACACCCAAAGGGTTCTCAGCTGGTTTTACTTGCAAGTTAAATGCAGTTAATAAGCTATTGGCTTGAAGGTTAAGCTCTGCTATCTGATTTTTATAGTGGCGCTTTCTGCGCTCCCTACGTAAATACAAACCAGAACCGAATACTAAAATACATAAGAGTAAAAAGTTAATAGGTGATGCAAGCGTCATTACAATTAGCTTATTTGAATCAGCTGCTACAAACTGGGTCTCAGTGGTTTTAATAAGTAAATAATCGGCAGTAGGCTGCTCAATAATATAATGGCCATTCAAAATGGGGTTATACCAAGGAGCCATTTCAAGAGTGGTATTAGTTATTTCGAAACTTCGTATATCAATACTGGTATTAAATAAATTTATACGGTTGATCTGATTCGTTAACTCTATGTTTATACAAAAACAAAATAGAATTATAATTAGAAAAATAAAACCGAGCGGTTTAAGTTTACTCATAAAAAAAATCCATCTATTTTGCTTCTCCCATTAAACCCACCACCAAAAAACGAATTATATCGCCTGCATTTAGTACTAAGCAAGCATTGATATAATCCTAAGCCATTAGAATAACAAAAAACTGTAACAATAACGTATTAACTCACTCAATTTAATATAGTATAGGTGGGATTAACAAAAATAAACAAAAAGGTTTCAATTGTTTAAAATTTAATACATACCGTCAATAAGCTCTATAATTTTTCTTCAGCGTCAATCTAGGCCACACCATTACAGCCTTTAGTATCTGTCTTTGATAATCCTTTCTGACATTCCCGATGCTTTAATACAACATTTCCTAAAATTATTCTTCAACATCATGCCTTGTTAAAAAACCTAGGAATGTAACAATTATCGCAGATACAATTATTATTTTAATATTTAAAGCTGCCATGCATAGCTAACTTTTGTAAAAAATGTACGTTGATCTCGCTCAATATTTTTAAGAGAATCGTCTTGGTAGCCTCTATCTGAGTAACCCAAATAAAACAACGTTTGTGCATTAATTTTATATGAGTAAACAAGCTGACTACCATAGTCTTTGTTAATTTGGCTAACTTGATAAAAATAGGCGTTTTCGTCTCTATCAATGTCTTCAAATTGTAAAATTAATTTAAGAATTGAACGCATACTAAATTTATAATGAAGTCTAAAATCGACTAGGTTAGCAGTAAATACACGATCCCCTTGCGGATTATCTAATTGGCTGTAGTTATGTTTTACATCGAGTTGCCAATGGTCGTTAATGTCCCACACAACTTGGGTTTGAGTGTCAAACGCATCGCCTAGTTGCTCATTTGCATAATCAATGCGGCTAGCGTATTCAATATATAACGAAAGCTTTAAATCTTTAGTGGGTTTAAAACCGGTGTAAATAAAACCAATATTTTGATTATAAAAATTGCCATTATAGTTTTCATAGCGATGTACTAAACCAATTTCAAAAATAGATTGTTTTTGACCTTTGAAGCTTAAAAAGCCCTCGTGTTCTTCTTCAAGTAAGTCGCCATTTTGCGCCCACGTTTTATCCCAGTCAGCTTCGTATGACCATGAGGTAAGTAAATCAGATTCATCTCTGTACCATGTTTGTCCACCACCAAAGCCTACTTTTTCATAATCTACTTTAGCTTGATAACCTAAATCAGTGCGATAGTCCTGCCCAATATTTTCATACGATGCAAACAATTTGTAATCACGTTTATCGCGCGTAAGTTCCAGGGCATATGCTTCATCTGACTGAGTTTCAGATAGGTTATAATTTTGAATTAAAAATTCAGAGTTACGTGTATCAGCAGATGATACTTGATACAAAAGAGTGTCCGATTGATTAAACCAGTAGCTACCGTCCACTGATAATACAGTGTTGTGATAGTCATCACTTTCTCTGTGCGTGCTTGAAATACCAATAGTACCTTGCTGACCTAAGTCATATTGATAACGCCCAGCAGCCGCATTCGTTTTTTTGTTTAGGCTTGCAAAGCCTGAGCCCTGATTCGTTGGCAGTAAAATATTACTATTATCATCATCAGCGAGCATTAAAGCATAACTATGGTCGCCCGTTTTACCGGTTAGCTTTGCACCTAAAGTAGGCTCTGCAATTGTACGTGTATATAAAAGTTCAAATAAGCTGCTTTTAAAGTAAGAAGCACCATCTAAAAAGAAAGGACGTTTTTCGGCGTAATAAATTGAGAAGGTTGTATTTACATCGAGCTCTAAAGAGTCTGTTTCTACTTGCGAAAAATCTGGATTGATCGTCGCATTTAAAACAGCGTCCTTGGTTAAACCCCAGCGCAAATCTAAGCCCACTTCGGTATCTATATCGCCATTATCCCAATTACCCGGTAATTCAGATTTATTATCGTTACGAAGTGCAGTCAATGTAGGTGTTAATTGAATATTTTTACTCGATTCAATATCGCTAAAACCCACTAACTTATCAAACTGACAAAGGCTACATTTTATATTTCTATCAAACCCCATATTTGATAGCTGATATAAAACATCACGTTGATAGTTTCTCATGACTGAAAAACCCCACGTTAGCTCTTTTTCATTTTCAGGAAAGCGCAGTGCCATAAAAGGAATACGCATTTCAACAACGTAACCTTGCTCGTTAATTTGTCCCGCGCTATCCCAAATAGCATTCCATGAGGTATCTGAGCTCCACCCATCGGTGTCGGTCATTCTTATATCGCCTTGTGCACCAAGGGGATTCACATGAAATTCATAACCACTGCGTTCATCATTAAATGTATCAATAACAAGAATAACTACGTCGTCTTCCCACAGCGTATCGCGGTCACGAAGTGATGCACGAATTTGCTCAGGGTTTGGATCCTCTGCAATAAAGGCAACATATAAGTTTGTGCCATCTTCGTAAATAAAAGCATCAGTTTTTACAGGAGGTGTGCCTTTTTCGTTAGGCTCATCTTGGTAGAGTAGAGGTATACGTGTCGCGTTTTTCCAGTGCGCTTCATCCATAACACCATCAATAGTGATATTTGAATCAATACGAGATAAGGGTACTTGCTGTTTACTAGCCGCTACATCAAGGCTTGAGAGTAATAAAACGAAACTTAAAAATAGGAAGGTAAACTTTTTTATTATAGTTATAAAGTACTGCATAAACATCCATTTAGACTGTAATTACTCATAGGGAGTAACTTAAGCTGGGGATTGTAATTTATCCAGGTACATTTGTTAATACTTTGAAATGAAAAATTAACTATTTAATGATAAAGGAGTAACTAATGTTACCCATCAAGTTTCGAGTAGTTTAAGCTTATTGTCTATGCCATTCCATACATCAGCGTCCTCTGGTGCAGGTTTAACCTCTGTAATGCGCGGCCATACCAATGCGAGTTCAGCATTTAATTCTGTGAACTCTTTTTGAGATTCTGGTAGCTCATCTTCTTGGTATATTGCATCAGCTGAACATTCAGGGACACATAAACCGCAATCGATACAATCAATCGGGCTAATAGCTAAAAAATTAGGGCCTTCAAAAAATGCATCTGCAGGGCACACTGATACGCAATCGGTGTACTTACATTTTATACAATTTTCGGTGACTACAAACGCCATACTATTTTAATACCTAAGATTTTAAACAACAGTTGTGGATCATACCCATCCACCCCAAAAATACAATAAATAAGTGCCATATCACCCTATTTTAACGTAAAATACGCGCCTTATGTTTGCACACCCATTGTGCCCTGCATTCCCTTATTGTGAGCGGTAATAATACCCCGCTATGACACCTAAAAGAGATATAAATGATACGTTTAACCGAAATAAAGCTGCCACTTGATCATGACGAAGATGCAATTGGTCAAGCAATTGTAAATAAACTAAAAATCCAACCAGAACAATTGCACAGTTTTAATGTGTTCAAACGTGGTTATGACGCACGTAAAAAATCAGCTATTTTACTTATTTATACACTCGATATAGAAGTTGATAACGAAGCCAAGCTACTCTCAGCATTTGAAAAAGACCAACATGTAAAAGTAGCGCCAGACACAAACTATAAATTTGTAGCCCAAGCCAGCGAAAATATAACAGAGCGCCCTGTCGTTATTGGTTTTGGCCCTTGTGGTTTATTTGCAGGCTTATTACTTGCTCAAATGGGTTTTAATCCCATTATATTAGAGCGCGGTAAAGAAGTACGTGAACGTACAAAAGACACGTTTGGTTTTTGGCGTAAACGCACACTTAACACAGAATCAAACGTACAATTTGGTGAAGGCGGCGCAGGTACGTTTTCAGACGGTAAGTTATACAGCCAAGTAAAAGATCCAAAACATTATGGTCGTAAAGTAATAACTGAGTTTGTAGAAGCTGGCGCACCAGATGAAATTTTATACGTAAGTAAGCCACATATTGGTACATTTAAACTTGTCACCATGATTGAAAAAATGCGTGCTCGTATAATCGAACTCGGTGGTGAAATTCGCTTTAGTACACGTGTTGACGACATTCATTTAGATGATGGGCAAGTAACAGGCTTAACGCTTTCAAATGGCGAGCAGTTAAATACTCGCCATGTTGTATTAGCTGTAGGTCATAGTGCTCGTGACACGTTTGATATGATCCACAAAAAAGGCATTTATGTTGAAGCAAAACCTTTCTCAGTCGGTTTTAGGATCGAGCATAAACAATCAATGATCGATGAATGTCGTTTTGGTACAAATGCTGGTAACCCTATTTTAGGCTCTGCCGATTATAAACTTGTTCACCATTGTGATAATGGTCGCACAGTTTACAGCTTTTGTATGTGCCCAGGCGGTACTGTTGTAGCGGCAACGTCTGAAGAAGGCCGCGTTGTTACCAACGGTATGAGCCAATATTCACGAAGTGAGCGCAACGCTAACAGTGCTATTGTTGTAGGTATTTCTCCAGAGCAGGATTTCCCGGGTAATCCTCTTGCTGGTATAGACTTACAGCGCAAACTTGAAGAACAAGCGTATGAGCTTGGTGGTAGCAACTACGATGCACCAGCACAGTTAATTGGCGACTTTTTAAAAGGTAAATCATCAGAAAACTTAGGTGAAGTACAACCTTCTTACACACCCGGTATTAAGTTAACTGATTTAAGTAAGGTACTACCGCAATTTGCTATTGATGCTCTTCGCGAAGCTATACCTGCGTTTAATAAACAAATTCGTGGTTTTTCTACTAACGACGGTTTATTAACCGGCGTTGAAACACGTACTTCGTCGCCAATCAGTATTAAACGCGATAAAACGTTCCAAAGCATTAATACTAAAGGGCTTTACCCTGCAGGTGAAGGTGCAGGCTACGCGGGCGGTATTTTATCAGCGGGCATTGATGGTATTAAAGCAGCTGAGGCGGTTGCGCTGTCTATGCTAGAAAACGCTTAAACCTCTTTTTTAAGCTGTTTATCGAAAAGCCTCACATTGTGAGGCTTTTTTGTGCTAAATGTATAGAAAATAATAACAACTTAAGCACCTCAACAATGATCAAAACATTTACCTTTTCGTTGCTTAGTGTATTGGCAATTTTTAACGCTAAAGCACAAGAACTAAAAACCATCGATGAAATTCACAGTGCATATAAAAATAATTCTATTAATGCACAGCAACTCACCCAAAATTATATAGACCGAATTAATAAACTTAATCCACAATATAATGCAGTTATTAGTCTAGAGCCTACAGCACTTGCTCAAGCTAAAACGCTAGATGAACTTGCCACTAAAGGAACTTGGGCTGGACCATTACATGGAATACCTGTACTTCTTAAAGATAATATTGAGACTAAAGGCACACTTCCCACAACGGCTGGCTCTTTAGCACTTAAAAATAACGTTACTAATAATGATGCTTTTGTTGTTAAACAACTACGTAATGCAGGCGCTATAATTTTAGGCAAAGCTAATTTAAGTGAATGGGCAAATTTTCGTTCATCCTATTCATCTTCAGGCTGGAGTGCCGTAGGCGGACAAACACATAATGCGCACGATGTAACACGTAACCCATGTGGTTCTAGCGCAGGTTCTGCTGTTGCAGTAGCACTTAACTTTGCGCCCATAGCATTAGGGACTGAAACAGACGGTTCAATTACGTGCCCTGCCTCAGTAAATGGAGTTTATGCAATAAAACCGAGTATGGGCCAAGTATCACGCTCAGGTGTTGTGCCTCTTTCAAGTAGCCAAGATTCAGTAGGGCCGATGGCGCATTCACTTAAAGATTCGCTACTGGTTTTATCTGTTTTGCAAGGTGAGGACTCTCTTGATACGACAACTACAGGGTTTGAATTAAAAACAGGTAATCTAAAATCAAAATCATCACTTATTATTGGTGCGCTACCTAGCGATAAATTTACAATTGAAACGCAGCGCCTTTATGCCAAGCAGTTACAAGCATTAAAACAGGCTGGGCACACTATTATTAATGTAGATATTACTGACAACTTAGATACGCTATTTGTTGATGAATACTATATTTTACTTTACGACTTCAAAGCCGAAATTAATCACTACCTCGCAAGCACTCCAACACAAGTGGCTGTTAAAAGCCTAAAAGCACTTATTAATTTTAATATTCAAAATAAAAATACAGAAATGCCCCACTTTGAGCAAGATATCCTAGTTCAATCGCAGGCTATTGATTTAACTAACAAACAAAAATACCAGGAGACTAAAGACCGCTATCGCACTTTAGCAACGACAGCCATTGTTAATGTGTATAAAAACAACAAGCTTGATATTGTTATAGCGCCTACAGTATCACCGGCCTGGAAAACAGACTTAGTTAATGGTGATAATTTTAATGGCAGTAGTAGTTCGTTATCTGCTATTGCAGGCACAACACACATAACCCTACCGGTCGGAAAAGTAAGTGGTTTGCCGGTTGGTTTATCCATAATAGCAAATAAAGGGGACGAGCAAGCGGCTTATGAATATGCAAATACTATTGATGAGGTGTTATCACCAGGCACAAAAAAACCTGAGTAAACTCAGGTTTTTTTAACTAAACGGCGTTAACTATGACTTTTTAAGTGACAGTTTTTCGCCTTTTAAGCTTTTGCGAACGCTTGAAATACGTGAGCGATTTACTGCTCTCGCTTCACCAGTTGCTTGTCCTGATAACTTGTTAGAGCGTGTACGGCGTAAATGCGCTGGTTTTTTACCAATTTTATCAATTAGTACTTCACGGTTACTTACTTCGTAACCTTCTAGATATACACGTTTGATTTTTTGACCGATTAACGTTTCAATTTCAAACAAGGTGTTTTCTTCTTCGCGGCTAACAAATGAGATTGCTTGACCTTGGCGACCAGCACGACCTGTACGGCCAATACGGTGAACGTAATCTTCTGCAAGCCATGGTAAATCAATATTAATTACACGAGGTAAACCATCAATATCAATACCACGAGCTGCCACTTCTGTAGCCACTAATACGCGCACTTTGCCTTCTTTAAATTCACGTAAAGCACGACGACGGTTACCTTGAGATTTATCACCGTGGCAAACGCCTGCCGGAATACCATCAAGATTAAGCTCTTTAACAAGCTCGTCAGCGGTTTCTTTCATGTTTACGAAGACAAGCACTTGTTGCCAGTTTTTCTTACCAATCAATTCAGAAAGTAGCTCTTGCTTACGACGTTCTTCAACTGGGTAAACAACATGCTCAACGGTGCTTGCTGTACTGTTAGTTTGATCAACACGCACTATTTCAGCTTGTTTCAATACTTTAGATGCAAACTGTTTAATTGCTGCAGGGAAAGTCGCTGAGAAAAGTAAAATCTGGCGCTCTTCTGCACAGCTTTTAATAACGTTTTGCATATCTTCAATAAAGCCCATATCAAGCATACGGTCAGCTTCATCAAGAACAAGGTGCTTAACACTTGCAAGGCTCAAGTTACCTAAACGAATATGATCAAATAAACGACCTGGCGTTGCAACAACAATATCTACACCTTCTTTTAAAGCATTTGCTTGGCCTGCAGTGCTAACACCACCAAATAAGCTAACGACTTTAAGTGATGTATGCTTTGCAAAATCTCTAAAGTTATTTGCAATTTGTTCTGCAAGTTCACGCGTTGGAGCAAGTACTAATGCATGAGGTGCATTAGTTGTGCTGAGTTCAGACTCAACCAATTTTTGGATGATAGGTAAAGCAAACGCGGCTGTTTTGCCGGTACCAGTTTGTGCACTGGCTAAAACGTCTTTACCTTTACGAACAGCAGGAATTGCTGCGCGCTGAATGGGCGTAAGGGTGTGATAGTTAAGTTCGTCCAACGCCTGGATGATTTCAGGAGCGAAACTAAAAGATTTAAAATTCATGCTGTATAACCTACGGCCACATTATCAAGGGTCGCAAATTATACAGTAAAAACGAGCTAACAGTTAGTCATAACTTATCTTTTAACGTGTTTAATCTACTTTATAGCGTTTAAATATTAAAGAGGTGTTAATACCACCAAACGCAAAGTTATTACTCATCACGTAATCGGTATTAATCTCACGCCCTTGATGCCTTATGTAATCAAGCTGAGCACATTCGTCATCAACGTTATCTAAATTAATTGTTGGTGCAAACCAGTTATCAGCCATCATATTAATACTTGCCCATGCTTCTATTGCACCACAAGCACCTAATGTATGCCCCAAATAACTTTTTAACGAGCTAATAGGTTTGCTGCCCAATGCTTTAAACGTTGCGTGAGACTCGGCAATATCACCTTTATCTGTTGATGTACCATGCGCATTAACGTAACCAATTTTTTCTGGTTCTAAATTGGCATCTTGCAGTGCCATTTCTATCGCTAGTTGCATTGTTTTTGATGTTGGTTGAGTAACGTGCTGTCCATCAGAATTACAACCAAAACCAACCACCTCAGCTAATATTGTTGCTCCGCGCGCTTTTGCATGTTCGTATTCTTCTAAAATAAGTGTACCCGCGCCTTCGCCTATCACTAAGCCATCGCGATTTTTATCAAAAGGTCTTGGTGTTTGTTTTGGTGTTTCATTTTTTGTAGATGTTGCATAAAGCGTATCAAATACTGCAGCCTCTGTGATGCATAATTCCTCTGCTCCACCAGCCACCATTATTTTTTGTCGGCCAAACTTAATCGCTTCATAGGCGTAGCCTATTCCTTGAGATCCCGATGTACAAGCAGAGCTTGTTGTTATAACACGCCCTTTTAAACCAAAAAACACACCCACATTTACAGGGGCAGTATGCGCCATCATTTTAATGTAACTCGTTGCTGTTACACCTGACATCGACCCCGTTTCCATCATATTTGCAAAGGCGAGTAATGGCGCAGTAGAGCCAGTAGATGAGCCATATGCTATGCCCGTAGAGCCATCTGTTAGACTGTCGTGCTCGAGTAGTTTGGCTTGTTCAAGTGCGCACTCAGTAGCACGAGTTGACATAAGTGACACTCGCCCCATTGAACGGATTTGTTTACGTTTATAATGACTTGGTCGCTCAAAGTGTTTAACTGGCGCGGCTAAACGAGTATTGAGATCGTCGGCTATATCCCACTCTGGCATAGTAACAACAGCATTTTCGCCTTTAATTAAGGCTTGTTTAAATTCAGACCAATCATCGCCCAATGCAGTGACCACAGACATGCCTGTTACAACAACGCGTTTAATCAAACCATGCCACCATTAACCGAAATCACTTGGCGTGTTATGTAAGCTGCATCATCAGACATTAAGAAAGCGACTGTGCCTGCGACTTCTTTAACGCTCCCCATGCGCTTTAGGGGTATCATTTTCATCATTTCATCAATAGGTAATTCATCAGTCATCGCGGTTTCTATTAAACCAGGTGCCACACAATTAACTGTAATTTTGCGTTTTGCCAATTCTAATGCAAGTGCTTTAGTGGCCCCAATAATACCGGCTTTTGCTGCACTATAATTTACTTGCCCTCGGTTACCTGCAATACCCGATACAGACGACATTGTAATTATGCGCCCACCTTTACGGCTTTGTACCATAGGCATTACAGTTGGGTGTACTACATTATAAAACCCATCAAGGCCTGTACGTATTACACAATCCCAGTCTTCCCCTTGCATAGCAGGAAATGCCATATCGTTAGTAATACCTGCATTACACACCACGCCGTAATAAGCGCCATGCTGAGCTATATCTTCTATTATTTGTGTTTTGGCCTGCTCTCTGTCACATACATCAAATTGTAATAAACTGGTGGCTCTACCTAATGCATTAATTTCATCGCATGTTGCTTGAGCTTGCTCAACACCTGCTCTGCAATGTACTGTAATATCAAACCCTTGCTCAGCAAGTTTTAACGCAATAGCTTTACCAATGCCACGGCTTGAACCCGTAACTAAAATTCTTTTTGTCATTGATTTTCTCTTATAAATTCCAACGGGTTTTCAGGCTGAAATACATTAATTTTTGCTTGGCAAAGTAGAGTTTCACACGCGAGTATTTGGCATTCAAATACACTTAAACCTGACTCTTCTTGATATAGTTTTTTCACTTCAATAGTCAACTTACTGCCGTTTTTAAAACCCGGTTGATAAGTTTGATATTTTCGAGTGCCAATTAAAAAACCAATTTTTACAGGTTTATTTTCATCATTCGCCAACGCACCAGCATAAGCGGCAATAGACTGCGCCATGTACTCAACACCAATATAGCTAGGTACGCCATTAATCGCAGGACTAAAAAAAGGGCTTTGCTCAGTTATAGTAACTCCGCACTGAGCTTCATCTTCGCTGTATGTCAAAAGGCTATCTATTAAAATCATTGGCGCATCATGCGGGACTACTTGCTCTATAAGGTAATTAGTCAACGTTAACTCCCAATATTAAGCTGGCATTATTACCGCCAAACGCAAATGAATTAGATAAACAGTATTTAAGAGCGGGCTTAAACGCTTGTTTTATTATTTTTATATCAGCCAAATCACTGCCTTCTTTAATCACGTTATATGGCAGCATATGTTGGCCGCTGTCTTTTAATAATAACCAACATATACCGGCTTCAATAGCGCCTGCAGCACCAAGGGTATGCCCTGTTAAATGCTTACTAGAGCTAAGCGGGGTATTGTTGCCAAACACGCGATTAATTGCAAGTGCTTCCATTTCGTCATTTTTTACAGTAGCCGTACCGTGAGCGTTAATATAATCAATATCACCACAGGATAACTTTGCACTTTTTAGTGCTTTTTCCATTGAGGCTTGGGCGCCCACCCCATTAGGATCGGGGGCTGACATATGATGCGCATCTGAACTTTCGCCACTGCCTAGTAACATAACGCCGTTATTTGTTATTGGCATATTTTTAGTCATTACAAATAAAGCGGCCCCTTCACCAATATTAATGCCGTCTCTGGTGCTAGAAAAAGGCTGGCATAAACCCAAGCTTAATGAAGCGAGCGAATCAAAGCCATTAATTGTTAATTGGCACAAACTATCCGCACCACCACAAATTACCACATCGGCTAAATCAGCATTTAGCAAAGCTCGGGCGCTAATTAACGCTTTGCTACTCGACGTGCACGCAGTAGAAATACTGTAACAAGGCCCTAGAGCCCCTATTTTATGTGCAATGTAATGAGCGGGTGTAGCTAACTCTTGATCACTGTAACTAAAGTCATCAGGCCAGAGTTTTGTACTTTCATAGCTTTTACGCGCTCTTTCACCATCATGAATACCTGATGTACTAGTACCCATTACAATTGCGATACGCGACTTATCAATATGCGAAAGTTTATCTAAGGTTGGCTTAATCTGCTCTAAAGCTAGATCAATAAATGTATTGATACGTTTATTATTTGATAAAGCAATAGACTGAACTTGCCCAACATAAAGCGGAGTTTGCTCAGCACTTAAACTTTTATTTAAAGTTAATAAAGGAGTTGCAGGGTTATATTTATTTAAGCTTGTTGTGGTTGCATCTTGGCCTATGCCCATCGCGCTCACAATGCCTAAATCATTCAGCCAATATGTCACTGTTCTACCTTTTTAAATGTTATTTGATACTGATGTAAAATATTGTTCAACGTTGTCGACTCACCACTATAGTCAATGGTGATAAATGTACCCTCATCGTTAAATACTTCCCGATTAGAGCCAACCTGCTCTATTAAAGCACCCTCTAACTGCTTTTGTAAAAATGCTACTGGCCAATGTACTAATGCAATATCCGCCAAGATATAATGAGGGTCTATCCCTTCTACCGCCAGCATATTTCGTGTTTTTACCGGGCCATTTAAAGGTTTTTCAAGCTCCATAATTGGAAAGCCTTGTACTGTCATTAACAATAACTTAATTGCACCTTTGTCATTTATAGCTAATTGGGCAAATACAGTATGTGTTTTTTGCTGATTTGTAATATACAAAACATGCTGCCAAGACTTATCAAACATTTGTGCTGGCACGCTATTAATATTTAATTGAATATTAGGTGATAGATACACTCTATTTTTAGATGCTGTAAAACTCGTACAGGCGCTCAACACAGCAAATATGAATACACTACACACCGCATACTTAATTAATTTTGACATAACTGAGCCAAGACATTTAAACGGCGTTCACTTTGTGCAACAAATGGGTTATTTGTATCCCATGAGTAGCCCGCTAAAATAGCACTAATCATTTCTCGTACCTGAGTATTTTGCTCAGAGTAAAATATCACATCCTGAAAACGCGTATCGTACCATCCTGTTACAAATGTTCTAAAACAATCAACTCCAGCTTGTAATGGCTGTGCGTAGTGAGTGTCAAAATCGACGACTTCATTTTTTAAATAGCAATCAACAAGTGGAGCAATTAAATTTGCAGATTTAAGTGCAATTGTTACACCTGATGAAAATACCGGATCTAAAAATTCCCCCGCATTACCTAATAAAGCAAAGTGCTTACCATATAACTTACTCACATTTGCCGAGTAGCCTTTAATATTTTTTGCTGGAGTTAATAACTCTCGTTGTGCTAACAGTGTTTTTAAATAAGGATCTTGCTCTATAAATTGATTTAGTAAATCGCTAGATTCGTCGTTATTAAAACGCTCTGACTGCGCCACCACCCCAATACTCGCAGTACCATCACTAAAGGGAATAAGCCAATACCACACATCAGAATATTGAGGGTGCACGGTAATCAAAATTTTATTACGATCGAAGCTTGAATCACTAATATTGTCTTTAAAATGACTAAAATAAGCGCTGCGAACAGGAAAGCTAGAGGGAAGTTCTAAATCTAACAATTTTGGTAATACACGCCCAAAGCCACTTGCGTCCAATACAAATCGGGCATTAACGCGGTAAGCTTGTTGCTGCTCATTGTGTACCACTAATGATGCACCATTTGGCTCATCACAGTAGTCAACCACGGTGTGCTTATATCTGATCTCTACGCCTTGTCCTTGTGCTTTGTCTGCTAATAATTTGTCAAAGTCAGCTCTTTTCACTTGATACGTAGTGCCTGGGCCTTTAGTAAATTTTTCGGTAAAGTTTATAGTCGTATTTTGCCCTGCCCGATGAAAAGCAGCGCCATCTTTAAACTGAAAACCTAAAGTCGCTGCATTGTCATGCAGTATATCGATTAAGCCCGCCTCTTCTAAGAACGCCATACATTGCGGCAGTAAGCTTTCACCAATTGAAAAACGTGGAAACGCCTGCTGTTCAAGTACCAGTACCCGCCATCCTTTTTGAACTAAAAGACTACTAGCCAATGCACCAGAAGGCCCAGCGCCAATAACAACAACATCGTACTGCTCAAGGTTATTCAAATTATTATTCCTTTTGAGGCTTTAAAACACTCAGCGGTGATAAAAAGTAAATAGCTAAAATCCCTACCATTACACTCAGCCCAAAGCTAAAAATAGCGGGTGTATCAGATGCACTCAACATGCCAAATACCCACATTGATGACGCAGCCGATAAGCTAATCGCTAACACATTTTTGGGCTCTAACTTATTTATTTGATAAAAAACGAGGTAATCAATTGCTAAGGCAATAACAAGTAACGCACCGAGTAAATTAAATAACGACAAGCTACCTTGAATCGCATTACATACCCAAAGCATGCTCAACACCACAACAGATAAAATGGTCACCTGCAGCAGCGCTATCCTAATCGTAAATCGCCAACTAAAAAGCAGCCAACTAATAAAACCCGCAAGCACTAGGCTTAATAGTAAATATTCACGGTAATCACTTAATAAAGCACTAATTTGTTTAGGTTTATTATAAAGGTAAATTCCATTGTTTTTTTCAACCTCATTAATTAGTTGATCAGATGAAATACCCGAAATAGACACCCACGTTATCGATTGTTCTGACTCAACAACCATTTGGGAAAGTAATAATGGTTTAAATGCACTCGTGGCGAGTGTTTCATAAGTGAGTAACGGTGATTTTGTGCTTTCTAGTGCTTGCCCTGTAATGCGCTCTGCAATATCCAAAATCCCTTTGTTTTTAGCCTGTTTAAACAAGGCTTGGTTATCGCTCTGCTTTTGTAAACTAGGCAACCAATGGCTAATGCTATTATGTTTAAAATTAGGGTTTAGTTGCGTTAAGCGTTTTAAAAATTGTTCTTGCTTTTGTAAAAGCACTTCGTCGCTATCTGCAAACATAAAAACAATTTGGCTATTCCATTGCCCAAGTAATAACAAATGCTTTTTTTCGTTTAGCATTAAATGTTCGGAGCTTGCATTTAATAGCTTTACATCATCATTAAAGCTAATAGGTTTTATTAAAAATAACGCACTTATAAGGACTAATAACGTAATGAGTATTGGTTTTTTTAAACTATTGCAGTATAAAAAAACCTTAATGAGCTTTTGACTCATCAATAAACTCGAAGGCGATAATGTGAGTGTAGATTGCCACAATGGCAAAACTAAAACTGTAAATAGCCAAGCACTCACTAAACCCGCAATAACAAACACGCCAACTTGAGATAATAACGTTAGTGGCGCACCTAGTAAGCAGCAATAACCCAACGTAGTCGTAATAAGAGACAGTAAAAGCGCAGATTGAGTCCCTTTGCTGTAGCCTTTTTCATGCTCTTTTTTGGCTAAGTCAGTCATACCATGAAATGCATAATCAATGGCAATACCAATCAAGGTAACTGCAAAAACAAGCGTTAATAAATGAATAGTCTTAAACAGCAACACCATAGCGATAGCGCCGCCAATAAGTGCACTCAGTACGGTAAAGCTTGCTAATAAAATACTGTTTAAACGCCTAAACACCCAAAATACCATAGCAATAAGGGCTAATAAGCTAATGCCACCAAACAGGCTCATCTCGTATTTAGCTTGTTTAGCATTTTCAGCCGTATGAAATAGCACACCAGAGTAAGTAATGCTTAAATCAGGGTAGGTTTTATTAAGTATATTGATCTGTTTAATTATCGAGCCAGCTAAATCAATTGATTTATTAACCCCTAAATTTTCAGGCGCTAAGTTTGCCAAAATGACACGGTATTCAACGCCTTTTAAACGTCGAGTTAAACGACCTTGTTCAAGCGTAAACAATTGGCTTTGTTTTAAGTTATCTTCTATAAATGCCGCTAAGCTCAAACTTGTATCTTTGCTTAAGGTAGCACTTACAAATGGGTTGCCTAACTGATTTAATTGCTCAAGGTAATAATGTTCAAACGTTGTTTTTTTGCTTAATGTTTGCTTGTAAGTATCACTTAATAACGCATGTTTGAAAGGTGAGAATGTTTGCGCTAAATCGTTAACGGACGGAAAGTTAAATGTGCTTTTAATTGCATTATCGTCGAGCCATTTTTGGAAATCATCAAATGCTTTATTTTTATTATTTCCTGCAAACGAGAACATAATACGGTTAGCATTTTGCTGAAAAAAAACATCTTCCGCATGTGCAATTTGGGAGTGCGACTTTGGCAATAAGCTAAACATATCGGCGCTAAACGTTGGTTTAGACAGCCAAAAAGCTGCAGCAAAAAGTAAAATTAAACTGCTAAACCACCCTACAATAACGGTAATTCGTTTTGTCACTGCACTATTCCCTTAATTAACCACTGCATTATTTAAAAACATAATTTTATTTGGAATAAGTAAACTCAATTTTTGTGTTATTTCCTGAGTGCTCATTTAGTGTAATACTGCTCACTTGCTTAGCAGTTTCACATAAAATAAAATCACTAAATAATTGCTTTAGCATAGCTTCTTTTGGTATTAACTGTGTGCAACTGTCTTGCATTTTAGCAATGTCAAAACGTGTTTCCAGAGCACTCATATTTACGCTAAGTAAGTCACTCAGTAATCCTACAAATTGCTCGCTACCGGGTTGTGGTATTAACTCACCATTGGCATTTTGTGCAAGCACTTTGCCGTTTTCTATTATGAGCATACTCTCAACAGGCATTTTCACTTGCCAAATGAGCTTTTCATCAATTAACGAAAAAACACCCGACGAAATAAAAGGCTTAGCAAATCCATTAAATTGCTTATATTGCTTAAACTCACCTTTAATAGCTGCTGCATTTACTACTGTGCAAAACAGTAAAAAGCTAATGGCTATGCTTAATGTAAAACATTTTAAAAAATTCATTTAATCGCCTATAAAATAAAAATTTAATTCAAAACCGCTTTTAACTTATTAAATAAAATAGCGGGTGATTCAAATTGCATTTCTTTGGAGCTAACCTCAACCGCAACTTGCGTGGTTGAGGCTTTAGTAAGGCGCTTATTAGTTAGCGAGTCAGTGATTACGTAATCAATCCGTAGTCTATTCTCGTATTCTTTTAAGTAAGCCGCTACTTTAATTTTTTGAGTAAATACTGCTGAGGCAACATACTTTATTTGCATATCAACAATTGGCCACGCGTAGCCCGATTCATGCATTTGCGGGTAATCATAATCAAATAAACGCAGTAACTCGCAGCGCGCTACTTCTAAATAACGTGGGTAATTTCCATGCCATACAACATTCATTGGGTCGCAGTCATGAAATGGAATTTCAATTTCTACCACATGCGTTAATAATGCACCTTTACTATTCATACAACGCCCAACGTTTAGTTTGAATATACCCTATTGTTTGCCTTAGCACGGCTTCCATTGGTCTATCCTCAGTGAGGTTTTCAAAGTAATCAGTTATATCGGTATACATGTTTTGCATATCTTGCGTTAAAGTCGAAAACTCAAGATCGCCTTGTTTTATACGCAATCTAACACCTTGAATACTTGCTAATAACGTACTTGCTAACACTTGTTCTGTTAGCTGTAAAATACGTAAACAATCGCGAGACGCAATAGTTCCCATACTCACTTTATCTTGATTATGACACTCCGTAGAGCGAGAAAAAACGCTGGCCGGCATGGTTAGCTTTAATGCTTCAGCAGTGTAAGCACTACAGCCAATTTGAACAGCCTTAAAGCCATGATTAATATAACGGCGCTCTGGTGCACTATCAGACAAGTTTGAAGGTAGCCCATTGTTGTACTTAGTATCAACCAAAGACGCGATTTGTCTGTCGGCTAAATCAGCAAGATTTGCAACGGCTGTTTTCATGCTATCCATTGCCATTGCAATGTGGCCTCCGTAAAAATGCCCGCCGTGCAATACATGCTCACCTTGGCCGTCAATTATTGGGTTATCGTTTACTGAGTTAAGCTCGTTTTCTATCATGTGCCTAAAAAACGGCAGACTATCTTGCAGCACACCAATAACATGGGGTGCACAACGGATTGAATACCTATCTTGAAGTCTGTCTGCATTACGAGGGTGATCGTGATGGTTTAAATCTTCTCTTATCCAACGAGCAATTTGTTGCTGCCCAGGATGTGGCTTAACTGAAAATAATATCTCATCAAAATGATGGCTATTTCCTTTAAGCGCTAAGCTTGATAATGCAGTAATACGGCTTGCCAGTTTAGCTAAGTAATTAGCCCTATCAAACGCTAAACACGCTAATGCAGTCATTACCGCTGTGCCATTCATAACCGCAAGACCTTCTTTTGGCCTTAGTGTTAGTGGCTCTAAGCCAACTTCTTTCATAACTTCAGCACTGTTACGTACTTGGTCTTTGTAAAACACGTCACGCTCGCCTACCATCGCACCTGCAACGTAAGATAACGGTGTTAAATCGCCACTGGCACCTACTGACCCTTCTTGTGGGATCACAGGCACTATATCGTTATTTAAGTAATCTTTAAGTAGGTGCAGCATTTCCCAGCTAATACCAGAGTAGCCCTGTGAAAGTGATGTTAAACGGGTCGCTAAAATTGCACGCCCTTGCACTTTATTAAATACATCCCCGAGTCCACAGCCATGAAAACGAGTTAAATGCAGAGGTAATTCATCAACTAAATCAAGGGGTACAGCCACCGTTACAGAATCACCGTAACCAGTAGTAACGCCGTAAATCACGCCATCTTCTTTTAAAAGTGTGTCTAAAAAACGCAAAGCGCTATTAATTTTAACGCTAAAAGTTTCACAGCTATTTAATTGCACTTGTGTTTCATTAAAGGCAACTCGAACAATATCTTCAATTGATAATCGCTGATTGCCAAAAAGCTGTATATTTTGTTCAGTCACACTTGTTCTCCATTGATTGATCGCGCACTACCTGCTGATCACTTTTCCAAAAATCGTAAAAATTAAACCACTGATAAGGATATAAAGCTGCGTAATAACTCAAACGCTGTGCATAGTCAGTAATAATAAGTGTTAGCGCCTGCTGTCGCTCTCGTCGAGGCATTTTTAATGACTGGCTGTAATGTTCAAATATCACTTGATACTTTTTGCTTTTTTTATCTTTTAAACAAAACAAAAAGTAAACAGGGCAATCAAGCAGCGCGGCTAATATAAAAGGCCCCTGTGAAAATGGGGCATTTTTGCCTAAAAACGGTACCTGTACCGACCGAGAAGCCGTTGTTGTGCTTGTTCTGTCACCAACAATAACGATTATTTCTCCCTGCTCTACTTTTTCTTTTAGTAAAATAGCTAAGTCAGGCCCCATATCAGTCACTTGTATTAAATTAACCGACACATCTGGGTTAATCTTTTTAAGCATTTTATTAAATTCAACAGCGTGATGGGTAAACACCAGTACATTTATTTTTTTACTGCTGCGGTGCTGGCTAAGTGCCCTGCACACCTCTAAATTACCCAAGTGAGAACCTATAAAAATAGCCCCTTGGTTTTGCTCATCTAACTCAGCAAATAAATGCTCATTAGTGTATTTAATATCACGTTGGGTTATTCGCCCAAGCCAAGCATCAATTTTATCTAATGCGCTATCTGCAAAACTACAAAAGTGCGTTAATTGCATTTTAAACGTAACAGGTTGCTTCCTGCCTTGGTAAACATTAACTTGCTTTAAAAACGCTTTAGAAGCTACACGCGCTACTTTTCCTGTTAAAAAAAGATAAAAAACGACAGGAAACAAAACAATCCACAGCCCTTTTCTACTCAGTAATTTATGAGCAAGTAACAGTATTTGAATACCTAAAAAATTACCACGTTCTTGCATTTTAGACCAGTGCTTAGCTGCCATAACGCCTCTTTAATTTATGCCAAATTAACACCGGAGAGCGAATCAACATTCCAAAAAATAAGCGAGTGTGCAACCACGAAATACGCACGTTATCGTGTAATGGCTGAAAATGAGAAAGCCCATTTTCGGGGTAAATTACTTGGCTAGGTAAAAATACAAAAGGCACATTGCGCCAATATAAACGCACTAAAATTTCGGGGTCAAAATCCATGCGTTTTCCAAGCGATACCTCATCAATTAGCTTTGTACTTTGCTCAAGCGGATACACTCTAAAGCCACACATTGAATCTACAATTGTAAAACTTAACGTTTCAATCCATACCCAAATATGCGTTAAATAACGTGCTAAATAACGGTGTTTAGGCACTGAATCGTCATATATTGGGCAACAGCTTATAAGCGCTTTAGGCTGAGCGTTTGAAAGCGCTATTAGTTTTTTAATATCAGATAAGTCATGCTGCCCATCTGCATCAATCTGTATCGCATGCGAAAAACCTAGCTTATGTGCCTGCTTTAAGCCTGTTTGTACCGCGCCGCCTTTGCCTTGATTATCGTCGTGGGCAACTACACTCAACTGCGCGTGTTTTGCATCGAGCTTACTGAACACATTTTTAGCTTCGGCGTTGCTTGCGTCATCAACCATAATAATAGGAAGATTAAATGACGATAATTGGCTCAGTACATCATCAATAACCGTAACGTGATTATAATTTGGGATAACAATACAAAAGTTATTCATTTATCAGGCTATCAAAAACAACACGGCCAGATGCATGCTGTCCTTTGTTTGAATTATACGAAAAGGTATATTTATTCTCTGCTTTTTGCTCAAGTAATAATTCGATTGTTATACCTGGGGTAATCACTACCTGGAACTTTAACACTTCAACATTTTTAACAGGTTGCTGAACACTATAATATTTACAAATTGCAGCCACAGCCCAGTCTAATTGCACAACACCTGCGAGTATTGGGCCATCCGTAAAATGTCCTTTGAAATAATCTAAATCATGAGGAACTAGTAAGCTTAATTTATACTTTTGCTCTGCATTTTCACAAGACAGTAAATCAGGCTGTGTTTTAGTCAACTTTTGCAAAAAGACTCTCCAATGCTTTTAAATTTAACTTTGCCTGTGAGTTGTATGGTAATTGATCTACAAAACGCCACTTTTTAGGGATACAAATTCGCTCAAAGCGCGCTAATGCATGCGCTTTTAATAAATTATTTGTAGCTAACTTACCGTCACCATTAAAAAACATCTGCCCTTTATGCGTAAGTACAACTATGGCGCCTACAATTAATCGCTCACCAGGCAAGGCGATTACTTTAGCTTCACTTACCCACTCACTAGTACACAAATGTTGTTCTAGCTCATCTAAACTTAATCGTTTTTCTTCTAACTTTATAATTCGATCGAATCGGCCTAGTAATCTAAATTGACCATTTTTAAGCACTTCGCCTCTATCATCTAAAGGGTAATTTTTATCGCGAACAAGCGGCGAGTTTAAAATTAAACGCTGATCGTCTAAAGCCCGTACTTTAATACCCGAGAATGGCTGCCAAAGGCTAACCTTTTCAAGTGAAGTAACTTGTCGATATGCAATACCACCAGTTTCGGTACTACCAAAAACTTGTGTGACTGGTTTATTTAATTGCGTAAACAACGATACAGCATCTTCGTTTAATAACGGACCACCTGATGAAAAAATCCATTGTAAATGAGACTTATCATCCACTAAAACATTATCAATACATAACCGCTTTAACTGTGCAGGGCTTGAAACAAAGACTACTTTTTTAAATAACTTGAGCTTTTTAGCTACATGTTCTGGGTAGTGCAGTAGTTCTGTATTAACAACCTTTCCTGCGCGCAATGGCCACAATAATCTAAACAATAAGCCGTATATGTGCTGATGCGAAACACTCGCTATAAAAATAGGATTATCAATCAGTGCATAGCTATTAATTAATGTACTTAATTCTTTATTTATTACCTGCCACGTTTTTACAATTGGCTTGGCTTTACCCGACGAGCCTGACGTGTAAAAAACAATTGTGCCTTCTTGAGGCCATTTAATTGTTTCAATAGATACAAAGTGAGGTTGATTGACTAGGGTGCCAATATCTAAAAAATCAGCCTCTAAATCGGCTACTAATTCAGACTCACCAATAAAAAAAGGTGTTTGTTTAAGCAAGGAGTTTAACGTTGCAGGTTGCCCATTAGGCGGCAAAATCACTGTGTTTCCGTGTAGTGCCAAAGCAAATAAGTACACGGCAAATTTGTAAGTGTCTGTGGTGTATAAAACAACTGATGATTTAGCGTTTAACGTTGATAGTTTAGCTAAAACTTCGTTTATATCACTAACAAACTGACGCTCCGAAATATCATTATCAGTATGATTAAAGCACGTTCTTATCGCATTACTTTGAAAAGCATTAAACACCGGCGTTCCTTTTTACTTTTTGTCTGACTAGCCATTCTATGGCAAACAATGTGCCCATAGCTAAGTAAGCAATAAAACCATTATAAAAAGCCCATGTTTCTAGGCTACTAAAAATACTGGTGTATAGGGCAATACCACCGTTAAATACAAAAAAAACACACCACACTAGCGTTACTTTTTTTGTATAAATTACACCGTTTTCATCAAGTGAGGGCTCAGTGATACGCGCAAAGGTTTCAATAATAGAAGGCCCTTTATACAAAGAATACGCAAACACAATTAACATAACTAAATTAATGATTACGGGGTACAAGCGCAGCCCTAAGTCGCTATCCATTACCTTGGAAATCACAATAGTAATGGCTGCTAAAAATGTAGCTGGCTTTAACCACGGCATTTTATCAAACAAGGCTCTGCTTAACCAAAGTCTAACCCCGAGTATAAATAGCAGTAATACTGTAATAAACTGACTATTAAAACGCGTAAGGCCTACGTACACAATAAGAGGGTAGCAAGCCAAACAAATCATAATTAACGTTGTTAAAACTGCTTTTAACATAGTATTAGTTAACTAACTTTTCTATTTCGGTAACTATGTCTTGCACTGTGCGCACCAGCTTAAAGGCATCTGGCTCAATTTTTTTACCTGTGATTTCTCTTAATTTCACAACTAAGTCAACTGCATCAATGCTGTCTAAATCAAGATCTTGGTACAGGTTAGCCTCTAAGCTAATATCTTCTGGGTCTATTTCAAATTCGTTCTCTAAAATGCCGTGTAATACATCATAAATTTCAGCAGCGGTTTTCATCTTTCTTCCTACTTTTATATATTAAGAACGTGCTTGTTCAATAAATTTTGCTAAAGAATTAACTGAGGCAAAGTGCGCTTTAGTTTGCTCTGAGTTTGCATCTATTTTCACATCAAATTGTTTTTTTATCGCAAGGCCAAGCTCTAATGCATCTATGCTGTCTAGCCCTAGGCCATCTACAAATAAAGCGTCATCATCTTGAATGTCAGCAGTGGTCATGTCTTCAAGATCAAGGCTTGAGATAATCAGTTGTTTTATTTGTTCTTTTAATTCGCTCATATATTTTTTAGCTCTTGTGTAAAGTAATGTTGTAAATCTTTAGTCAATTGGCGTGATTGCATCGCTGGCATATCGTGGTCGTAAGTTGCACAATTAAACTGCTGGCTTGCGAGCCTCATTGTAAAATGCGCCTGATATGGCGCGACCTTATACCAAGGTGTACCTTTGGTTAAAGTGTTTGGTTTCATTTTAATTAAAAAAGTAGTAATGGGCGCATGACATCTAATTGCAATATTTGCAGCGCCCCGCTTAAACTTTAATGTTTTGTGAGGCTCTGTCCGTGTACCTTCAGGAAATACAATTAAGTTATTACCCTTTTGCAAACTGCGCTCACACTCTCGTAATAGCTCATGTGGATCGTCATTACTTATGTAGCCGGTGCTTTTAATAACGCCGCGCATAAAAGGATTTTTAAATAAATGCGCCTTTACAACGCAATCAGCATTTTTTACTACCGAAATTAAAACAACAACATCAATCAAAGAAGGATGGTTTGCCAATAGTAGCTGCCCTTTTAAGCCTTCAATTTTTGCTTTATCTTCAACATGAAATCGAATAACGCCCGTTAAATGCATTAAACCAACAAATAACTTAAAGCTGTAATGTACTGTTTTTCGAGCCTTGATTTTTTGCTTAACTGAGTCACTTTGAAATAGGCGCTGAGCAGGAAAAATAACAAAAGCTAATACTAAACCACCCATTCCAAAAACTGAAAAGCAAAATGCAGTAGCAATAATCCGCCAAATCAACCCACATAACCTTTGTACATTTTTAAGCATGGTATGTAAGCTGCCAATCGTGCTCAAGCGTGTTATGAACAAGTAATGTATTGCTGCGCTCATGCAAAGCTTTAGCGCATTGAATACTCATTGGTAAGTCGCTTTCGCCCACGCCCGAGTTAAATACTTTGTTTAAACTAAAATGCGGTTCGCCTTTTTGCGGCGCTCTAATTATTAAGCCAATTGAGTGTGCTATTTGCTGTTCATCGGCATACTGAGCGTAAATATCGGGGAGAGTCTCATCCGTATGAACTATTAACATGTGTTGCTGATCGTTATCAGCAAGTCTTACAAAGCCATCTACTAGTGCATAAATAAAACTTTCGGCTCCTGCAGCAATAGCATTTGTAGCACTTGTATTACCCTGTATTATCCCAAAAAGTCCCGATGCGGCATTATGCACACTTAACCCAAAACCAGTGGGCGACAGTGGCTGATCATTAACTACATCAACAAGTAAGTTGGACGTTTTGTGAAAATCGCCGTGGCGAGAAGAAAAAACACTCGGTAAATTAACGTAGTTACCTTGAGTACTTACTTGATGAGCACTAAAGAGTGCCATTTTGATAAAGGAAGTCATTCGGCGTCGCTGCATAGCAGGTACCCAACTAAGATTTAATACAGAGGAATCAAACCAATTACTCTCTTTTATTTGTCGCTGTTCGGGCTTTATCCATATAGCGAGTTCTTCAACAACAAATTTCACAGCTCTGCATATTTTATAAGATATAAGGGATGGAATTTTACCGATTTTAGCAATAGAAGTAAATAATCATTAACAAAAGGCACTGAACTAACGAGTTGTTCAGTGCCTGCTCATATTATTATGAAAGTAGAGCTATATCATTCTGCTTTAAACACTTAGCTGTACCGCCAACAACATCGTTATTATTTAACTCATTAATTAACACTTCGCCTTGAGCTTGCTGCTCATCACTAAGCGGTAAGTACGGTAATCTAAATACGGGGTTTACTGCACCTGTCATCATCATGGCGGTATTAATAGCAATCGGATTTGGCTCGCAGAACAACCAGTTCATTAATGGTTGTAATGAGGTATTTAACTCATCATTTTTAGTATCCATTAACTGACGGAACAAACCAGGAATAAGGTTAGATGTAACCGAAATAACACCGTGCGCTTTATGTGTGTGGCGCGCATCATGGCTTTCGTCATCGTTACCCGACCAACATGCAATACCTTGCTGCTCATAATGGGCTATGCGTTCATTGCCGCCACACTCTTTAACACCAATAAAATGCTCGTGCTGTGCCAGTGGCTCAATAATATCAGGTGTTAGGTCTTGACCTGTGCGCCCTGCTACGTTGTAAATAAAGGCAGGTCCAATATCTAACACACGCTTAAAGTGCTCTTTAACACCCGCAATTGACGTACGCCCGTAGTACGGGTTAATTTGCAGTGCTGCATCCATACCGCTGGCAAAGCCATACTTAGTTGCTTTAATAGCTTCACGGGTGTTGTTACTACCGGTATTACCAACAATAACCAGTTTGTCGCCATACTTGTTTGCACTGTGCGCTATAAGCATTAAATGCTCTTCCCAGTTCATTAACTGGCCTTCGCCTGTTGTGCCACCGACTACAATGCCATCAACGCCCGCTGCAATTTGTATTTCTACGAGTTCATCGTACTTTGCGAGATCTATTTCACCGTTTGCTAAGTATGGCGTTTTAATAGCTGTAATAAGGCTTGCTTGTTTAATTTTCTCTAGGGTGCGCATAAAAAATCATTATTTATAAAACTTGCGCTATTTGTAACATAATTGCGGGTACTTTTGGAGGTGTAAGCCTACATTTAATTATAAAATCTCTTGTATTATTAGGTTTGGTAATACAAAATGAATAACTGTATATATAAACAGTATTTTATTTTTAACGATACCAGAGGCTTTATGCGTTTATCTGACTACTTAGCAACTCATTTTTATAACACCGATGAACTGTGCCAAGCATTAAATATAGATGCAGATACACTTTTAGCTTGGCAAGAGCGAAGTGTTTTCCCAAAACCAAGTTACTGTATTAAAAGCCAACTTAGCTGCAGCTCATATTCAGGCTTGTATGAATGCGAAGAGTATGACGACTATTACCCGCGCGGCTGTGTTAATTGGGGGCAGGGTCTTTTAAAACAAAAAATAGAATCATCAAGCCACGCTTTTAATTATTTTGCACAGCAATATACTGCAAGCCTAACTAAGCTCGCTCAGCAAGGATTTACGTTTAGCGAAGAGCTATTTGGCTGTGAAATAGACGAGCACTTACAGCAAGTTTGGCAACAGTTTTTATGCAGTAAGTACGGTGTACTTACTCAGAATGGTTTAATAGACGAAATAGTCTCGGTAGATATTGGCAGACTATTAGTTGACGACATTACAGAACTGCGCAGTAAAGCGAGCTTAAACCAAGAAGAAAGAGCACAACTACACCCCGCCATGAAGCTTTTAAACAAAGCGTTAGGGCATGGCGCCGATCATGAAAAACAACACACTTTGCGCACCCGATACATAGATGCGCTTATTTTAAAATACGATTTATCTATTAAATAGCGTTTAAATTTACTTTGATAAAAACGTAGTGCTAACAGACCCTAAGTCTTCGTAACTAACCGTGGTTAACTGATCTGTATTAAGCTCAACAACACCACAATATGAGCCTGTTATAAACACTTGCCCAGTTTTTAAATTAATTCCCTTTGCTGATAAGTAATTAACTGCCCAATAAAGTGGAAGCTGCGCAAGTTCTGCAGGATGCACACCTGCCAAGTTTAACTCCAGCTCAGTTTGCTTAACGTTAATATTTACAGTATTTGCGTTATACGCTTTGGCTTTATCTATTTGTGGGCCTAAATACACACCTTGGTTAGATAAACCATCGGCCAGCTTTTCAATGTGAGTACTTGGAGTGCCTTCATCAAACCTTTTTTGAATAAGCTCAAGTGCTAAATGGGCGCTGGCAAATGCAGTATCTACGTCTTCATTTGTATAGGTTTTATTACTTGGTAAATCGCTTTGTAAAATAAATGCAATTTCTGGTTCTATCAGCGCTTTGTTATTTGTTGTATACAGTGGGCAATTTTCAGCTTGTTTTATAGGTGCATGTAAAAGAGGCGCTAATATAATTGAGCCATCATCTAAAGGCAGCATACACTTCCAGCCATATACAGTTTGATCATTTAAATAAATCATCAACTTTTGTACTTCTATCGCATCGTCAGTCGTGTCTAGTACTAACTCTTTAGGAAAGTTTGAACGCGCTGGGTTTTCTTCTCTTTGTGCTAATAAGTGAGTAGCAATTAGTTTTAGCTGTATTGAGTTGTTCACATAAATCTCTTTAAAATACGTTACTGGTTAAGCAGTAAATAGGAAGGATTACATTATTAATGTATTAGATTAAGCATTAGAACATCATGTTAAATGCCTATAATTAAAATTGTATTTAAAACAAAGCGTGGTAATTATTTAAGTATCAATAGATTTGAGCGATCGTAAAAACAGCCCTAAGCCGCCAAACGCTAAAATTATAATAACAATCAAATCAAACGACGTCATAGTTCGCATACTAAATCGAACACTCGATATAACGCCAAATATGAGTGCGGTTAACGAGCCAAGAGATAGCACCCAGCCTAAAATATTTTTAGAATTATAAAAAATCAGACCCACACCAAAAATAAATGGGATCATAACCATGCCGCCTGTAACGCCAAAGCCACCTAAAGCATTAACACTATAAATGCTTGAACTTAGTCCAAAATTAGAGGTTACCGAAATTGCGTTTAGCAGCATATAAAAGCCACCGCACATCATAATTAAACCAATAAAAAAATGCCCAATACCACCAGAGCTTCCACCAGCGCCTTTCATTATTAATTATTCCTTTTGTATTTTTAGCTTAATTGTTTTAAATGGTAATTGCTCGACTATTAACATTGACCGCAGCCTACATAATCAATCTGTGCACCCGCGAAAACACTTATCGCGTAATTACATGCCAAATAACATAAAACCAAGATAAAAAACCGTGCAAAATAGCCCATAACACAGACTCATTAGCACTCCATGAAATAGCAATTGCTAGGGCCGTACCGAAGGATACTCCATATTTTACTATCTCATTTCTTGAGTTTCTCATTAATTACATTCCTAATTTTTAACTTATACCAATCTGCTTATATATGGGGTCTATTTAACGTTAAGAAAATTACGCTAGAACTAGGCAAAATTTTTTATATCTAGTTGTTCTAAATAAAAAATTTTTAACGACGTTATAGTGCAATTTAATTCGTTAAATTGATCAAAGATTTATGCAGGTTGGTATTATTAGCTACTTGATTTGCTTACTAAAACCGAAAGCCCTTTACCATCAATGTTGATACTTGCTTCTTTGCCTAGCTCAACAA
Organism: Pseudoalteromonas sp. EB27; assembly: GCF_001974875.1. Classification (GTDB taxonomy): domain Bacteria; phylum Pseudomonadota; class Gammaproteobacteria; order Enterobacterales; family Alteromonadaceae; genus Pseudoalteromonas. The sequence goes on from NZ_MTQD01000007.1 coordinate 210,344, forward strand.
CTAAAGAGGGAGCCATGTGTTTTCCACCTAGCTTCAGGTCAGTTGCTAAACTAACAGTAGAATCATCAATTGGCGTTACTATAAGAGCAAAACTATACGAACTATCAACTGAAACTGATGCCTCTTCATTTGAGTTTACAACTAAAGTAGGTGAGCCAATTAGGTTTTTATTATCATAAAATTTGGCGTTCACTACAAAACTATCATTTGCTTGTGCAAATGAAACAAAGCCTAACAACGCTATAATTGCGATTAATTTTTTCATTATTATTTCCATATAAATTGCTACAGCTTAAAGCTATTAAGGTTTTTTGGCTGTGAGTTTCAGCTAGTGATTGATGTTATATCGATCACTATACTTTTCATGACTAAGGCATTTAACAGTGCCCATGAGTGTTTCTATATTTACACCAGAGTACTTTAATGTAAACAACAAATTAAATGTGTTCTTTATTTGGGTGGGTTGTTATACCAAAACGACTTTTAATAAAGATTTAAACCTCTTTTGATTTCGTCGCCTACACATTAACAAAAAAGAGTCCTGGTAGGTTTCATTGATATTGGGGAAGTTGAGTATTTAAGTAGGTTGGAGTGTAAGAATAAAAGGTGATGTAAGTTGACAGCACCTGTTTGGGTATTTACTTTACAATATGTAATTTAGCTAAGTATTTTAATACATACAATAATAGGCACTATAAAAAGAATTTAACCAATTGATTTATATACATCAATACTACTATTGGTCAAAAGCCCAGTAACTTGCGTACCAAACGCTTTAAAGTGTGGCTCGTTTTTATGCGCTTCAAAGTGCTCATCAGACGCCCATTGTTCGCTAACTACATAGTCTGTATGTTCATCATCACTTTTTACCGATAATTCATAACGTAAGCACCCTACTTCTTGGCGCGATGACTTTTGTAAGTTTTCAAGTGCTGTAAGCATGACATCTGCATCAATATTCTTGCACGACAGTGCAGCTATAACCGTTAACATGTGTATTCCTTTTTAAAAGCTAAGGTGTAGATGATCTACACCTTAGAATATTTAGTTTAACTTTGCGTTTGAGGTAAGTTTACTGATCCCACTGCGGCGCAAATTCTGGTGTTGCTTGGCGGTCGCCGCAATCAAGACCATCAATACGGGCTATGTCTTCATCATCTAATTTAACGTGATCGTTAAAGTTATCTTCTAAGTTTTTACGCTTAGTTGATGATGGAATTGTCGTCATGCCATTAGCGTTTACCCATGCTAGAACAACTTGTGCTGGACTAGCATCGTGCTTTTTAGCAATGTCGATAATGGTTTGATCTTTAAGTACTTTACCTACTACAAATGGCATGTATGCTGTTACATGAATGTCGTGCTGAGCACAGAATGCACGCAATTTAGTATTAGTTAAGTACGGGTGAACCTCAACCTGATTGGTAAATATTTCACGCGAGTCGAGCGTTTGCTGAGCCAAGTTTAAATTTGCAATGGTGAAGTTTGATACACCAATGTGTTTAGTTAAACCAAGCTGCTTAGCTTTTAGTAATTCAGTAAGGTATTCACTCATTGGCTCGTCGTTAGCAGGCGATGGCCAATGAATTAGCAGTAAGTCGACCGAATCAACTTGTAGCTTTTCAAGTGACTTTTTAACGCTTGGGATAAAGTCACTTTTATTTAATTTGTTATTCCACACTTTGGTAGTTAAGAATATTTCACTGCGCGGAATATTACTATCTTTTATGGCTTGGCCTACTTGCTCTTCGTTGCCATAAATTTGTGCGGTATCAATATGGCGAAACCCAACTTCGAGCGCCATTTTTACTGAGTTATAGGCAGTGTCGCCCTCTAAACGGAATGTTCCCATACCTAAATCTGGCATTTCAATTACACGTTGTGTCATGGCTCTATCCTTATAAAATAATCGGTTAAAAACAAGCTCTTCTAAAGCTTTACGAAATACACCTTTTACTTCTTATTACAACTGTCACTTAAAAATTAATGACCTCATAACAGGTATGAGGTCATTAATTTTAGTTTCAACCTTAACAGAAGATAGTTTACGCTTGCTGAATTTCACGTTTATCAAGCATACCGCTGTAACGTGTAACACCAAGTGCTAAAACAGAGATAACGGCGCCTATCCATGCTGTATCTTGTAGGGTCATGTTTTCTACTACGCTACCACCAATAATTGATCCAAGTGCAATACCAATATTAAATGCGGCTATGTTTAAGCCTGATGCAACATCTACCGCATTGGGCGTGTGCTTTTGTGCTTGCTTTACTACATAAAGTTGCAAGCCTGGCACATTACCAAAAGCAAATGCGCCCCAGACTAAAATAGTAAGTACAGCGGCAATTTTTGATTCCATCGTAAAGGTAAATATCAGTAAAATAACACTCAAAGCGCTGAATATAATACTCAGTGCGCTAATTGGGCCGCGTTTGTCGGCCAACTTTCCACCCCAAATATTACCTATTGCTACCGATACACCGTAAACAAGCATTATCAAGGCAATAGCCGAAGGCGCAAAACCTGTTTGTTGCTCTAAAATAGGTGCTAAATAAGTAAACGCTGTAAACGTGCCGCCATAGCCCAATATCGTCATTAAATATACGAGTAATAAACGCGGTTTTACGATTACTTGTAGTTGCTCTTTAAACGTTGCAGGTATTGATTGTTTTAAGTTTTTTGGCACTAAAATAGAGCTGCCGATTAATGCAATTAAACCTAATACCGACACAACTAAAAACGTTGCACGCCAACCAAAGTGTTGGCCAATCCATGTACCTAATGGCACACCAGTTACTAGTGCTACAGTAAGCCCAGTAAACATAATGGCTATTGCACTGGCTTCTTTATCTTTGCTTACTAAGCTTGTGGCAATCATCGATCCGATTGAGAAAAACACACCATGGGCAAGCCCCGTTAAAATGCGCGCAAGTATTAATGTTTCGTAGCTTGGCGCTTGCCAAGCAAGTAAGTTACCCAAAACAAACAAGCCCATTAAGCTTATTAATACCACTTTACGATTCCAACGACCCGTTAAAGCTGTTAGCACCGGTGCACCAATAGCAACGCCAACCGCATATAAACTTACAAGCAAACCCGCTGAAGGTAGGCTTACGCCTAAGTCGTTTGCAATGGTGGGTACTAATCCCACTATTACAAACTCAGTTGTTCCTATTGCAAATGCGCTTAAGGTAAGCGCCCACAAAGCCAATGGCATAGTTATATCCTCATTAATATTTGAAGAATGTAGTTTGGCTAAAATATCGTTTGCAAAAAATAGCATTAGTGACAAAATACTTTTGTTAATAATGCAAAGATGGTGTTGGTATACTTATGGCTGTTCATTCAAAAACTGAAGATTTAGAAACGTTTATAACGATAGTAGATTGCGGAAGCTTTTCGGGAGCGGCTAATTTGCTCGATCAACAAGTGGCTAAAGTGTCGCGAGCGGTATCACGCCTAGAAAATACACTGCAATGTACTTTGCTAAACAGAACAACACGCCGATTAGAGCTTACCGAAGAAGGCCATACCTTTATAAAATATGCGCGCGAAGGGTTAAATACGCTTTATACCGGTGAAGAAGCCATAAAGCTCTTAAAACAAGCGCCAAGTGGCAAGCTGAGAATAGATGCGGCAAGCCCTTTTGTATTGCACCAACTTACGCCTTTAATCGGCGAATTTGCTAAGCAATACCCACACATAACGCTTGATATAACCTCGCACGACAGCATTATTGATTTACTTGAACATAAAACCGATTTAGCCATACGCATTGGTGATTTAAAAGACTCAAACTTACATGCTCGTAGACTTGGCAGCAGCCAGTTGCGTATTGTAGCCAGCCCAGAATATATAAATAATAACAGAGCAATTGCGCAAATTGATGACTTACAAAATCATAAATTAATTGGTTTTAGTGACTCCCCTAAACTAAACACCTGGCCGCTAGTAAAACCCGCTTTATTTACGTTTTCGCTTAGCGCAAGCAGCGGTGAAACAGTGCGTCAGCTGTGCATTGCAAACCAAGGCATTGCGCTACTTTCTCACTTTATGATTGGCAATGACCTAAAAACAGGTAAATTAGTTGAAGTGTTACCCGCTGCAATTAACTCACCTAATAACCGAGAAATTATACAAGCCGTGTATTATAAAAACAGTGCGATATCGTCTCGCATTACAGCGTTTTTAGATTTTATAAAGCCTAGGCTTAGTTTATAAATTCTGGGTATTAATATGCTTATTAAATATTTCAAATGATTTTTTGACGCTTTTTAATAATAAAAAAGTATAAATAACAAAAGCAGTAATTAAAGGTATTAATTAAAATGGATTCTTTAACGCAGGTAGCATTAGGCAGTGCTGTAGGTTATGCGGTATTAGGCAATAAAGTAGGTCGAAAAGCCGTTTTATGGGGAGCAATTTTAGGCACTCTCCCTGATTTAGATGTATTTTTGCCTTATGGCGGCTCTGTAGAAGCATTTACTTACCACCGTGGCTTTAGCCATTCGTTATTAATACATTTATTAATTAGCCCGCTCATTGTATGGCTAATATTAAAAGTACACGCGGGAATGCAAACTTATAAAGTGCGGTGGTTTTGGCTAGTATTTTTAAGCTTATCTACACATGCTCTATTAGACAGCCTAACTGTATACGGTACACAACTACTATGGCCTTTTACTGAGTACCCCTTTGCGGTTTCTAGTGTGTTTATTATTGACCCCGCTTACACGCTTCCTTTATTAATTGGCGTAATATGTACACTAATACCCAAAATAAAAGCAACAACGGCTTATCGTATAAATGCAGCCGCCTTAGTTTTAAGTAGCCTGTATTTATTCTGTGCTTTAATTTTAAAAGTAAATATTGATAACAAGGTAAATACTGCACTCAACAACAGGCAAATATCAGTAAATGCCTATGTTAGTACGCCCGCGCCGCTAACCACTTTGCTGTGGCGTATTGTTGTAATGTCTGACGGACAATACTACGAAGGTTATGCATCAGTATTTGACGCGCCCAGCGATGTTACATTAACGGCTTATCAAACAGCGCCTTCACTGTTAAATAATATTAGCGATGAATGGGCTATAAAACGCTTGCAGTGGTTTACTAAAGGGTTTTATTCGGTGCGCCAACAGCAAAGCAATATTGTTCTTTCTGATTTACGTATGGGTATGGAGTGCAACTATGTGTTTAATTTTGTAGTGGGTCAAAAAAATGATTCAGAAGTGAGCATTGGTAACTTTGAAAAAATAAGTCAAAGACCAAACTTAAACAATCTTCATAAAATATGGAACAGAATTTGGCAACCAAATGTGTCTTTAGCATTACCCGCTGCAAAAAATGACTGCAATAGTGAATAACGGCATATTATAAGATTTGTACTAGCATGAGGAAGTTAAGTGAAGTTCAAGCAGCAATTAAACTAAATAGTTCACTAAAGTGATTGCTGCTTTTTTTGCTGATACATTACAACATCAGCATCTTGAATCATATCCTCAACTGATTTACCTGTATCGTGTTTAAAGTGTGTTACTCCTACACTGTAATCAATTTTGTATGGCTTGTTTAAGGTATTATTAGCATGCGCAATTGCTTGCGCAAACCTTTGTAAAACAAACTCTGCTTTTGTCTCGTCTGAGTCGCTTAACATCGCTACAAATTCATCTCCGCCAAGTCGACCTATTACTTCACAATCACGAAATGAACTAAGCATGATTTGTGCAAATTTATTTAATACAAAATCACCTTCGTGGTGTCCATAAATATCATTAATTTGTTTAAACTTATTGAGATCAAACAATATAAACGACATTGATACTTTGTTTCGCCTACATACATTTAGCGTATGTTCGGCAAGGTTTAAAAAGCCACGTCGATTAGAGATTCTTGTTAACTCATCAATTGTGGCTAGTTGAATTGATTGAATTTCTCGCTCGACTAACGTGCCTAAATCTCTTAGCAATTGTTTTTCTTCATCATTGAGTTGTCTAGGTTTACTATCAGCAAGGCACAAAGTGCCTATAATGACTCCTTCCCTTAATTTTAAAGGAAAACCTGCATAAAAGCGTACCTTAGGATCGCCTGTAACAAAGGGGTTATCAAAAAACCTTTCGTCTTGGGCTGTATCTGGGATTATTAACAACTCGTCTTGATTTATGGTGTGGCCACAAAATGAGGTTTCGCGAGGAAGCTCAGGCGCATCAAGCCCCTGCTTTGATTTAAACCACTGGCGGTCTTCGTCAATCAAAGTAACCAATGAAATAGAAACATTAAACATACGCTTGGCAATACGAGTAACACGATCAAATCGCTCTTCATGCGACGTATCTAGAATTTTTAGTGCTCTAAGCGCGTGTAATCGCTCAGCTTCGTTATTTGGAATCTCAGGTTTAATCATTAAAGCTCTATTAATTTTAAATGTTTTATAAATTACGAAACTGGAGCGAATATTTTCGACTATATAATCCAATAAACTTATTTAAACTATAAACAGTCTGTCTATTCAAATTAGAACATTACCTAAAAATAGCAATAAATAAATATTTATAAATATCAGTAAGTCGTGCCTAAATAAAGATAAGATTCAATCCGCAAAAATTATGATTTAAACAGGTGGGATTAGTAGTTGATACAACATAGCTACTCTTTAATAAAAAAGTAGTAGTGGCTATTTAGTTTTATTTAAATAACCACTGGATTTGGCATACATACAAAAATTAACACTTTAATTTTGGTGCTCATATTGTCCGCGGTAAACTTCAAATACCTTTAAAACAGTATGTTGCTCTTTAGTTAGGTTATCAAACCAATCATCAAACAGCTCATCATCTTCTTGCTCGCTTAGTGCCATATATCTTGCTAGTAACTCTACAATATCATTGTGGTTGCAGGTTAAAGGATTTACTTGTTGCGCCAAGGTACTGTGGTCGCGCTCTCTTAGGGTTTCCATCACCCCTTGATCAATTTGTTCTTGTTGTTGTGTTGCGTCACTCATACATAACCTCTGTAATAACTTTATAACCGTATTTGTTAACGTTTTAACTCTTAAATATAGTTATAACAGCCTAAACGCCAATAGCCAGCATTTTTGATTCAAGTGCTTATTTTTTGATTTGTTTGCGCAAATAGCCAGCAATTACGGCCTTTTTGAGGAACATTTAAATAATTTGCATTGGGAAAATAAATACGTTAAATTCGAATGATACATTATCACATATCATTTATTGAGGCGTATTATGAAACCAAATATTCATCCTGATTACCACGTGGTTGCTTTTCACGATACCGCTGCCGATTCTTACTTTATTATTGGCTCAACCATAAAAACGAGCCGCACAATAGAAATAGACGGTAATACATATCCATACGTACCTATTGATGTATCAAGTGACTCGCACCCATTTTATACAGGCAAGCAAAAAACAACCGCTACAGATGGCCGCGTTGCGCAGTTTAATCGTCGTTTTAAAAGTTTATCGACTGTTAAAAAGGAAAAGGTATGAAAGTATTAAGCTCTCTTAAAAGTGCTAAGCAACGTCCGGGGTGTCAAATTGTAAAACGCAAAGGTCGCGTATTCGTAATTTGTAAAAACAACCCACGCTTTAAAGCAGTACAAGGAATGAAAAAGAAATAAGTTAAACGGGGATGCTCAACTTATAATTAGGTAGCTTGCTTAAGCTACCTAATTTAGGGGGACTATTTTACCACTACTGAAAACTCCGGCACTGCCTGAATTACTTTTTTTACCGTACAGGTATTAACGGCTGCAATAAGCGCCTTTTTATATTTATCAGGGAAGCCTTCTGGTAAGTTAATCTCAATTGAAAATAGCTTTTTACCGTTGTCATCTACATTTTCGTTATTTTGAGTAAGCGTCATACCTTGCGTTGAAATATCACGCTGCTCGCAAAACTTACGCGCATAAAAACCTGCGCATAAAACCATACTTACTAAAAAATAATCAAACGGTTCTGGATGCTCTGCATTGCCACCTGCGTTTACACTTTGATCGCTTATTACTTCTAGGTCGCCAAATTTAGCGCTTTGCTTTTGGCCTTCTAACATTGAAACTGAAATTTCCATTGTGTTTCCTTATATTTATTGCTGCAGATACCTTCTAACGCAATTGGCTTGAAAGTAGCTACTAAAGATACATATAGTTTAGGTTTATGAACCGAACAGTAATTCAAAGAACCCTGGAGGCTCGTGTAACTCATGATATTTTTTACGTAAATTATCTATATTTTTCAGTGGTTCTTTTGCCGCACTTAGCCCCTGCTCGTTTGCTGCTTTTTTTGCAAGTTCAGCTTGAGCAATCACTTTATCAAGGCCCTGCAATGACTGTTCTGGTTTTTTGTAAAACTTACCTGTTTTACTCACTTTAACCAGCTTTATAAATTCATCAATCGCAGTATTAAATTCACTAAGTTGAGTTGCCTGCACCGCTTGTTTATATGCAAGGCCTGTATTTTTCATATTTACTTCAAGATCGACAGATTCCTCAGCTATAACCAATGAGCTAAATAGTAACGCCATAATTAAAAAGAAACTCTTCATACAAGACCCTATAAATAAAAGAGTGATAATTGTATCAATTAAAATAGAAAAAGTAACTTGCTACTCAAAGTCTTGCGAACTAAGTGTAAAGCCCCTTTACACTATTCAATAGTAGTAAAATAA
>NZ_MTQD01000008.1 GCF_001974875.1 Pseudoalteromonas sp. EB27
TATATATACCTTAAAAATAGTATATCTTTTAGGAATTATGGAAGCGACTCTTTTACAAGTTTGTCATGTTATAGGCATTCGCCACTTTTCAATTGGAAAAGAGCCTATTACTTTAATTATAAAATTAATTATAGATATTTACGCATTACAAACTAGTTTTCTTGACGATGGAGAATCTGAGTGTAGCTTTTATTTCTCTCAAAAAAGACAAAGTGCCTTAGTCGATATTTTAAATCTATGGATTAAATATAGTTCGATTTCTAATGTTAATAGAGATAAATATACCGCTGACGATTTCCGACATGAGTGTTTTATAACAGAAGTATTGAGAAGTCAGCCTAGATAGAAGCTAATAATTACAAACGCATAAAATTTGAATTTCTTTTTAAAGAGTTATTTTTAATAAAAGCTAAATTATATTTTACGGTTAATTTCTCAAGTTTAATATGTAGTTAAAAATTTAACGCGAGTTGCTCAAGTCTTTCATCTTGAACCTATTACCTTCAAGCTCCAGACACAAAAAAACCTTGTCACTTTCGTGGCAAGGTTTTTTTATTAAAGAGTCGTTGCTTATTTAGCTGTGAAGCTCACTGGGCGACGTTCTTTACGAGGACCGGTACGCTTATCACCGCGTGCGCTGTCATCTTTGTTAAAGCTGCGTTTTTTGTCACCAGCTGGGCGCTCAGAGCGCTCGCCGCGTGGTTCAGCAGGACCTTGATCTTGTGTAATTGTTAAGCCCATAGGACGTTTACAAATAAACACTTTTTGGAAATGATCAAGTACATCTTTAGGCATGTTTTGCGGTAATTGAACCGTACTGTGATTGTCGTGTAAACGAATATCACCAATAAACTTGCTTGAGATGTCAGCTTCGTTAGCGATAGCGCCAACAATATTTTTAACCTGAACACCATGTTCACGACCTACTTCGATACGGTAAGTATCCATAGGACCTGCATCACGGCTGTTACGTTCGCGAGGTTTACGCTCAGCGCGCTCACCACCACGTTCGCCGCCACGCTCGTTACGACGTCCACGGTCACCGCGATCGTTGCGGTCATTACGTGGGTTACGGTCGTTACGCTCGTTACGTTCACGAGGTTGAATCTTAACTTCTTCAACTTTAATTGGAGACTGTTGCTGTGCTAAACACAGTAACGCACCCGCTAAGCTTTCAAGAGGAAGTTCAAGCTTTTCAGCCATGTTAGTAGCTACTTCATTGAAGAACGTGATGTCTTTGTTTTCAAGCGCAATAGTTAATTTTGCTTGTAACGCTTCGATACGTTTTTCTTCAACGATTTTTGCAGTTGGTAATTCAACTTGTGCAATTTCAGACTTCGTATGACGAATGATATTTTTAAGTAAATAACGTTCGTTATGTTTTACGAATAAAATTGCTTTACCAGTACGACCAGCACGACCTGTACGGCCAATACGGTGAACGTAGGCTTCAGAATCTTGTGGGATATCGTAGTTGATAACTAAGCTTAAGCGGTCAACATCTAGACCACGAGCAGCAACGTCTGTTGCGATAACAACATTTAGCATGCCGCTTTTTAAGCGTTCTACAGTGCGTTCACGTGCTTGCTGGTTCATGTCACCATTAAGTGGAGCTGCAGAGAAACCTTCGCGCTCTAATAACTCAGCAAGTTGTACTGTATCGTTACGCGTACGTACGAAAACAATAGCACCTTCATACTGTTCAGCTTCTAAGAAGCGAACAATCGCTTTATTTTTATGTACGCTTGCATTCCAAAACACTTGCTCAACAGATGATACTGTAGAGTTACGCGCAGAAATATGAACCTGTTCAGGATTGTTCATATATTTGCTACTGATGTTTTGAATTTGCTTAGGCATAGTCGCAGAGAAAAGACATGTTTGCTTTTCGCGCGGTGTTTTTTCCATGATGCTTTCTACATCATCGATAAAGCCCATACGTAACATTTCATCGGCTTCATCAAGTACAAGTGCTTGTAAAGCATCAAACTTGATAGTGCCACGGTTAATGTGATCGATTAAACGACCTGGAGTTGCAACAATAACCTGAGCGCCACGACGAAGTGCGCTTAATTGGATACTGTAGCTTTGGCCACCATATAGTGCCAATACTTCAATACCACGAACATGTTTAGCATATTGTTCGAATGCCTCAGCAACTTGGATCGCAAGCTCACGTGTTGGTGTGAGTACAAGGATCTGTGGCTGTTTCACAGACGGGTCAATATTATTTAGTAATGGCAGTGCAAATGCTGCGGTTTTACCTGTACCCGTTTGAGCTAGTCCCAGTACGTCCTTTCTTTCTAGCAATAACGGTATACATTGAGCTTGGATTTCAGATGGTGTCTTGTAACCCAACTCTTCAACTGCCTTCAAAATTGCAGGAGAAAGATTTAGAGATTCAAACGTGACTGGTTCTGACATTAATACGCCTCAACGAATTTAAAGAGGCGCGCATTATATAGGATTCGCGAGGCAAATGCTTGTATAAATTGAAACTAATTTGTATGTGTTTGATGTTGGTCGAAATTTAACCAGTCTAATTTGAGCTTTATTAAACTGGTTAACAAATTTGATACAAAGCTTACTTATACAAGCCTAGGTTTTCTTTTGCGTAAGCTTCAAATTCGGTAAACCCACCAACGTGTGTTTGATCTACAAAAATTTGTGGAACTGTTGGGCAAGGCTTACCCGCTGACTTTTCAAGATCGGCTTTACTTATACCTTCCTTAATTATATCGATGTAACGAAATTTAAAGTCATCACGTTCATTTGATAGTTGCTCAGCCACATCTTTCGCACGAACACAAAATGGACAGCCTTCACGGCCAAAAATTACAGTTAGCATAGTTTTCTCCTCAATTTGATTAATATCAGTTTAAATGATTAAAAAATTATTTAAAGCGAAAAAAATCGATTGCACCATTCTAATAAAATCATAAATCATATTATGCATAGCAATATGATTTGCAAAATGCGAATGAGGAACTAAAGCGCGCCTGTCTAATACTTAAGTCTATGAATGCAAGTGGGTTTACAAGAATTAATTTGTGGCACACAACTTGATGATATAGAGCCATACATTGGGTTAACAAGAGTACTTTATGAATATTAATAGTCACGTTTTAGAAATTATCCAAGGGATAATAGGTAAATATTGTGAAACCCAAAATCGAAATTTCTCTATTACCTTAATCAATAAGCTGCAATGTAACTACGTCTGTTTGCAAATTCCGATTGAGCATATGATTGCGCAATGCGAAGAGTTTCTTATACCGGCGCTGGCTTCTACAAAAGAGAGCTTTTTACTTACGCTTGAAGCAAATATCCAAGGGATTAGTTTTCATTACCAAATTGATGATTCTGAACAAGTAAATATATTCGATTTCCACGGACTTTTAGCTACAAAAGAATCAGTTAGTTTAGCGCTTGATATTACCCAGAATGTAGACGTTTTAACTGATTGTGAGGCGCTACTTAAAAGCTGCTTAAAAATGTCGGCCAATACTCATAACCGTTTTGGTTTAAATTTTAAATTATTTAATAGTAACTTTAGAGAGTCGGTACAGCTAGAAGATTTACGCCACCTTAGTGGTAACGCGTTAATAGATAGGTTGAATAGTGACAGTTTAAATACACACATAAAGTTGTGCACAATTAACGACATTAATGAGTTAAGTCAAGCTCATAAATTATCTAAAAAAATATTGGGTTGGCCATTTTTTGATACTGATTTAATTACTATTTTAACAACGTTTCACACGCAAACACGTTTGTCGGTATTGGTTGCGGATGACAGCTTACCGAGCCAAATTGCTACAAAGGTAATGCTTGAAATGCTGGGCTGTTTAGTAACATGTGCAGAAAATGGTGCTAGCGCTTTGACCCTCGCCCAGAATGAATCATTTGACTTACTGCTTTTAGATGAGCGTATGCCAGGAATGTTTGGTAGTGATGTTGCGCAGCAATTAGTTAGGGAAAATACTCCTAACAACAACACACCTAAAGTTATTTTAACAGGGCTAACAGGGGATGATGAAATAGCTGGGTTATTTGAAAAAGGAATAACTCACTATTTACAAAAACCAGTGACAAAAGCAGTACTTGAGAAGTTTATTAAACCTTGGCAGATAGCATCTTAAATTGATTAATAAGGAGAGGGCTATGGATGATTTATCTACAACAGCACTTGTTTTAATTGGATTTCAAAATGACTATTTTTCCTCAAAAGGTATTTTATATGACGTGGTTGAGGAATCATCAAGAATTACTGGTGTTGTAGAAAATACAGTCTCTTTATTAACTTCTTGTGCAAAGCATTTTGCTTTAGTTGTTAATACACCTATTCATTTTACGCAAAATTACAGTGAGCTAAAAAACCCGATTGGTATATTAAAAGTAATTGCCGATGTAGGTGCATTTAAAGCTGGCTCCTATGGCGCTCAAACAATAGAGCAGCTAGACCCCTTTAATAATATTATAGAAGTTGTACCTGGAAAAAGAGGTTTAAATGCTTTTACACATACTGCTTTGGCCAGCAAATTAAAAAAACATGGCGTAACCAATATAATCTTAGCGGGTACTGTGACTTCTATCTGTATTGATTCAACTGCACGCACCGCTGTTGAGCTGGGTTTTAATGTTGCCATTTTAAGCGACTGCACATCGAGCCGCACTCCTTTTGAACAAACATTTTACTGTGAAGAGGTTTTCCCCCTTTATGCAAGTGTTTGTGAGAGTGATACTTTTATAAAGCATTGGAGAGGGCATGGATAAAAATGATGAACTACAAGTGCAAATCCAGTATGCGCTGGTTGAAAAACTGTCCAATAGTAATCGACGTCAGGCAAAGTTATTAGCTATTTTAGATGAGTGTATTTTTGAGTGCGATAAGCATTTAAATTTCACTTATATTAATGAAGCTTGGGAGAAGAAACTAGGTTATTCAAACGACTCATTAATTGGCTCTAACATTACTAAACTAATGAATAGTGAAGATATTATGCACTTTGTCGCATACAGTTGTTGTCTGCTTGAAGGCAAGCAGGCTCCCAGTGTAGAAATACAAATAAAAAATAGTCTTGGACTCATGAACTGGTTTGAGCTGAGATTAGTTTATGATGAGAAAAGCGGTTTTATAGGCTCGTTCTATGACATACAACGCCATAAAGATTCTCAATTTTTGCTAACCCAACAACAAAAATATGTAAAACGTTTATCGCTCGTAGCGAGCCATACAAATAACTTAGTAATTATTACAGATAAATTTGGTGTAATTGAGTGGGTTAACAAAAGTTTTGAAGTACTTACAGGTTTCACATGTGATGAGGTTGTAGGCACTAGCCCAGGCCAATTGCTACAAGGGCCAAAGACATGTGAAAAAAGCCGTAAGGTTATGTCTCACGCTGTAAGAAATGGGCTTCCTTTTCAAGTTGAAACTATAAATTACGATAAAAATGGTAACGCTTATTGGGTTGCTATTGATGCAAACCCGGTGCGAGATGATGAAGGCCAAGTAAAGCATTTTATCGCTATAGAAACGAATATTACGCAACGAGTTAAAGCTGAACAAGCAATGGCAGAGATAGAATATAACTACCACTCTGTCGTAGATAATATTCCTGATATTGTTTTACGCCTTGATACATTTGGCAATTTACTATTTATAAATCAAGCATGGCAACGGGTCCTGCAAAGCAATGTAAATGAGAGCCTTGGCTTGCCTATAATTAAGTTTATAGCAAAAGAAGATGTAGAAAAAATTAGTAGTACTTTGCTTGATTATAACCAAGGTAAGCGTGATATACGTCGCTTTGATATACGTTTAATTAACGCACAAGGTATAAATAATTGGGTTGAAATTACTCTCACTCCAATTGTGGGTGGCTATGAAAGTGATTTATCATCTATTGCTGCAACACTTGTTGATATACAGGAGCGTATAGAAAGTGAGCAAATATTACTTGAAGCTAAACATCAGGCAGAAACATTAGCTGAGTCAAAAAGCCGATTTATGGCAAATATTAGTCATGAAATTCGCACGCCATTAAATGCTGTGATTGGCTCTGCAGATATTTTGCATCATACCGGTTTAACTTCTGAGCAAATGCGTTATACACAAATGATTAAAACAAGCTCTGATGCACTACTGAGTGTATTAGACGATGTATTAACGTATTCGCGTTTTGAAGCACAAGCCATAACACTCGATAATCAGCCATTTAGTATTGATACGTGTATCGAAGAAGCGATCGATATCATTACCCAAAGCGCTTTGCAAAAAAGGCTTGAGGTTATTTTTGATTTTTATCCTGATGTCCCCGCTCAAGTAATTGGTGATCATGCACGTGTAAGGCAAATAGTTATAAATTTATTAGCCAATGCGATTAAGTTTACTCAGCATGGCGTAATAACGGTCACTGTTAGGTGCACTCACATCAAAGGTAATAATTTAAATCTTCATTTATCTGTGAAAGACACCGGAATGGGGATTGCAAAAAATAAAATTGAAAGTATGTTTATGCCTTTTATTCAATCCGATAATTCAATTACTCGAAAACATGGCGGCAGTGGCTTGGGGCTTGCGATATGTAAGCAAATCTGTGATGTAGTAGGAGGAGATATTTCAGTTAGTTCTGAGCTCAATAAAGGGAGTGAGTTTATCGTCAATTATCCATTACAAATAGACACAACCGATTCAATATTAAGAGAAGGGTTTGCAGCACGAAGTAAAAAACCAAAAGTATGGATTATAGGTAGTAACCAAGTCCTAAAAATAGCGCTGGAACACACACTCACACGGTATTCTATTGCTTTTGAACACTATGAAATATGTCCAAAAATACCCGAATACAATAACTTTCCAGATGCAATAGTATTAACTAACCCACAAATATTAACCCAAACACGTGAGCGTATAAACACATATAACTCACTTAATTCACCGTGTTTACTCCTCATAGATTTACAAGGTGAAAGCTTATTACCGCAAAATATTAACGACAGAGAGCTTAGGCTAAATGGCCCTTTTAAAGTTTCCCATGTACCGCGAGCAATTAGTTTATTGGAAGAGCAGTTATTTCATTTAGATATTATATTTACTAATCGCGAACAAAAAGATGCATTAGAAAGCCCTCCAGGGTTAACTCAGTTGAATGGGGTCAATGTACTGGTTGCTGAAGATAATACTAATAATCAAATAGTAATAAGGGAGTTTTTAGAACAAAAAGGTTGCCGGGTACATATTGCTAGCGATGGGCAAGAGGCAATAATTAAGGCGAAAAACGATAAAATTGATATTATTTTTATGGACATACAAATGCCAATACTTGATGGAATTTCAGCAACTAAAGCAATCAGGGAATTAGGTATAGAAACTCCTATAATAGCACTCACAGCTAATGCGATTCATGGTGATAAAGAGCGATTTATAGAAGCGGGGATGGATGATTATTTAGCTAAACCAATAGTAAGTGAAACGCTTTATCTATTACTTGATACATATGCACCAGAGCACGTTGTTGAACCTAAAGATTTAAAGCTAACTCGTTTAGCGCAAGTGTGGGAAAAGTTGGGTTGAGCAATCGAAAGCTAGGGTCTGTTGAACTTTTAGGGTTAAATTTGCAGTAGTCTGTTTGGTATTTAGGCAAGGCAGAGCCTATGCAGTACTCCCTATAAATGTGCGATAACGTAGTATTAATGCCAAACAGGCGCTACCCAAAGGGTTCTTCCTAGGGGCTACTTACTCCTTGTTGCTTACATGGATTTAGATAAGGGGCGTGAGCAGGATGCGGAAGCTTTGCTCGGTTTTACTTATTATTACATGGATGTAAGCCAGTAGAATAACGCAGGAGTAGTTATCGAGCCGACCAGGTTACAAACCTCACGCCGCGATTAATCCGCCTCTAGTTTGAACAAGTTTTAATTCGCAAAGATCAACAGGCCTTAATATAAAAAGTAGGTTTTGTAGTATAAAACTTGATAAATAGAGACGTTAAACTAGTATTTTGAGCGTAGTTTGTAATTTTTTATTAGTATTTAATGGTTTATTTTTAGGTTTTTCAATTTGATTCGCAAATTGCAATTCAAAATAAAAATAAGATGTTCCGAACTGCTTTTAAGTTCTGGGTATGGCTTATTAATTTATTTTAAAGGATTAATTTTATTGGTTATTTTATTTTTTTATAAATTATTGTTTGGTTGGCATGGCTTTCGCAATAAGTTAGATATCAAACCGAGATGAATTAGTTAAATTTTAAGGGGTGCAATATGCAAACAAACACAAAAGCTAAACAACAACCTAAAGGTAACAACTGGGTACTTACACCTGAAATTATGGTTTTGTCCATTTTGCTTGTTGCTACTTTAGTTATCGGTATAACAGTTTTACGTGGCAGCGCCTCTTTAGAGCCGTTAGCGGATATACAGCCTATTACTTTTACACAAGCTGATGTTGAAAATGCACAGTCTATGAGTAATACATTTGATTCGCAAAATATAAATTACGCACAAAATGTAACAGCATCCAAAAACGAAAATAACGACACTCTTTCAAACTAGAGACTTTTGCGCAGGTAACAATTTATTGTTGCCTGCGTTTTTTTATATTACTTACTGTCATTTTCAATTTTCGTTCCTACTTATAAAATTAGCTATATGTTTTTAAATTTAGATTGTATGTAACCTAGCCTATTTTATTGAATCTTCTCTTGTGCATACCTTCAATGATTAACTCCAATTCTTAGTCAATTATAACCAACTTCCACCTTCTTACTTGTTAGGCTTAAATAAACGCTCATCTATCAATTTAGTTGCATTGCAAACTGAATTGCAAAATGCAAATAACAGTAAAAAATTTGAAGATTAAACTAAAAAAATGTAACCAATTGAATTAATTGTGTTTTATTTTTGAAAAGTGGTCTGTAACTTGCTGTCAACTATACAAGTCACTAAGGGTGAAAATCGGAGCAGATCATGAATGCATTTAAATACCTAGAATCAGAAAGTCCAGTTAACCTCGCAAGATGGCATGAGTTAGAAAGAATCATGACTGATGCAATGCAAAATAATTATTTTAAAATGGTTTATCAACCGCTTGTATCGTTAGGGACTGGAAAGTTGGTCGGCTTTGAGTCATTAGTAAGATGCCAATCACCGCGTTTTGGAGTTGTAGGCCCTGATGAATTTATACCTCATGTAGAGCAATCGGGCATGATTTTAGAATTAGGTGACTGGATTTTTGAGCAGTGTTTATCCGATTTGAAACATATGCGACATTTTGGTATGACAGACATTTCTGTTTCTTTGAATATTTCACCGGTACAAATTTTAGATGGTGATGTTTTTTCAAAAGTAATGTACTTGCTTGAGAAGTATCAAATACCACCACAGGCTATCAAAGTAGAATTAACGGAAACAGCGCTAATCCATAGCCCTGAAAAAATAGCAAAAGCATTTGAAAACTTCCATAAAGAAGGCGTAAAAGTGTGGATAGATGATTTTGGTACCGGGTACGCGTCTTTAGGTCTGCTTCGTCAATTTAATATTGACGGATTAAAAATTGATCGCAGTTTTGTTAGTGGGATTTCAACTAATAATGAAGACTTTACGCTATGCAGCGCAATAATTGCAATGGCTCAGCGATTGGGTTTACAAACCGTAGCAGAAGGAATTGAAGAGAATGAGCAATTACAAATACTAGAGCAACTTGGTTGTGATATCGCTCAAGGATATTTGCTCGATAAGCCACAAACATTAACCAAAAGTATTGATACCTGGGCTCTTTAACTGTTTATATTCATTTTGATTTGCAAAATGCAAAAAACAAATTACTCTTAAACTACAACCCCTACATGTTATTAGTGTACGAAGCTTAAACTTACACAAAGGTTATCTATGCCTATATCAGAGCAGTTTATCGATAAAAGTATTACCGAATTAAATGTATTAACCCAACTTGAAAAGGATGTTGGAATAAACGTTTTAGCTCGACTGATAAACTTATTTATCGATGAATTAGTTACTATGGCGAACCAATTAGATACGGCAATTACTCGTGAAGATATTATAAAAATTAAAGAAGTGATGCATGTTTTAAAAAACTCGGCTGCTTTATATGGAGCTGCTCCTCTGGCTGCATTGGCAACACAGTTACACGATTCACCACCACCAACTACAGAAGAAAACTTGCACGCAGCACTTGTTATTAAGCATAACTTGGATAAAGCCCGGGATGCGTATCAAATAATGAGTAATAGTATAGCTATCTAGGAGAAAGCCGTGTCAGATACGATAAATAAAGGCCTCGTTTACATCGTTGAGGATAGCATTGCAAGTGGTGCTTTGTACGCAAGTCAGCTTGAGCAAGCAGGTTTCGAATGTAAGCATTTCGCTGATGGCTATTCTGCTTTGGTTGGTATTAAAGAAAAAATGCCTGCGGTTATAGTACAAGATGTATGCTTGCCTGATATAAGTGGGCTAGAAGTTTTACAATTTGTAAATAAACAAAAAAATCCAGCCAATGTAGTCATGATCACCTCAAATAGCTCTATTGATATTGCTGTGGAAGCTATGCGTTTAGGTGGCTTTGATTTTTTAGAAAAACCCTTCACAAGTCAACGACTTATTAGTTCAGTTGAAAGTGCGTTTACCCCTAAAGAGCAAATCAAAGTGCAGCCCTTGGTTGAAAGCAGCGATAAAAACCAAGATTTTGTTGGTGAATCTCTCTCAATGAAAACTGTCTTTAGGTTGCTAGATAGCGCCGCGAGAAGCAAAGCATGTGTATTTATTACAGGTGAAAGTGGAACAGGTAAAGAAGTTTGTGCGCAGACCCTTCATGATGCGAGTCCCCGAAATAAAGGACCATTTATCGCTATAAATTGTGCAGCGATACCTGCAGAGTTATTTGAATCAGAATTTTTTGGTCATGTTAAAGGGGCATTTAGTGGTGCGCTAAGCGATCGAAAAGGCGCTGTTGAGGTAGCTAACGGTGGAACGTTATTTTTAGATGAGTTGTGTGAAATGGAGCTTAACTTACAAGCTAAGTTATTACGCTTTTTACAGACAGGCATATTTAACAAGGTTGGCAGTAGTGAAGTATTACACAGCGATGTTCGCTTAGTATGTGCAACAAACAGAAACCCAATAATAGAGGTTGCGGAAGGGCGCTTTAGAGAAGATTTATATTATCGTTTAAATGTTATCCCCGTAAAGCTACCGCCTTTAAGAGAGCGCGGAAATGATATATTACTGTTGGCTGAGTATATCTTAAAACAGAAAAGCGATAGTAACGCTAAGCATTTCATTGGCTTTTCTGATGAAGTTAAAGCGCTTTTTTGTAACTATGATTGGCCAGGAAATATACGCGAACTGCAAAATGTAATTGAAAATACAGTCGTTATTAATGATGGCGATGTAATTGAAAGGGACATGTTACCAAATTTATTTGGTCTAGGTGCTGTAAAGCACTCGAGCTCATCTAAGTCAATTCACAATATAAACGAGCAGAGTGTACAATTATCTCCTATGTCTGTTCACGACATAGAACCTCTATGGCAAGTTGAAAAAAGAGCGATTGAAGATGCAATTAAAAGCTGCGAAGACAATATTCCTCTTGCTGCTGCTTATTTAGGGGTAAGTGCATCTACCATTTATAGAAAAATAAAAGGGTGGTCTTAAAGTCATAATTGATTTTTAATTACACTTTTCAGGTTGAATTAATAAAAGTTACCCTAAGCTCTATGGGTAAGAGCAAATTAATTTTTAATCTGAAACAGTAAAAGGAGATCGCAATGAGTAACACTAGTTTAAAACCTGCGGATATTATGCCATCACTAGTAGTGAGTGATGTTGACGAGAAAAAGATAGATTTAGTCGACAGAATAAGTGATTCCCCATGGAAAATGATTGTTGTTTATCGAGGCCAGCACTGCCCTAAATGTACTGCGCAACTCAACGAGCTTGCTAAAGTACATAAGGATTTTAAAGAAGCAGGAGTTGAAGTCGTTGCTGTAAGTGGTGATAGTCATGAACAGCTTAATAAGCATCTTGAAAAGATAGATATTAACTTCCCGATTTACTATGGTTTAACAATCGAACAAATGACTGATTTAGGGCTACATATTAGCGAGCCTCGCAGTGATGCAGAAACTGACCATCCATTTGCTGAACCAGGAATCTATGTGCTTAATGAAAAAAATCAGCTTCAAATGGTCGATATATCAAACAGTCCGTTTGTTCGTCCTGATTTAGAACAACTGCTAGGTGGGATTAAGTTTTCAAGAGAAAACGACTATCCAATCCGGGGCACATTTATTAAATAGTATTCATTCTACATGGTTTCAAAAAAGGCACTCTTCAGTGCCTTTTTTATTTATTTTTAATAAATTTACTTGAAAACAATTTTACCGTCCATATATAGTTAAGTAGGACGCCTGATGGGTCCTAAATTAAACTTAAACAATTGAAATTTATATTATTAATTAAAATTTGCTTGAGCTTGTTCAATAGAAAAGCACATGCAAAATATCGCTTAAATATGAGGATATTATTATGCGTACAGTAGACTTATCACCACTTTATCGTTCATTTATCGGCTTCGAACATTTAGCATCACTTATGGATGCGGCGGCTAATACAGACAAGCAGCCGAGTTTTCCTCCTTACAATATAGAAGCACTCGATAAAGACAAATACAGAATCACTATGGCCGTTGCTGGTTTTAGTGATAGTGAATTGACCATTGAGTCAGAAAACAACACGTTAAAAGTTGCAGGTATTAAAGCTAACAAAGATGAAAATAATGAACGTAAGTTTATTCATCAAGGTATAGCAGAGCGTAACTTTGAACGTAAATTTCAGCTTGGAGACCATGTAAAAGTACTTGGTGCCGATTTAGCTAACGGCTTATTGAGCATAGAGTTACAGCGTGAAATTCCTGAAGCACTTAAACCACGTAAAATAGAAATTGGTAATAGCAATCTAATAGAAGGTAAATAATCTTCTAAAGTACATATTCCCCTGATTATTTAGCCGCCTCATTTGAGGCGGCTTTTTTGTTTAAAGCGCTTCTAAATTATTAAGGTAGTAGGTTGCTTGTTGCAGCGTTTGTTCTTGAAGTGTTTTATCTTGTTTATCCCAGTTTTTATATACCATACCAATACGTGGGTTCTTCTCTAGCCTGTCTCTGTGTCTATTCATGAAATGCCAATACAAGCTATTTAGCGGGCAGGCTTTATCTCCTACTTTTTGTTTAACATCGTACTGACAGCTTTTGCAGTAATCGCTCATTTTATTAATGTAGTTACCGCTTGCAGCATAAGGCTTTGTTGCAATTATTCCATCATCGGCAAACTGACTCATGCCTCGGGTGTTAGGCATTTCTACCCATTCTATGGCATCTATATAAACACCTAGGTACCAGTTATCTACGTCATCAGGGTTTATTCCTGTGAGCATACAAAAGTTACCAATAACCATTAGGCGCTGAATATGATGAGCATAAGCGGTTTCAAGGCTTTGCTTGAGTGAGTGGCTTAGACAATTCATTTTTGTAGAGCTGTTCCAAAAATAAGATGGCAGTTTATTTTTGGCTTGTAATTGATTTTTAACTGCGTAGTCGGGCATGTTAATCCAATAAATGGCACGTACATACTCTCTCCAACCTAATATTTGCCTAGTAAAACCCTCTACTTGCGAGAGGGATATTTCATTGGGCCTTTGTTCGTATTCGCTTACTACACGTTTGATTACATACAGCGGGTGGAGTATTTTTGCGTTTAGGGCAAACGATAAACGGCTATGGTACAGGCTGGTATTGTTTTTACTTTGATCTGTCATCGCATCTTGAAAGTGGCCAAAGCGACTAAGTAAGTGCTCACAAAAGTATTCAAGAGATTCAATCGCTTGTTTACGCGTTGTTGGCCACTCCAGTGAATGTTGATTTATTTCACCTAAATAAGCGACTTTGTGTTTGTTTAAACGAGAAATAATGCTGCTAACATCAGTATTGAATAACTTAGGTTTCGGGATATCTGCTAAGTCTTTTTTGGAAAATTTATTACGATTATTACTATCAAAATTCCATTTGCCACCGGTTGGCTTTGCATCATCAATTAATATATTAAATTGTTTACGCATAGCACGATAAAAGTGCTCCATTGTTACATGCTTGTTTTTTGTAAAGCGTGTTTTTATATCGGTGAACGGTAATAAAAAGTGTTCAGTATCTGTAGCAATTATATTTAATGAGCTATCACTTTTAAACTTAGCTAATTGAGACTTAAGCCTAAACTCGTCAGGGTATTGATATTCGATAGAGTCGCATTGGTATTTATCGGCAACTCGTTTAAGTAATTCAATTAAGTCTTTGTCATCATCGGTATCATCAAGTGTTAAATGCAAAACATTGAAACCGGCCGTGGTTAATGCAGTTGCGAAGTTTTCCATAGCACTAAAAAAAGCACACAGTTTTTGAATGTGATGTTTAACGTAGTCGGTTTCTTGTTTTAGTTCTGCGATCAGATAAAGCGTGTCGTCGTCTTTTTGTTTGTACCATGAATGAGATGGGTTTAGCTGATCGCCTAGTATTAGTCTGAGTGTTTTGTGGTAGGTCATAGTAAAGCCAAATTTTTTTATACGGACATATTTCATGAAACGATCGTTTTACTATTTAACGGTGAGTGAATGGGAGCTACAAAATACTTTACTTTAAAAATGTGCTGATTTTAATACTGGGAATTAGCTGTTTTTCTTGTTTGGTCAACAACCTTGTCTAAAAACCCAAAGTTGGGAAATTTAAAAGTAATGAGAGCCTGTATTAAGTTTAGAGTCACTTATAAAGCTGATTTGTCGAGCAAGCTAATAGTAATAAGGAAGTTGCGTTTAATAGCGGGTTAGTAAAATAAATGTAGGTGATAGGAAACCAATATGT
Organism: Pseudoalteromonas sp. EB27; assembly: GCF_001974875.1. GTDB lineage: Bacteria > Pseudomonadota > Gammaproteobacteria > Enterobacterales > Alteromonadaceae > Pseudoalteromonas. The sequence continues at coordinate 14,930 of NZ_MTQD01000008.1, forward strand.
TGTGTCGTTAGCAGCAGAGCTTAACCGATTATCAAATCAATAAAGACGCGTTGGACGATGGTGTTGAAATGCGCTTGATGTGAGGGGGTTAAATAAGTAATTTAACCACTTTTAAGGCTTATATATTTAAAGTTTATTACTTTGCTTTTGTAGCATTTTTTGTTGTAACGAAACCACATTAGATACATTAAATAAAACATTGCCTGCAAAGCTTTCAAAATATCTGAGCGCTTTTTTCCAAGCAAGTTGGCTCTCAGCATTAAAGTGTTTACCAAGGTGCTCTTTAAGGGTTTCGTAAAACGCATCAGATAATAGTGCAATGTCATTTTGTGAAACACTGCTTTTTTTTAGGTACATTAAATGATGTGCTAAAAAAGGAGCCACCGATGCCGGCTTATCTAAATGTTTAACAATTCGTTCTAGCACACAAAAAAGAGTAAAACTCTTTTCGTTAAATTGTAAGGCTGTTGGGTAATTCATCTCAATGCTAGATTCAGCTAATTTACTGTGAAATCGAGCCGTGAATGCATGAAAATTTGGCTTAATAATTGTTAAGTTATTTAACAATGCTGATTGTTGTTGATTCATTTTTTATCTCTCTGCAGTGAGTAATAACTATTATTATCAAGTGGCATAAAATTGATTATAGCGGGCAGTTAAAATTCTGCACGTTTTTTTAGTGTTAAAGTATGGGTTTTAGTTATATCAATTTATTTTCTGGTAAATTGCAAGCATGTAGGAGGCTATGCAGTTGCAAGAGTTCAGTTGGTTTGATTCTCACTCAAAAATAGTAAGCTGCAATATTTAGCATTTTGACGATGAACATTTTATAAAACTGACTGATTACTTATGTTACTAACACATACATTAAATTAGCATCTTGACGAATTGGAAATTTTATAAACTAATTGCGTATTATAGTTGCTAATTAGCCCACACATCCTTATAATAGCGGCCATTGTTTAGTATGTTGTAAAACAGCTAACAGCGATATTAAATTTAAGGTTTGATATCTATTGGCGCGGGATGGAGCAGTCTGGTAGCTCGTCGGGCTCATAACCCGAAGGTCGTCGGTTCAAATCCGGCTCCCGCAACCAATTCTACTAGTAGGTATTACCTTACTAATTTATATCGCGCATTCTAAGTAATGCGCGTTTTGCGTTTTAGGCTATGTAGTTTAATTAGGTCAGTTTACTGACTCGCAACCAAGCTTGGCCCTAGGCCACACAGTTTTATGCTTTATTGGTGTGACGCCCCGCTTGGTTCGGGGCGTTGTTGTATCTGCACCTTATGATTTGTGGCAATTGTCATCAAATTAAAATTTAAACTCAGTATTTTAGGGCTATAAGCCCTTTTTTTGTTTGTATGGAGGATTTTCGTGACAAAACTTGAACAAGATTTAGTAACCATGTTAACGCCTGCGGTAGAAATGTTAGGCTTTGAGTTGCATGGTCTTGAATTTGTGCAAGCGGGTCGCCATTCTACCTTAAGAGTATATATTGCTCATGAGGATGGGATCTCAGTTGATAACTGTGCGGATGCAAGTCGCCAAATTAGTGCGATTTTAGACGTCGAAGACCCAATTACAAATGAATATGATTTGGAAGTATCGTCTCCTGGTGTTGATCGTCTATTATTCAAACAAGATCACTACGAGCAGGCGCAAGGAGAGGAAGTACGCGTGCGTACCAAACTTCCACAGGATGGTCGTCGTAATTTTAAAGGCGACTTAGTAGCAGTTAGCAGCGATATGATCACACTATCTAGCGATGGTGAAGAGCATCTGATCATGCTTAGTAACATCGAACGTGCGAATTTAATCGCGAAGTTTTAAATTCGAGTGCGAAGGAATAGGGCAAGCGAGGCATTACCCATGGCAAAAGAGATATTATTGGTTGCTGAAGCCGTTTCCAATGAGAAAGCGGTTCCAAAAGAAAAGATTTTTGAAGCTCTAGAGTTCGCTTTAGCGACAGCGACAAAGAAAAAACACGATGGCGAAATTGAAGTGCGTGTAGCAATTGACCGTAAAACCGGCGATTACGACACGTTCCGTCGTTGGCAGATTGCCGCTGTATTAGAAGACGGTTCTTTAGAGAATCCTTACAGCGAAATCACTCTAGAAGCAGCGCAGGTTGAAGAACCTGATTTGCAAATGGGTGATTATGTTGAAGAGCAAATCGACTCAATCAAATTTGACCGTATTACAACACAAATGGCCAAGCAAGTTATCGTACAGAAAGTACGTGAAGCTGAGCGCGCTTTAGTTGTTGAAGCATACAAAGATCAAGAAGGCGAGCTAGTAACGGGTGTTGTTAAAAAAGCAACTCGCGATGCAATCGTACTTGATTTAGGTAACAACGCAGAAGCGGTAATTTACCGTGATGACATGTTACCACGTGAAAACTTCCGCCCGGGTGACCGTATCCGTGGTCTTTTATATGAAGTTAAGCCAGAAGCACGCGGTGCACAATTATTTGTAACGCGCTCTAAACCTGAAATGCTAATGGAATTATTCCGCATTGAGGTGCCAGAAATTGGCGAAGAGATGATTGAATTACGTGCCGCTGCACGTGATCCAGGTTCACGCGCTAAAATTGCTGTTAAATCTAACGACAAACGCATTGATCCAATTGGTGCATGTGTTGGTATGCGTGGCGCACGAGTTCAGGCTGTATCGTCAGAGCTTGGTGGTGAGCGTGTTGATATCGTACTTTACGATGACAACCCAGCACAATTTGTTATTAACGCAATGGCGCCAGCAGAAGTTGCTTCAATCGTAATGGATGAAGACACTCACTCAATGGATATCGCTGTAGAAGCTGATAACCTAGCGCAAGCAATTGGTCGTAATGGTCAAAACGTTCGTTTAGCAAGTCAGTTAACTGGCTGGGAACTAAACGTAATGACTGTTGAAGACATGCGTACTAAAAATGAAGCTGAATCTGATAAGTTACTTAACTTATTCACTGAAAATTTAGAAATTGATGATGAGTTTGCATCATTACTTATCAACGAAGGTTTCTCGACACTTGAAGAAGTAGCGTATGTGCCAGCGTCTGAATTTTTAGAAATTGATGGTCTTGATGAAGAGACTGTAGATTTACTGCGCTCACGCGCAAAAGATGCATTGACAACTAAAGCACTCAAAACGGAAGAAAGCTTAGATGGCGCAGAGCCAGCTGAAGACTTACTTGCGCTTGAAGGCTTAGAACGTCACTTAGCATTTGTTATGGCAAGCAAGGGTGTTGTTACACTTGAAGACTTGGCAGAGCAAGGTATTGACGAATTAGTTGATATCACAGAACTTTCATCTGAAAAAGCAGGTGAACTGATTATGGCTGCACGAAACATTTGTTGGTTTGCAGACGAGTAATTTATTAACGGAGGTATTACACACTATGGCAGAAGTAAATGTTGAAAAACTAGCCGGCGATATAGGTACAACTGTTGATAAATTGCTACAGCAGTTTTCACAAGCAGGTATCACTAAGCAAGCAACTGATAACGTAACAGAAGCTGAAAAAGCAACGTTACTTGATCATTTAAGCAAGCATCATGGCGGCGCAGGTTCAGATGGCCCAGCGCGCATGACTTTGCAACGTAAGAGCAAAAGCACTTTAAGTGTAACGGGTTCTACGGGTAAAGCTAAAGACGTTCAAGTTGAAGTTCGCAAAACACGTACATACGTGAAAAAAAGCGCAATGGAACAAGAACAAGAGCAAGCACGCTTAGCTGCAGAAGAAAAAGTGCGTCTTGAACAGCAGCAAAAAGCTGACCAAGAAGCTGCAGAATTAAAGGCGAAACAAGAGGCAGAGCGCAAAGCGAAAGAAGAAGCTGACCGTAAAACCAAAGAAGAAGCTAAACGCAAAGCTGATGCAGAGCGTAAAGCGAAACAAAAGCAGATGACCCCAGAGCAAAGTGCTAAGTCTGAGAAAGATCGCATAGAAGCTGAGCGTCTGCAAAAAGAAGCAGAAGAGGCCGCATTGAAGAAAGCTGAAGAAGAAGCGAAACGTCAAGCAGAAGAAGCAAGAAAGCTAGCTGAAGAGAACTCGGCACGCTGGAAGAAAGAAGAAGAAGAACGTAAGAAACGCGAAGAAACAGCGGATCACCATCTTACGACTTCTACTTATGCACGTGAAGCAGAAGATGTTGCCGATGCTCGTGATGAGCAAGGTACTCGCCGTGCTAAGAAAAAGAAGAAAGCGCCAGCAAAAGATAAATTTGCAGCGTCAAGAGGCCGTAACAAGTCTAAGTTAAAAGCACCAGCATCATTACAACATGGTTTCCAAAAACCAACTGTTGATGTTAAAAATGAAGTGCGTATTAGCGAAACAATTACAGTAGCTGAGCTTGCATCACGCATGGCAGTTAAAGGCGCTGAAGTTGTTAAAACAATGATGAAAATGGGTGACATGGTTACTATTAACCAAGTGATCGACCAAGAAGCTGCACAACTAGTTGCAGAAGAAATGGGTCACAAGGTTATCATTGTTAAAGAAAACGAATTAGAGCAAACAGTACTTAATGACCGCCATGAAGATGGTAAGTCAGAGCCGCGTGCTCCAGTAGTAACTGTAATGGGTCACGTTGACCACGGTAAAACATCGACTCTTGATTACATTCGTTCTGCGAAAGTTGCTTCTGGCGAAGCTGGTGGTATTACACAGCATATTGGTGCATACCACGTAGACGTAAATGGTCACATGATCACGTTTTTAGACACACCAGGACATGCTGCATTTACTTCAATGCGTGCTCGTGGTGCTAAAGCGACAGATATTGTAATCCTAGTGGTTGCAGCAGATGATGGTGTAATGCCACAAACTAAAGAAGCGGTACAGCACGCACGTGCAGCTGGCGTTCCTTTAATCATTGCTGTAAACAAAATGGATAAAGAAGGCGCAGATCCAGATCGCGTTAAAAACGAACTTGCTGTACTTGACGTTATTCCAGAAGAATGGGGCGGCGATACGCAGTACGTTCATATCTCAGCTAAAACTGGCTTAGGTATTGATGACCTTCTTGAAGCAGTATTGAACCAATCTGAACTTTTAGAACTTTCTGCACCTACTGAAGGCATGGCTGCGGGTGTTGTTATTGAATCTCGTCTTGATAAAGGCCGTGGTCCAGTAGCATCAGTACTTGTTCAATCTGGTACGCTTAACCAAGGTGACATTGTATTATGTGGTCTTGAGTATGGCCGTGTTCGTGCAATGCGCGATGAAAACGGTAAAGACATTAAGTCAGCTGGTCCATCTATTCCAGTTGAGATTTTAGGTCTTTCTGGTATTCCAGCTGCAGGCGACGAAGCGACTGTAGTTAAAGATGAGCGTAAAGCGCGTGAAGTTGCTTTATACCGTCAAGGTAAGTTCCGCGATGTTAAACTAGCACGTCAACAAAAAGCTAAGCTTGAAAACATGTTTACTAACATGACTGAAGGCGATGTTTCTGAAGTTAACGTGGTACTTAAAGCTGACGTTCAAGGTTCTATCGAAGCAATCTCTGATTCACTAACTAAACTTTCTACTGATGAAGTGAAAGTGAAGATCGTTGGTTCAGGTGTTGGTGGTATTACCGAAACTGATGCAACACTAGCTGCAGCGTCTAACGCAATTGTAGTTGGTTTTAACGTTCGTGCTGATGCTTCAGCTCGTAAAGTTATTGAGACTGAAAACTTAGACCTACGTTACTACAGCGTAATCTACAGCTTGATTGACGAAGTTAAACAAGCAATGTCAGGTATGTTAGCGCCAGAGTTTAAGCAAGAAATTATTGGTCTTGCTCAAGTTCGTGACGTATTCAAGTCTCCAAAAATTGGCGCAATCGCTGGTTGTATGGTTACTGAAGGTGTTATCAAACGTAGCGCTCCAATCCGTGTATTACGTGAAAACGTTGTTATCTATGAAGGTGAACTTGAGTCACTTCGTCGCTTTAAAGACGATGTTGCTGATGTTCGTAACGGCATGGAATGTGGTATCGGCGTTAAGAACTACAATGACGTACGTGTTGGTGACCAAATCGAAGTATTTGAAACAGTTGAAGTACAACGTACTCTATAATTGTTACTAGGGAGTATTGAACGCTCAGGTTAACGCCCGAACGTTCTACACACCCTACGCTAAGATTTTAAATGGGGGCTTAGCCCCCATTTGCATATCCATTATTTAGTTAACTTATTATTTAATTTCAATAAGTTATTATTTTAGGACAAGTATAATGAGAGAATTTTCTCGCACTGATCGTGTTGCACAGCAAATCCAAAAAGAGATTGCTGTAATTTTACAACGCGAAATTAAAGATCCACGCTTAGGTATGGTGACAGTGTCAGCGGTAGAAGTATCGCGCGATTTATCTTATGCCAAGATTTTCATCACGGTGTTCAACACGCAAGATGAAGATGCAGCAAAGCAAAGCGCAAAAGTACTTAATGAAGCAACGGGCTATATTCGCTCGTTACTTGGTAAGCGTATTCGTGCACGTATAATGCCTGAGTTAAAGTTTGTCGTTGATAACTCATTAATGGAAGGTATGCGTATTTCTAACTTAGTGGATTCTATTATCCGCGAAGATAACGCAAAGCATGTTGATGAAGACGTAGAAAGTGTTGATGCTGCTGATATTTCAGATAGCGAAGAAGGTACTGAGCACGTAGACGATACAGATAGCGAAGAAGGCACTGATACAGATGGCAAAGCGCAGTAAAGGCCGTGCAGTTGACGGTATTTTGTTGTTAAACAAACCTGAAGGCATTTCATCAAATAAAGCATTACAGCAAGCAAAGAGCGTCTATTTTGCGCAAAAAGCAGGGCATACAGGTGCTTTAGATCCACTTGCTACAGGTATGCTGCCAATCTGCTTTGGTGAGGCGACTAAGTTTACGCAGTTTCTACTTGATACAGATAAAACTTATATCGTTCGTGCACAACTGGGTGAGCGTACAACAACATCAGATTCTGATGGCGAAATTGTTAGTACTAAAGATGTGAACGTAACGCGTGAACAGCTAACAAAAGAAATAGCTGCTTTTGTTGGTGAGTCTGATCAATATCCGTCAATGTACTCGGCACTTAAGTACCAAGGTAGACCGTTATATAAGTACGCACGCGAAGGTATTGAAGTACCTCGAAAATGCAGAAAAATAAACGTGTTTAGCTTATCGTTTGACGAATTTGATGAAGAAAGTAACGTATTACAGATGACGGCCCATGTATCTAAAGGGACGTACATTCGTACAATCGTTGATGATTTAGGCGAAAACCTAGGGTGTGGCGCACACGTTATAATGCTTCACAGAACTGCTGTTGGTCAGTACCCGGCAGATAAAATGGTCTCGCTTGATGAAATTGAAGCATTACTTGCTAAAGCGAAAGAAGAAGAGCTTGCACCTTCTACTTATTTAGACTCGCTGCTACTACCAATTGATACTGCTTTAACTGACTTACCTGTCATTGAAATTTCAAAAGACGAAGGCTGGGTATTTAGCCACGGACAAGCAGTTGAGTTACCAAAACCTTTGCCTGAAGGTGCTATTAAAGTAGTTGCTGATGGTGTGTTTATTGGAACCGGTGAGCGTAACTCAAATGGTCATTTAAAGGTTAAACGTGGTCTTGCTAGTCAGCAAGACGATTACGTGAAACCGGAATAAGCAACTAATGTGCCTAACAATGGCTTAATAGTTGTAGATGGGGATAATTAACTTGTAGTTATTCCCACAGTTGGTAGAATACGCCCGCTTAATCGTTTTGGCTGAATTAGTGATCGGCTAAGACACCTTTTAAATTTAATTTTTGGAGTTACTATGTCACTAAGCAATCAAGAAAAAATCGATATCATTGCTAAATTTGCACGTGCAGAAGGCGATACAGGTTCATCAGAAGTACAAGTAGCATTACTTACTTATGATATCAACAAGCTTCAAGGTCACTTTGCTGATCACAAGCATGACTTCCACTCACGTCGTGGTCTGCTTCGTAAAGTAAGCACTCGCCGTAAACTACTTGATTACCTTAAAGGTAAAGACATCACTAGTTATACTGCGTTAATCAAAGAACTTGGCCTACGTCGCTAAGAACTAGATTATAGAAAAAGGAGCTTTTTAGTTCCTTTTTTTGTGCCCGAAATTTGTGTTTTCAAATTAAGAAAATTCTTAAACCTATTGAATTGCAATATAAAACCCCCATTTCATAGCTTACCGAGAGCTTTTGTATTTAACCGCTAAATAAGCCCAGCTGAAATCTAGTCGTTAGATTGAACAAATTTCAATCCGCAAAGATCAACACACCCTAGACTCGCATTTTGAAGTAGCTTTGGTATATACTATGCGCGTAGATAAAAAGGTTTATCTACGCTTATTCACATCATTGCCAATTGTAGTACTTAATTGATTTCCAACTGAATACAATTATGTACTGTAATTGGTACTTTGATGACAACTTATTAGAATACATTTAAGGAATATTTTAAGTGCAAGCAATTATTAAAGAATTCAAACTAGGTCAACATACAGTGACTCTAGAAACTGGTGCAATCGCTCGTCAAGCAGACGGCGCTGTACTTGCAAGCATTGGCGACACTTCAGTTTTAGTAACTGTTGTTGGTAAGCGTGAAGCACAACCTGGTCAAGACTTTTTCCCACTAACAGTTAACTACCAAGAGCGTATGTACGCTGCTGGTCGTATCCCAGGTGGTTTCTTAAAGCGTGAAGGTCGTCCTAACGATGGCGAAACTCTTATTGCACGTCTTATTGACCGTCCAATTCGTCCACTTTTCCCAAGCGGTTTTGTAAACGAAGTACAAGTTATTGCGACTGTTGTTTCTGTTAACCCTGAAATCCAACCTGATATGGTTGCAATGATTGGTACTTCAGCAGCACTTGCTATCTCAGGTATCCCGTTCAGTGGTCCAATTGGTGCATCTCGCGTTGGTTACATCAACGGCGAATACGTACTTAACCCTACATTGAAAGAGCTTGAAGAAAGCCAACTTGATTTAGTAGTAGCCGGTACTGATAAAGCGGTACTTATGGTTGAATCAGAAGCTAACGTACTTGCAGAAGACGTAATGCTTGGCGCTGTTGTATATGGTCATGAGCAATCTCAAGCGATCATCACTGCAATCGAAGAATTTAAAGCGCAAGCAGGCAAGCCTACTTGGGATTGGACTGCACCAGCTAAAAACGTTGCACTAGAAGATAAAGTAGCAGCAATTGCTGCTGATAAAGTAGGCGCAGCTTACTTAATCACTGATAAAGTAGCGCGTAAAGAAGCACTTGGCGAAGCGAAGGACGAAGTTGTTGCAGTATTAACAGCTGAACTTGCTGAAGGCGAGTCTTTAGACAAGCAAGAAGTTGGTAAAATCTTCGGTTCACTTGAGAAGAAAATCGTTCGTGGCCGTATCGCTGCTGGCGAAAAACGTATCGATGGTCGTGAACCAGATATGATTCGTGCACTAGATGTAATGACTGGCGTATTACCGCGTACTCACGGTTCTGCTATATTTACTCGTGGCGAAACTCAAGCGTTAGTAACAGCTACACTTGGTACAGAACGTGATTCACAGTTAATCGACGATTTAACTGGTACTCATAAAAACCACTTTATGCTTAACTATAACTTCCCTCCATTCTGTGTAGGTGAAACTGGTTTTGTTGGTTCTCCTAAGCGTCGTGAAATCGGCCATGGTAACCTTGCTAAGCGTGGTATTGCTGCTGTAATGCCAACACTGACTGAATTCCCATATTCAATCCGTGTAGTATCTGAAATTACTGAATCAAACGGTTCATCTTCAATGGCTTCTGTGTGTGGTACTTCACTTGCACTTATGAATGCCGGTGTACCAATTAAAGCATCTGTTGCGGGTATCGCGATGGGTCTAGTTAAAGAAGACGAAAAATTCGTTGTTCTTTCTGACATCTTAGGTGATGAAGATCACTTAGGTGACATGGACTTTAAAGTTGCGGGTACTGCTGCGGGTATTACTGCACTTCAAATGGATATCAAAATTGAAGGTATTACTCAAGAAATCATGCAAATTGCGCTTAAACAAGCTAAAGCTGCACGTTTACACATCCTAGAAGTGATGGACGAAGCGATTTCTGCTCCTTCTGAAGAGCTATCAATGTTTGCTCCTCGTATCTACACGATGAAAATCCCACAGAAGAAAATCGCTGAAGTTATTGGTAAAGGTGGCGCAACTATTCGTCAACTTACTGAAGAAACTGGTACAACGATTGAAATCGGTGACGACGGTACAATCAAAATTGCCGCTACAGATGGCGAAAGTGCAGCTAATGCCATTAGCCGTATTGAGCAATTAACAGCTGAACTTGAAGTAGGTACTATCTACGAAGGTAAAGTTGTACGTATTGTTGACTTCGGTGCATTTGTAAACATTCTTCCAGGTAAAGATGGTCTAGTACATATTTCTCAAATTAGTACTGAGCGCGTTAACAACGTGGCTGATCACCTTTCTGAAGGTCAAGAAGTTAAAGTTAAAGTACTAGAAGTAGATCGCCAAGGCCGTGTACGTCTAAGTATTAAAGAAGCAATGGAATCTGCAGCACCAGCTGTTGACGCGCCAACTGACGCGTAATTGCTAACTTATTAATCTAGTTATATTAGCTAGATGATAAAAAAGGGGCTGTTTAGCCCCTTTTTTTATGCTTTAATGAAACCTTATTGGACAAGGTCTGTCTTATATTAATCGCGATATATCTTGGTATTAAGGATTTTAATGATACTCAAACATTTAGCTTTGGCATCTTTTGCTATTTTGTCTTTAAGCGCTTGCCAAACTACAACCGAATCAGAACCAACCCCGATTGTTAATGTGCCATTTACTGCACCTTTAGCTTCTGACTTTAGAAGTGAAATTGCCATTGCACGCTACTCAGAGTTATTGAATAGAGCTGACTTAAGCGAAGAGCAACAAGCTAAGCTTTATTATGACCGTGGTGTACTTTTTGATAGTTTAGGTATGACCACTCTTTCGCGTATTGATTTTAACCGCGCAGTAAAGCTTAAACCTGATTTAGCTGAAGTATATAACTTTCTAGGTATTCAACATACGCTTATGCAGCAATACGAAAAAGCCTATGAGTTTTTTGATTCAGCCCTTGAGCTTGATGAAGAGCATGAATATGCTTATTTAAATAGAGGCATAGCCCTTTATTACGGTGATAGAGCAGGTCTTGCTAAAAACGACTTTGATGAGTTTTTAGCCCGCTCTCCAAATGATCCATACCGTGTTTTATGGGTTTACTTAGCCAGTGCACAAGAAGATAAAGCAGCAGCGCTTGAATCACTTAAAACTAATGCAACAGCACTTGATGAATCGCAATGGGCGTATCAGTTAATTTCTCTTTATACGGGGGATATGACTGAGTATGCATTTTTATCTGGCATTAGTGATGGTGTTAGAACCGAGCAAGAATATGCGCAGCGTTTATGTGAAGCTTATTTTTACTTAGCCAAAATGCATCAAGCAGCTGGTGAGCTGTATTTAGCATCAGACTATTTTAGGCTTGCGCTAGCAACCAATGTACACGAGTTTATTGAGTACAAGTATGCGCGTTTAGAACTTGAGTTGATGGAAGGTGTTGACGCAAGTTAAGCGTTTTAAGTTAATAGGTGTGTTACTATGTTGTTTGTTAATTACAGGCTCGAGTAATCACCTTGGCGCTATTGGCTTTTGGCATGTTTTAAATACAAAAGCCAATGTTCTACAAAGTTATTGGAATTCACCTGCTTACTTTTCTGACCACCTAGAGCAGTTACCAAAGACCTCTTTAGCTATACTCGCTCGCAATCAAATTTCTTCAGCGCAATATATGTATTCTCTTAAGCTTATTAAAAGCAGTCAGAGTGATACTGCAAAACCATTTTGGCTCTCAGCTATAAATGACTTAACAATCCCAGAGCGTAAAATATTAGCAACAAAGTTACTTGAGCAATTACGTTGGAGCGATTTAGAGTTACTCGCTAGTAAAAACAAATTACCAGCAGGGGATGTGCTAAATCATCTAAAACTTCAGTTAAAAACACCACAGAGTAAAGTATCTACAGCGTTTATCCACAATCTTGGTTTTTCATCTTTAAGAAATATAAGCAAACCTAATAAGCAATGTATGTTTAACGTACTGACTATGAGCGATCATCGTAGTGGCTTATATAAACTTATAGAGTTTATTAATACTTATAATAAACAGCCAGAGCCCCGTGAAAATATTTTTTGCTTTTCAAAACCAGTTTACGTTGCGGGTATGCTTGAGTGCAAAAGTAGCACTAGTAAAATAGCAAACTGTGACTGGCAATTATCTAAACTTAATAACCAGCTTCCTAACAATTATGATTTTATAGTGATGATGCCTAAAGACGGTACGGCTAATGTCACGAAGGGAACAATGCTAATAAACTCAAAAGCAAAATACAGTGTATTTTTGCACGAGCTGATGCATTTTAACGGTTTTGAGGATGAATACGCTTTGCCTAAAACTAAGCAAGCATGGTTGTGTGCAAAAACAGGTTTTGTTGCGCCTAACCTATTTATTTCTCATGGTGAGCCGCCGCCAACAGATTGGCATAAGGCAAAGAGTTGTCAGCAAGGAGGCATTGCTTATAAGCCCAGTGAAAATTGGTCCATTATGCAATATCAGCAGTTAGGTCTCTCAGCGCAGTATAGGCAACTTTGGTTGAAACATTTAGATACGACCAATGGTAAGTTTCATCGTCACTCTAGCGCGCTTACATTTGCAAATAAGACTATATTAAACTAACAATTATCACTATTAATTAATTGTTTTTTTAGGCTTAATAAATTGTTAGTTATTGTTTGAAAAATGTCCATATAGAACCGCTTTTTATAGACAAAATAAGTGTTTTTCAGTATAACTATAGTCATTAATGTCGTTTAAAAACAGGCAGTAAAAGCATCACTTAGTATCAAAAAAGAGATGCCCTGATAAACTTATGATTATAAAAGGCCCTACATTATGACTTTGCTCTGGATACCCTTGTTATCCTTAATTGGCAGTGTTATTTCTGCATGCACAGGTAAGTTATCCCGTAATTTAAGCACTAGTTTAACGGCTCTTGCGCCTTTGACTGCTTTGGGGATTACTCTATACCATGCACCTGCAGTTTTAGCGGGCGAAACAATTCGTTATTCTTTAGCTTGGATCCCGTCAATAGGACTCGACTTATCTCTGCGGTTAGACGGTCTTAGTTTATTGTTTATGTTTATGATTTTAGGCATAGGCCTGCTCGTTATCCTCTACACGCGTTACTACCTCAGTGCTAACGATTCAATGGCTAAGTTATATAGTTACTTAATGCTATTTATGACCGCAATGCTTGGCATTGTTATGTCTAATAATGTTATCCAATTGTGGCTGTTTTGGGAATTAACGAGTATAAGTTCATTTTTATTAATTAGTTTTTGGTGGCATAAGTCAGAAGCGCGTAAGGGCGCACGCATGGCGCTTGCAGTAACAGGGGCGGGTGGCTTAGCACTACTTGCTGGCTTAATGTTATTAGGAGACATTGTTGGTAGTTACGACCTAGATGTTATTTTAGCAAGCAAAGCAATCATTCAATCTCACGATTTATACGAAGTAGCATTGGTATTGGTACTATTAGGTGCGTTTACTAAATCGGCACAATTTCCATTTCATTTTTGGCTTCCTCATGCAATGGCAGCACCTACTCCAGTAAGTGCGTATTTACATTCTGCAACTATGGTAAAAGCCGGTATATTTTTGTTAGCGCGTTTTCATCCTGCTTTAGCTGGCACGGATACTTGGTTTTTACTTGTAGGGTTAACAGGTTTAGCAACGCTATTGTTTGGTGCATACATAGCATTATTCAAACACGATTTAAAAGGATTGTTAGCCTATTCAACAATAAGCCACTTAGGTTTAATAACACTGCTATTAGGACTTGATACTGAGCTTGCGACCGTTGCTGCTATTTTCCATATAATTAATCATGCAACCTTTAAGGCATCGTTATTTATGGCAGTTGGTATTATTGATCATGAAACGGGCACGCGTGATATGCGTAAATTAAATGGCATGTGGCGATACTTACCTTACACAGCAACACTTGCAATGGTCGCGGCAGCGGCAATGGCTGGCGTTCCGCTACTTAATGGTTTCTTATCGAAAGAAATGTTCTTTGCAGAAACACTGCATCAACAAGTGCTTGGTTCTATGTCGTGGTTAATTCCAGTATTGGCAACTGTTGCAGGTGCTTTCGCTGTAGCGTACTCAGCCCGCTTTATTCACGACGTATTTTTTAATGGCGACCCGATTGATTTACCTCGAACGCCGCATGAACCACCACGTTATATGCGTGTACCAATAGAAATACTCGTTGTGATTTGTTTATTAGTGGGCATGTTCCCGCACTTTACAATTGACGGTATTTTATCTGCGGCATCTTTAGCTGTACTTGGAAAAGAAATGCCAGTGTATGAATTAGCTATCTGGCATGGGTTTAACTTACCTCTACTTATGAGTGCAATGGCGATTGCTGGCGGCTTATTTATTTACATTAATCGTAAATATCTATTTCAATTTCAAGCATCACTACCACCTCTCAACGCTAAAAAAACCTTTGAACGTGTAATTTTAAGTATCGTTGCTTGGTGTCAATCAAAGGTAAATAGTACAGAAAATGGTTCCCTACAGCGCTATCTTGTAATTATGTTAGCAGTAGTACTACTGTGTGCTGGTTGGCCATTATTTGAAATGCAACAGCTTGCCGGTAGCATGCCACTTACGCCGGTTGATGTGCACAATGCAATTGGAGCTGGCTTGTTGATTATTGGTGCCCTTGCTACCGTTATTTGGCATCGCTCTCGAATGGTATCGTTGTTAATGCTCTCAATTGTAGGGTTAATGGTGTCGGTTGTATTTACACGTTTTTCTGCACCTGATTTAGCACTTACACAGCTAACTGTTGAGGTTGTTACTATTATCTTACTTATGCTGGCATTGTTTTTTTTACCGCAGCATACGCCAAAAGAATCAAGTTCGTTACGCGTACTTCGAGACTTAGGCATAGCCTCTACGCTAGGTGTAGTTATAGCGAGTATTTGTTATGCATTACTTACACGTCCATTAGATTCAATTTCAGACTTCTTTATTGCTAACGCTAAGATTGGTGGCGGTGGTACTAACGTAGTTAACGTTATTTTGGTCGACTTTAGGGGCTTTGATACGCTTGGCGAAATTACCGTATTAGGTATTGCCGCATTAGGTATATTTAAAGTACTTTCTCGAATCCCATTATTTATGCCTGCAAGTGACAGTGAAGGGCGCCCATGGGCTAAAGAGCGTCACCCAATATTACTGGCGAGTATTTCACAAAGTTTATTGCCGCTTGCCTTATTGGTTTCTGCGTATATTTTCTTACGTGGGCATAACTTACCTGGTGGTGGTTTTATTGCTGGGTTAGTAACATCAATCGCGTTTATTTTGCAATACATGGCGCATGGTACGGCATGGATTAACGAACGTTTTGATGTTAATTATCGCAAAATTATAGCTTCAGGCATTGGTATTTCTTTGTTTACAGGTGTGGGTAGTTGGTTCTTTGATAAGCCATTTTTAACAACTTGGTTTGACTACTTTGATATTCCGTTTGTCGGTAAAACAGAGCTTGCCAGCGCGATTGCATTTGACCTAGGTGTTTACTTAACAGTTGTAGGCGCTACGTTAATGATTTTAGCAAGCTTAGGTAATATGACAGCAGATACCCAGAAAAAAGAGGTAAATATTTAATGGAATTATTGTACGCATCTTGCGTTGGAGTATTGGTCAGTTGCGGTGTGTTTTTACTGCTGAGAGCTCGTACATTCCCTGTAGTACTTGGGCTTACTATGATTTCATACGCTGTTAACTTATTTTTGTTTTCAGCAGGTCGTCTCACTATTAATAAAGCAGTAGTGCTTGGCACAGGATCAGATTATGCAGATCCTCTACCTCAAGCTTTAGTGCTTACCGCTATTGTAATCGGCTTTGCGATGACCGCATTTGTGGTTATTTTGGCAATACGTGGGCGCGCCGATTTAGGTAGTGACCATGTTGATGGTTATGTGCCTAATGCCTCTGCAGATAATAAGGAGCAAAAATGATCCAACATTTAGCTTCGCTACCTATTTTATTACCTATGCTGACGGCAGTTATTTTATTGCTGCCGCCATGTGGTAAAAGCGTCAAAATTCGCCGCTTAGTTTCAATTGTAATGGCAATAGCTACTTTTGCCATTAGTGTGCTGTTACTGGTACATATTAATAATACGGGTATTAATGTTTACGCTATTGGTAATTGGTCTGCACCATTTGGGATAGTCTTAGTCGCTGATATGTTATCTACCTTATTAGTTACGTTAACTTCACTTTTAGGTTTGGGCGCTATTTTATATGGTAGTGCTGGCGATGATGAAAAGGGCAGCTTTTATCATCCACTTGTCCACTTTTTAATATTGGGTGTAAATGGCGCGTTTTTAACGGGCGATTTATTTAACCTATTTGTATTTTTTGAAGTGTTACTGATTGCATCCTATGCATTGTTAATGCATGCCGGTGATAAACAAAACACTCGTGCTGCACTGCAATATGTAATATTGAATTTAGTTGGCTCAAGCGTGTTTTTAATCGGTTTGGGTATTTTGTACGGTGTACTTGGTACGCTTAATATTGCAGATATGGCGCAAAAAGTATCCGAGCTTACGGGCGATGATGTATACCTAGCAAAGGCTGGTGGTTTATTACTACTCATTGTATTTGCATTAAAGGGCGCATTATTACCTCTGCATTTATGGCTTCCAAATACATATTCAAGCGCTAAACCTGTGGTTGCTGCATTATTTGCGATTATGACCAAAGTAGGCGTTTACGCTATGCTTCGTGTTTACACTGTGATATTTGGCGAACAAGCAGGGGCGCTTGAACATATGGCGCAGCCTTGGCTTTGGGGCTTAGCAATTGCCACGATTATAGTGGGTGCTATTGGTGTTATGGCAGCGCAAGACTTACGTAAACTCACTTCTAACTTAGTATTGGTATCTGTGGGAACGTTGGTTGCGCTAATCGCATTACAAAATGTAAATGCCACTGCTGCACTTTTATATTATTTAGTTCATTCAACACTTATTAGTGCCGCACTATTTTTATTAGCCGATTTAGTTTCAATCCAGCGCGGTAAAGTTGGCGACAGGCTAGTAGCAGGTCGCTGCGTTAAACAACCATTTTTATTAGGTGTGTGCTTTATTGTTGCGGCTTTAACAGTAGTTGGTATGCCGCCACTATCAGGCTTTGTAGGTAAAATTTGGATACTTAAAGCCACATTAAATAGTGAGCAAGCTTTACTATTTTGGCCTGTATATTTAGTAACAAGCTTTGCGTTATTAGTAGCGCTTTCGCGTGCCGGCACGACCTTATTTTGGGAGCATAAAAGTAAAAAAAGCGAAAACGCAGATGGTGCAAATGCACACCCGTTGCAGGTAACTGTAATTATAGGTTTACTTGCTTGTTCGCCATTGCTCGTTATTTTTGGCGGGCCAATAAGTGACTACATGCTAGGTGCTGCTACTCAGTTACATGATATAAGCGGCGGTATTAATGCTGTACTTAAAGGAGGCATGTGATGAGATTACAAGCCCGTTTTCGTTGGTTACCAACACCATTTCGTAGCCTGTTTTTGTTTATGGTATGGTTGTTGTTAAATAATAGCGTGTCGGTAGGACACTTAGTACTAGCGACTATTTTTGCTATATTTATACCCCTATTAAGCTTTTCACTTCGCGAACCTCAACCGCTTATTTTAAGGCCTGGACTAGCATTAAAGCAGTTACTTATAGTACTTTACGATATTATTGTTGCAAATCTACAGGTGGCTTTGCTTATACTTGGGCCATCTAAAAACTTACGCCCGGCCTTTATAAAAGTACCGATTGATTTAACTCATGATATGCCAATTACTATATTGGCCAGTAGTGTATCGCTTACACCCGGTACAGTGAGCGCAGAGGTTTATCCAATTGCAGAATCGTTACCTGAAGGTGAAGAGCCAACACAACGTTACTTACTAATACATGTGCTTGACCTTAAAGATGAAGAAGCACTTATCAAACAAATAAAACAACGCTACGAAGCTCCACTGAAGGAGATATTTCAATGTTAGACACCGTATTACTCATTGTTTTTTCGATGATTGGCTTATCATTATTGCTTAATTTATGGCGATTGATTATTGGTCCGTCAGTGCCTGACCGTGTTTTAGCGCTCGATACAATGTACATAAATGTTATTGCACTGATTATTTTATACAGTATAAGTATGGACACAGGGCTTTACTTTGAAGCAGCACTGCTTATTGCCATGCTTGGTTTTATAAGTACAGTTGCAGTGTGTAAGTATTTACTACGCGGCGATATAATTGAATAAGGTGAAAACATGATCAGCGAATGGGTTGTATCAATACTATTGTTATTTGGTGGTACGTTTATTTTAATTGGCTCGATAGGCTTAATTAAACTGCCTGACTTTTTTATGCGTTTGCATGGACCAACGAAGGCAACAACGTTGGGTATGGCAAGTATGTTAATCGCAGCTATGGTTTATTTTGTAAATTCAGGCCATGGACTCAGTGTTAGAGAAATACTCATTACTATATTTTTACTAATTACGGCGCCGATTAGTGGTTACATGCTAATAAAATCAGCTATTCATCATAAGCTAAAAGCTAAAGAAGGCACTAAAGGTCTCGATAATGTAGAGGACGATTAACGCAAATGCGCACTAATAAAAGGCCGAATAAACGCGATTTATTCGGCTTTTTTAATGATTACCTGTCCCCTTTACAATACTAATTAATCATGTGACTATAAAACGATTATTTATATTAAAGGATATTATTATGGGTAAGGTACTACTTTTATCATTACTGATTTTTTCTAGTAGTTTATATGCTGAGCAAAATACAAAACAGCAAAAAATAGATGAACTTATTAGTGTAATGAACTTAGATTCAATGGTTGATTCTATGTACGGCCAGGTTGAAGGTATGATGAAAGGTATGTCTGATCAAATGGGTGTTAAGCCTTCTGAACAGGCAATTTTTGATAAGTACTATGGTGACATGACGACGGTATTAAAAACCGAAATGAGCTGGGCCAAAATGCAGCCGATGATGATTAGCGTGTACGACAAACATTTTAGTGAGCAAGAGATTGCTGATATGTTAGCATTTTATAAGACAGATACCGGGCAAAAAATACTTGAAAAAATGCCTGTTGTAATGCAAGAGTCTATGCAAATGTCTCAAAGCTTAATGAAAGATGCCATGCCTAAAATACAAACTTTAGCGCAGCAGCTAAGCGACGAATTAGAGCAAAGCCGTAGCGAATCAAACTAGGGCATGTAGATCTTTGTGGATTGAATTTATTCAATCCAAGGAAGATTAAATTGCGGCGCGAGGTTTGTAACCTAGTGAGCTCGGTAACTGCTCCTGCGTTACCCTACAGGCTTACATTCATGTAAGAATAAGCAAAAACCGAGCACGCGTCCTGCTCACGGCCCTTATCTATATCCATGTAGGCAACAAAGAGTTAATCGTCCCTAGAAATAATCCAAAGGGCAGCGCATGTTTGGTATTTGTGCTGCGTTATCGCCAACTTATGGGGAATAACCACATAAATAGGCCTACCTTGGCTAAAAACCAAACAGCCTGCTGTAAGTTTAACCACTAATGTTCAACAGGCCCTTAGATTAATACGCGCCTTACTTAGGCGCTTCTCTCCTGAATTCACCCCTCCTGATAATAAACGCCAGTATCAGCTTAAGTTAATTCTGTTTGTGTCATTATGCCAATGAGCAATAATACTTAATCATTTTTGATATACGACTGCATGGAAGCAGAGGCAATTAGTGATAACAACTAAATAATAAAATCTTTGCCTTGTTATCAACACGATTTTATTCTCTCAAACAGGTCACTTAATTAAGCGAATTGGTATTATTTTATTAGCTTTAAAATAGTCATTGACCTATGTGTTGCACCTAGGTTTATTGTGAAGCCACTGAAACACGACGGAGTCAAATTATGTATGTTAAACAACTCGCCAAGTTAATGGGCGTGACTGCCGATACTGTTCGTCATTACACGCGTGTTGGGTTACTTAATCCAATACGCAGTGAAGAAAATGGCTATCAAGAATATACAAAGCAAGACCAGCAGCGTTTAAAGTTTATTATTAGCTCTCGTCAACTTGGTTTTTCACTCAAAGATATTCAACACATTATAGGCGAGTCAGAGCAGGGAAATTGTCCTTGTCCTTTAACACGCAAACTCATTACTAAACGCCTAGAAGAAACCGAAGCACTATTTCAAGAAACATTAAAGCTACGAAACAGAATGCATGCAGCCCTTGAGCAATGGGATACATCAGCCGATGGTGCAAATGCCAGTGACGTGTGTAGTTTAATAGAATCTTTTGTTGATCCAATAAACGATTCCGTAAATAAGGAGCAGCGTAATGACGACTAATACAAAAGACACCACGCAAAACTTTATTATTGAAGGCGCTAATTGCGGCAGTTGTGTAGCCAAAATTGAAAAAGCCCTTAATAGCGTGCAAGGTGCGCAAAACGTGGAAATGAACTTTGCTGAGCGTACTGTACGCGTAGAAGGTAAAGCTGACGAAAGTACGCTTATTAAAGCAGTTGGAAACATTGGTTATTCAGCCAAACCGATGAGTAACGAGTCTGATCAAGATGCACTTGATGAAAAAGCAAAGTCGGACGAGGCACATTACAAAAAGCTAATGCGTAATATGATATTAGCGTTAGGAGTCGGTGCGCCGTTAATGATATACGGGCTTATTTTTGACATGAGTGTGACCACCGATACACAACGAATAGCATGGTTTTTAGTGGGTATAGTCACGCTTGTGGTTATGGCTATATCAGGTAAACAATTTTACAACGGTGCATGGCAGGCATTCAAAAACCATGCTGCCAATATGGATACTTTAATAGCACTTGGTACAGGTACTGCGTGGTTGTACTCAATGTTTGTGGTAATAGCGCCAAACTTATTACCACAAGTCGCAAGACACGTATATTTTGAAGCATCATCGATGATCATCGGTTTAATTAGTTTAGGGCTCGCTTTTGAAGTAAAAGCACGTGGGCGCACCTCACAAGCAATTAAACGCTTAATTGGCCTGCAACCAAAAACTGCACGCGTAATTCGTGGTGGCGAAGAGCAAGACATCGACATTAGTGATGTTGTAAAAAATGATGAAGTACGCGTACGCCCGGGTGAAAAAATCCCTGTGGATGGCGATGTTATTGAAGGCAGTAGTACAGTTGATGAGTCAATGCTTACTGGTGAGCCAATGGCCGTCCGCAAAAAAACGGGCGATAAAGTTGTTGCCGGAAGTATAAATAAAAGTGGTACTTTATTATTTAAAGCCACTCACATTGGTAGCGAAACCACACTTGCCAATATTATCAATATGGTAAAGCGTGCACAAAACTCTAAGCCATCAATAGGGCGCTTAGCTGATGTTATATCAGGAATATTTGTACCAACAGTTATGATTATTGCGGTACTTGCAGGGCTTGCATGGTTAAACTTTGGACCTGAGCCATCAATTGCTTATGCAGTTGTTGCAGTAACTACGGTACTTATTATTGCTTGTCCTTGTGCGTTAGGACTCGCAACCCCTATGTCGGTTATGGTGGGTATTGGTAAAGCCGCTGAGTCAGGAATATTAATTCGAAATGGTGAGTCGCTGCAAACGACATCTAAAATCACCACCATGATTTTAGATAAAACAGGCACCATTACTCAAGGCACACCGCAAGTTACCGATGTAGTTACCTTTAACAACAGTGATGAAAATACAGTAATGCAACTTGTTGCAAGCCTAGAAAGTAGCTCAGAGCATCCACTGGCTGAAGCAATTACTGCATACGCTAAAAAGCAGGGCTTAACTTTAAGTAAAGTAGCCGATTTTGATGCAATTATAGGTAAAGGTGTAGCCGGCAGTGTTGACGGGCAAACATTGTTGTTTGGTAATAAAGCGCTAATGGATAAATACGATGTAGCCGTTGATGATGCAACCGAGCAAGCTCAAACACTTGCCAGTGATGCTAAAACGCCCATGTATTTTGCAAGTAATAATAAGCTCCAAGCTATTATTGCAGTAGCAGATCCTATCAAAGAGGATTCAGTTGAAGCGATTAAACGCCTGCAAGATAAAGGTATCCACTTAGTTATGCTAACAGGTGACAACAAAGCCACTGCACAAGCCGTTGCTAAGCAAGTTGGTATTGATGACTTTATTGCAGAAGTAATGCCCGATGACAAAGTAAACGAAGTAACAAAGCGCCAAGCAAACGGTGAAATAGTGGGTATGACAGGTGACGGTATTAACGATGCTCCCGCACTTGCGCAAGCCGATGTAGGGTTTGCAATTGGCACAGGTACCGATGTTGCAATAGAAAGTGCAGACATTACCTTAATGCGTGGTTCGTTACATGGACTTGCTGATGCAATTGCAGTGAGTAATGCAACTATTTCAAATATTAAACAAAACCTATTTGGTGCCTTTATTTATAACGTGGCGGGTATTCCGATTGCAGCCGGCGTGTTGTATCCATTTTTTGGAATACTACTTAACCCTGTTGTTGCAGGTGCAGCTATGGCACTTTCATCGCTTACAGTGGTAAGTAACGCTAATCGCTTACGTTTTTTCAAACCAAATAAATCGTAATTTAAGCTAAGGAGTACATTATGTTGATGATTAATATAGGTGGTGCACTGTTAATAGCCGCAATTATTTATTGGTTTTGGCTATACAAACCAGAGCAAACACAAAGTGATGACAACAAAGTAACGATAGTTGTTGATAACGGTGTTTATAAGCCAGGACATATTAAAGTGGCAGCCAACAAAGAGGTTGTACTTACCTTTGATAGAAAAGACAGCGCGCCGTGCGCCGAAACAGTGGTATTTCCCCAGCTTGATATAAGTAAAACTCTAGCAATGGGTGATGGCAATACAGTTAAACTACCTGCGCTTGAAGCCGGTGAGTATGACTTTCATTGCCAAATGCAAATGTATAAGGGCAAGCTAGTTGCTCAGTAACTTGAACTAAGTAGGTATTGGGGTCGTATAGTTGCCTTATAAATTTACTAGTAAGAGTCGCTATATATTAAATGAATAAATTAAACCCTAAAAAATTATTGAATAGTAAATGGACCGCAACACCTGCTATAAATAAAGAAAAACACTTCATTATTGTTGAGGTGGAATTTGATGAAGACGGTAATGTAATTGAATGTATTACTGAGGCTGTTATGTCAAAAAATCAATATCCAATTAGTTGGCGAGATTTAAAAGATAACCAAAAGTGGCTACAAGGGTGGAGGTAGTTTAAATCTATGTAATTTTACCTATCTCTAATAGCGGCACTTTTGCAGATAGCTGATACACGATGTAGGTTTGCTTAACTCAAGCGAACCTATATTTTACAACGCATCAAATTATGAGTTGAATGCTACAACTTAGCTTTAACATTGAAACCTTCCTAGGTAAATTCGCCATTTGGCAACAAAACAGTTAATTTCAAAATATCCTTTCAAAGTTTTTATAATAAATCTCAAAATTAATGTAACTAACTAATTATAAAAGAATTAATTTTTTAATAGACGTGAATAAATCCTATGTAATTTCCATGTTCATATTCAGTTTATTTTGAGGGCTAACCCAAATGCCCTCTTATTGGCTTTTTAGCAAAAGTGTGTCTTTTTAATTAAACTTAACCAATTGATTTATAGTGCTTTATTGTTTTTAGTTAAATGGCTGTTGCTAAATAGCAACAATAACACCTCCCCAAATTAAGCTTTTCTCGCTTCATATCATTTAACTTATTGTTTTTAAAGAATAAATAAAAAGTGGCATCGAAGTTGTAATACCTAGAGTGTATTAAGCAAAACGTGATGAAAGCCAAAGGCCTAATCGCAACAACCCAATGAAGGAATACTATTATGAAAACATTTCAATCAACACTAGTACTAATGGCGCTAGCTTCTTCATCAGCGGCTTTTGCAGCAACAGATTTTGATACGCTAGACGTAGACGGTAATGGCGCAATTAGCCAAGCCGAAGCATCAGTAGATGCTGAGCTTTTAAGCAAATTTGAAGAACTCGATACAAACCAAGATGGTGAGTTATCAGAAGACGAGTTCTCTGAGGCCTAATTTCAGAGCCTTAAGTAGTTAATGCTCTGTGATGTAATCTAAATTCTGAGTTGCCAAAGACAACCTAAATAGGCAAGGGAGCCTATTAAAAAGAATAACAAGGATGTGACTAGAGAGCACTATAGAGCAAATTTATATCAGGACATCGCATACTATTGAAGGATTATATTATGAAAAAGCTACAATCAACACTTGTACTTATGGCTATTGTTTCTTCATCAGTCGTATTTGCAAACACAAACTTTGAAACTCTAGACACAACCGACAACGCCCCAGATAGTCAGGCTGTAGAGTCGGTACAAGTGAAAGAGCAATTTGATGAGCTGAATGTTCAAAGTAGCGGTGGGCCGACAGAAAATGATTTTTTTGAATATTAATTTACAGACACTTTACTCCTAAAGGATCTTTGAAAAGGACTTCTTACCTCCAATCAGGCTCAAAGCCTAAGGAAACGATTATGAAAACATTACACAAAACTCTAGCACTTGTAGCCCTAGCTTCTTCTTCAGCAGCGTTTGCTGCGGTAGATTTTGATTCTTTTGATGCTGATGGCGACGGCGTAATTAGTAAAACAGAAGCCCAAGTCAACTCGCAGCTAGTACAGCTTTTTGATCAATTAGATGCAGATGGAAATGGCGAGTTATCTAAAGAAGAGTTTTCGAAGGTTCAGTAACAGGCTCTAGATTTGAGTCGGGTTTAAACCTTATTAATCATACTCACAAAGCAGCTAAGTAATTAATACTTAGCTGCTTTTTTGTGCATTTAATTTAATATTTTATTATTTATTCACCAAAGTAGTGCAAAACTCAAGTTTGAATATGATTAAACTGCTGATTATTATGTTATTTTATTGTTGGTTTTAAACTTGCAAATCTATTGATAACTTAGGTTAATGAGTGTTTAAAATGGCGCGGATGAGTTATATCAGTAGTGTTGAGCGCTACCACGAATATGAGCATGTAATACACAGTTTACTTGAATCTATCTTGATGAGTATTGAGGATGGGTTAACTAAAGAGCGTGATACCCGCTACCTGATTAAGCAGTACCCATTTTTAGAATTACAATATTGTTTAAATGCAGAAGGTTTGCAGCAGGGTAATAATGTCTGCTTTAAACGGGCATATAGCAAAAAACTAGGTGAAAGTGGTAATCAACAAGATTTAAGCGAGCGACCCTATTTTTTGAACGCTAAAACAAGTGATAGGGTATGCTTTACTGATCCCTACATTTCTATAGCGACTAACCATTTATGTATATCGGCGATTAAAGAACTAAAAAAACCAATTAATAATCAACATTACTTGGTCGTTGATGTGAGCTTAACGCAGCTTATTGAGTTTGTAATGGGTGATACTGCGCGCGCTAATATGTCGCCTTACTTTAAAGCGGGTTATGGTATTATTGTGGCGTGCTTATTTTGCTTAGTATTATTTTTACTGAATATCGTTTTTAGTGATATATACGCGCTATTAACCCATGTAGATACCTCATCAGATCCACTTGAACCCTTTAGTATCATTATTTACATCACCCTAGCATTAGCAGTATTCGATTTAGGTAAAACAATACTCGAAGAAGAAATCCTTATGCATAAGGATATTTTTAGGCACTCATCTACGCGGCGCACTATTACACGGTTTATATCTACAGTGTTAATTGCTATATCAATTGAGGCGCTGTTAACTATGTTTAAAGCGGCGTTGGGGCAATCGGAGTATTTAATGCCTGCAATAGCGATGATGCTTGCAGTAGTGGGGCTTTTAATTGCACTGGCTATTTATGTTTACTTAGGGGCAAAGGCCGAAACGCTATTAATGCGGGCTCGTTTAAAGCAAAAATCCTCCAAGTAGGAGGATTTTTATATTACACAACTATTAATAGTTATTTATTGCTTATCTTGCGCGCGTTTAGCTTTAAAATCAGACTCGCTCGTCCACTTTGGCCAATCGCCATTGTTTGCAAGTTGAGTGGCTATATCAACAATAAGATCTATATCTTGCTTAACGCCACCTAACGACCAATCAGCTGAGTAGTCGTCTGCTTCTTTATGGTACTTATGCGCAATGTACTCAGGATCGGTATCGCCCAGGCTCATAAATAATAGACTAGGCACACCTTGCTTAGAAAGTGAGAAATGATCAGATCTAAAAAACAAGCCATTTTGCGGGCGAGGATCCATTTTAACAACACGGCCTTGTGATTTTGCAGCCTTTGCTAAATAGTTTTCCATTGTCGATAAATCTTTACCGTATTGTAAAATGTAGTCAGTGCCATCAAGCACGTTCATGCCATCAATATTTAATAGACCGACCATTTGTTTTGTAGGTACAACCGCACCCGATGCAAATTCTTCAGAACCAATTAACCCCGTTTCTTCTGCTGTAAAGTTAGCAAAAATAATTGAGCGTTTAAATGGTTTTTGCTTATTCATTTTGCTCATGATGCGTGCTATTTCAAGCGTGGCTGCAGTGCCTGAAGCGTTATCTACTGCGCCGTTATAAATCTTAGGGCCAGTATCAGTTTGTTTAGTACCAAAGTGGTCCCAGTGAGCGCTAATAACAACGTATTCGTCAGGTGATTCGCTACCTGTAATTTGTGCAACTACGTTATGCGATTTTGCATGAGATACTTCGTTTTTAAAGGCAAGGTTTGCTTTTAAGTTAAGTGGCGTTGCTTTAAAGTCATCATTTAATGCTGCTTGTTTTAAATCTTGATAGTTAAGCTTTGCGGCGTTAAACATTTTCTCAGTCGCATCAAGTGTTAGCCAGCCCATAACCGGTAATTTAGACGCGTTTAAATTGTTATCCATTAACGTGTATTTAGTGCCGGTGTTTGAACTTTCAACTACGCCCCAAGGGTATGCCGCAGGTGCTGTTTCATGAACAATAAATACAGCCTTTACACCTTGGCGAGCGGCTTCTTCATATTTATAAGTCCAGCGACCGTAGTAGGTCATTGCATTGCCAGTAAAAAGGGCATCGTTTTGAGTAGCAAAGCCTGGATCGTTAACTAGCACAACTACTGTTTTACCAGTTACATCAATATTTTTATAGTCATTCCAGTTATATTCTGGCGCATTAATACCGTAGCCCGCAAATACAACGTCAGAGCTTCTTACATCAATTAATGGCTGAAGTTGCTCGGTACGTGCGGTAAAGTCTTTGCCTGATTCAAAGCTCAAATCACCTACCTTTAACTGCATGTCCTGATTAGCTGTCACCATTGCCATTTTTACAGGCTGTAAGTATTTACCTTTATAAGCACCGGTTAAACCCAGCGCTTTATATTGCTCGCTTAAGTAGCCTACTGTTTTCACTTCGCCATGAGTAAGCGGGCCTCGGCCTTGAAAGTCATCAGAGGCTAGCGTTTTAATATGCTGTTTAATATTGCTAAGGCTTACACCGGCTGTATTTTCTAATGGGGTTTGTTGGCTTGCAGGCTCTGAGCAGCCAAAGAGTGCAACTAGCAGGCTTAGGCTAGCGCTTTTTAAAAGAGTAGATGCCATAGTCTTCATATTGTTATTTAATTAGGCTTTCAATATAAAGGAAGCACCGCAGCGATGTCGAATTTTTATAGAGAACTTTTCATTCAATTGCAGATTGATTTGATAAGGTGTATAAATAACGAACAACCTAAGGGAGCACATAATGAGCCAATGTAAAAAAAGTGGGTATTTATTTATAGCTAGTGGCATTGCATTTTTTGCTGCTGCAATATTAGCTGAGCAGGAGACATTTTTTGTGCTGTCTGCTTCTTTTATTATATTGGGCACTATAAGTATAAAAAAAGCGGCTTAATAACCGCTTAGTTTTTTTAGCTAAATATAAAGCTTAAATACAATACTTGGCACTAAAAGCAAAAAACCAGCATTAGCTGGTTTTTTAGTATAAGTTGCAGTTAGCTTTATGCGTCTGCAAGCTTTACGCGGATCTTACTTTTATCAACAGTAGATTGGTTAAGTGCTTTAATGGCGCTTTTACTTTCTATGTCGTTTGGCATTTCTAAAAAGGCAAAGCCTTTAGATTGGCCAGTTTCTTTATCAAGTACCAAGTTGCAGGTAGTCACTTTACCGTGCTCTGCAAATAAAGTACGAAGCTCATGCTCAGTGGTAGCACGAGACAAGTTGCGAACTAATAGTTTCATAATGAACCTAAATAATTATGTCAGTACTAATTATCTCAAGTAACTCAGCTTTAACCTAATTTTATTTTAAAACATATATAAATAAACGTTCTATAGGAATAATTGTTTGTATCACACTGAAAAACATAGCTTTTATAATTTCAAATGGATTGCCATCAAATTGGTCATGTTAATTGGTAATTGAGTTGTGGTTATTTGCATAGTTAATTGGTAAGTTTATGTTTTATTAACTTACTATTAACTATAAAACTAACAATGCCTAAATATAATCTTAAACTGTGTAATGTAATTACAACCGCACTTCTATCTTGTTTAGTTGTTGGTTGTGGCAGCTCTGGCTCTACGGTGCAAAATAATGAAGCGATTACTTTACAAACTCCTGCAATAATTGGTGGTAATAGCCGAGGCGAAGTTATTAGTGATAGTAATGATGCAATAACAGGCTCATTAACCATTACTGATCAACAATCCGGTGAGGCTGCTTTTATAGCACAAGAAAATAGCGCTACAAGCTATGGTTTTTTTAGCTTAAATGCTGGTGGAGATTGGTCATACACACTTGATGATTTAAATGCTTCAATAACATCTCTCAATGAGGGTGAAACACTGCAAGACACAATAACAGTAAACTCTGTAGATGGTACTAGCGCACAAATTATCATAACAGTTGTAGGTGCACCAATAGCTCAAGCTGATGGCTTTGAGAACATTTCGAACGTGTTATTACAATCAGATGGTGTAGATTCGGGACTTGACGCATATACACTTATTGAAAATGCATTCGGCGAAGGGTCAATTGAATCTCCAGACTTATACGTTGGCAATCATGAAAGTGTTGTCCATATTATCGAAGATACCGATACGATAATTGGCAACCATTTTGTATTTTTAGCCCACCGAGATGATGACCAAGATAAAGACAAAGGTGCAAGTGACAGACAACGTAATGAAATAAAAACCTACGATAAATCACCACAACAAACACTGGCGTTTAAGGGCGAGACATTTCAATACAGCTGGAAATTTAAAGTAAGTAGCGAGCTTGAGCTTACGAGTAAGTTTAGCCATTTTTTTCAAATAAAAGCCCGTAACGAGAGTAACGACAACACCAATGGTAATGACGATCAGCCTATTATCACTCTCTCAGGTGCACAAAAAAATAGTACAGGTAATCAACTACAGGTTCGATATAGCGCGGGGTTTGATGAAAACGGCAACAGTACGGGTCTTGATAGAAACTTAATTGAAACCGACTGGTCTTTAATTACAGATGAATGGGTCGAGGTATTTGTACAAGCTACATTTAGTGAAAGTGGTAAGCTTGATATGACATTAACGCGCTTAAGCGACAACGCAGTGATATTTAATATAAGCGAGCAAAACATAGATATGTGGCGCGGCTTTAGTGATGATGATTTTGCTCGTCCTAAGTGGGGGATATACCGCTCAATTGTTGAAACCGACAGTCTTCGAATTGATGAAGAACGTGTTAGGTTTGCTGATTTTTCTATCACTAAAGGTAAGTTAGCGCAGTAAGCTATTTGATCAATTAGCATGAAAAAGCCGTTAATAATTATGCATTATTAACGGCTTTTTTTGTTCTTTGATAAAAGTGGTTATTTTACTTCTTTGCCCGCTGCTTGTTGATCAGCATGGTAGCTTGAGCGTACAAACGGACCTGACGCCGCGTGAGTAAAGCCAATTTCGTCTGCATACGCTTTTAAGCCGTCAAACTCTACTGGTGGCACGTAGCGTTTAACCGGTAAGTGATGCTTAGAAGGTTGTAGATATTGGCCTACAGTTAGCATGTCAACGTTGTGTGCACGTAAATCGCGAAGTACTTCTTCAATCTCGCTAATTTCTTCACCTAAACCTACCATTAAGCCTGATTTAGTCTTAACTTCTGGGTGAGCTTCTTTAAAGCGACGAAGTAATTCTAATGACCATTTGTAGTCAGCACCTGGGCGAGCTAGTTTGTATAAACGTGGCGCAGTTTCAAGATTGTGGTTAAACACATCTGGTGGCGTCTCGATTAATATCTCTAGTGCGCGGTCCATACGACCACGAAAATCAGGTACTAAAATTTCGATAGTGATAGTTGGATTATGTTTACGAATCTCGCGAATACAATCGGCAAAATGCTGTGCACCACCATCGCGTAAATCATCACGGTCAACCGAAGTGATTACAACGTAGCTTAGCTTCATATCTTTAATAGTAAGTGCTAGCTTTTCAGGTTCAGTGGCATCAGGTTTTAATGGGCGACCATGAGCAACATCACAAAATGGGCAACGACGAGTACAAATAGCACCTAAAATCATAAAGGTGGCTGTACCGTGGTTAAAACACTCTGATAGGTTAGGGCACGAAGCCTCTTCACATACTGAGTGTAAGCCATGCTTACGTAGCGCTTTTTTAATGCCGTCAATGCGATCGGTTGATTTAGGTAAGCGAATTTTTAACCATTCTGGCTTACGCAACATTTCAGTTTTTTCTGTAGGTAAAACTTTTACTGGGATCAACGCCATTTTTTCTGCGTCGCGTAGTTTTACACCTGGTTCCATTTTGACTGGTTTATTCATTCGTTTTCAAACCCTTCAGTATGCTTAACCTGTGTTGCATTAAGCTTCTTGATCATGTGTTTTACCAATCCTTCACCTGCACTTTCTAGGTTTTGAGGACCATCTAATTCTTTAGTTTGCACCATATTCATGCCCGCATAACCACATGGGTTAATGCGTAAAAATGGACTTAGGTCCATGTTAACATTTAATGCTAAGCCATGAAACGAGCAACCACGACGAACCCTTAACCCAAGGGATGCAATTTTGCTGTCGTTAACGTAAACACCTGGTGCATCAGCTTTAGCGTAAGCTTCAATACCATACTCGGCGAGTGACTCAATAATGCACTCTTCAAGCCATGTAACCAGTTCACGTACACCAATTTTTAAACGACGTAGATTAAATAATACATACATCATTTGCTGGCCAGGGCCGTGATAAGTTACTTGTCCGCCACGGTCAACTTTAATCACCTCAATGTCGCCAGGAGCCAGTAAGTGTTCGTCCTTACCAGCCTGACCTTGGGTGAATACACTCTCGTGCTCTACAAGCCAAATTTCATCTGGCGTATTTTCATCACGGGTGTCGGTAAAGTCCTGCATTTTTTGCCAAATTGGCATATAACGCTGACGACCCAGTTGGCGTACGATCAAAGTGTTTTCGTTCACAACAAATCTCAACTATGGCTTAAAGCATATGGCGTACGTCATCAATATTGCTGATCACGTTGTAAATTTCTTCAATGTGTTTGCCACTAGTAACCGTTGCTACAAGGCTTACTGACTCGTAATTACCTTTGCTGCTTGGTTTTACTTTAGGGGCGTAATCGCCAGGTGCTATTGGTTGTAACTTAGCTAAAATTTGATCAGTTAAGTTTACATTAGCTAAACCCATTATTCTGAATGTAAATGGGCAAGGGTACTCTAGGTACTCATCAAATTTAGTATCTTTAACAGGTTGAACCACGACGGTGACTCCTCATACAAAAGTGTGGACTCTATGCAAGCTTGAAGCTTAATACAGATAGGCAATTAGCAGTCTTGCTTATATGAGGCGCATTCTAACATTTTTCAAGCAAAAAAAAACGCCTCACAGTGGAGACGTTTAAATTAGTTACCCTAGTTAATAGGGGAGCTATAAATTACTGCATTATCTGTAAGCGTAAGTAATCATAAATTTTGCTAAAGAAGCTGCCTTCTTCCACTTCTTCAAGTGTGACTAGTGGGTATTGAGCAATATCTTCACCCTCTAGTTGTAAGAATAACGTACCTACTTTAGTACCTTTAGCAAGGGGTGCTTCAAGCGTGTTATCTAGCTCAAAGTTAGCTTTAAGGTTTTTGTGCTGACCACGTGGGATAGTAATTGGTGTATCTTCTAAAATACCTAAAGATACGTTCTCTTTGTTACCCATCCAAATACGTTGCTCTGCAAAGCTATCGCCTGCCTTGTACGGAGTAATTGTTTCATAAAAGCGAAAACCATAGTTAAGTAGTTTTTTGCTTTCTACTTTACGAGCGCGTTCGCTTGAAGTACCCATAACAACAGCAATTAAACGCATATCGTTCTTGGTTGCTGAGGTAACTAGGCTGTAGCCTGCTTCTGATGTATGGCCAGTTTTAATGCCATCAACATCTAAGCTTTCGTCCCACAATAATGAATTACGGTTATATTGCTTAATACCGTTATAAGTAAATGATTTTTGCTTATAAAGTGCGTATTCGTCTGGCACATCACGAATAAGTGCAGCACCGAGTGTCGCCATATCGCGAGGAGTTGTGAAGTGCTCGTCAGTATCAAGGCCGTGGCTGTTGATAAAGTGACTGTTGCTCATACCTAATTTAGCAGCATGGGCATTCATTAAATCAGCAAATGCGCTTTCGCTTCCAGCAATATGCTCAGCCATTGCAACACATGCATCATTACCTGATTGGATAATAATACCGTGGTTAAGCTGATCAACACTAATTTGCTTACCTACTTCAATAAACATCTTTGAAGATTCTGGAAAGTTTTTAGCCCATGCTTTTTCGCTTACCGTTACCATATCGGTAGTGGCAATATTACCCGCTTTAATTTCAGTACCAATTACATAACTGGTCATCATTTTAGTTAAACTTGCAGGTGCTAGCTGTGTGTCAGCTTCACCTTCAGCAATTACTTTACCAGTTGTAAAGTCGACTAAAAAATAACCTTTTGCATTAACTTGAGGTGGTGCCGGAATAATTTGGGCGCTGGCTGAGAATACGGCGGCTGTACAAACTAGGCCGCATACACCTTTGAGGATTTTTTGTTTAATAGATTTCATCATACTCATTAATGGTTAAAGTTAAAGATTCGCGTTACGCCATTCTAAAGGTCTTACTGAGTGTAAAGCAAGAACGCGTTTTGAAATTGATTTTGTTTTAATTTTTTTAATACTTCGTCTGCATGAGGGGTGTCTTTTATTGGTCCTAAATGCAA
This sequence comes from Pseudoalteromonas sp. EB27, assembly GCF_001974875.1. Classification (GTDB taxonomy): domain Bacteria; phylum Pseudomonadota; class Gammaproteobacteria; order Enterobacterales; family Alteromonadaceae; genus Pseudoalteromonas. The sequence goes on from NZ_MTQD01000008.1 coordinate 48,373, forward strand.
TCTGTAAATATCGTCTTTTTGAACGATATTTGTTGGTAATTTGTATTGCTCTCGCAATGTGCTGGCAAGTGCTTCAATGTTAGCAAGTGTACTACCTGCAGCTACCTGAATATAGGTTTGACGCGCAGTTGCGCCCGCAAGCGTAACGGCCTCTAGCTTAACCTTTGCTGTACCATGGGTGTAATAGCCAAGCTTATAAGCGGCTGCGTACGAAAGGTCAATTATTCTATCGTCATGAAACGGGCCCCGGTCGTTTACGCGCACAATTACCGATTTACCATTTGCTGTATTGGTTACTTTAACAAAGCTAGGCAGCGGCAGCGTTTTATGCGCTGCGGTCATGGCAAACATATCGTACGTTTCACCATTTGAGGTGTGGTAACCATGAAACTTACGACCATACCAAGAGGCAACACCTTCCTCGCTAAAGCCCGTCTCATCAAGCATGGGCGAATAACTTTTACCAAGCACTGTATACGGACGGCTAGCGCTGGCACTTTTAGTAACTTCGGTAACTATAGCGTCTTGCATCTCAAGTGTAGTCGGTGCTCTAAGCGGTGCTGCATCATGGCGCATGCTATAACGGCTACTAGAGCCGCTACTACATGCACTTAAAAGCAAAATTAATAACGTGGTAAATATAAGCTGAGTAGTGTGTCGCATTATTTTAAAAGCATCCTTTTATCTGTTGCGATTGACATAATAATGCCAAATCCTGCCATTAACGTCACCATCGATGTACCACCATAACTAATCAGTGGTAAAGGTACGCCTACAACAGGTAATAAACCCGAGACCATGCCTATGTTTACAAATACATACACAAAAAAGGTGAGGGTGAGCGCGCCTGCGAGCAATTTACCAAATGCATCTTGTGCATTAACAGCAATATATAAACCACGGCCAATAATAAATAAGTACAGGCTAAGTAAAACACATACGCCAAATAAACCAAATTCTTCGCTTAAAACTGAAAATATAAAATCGGTGTGGCGCTCTGGCAAAAACTCTAGTTGCGATTGTGTGCCAAGTAGCCAGCCTTTACCTTCTATACCGCCTGAACCAATAGCAATTTTAGATTGAATAATATGATAACCAGAACCAAGCGGATCGCTCTCAGGGTCCAAAAAGGTGAGTACACGCTGCTTTTGATAATCGTGCATACCGTAGTGCCAAAATGGCCATGCGGCAAGCGCTACAATAGAGCTTAAAAAACCGATTAAGCGCCAACTTAAACCAGACAAAAACAAGACAAATATACCTGAACTTGCAATAAGTATAGCGGTGCCTAAATCGGGTTGTTCTTTAATTAATAATGTAGGGAGCATTACAATCATAAAACCAATAATTAAGTGCATTGGCCGAGGAGGTAAGTGATTACGTCCTATGTACCAAGCTACCATCATCGGTACTGCCAGCTTCATTAGTTCTGCAGGTTGAAACCGTGTAACACCTAAATCCAGCCAGCGCTGCGCGCCTTTTGAGCTTACGCCAAATAAAAGCACACCGACTAGCATTAATAACCCAACACAATAAAGTGGGATCACTAACCGTTTTAATGTGGCAGGCGAAAACTGGGCTAAAACAACCATAGCAACAATCGCGCCGCCCATACGGGTCATGTGTCTAATCATCATTGAGGATTCTTGACCACTGGCGCTGTATACAACCATTATGCTACCAGCCATCATTATAAGTAATGCAATAAGCAATGGTAAATCTAGATGCATACGCATCCAAATAGAGCGTTTATCGTGCAAAGCGGTCATGGTGTATCGTTCCTTGCAAGATTAACTGGATTGGCTGCAAAGTAGTAATCCATAAGTTGGCGGGCAATTTGAATACCGCCGTGGTTGTTTTCTAATACAACAGAAACCACAATTTTTGGATCGTTGTAAGGTGCAAAACCTACATAAATCGTATTATCGCGTTGGCGTTCTTTAAGTGATTTGGCATCGTAACGCTCACCTTGGGCAATACTGACTATTTGCGCAGTACCTGTTTTACCAGCCGAGTCGTAGTTAGTGCCTTTAAATGCTTTGTGTGCTGTACCTGATATTTTTTTAACCGTGTTATGCATTGCATCTAACGATACCTGCCAATGGCGGGGATCTTTTAAAATAACAGGGGGTTTTTCTTCATTATTTATTTGCGTTACATCGTTATCTTTTTTTACCACTTGCACCAAATGGGGTGGGTGGTTAATACCACGATTAACCAATATGTTAGTTGCGTTTGCAATTTGAATCGGTGTGGCAGTCCAGTAACCTTGGCCAATGCCTACCGAAATTGTATCGCCGCGCCACCAAGACTCTTTAAAACGACCTTCTTTCCATTCTTTTGAAGGGAGAATAGCAGTGGTTTCTTCGTGAATATCAATTCCTGATAAATCACCGTAGCCAAAGCGCGCCATAAAGTCGCTTATTTTAGTAATGCCTAATCGATAAGCTGCATCGTAAAAGTAGGTATCGCAGGATTCTTCAATTGCTTTGTATACATCAACGTGGCCATGCCCCCACCGTTTCCAATCTCGCCATTTGTGTTCGACGTTTGGAATTTGAAAAAAGCCCGGGTCCCACATCGATGTTGTTTCATTTACTATGTTTTCTTCAAGCGCTAATACTGCCATTAAAGGTTTTACCGTAGAGGCAGGCGCATAGCGACCTTGCGTAGTACGGTTTATTAATGGGCGGTCTTGGTTAAGTAACGCTTTATAATTTTTGCTGCTAATGCCGTGTACAAATAAATTTGGGTCGTAACTTGGGTTTGAATAAAGGGCAAGCACGCCGCCATCTTTTGCATCCATAACGACAACAGCGCCACGCATATCTTTAAGCCCATGCTGTGCAATTTGTTGCAAGCCAATGTCTAAGGTAAGTACTAAATCGCTACCAGGTTGTGGTTGGGTCATGCTTAGGGTGCGAATTACACGGCCACGGTTATTAACTTCTACTCGTTGTGAGCCCACTTTACCGTGCAATGTTTCTTCATAGTATTTTTCTAATCCGAGCTTGCCAATATCATATGTAGCACGGTAATTGGTTGCACGATCTTCTTGTTCTAATTGGTTTAGCTCTTTTCTATTAAGCTTGGCAACATATCCAAGCGCATGCGTTAGCGTGTCGCCAAATGGGTAGTAGCGAGCCAGACGTGCCTCAATACTAAAACCGGGGAATTTATGTTGATTAACCGAAAATTTCGCTACTTCTGTTTCGTCTAAGCGGGCTTTTAATACTTGTGATTTAAAACGACGGGTGTGTTTTATATCTTTTAAAAAGTCTTGTTTATCTTGCTCTGTAATCGCAATTATTTTACTTATTTGATCAAGCGATTCGTCAAGGTCATCTACCTCTTCGGGGATGACTTCAAGGTTGTAAACAGGTTTGTTTTCAGCAAGTAGTACACCATTACGGTCGTAAATTAAACCACGGTTGGGTGCAATAGGAATAACTTTAATGCGGTTATCATTGGAGCGAGTTTGGTAGTCTTCGTGATCTTCTACCTGAATAGTATAAAGATTAGAAAGCAATACTGCGACTAATCCTAATACAAAAACAAAACCCACGAATGCTCGCCTAGCAAATAAGTTTGCTTCTGCGGAGTGGTCACGAATAGTGGGTCTATGTTTTAGCATGGCAAGGCGTTACTCGCGATGATAAGGATGGTTGTTATTTAAGCTCCAGCCTCGGTAAAGGCTCTCTGCAACAATTATACGCACCAAAGGGTGCGGCAATGTTAAATTAGACAACGACCATTTTTGCTCAGAAGCCGCAATGCATTCTGGAGCAAGTCCTTCAGGTCCGCCAATAAGTAAACTTACATCGCGGCCATCGAGTTGCCATTTTTCCATATTTTTAGCAAGTTGGTGAGTATCCAGCGCTTTCCCTGTTACCTCTAACGTTACAATACGATTGCCTTTTGGAATAGCCGCTAATGTTTTTTCACCTTCAATGTGTAAAATGCGTTTTATATCTGCATTTTTACCACGTTTTCCGGCTTGAATTTCAATTAACTCTAGGGCCATATCTTTAGGGAAACGGCGCTGATATTCTGCAAATCCCGTTTCTACCCATGCTGGCATTTTGGTACCAACAGCAATCATTTGTATTTTCACGTATTACTTCCAAGCATTGTCTAAAATGAGTGAGCGTTTAGCCCCACAGTTTTTCTAGATCGTAATAGCTACGTGCTTCGTTTTGCATCACGTGTACAACCACATCACCTAAATCAACCAGTGCCCATTCGCCGTCGCCTTCACCTTCATAACCTAATGGTTCTGAATCTGCGTGACGTGCTTCTTTTGCTAAATGATCGGCAATTGACTGTACGTGGCGTTTAGAAGTACCAGAACAAATTACCATGTAATCTGTGATATCTGATGTTCCAGTTACGTCAATATGAACGATGTCACGCGCTTTCATATCGTCAATTTTGTCCATAGCAAAGGCGAGTAGTTGTTTTGAATCCAAGGTTTTGTCTCAATTTAAAAATTTAATGGCGCGCATTTTAACACGCTAGGAGTTTTTAAGCATCAATTTGATAGAGCTGATGCACTTCTATGTAATGACTCACTGCATCGGGTAATAGTTCATTCTTTTTATTACTTTTTTTCAGCTGCTTACGAATTGTACTTGAGGCCGCATCGAGCATTTCGCCCGGTAAAAAATAAAGTTTACCTGCAAGTGAGTGTTTAAGTGTTGCTACTTCGCTGGCATTTGCGTTTTGCATATAGCTTTTAAGCTCACCTTTTACAGTGCAATTTTGAGCAGGGCGTTGATACACCACAATATGACAAAGCTGCGTTATTGCCTTCCACTCAAACCACTTATCTAGGTTGTTAAATGAGTCCATACCAATTAAAAATAAAATAGGTGTAGTGGGTTGCTCTTTACGAAGTTCTTGTAAGCTCAGCAACGAATACGATGGACCGGTTCGATTAAGTTCTCTTAAATCGAGTTCAAAATGAGGATAAGGTGCAATGGCTGCGTTGAGCATATTAATTCGGTGCTGTGTACTAATACCCGAAGCTGCTTTATGAGCAGGCAGTGCACAGGGCATAAAGTAAAGCGTATCTAAATTAAACGCATTTACGCATTGCTGCGCCATATTTAGATGGCCTAAATGGACTGGGTCGAAAGTGCCACCAAAAATTGCGATCATTTAACACCCATTAGTTATTTATTAATTAACCGCGTGGCACGGCATAGGAATGTTGAGCGGCTGGCAAAACTTAATACAAATATGAGCAAGCGCTTGGTAAGGTGCAATTAAATTACCTTGCTTGTAACTGGCATCAAACAACGCTACATCACTGTTTATTTGCTCAAGCGTGTGCATATTTAAACGGTTAATTGCGTTTTGAACTGGACCTTGTTGGTTTTTCCAAATTGCTTTTTGTTTAAATAAATTAGCGATAGGTTCGCCATTTAATAAACCAAGTTGCACACTTATTAGTGTATTAAGCTCTTTGGTTATAGCCCACAATATGCTCACGACTTCGGTGTTATCGCTGGCAAGTTTATTTAATACTTTTATAGCTTGTTTGGCGTGGCCATTTAACAGTGCATCACTTAAATCAAAAATATCAAATTTGGCTTGATTTAACAGACCTTGCATTACTAATTGCTGAGTAATTAATGCATTGCCGTGCAGTAGCGAGAGCTTTTCAAGCTCCTGGAAACACGCTAATAAGTTGCCTTCAGTGGCATTAATTAAGCTTACCTTGGCGTCGTTTTGTACATTAAGCGATAAACGTTGGCATTGATCGTCAAGCCATCGTTTTACATGAGTGCCTGTAAGCGGGTAACAAGGAACAAATACGCCTTGCTTATCAAGGGCTTTAAACCATGCTCCACGTTGTACTTCTTGGCTAGCTTTAGCGCCTTTAACAATTAAAATAGTATCGGGGTTAACGAGTTCAACCACTTTTTTAAAGGTATTGCTGCCAATAACGCCTGGCTTTTGTTGGTTTAAATCAAGCTCAATAATAGTACGCGCGCTAAACAACGACATGCTTTGGTACTGGGCTATGATTTCTTGCCAATCGAATCCTTGCATTAAAGTAAACTTAATTACTTCATCAAAACCTTGTTGCTTAGCACTGTCGCGAATTTGTTGTACGCACTGTGCTTCTTGAAAAGGCTCTTCTCCAAATACTAAATAAAAGGGCTTTAGCCCTTTATTTAATTCACTCGGTAGTTGATTAGCGTAGCAGCGCATTATAGTTGCGACAGCTCTCTAACAATACGACGACTGGCCTGCTCACGAATTTCGCTAATAAGTAGTTCAAGCTCTTTTGCTTTTGCTAATGCATGATCCGGATCGTCTTGGTAATTACGATAAAGCTCAAAACGTTTTTCTATCGCTTTTTCACCTGGGAGTTTAACTACATACGATACGCCATAAGCGAGCTCGTATTCAGCAACCTGGCCGTTTTGGAACAGCGAAAGTGTTTGGCGTTCAATGCTTTCTTTACGTAAATACAATTGGGCTTTATCTTTAGCTGACGATACTAACTCTACGTTACTCGCTTTAAGCTCTTTTTTAAGCTCAGTGAATAAAGTCGATTTTTCGTCATCGCCTACAAGTGTTAGCTGTTTTAAGTTATCAGGCAAGCTAGAGGCTTTTTTTAAATGAAAGCCACAGCTTGATAACAAAAAACAGACTAGCACTAAGGCTAGTCCATTTTTAATGGCGTTAAATGCAGCCATATTAGTTAGCTACCACGTTAAGTAGCTTGCCTGGTACGTAAATGATTTTACGAATGGTTGAGCCATCAGTAAATTTAGTTACGTTAGATTCTGCAAACGCAAGGGCTTCTACTTGCTCTTGAGTTGCATCAGCTGCCACAGTTAACTTAGCGCGAAGCTTGCCGTTTACTTGCACGATGATTAATTTTTCATCTTCAACAAGAGCCGACTCGTCAACTTTTGGCCATGGCGCATCTAAAATTTCACCTTCTTTACCAAGCTCTTTCCAAAGCTCATGCGATAAATGCGGAGTAATAGGTGCAAGCATAATAATTAATGCTTCAAGTGCTTCGTTGGCAATGGCTACATCTTGCTTGTCGCTCAGTGGTGCTTTTAATAACTTATTAGAAAGCTCCATAATAGCGGCAATAGCGGTGTTAAAGGTTTGACGACGTTCAACATCATCAGTCACTTTAGCAATGGCTTTGTGTAAGTCGCGACGTAGTACTTTTTGCGGGTTAGTTAGCGTTGATTTATCAAGTGCTTGGTAACCTACTGTTTTAACGTCTACCGCGTATTTCCATACACGTTTTAAGAAACGATGCGCGCCTTCAACACCCGAGTCTGACCATTCAAGCGTTTGCTCTGGTGGTGCTGTAAACATCATGAATAAACGCACTGTATCTGCACCATACTGGGCAATTACATGTTGTGGGTCTATACCATTGTTTTTAGACTTAGACATTTTGCTCATGCCTGATGAGAATACCGGCTCGCCGTCTTCCTTATGCCATGCTTTAGTTACGCGGCCTTTATCGTCGGTTTCGGTGTTTACATCACTTGGCGAAATCCAAATGTCGCCGCCTTTTTCATCTTTACGATAAAATGTTTCAGCAAGTACCATACCTTGACAAAGTAAGCGGTCAAACGGCTCGTCTGAGTTTACTAAACCAAAGTCACGTAGTAATTTATGGAAAAAGCGCGAGTACAATAAATGTAAAATTGCATGCTCAATACCACCAATGTATTGGTTTACTGGTAACCAGTAGTTAGCAGCCGCAGGATCTAGCATGCCTTCGTCGTAGCGTGGGCTACAGTAGCGTGCGTAGTACCAAGACGATTCCATAAAGGTGTCAAACGTATCAGTCTCGTGAAACGCAGGTGCGCCATTTACTGTTGTTTTAGCCCATTCTGGGTCTGCTTTAAGTGGTGACGTTACACCGTTCATTACCACATCTTCTGGTAAGCGAACTGGTAGCATATCTTCTGTTGCAGCAAGTTCTTTACCATCTTCATCGCTAAGCATAGGAATTGGAGAACCCCAATAGCGCTGACGGCTCACACCCCAGTCACGCAGGCGGAAGTTTACCTTACGCTCACCAACACCGAGTGCTTCTAATTTATCGGCAATCGCTTTAAAACCAGCTTCAAAATCTAGACCGTTAAATTCACCCGAGTTTACAAGTACGCCTTTATCGGTAAATGCTGATTCTTTTAGGTTTACTTCAAGCTCTGAACCCTCAGCAGGCGCAATAACTTGTTTTATATCTAGGCCGTACGCTGTTGCAAACTCAAAGTCGCGTTGGTCGTGTGCAGGTACTGCCATAACAGCGCCTGAGCCGTAATGCATTAATACAAAGTTAGCGACCCAAATTGGTACTTGCTCGCCCGTTAATGGGTGAGTGGCGTAAAAGCCTGTTGCAATGCCTTTTTTCTCCATTGTTGCCATGTCTGCTTCGGCAACTTTGGTGTTTTTGCATTCTTCAACAAACATTGCAATAGCGTCGCTATTTTTAGCGGCTTCTTGCGCAATAGGGTGACCACCGGCAACAGCAACATACGTAACACCCATAAAGGTATCTGGACGTGTTGTGTATACGCTAAATGTTTCGTCGTTATCGGTGCGTTTAAATTCAATATCACACCCTTCAGAGCGGCCAATCCAGTTGCGCTGCATTGTTTTAACTTGCTCTGGCCAATCTTCTAACTTGTCTAAATCGTCAAGTAGCTCTTGTGCGTAGTCGGTTATTTTAATAAACCACTGTGGAATTTCTTTTTGCTCAACCACAGCGCCTGAACGCCAACCGCGACCGTCAATAACTTGCTCGTTAGCTAATACGGTTTGATCCACTGGATCCCAGTTAACTGTCGACATTTTTTTATACACTAGGCCTTTTTCGTAAAGCTTAGTGAAAAACCACTGCTCCCACTTGTAGTATTCTGGATGACATGTCGCAATTTCGCGATCCCAGTCATAACCAAAACCTAATTGCTTAAGTTGGGTACGCATGTAATCAATATTTTCGTATGTCCACTTAGCTGGTGCTGTTTTGTTTTTAATAGCAGCGTTTTCTGCAGGTAAACCAAACGCATCCCAACCCATAGGTTGCATTACGTTTTTGCCTTGCAGGCGCTGGAAACGAGAAACAACATCACCAATGGTGTAGTTACGCACATGACCCATATGCAGTCGACCACTCGGATAAGGGAACATAGAAAGGCAGTAATACTTTTCTTTGCTCTCATCTTCAGTGACTTTAAATACCTGGTTTTCTTCCCAGTAGCTTTGTACTTTTGACTCTATATCTTGCGGGTTATATTGCTCTTGCATCTATGGTTCCAGACTTCTTGCAAACTAATAAAAAATTGCCATTAGGATACCCCAAATAAAGTGCTATTCACAGCGTCAAAAACGCGGTTTTGATAAATTATAACCTTCAGTTCAGGTTAACCTATACTTATCTAAGTTATAGGGTGATTTAACAGCAATTTTGAAGGAGTATAAAATGGCAGATTATAAAGCATGGCTCAGCGATTTAACCAACTGGCTAAAAGATGTAAAAGATCACGAAGTAAAAGATACAGTTACTCGGTTTGTTGAATCTGAGCAGGCACTTAAAGATTTAGGACAAGAAAAGTACGGGTTATACAAAAGTTACTTACAGCGCGATATAGAACATGTCCAAGAAAACGAATCACACTATAATTCGCTTGCATGGCAAGAGCTTAAAGAGTCTCTTTGGTTTGAACTTTCGCACATAGAAGATAAAACTCAACTTGAGTGGCAATCTCTTAGTCAAGATTTTAAGCACAATGGTGTGTATCACGCAGGCGAATGGATAGCCATGGGCACATTAGTATGTAAGAATTGCACCCATAGTTACGATGTTTATCACGCTACACAAATTACACCGTGTATTGAGTGTGATGGAATCTATTTTAGTCGTAAGGCACTGCACCCTTAAATATAAGTATTAAGTGGCTGCGGGCCACTTAATACGCCCAAAGGCCAGCGAATATGCTGGTAAAAAAAGAAGTTAGAATGACGAAAAAATTGCTGCCACTATCTGTTTCAAAGCTCGCACCGAGTATTTCTACTAATCACGTAAACACGTGTATGAGCAATCCATACCCAGAGCAACTTACGTTTATAGGCCAACAACGCGCCCAAAGTGCTTTAGACTTTTCATTAGGGATGGAACTGCCGGGTTACAACGTTTATGTAATGGGCGAGGCCGCTCACGGGCGCTTTACGCTTGTTAAAGACAAACTTAAACAACACGCAAAAGACCGCTCAACGCCAAACGAATGGTTATACGTAAATAATTACGATGACCACAGAGAACCTATTGCGCTGTTTATGCAACCGGGCCAAAGTAAGCAACTTAGTGACGACATAGATTCATTTTTAGATGAAGTACTCGACACCTTTCCTGCTGCATTTGATAACCCAGCGTATCAGCGTAAGAAAAAATCAATCGATCGTGAGTTTAACGATGCCTACGATAGTGCTATTACCGCAGTAGAAATTGCCGCACTTGAACAAAGCGTTGCGTTAGTCGAAGAAAAAAATTCTGTAGGGTTTGCACCACTTGTTGATGGTAAACAGTTAAGCGACAGTGAATTTGGCGAACTTGAAGAAACATTGCGTGAAGAATTTTTTGAAAAAATAGAAAAACTCGAAGATGCATTAATAGAAGCGTTAATAGAGCTGCCACGTTGGAAACGCGAATCAAAAGAAAAACAACGCAATCTTAAAAAGTCGACTGCAGAGCAAGCCACTAAGCCACTTTTAAAAGACTTAGAACATAAATACGCAACTCACATTGGCGTACTGCGTTATTTAAAAGATATACGCGTTGAAATTATAGACGCGGTACTTGAATGGCTAGATGACGAAGATGAAAGTGAAGAAAGCAAAGAAGACTTTGATCGTAAAGGCATGCTTACCGACTTTTTTGCACCTAACATTTTAGTTGAGTTTAAAGAGGACGACGCAGCACCGGTTGTGTACGAGCCTAACCCAACATTTGGCAATATATTTGGCAAAATAGAGTACTCAACTTCGCAAGGCTCTTTAATTACTTGTTATCGCTCAATTCAGGCTGGTGCATTGCACCGTGCTAATGGCGGCTATTTAATTATGGACGCTGAAAAAATCATGGCAAACCCACAAGTGTGGGATGGTTTAAAACTCGCGTTAAAAACACATCAAATTAAAAACGACTTACCGTATCAAGACAGCACAGTAGGCACTAGCTTTACACTTCGCCCGCAGCTTATACCGCTTGATGTTAAAATTATTTTATTAGGTTCGCGTGAGCTGTACTACACCATAGGTGAATATGACGAAGAATTTGCAGAGCTATTTAGAGTATTGGCCGACTTTGATTACTACTTGCCAAGTAGCGATAAATTGCAATATCAGTTTATTACTAAAGTAACCGAGTATTGCGAGCAAACATTAAAGTGCACTGCAACGCAGGCTGCTATGGTGCGTTTACTTAAATTTAGTTACCGCCAAGCTGAGCATCAAAATAAATTATCAGCGCGTTTTGCTGATGTGCTTGAACTTATTGCAGAAGCGAGTTACTACGCAAAACAAGATAAATTAACCGTTATTGACGCGCACCATATTGACGAAGCCATTGAAGGCAAGCAATACCGTACCGGCCAAATTAGCGAAAATATGCTCAGTGATATAAAAGAAGGGCACACACTTATTGCTACTAGCGGTCAAGCCATTGGCAAAGTGAATGGCCTAACGGTACTGCACATTGGCGATACCTCGTTTGGTACACCTGCACGTATTACCGCAACGGTTTATGCGGGCGCCGATGGCGTAATAGATGTTGAACGCGAAGCTGAGCTTGGTAAAGCAATTCACTCAAAAGGCGTTATGTTGCTTACCGGTTATTTAGGAAATAAATACGCGCAGCACTTTAGTTTAACGCTTAGCGCTAATATTGCTATTGAGCAAAGCTATGGCTACATAGATGGTGATAGCGCATCTTTAGCAGAGTTGTGTGCGCTTATTTCGTCTATTACAAGCCTACCTATTAGCCAATCAATTGCGCTTACAGGCTCTATTAACCAACATGGTGATGTACAAGCCATTGGCGGCGTAAACGAAAAAATAGAAGGCTTTTTTAAACTGTGTAAAATGCGTGGTTTAACAGGTTCGCAAGGCGTTATCATTCCTAAATCAAACCAAGTTAACTTAGTGCTTGATGATGAAATACTTAATGCGGTTGATGCGGGTAAATTTAATATTTACGCAGTTGAAACCGTAGACCAAGCGCTTAACTTATTAATGGATATAGAAGCTGGCGATATTATTGATGACCAGTATCCAGAAAACTCAGTAAACGGTATTGCACTTGCTCGTCTTAAAGAAATTGCCGACATAGTAAATGGCGATGATGACGACGAAAAAGACGAAGAGCCAGATAATGAAAAGCTAGACAACGAAAAGCTAGACAACGAAAAAGGTTAATGATGATTAATATAATTTTGGCGGTAGTTATCGCCATTTTTTGTTTTTTAATATTTCAAAATAGTAAAAAAGCAAAACAACAAGCAGGCATAAATGCACAAATAGGTGCAGACTATTTAGCCGCTAACGCAAAGGTAGAGGGTGTAGTCGAAACCACATCAGGCTTACAGTACAAAATAGTGCATAAAGGTGAGAGTGAGAACACACCGAGCCCAACAAGTATAGTTAACGTGCATTACCACGGCACACTAATCGACGGTACTGTGTTTGACAGCTCAGTAGAGCGTAAAACACCGATTAGCTTTGGTTTACATCAAGTTATTAAAGGCTGGACTGAGGGTTTACAACTTATGAGCCCGGGCGATAAATACACGTTATATGTACCGCACCAATTAGCGTACGGCGAAAAGCGTGTAGGGAGTATTCCTCCTGCCTCAGTACTTATTTTTGAAGTAGAGTTACTGGCAATTGAGTCTGAGTGATTAAATTAAATAACAAGGAAGTAAGTTATGAATAAAGACGAATTACTTAAAATAGCCAAGGGTGATATTAACTTTACCTTTCAATCTATTATTTATGCATTAGCGCTGTGCTTACTCGTTGCAGCTGTTTTTTTACTAGAGATGAGCGTTAACCTACAAATGGGTTTAATGGTTTGTATTATTGGTGTGTTTGGCATGACTATTTATAATAATTTAAATACCCGCCTAAATGCGGCACTTGCACTTATTGCGCTCTCACAAGATAACCAAAGCACTAAGTAAGCAACGAGTTAGTTTAATAAATTGGTATAAGCCCTACTTTAATAAAGTGGGGCTTTTTGCTTTTAGCTAACAATAAAATTTACTCAAGGATTTTAATACGAGGTCGATACCTATAAAAAGGTAAACTATTTTAGGGACAAAATAATGAAGGTTTCAGCGGCTCCCATTCCATACCAAGTACACAGCTCAAATACTCAACTTTCAGCGCAATCAGATAAACTAGCTGTTGAAAAAGCGAGTGAAGAAAAGAGCGAGGAAGAAAATGAGGAAGAGCCAAAATATGTGTTATCAAAGTTTTTAGATACCAAAGCGCAAGAATACAGTGAAGATAACGCTACGTTTAGCAATCAATATAAAAACCTTGAAAAAGTATATAAACACTTCACTGGACGAGTTATTGCGCTGCAAGAACAAATTAACAAACTTAAACAAAGTCCCGTACAACGCAGTTTAACTATAAATACTTCTGCAAGTGAGCTAAATAAAAGTGATACGAGTTTAACTTTAGATGCAGAGCACCTAGGTGCAAAAAAATATAAAAACACGCAACAGCAAGATCAAATAGATATGTTAGAGCTGCAATTAGGGGAGTTAAAGTCAGAACAAGCAGCAATAAAACAACAAATGGTTGAGCTGGTTATTAGTGAAATGAAAAGGCGGGGCGACGACTATACTATTTAGCGCCACCAACATGCTGGTGGGCTAGCTTTTAAACTCAATTTTACCCACTTCAAGTTTAAACTTACCTTCTTGTTTGCCTGCAATCATAAAGCCTAGCTGTTTTATATCGTCAAGATCAATAATAACCTGCTGCTCAAGCACGCGACCGCGATACGTTAAAGTAAAATCACTCGGAGCAAAGTTTATATCTACCCATTCATTTTTTACTGTTTTAAATGAGTGGGTGTACGCTGCGCCATCAAGGTAATTGGTAGTTCTGAGCCTAAGCTGATAGGTTTGTCCATCGCCTTTAACACGCAGCGCTATAGCTTTAGTATTTTGGCTTTGTGTATTTAACTCTGTACGTATTGATGCAAAACCACCGTTGTTTTCAAGCGATATATTCCCTTCAAATATTAAACTTTTAGCAGTTTGGTTTACTTGGCTATTTGATACCCCACCCATTACTGAGTCGTTAACAACGTACCAGCGCTGGTTTGCATTCGCTTGTGCACTTACAACTAATAAATTAAATACAAAAAGTGATGATAGTTGTTTGGTGATCATGGCTTACTCCTAAATACTTTAAGCTTATCAATACGGATAAACATATTATTTGTTCACTTATTTAAAGCTAATTATTTTTACTGCTCCATTTTTTCATGATTTTTTCAAACATAATTTCTTTATCAGTTTTATCCTCAGGACAGGGTTTACCGCTACCTTGAGGCATGCCATTACTACCAAATACGGTTGAAGTATCAATTAAATAGCATTTACCGTTAAATTTTTCTAATCGTCGTGTGCCTGTTGTATTTTGGCTAATAACTTCTGAGTTGTCAGATTTTACTGGCGTTTTAATAGTCGGCTTATTGTTTATCTCATCACTTGCAGAGCCATTGTCTTCACCAAAGGAGACCATTTTTTTATGAGTCATATTATTTACAGGTGAGCCAAATAGCGGCGCATATGGATTTAGCTTTTTAAATGTTTGAGAAGCTTTTGTTGGAGGGTCTGAAGGCGCAGCTGACTGGGGTTCAGTAGGTTTAACAGAGTCATTTTTAAGCTCTGTTTGTGCCTTTTGTAAAGTGGTGGTTTTGGCTTTTATTTTTTTAGTCACCTTTACTTTGGTTTTTGTAAAATCTTTTTTTATAGGTGTAGTGTTAGAGGTCGCTGCATTTGGTGCATCTGTTTTAGTATTTACAGGTTTTATATCGGGCGCATTGGTTGTTGTAACAACTGGGCTTGGCCTAGGTAGGCTAGCTAAATTAACTGTAACATAGGCCTGTATTATTGCGCTTTCCTTTTCCTTTGGCGGCTCAACTTTAATAGATTGCGAAAACAAAAAGTACAACACAATAGCGTGTATACAAAACGAGATAACCCACGGCCATGCATTCCCTTTATTCACATCAAACCCTCAACATAATAGTGCTGTTATGAGTCAATAAAATACATTTAGTTCACCTAAAGTTAATGTGTTTTACTTTGTGGCTTTATTGCAGATACAACAAAACTATTTTGCAGTTTCTGTTGTTTTTGCAGGTGCTTGGTTACGTTATTATGAGCGCAATCAAACTTAGGAGGCATTATGATATTACTTTTTGAACCAATAGAACTTGCAGGTAAAACATTAAAAAACCGTATTGTTATGCCCCCAATGACCCGCTCGCGTTCAACACAGCCCGGCGATATAGCTAACGACTTAATGGCAACATATTACTCACAGCGCGCAAGTGCCGGGCTAATTGTAAGCGAAGGTACGCAAATTAGTGAGCTTGGTAAAGGTTACGCTTGGACTCCGGGTATTTATTCAAATGAGCAAGTTGCAGGCTGGAGTAAAGTAACAAGCGCAGTACATAGCGCTGGTGGCGTGATGTTTGCTCAGCTTTGGCATGTTGGTCGCGTAACTCACAGTGACAACACCGGTGGCGTGCAGCCTATTTCAGCCTCGGCCATTGCTGCAAAAGACGTAAAAGTATTTGTAGATACAAACGGCACACCGGGTTTTGTAGATACTCAGTTACCACGCGAGATGAGCAAACAAGATATTACGCAAGTCATAGGCGAATTTCGTCAAGCTGCTAAAAATGCAGTTAATGCAGGATTTGATGGCATAGAGCTTCATGCTGCAAATGGTTACCTTATTAACCAATTTTTAGACTCAGAGTCAAATGCTCGCACCGATGAATATGGTGGCAGCGTGCAAAACCGTATACGCTTTTTAATTGAAGTGGTAAATGCTGTTAGCGACGAAATTGGTAGCAGCAAAGTAGGCGTAAGACTTGCCCCGTTAACAACCCTTAATGGCACAGTAGACGAAAACCCTGAGGAAACTTACTTAGCGGTTTCTGAGGCATTAAATAAAGCCGGTGTAGGTTATATACATATAGCCGAAGCCGATTGGGATGACGCACCTTTAATGAGTGTTGAGTTTAAACACGCCATTCGTAAAGCCTACAGCGGTGTATTAATTTACGCAGGCAAGTACACAAAAGAGCGCGCAGACAAAGCACTTAGCCAAGGCTGGGCCGACATGATTGGTTTTGGTCGCCCGTTTGTATCAAACCCAGACTTACCAGCCCGCTTAAAGCAAGGCAAGCCTCTTAACAGCCACAACCCCGACACTTTGTTTGGTGGTGCAGAGCAAGGCTACACCGATTATCCAACGGTATAATTGCTAGTAAGTAATAAACATTGAGTAAAAACATAAAGGGCTGCATTTTATGCAGCCCTTTTTTGTGCACTGATTCTATTAGCTTTACCTTGAGCAAAAAATAAAAAACGCGTAAGTTAACCGGGTTACCTATTTTAATAACAAGAAAAAAAATGAAAGCCAAAGAGATAGAACAATTAGAATTATCAAATTCTGAAACCCGAGAAGTTATTACACCCTACGCCTTTAAAATTGACAGTGCTTTACTAGGCTTGCCTTTGGCTACACCTAGTAGGCGTGCATTAGCGATTATTATTGATGTTGCACTGATATTTTTAGCAGCCAAGCTCAGCGCGGCTTTAATAGCATTTGTTGCTGCCATGGCTTTTTATAAAGGTACGGCTCAGCAATACCTCCCAAAAATGTCGAGTGTGTGGCGAAGAATCTTAAAAGTAACGGCAGCAAGTATTTTATTTGTAAGCGCACTTACTATGCTTTCAATTGGCATAGATTACCTAGAAGACGATAACGCTGATCAAGGTTTGGCTGTTCAGGGCGTAAAAATACAAGATGAAATTCAGCTTACCGCCACAGAAAAGCAACGGGTAAATACTTATTTAGCGCAAACAGCCGATGAGAGCTGTGATCAACCTTGCCAACAAAATGCGCTTGATAATTTAATAGGGGAAGTACCCAAATTAGCAAAAATGGATGACCTACAAAGCCCACAACTTGCTACCGTGTTTTTACAGTTGTTAGTACTCAGTGAAAATAACGAAATAAAGCCTGCACAGTTAATAGAAGAAAAACCTGCACAAACAACCACAAATAGTATTTTGCAGTGGAGCAAAGGCATTATTCAAGACCTAGGCTTGGGTTTTGGCTGGGCTGCGGTTTACTTTACGTTGTTCTCGCTGCTTTGGCGTGGCCAAACACCAGGTAAAAAAGCATGTAACATCCGCGTAGTTGCCCTAAGCGGTGATCCATTAGGTTTATTAGACTGTTTTGGTCGCTACGGCGGCTACGGTGCAGGTTTTGCTACGGGTTTATTGGGGTTCCTGCAGATATATTGGGACCCAAACAGACAAGCAATTCAAGATAAAATATCAGCGACGGTGGTGATTCGAGGTAGCTTGAATCAACCGGTGAATGTTGAAACGGTTGTAGATGTAGTGAAAGAGTAAAGTAATTATAAGAATATACAGATTGAGTTAAAAAACTTAAAATTAAGTACAGGTTTAACTTTATCAGGTGTTTTATGAAAGCGTTATTAGCTGATTGTTCAGCAAGTATTTCAGAACTGAGAAAAAATCCAATTGCGCTCTTAAATAAAGCTGGTGGAAAGAGCATCGAAATTTCGAAATATAATAAGACAGTTGCTTATTTAGTTCCTGCACAAATGTATGAATTGATAATGGATCAGCTTGATGACTATGAATTAGCTAAAATTATTGAAAGTCGTAGAGCTGACTTATCTCAGGAGGTTGAAGTTAGCATTGATGACTTATAGCTCTTATCAATTGAATTACATTAATTAGAAAAAGCTAATGCTTAAAGTGACATAAAGTAGCTCAGACTATTTTTCTGTTTATATTAGGGCGTGTTAGCATACAAAAAAGTAAATATTGAGTACATGGATGAATATGGTAACTTTTTCTCGTTATACGACATTAATTTTATATGGTGTTATTACCTATATTTTGTTTTTAATTATGTCTTCGGTAACGATTAATCAAGGATTGTGGCTCGCTTGGACTAATCTTCTTCACAAAACATTTAATACTTCAAATTTCACACCTTCGTATGGTTACGCTACATTATTATTTTTAGCAGGCTTAGCCGTAAATAAAATAGCAGATAGCTTTTCTATCTATAATTCAAAAAGATATTGGCAATTTAATTGGCGATACCCTTCTCTCATACTATCAGTAACATGCACTATTGCTATTTGGTTGTTTTTTGAATCTAGAGCAACCGGTTCTTTGATTAGTTTAGAGTTAATACTTTTATATTTACCTCTTATAGTCGGATTAGTATTTTTACCTGCACTTGAGTTTTTAAAAGTTCGTATTACGCAAAAAATAACTCCTCTATGTATTGATGACCCAAAAAACAACGATTCAACGCGGCATATCGCTAAACAAATTGAAGAAACTTTATGCGATGAGAAAAATCAAGCAAAGAGTATACGCATTTTAATATGTGGACCGTTTGGTGTGGGGAAGACAACGGCAATAAATTTAGCAGTTGATAAACTAAAAAATAAAAAAGAACTGCCTAAATTAGTTCACTGCAATATTGATCTGTGGGGTGTTGAAGCTGAATCTATTATCCAATATGTATTAGATGAAGTGCTAATAGGACTAGGTACAGAAATAGATATGTGTAAATTCCGCTCTTTACCGTCGCACTATATTTCAGCTATGAATGCAGGTAATACGTCTTCTAAAATATTTGCAGCGTTTATGCATAAACCTACATCTCCAGATGCACTTTTAAAAAACTTAGGTGATGCCATTAATGCAGCAAATTTAAGATTATTAGTCACAATCCAAGATCTCGATCGTAATCAAAAGGCGCTAGACAGCCTCCATGCGCTTGCTGGCCTGTTAGATAGATTAGAAGAACTGCAAGGTATTGATTATATTTTTGCAGGTGAAAACCGCCCAGAGTTTTCTGATACTTTACTGCGTATTTGCCCAATACGATTTGATTTTTCTAAACCAAATTTTATTAAAGAAATAACCGAGTTAGAAAATAAGTTAATAGATAATGATACGCAAGTGTATTATCAAAAAGTTCTTTTAAAGCCAGGTGTATCTAGGCGCCCACTACAACTTATAAATAAATTGTTACCTTCATTTAGAGCATTGCATACTCTTGAAGAGCAAATTAAATCTGCTTGGCTGGCATTGTGCGGTGAAGTGTTATTTTACGATCTTGTATTACTTCAGGTATTGAAAAATAATAACCCACCCATTTACGATGCACTGATAGTGTTACTAAATAATACAGCCTTTAAAAGCCAACCATTAGATGAGTTTATTACAGATAACTTTTCTCGGGAAGATAATTTAGATAAAGAACTTATAAAAGCTTGTTTAGAGCACTTTCGCTTAATTGATCTTTTTTTAGGTATAAAAAGTAAAGAAACGAATATTTCAAAAGATAGAGTGCCAAATCATGTTTTATCATTTTATAAACACGAGCATATAAGTAGATCCTTAATAGGAGGCAGACTTGAAAATAGTAAGCTTAAACAAAGGCACGTTTTTAAAACGTTAAATAAAATAGCGAATGGTGGTAGCCGTCATATTAAAAACCAAGCAATTACTGACTTATGTGCTGCTGTGGAAAATGATGAGACTTCTAGCTTTTGGCTTGATTCCATTGAGCGCTATGGCTGGTGTATTCTTTACAATGAAATTGAAGATGAAACGACCGCTAAACAATTATTTGAAAAAGCGATTAATGTCCAATCATCAAGAAAGTCTTTTGACCTTTTAACATCATTTGCAGTAAGGGGTTACAAAGTAAACCCAAGTAGTGCATTTATGAACTATCTTTTTTCAGAAAGAATAATAAACGACTTATTTGAGCAACGTACCTGTTTTACATATGGTACTTTGTTTGCGCTATTGAAAATTTATAGTAATTTTAGCTCATTTGGACGTTTTGGTAGTGAGCCCCAAAATTATAAAGCTCCTATGAACAATCTTATTTTACAATTTATTGATGGCAATGATTCTGTCAGCGACGCTAATTTGTTGTATTTGTTTTCAAGTAATGCCGATGATATCCCTGATTTATTACTTGCTCTAAATAAATCGACTCTAAATAAAGTACAGTCTTTGATTAAAAATATTAAATCAGAAAATACCCGTGTGATTTATAGTCAAATAGCTGAAGCACGAGAAGCAAATGATGATGAATTTGAAGGTATAAGAAGTGATGCATTAAAATTGATATCGCAAATGTTAAAGCTTTAGTTTCAATTAATTGAGGCAGTTATTATAGCTTGAAATTAAAGCGCGATAATTACCTTATCGCGCTTTAATTTTAAATATTTATTTTATCTTTCAGTTTTACCCCAAACCCAATAACTCCCAGTAACAACACAAATCCCCATACAAACACATTGCCGTATTGGCTGTACACGCTGTCGCCTTTTATAAGCTTAATGTTGGCTTTCAATATGGTAGCTTCAAACTGAGGCATGGTTTGTTGTGTGTGGCTTATTGGGTCGTATACGGCGCTTACGCCATTGTTGGTAACTCGCACTAGAGGGCGTTGTAGTTCGAGCGCGCGCATGCGGGCTATTTGCATATGTTGCAAAGGTCCAATAGAGTCGCCAAACCAGGCATCGTTACTTACTGTAAAGAGTAGGTCGGAGTCGCTTTTGTAATTACCGCGAACTAAATCGGCAAAAA
This sequence comes from Pseudoalteromonas sp. EB27, assembly GCF_001974875.1. Classification (GTDB taxonomy): domain Bacteria; phylum Pseudomonadota; class Gammaproteobacteria; order Enterobacterales; family Alteromonadaceae; genus Pseudoalteromonas. The sequence goes on from NZ_MTQD01000008.1 coordinate 69,348, forward strand.
CAATTTCGTAGCAAATAGCGGGTAGTAAGTTATAGCCATTGGCGCGTAAGTTGTTTTGCACTTTGTCGCCACGGGTAAACGACGACATAGGTAAATCGAATAATGGGGCAATAGGGCGCAAAAAGTCTTGAAACGGTACAAATTCGCCAATAGGTAATAGCTGGTGTTTTTGATAGCGGTTTTTATCAAGGTAATGGTAATGCCCATGTTCGTCGCCGCGTTCTTTATTACCAACCACAATAAGTGTATTGAATATGTTTTTGGTGTCTCGCTGATAGTCAACAATACCGGTTACAAGGGCGGTTTTATTAAACGAGGCTGCACTGTCTAAATTGGCTAGATAGGAATCAGCAAGCATTTCTATTTCAGGCACTGCGGCTTCGGGCCATACTATTAAGTCGGCATCCCAATGTGGGCGTGTCATGTCTTGGTATTTGCTCATTGTGGTCCAAAACTCGCTTGGCTCAAAGCGCAGATGTTGCTGTATGTTGCCTTGTACGAGTAATACTGACATGTTTTTATCTGTGTAATGAATACTGCCAGTGGTGTTTGCACCTGTAAAAATAAGCGCAACAGCTGTAGCAGTAACCGCCGGGGTTTTAAAATCTTTTTGGGTAAGTTTATATAGTGCAAAGCCAATAGCGATACACACGAGGGTTAAGCCAAACTCGCCAATATAAGGGGCAAGCAGCCTTAAAGGTCCGTCGGTTTGTGTGTAGCCAAAACTTAACCACGGGAAACCGGTAAGTACGGTGCCACGTAAATACTCACTAATTGCAAAGCAGGCAATTAGTAATGCGCCAAAGCTTTTAGGACCAGTGGCAAAGCGTGTAGTTGCCCAAAAGGCAAGTGCGGGAAATAATGCTAAGTATGAGCACAAAAAAGCCATTAACGAGAGCGATGCTATAAGCGGCATACCGCCAAAGGTGGCAATAGAAACATGTACCCAGCTTATACCTGCACCAAACCAGCCTAGGCCAAATATAAAGCCATATTTAGCGGCGGTTTTTGCGTGTGCTTTACCGGTATTATTGGGATTAACGCAAAAAATTATGGCACCAAGGCTAATAAATACGATGGGCCAAATTTCAAAGGGAGCATAGCCAAAAGTTAAAACAAGGCCCGCAACCAGTGCGAGCCATGCTTTTTTATCTTTTGCTAATAGGGTAAGTCTAGTTAGCAGTTTCTTCACTGTCGTTATCATCAGCCTTAGGAACGGTGACTTGCAGTTGCAAAATACGACGATTGTCGGCGTTGGTTACTTTAAATTGGTAACCTTCTATGTCAATCGTTTCACCACGGCTTGGCATATGGCCAAATGCGTGCAGTACAGTTCCGCCAATAGTATCGGCTTCGTCTGTGCTGTAGCCTGTTTTAAAATGCTCGTTAAAGTCATCTACAGGTGTGAGTGCTTGCACTACGTGAACATGTTTAGCAAGTCGACGAATATCTTGATGTTCTTCTTCTTCGTCGTGCTCATCTTCGATTTCGCCAACAATTATTTCAAGAATATCTTCAATCGTTACCAAGCCCGATACGCCGCCGTATTCGTCAATAACAACAGCCATATGGTAGCGTTGCTGACGAAATTCGTTTAGCAGTGTATCAACACGTTTGCTCTCAGGTACTACCATTGCTGGTCGTAAATAATCGCGTATTGATGGTAAATGCTCGTCTTTATTTAAGATCAGTGGCAATAAATCTTTAGCGAGTAAAAAACCTTCTACATGGTCTTTGTCTTCAATCACCACTGGAAAGCGTGAGTGAGTTGAGTCAACCATCATTGGAATTAGCTCTTCAAGCGGGCTGTCGATCTCAAGAGTGATCATTTGTGAGCGCGGAACCATTATGTCTCGCACTTTAAGCTCAGACACGCCAAGCACACCTTCTATCATCTCTTTTGTTTCAGGATCGATTACGTCTCGTTCTTGCGCATCGGCAATAACTTCGACCAGCTCTTCTCTATTCTGGGGTTCCCCTTGCAACATTTGGGCTATTCTGCCCAACCACGTTTTGCCAGAAGAACCCTGGCTAGATTGCGAGTTACCGTCGCTCATTGCGTCTAATTGCTCCGTTAATTTAAATATCGTCCCGGTATGGGTCTGCTATGTTTAGCTCTGCAAGTAATTGCTTTTCGATGCTTTCCATCTCTAAAGCATCGTCACTCTTTATATGGTCAAATCCAAGCAAATGCAAGCATCCGTGAATAACCATGTGAGCAAAGTGGTCATGAAATGACTTCTCTTGCTCAATTGCTTCAGCTAATACAATGGCTGGGCAAATAATTAAATCACCAACCAAGGGAATATCTATTCCTGGTGGTGCTTCAAATTCGAACGACAGTACGTTGGTCGGTTTATTTTTACCACGATAGTCGTTATTAAGTTGTTGCGATTGCGCTTCGTCGCTAATAACGATACTGAGTTCTGACTCGTCACGGTATTGGCTAAGGGCTTTGTCGGCCCACAGTGCAAATTGCTCTTCGCTTGGGAGATTGTCAAACTCACAGGCTACTTGTAAATCAAGTTCGGTTGTCAAAGTATTACTCTTTAGTAGTAGGCTGTTGAAGAGCTGCAAGTGCGTCTTTTGCATTTTGCTTTTCAATGCGCTTTAGTCGCTCGCTTTCGTCGTTTCGCTCGTAGGCTTCAACTATGCGTGCTACAACAGGGTGGCGTACTACGTCTTGGGCTTTAAAGTAGTTAAAGCTAATTTCGTTTACGCCATCAAGTACTTCCATTGCATGGCGAAGGCCTGAACGTGTGCCACGAGGTAAATCGACCTGTGTTATATCGCCTGTAATAACCGCTTTTGAGTTAAACCCTATACGGGTTAAAAACATTTTCATTTGCTCGGCGGTGGTATTTTGGCTTTCATCTAAAATAATAAAGGCATCGTTTAAAGTACGTCCGCGCATATAAGCAAGCGGGGCGACTTCAATGATATTTTTTTCGATGAGTTTTTCTACTTTTTCAAAACCTAGCATTTCAAAAAGAGCGTCGTAAAGAGGGCGCAGATACGGGTCTATTTTTTGACTTAAATCGCCTGGTAAAAAGCCAAGCTTTTCACCGGCTTCTACAGCAGGACGCGTTAATAATATACGGCGTATTTCTTGGCGCTCAAGGGCGTCAACGGCGGCAGCAACTGCAAGGTAGGTTTTACCAGTACCAGCAGGGCCAATACCAAAGGTAATATCGTGGTTTAAAATATTAGCCACATAAACACCTTGGTTGTCGTTACGTGGTTTAATAACACCACGGCGCGTTTTAATCACCATTTCTTTGCCGTAAGCGCTGCTTGATGCATCTTGCTCTAGGGCTTTTGATTCGGTAATAGCTAAATGAACGGCTTCGGGTTCTATTTCGCCTAAGACACCACGAATTGGCTGAGTATCAACATAAAGGTTTTTTAAGATTTCTACAGCGCCGGCGCAGTTGTGTAGTTTACCGGTTACTTTAAAGAAGTTGTCACGGTGAATTATTTCAACAGCCAGGTGGCGCTCAATTTGTTTGATGTTTTCGTCAAACGGGCCACATAAAGAAGAAAGGCGTTTGTTATCGGCAGGTTCTAAATAAATCTCTAATGTTTTTAACTGATTACTCAAAATTGCTTCCTATAGTACTGCGCCAGCGTTAACTGGCGCTAATAATTTTGACTAAGGAACGAAAGTAGCTACGCCAATTTCGTTAACAGTGTCTGGTTTTGGCTCTGCAGCTGCAGCTTTAGTTAAAATAGCTGAAGGAGCGATTTCACGTCGTAAGTTCATTTCTGATTCTGTACGAATTAAGTCACCACGTAAAGAGTTAGGTAGTGCTTCGGTAATACGTACGTCAACAAACTGTCCGATCACTGTGTGCGGGCCAACAAAATTAACTACACGGTTATTTTCGGTACGGCCACGTAATTCCATTGGGTTCTTTTTAGAAGGACCTTCAACAAGTATACGTTGCTCTGTATCGAACATTTGACGGCTAATTTGCTGTGCCATTTGTGTAATACGGTTTTGTAGTAAGTATAAGCGTTCTTTTTTCTCTTGCTCTGTTACGTCATCTGGCAAATCTGCCGCTGGCGTACCTGGGCGTGCACTGTAAATAAAGCTAAAGCTCATATCAAAACCAATGTCGCTAATAAGCTTCATGGTTGCTTCAAAATCTTCTTTACTTTCGCCTGGGAAACCAATAATGAAATCTGACGACATGCTTAAGTTAGGGCGAATTTTGCGTAACTTACGAATTGTCGATTTGTATTCAATTGCCGTATGGCCACGTTTCATTAAGTTTAATATACGGTCTGAACCACTTTGTACTGGTAGGTGTAAGTGATCTACAAGCTCTGGTACATCAGCGTAAACGTCAATGATGTCTGGCGTAAATTCTACCGGGTGCGATGTGGTGTAACGAATACGGTCAATACCATCAATAGCAGCAATAAGACGAATTAAATCTGAGAAATAACATATTTCGCCATCGTGCGTGTCGCCGCGGTATGCGTTTACGTTTTGGCCTAGTAGGTTTACTTCACGTACGTTTTGCTCAGCAAGCTGTGCAATTTCTAGTAATACGTCATCTACTGGGCGGCTAACTTCTTCGCCGCGAGTATACGGTACAACACAAAAAGTACAGTATTTAGAACAGCCTTCCATAATTGATACAAACGCAGATGGGCCATCTGCTTTTGGCTCTGGCAGGCGGTCAAACTTTTCAATCTCTGGGAATGAAATATCAACAACCGATGAGCCTTTATCGCCTTGCACTTGTTTAATCATTTCTGGTAAACGGTGTAGCGTTTGCGGGCCAAAAATTACATCTACAAATGGTGCACGTTGGCGAATAGAGTCGCCTTCTTGTGAGGCAACACAACCACCTACACCAATTATTAAATCTGGCTTGTCGTCTTTTAACAACTTCCAACGACCTAGCTGGTGAAATACTTTTTCTTGTGCTTTTTCACGAATTGAACAGGTGTTAAGTAAGATTACGTCGGCATCTGTTGCATCATCAGTTAGCTGGTAGCCATTGGTGGCATCTAAAAGTTCAGCCATTTTCTGAGAGTCGTATTCGTTCATCTGACAACCCCAGGTTTTAATATGCAGCTTTTTGCTCATTGAAATATTGCCTCGTGTTCAATTCGATAGTGGCACAAAAATGTGCTAGAAACAGGATTAAGGAGCAAGCATGCTCACTTAAAGGAGGCGTATTTTAGCTGGATACCCGCCCAGATCCAAGTATAGTTTTCATGTTTGTGATCTCAAATCAATACAGAGCGAGTTTAATCAGCTGTTAGGGATATCCTCTGGTATAAAACAAATTAATTTTGATACAATCAAAACAGACTCAAGTAATAATAAAATGATGAAAAACATGACTAAAAATAATGTGATAGTAGTTGGCGGAGGCATGGTTGGCGCGGCTATGGCGATAAAGCTGGCTCAACAAGGCTTTGGCGTGCGCATAATTGAAAAACACCTAATAGACCCATCGCACATTCTTAGTAGCGATAAGGTGGATATTAGAGTGTCTGCTATTAATCGTTTTTCAGAAAATTTACTTGATGAATTAGGCGCAATGCCTCTTTTAAGGCAAAATCGCATAGCACCTTATCAACAATTAGAGGCTTTTGAGCGCGGTGGTGACAATTTATTATTTGATTGCGCCGACATAAACACGACACATTTAGGCCACTTGATTGAAAATAGTCTAATTCAAGCAAGTTTGTGGCAGCAATTTGGGCATTACAAGATTGAGGTTATTGAGCAATCATTACCGGTAACTAAAGTAGAGCAAACGGATGATTTAATTACGCTTGTGTATGGTGATCAAACCTATACGGCTGATTTAGTAATTGCCGCCGATGGCGGGCAATCGCAATTGCGTGATAAAGCTAATATTGGTATTACGGGATGGCAGTACCAACAGCATTGCATGGGGGTATTAATTAAACTCGATGCCCCGCAACAAATTAAAACATGGCAACAGTTTACACCAACCGGGCCATTAGCATTTTTACCAATGCAGGCACCGTATGCTAATTTAATTTGGTACGACAATGCAAATACACTACAAGCATTTAAAGGGCTAAACCCAACTCAGTTAAAAACGCACATACTGAATAAGTTCCCAGAACTTGCTGGAGACTTTGAAGTACAAACCCATGCGATATTTCCGCTAACTCGCCAACATGCAAATAGCTATTCGCAAGGGCGTTTGGTTTTAGTGGGCGATGCAGCGCATACAATTAATCCTCTTGCAGGGCAGGGCGTTAATTTAGGTTTTCAGGACGTAGTGGCACTTGCTGAAGTTTTAAACGAAGCAGGAGATATAGGTTGCCCTCTGAAACTTAAAGAATACGAACGAGCCCGCCGCAGGGCTAATTTATTAATGATGAGCATGATGGACGCGTGTTACTTTGGGTTTTCAAATAACATTACGCCACTTAAATGGGCACGTAGCCAGTTTTTAAAAATGGCCAATAATACGGGGCCAATAAAAAACTGGGTTTTAAAATACGCAATTAGCGGTGATTTAGGCTAAATTTAAAGTAGGTATTTAAAAGGCTCATTTATGAGCCTTTTTTTATGCCTGTTTTTAAGTCAGCAAATAGTGACTCGGCTATATTGAACACGGTTTTAATTTAACTGGTGTTACATCACTAAATCGCAATTTAATAACTTTAAAGAGCCTGTGTGTGGATAATTTTTTTACAGTAATAATTATTTTAGGTGCGCTACTGCTTGTTGCTAGCTTAAAAACAACCGTTAAAGTTTGTAAAAAAACATCGCAAAGAGCATGGAGTGTACTGCTATGCGCTATTATTTTTTTTATTATAGGGTATTGGTGGGTACTTTATTATTTTTCAAATCACAACATTGCACCCGTCGTTATGAATATGGTGGCTATGTTGTTGCTTGGCGGTGGTGGGTTTGTTTTTTTAGTTATTAAACTGAGCTTAAAAAGTATTCTTAAAATAGAGCAAGCAACGCAGTATCAAAAATATCAAACTGAGCACGATAACTTAACAACTCTACCTAACCGCGATAAGTTTTTTAAATCTCTGAGTAAACAAGTTGAATATCCTTCCCCATTTTCACTATTTTATATCGACTTAAATAACTTTAAACAAATTAATGATGCGTTTGGGCATCAGTGTGGTGACCAACTCTTGGCTGCATTTGCCAATAAACTAAATAAAGAATTATGCGGCATTGCTAAGTTATATCGGATTGGAGGTGATGAGTTTGCATTTTTACTGCATACCGATACAGATGAAAGCATGAATTATTGTGTAAACATTATAAACTCAGCCGTCAAAAGTCCGTTTTGTACGAATGAGCAAATGGTTAAAATACAGTTAAGTATAGGCGTAAGCCGTTTTCCTGATGATAGCCGATTGCCCGATCAGCTATTAAAAAAAGCTGACTTGGCACTGCATGAAGCTAAAAAAACATTTCAACCTTTGGTAAATTACTCATCTGCAATAGGTAAACGAGCTGAGGACTTTTTTGATTTATCAGCCAAAATTAAAGTGGCATTACATAAAGATGAGTTTGAGCTTTATTTACAACCCATAATGGACTCTAAAGATCTGCAATTACATGGCCTAGAAGCGCTTATACGATGGCCGCAAGATGATGGTAGCTTTATTAGTCCTGAAAAGTTTATAACCGTAGCTGAGCGTACAGGGCTTATTTTTCCTTTATCGAAATGGGTTGTACAAGAAGCCGTTAATCACATTAGAAATCTAAAACTATTTGGTTTCACCGGTACCATACATGTCAACTTATCGACGAAAGATATTGAAAGCAGCGAGTTTTACGATTTTATAATTAGTTTACTCGCAACCGACCCTACATTAAGCGACTCGTTAATTTTTGAAATTACAGAAGGTGCAATGATGACAAATATACCGGCTGCTAGAAAAATGATGCAACAGTTGAGTATGCGCGGGTTTAAATTTAGTGTTGATGACTTTGGTACTGGCTTTTCGTCGCTGTCGTTATTAAGAGAGCTGCCAATTAATCAAATAAAAATTGATCAGTCGTTTGTCAAAGATATGCTTATTAACTCGCCTGATTACGCCATTGTAGAATCTACATTGTTTTTAGCGGGTCGATTAAATTGCGATGTAGTTGCTGAGGGAATAGAGACTAAAGAAGTAGAACAGGCGTTGTTGAATCTTAACTGTGATTATTTACAAGGGTATTTATATAGTAAACCAATAACAATAGATGAATTTATAAGTGTTTATTTAAATGCAGAGAAAGTAAGTTGAAGTTAATGAGCTTTGAGAAGTTTTAGTCAGGGGAGTCAAATTGGCTGGGATACCAGGATTTGAACCTGGGAATGCCAGGATCAAAACCTGGTGCCTTACCGCTTGGCGATATCCCAACTATAAATTTGATATTAATTTTAGTTCTTAATAAGAACATGGTGCGGAAGGAGAGACTTGAACTCTCACAACCTAAGTTACTGGAACCTAAATCCAGCGCGTCTACCAATTCCGCCACTCCCGCATCACTAATTTGCTAATTTAAACTCTAAGCTAGAGCGATTCTTTTATCCAACTTTCCTTGGTAGAAGAAGTTGGCTGGGATACCAGGATTTGAACCTGGGAATGCCAGGATCAAAACCTGGTGCCTTACCGCTTGGCGATATCCCAACAAAGAATTAATGATAATTTTATTTCTTATCAAGAAATGGTGCGGAAAGAGAGACTTGAACTCTCACAACCGAAGTTACTGGAACCTAAATCCAGCGCGTCTACCAATTCCGCCACTCCCGCATCAACAATTTGCCAATTTAAACTCTAAGCTAGAGCAATTCTTTAATCCAACTTTCCTTGGTAGAAGAAGTTGGCTGGGATACCAGGATTTGAACCTGGGAATGCCAGGATCAAAACCTGGTGCCTTACCGCTTGGCGATATCCCAACAAAGAATTAATGATAATTTTATTTCTTATCAAGAAATGGTGCGGAAAGAGAGACTTGAACTCTCACAACCGAAGTTACTGGAACCTAAATCCAGCGCGTCTACCAATTCCGCCACTCCCGCATCGTTTGTACAATAAAGTACAGGTAGTTATTTTAAACTCTTCATTGAGCTGCAATTTAACTCTTGCAGAGCCATTTCTAAAAGAAGAAATGGTGGCTAAGACGGGATTTGAACCTGTGACCCCATCATTATGAGTGATGTGCTCTAACCAGCTGAGCTACTTAGCCATTGTTGGCTGGGATACCAGGATTTGAACCTGGGAATGCCAGGATCAAAACCTGGTGCCTTACCGCTTGGCGATATCCCAACAATAACAATTGATAATTTTAATTCTTATCAAGAATTATGGTGCGGAAGGAGAGACTTGAACTCTCACATCCTAAGATACTGGAACCTAAATCCAGCGCGTCTACCAATTCCGCCACTCCCGCACACAAGGTAGTTATTTTAAACTCTTCATTGAGCAACAAAAAAATAATGGTGGCTAAGACGGGATTTGAACCTGTGACCCCATCATTATGAGTGATGTGCTCTAACCAGCTGAGCTACTTAGCCATCTTTTTTTGTTAGCACTTCATCGCTGAGTGCGGGGCGTATTATGCTGATATGACCCAAATTCGTCAACACCTTTTTTGCAAAAAAACACTTAACTGTGTTTGTTTGCAGGAAAATTAAGCTAACAGGCTAAAATTTAATAAAAATGCTGTTTTTTTAGCTGCCTTTAAGGCGCGGAATCTTAATTAACCCTGTACTTCTTTCATTAAGCGATATTACAAAGATAGACTAGTTGAGGTTAATTATTATTTTTATAATGCTTAAATAAAAAAAGGCTCGTAAAAACGAGCCTTTAAAAATTATTACCAAGTTAAATTGGTTTAATTTGTACTTATACGTTGAACAAGAAGTTCATTACATCGCCATCTTTAACAATGTACTCTTTACCTTCTTGACGCATCTTACCTGCTTCTTTTGCGCCACTCTCACCTTTAAAGGCAACAAAGTCGTCAAAAGCAATAGTTTGCGCACGAATAAAGCCACGCTCGAAGTCGGTATGGATTTTACCCGCTGCTTGTGGTGCTGTTGCACCTACAGGGATTGTCCATGCGCGTACTTCTTTTACGCCAGCTGTGAAATAAGTTTGTAATTGTAGTAATTCATAACCACCACGAATAACAAGGTTAAGACCCGGCTCTTCTAAACCAAGATCAGCCATAAACTCAAGCTTGTCTTCGTCATCTAGTTCTGAAAGTTCAGATTCGATAGCGGCACATACAGGAACTACAATCGCGTCTTCAGCTGCTGCAATAGCGCGTACACGGTCAAGGTACGGGTTATTTTCAAAACCATCTTCAGCAACGTTTGCAATATACATTGTTGGTTTAATCGTTAAGAAATTAATAGAGCTGATTGCTGCTTTTTCTTCTTTAGTTAGTGCTAGACCACGTAAAGTTAAGCCTTCGTCAAGATGCACTTTTACTTTTTCAAGTACAGCATTTTGCTCTTTAGCGTCTTTATCGCCACCTTTTGCTTTTTTTGAATTACGGAAAAGGGCTTTTTCAGCGCTATCCATATCAGCAAGTACTAACTCAGTATTGATTACGTCAATATCATCAGCAGGGTCAATAGTGCCTGCTACGTGGATGATGTTTTCATCTTCAAAACAGCGAACTACGTGGCCAATTGCATCGGTTTCACGAATGTTAGCTAAAAACTGGTTACCAAGGCCTTCACCTTTAGATGCGCCTTTTACTAAGCCAGCAATGTCTACAAATTCCATACTGGTGGTAAGAACTCGTTGAGGGTTTACTATTTTAGCAAGTTCGTCTAGACGAGGATCTGGCACAGGTACCACACCTGTATTAGGCTCAATGGTACAAAAAGGAAAGTTAGCGGCTTCAATACCCGCTTTAGTTAGTGCATTGAAAAGCGTTGATTTACCAACGTTAGGCAAGCCAACGATGCCACATTTAAAACCCATAGTAAGATACCTTGTTTAGATTCGTTTAAACGATGTGCTTGAACCCAAGTTATTAGGGTTTAAACGAATGTAGTCTGTTTTGTGCTTTTAACACACCATCTTTTGCAAGTATTTCCATACAACGAACTGCTTCATCAACAGCAGCATCCATCTTTTCTTGGTCTGCTTTGGCCGCTTTTCCAAGCACCCAACCAGTAACCATTTCACGATGCCCTGGATGACCTACACCAATGCGCAAGCGCATAAAGTCTTTTTGATTTGCCATTTTTGCAATAATGTCTTTTAAACCATTATGACCGCCATGCCCGCCGCCTTTTTTTAATTTGGCAACGCCCGGGTCTAAATCCAATTCGTCATGGGCAACTAAAATGTCCTCGACAGGGATTTTGAAAAAATTAGCTAAACTACTGACCGCTTTACCACTTAAATTCATGTAAGTAGTGGGGATCAATAATTTGAATTCTTGGCCTTGAATGATCACTTTGCCTGTAAGGCCGTGATATTTAGGATCGTATTTTAGGGTGCAGTTGTAGCGTGCAGCGATTTGCTCGATGAACCAAGCACCTGCATTGTGGCGTGTGTTTGCGTATTCGGGGCCTGGATTAGCCAGGCCCACAAGCATTTGAATAGAATTCAAGGTTGCGAGACCTTAAAAATTATTCTGCTGCTGCAGCGTCGTCTTCAACTGGAGCTGCTTTGTTTGCTTTGATAGTCAGGATAGACTGATCATGGCCTTCGCCTTTACCTAAATCTACAGAGCTAACGCCTTTAGGGAAAGTAAGGTCAGAAATATGAACAGAATCGCCAACAACAAACTTAGAAACATCTACTTCAATGAATTCTGGAAGTGCTTTTGGAAGACACGTAATTTCAACTTCAGTTAACTGGTGAACAACAGTTGCGCCAGCTTTAGTTACAATATCTTCACCGATGAAGTGAAGAGGAACTTTAGTTTGAAATTTATGAGTAGCATCTACACGTTGGAAATCAAGGTGAGTAAGCTTAGGCTTGAATGGGTGACGTTGGATATCTTTTAAGATTACTTCAACAGCTTCGCCATCTACGTTAAGCGTAAGGATATGCGTGTAAAAACCTTCGTCTTCTTGTGCTTTGATCATATCTTTATGAGCAAAAGTAAGAGATAAAGCTTCTTTGTCAGCTCCGTAAAGGATTGCAGGAACTTTGTCTTCGCGACGTAGGCGGCGGCTCGCACCAGTACCAGTTTCTACGCGAAGTTCAGCGTTATATGTATAAGTTTTGTTAGACATGATGTCTCCAGTTATTAAAATGTGTAGGGCCTTTGCGACCAAGGTCCCTAGCCAAAAGGCGCGCTATCATACCACCACGCCCAGACAAAATAAACATCGCTTACAAAAAAAGCGCCAAAAGGCGCTTTTATACTCAGGAATGCTTAATTTTAGTGTTCAAACATCGCTGAGATAGATTCTTCGTTACTAATACGACGAATAGTCTCTGCTAACATGTCAGCAAGCGTAAGTACCTTAATTTTATCAAGGGCTTTAAGCTCGTCAGATAGCGGAATCGAGTCAGTTACAATTACTTCGTCAATCATCGAGTCACGTAGGTTTTCTGCTGCTTTACCCGAAAGAATAGGGTGCGTTGCGTATGCAAATACGCGCTTAGCGCCATGTTCTTTAAGTGCTTCTGCGGCTTTACATAACGTACCACCGGTATCAATCATATCATCTACGATAATACAATCTCGACCTTCCACGTCACCAATAATGTGCATTACTTGAGAAACGTTTGCTTGAGGGCGGCGTTTGTCAATGATTGCTAAATCGGTATCGTTTAGTAGTTTTGCAATTGCACGTGCGCGTACAACACCACCAATATCTGGAGATACAACAACGACGTCTTCAAAGTCGCGTTCTTTCATATCTTCAAGTAATACAGGGCTGCCAAATACGTTGTCTACTGGTACATCAAAGAAGCCTTGGATTTGTTCAGCGTGTAAATCAACCGTAAGAACACGGTCAACACCCACACTTGATAAGAAATCGGCAACAACTTTAGCGGTAATTGGAACACGGGCAGAGCGTACACGACGGTCTTGGCGCGCATAACCAAAATAAGGAATGACGGCAGTAATACGACCTGCAGACGCACGACGTAGAGCATCAACCATAACGATAAGTTCCATTAGGTTATCGTTTGTAGGGGCACAGGTTGATTGCAATATAAAAACGTCCGAGCCACGAACATTTTCATTTATTTGAACACTGATCTCACCGTCGCTAAAACGGCCAACAACAGCATCGCCTAATTCAATATATAAACGTTTTGCAACTTTTTGAGCTAACTCAGGTGTTGCGTTACCAGCGAAGAGCTTCATGTCAGGCACGGTAGGGTTCCTCAGGCACTGAATATTTGGACTAACGGGCAATGATAAATACCACTGCGGGTTAACTTATGATTACTTGTACGTTACTTCATTGATCGAATATGGCGGTTAACTCCGTATGAGCAGGTGAGACATTTGCGCTTGAAGCCACAAAACCCTGCCAATTATGGGGGAGATTTTCAAGTACATCTTGTGCTTGAACTTGACTAGCAAATTCGACAAAACAACATGAACCTGTTCCGGTCATCTTCGACGGTGCGTATTTTAGCAACCACTGGAGGGTTTTTTCAACCTCGGGGCAAAGCTTTTTAACTAAAGGCTCACAATCGTTGGTTAAAGTATGGTGTTTCCAATCGCCTATTATTTTTGGTGTGTCGCGTTTTAAATCGGGGTGTGTAAATATTTTTGCGGTACTTACATGTTGGTTTGGGTGTACAACGCAGTACCATTTTTGTTCAAGTTTTACTTGGTGTAATTTCTCGCCAATACCATGCGCTATGGCGCTTTGCCCTTGTATGAACACCGGAACATCAGCCCCTAATTTAAGTCCTAATTGGGCTAGGATTTCTAAATTTAGTTCTAATTTCCATAATTTATTTAGGGCTAATAAAGTACTTGCAGCGTCGGATGAGCCACCTCCAACACCTCCGCCCATCGGTAAGCGTTTAATTAAATTTATTTTTACACCCAAAGAGGTTTTACTGTGTGTTTGTAATAATAAAGCCGCTTTATAGATGAGATTATCATTTAGGGGTATGTCTTTAGTATCACCACCGACAGAAATACTGCCATCCGTTGTTAGTTCAAAATAAAGCTCATCACCAAAATTTAAAAAAGTAAATAAGGTTTCGAGTTCATGATAACCATCTTCTCGGCGAGCATTAATATGTAAAAATAAATTGAGTTTTGCCGGAGCAATCAGTGAAAAAGAAGTTTTGTTATTCATATTTATTTAAATTGCCAATCGTAGAGTTGAATTTTTATTTTTATTTGTTGATGCTTTAATGTTAGTTTGGTTGGTAACCAATAGCCTGCGTTTTGTATATAAGTGCCGTAATCTATTTGCCATTTTTTACCTGTGTTATCAAACCATAACACTTGCTTTGCACGGCCTAGCTCATCAACGACTAAGCTTTGATCGTCAATGGTGCCTTTAAGCCAATTGTCGGCGTTATCAACCGGGAGTGTAAACCCCGTTAAACGCTTTAAAAGCTCTGCAGCATTAGTATCAAAGTACTCATCGCCGTCAAACTCTAATTCAGCACCATTTGCTGTTTGTTTAAGTGACAAAATACGCGTACCAATAAAGGTAGTTAGTATTAAATTATTGGAATTTGTTGTTTGCTGCCAATTTAAGTTTGCAGATTGACGCTCTTGTGGACTAATAAACGCGAGTTTACCCTCGACCTGCCAAGTTTTTTGAGCAGCTAAACGTGGTTTCCAATCATCATAAAGTGTTGTTTTTGTATCAATTTGATGAGCACAGCCACCTAAAAACAAAAAAAACATGAATAAAATCAAATATTGTCGAATCAAATGTTGTTCCTTACTTTCCATATTCCGCTGATTTTTGGTAAAATTACCGCCTTTGAAGTAGGGCTCAGCAATATTTGGCAAATATGACCATAATAGCACTAGGTATAAATCACAAAACCGCATCCGTAGAATTACGTGAAAAAGTGGCTTTTTCGCCTGAGCAAATTTCAGAGGCGTTGCAACAATTAAGCGGCCATGCCGACTTTAATGAAGCGGTTATTGTATCTACCTGCAATCGAACCGAGATCTATTGTAGCCTCGCTCAGCAAAATTCCCAAACACTGTTGACTTGGCTTGCCAGTTTCCATGGTTTGGATGAACATGAACTGAGTAATAATATTTATTGTCACGAAGGTAATGACGCTATTAACCACTTAATGCGCGTAGCGTGTGGGTTGGATTCTTTGGTGTTAGGGGAGCCGCAAATTTTAGGGCAAATAAAACAATCGTTTTTTAGCGCTAAAACCCACGATGCTGTAGGTGTTACTTTTGATAGATTGTTTCAAAAAACATTTTCGGTGGCTAAACAAGTTAGAACCGAAACAAATATTGGCGCAAGTGCTGTATCGGTTGCATTTGCAGCTGTTAATTTAGCAAAACATATTTACGGCAAGCTTGATAAAACAAACGTTTTATTAATTGGTGCGGGTGAAACTATTGAACTGGTGGCCAAGCATTTATATCAAAATGAGCCACAAAACATTACCGTTGCGAACCGAACTATTGAGCGAGCTCGAAGCTTAGCTGACGAAGTGTCGGCGGATGTAATTGCTTTAGCGCAATTGCCAGAGCGTTTACATAAAGCCGATATAGTGATTAGTTCTACCGCCAGTACTTTGCCTATTATTGGTAAAGGGGTGGTTGAGCAAGCGCTTAAACAGCGCCGTCACAAGCCCATGCTATTTATAGATATTGCGGTTCCGCGCGACATAGAAAGCCAAGTAGGTGAGCTAGATGCTGCCTATTTATATTCCGTTGATGACTTACAAACCATTGTAAGCGAGAATATGGCAGCGCGTGAGCAAGCTGCACAGCAAGCGCAAATAATTATTACTGAACGCACCAAAGAATTTGCAATGTGGATGCGCTCACTCGATTCGGTAGATTTAATCCGCCATTATCGAAATGATGTACAAACAATTAAGTCAGAACTTGTAGAGCGTGCTGTTAGTCAGCTTAATACAGGTAAAGATGCAGAAAAAATTATATTAGAGCTCGCCAATAAATTAACCAATCGCTTAATGCACGCGCCTACCCGTGCAATACAAGACGCAGCGAAAAAAGGTGAAGTGGCGCAGCTAAACCAGTTGAAAAAAATGTTAGGTATTGATCAGGAATAACCGTTAAATGAAAGAGTCTGTTTATAATAAATTAGAAACCTTAGTAGAGCGTTACGAAGAAGTACAAGCGCTGCTAAGCGACCCGTCGGTCATTAGTGATCAAAATCGTTTTCGTGGGCTTTCAAAAGAATATTCTGAGCTTGAAGAGATTGTAAAAACGTTTTTAACTTACAAAGAAACGCAAGATGATTTAGCCAGTGCAGAAGAAATGCTTAAAGATTCTGACCCTGAAATGCGTGAAATGGCGCAAGAAGAATATAAAGAAGCTAAAGCGCAAATTTTGGTAATTGAAGATCAAATTCAAGTATTAATGTTGCCAAAAGATCCACGAGATAATAACAACGTATTTGTTGAAGTACGTGCTGGAACAGGCGGTGATGAAGCGGCTATTTTTGCTGGCGATTTATTCCGTATGTACAGTCGTTATGCAGAAACTAAAAAATGGAAAGTAGAAGTTGTGAGCACCAATGAAGGTGAGCACGGTGGTTACAAAGAAGTTATTGCAAATATTAGTGGCGAAGGCGTTTACGGTCAATTAAAGTTTGAATCAGGTGTACACCGCGTACAACGTGTGCCAGAAACCGAGTCACAAGGGCGAGTTCATACCTCTGCATGTACTGTTGCGGTAATGGCGGAAGTACCAGAGGCCGAAGCGATACAAATTAACACAGCAGATTTAAAAGTTGATACATTTCGTGCATCGGGCGCAGGTGGTCAGCACGTTAATAAAACAGATTCTGCTATTCGACTTACACATATACCTACCGGTGTTGTGGTTGAGTGTCAGGATCAGCGTTCACAGCATAAAAACCGCGCTAAAGCGATGTCGGTACTTGCAGCACGCTTGCAACAAGCTGAAGATGAGAAACGCCATGCGGCAGAAGCATCTGAGCGTCGTGATTTAGTAGGTAGTGGCGACCGTTCTGAGCGTATCCGTACTTATAACTACCCACAAGGTCGTATTACCGATCACCGTATTAACTTAACACTTTATCGTTTAAATGAAGTGGTAGCGGGTGATTTAGGCTGTGTTATTGACCCATTAATGCAAGAACATCAAGCTGACTTATTAGCGGCTATGGGCGACGAGTAGTCGTGAGCCAAACTCTTGAACAAGCTATTGCTGCAGGCGCTAATTTATTAGCACCTAGCAGCGAAAGTGCTAAATTAGATGCACAAGTTTTACTTTTACATATTCTTCAAAAACCTCACAGTTACCTTTTCACTTGGCCAGAGCATGAACTTAACGCTGAGCAACAACAGCAATTTAATACATTTTGCCAAAGGCGTTTAAACGGTGAACCTGTTGCACATATTACGGGGCAGCGTGAGTTTTGGAGTTTATCGCTTGAAGTTAACGCAACAACCTTAATACCTCGACCAGATACCGAAACGCTAGTAGAACAAGCACTTGAAGTGACTGTACCTGCTACAGCTAAAGTACTTGATTTAGGCACCGGTACTGGTGCAATTGCGTTGGCACTGGGTAGTGAAATGCCTAATTGGCAAATTACTGCAGTAGATAGAGTAAACGATGCTGTTGCACTTGCTACACGTAACCAGCAGCGATTGGCGATTAACAACGTACACGTTAAGCAAAGCAACTGGTTTAGTGAGTTGCACGGTGAAAAATTCAACCTAATTGTCACTAACCCACCTTATATTGAAAGCAGTGATATACATTTAAATCAGGGCGATGTGCGCTTTGAGCCTTTGTCGGCATTAGTGGCTGATGATTTCGGAATGTCTGATATTAAACAAATAATTACACAATCACGTGACTATTTGTTATCTAGTGGCTATCTTTTAATAGAACACGGTTTTGAGCAAGGTGAAGCTGTTCGTCATTTTTTCAAAAAAATGGCATTTGTTAATATTAAAACAGTGAAAGACTTTGGTAATAATGACCGTGTAACGTTTGCACAGTGGCCCTAAAGAATAATAATTGCTTACTAGTGCGTTAAATAATGCCATGAAGGAATTTCGACTATGATGGGTGATTTTTTATTTTCAGATGAGCCAGAAGAACCAATCAATGAGATTGAACTTGGTACCTGGAAAGTCTTAATCGTTGATGACGAACCTGAAGTTCATGCTGTTACAAAACTAGCGTTGAGTGATTTTGAGTTTCAAAATAAACGTTTAGAATTTATCAGTGCTTATTCGGGAGCTGAAGCCAAAGAGCTTATAAAAGAGCATCCGGATGCCGCAATTGTGTTACTTGATGTTGTAATGGAAACCGACGACGCTGGTTTGCAAGTTGCTAAGTTTATTCGTGAAGAAGCTAAAAATAATCATATTCGAATTATTTTAAGGACAGGTCAACCTGGTCAAGCCCCTGAACGACAAGTAATTATTAATTATGATATTAACGATTACAAATCGAAAACGGAGCTAACGGCTCAAAAATTATTTACAGTCATTATGTCGAGCCTGCGCTCGTACCGCGATATTATTTCAATAGAGCAGTCACGCGAAGGACTTGAGAAGATAATTATAGCGTCTCGTGATATTTTTTCTGCGCATTCAATAGAGCACTTTATTGAAGGCGTTATGCAGCAGTTAACATCTTTATTGGGTATTGCTGATCAAGCTATGTATGCAACTACTTTAGTTGCACAAAACCCTGAAGCACAAAATAATAAAAAGCTAATTGTTTGCTCGGGTACCGGTGATTTTGAAAAAAGTGAAGGTAAAGAGCTCGATGAGGTATTACAAGCTGAACAGTTAAGTGCGTGCCATCAGGCGCTTAATGAAAAAAGTATTATTTATAAAGATAATTACTTATTTGCGTATTGTAGCAGTGAGTACAATCATAATTCGATGCTGTTTATATCGGGGATCCCAAAGGATTTGACAGATACTCAGCGTCATTTAATCAAGATTTTTTCTCAAAACGTGCAACTTGCGTTTGAAAATGTACAGCTCCAGTCTGAAATAGAAGCAACGCAACAAGAGCTTGTTTATAGGTTAAGTGAAGCGGTAGAGCAACGATCAACCGAGACAGGCAATCATGTTAAGCGTGTAGCGCATATTTGTCATATTTTAGCTCAGGGTTATGGTTTATCTAAGCATGATGCTGATTTAATAAGATTGGCGTCGCCTCTGCATGATGTAGGTAAAGTGGGCATTCCTGATGCGGTATTAAATAAACCAGCAAAGTTAGACGCCCAAGAATGGGAAGTGATGAAAACCCACACTGATAAAGGCTACACTATTTTAAAAGACTCGCCTCATGAAATTGTGAGTACAGGTGCAATTATCGCTAAAGAACATCATGAAAAATGGGATGGTTCTGGTTACCCAGAAGGTTTAAGCGGTAATGCAATCAATGTATTTGGTCGTATAGTCGCACTTGCTGATGTATACGATGCACTTCGCCATAAACGATGCTATAAAGAGCCTTGGACTTTGCAAAATGTAGTTGATGAAATTAACGCTCAAAAAGGTACTCATTTTGAACCAAAATTGGTTGAAGTATTTAACGAGAAGCTTGATGAGTTAGAAGCGGTTCTTAGCCGTTTTCCTGATTAAATTTTTATAAAACAGAAGTACAGGGGCATATGGATTATTTAGCAGTAAAGCATTCACACATGGCAATTGCGATGTTGAGTGTAATTTTATTTTATGTTCGCGCTTTTTCGCGAATGGGTAGTGGCAATATAGCAAAAAATAAAGTGGTAATGATTGGCAGTCACAGTATAGATACTTTGTTATTAGTGTCTGCACTTACGCTTATATTTATGGCTAAAATAAACCCATTTGAACAATATTGGCTATTGGAAAAAATAGTTTTAGTGGTTATATATATTGGTATTGGGGCTAAAAGCGCCAGACAAACTAAAATGACGGCTAAAATTGCTTACATTTTGGTTAATACCGCTGTTATTTTAGCGATAGGTTATTTAGCGACGTCTAAATCAGCTTTTTTGCTTTAAGTAATACCTGACTATTTGAGCTTTATAATTATTTTATAAAGCTCAAATAAGACTCCCTTTCAGAAAATATTCAAAAACTCCTCTATATTGGTATATAGCTTTAAAGTTAGGTAAACTACGCCTTCGTTTTCTAAAATGTTGCAGTATTAATGACTACCCTCGGGTTTGACGAACACGATGAATCTTATCTTGATGATGCTTACGATGAATTTACACCTCCAGCAATTTACCGCTGTATTAAAGCAGAATCAAAATGGGACCCTCAGATAGATTTAACACCATGTTATGAGACTTTAACTGACTTTGAACAGCAAATCTCAGCGCTGTGTCTAAAAGTGAGTGATGAGCACGATCGTCTCGAAAAATTATTAGATATGTTTTACAGCGATTGGCTATTTAGTGCCTCAGGCTTAAAAGTGCCTGAATATAAATTAAATACATTAAGTTATACGCTTTCTATGCGCAGTGGCTCACCTACCACGCTGGCAATTATACTTTGTCATTTTTTACAACAAGCTAACTTTGACGCAAATCTTAGTCTTACGCAGGGTGATGTTGGTGTACATGTGGCGATTAGTGATGAAGAAGGCTACATAATAGAGCCAAGCAGTGGACAACAAAGCTGGTATATCATCCCTGAAAACGCAGATGAAGATGATGGCCAAGAACAAGAGCCTCTAGAGCTCATTTTTGATGACGAAGTATATAAGTTATTTTTAGCTCAACAAAAATGGTCTTTCATTAGCGAAAACAAATTTGGTCATGCTTTGACCTGTGTAGAGATGCTAATGGAGCTAATAGGCGACGACCCGTATGAGAGACGCGACAGAGGTTACTTATTAAATCAGCTCGGTTGCCCTAAAATGGCACGTGATGATTTACAGTTTTTTATCGATGAGTGTCCGGACGATCCTGCAATAGAGATAATTCAACACCAGATAGAAGAACTAGAAGATAATAATAAAACGCACCATTAAGAATAGGAATAATTATGGTTGAAACTCAAAGCGCATTAATTACAAATGATGCCGTTGTGCTTGGTTTACTTGCTGTTATTTTGGGGTTTATTTTTAAAACCTCAAACAGTGAACGTCCAGCTTTAAAACGATTTTATAAATATGTACCAGCTTTACTACTGTGTTACTTTTTACCTTCGTTATTAAATACATTTGGTATTGTAGATGGTAACAAATCCAATGTTTATTATGTAGCTTCACGCTACTTACTGCCTGCTTGTTTAATACTGCTCACCATTAGTATTGATTTAAAAGCGATTATTAATTTAGGTCCTAAAGCGCTCATTATGTTTTTAGTGGGGACATTAGGTATTGTTATCGGTGGGCCATTAGCTATTTTAGTAGTGAGTGCATTTGATCCAAGTATTGTTGGCGGGCATGGACCTGATGCCGTATGGCGCGGTATGACAACCGTTGCGGGTAGCTGGATCGGCGGTGGTGCTAACCAAGCATCAATGAAAGAAATGTTTGAAGTTGGCGGTGATATATTTTCTGTAATGATTACAGTCGATGTAATAGTCGCGAATATTTGGATGGCTGTTTTATTGCTAATGGCAGCAAACCACAAAAAGATTGATGCAGCTACGGGTGCCGACACGAGCGCAATTGAAGATCTGAAAAAACGGGTTGAAGCCTATCACGCAGAACATGCACGCATTCCTACTCTTAACGATTATATGACGCTGCTTGCAATTGCATTTGGTATAACAGGTTTAGCACATTTTTGTGCTGACTTTTTAGGTCCGTACTTTGGCACTACTTATGAATGGGCAAAAGAATATAGCTTAAACAGTAAGTTCTTTTGGCTAATAGTTATATCGACAACGATTGGTATAGGCTTATCGTTTACTAAAGTTAGACAAATAGAAGCGTTTGGCGCTTCAAAGGTAGCCTCTAGCTTTTTATATATTTTAGTCGCATCAATTGGTTTGCACATGAACGTAACCGCTATCTTCAATAACCCTGGGTTATTTTTAGTTGGCGCAATTTGGATGTTAGTGCATGCAAGTATAATGTTACTCGTGGCTAAACTTATTAAAGCTCCGTTATTTTATATGGCCGTAGGCTCTCAGGCTAATGTGGGCGGCGCAGCGTCTGCACCTGTTGTAGCATCAGCGTTTCACCCGTCATTAGCGCCAGTTGGCGTTCTGCTAGCTGTACTTGGCTATGGTGTGGGTACTTATATGGCTTATATTTGTGGATTAATGATGCAAGCAGTTGCACCGTAAGGAATTTAAATGAAAGACCAAATTATTAAAATTAATGAAATTGAGCTAGCAAACAACAAACCGTTTGTATTGTTTGGTGGTATTAACGTATTAGAATCTCGCGATTTAGCTATGCGTGTTGCAGAGCATTACGTAGAAGTAACGACTAAATTAAATATTCCTTATGTATTTAAAGCGTCATTTGATAAGGCTAACCGTTCTTCAATCAATTCGTACCGTGGTCCTGGTATGGAAGAAGGTTTAAAAATATTTGAAGAGATTAAAAACACGTTTAAAATTCCACTTATTACTGATGTACATGAACCGCATCAAGCAGCGCCTGTTGCTGAAGTTGTTGATGTAATTCAGTTACCCGCTTTTTTAGCTCGTCAAACAGATTTAGTTGTGGCGATGGCTAAAACAGGTGCAATTATTAACGTGAAAAAACCACAGTTTTTAGCGCCACATGAAATGCGCCATATCATTACTAAATTTAATGAAGCGGGTAATAATAACATCGCACTTTGTGAGCGTGGCTCTAGCTTTGGTTATAACAATCTAGTGGTTGATATGCTGGGTATGGATGACATGAAAGCAATGGCGCCTGTTATTTTTGATGCAACACATGCACTTCAGCGCCCTGGTGGCCGAGCTGATTCTGCTGATGGTCGTCGTGCACAAGCAGCAGAGCTTGCACGCAGCGGTATGGCGCTAGGTATTGCAGGTTTATTTATTGAGGCGCATCCAAACCCTAACGAAGCTAAATGTGATGGCCCATGTGCGCTAGCGCTTAGTAAGTTAGAGGGGTACTTAACGCAAATGAAAGCGGTTGATGATTTAATTAAAAGCTTTGCACCACTTGATACAAGTGCAAGCGATTTATAATTAAGCATGATGTTTATTAAAAAGCGACTCAGGTCGCTTTTTTTATGCCTTTAATATACACAAACTTATATGATGTATATAATCTCACGCATAAGAAAAACTAATTCTAAGCTTGGTTATTATGTCAAGACGGGTACCTCCACTAAACGCATTAAAGGCCTTTGAAGCGGCTGCGCGTCATTTAAGTTTTACTAAGGCAGCAGAAGAGCTTTATGTAACGCAGGCGGCAGTAAGTCATCAAATAAAAACACTTGAAGAGCATTTAGGTTTAAAGTTGTTTTTACGTAAAAACCGCTCATTATTATTAACTGAAGAAGGCCAAGGCTATTTTTTAGATATAAAAGAGATTTTTACTCAGCTTATTGATGCCACTGAAAAGCTATTAGCCCGTGGTGCAAAAGGCTCATTAACAGTAAGCCTAACGCCAAGCTTTGCTATTCAGTGGTTAGTGCCTCGTTTGAGTTTGTTTAATGAGTTGCACCCTGAGATAGATGTGCGAATAAAAGCGCAAGATCAAGATGAAAACTCACTGACTGATGACGTAGATATTGCTATTTACTATGGAAGAGGTCATTGGAATGGCGTACAAGCGTACAAACTTCATACTGAATATTTAGTACCACTTTGTAGCCCTATGTTATTGAGTGGGCCAAAGCCGCTTGACCAACCAAGTGATTTAGCGCATCACACCTTATTGCATGACACCACACGTAAAAACTGGAAAACGTGGATGAAAACTGCAGGTGTGCGTAACATCCAGGTAAATCAAGGGCCTATTTTTAGTCACTCATCAATGGTGTTACAAGCTGCAGTACATGGGCAAGGTGTGGCAATTGGTAATAGTGTATTAGCTAAACCCGACATAGATGCAGGGCGTTTGGTTATTCCGTTTAATCACAGTCTAGAAAGTAAAAATGCATATTACTTAGTGCTTCGCGAATCGCAAACAGAGCTTGGTAAAATAGTTTCGTTTAAAGAGTGGATGCTGAGCTTAGTAGAGCATGAGCAAGAACATGAGTATTAATAATGATTGAATGGTTTAAAAGCACCGCACAACCTGCAATTGCACAGTTTATATTTGCACATGGTGCAGGTGCCGGTAGCGATTCTGACTTTATGCAACACATGGCAAAATTAATAAGCGAGCAAGGTGTTGATGTTGGTTTATTTGATTTTGAATATATGCAAGTTGCCAAACAAACCAATAAACGTAGGCCTCCTGAGCGAGCGCCAAAACTACTTATTTATTATGAGCAAGTGCTAACGAAGGCGCAGCCAGATTTACCGTTATTTATAGGCGGTAAATCGATGGGCGGACGCATGGCATCAATGCTTGCGTGCAGCACCGAGCAAAAACTTTCGGGTGTTATTGCATTTGGTTATCCATTTCATCCGCCGGGTAAGCCAGAAAAGTTACGCACCGATCATTTTGCTGATATTGTTTGCCCTTTTTTAGTATTACAGGGCGAGCGAGATACATTTGGTACACGTGAAGAACTGCTTACTATGGAAATGCCAAAACAGCCTTTAATCACATGGCTGCCTGATGGCGATCATTCATTAAAACCACGTAAAAAAAGTGGTGTAACTGAACTGCAAAATAGAGGAGCAGCAGCACTAAGTGCTGTTGAATTTATTAAGCAACAAGTTGAGATGTGTTAAAACTCGATTAGGGGGTTAAATGATTAAATTATTTTTAATGACCGGCAGTGTTTTTTGTATGCTCTCGGTTATGTTAGGTGCATTTGCTGCCCATGGTTTAAAAAGCCGTTTATCGGAGTATTCATTAGGGGTTTTTAAAACAGCTGCTGAGTATCAAATGTTGCATGGCCTTGCACTTATTGCGGTGGCTATTTTAATTAAATGGGGCATAAATTTGAGTTGGGCTGGTGGCTTTTTCATAACTGGCACACTACTTTTTAGTGGCAGTTTATATTTACTCACTCTAACAGATATGAAGTGGCTAGGGCCGATAACACCGCTTGGTGGATTGTGCTTTATTATTGGTTGGATTGTTATTTTAGTGCAAGTTGCACGATTTAAGTTTTAAAGAGTTTAAGGGTTAATATGTCTAGTGTTGTGATTTATTGTCGTAGTGGTTTTGAAAACGATGCCGCTGCTGAAATAACGTTTCATGCTGCAGAGCAGGGTTTTGCAGGGTATGTAAAAGCAAAGCCAAATACAGGTTATGTTGTTTACGAATGTTTTGAAGCGCATCACAGCGACGAAATAATCAAAAAAGTCGATTTTAAAAATATGGTGTTCGCACGCCAATGGTTTGCCGGTACATTGCTTGAAAACATGCCAGTAGAAGACCGTGTAAGTGCAGTAGTTGAAGCTGCTAAAGATTTTACATTGTGCTCAGAGCTGCGCGTTGAAACGCCAGATACCAATGAAGGCAAAGAGCTTTTAACGTTCTGTAAAAAAATCTCAACGCCGCTTAAAAAAGCCCTCGAAAAACAAAATACAGTACTGCGTGAGCCAAAAGCAAACCGCCCAGTAATGCATGTCATGTTTTTAACAAACAATACGGCTTATGTGGGTTACTCGTATAGCTTTAATAATTCTCCATTTTTCATGGGTATTTTACGCCTTCGTATGCCAAGCGATGCACCGAGTCGTTCAACGTTAAAACTCGATGAAGCGTTTAATGTATTTATTCCTGAACAGCAACGTGAATCACGTGTGGCAGCAGGTATGCGCAGTGTTGATTTAGGTGCATGCCCGGGTGGTTGGACTTATCAGCTTGTACGCCGTGGTATGTTTGTAAGCGCGATTGATAACGGTCCAATGAATGACGATTTAATGCAAACTGGGCAAGTTAAACATTTTAGAGCCGATGGTTTTAAATATCGTCCAGAAAAAAGAAATATTACTTGGTTAGTGTGCGATATGGTGGAAAAACCAACCAAAGTGACTACGCTAATGATTGACTGGGCAGTAAATGCATACGCAAAAGAGTTTATATTTAACTTAAAACTCCCTATGAAAAAACGCTTTGATAGTGTTTATGAATGTCTTTCGATGATAAGAAAAGAGCTTGAGAAACAAGGTATTAATTACGAGTTACAAGCTAAACATCTATATCATGATCGTGAGGAAATAACCGTTCATTTAAACGTTACTAAGGTGCCACAAAATTTGTATAGTTAATATGTAGAGGCTAAAAGTGGTAAAAAACAATATTAATAAATGGCTAAGTTTACTTTTTTTATCACTTTTAATCACAGGTTGTGGTGGCGGCGGAGAAGGTAGTGATTCAACTACGCCCTCTGGTAACGCTGCGCCCAGTGTTACGCTCTCTGTTAGTAGTAACGTTATTGCTTCTAACCAATCATTTACTATTACTGCGCTTGCAAGTGATAGTGACGGACAAATAGCCAGCTATCAATGGCAACAACTTAGCGGCCCTGAGTTTACGTTCACCTCTAACGGTAACACGCTTACCGCCACTGCACCGAGTGTAACCACTGACACGACCTTTAGTTTTTCAGTTACTGTTACTGATAATTCAGGTGCTACTGCACAACAGGTATTTTCAGGCATTATCACTTCTCAAAATAATGCTCCTACAGTTAATATTACAGGCCCAAGTAGTGCACTTGCTAACGCACAGGTTAGTTTGGTTGCTAACGCTCAAGATACAGATGGAACAATAAGTAATATTAATTGGATTCAGTCTGCTGGGGACAATGTTGAGTTTACACAAGCAGATGGAGTCCTTAGTTTTACTGCTCCTAATGTATCTGAAAATACAACGCTAGGTTTTAGCGTAACCGTAACTGACAATGCCGGTAAAAGCGCTCAAGCGAGTAAAACGGTTTTAATCAATCAAGTAAATAGCGCGCCAACAGTTATTGTTACAGGCCCTGAAGAAGCTGAAAAAGGCGTTAGTGTAACCTTAGTTGCAGATGCACAAGATAGTGACGGGAGTATTAACAGCATAACTTGGCAGCAAATAAGTGGCCCTGTAGTTGAACTTATTCAAGCAGAAACAAGTATTAGCTTTAACGCGCCTACTGTTGCACAAAACACCAATGTTACCTTTGTAGTAACTGTAACAGATGACGATAACGCAACAAATAACGCTCAAAAAACAGTTATGATATTAGCACCAAACAATCCACCAACTGCAGATGATGTAAGTATTAGCGTGCAATATAATCAAGCCACTGAATTTAGTTTAGTTGTTAGCGATGCTGATAACGATAGCGTACAGATTGACTTTGGTGATGATTTAAATGGTGCGCAAATTAGTGTTATTGATGCCCAAGCCTTACGTTTTAGTTACACACCTCCCGCAAATAGTATCACTCCACAAAGCTATACGTTAACGGCGACTGATACCAAAGACACAACCGAATTTGTACTAAGTATTACCGTTATTGATTCAACGCCCGCTACGATTAGTAATGTAACACCACAAAATAGTAATGAACCAGTATTTGTAGATAGCCCTGTTAGCATTACATTTTCAGATATTATGCTTGTGAGTACTTTAGCCGTTAATTCTAGTAATGGTACTTGTACTGGAAGCATACAAGTGTCAGCAGATAACTTTACTACTTGCTTGGCTTTAACTATTGAAAGTTTGTCGGGTACTACCAGCGACACAAGTACTTATTTTCATACTGTAAATTTAAGCGCAAGCTTTGATGAAGACACTCAATATATTGTTCGTGTTACAGCTGATTTAGCTAATTTTGATAGCACAACTATTTTGGCGCAAACTGCCACCTCGTTTACAACTTCTAGCCAAAATATAAAAATAACAGAGCTTTCATCTGTGCAATTTAGTAACGACTTACCTTGGGTTGAACTTTATAATGGCACCGGTGCAACAGTAAATTTACAAGACTATTCTCTTAAAGCTCGCAGTATTAATATGTCTGATAGTACGCTGAGTGATGAGCAAGTATTTGCGCTGCCTGATAAAGAGCTTTTAAATGGCGCCTATATTATTTTACAAAGTCGCTTTGGTGATGACTTTTTAGCAAGTGCGTCATTAAATAATACAAAGCTTGTACTTGTTGGTAACGCGAATGATCAAATTAGGCCTTATTGGTACATAAATGGTTTTGCAGAATTACTTAATAGTGCGAGTACACAAACTATCGATTTTGTTAAGTTTGGAAATTCAACCCAAGAGCCAGTAACAGCCTCGCAGTGGCAAGGAGAAAATGCTGCACAAATACTGCCAGAGCAGGGCGCCAGCTTAAAGCGTGCGCTCGGCGCAACCGATACCAACCAAAATACAGACTGGAACTACTCAGTATTCAACACTCCGGCAGGGCCTAACGATATAACTTGCTCAATAGATGATGATAAAGACGGTATTCCAGATTGCGCAGAGGTAGAGGGAACAACATTTGCTGGGCTGCCTCTGTATGAATGGGGGGCGCGTACTTCACAAAAAGATATATTTATTGAAATAGATTATATGGATAGTAGTGATGTTGGAATAACGCCTCATCGAACTGCACTTGAAAAAATTGTTAGTGTATTTGCAAATAAAGGCTACACCGTTCATTTTGATGTAGGTGATTTATTTGATCAAAATAGCGATATTGCGCCGGAAAACTTTGATTTAGGTGGCGGAAATGTTGTCCCTTTTAATAGCTATACTCCGTTTGAGTACGATTTAAGTAGCCCTAATTTATTTGCTTATAAAATGGAATATACCGATATAACCCGCAGACCCATTTTTCATTACTTATTAATGGCAAGTAGTGGAAATGAAGATGGCAGTATTAGTGGGTCGGGTATTGCTGAGATCAGCGGTAATGATTTAATGGTAACTATGGGGGGATGGGGCTTAACTTTGGATACGCAAACAGCAACCAATGTAACTTATAATTATCAAGCATCAACTATCTTTCATGAGCTAGGGCATAACTTAGGCTTATACCATGGTGGCGATGAAGAGATTAACTTTAAGCCTAATCATTTAAGCTCTATGAATTATTTATATCAATTAGCGGGTTTATCAACAATAGGTAATAACGAAGGCGATCGTTATTATGAGCGCTTTTATCCAGGCAATGTTAGTTGTGATATTACACCAAATACTAATAGTCATTTAGGCTCTACAGATGATTTTATTATTGATTATTCAAGTGGTAGTTCAGCAGATTTAAATGAGAGCACAATACTTGAAGCACAGGGATTAAATCGAAATGGCTCACTACCTGTTGATTTTAACTGTAATGCAATTAACACTGAAAGCTTAACCAGCTTTGATAGTAACCAAGATAATACAATATCAATACTTAGTGATGTAGATGAGTGGAATATGCTTAATTTGCAGTTTTATATGCAAAGTGCAGGTAATCGATTTGGCGTGCCAAATACCAATAATAGTAAGGTGTATAATTTACAAAGCTCGCCTACGTATATTGAAACGCTGCCCAGTTATATAAAAGAAGCGCAACCAAGTAGTGCAATTATTGCTGAGTTAAAAGCAATTAAAGAGCATTAATATGAAACTAGGGTTAAGTATTAAGTTTATTGTTTGTAGTAGTTTTTTAAGCTTACTAATAGCGTGTAGCGATACTAACAATGCACGTGAATGGTTACTAAAAAATGACAATTTATATTATAAAAATACAGCTATTGACTGGCGAGTTGAATCAGTAGAGGGCTGTAAGACATGCGTGATAAGCCAAGATGTTGTTTATCAGCCTGAAGGCATTAGTAGTTATAATACGTTAATGCAGAGTCAAAATTGGGTGGCGGTACATGAGTTAAGTAAAATCAATGTCATCCGTTTAAAGATGCCAGATCAAACACCTTACTTATTCGTAGAGCGTATAAACGGGCGAACACTAACGCTGTTTAACCAGCAGCAAAACTACAGTATAAAAATTGGTGAAGTTACAGCCGTTAATTTTAACAATCAGCGCTTTAGTATTTTGATTAAAAACTTCGAAGAAGTAGATAAACAAAGCGATGCATTACCAAGGCGTGCATCGCTTGAGTTTATTGCTTTAAAAATAGATTAAAAAAGCACCTTAGGTGCTTTTTTATCTCGAGTGCGGTGACCTTTGAATATTGAAAAGTCAGCAACCTATTAATTAACTGCGGTATTTTGACCGATAATTATCGACCCACAAACGTGTTGCACCACACACAGCTACAGGCATAACTATTAAGTTTACAAAGGGTATAGCGGTTAATAACATAACGGCAAAACCAAACCCATATGATAAACCTTGCTTAGATTTTAAATCGTCTTTCATCTGCTTAAAGCCAATTTTATGGTTATCAAATGCATAGTCTTCATACTGCACCGCATACATCCAGCAGGTAAATAAAACCCATAGTATTTGACCTATGACAGGTAAAACCCAAAGAAGTATAAAAAAGCCAATAGCGCGAGGAAGGTAATAGCACAGCTTTGTCCACTCACGGGCAAGCATTCTAGGTACATCTTTAACTAATTCGGAAAAACCGTCATCATTAATTTTTTGACCCGTTAAATAGAGCTCAACTTTTTCACTTAATAAAGCATTAAAGGGGGCTGCAATAAAATTAGTGATGACAGTAAAGAGCATGCTGTAGCTAAATAATACGACTAATACTGCAATTGGCCACATTAGCCATTCAAGCCAGCTTAACCACTCTGGCAGCATATTATTAATGTAGCTAAAGCTATCACTTAGCCATCCAAATAAGAAAAACAACGAGCTACCAAATAGTAAAACATTAATTAAAAGTGGGATAAGTACAAAACGCTTTAACCCTTTTTGGCTAATTAATTTAAACCCCGAAAAAAAATATTCCATACCTTGTGTGATCTGCACTGTAACCTCAAAAAATATTTATCACTAGCTACAGTATAAATAGCTTAATAATTTTGAACAGTATTTTTAAGTAACAAAGTGTTAGCTTTAATGTTGCGGTTTTGGTTATATAGTACCTATAGGTGTTTAGTAATATGCAATTATGATTAATCAATGTAGATCAGGTTAGTTTTTTATTAATAAAAGAATAAACTTACTAATCATGACTATACTGAACTTTACTACATAGAAAAAAGCATCTGCATGAGGCTTTTTGTTGTATCAATATGTATAAATAATGCGAGCGAGTGGAAATGGGTACGGATCGGTTAAAAAAGTTATTATCTCACCAGCAAGGCATTTTATCTAAAATTGCATTAGGGGTACCCTTAAATGCGGTGCTTACTGAAATTTGTTTATCAATAGAGCAGATTATTGATGATGAGTCTGCAAGGTGTTCCATTTTATCAATTAAAGGCCAGCAGCTCTTTCATTGCGCAGCCCCTAATATTCACCCAGAGTACTGTGAATTGCTTAATGGTATTTACATAGGGCCAAAAGTCGGCTCATGTGGTACTGCCGCATTCTCGAAGACGCGCACAATTGTAGAAAATATTGAAACCTCACCGCTGTGGGAGGACTTTAAAGATTTAGCGCTAAAGTTTGATCATAGGTCATGTTGGTCAACACCTATTTTTTCGACTCAAGCTGATTTGTTAGGCACCTTTGCTATTTATCACAGCACACCTAAAACCCCATCAGAGCAAGATTTAGAATTAATAGATTTTTTTGTACACTTTTCAAGTATCGCTCTTGAGAAAAGTAACGAATTTGAGAAGGCAAAACAGCTTGTCGTTAATTTACAGCACAGTAATGAAAAATTTAAAGCCTTCACCAAAGTAATGCCCGATCTCATCCTCATTTTAAGTGAAGATGGCACATATACCGATGTTTATGGTACCTCTAATGAGTTGCTGCTTGATTCGTCGACGGATCTTATTGGTCAAAATGTTAAAGACCTGCTTCCTCAAAAAGATGCGCAGATGATAATTGACGTTATTGAAAAAACACTTTCGACTAACGAGATGCAAATTTTTGAGTACGAATTAGATGTACCAAAAGGAAATATAGTTTTTGAGGGACGGGCTGCGGTTTTAGATCATTACAATCCCAGTAGCCCTACAAAAAGACATGTAATATGGATGGCCAGAGATATTTCAATAAAGAAAAAAGCTGAGCAAGAAGTTCACAAACTCGCCTTTTACGATCCATTAACTAAACTTCCAAATAGAAGAATGCTTAGTGACAGATTAAGCGCGTGTGTAGAGAGTATCAAGCGCAATAAAAATATAGGGGCGTTATTATTTTTAGACCTAGATAACTTCAAGCGTATTAATGATTCACTTGGGCACAGTGCAGGGGATGAAGTACTTGTGGAGCTATCAAAAAGGTTAAGTGCAATAATAAAAGACTCAGATACACTAGCCAGAGCGGGTGGTGATGAATTTATTATTTTACTTAAACACATAGGGCAAGACACAAAGCAAGCAATCCTAGAATGTAAATCAGTTGCTCAAGAAATTCAAAGGGCTTTTCATGATAAATTCGAATTGGGCAACCTTGCATTCCAAGTAAGTTGTAGCATAGGTATTTGCCTAATTGATAGCGTAAATGCACAGGCTGGAAATATATTAAAATTTGCAGATACAGCTATGTATCATTCTAAAAATAAGGGGGGAAATAGCAGTAGCTTTTACGATCCAGCTTTGCAAACACTGCTTGAAAAGCAAGCAGAACTAGAAACCGATATAGTGAGGGCAATTGCGTCTAATGAGTTTTGTGCTTACTTTCAGCCACAAGTAAATACGCAAGGTAACGTTGTTGGTGCTGAAGCACTCATTAGGTGGAACCATCCTCAAAGAGGGCTGATAGCGGCAAACGAATTTATACCTATAGCTGAGCAATACGGTCTTATTCAAAAACTACAAAATATTGTTTTGCATGATATATGTATTTTAATTAATGAACTGAAAGCAAACGCTATAATTGACAACTCGTTTAGTGTTTCAATTAATATTAGTCAAAGTCAGTTCAATTCATCAAATTTAAAAGGTGAGTTGTTTAACATTATTAATAAATTTGATATTCGAGCATCACAAATTAAGTTAGAAATAACTGAGTCAATGCTCTCTAGCGATATAGATTATACAATTAGGCAAATGAAAGAGCTCATTGCTGCTGACTTTTTATTTTCGATTGACGACTTTGGAACAGGGTATTCCTGCTTAGCTTACTTAAGTGCGTTTCCTGTTAAAGAATTAAAAATAGATAAGAGCTTTGTTGATAAGATTTTAGATAATGAGATTGGCTTTAATATCGCACAAACAATTATCAGTTTAGGTAAAAGCTTAAACTTAGTGGTCGTTGCAGAAGGCGTAGAAACAATAGAGCAGTATGACTTACTTACAAAAATGAATATTGATACTATGCAAGGCTACTTAGTTGCAAAGCCTATGGATAAAGAACGTTATTTAAAATGGCATAGGGCTAATAGCAATCCGCAATAATACTTAATCGTTTAGAGGGATTAAACCTGGCGGTAACTATGTTAAAAATTCTGCCTTGTTATCGACACGACTTTCTTATCTCAAAATAGATCATTTAATTAAGCTAATTGGTAATAACCAAATAGAAAATCTTTATATACAAGGACATTTGCATTTTCTAGCTGTTAAAGTTTCCCAAACTATATGCTAAATAAGGACTAAAGATTTTTTGGTTAAACAATGCTAAGCTATGCCCGCTTGAATATATTATTTAAAGCTTAATAAACTTATAACAATGAATGGAAGCTTTATGCAGTTAGTTGATTTGAACCCTAATGATCCCGATGTAGTAAATGTATTTGACGATATAGACCGACTTATAAATTCTTTATATCCTGTTGCTACAGCGCAGTCTCTGGAGCTAAACGAATTAACCTTACCTAATGTGTATGCTATTGGTTTAAAAACTGATGAAGGTATTATTGCCTGTGGTGCGATCGTAGAGAAATTTGATACTCAGCCTTATGGCGAAATAAGACGTTTATACGTAAAACCAAGTCATCGTGGTAAAGGGCTATCAAGACGTATTATGCAGATTTTATTACATCAAGCTGGCGAGAAGCAGATCCCGTTAATACGTTTAGAAACAGGTCCAAAACAAATAAAATCAATCAATTTATATGAAAATTTAGGCTTTAAACGCTGTAGCAGTTTTGGCTCATATATAGATAATCCACAAAGTGTATTTATGGAGTTAGGGCTTAGCCAATAAGCTTATTAACGCTACGACATGTTAAACCTCGATATGTCGTAAATATCAGGTCCATGATCATTCGTTTTATTCTAATTTAGAGTAGTTTTAAGAAGCTACTTATTATTGCTTTGCAATAAACGGCATAACCAAGCTAATCACTTTAAGAAAGTCTTTTATAGTGATGCAAAAAATACTTCACTGTTTTTCACATCTGTCTTCGTATAAAATCTGCCTTGATAATTAGTGACTAACTTACAAAGCGAGAATTTTTATCTTTTCTAAAAGTAGCAATAAACAAATGAGCGAAATAACAGTAGTAACCCACAATGGTAATTTTCATGCAGATGACGTTTTTAGTATTGCGGTACTTAAACATGTTTTGCCAACGTTTAAACTGGTACGTACTCGCGATAAAGCGCTTATAGAGGGTGCCGACTTTGTAATTGATGTAGGTGGCGAATACGACCCCGAAACTAATCGCTTCGATCATCATCAACGTGGTGGTGCAGGCGAACGAGAAAATGGCATTCCTTTTTCATCATTTGGCTTAGTGTGGAAAAAATATGGCTTAGCGCTGTGTGATGATAACCAAGCCGTTGCTGATAGAGTTGATTCGGGCTTAGTTTCAACAATTGACGCCATTGATTGTGGTCATGTTGAAGGTGTGTCAAAAGGAATAAGCTTGAGCCAAACAATCTCAATGTTTAATCCTACATGGGAAGAAGAAAGTAACTTTGATACCTGCTTTGATGAAGCTGTTGAATTTGCAGCTCGCATGCTCATTCGTTTTATCGCATCAGCTCACGGAAGTGTAAATGCAAAAGAGATTGTTGCCAAAGCAATTGAAAGTGCAGAAGATGCCAGAGTTATAGTGCTTGAAAAATACACTCCGTGGAAAAAAACAGTGCATATTTTATCAAGCGATGCGCTATACATGGTTTACCCATCGCATTCTGGACAATGGATATTACAAACTGTGCCAGTTGAGCCAGGATCGTTTGAGGATAGAAAATCGCTTCCTAAAGCGTGGTCAGGCTTATCTGATGAAGCGTTTGTAGATGAAACAGGTATTGATGATGCCGTGTTCTGCCACAATGGTTTGTTTATAGCGGGTACTAAATCGTTTGAGAGTACAATGAAGCTTGCCGCAATGGCATTAGCTGAATAAGTAAAATAGCTAAGTAACAACATTTGTATGTTACTTAGCTAATTAAATTACGTGAGAACGTTATGTTTGAAGTAAAAACTATCGCGCTATTTGTCATAACCGCTCTTGCCGAAATTATTGGCTGTTACCTTCCTTACCTTTGGCTTAAAGAGGATAAAAGTATATTACTTTTAATTCCTGCGGCTTTAAGTTTAGCTTTATTTGCTTGGCTATTATCTCTTCACCCTGATGCATCTGGTCGTGTATATGCAGCTTATGGCGGCGTATATATTTGCGTTGCGCTATTGTGGTTATGGGTTGTTGATGGCGTAAAGCTCACTATGTGGGATGTTATTGGTGGAGCTGTTGCTTTACTTGGTATGGCCATTATTATTTTTGCACCTAAAAGTGTTTAATCTCGTCCAATTTCCTTTTGTTAAAATATCCTATACTCAAATAAATTAAACTGCAGAGATAGGAAGCCAATTATGAATATTTACAAATCACTGCTTTTACTCTTTGGCTGCCTTGTTTTGATAGCTGCTTGTAGCAAAAATCCTTTAAAAACCAATGTTACTACCTCGCTACCTACGCCTTGGTGGGAGCCATTAACGCCTGATGTTGTTATTGATAACTATGAATTTTATTTACAAGGTTGCTCGTCCATCACTCGAGTTGCTAGTGAAGGCAGTATAAAAACAGCAAGCATTGTTTTAAATATCCCAACTCGGTTATTGTCTAGTTGCCCAGAAAATCAAAGCAATAAACGCCTTAAATACGATGGCACGTATCTTACATTAACGCTTTGCAGAGTTGCATTTGGCGCTGGTGGCTGCGCAGATGAGCGCTATAAAACTCTCGATTTTGTTAATTGGGAAGAGTACATAGGTATTACATGGCTCAAAAGTGACAAGTACGAAGCATGGCGCAAACTTGGATCTACATCTTCAAAAGCAGACTCAATAACCAAAGTAGTAATCAATTGAACAAAAACTTATATAGTTCTGGAAGTGAAACTCACCTGCATAGTCCACTATATACTGCTAAATCATAAAGTTAATTAGCAGCTAAGCCTTATTAATTAAGGGCTCGTTGGCTGTGTAATAAAATGGGTATTTGTAATCTTAAAAATTACTCGTTACGAGTAAAAATACTTGTTGGACTTGAATCCCTATTTTTCTTTTAATGCGCGCAATCAGCCGATACTCACTATTGGCATTCATCAAATAAAAGAGAAAGATAAATGAAAGAAACAACATCACTAGAACAAGCTCGTACGAGCTACAATGTTCGTCATTGGAGCCAAGGTTTTTTTGGTATTAATGATCAAGGTGATGTGTATGTGGCGCCCAAGGCTCATGCCCCAGAGCAAACCATTGCATTAACAGATATCGCAAAGCAATTACAAGATAAAGGTTTAAGCTTACCTGCTTTAGTTCGTTTTCCGCAAATTTTACACCACCGTGTGCACAGCTTATGCGGCGCATTTAATACTGCGATTGAAAACTATGGTTACCCTAAAGACTACTTATTAGTTTATCCAATAAAAGTAAATCAACAACGTGAAGTAGTTGAAGAAATAGTAGCAAGCCAAGCACAAGTAGAAAAAAAGCAACTTGGTTTAGAAGCCGGCAGCAAGCCTGAACTACTTACAGTATTAGCATTGGCTGAAAAAACCAGCGCCGTAATTGTATGTAATGGCTACAAAGATAAAGAATACGTACGTTTAGCACTGATTGGCGAAAAGCTAGGTCATAAAGTGTATATCGTACTTGAAAAGCTTTCTGAGCTAGATATGGTACTTAGCCAAGCAAAAGAGCTTAACGTAAAACCGCGCATTGGTATTCGCGTACGTTTAGCGTCGCAAGGTAAAGGTAAATGGCAAGCGAGTGGCGGCGAAAAATCAAAATTTGGTTTATCTGCATCGCAAGTTTTGCATGTAGTTAATCGTTTAAAAGACGCAGGCCAACTTGATTTATTACAGCTAGTACATTTTCACTTAGGGTCGCAAATGGCGAACATTCGTGACGTACGTTTAGGTGTAAGCGAAGCTGCGCGT
This sequence comes from Pseudoalteromonas sp. EB27, assembly GCF_001974875.1. Lineage (GTDB taxonomy): Bacteria > Pseudomonadota > Gammaproteobacteria > Enterobacterales > Alteromonadaceae > Pseudoalteromonas. The sequence continues at coordinate 106,885 of NZ_MTQD01000008.1, forward strand.
TTTTACTGTGAGTTACGCAAATTAGGCGCAGAAATTGATTGCCTTGATGTAGGTGGTGGCTTAGCTGTTGATTACGACGGCACACGTAGCCAATCGCATAACTCTATGAATTACAGCTTAGCTGAGTACGCAAATAACATTGTGTACACCATTGGTGATACATGTAAGCAATATGAGCAGCCAATGCCGACTATTATTTCTGAGTCAGGTCGTGCGCTTACGGCGCATCATGCTGTGCTTATTTCTAATGTTATTGGTACTGAAAGTTACACGCCAGAAGAGTTAGTAGCGCCAGCAGCAGATGCACCCCTGTTATTAAAAAACATGTGGGCATCGTTTGTACAGTTAACTGATTTAACGGATGACCGTGCATTAATTGAGATTTATCACGACAGCCAAGGTGATTTAGCTGAAGCGCATAACCAATTTGCACTAGGTTTACTTGATTTATCGCAACGTGCATGGGCTGAGCAAATTAATATTCGTATTTGTTATGAACTTAACAAGCACATGGATAATAAAAACCGTTTTCATCGTCCTATTATTGACGAGTTAAACGTACGTTTAGCCGATAAGTTCTTTGTAAACTTCTCGTTATTTCAATCGCTCCCAGACGCATGGGGCATTGATCAAGTGTTTCCGGTACTGCCATTAAGTGGCTTAACTGAAGCACCAAAAAAACGTGCTGTATTACTTGATATAACCTGTGACTCAGACGGTGCACTTGAGCATTACGTAGATGGACAAGGTATTGAAAGCACATTACCTGTACCAGAGTTTAGTGCTGACAAGCCTTATTTAATGGGCTTTTTCTTGGTGGGTGCCTATCAAGAAATTTTAGGTGATATGCATAACTTGTTTGGCGATACGCACAGCGCCATTGTTAATATGGATGAGCAAGGCGTTGCAAGTATTACCGAAATAAACCAAGGTGACACTGTTGCCGATATGATGCGCTATGTACATTTAGATGTTGAAAGTTTTCAGCAATCATACGAGCAGTTAGTAAGCACTAAAATTGAAAAACACGAACAGCAAAGCGTTTTAGACGAGTTGCAAAGCGGCCTTGACGGCTACACTTATTTAGAAGAGTTATAAGCAATGTCAACTTTGTTTGGTCACGCAGATCACTCATTGTACTCAAATGGGATGACGTTTTTACGTCGTCCTATGGTGCAAAACATTAATGCAATTGATGCAGACGTAGTGGTTTTAGGCTTACCATTTGATTTAGCGACATCGGGCCGTCCAGGTGCGCGCTTAGGCCCTGATGCAATTCGTCGTGCATCGGTTCATTTAGCATGGGAAGACACTAAATACCCGTGGACGTTTCCGTTGTTTGAGCGCTTAAAAGTGGCCGATGCAGGGGACTTTACTTACCCTGTTGGCGACCCTGAGTATTTTACTGCGCAATTAGAAATGGCTGCTGAGCAAATACTTCGTCAAGGTAAAACGCTATTAGGTTTAGGGGGGGATCACTTTGTGACGCTTCCGCTATTACGTGCTCATGCAAAAATACATGGCAAAATGGCGTTAGTGCATTTTGATGCGCACACCGATACCTACAGCAATGGATCGCGATTTGATCATGGCACTATGTTTTATCATGCACCAATGGAAGGGCTGATAGATGTTGAGCACAGTATACAAATAGGTATTCGTACCGACTTTGATCAAAGCAAACATGAATTTGCTGTGATTGATGCAATGCAAGCCAACGATTTACATGCAAATGATATTGCAGCGCAAATACTTGAACGAGTAGGTGACCTACCGGTTTACTTAACGTTTGATATAGATTGTTTAGACCCTGCGTTTGCGCCTGGTACAGGCACTCCTGTGTGTGGTGGTTTAACGTCAGATAAAGTACTTAAAGTATTGCGTGCGCTAAAAGGCATAAATATGGTGGGTATGGATGTGGTAGAGGTATCACCTTCGTATGACCAAAGCGAGCTTACCGCCATTGCCGCAGCAACAATTGCCAGTGAATTATTACATTTGTGGACGCATAAAAATAAGTACTAATTTTACAAATTAAGTACTACAAAAAAGGGTATGCATTTGCATACCTTTTTTATTTAGAGATATCGATTATTCAACAGCTTAATCTCTTTTAACCAAATAACGCTTAGCCCAATAAGCGGCAAGTTGGTGGTTACAGGGTTAAATGCTTCAATAAGTAATTGTGGCTGCATAACAACTACAGCGAATAAAAGCCCAATAAGCGCTAATATATTTAAAGTGACTAGATGTTTATTTTTATAAAACACAAATAAACACAGTCCAAATATAATTTCGCCAACACCCGCCGAGCGTGTAATTAAGTCAGACACTTCTGCTGAAAAGCCAGCACTGCCCGTCATTAACTTTTCAAGTGGCGCTACGTGATAAAGCTTTGGAAAAAAACCGTGGTATATCCAACTTAAACTCACTATGTAGCGAGCAAGTTGAATATAACCACGATTATTTCCTAGCATTGTCAATACGCTCTTGTGCACTTGGATGGCTAGATAAATATTCTAATAAGTTATTCACTTTTTCTAGGTGTTCGTTTTCGCTGGTATGGCTTTCTTGCAGGGCTTCTATTGCATCAGCAAAGTCATTGCTCGAATACCCCAATGATTCTAATTGGGTAAGCGCAAAGCTGTCGGCTTCGCGTTCCATATCACGTGAAAACCCTTGCTGAGCAAACGATGCACCGGTACCTAGCGCAACCTCTGCAACACCCTCTAAATCACCAAATACAACCGCTAATACAATCGTACTTGCGGCAGATTGTGCTGTAATACGTACGCTATGTTGATGCACTACATGGCCCATTTCGTGTAGCAATACCGCTTTTAGCGCATTGGGTTTATCGGCAAGTAGATTAGCTAACTCATCGGTGACCACGATACGACCATGGGGCAGTGCAAATGCATTAGCGCCAAAGCTGTCTGACTTATAAAATGATAATCTATAAACCGATTGATCAAGCGATAACGCCTTAAGCATACTTTTGAAATGCGCTTGTACTTTAGCTTGCTGCTCTGCGGGCAGCTCACTTGGGTCAAGCGCAATCTTTTTAATTAATGTAAAGCTCTGCTCACCCATTTGCTCTACAACATTACGTGGCAGGGTATCAACACTGTAAACAGCAATGGCCGGTACGGCTTTATAAAGCACTAACCACATAAACAATGGTGTAAATATGACAGCGGCTAAAATGGTCCATTTACTTTTTTCGAGGCGTTCCATTACGTGATGGTTATTTTCTTTAAATGGCCATCTGTAATTTACATCAAGTGGAATAAAACGACTGCCATCTTCGAAGTCTAGTTCGTCAGCAAGTCCAGCCATTCCCGAACTTAAGTTAAGACTTGTGATTGCGTGGCGAGCAATAACATATTCATCGTCAATAATTTCAATGTGTGTGTCGCTAATAGTTGCCACACACACCTGATAATTACTCGATGCTTTGGGAAAAAAATGCCCCTTTACATGCATGGTGAGCTCTTAAGTTAAAGAAAGGTCAATATCGAATACGTTTGCAGCTTCTTCAGCAAATGATGATTGCTGATCCTGCTCGGTATCAATCAGATTCAATGCACCAGGATAAATAGTGACGTTAGTTACATCTGCAAGCATTTTTGATGTGCGTACTTTTGTCCATGGGTATGCAAGCCCTAAAGAAAATACAATAGCCAACATATTAGTGAGTAATAAAACTGCGAAAGGAATTGGTTTTAGCTCTGATTTAAATGTAGCAACGCCTTCAAAATGGCTGTTATCAAAAATGTGATTACGAATAGCGGCGTGCCATACAGCTGAAACAATAGCAATCATCAGCACGTAGGCAATAGTCATAAATATAGGAAGCATAACCATAGCTGCAGAGTTTTCTAAATTTTGTTGATTTTCAATATCTATTAAATTGAGGCCAAATAATCCTAAAATCCCCATAAATACCACCATAGTGATAGAGCTCACTACAAAGCAAATAAGCGCTGTTAGGTAATAGGTTTCGCCTTTTAGATTTACAGTAAGTGGTTTGTCACCGTAACTAATGTTGCTATGGATATAGCTATCAATACGTTTTATAACATAAGGCATTAATAAATAAAGTGTAAATACGCTGGCAATAGGTAAAAGTATAAAGTTAACAAAAGCTTCGCCATAACTGCCTTTAAAAGCAAAGCGAACATTACGATGGCGCGTCATACGTAGATTAAAACGTAAACCTTGGTTAATAATCCATGGCATTAAAAAGATAAAACCAATCGCAATAAACAGGCCTAGTATAGGCATAAAGCTGATAGAGAATGTGTAAATAAAAAACACAATAACCGCTAAAATCCGGCCTTTTAAAATTTGTATTGGCGTTGCTAGATAGTCAAAGCTATGTCCATCTATACGAGTATGGCCGTAGAAGTATCGGTGTGTACGTACTTTAGCCCACGCTGAGTATATGCCGAGAGTAATAACACTAAGTAATATATTTACAATCCAAATGCCAAAAAACTCACCACCTTTACCGCTAAATTGCACTTTACCGCTAAAAATTGGTTCAGCGGGTTCATTTACTGGAGGGTTTGTTTTAGGGGGAGTAGGGTGTATTGATTCCATTAAAATTATATCCATGTTGTTTTTTTGTTAATTTACCTAAATTTGGTGCAAAATTCAATGTTTATAATTACACCACAGTTTTGCAAGTGGCTGATTAAAAGACTATAAGTAATACCAGTAGGCTTAAAACTGTGTGGCTATTAATTTTAAATTAAGCACAAAATTAATATAATCAGTTATCTGCTTTATCGCACTCTACTTTTAACCGTTTTTAAACACGTATGGACTTTTATTATGCTGCAAGCTGTTGTTTTAGGCGGGGTAGAGTTTAGCCCTTTGATTATTTACTTTCCTATCGCTTTTATTTTAACAGCCATTACACGTTTTATATTACATCGTTTAGATTGGCACGACCGTATTTGGAAGGTGGCTTGGTTTGAGGTGTCTTTATTTATTTGTTATTTGGCCTTAACCGTTTACCTACTCAGTGGAAGATAAATTAGATGACAAAATATCTACGTACACTTTTAACCATAATCGTTGTTATAGCCGCTGTATTTGCTGGACGATGGGTATGGACTGATTACATGCATACTCCTTGGACTCGAGACGGCCGTATTCGAGCTGAAGTAGTCACCGTTTCGCCCGATGTGTCGGGATGGGTAACTGGGCTAAACATTAAAGATGGTCAAAATATAAAAAAAGGTGACTTACTTTTTAGTGTTGACAACAAACGCTACCAAGCGGCACTTGATAGGAGTAAAGCGACTACTGAAAATGCTTTATACACCTGGGAGTTGGCAAAACATAAACTAGAGCGCCGAAAAGGTTTAAACACTCAGCAAGCAATTAGTGAAGAAGGGCTTGAGTCAACACGCATTAATTCAAAAATAGCAAAAGCCAATTATGAACTTGCAAAAACAGATCAAGCTATAGCTCAACTTAACTTTGATAGAACAAAAGTGTATGCCCCCGTTAGTGGGCAAATTATTAATTTAAACTTACGCCAAGGTAATTACGTAGCTCAAGGCACATCAGTATTTGCCATTGTAAAATCAGGCTCGTTTTACGTTACGGGTTACTTTGAAGAAACTAAAATCCCTTTAATACATGATAATCAAAAAGCTAAAATATCACTGTTAAGCGGTGGCAAGGCTTTAACCGGCCATGTGATTAGTGTGGGTAAAGCTATTGCAAATACAAACACACAAAGTAATACACAACTTTTACCCGTGGTGCAGCAAACATTTAATTGGGTGCGTTTATCTCAGCGAATTCCTGTTGATATAAAGCTAGATTCGGTGCCAGAGGATATACAACTTAGCGCCGGAATGACCGCCACAATACATCTAAATACTCAATAGGGAGAATGCTTTGGGTGATGTATTGAGGAATTTGTTTTTTCCTAAAAAACAGGCAATTATTTTTGCGGTTAAGGGCGTTATTGCGATGGTAATGGCGCTGACTATTGCTATGTCGCTTAATCTTGATAGACCTTATTGGGCGCTAGTATCAGCTATATTTTTGCAATTACGCCCACAAAGCGGACTCGTTATTGAAAAAGCAATATGCCAAATAATAGGCACCATAATAGGTGGTTTATTTGGCATACTGCTTTTAACCCAGTTAATTCTTTACCCTTATTTAGCGTTAAGTGCACTTGCTTTATGGTTAGGGGTAAACTCTGCGTTATCGGCAATGGTGCGCCAAGCAAACTTTATTTATGCATTTGCTATGGCAGGGGTCACCGCCGCTATTATCGTACTTTTAGTTATGGTTACACCAGCAATGGTGAGCAGTCAAAGTATATTTGATATTGCTCAGGCGCGAGTAAGCGAAATAGTGATTGGGTCGATTTGTGCGGGCATTGTTAGCCATTTATTTTGGCCAGTAAAAGTTAAACATTTACTGCAAGCACAAGCACGGTCGGTTATAAATCAAACTTTAGATTATTTAGTAACGGAACTTGATTCTAAAGGATCGCACGAAAATCGCCATCACCAAATAGATGGCATTATGGCAACGTTAGGGTCTATAAATGAAGACTGTAGCGCAGTGAGGTACGAAGGACCGAAAGGCCCCGGACGCTCGCGTGCGGCAAATCAATTGTCGCAAAAAGTACTTTCTTTACTGGCTTCAATTCAAATAATTGGTCGCCTACAACGAAACCACTCAGACCTCATTACTCCTACATTAGACAAATTAATAAGTAAACTTAAAAACGTATTCGCACAAATTAAAGAATCTGACGATTTTGATTACTGCGCCGAGCAGATTAAAGCCCTGCGCAAAGAGCTAACCGACTATAGAGCAAATACGGTGTGTGATTCGCCATTTGAATCTCACATGCTCAATGTGAGCATGGAAGTGGCTAACGATTTAACAATTTTACTGCGGGCTTACAGAGCTTTAGAACAACGCGATAAAACATTGTTAAATGCACCTAGTATGCTTACATATCGCGACCCATTGGCTGGCATTATAGTAGGGTTTAGAACTGCTTTGGTCTTTTCTATCGGCGCATTTATTTGGGTTAATACAGGGTCTTCAGCTGCATTATTAATAATGATTTTACCGGTGATTTTTTCGATAATGTTAGCGCGAATACCGTTAGCTATTTTGCAGGTGGTAATAAAACGTTTATTGGCAGGTATAATTGTTGCTACTTTTGTGACTGTTTTTTATGCGCTAAATTTACTGTCGCAAAGTGGTGGGCAACTAGAAATATTATTACTTGTATTAGCGGGTCCGTATTTTCTTGGTTTACTGCTTTTAGCTGAGCAACAAACATTGCCATACGGCTTAGGGTTTTGTATTCCATTTACTATTTTGGTTAGACCCAGCACGGATATGAGCCTAGCGTTTTCAATTGATTATACATTGAGCTCTGCAATCGCTATTTTTGCTGGCGTGAGTATTTTATTTTGGATTTTTCAGTTATTTACCGGCCCCAGTGTTCAGTTACTTGTTCATCGTGTTTTTAAAGCAACTTACAAAGATTTACTCGAAATAAATACTCATCAAACTCCTACTATTTGGTATAACCGCCGCATGGCAGATAGATTAATACGCTTAACTAATTATGATCAGGGCTCACACACACGGGCCATTACTGACCTTGCATTAACAGGTTTAAACTTAGGGCATGCTTCAATACGATTAAACTCAATTTGCGAGAACCTTGCTGGTGGTACCACACTCAAATATTTAAATGAGTGGCAACGCACGTTGGCTAGTGCATTTATGTTGGCAACCAAAGGCAAGTTTGATGAAAACTTTAAGCAAGCATCTGATAATCTTTATAACGAATTAGCAGCAACCGTTGATGATTCAAACCAATTAGAAGCAATTAAAGGTATGTTTATTCGTATTAACCTGACCTTTGAAAGAAGCGCCAGCAAGATTAATTAGCCTCACCCGCTGCTTTTCGAGTTCAGAAGTTATAACTAAATCTGTTATACTTGCTAGATAATTTTATGGGGCTGTTATGATTTCAAAAAACCAACTCAAACTTATTCGCCAACTTGGCCAAAAAAAGTACCGAAAGCAATATAATCAATACCTTGTACAGGGTGAAAAAAACGTACTTGAGTTATTAAACAGCCCATTAAATGCGGTTAATATTTTTGCTACAAACGAATTTATAAATGCGTACCAAGGTGAGTATCAGCACGCTAATTTTATTGAAGCGGATGAAGAAGTCCTCACTAAAGCCAGCACGCTAGTTAGCAATAATGCAGCCATTGCTATAGTTGATATGCCAAATGCAGAGCTACCTAAAGCAAGTGGCTTAATACTCGCGCTTGATGGCGTATCAGACCCTGGTAACTTAGGCACAATAATTAGAGTGGCAGACTGGTACGGTATTAAACATATAGTAACTAGCACCGACAGCGCTGACGCTTACAACCCTAAAACAATTAGCGCCACAATGGGCTCATTTGTAAGGGTATCGGTAAGCCAAGTAGATTTACCTGATTACTTACGCTCTTTAAAGTTACCTGTTTACGGTGCTTTTTTAGATGGAAAAAGTGTACATAAAACCCAATTTACGGGCTCAGGCGTTTTACTAATGGGCAGTGAATCGCATGGAATACGCGAGCAGTGTGCAAAATTAGTGAGCGACAAAATAACCATACCTGCTTTTGGCGGTGCAGAGTCGCTAAATGTGGCAATGGCCACCGGTATTATTTTAGATAACTTTAAACGACAAGCTTAATCTATTAGTAAATTATGGGTTAAATTGTTTATGACAAATAACAATAATAAATTGGTAATAACAATCAGATGCGCTTAAGCACTATTAAATTAGCGGGCTTTAAATCGTTTGTAGAGCCCACTAAAATTCCATTTCCTGATCAAATGACGTGTGTTGTAGGCCCTAATGGCTGTGGCAAATCTAACGTTATTGATGCAGTGCGATGGGTGCTAGGTGAAAGCTCTGCTAAAAATCTGCGTGGCGATGCCATGACCGACGTTATTTTTAATGGTTCAACTAATCGAAAAGCCATATCGCAAGCCTCTGTAGAGCTTGTTTTTGATAACGATAAAGGTAGCCCTTCAAATACATTTGCCGACAGAAACCAAATTGCCATTAAGCGTCTAGTAACGCGTGACGGTCAGTCACTGTATTTTTTAAACGGTAGTAAATGTCGTAAGCGCGATATTACCGATATATTTTTAGGTACCGGTCTTGGTCCGCGAAGTTACGCGATTATTGAACAAGGCATGATCTCGCGCTTAATAGAAAGTAAACCACAAGAATTACGCGTATTTTTAGAAGAAGCCGCTGGCGTTTCTAAATACAAAGAGCGCCGCCGCGAAACACAAACACGTATTAAAAGCACGCGCGAAAATCTTGAACGTTTGTTAGATGTGCGTAAAGAGCTGCAAAGTCAGTTAGATAAATTGGCTGTGCAGTCGGTTGATGCAAAAAAATACCGCGTATTAAAAGCACAAGAACGCACTCTAAAAGGTCAGATTGCGGTTCTAAAATGGCAAAAGTTACATCAGCAGCAACTTGAAAAAAGCGCCCAAATTAAAAAACTGAACGACCAAGTTTCGTTTTTTAAAACCGCTAACTCAGGGCATGACGATGTACTTGCAAGCTTAGAAGGTCAAGTACAAGCTCAGCAAGACAAATTAAGCGATGCACAGCATCAGCAACATGTAATACACACCGAGCTTACCCGCGCTGAGCAACAACAAATAAATGTAAAGCAACAAACTCAAACGCTTAAACAAAATTTAATTAAATTACAGCAGCGCCAAACTCATAGTACTGAGATTAAAACGCAGCAGCAGATTGTGTGTGAACAACTAAATGAAACCCTGCAAGAAGCAAGTGAAAACGCTTTAATGTGCGAAGAGCAAGTTAGGACGTTAACACATGAGCTTGAGGACTTATTAGCGCTGAAACTGCGCCACAATACACACTGGCAAACTTTGTGTGAGCAACAGCAACAACTTAAGAATAATGCACAACTGCATAGCAGTCACATCAAACAAACTCAGCAGCAAATAAGCCACGTTAACGAGCAAATTGATCAGTCAAATGCGCAGCTTACTGACTTACAAAGTAGTGATGTAGAGCAACAATTAACAGAGCAAAAACAGCAAACACAAACATTAACTCAAGAACTTGCCGCTAAACAAACAGCGCACACGCAGTGCAGTGCTAAGCTTGAATTACAAAATGAGCTTGTTAATAACTCACAGAAGCAATATTCGACGCTTACTCAAACAATAAACGAGTTAAAAGCCAGTATAACGGGGCTTAAAAGTACATTAGGGCTTGATGAAGAAAGTGAAAGTACTCATGGTTTGTTTAATCAGCTAAGTGTTAAAGAAGGCTTTGAGCCCTTAATAGAGCAAGCACTTAAATCGCTAGAGCACTTAAATGTAAGTGAGCAGCAAGCTGATAATAGTGTGTGGCCAATGAGTGGTAAGCACATTGCTGAAAATAGCTTATCGGCACTCATAACAAGCGGTGTTTATCCAGAACATTTAACGCGTATTGCTTATAGCGAGAGCGGTGATTTAACGCTCTTAAACGATGCTTTTTATACAGCCATTATGGATAAAAACGGTGCTTTATATGGTCGTAACTGGCATGTAAGTGCTGATCGAAATGCAGAAAACTCATTGCTTTTAAAACATAAGCAATTGCAGGATAAAGCTCAGCAGTTAACCAATACCGAGGATGAGCTAAAACAAGTAACGCGTACTCGTGATGAACATACAGCCGAGCAAGTAAAGTTAATTAACGACCAAAACGAGCTTAAAGAAGCCATACATGAGCTTGCGCAAAATATAGCAGTAGCCGGTACTCGCAGTGATATGCTTAAACAGCAAGTAGCGCACTTTAAGCTGCAACTAGAAAAGCTACAGCAACAAAAACAGCAATTAACTACTGTGCTTTTGCAATTAAATACCGTGCTTGATGAGCAAACAGAGCAATTTGAAGTGTTAAATGAGCAGCAACTCAACTTAACGGATGAGGTAGACACTGCTAATAGCCTGCGCTCACAAAGTGATAAAAGTTATAGCGAAGCATTAAGCATGCTTGAGCAATATAAAACGCAAGCGCATAAGGCAACGCTCTCAGAGCAAAAGGCACGCAGTGAATGGCAGTTAAGCCAAACCAAATTGAGCCATGCAGAGCAGGAGCACATTAGTGCATCTGAAGGTGCGCAAGAACTACTTAATGAAATAGAAGAGCTGCTTATACCAGAGCAAGAACTGGACGATAAAATAACGCAGCTTTTAGCGCAACATCAAAAAGGTGAGCAGGCGCTGATATTACTACAAAAAGAATTAGCTCAGGCTAAAGAAAGCTTAAATGCCAAACAGGCAAGCCTTAAAAGTTCGCAAAGCGAGCTGGCTGGCTTGCAAGAGCAGCATCAAAAGTTAACAATTGAAGAGCAAAGCTTGCTAATAAAAGCGCAAGTTGCGCTCGAGCCATTAGAAGAATTGAAACAAAGCTTAAAAGCAATACTTGATGAATTACCAGATTCATTGAATTTAAGTGCGGCGCAAAATCAGTTAACCGGATTCACTAATCAGTTAAATAAATTAGGTGCAGTAAACTTAGCGGCAATAGAAGAGTTTGATTTAGCCAAAGCTCGTAGTGATTATCTTGATAATCAATTAGATGATTTAACAAAAGCGTTAAGTACCCTTGAAGGTGCAATTCGTAAAATTGATATTGAAACCAAAACACGCTTTAAAGCGACGTTCGATCAAGTTAACGAAGACTTCGCTGAACTATTTCCTAAAGTTTTTGGTGGTGGTAGTGCGTATTTAGAATTAACCAGTGACGATTTACTCGAAAGTGGTGTTAGTATAATGGCACGACCACCTGGTAAGAAAAATTCAACAATTCATTTGTTAAGTGGTGGAGAAAAAGCGCTGACCGCATTATCATTAGTGTTTTCTATATTCAGGCTCAATCCAGCTCCTTTCTGTATGCTGGACGAAGTAGATGCACCATTGGATGATGCCAACGTTGTGCGTTTTTGCCGTTTGGTTGAAGAAATGTCACAATCAGTGCAGTTTATTTATATTAGTCATAATAAAATTGCGATGGAAATGGCAGGTAGATTAACAGGTGTTACTATGGCAGAACCTGGCGTATCGCGAATGGTTGCTGTAGATATAGAGCAAGCTGTGCAACTTGCACATGCATAAATTTTTATAACAAGTATATTAGTTTTTGATTAATATACAGGTTTTAGGCATATCAAATAATAAAAGGTGAGGGGATGGCCGAACAATTAAGATGGGTTTTAATCATTATCAGTGTAGTTGTCATTGGTGGTTTATTAATACATGGATTGTGGTCTGTTAGAAAAAAAGACCGCCCAGAAGTATCTGATAACGAACGGGTTGAGCCATTACAAGAAAGCACATCAGCTTCATCTAAACCGTTTCGTACTGAGGCTGAGCCAACAGAGCCAATGCAAAACGAACGTGATGAGCCACAATTTGGTGAGCTTAACTTTGATGCAAATGAGCCGCAAATTGATACAAGCGTGCCAGAAGTGCCGATTGAAGATGACCTAGAAATAGTGGATGACCAAGAAGAAAAAGAGCAAAGCGCTGAAGATGCACCAGCTCAAATGTCTGACTTTGTTATCGTACATATTCAAATGCCAGAAGAGCTTAGCATGCAGGGTAGTAAATTATTGCCAGCAGTTAATACTTTAGGTTTTAAATATTCTGAGGAAGGCTTTTTTAATCGCCACTTAGATCCTGCTGGCCAAGGCCCTGTTTTATTTAGATTAGTAAATATGTACAACCCAGGTACGTTTGATATTGATAATATGGAACAATTTAGTACCGCTGGAGTAAGCTTATTTATGACGTTACCGTGCGACGGCGATGGCCTAGCTGCATTTAATATGTTGCACAGCGCAGCTAAAAAGTTAGCGGATGAATTTGGTGCACAAATTTTAGATGCTGAGCGAAATGAAATGACCGTAGATCGCGTAAGACAATATGTTGAGCAGGTCCGTTCTTTTTCAGCGTAAATAACGCACACATTATATTTTTATAAGCCACTGGACGGTGAATCGTCAAAGTGGCTTTTTTTATGTTTATTGAGGTTTAAATGTCTAGCAGCATTAGTGAGCAAGTTAATCATCTTCGTATTATATTAGAGCAACACAACTATAACTATTATGTGCTCGACACCCCCAGTATTCCTGATTCTGAATACGATAGGTTATTACGCGAACTAAGCGCACTAGAAACCGAGCACCCTGAATTTTTAACCGCCGACTCACCGACACAAAAAGTAGGTGGTGCAGCACTTAGTAAGTTTGAGCAAGTAGCTCACCAAGTACCCATGCTCTCACTTGATAACGCCTTTAGTGAAGAAGAATTTACTGCGTTTAATCGCCGTATTAAAGAGCGCTTAATGAGTACCGATGAGCTTACTTTTTGTTGTGAGCCAAAACTTGATGGTTTGGCAGTCTCAATTATTTATCGCGATGGTGTGCTTGTACAAGCGGCTACTCGAGGTGATGGTTTTACCGGTGAAAACATTACTCAAAATGTTAAAACCATTCGTAATGTACCGCTTAAGCTGCGTGGTGATTACCCGAAAGAGCTAGAAGTGCGCGGTGAAGTATTTATGGACAGCGCTGGCTTTGATAAATTGAATACTGAAGCAGAAAAACGCGGTGAAAAAGTATTTGTTAATCCGCGTAACGCAGCGGCAGGTAGTTTACGCCAACTCGACTCTAAAATTACCGCTAAACGCCCACTCATGTTTTATGCCTACAGTACCGGGCTTGTGGCTGATGGCAATATTCCTGAGGATCATTATCAGCAATTAGAAAAACTGACTGATTGGGGGCTACCTTTGTGCCCAGAAACAAAATTAGTTGAAGGTCCAAAAGCCGCACTTGCGTACTACAGGGATATTTTAACGCGTCGCAGTGAGCTTAAATATGAAATTGATGGTGTAGTAATAAAAATCAATCAAAAGACCTTACAAGAGCGTTTAGGCTTTGTAGCACGTGCTCCTCGTTGGGCCATTGCATATAAGTTCCCGGCGCAAGAGGAAATAACCCAATTACTTGATGTTGATTTTCAAGTCGGTCGTACTGGCGCCATTACACCGGTTGCACGTTTGAAGCCTGTTTTTGTGGGGGGCGTTACCGTATCAAATGCAACGCTTCATAACAGTGATGAAGTTGCACGTTTGGGCGTCAAAGTAGGTGATACAGTTATTATTCGCCGCGCTGGGGACGTGATCCCGCAAATAACACAAGTTGTACTTGAGCGTCGCCCTGATGATGCCAGAGACATTGAATTCCCGACGACTTGCCCAATCTGTGATTCTCATGTTGAAAAGGTTGAAGGCGAAGCTGTAGCCCGGTGTACGGGTGGGCTTGTATGTCCTGCACAGCGAAAGCAAGCTATTAAGCACTTTGCTTCGCGCAAAGCGCTTGATATAGACGGTCTTGGCGATAAAATTGTTGATCAGCTAGTAGATAGAGAACTTATAAAAACACCTGCGGATTTGTTTATTTTAAAGCAAGGACATTTTGAGTCGCTTGAACGTATGGGACCTAAGTCAGCTAAAAACTTAGTAACAGCACTTGAAGAGGCTAAAGGCACTACGCTTGCTAAGTTTTTATATTCACTGGGTATTCGTGAGGCGGGCGAGGCGACGGCACAAAATTTAGCTAATCACTTTCTAACCCTTGAAAATGTAATAAATGCCAGCATTGATAGTTTAACGCAAGTAAGTGATGTGGGCGAAATAGTAGCTGCTCATGTTCGTGGTTTTTTCGATGAGGAGCATAATTTAGCGGTTGTTAATGCGCTTATAGATCAAGGCGTAAACTGGCCAGCGTTGAGCGCACCTTCTGAGGAAGAACAACCGCTCGCGGGGCTTACATATGTGCTTACAGGTACGCTTAATACACTTAATCGCAATGATGCAAAAGCACGATTACAACAATTGGGCGCTAAGGTGTCTGGTAGCGTATCGGCTAAAACAGATGCGTTAGTGGCGGGTGAAAAAGCAGGTTCAAAACTCACAAAAGCACAAGACCTAGGCATAGACATACTAACTGAAGATGAATTAATTGAGTTGCTTATAAAGCATAACGGTTAGGAAAACGATAATGAGCCGATATGGGCCAGAATACTGGGATAAGTACGGAAGTTATCGTACGCCTATTGCATTTCATTTAAGTGTGATTGTGCTTTTACGTGGCTATTTTATTTGGGTTATAGCGGCTTTAAGCCGCAGACCTGAACTGGATCTAATGTCTTTATTTTTTAAAAATAAAAATGATTTTTTTATCGCAATAGCAATTGGAAGCGTTGCGATAATACCGACTATTTTATTTTGCTTACGCAGGCCACGAGATTCACACAGTGCGAGCGACAGGTTAGCAAAAATATGGCGACATATGCGTTGGCCCCTTATTTTATGTGCCGTTGTTGATTTAACATGGTTAAGTATTCAAGCTGCACATAGTCATTATCGGTTTTCATCTTTTTTAGCAGTACAAATGATGATTGTTTTATGGGTGCTGTGGTATTTGATGAAAAGCCGCTATTTAACTGTTTTCTTTAATGATTGGCCTGAGCCGACAGAAAAAGCATCAGAAGAAAAAAAGCGACTTAAAAAGGATTAGTTGTGGACGCTGTAAATAAAAAAATAGCGATAGCTATATCGCTAATAGGCTTAGTGCTTATTATTTTAATGATTAGCACTGATTTTTTAGAGTTTATGTGGTTTAAAGCGCTATTTGGGTTGTGGGTATTTGTTTTTTGCTCAAGCGTTTATAGGCTAACGCCTTTATTTAAATCAAGGAACAGGTTAGAGGATTTTATTCAGCGAGACGCCCAACACCTATTACTTTTTAGTTTGATGGGGTTTTTTGATAAAAAGCACGGTCCAGATTGGTTATTTATTGAGAGTATTGAACGCATAACGACAAAGGATGACGAGCTAATAATTTACAGTAATAACGAGCGCCAAATAAGTGTTAGTTTACCTGCAAAAAAAGCAGAACTAGATAGTTTTATTAAACGAATACTTACCGACTCAGAAAAGCAAAATATTACCTTTAGCTAAGGTGATTTAGCTTTGCGGCTGGGCAATTTCAGCCTTAAACGGTCAACACTCTTTAGCTGATCTTTAGAGTATTCAATAACGTAATAATTAACCGTACTTTTTATAAATTTATTAAGTATGGTTAATCAACTATTCAATGAGGCTATTATGTTGAAGTGGAATGATGTTATTAACTTTGCCACCAACGGCAATCCTACCCCAAGTAAAAAAGTAGTCAAAACTGACGAGCAGTGGCGGATGCAATTATCAGAAGATGAATATTACGTAACACGTAAAAAGGGAACAGAGCGCCCAGATAGCTCGGGTAGTTGTACATTACTTGAGCCTGGTAAGTATGTGTGTATTTGCTGTGATAATCTATTGTTTGATGCTGATGAGAAGTTTGATAGTGGTACTGGTTGGCCGTCATTTACGCAACCTGCGACAATTGAAGCGATTGGCTATGTAAGCGATACAAGCCATGGTATGGAGCGCATAGAGGTGGTTTGTAACGTGTGCGATTCGCACTTAGGCCATATTTTTCCAGATGGTCCATTACCAACGGGTTTACGTTATTGCGTTAATGCCGCATCAATGAAAAAGCTCTAATATTTTATTTACTAGCGCTTTGAATATCTAAATTCATTTCTTTTGCTATGTGCAAAATCTTATCTAAACGCTGCGTCTGATCTGCTTGTAATTTAGCTTTATCAAGAAGGACGTAGCATCTTTTAGCAAGTTCCATATTAAATGAACTACCTGATTGCTTAGTTGAATCAAATAGGCACTGTAATAAATTAAGTGCGATACTTTGATTACGAGGCATGACTCTAAACGCTTGTGTAAAAGCTTCTAGCGCAGTATTTAATTGGCCTTTATTAAATTGATTAACTGCATGGTTATTAAGCTCTTTCGGCCCCATTTTAATATCGCGTCGCTCACTTTGTTGCTGCTGAATATAACGCAAGTAGGTTGTGTCGCTAACTGCAGGGTGTCTTTCACAGTGGGTAATTATTTGTGTAAATAAGGTTTGCGCCTTTTGATGAAACCCCAGTTCATGAAATGCTTTTGCCTTATCAAGTGCGCCATCAACCGATCGGATATGAGTATCGTCATCATCAAGCTGTTCAATTAGCTTTTTCGCTTTTTGGTGCTCATCTTTTAAATAATGAAGCCGTGCATTAAGTACATCAATTTGAGCTTGGTTTGTATTATTAGGAAACTGTTTTTTTAAATCATTAATGTATTGATTAGTTTGCCTAGAAATTCGTTGAATTTGATCGGTTTGATCAGTCGTTAGCGCAAAGTCGATACCTGCACGTGCTGCATTTAAATATACATCGGGGTGGTCGTGTATGGAGTGCTTTGCGAAGGTGGCAATATCTTTTTGAGTTAAATAGCTTTTTTCATAGTCGTGATTAATTAGCGAGACATTACTTAGCGATTTTTGACGTGTGATATTTCGCGGTGCAATTTCCGCGGCTTGGCTCAAAAACTCTTGTGCTAGCTCAAACTGATTTAGCTTTATTTCTAATCGGCCCAACAAATCCAAGGCTACTAAACGAGTTTCTTGGCGCTCTAACATTGTTTTGAGCATTCGCTGCGCCAAAATATGTTCGTTATTCGCTATAAGTGCCTCTACTAAGCCTACTTTTGCCCAAGCAAATTTTTGAATGTCGAGAACAGACTTAAAAAAGTCTTTTGCATCCTGAGCTCGTTTTAAACGAAGTAAGGCATCACCTTTTAGGCGAAGTAATATAGGGCTGTAATTACTGTTTTTTTTATCTAGAGCGGTATCAATAAATTTAATAGCTTTTGAATCATTACCATCATCAATTAATGAATACACTGTTTGTAAGTCGTGTTTACGCTTTAAAATTCGTTCAATGCGTGTTTTGAGCTCTTGCACTGTAAAAGGTTTAACTAAAAAGTCATCAGGTTGGAGTTCAAGAACACTATGAACTAGTGAACCACTTGTTTCTGCTGAGATGAAGATAAAGCCAGTCGAGCTTTTTATAAGATGTTTTACACGTAGCTCTTCATAAAGTTGGTAGCCATCTTGGTGTTTATTTAAGTTAAATGAACAAACGATTAGATCAAATTCTTCACTTAAACACTGATCTTTTGCAGAGTTTGCATGATCGGCAAAGCGCAACTGCCGAAAGCCAAGCCTTTCTAACGATTGTTTCATATAGCTTTGGGCAAGTGGTTGCTCCTCGACTATAAGTATTTTGGCTTTTGAATAAATCTTAGTTGGCATTGGCTTAAGCGTAATTGTATTTAACACAGACTATAATCAACAGTTTAACTGCTTACAAGGGAATTTAAATGATAGCTGTATTTATTAGGTACTTAACTTTGCCTAATACGTTTATCTAACTACGAAAGTACTGAGCCGAAGAACATAATTAAAAACTACATAAGCAAAATGGATAACTCTAATTTGATGAGTGCTTTGATATAGAAATTTAGATTTTAATAAAAATATGAAATGTATTTAATATGGGTAGAAAGAGTTATTACTAGAGAAGTTATCATTAAAGGAGTTATTAGAGAAATTATCTGATGGTGCTTATATGTGGTGGGTGATTACTTGGCTTGATACCAGTGACCCTCGCCATTACTTGTAAAGGGTGGCGATGCTCTTTTTCTTAAGGCTAAGTTAATTACATACGATTTATATATTGAGTTTTTATAAAGTTATTAAATACTTTTAACATAGGAAAGAGGATTTATTACTAGAGAAGTTATCATATAAAGAGTTGTCTGATGGTATTTATATGTGGTGGGTGATACTGGACTTGAACCAGTGACCCTCGCCTTGTAAGGGCGATGCTCTCCCAACTGAGCTAATCACCCACATACAATAGGTATGCCTGTTATTTAATTCTTTGTTATCAATTAACCGCTTAATGTAATTTGGTGGGTGATACTGGACTTGAACCAGTGACCCTCGCCTTGTAAGGGCGATGCTCTCCCAACTGAGCTAATCACCCAAATTACATTTTAATATGCACCACTGTAAATAGTGGTGGGTCGTACTGGACTTGAACCAGTGACCCTCGCCTTGTAAGGGCGATGCTCTCCCAACTGAGCTAACGACCCATATTAAATTTTAAAACGCGACTATTGATATAATAATAGGTTTATATGTGGTGGGTGATACTGGACTTGAACCAGTGACCCTCGCCTTGTAAGGGCGATGCTCTCCCAACTGAGCTAATCACCCACATATAAATTAAAACGCTACTATTAAAATAAATAGTACTGGACTTTAACCAGTGAACCTCGCCGTTACTTGTAAATAGCGGTAATGCTCTCTTTTTTCTAACTGAGCTAATCACCCATTTAGATTTATGTAATATACACCATTTTAAAAAAATGGTGGGTCGTACTGGACTTGAACCAGTGACCCTCGCCTTGTAAGGGCGATGCTCTCCCAACTGAGCTAACGACCCATATTACAATTTTAAAACGCAACTATTAAATAATAATAGGTTTTATATGTGGTGGGTGATACTGGACTTGAACCAGTGACCCTCGCCTTGTAAGGGCGATGCTCTCCCAACTGAGCTAATCACCCACATATAAACTAAAACGCTACTATTAAAATAAATAGTACTGGACTTTAACCAGTGAACTTCGCCGTTGCTTGTAAGTAGCGGTGATGCTCTCTTTTTTCTAACTGAGCTAACGACCCATATAGAAATTAGATGTGAACACTTTAATTAAAAAGTGGTGGGTGATACTGGACTTGAACCAGTGACCCTCGCCTTGTAAGGGCGATGCTCTCCCAACTGAGCTAATCACCCACATCTAAACAACATCACATTGCTGCGTTGTTGTGGGGCGCTATTATAGATAGAGTTGGAAATGTGTCAACACTTGAATGATAAAAATGTACTGAGTGAAGCTTTTATAAACAATAGGATACTTTGGAAGTCTATTTTATCATCAAATTCAAGATGGCAGTTCAATTAAGCACCTAAAAGAGAGCAGGAATTATAACTCTATTAATCTTAAATTTAGTTTTACGATACTCATTGTTTTTTTATTGGAGTCGTTTTTATGATTATAATCCAGATGGATTAATATTAGGGCGAGTTATTTAGTGAATAGAGCTGGCCTTTAAAAATGAATTTAATTTAAACTTCCCCAAACGAATGATATTTACAGTACTCTAAACTTTATTTTTGTACTTGTTTTATTTTTTATAAGCCAACCTAGCCAATTCGAAAGACGCACTCCTCACTAACAGCCTTTCGGGTTAAGGCTAGGGCGTGTTGATCTTTCGAGGTTAAATTTGCAGCAGTATGTTAGGTGTTTAGACAAGGCAGAGCCTATTCGTGTGGTTATTCCCGATAAATAGGCGATAACGCAGAATAAAGACCAGACATGCGCTGCCCGAAGGGTTCTGCCCAGGGGGAATTACTCTTTGGTTGCTCGGTTTTTAGTTAGCCCACTAGGTTACAAACCTCGCGCCGCGATTAAATCGCCCCTAGATTGAACAAATTTCAATCCACAAAGGTCAACATGCCCTAAATTAAATCACACATAGCTAAAGTTTTGTACATAGAATTACGAAGCTACAATGTTCTTTAAAAAATGTTCTTCAAACAATAATCGACTTTTCTCAGTACGAGCTACGCTGGCTATTAAGCGAGTGAATGTTGTGGGTACTCTCAAACCCACATTTAAACTTTGGTTATTATAAGTAATTATAACTTTTAAAAGATTAAGGCTATTGGCGAGGCCTTAATTGGTAGTTTTTAGATAAATTCAATTTGCATATAAATGTATACCTTTGCTTTGATGTAGTTTTGTTGCATTAATTAGGGGGAGTAGGGTGTTGTTGAGTATTCGCTGCGATATAGTGATGTTATTATAAGCAGTAGGGCTAGAATATTATTCAAATTGTATTTTTTAGCACGCTTGATAGCCAGTTTGTTGAAAATTAAACCATTTAAATAAAGCTAGGTAAAAAACTGTTGACTTTATTTTGGGTGGTGCATAGAATGCGCCCCGCACTAAGCGATACACGATGTGTTTATCACGACGGGTATTGATTAAGTTGGGGCCATAGCTCAGCTGGGAGAGCGCTTCGCTGGCAGTGAAGAGGTCTGCGGTTCGATCCCGCATGGCTCCACCAAAAATTAGTGTTTTGTCCTAGGGTAGCAGTTTTCTGTGTCCCCATCGTCTAGAGGCCTAGGACACCGCCCTTTCACGGCGGTAACAGGGGTTCGAATCCCCTTGGGGACGCCACTTAGCTTTTATTAGTTAAGGCGGTTTTACCGAGAAAATAGCGTCACAATTAAAGCTCGAGTCTTTACTTGTATTAAACGCAATTACCTTAAAGCTCATGATGTGAGTTAAACTTATCAATTGTCCTAGTGACACATTTTATGTGTCCCCATCGTCTAGAGGCCTAGGACACCGCCCTTTCACGGCGGTAACAGGGGTTCGAATCCCCTTGGGGACGCCACTTACTTATTTTTAATAGGGAAGTGAAGTGTTATTAAGAAAGCTCGCCTGAAACGAGTCTAAAAATTCAGTTGTCCTAGTGACACATTTATGTGTCCCCATCGTCTAGAGGCCTAGGACACCGCCCTTTCACGGCGGTAACAGGGGTTCGAATCCCCTTGGGGACGCCACTTGCTTATTTTTAATAGGGAAGTGAAGTGTTATTAAGAAAGCTCGCCTGAAACGAGTCTAAAAATTCAGCTGTCCTAGTGACACATTTATGTGTCCCCATCGTCTAGAGGCCTAGGACACCGCCCTTTCACGGCGGTAACAGGGGTTCGAATCCCCTTGGGGACGCCACTTACTATTTTTATAGTGGGTGTAGTGTTATTAAGAAAGCTCGTCTGAAACGAGTCTAAAAATTCAGTTGTCCTAGTGACACATTTATGTGTCCCCATCGTCTAGAGGCCTAGGACACCGCCCTTTCACGGCGGTAACAGGGGTTCGAATCCCCTTGGGGACGCCACTTACTATTTTAAGTACTGTATAAAGCAGTGTGACACCGCACTCTCTATACACGACGTTATCAAGAGTACTAATCTTTTGGGGATGCCACTTACTTATTTTAAGTAATGTATAAAGCAGTGTGACATCGCACTCTCTATGCACGACGTTATCAAGAGTACTAATCTCTTAGGTATGTCATTTACTTATTTTTTAATAGGGAAGTGCAGTGTTATTAGAATAAAACTCAAAAATAAATATCCTCATTTTACGCCCAACTTTGTATTTTTATATCAATCTATTTACACTTCGTTACAAAACCAAACCGATAATCGCTCCATATTCCTTGTTGTACTTTTAATTAGTCTTTAAACTCATTGAGTTAATTTAAATATGGACTAAAAAATGAAACTCACAAAAATTGCACTCGCTGTTTTACTTGCATCAGGGTTAGCTGCATGTAATAGCTCAACTCAAGCTGTTGATAAAAATATTGTTAAAGAAACATCAATTCCTGGCGTTACACTTATTGAATCAGTGAAATCTAATGCAGGTGAAATCAACATACCGTATAAAAAATATAAACTAGATAACGGTTTAACAGTAATTGTGCATGAGGATCATTCAGACCCCTTAGTACACGTTGATGTAACATACCATGTTGGTTCTGCTCGCGAAGAGTTGGGTAAGTCAGGCTTCGCTCACTTTTTTGAGCATATGATGTTTCAAGGTTCAGAAAATGTTGCTGATGAGGAACATTTTAAAATAATATCTGAAGCAGGCGGTACTTTAAATGGTACTACTAACTCAGATAGAACAAATTATTTTGAAACAGTACCTGTAAATCAATTAGAAAAGATGTTGTGGCTAGAAGCTGATCGAATGGGCTTTTTACTCGATGCTGTAACCCAAGAAAAATTTGAAGTACAACGCGAAACAGTAAAAAATGAGCGCGGCCAACGCGTTGATAATCGCCCCTATGGTCGCTTAGGTGAGCGTGTTGCTCAAGCAATGTACCCTGATGGTCATCCATATTCATGGCCTGTAATTGGTTTTATGGACGATCTTAATCGCGTAAATGTAAATGATTTAAAAGCATTCTTTTTAAAGTGGTATGGTCCTAATAATGCAACGCTTACTATTGGTGGCGACATCAACGCTAATGAAATACTGCCTTTAGTTACTAAATACTTTGCGCCAATACCAAAAGGCCCTGAAATTCCTACAGTAGAAAAAACAGCTGTAACACTAGATGCTGATAGATATATTTCAATGGAAGATAAAGTTCATTTACCTTTATTAAGCATGAGCTTCCCAACGACTTACGCTCGCTCTGAAGATGAAGCACCACTGGATATACTTGCTGAAATATTAGGTGGTGGTAATAATTCACTACTATACAAAAACTTAGTTAAAACTCAACTTGCTGTTCAAGCAAGTGCAAATCACCCATGCCAAGAGTTAGCGTGTTCAATTAGTCTTTATGCTTTACCAAATCCTACAGCAGGGAAAACGTTAGCTGATATGGAAAAAATCATTCGTGATTCATTTGTTGAATTTGAAGAGCGAGGCGTTACACAAGATGATTTAGATAAAGTAAAAGCTAAAATAGAATCGGGTGCAATTTTTGGTCTGCAAAGCGTATCAGGTAAAGTCTCTCAACTAGCCGCGTCAGAAACATTTACTGGTAATCCAAACTCAGCTAAAGATGAGATTGCACGTTATAACAAAGTTACAAAAGCTGATGTTATGCGTGTTTTTAATCAATATATCAAAGATAAATCTGCCGTTATTATGAGTGTTGTGCCAGAAGGGCAGACACAGCTTATAGCTGCACCAGACAACTTTACTCCTAAAACGCATGATTTTGGAGGTCCATCTACAACTTCAGCTGATGATTTAGTGGCACGAAGAGCTGTTGATACATTTGATCGAAGTGTTCATCCAGAGGCCGGCGCAAATCCTGCTGTTGATGTTCCTACTCTTTGGCAAACTAAGACCGAAAACGGTATTAAAATATTAGGTACTCAAAGTACAGAAACACCAACTACCGCTATTTTCATTAAAGTTCCCGGTGGCCTGTACAGTGAGCAAGCTAGTAAAGTTGGTTTATCATCAATAACTGCATCGTTAATGAGCGAGTCAACGCAAAACTACACTACAGAGCAGATGAGTAACGCGCTTGAAAAGCTAGGTAGCCAGGTAAATATCTACTCAGATAAAACACATACAAATGTGTATGTTTCTAGCTTAACCAAAAATGTCGATGCAACGCTAAAGCTTGTCGAAGAAAAGTTATTTAAACCAGCATTTAATGCAGATGACTTTGAGCGTAATAAAAAGCAAATCATTCAAAATATTCAACATTCAATGAAGGATGCTGGGTATTTAGCATCTAATACATATAGTAAATTACTATATGGAAACAATATAGCCGCACTTCCAAGCACTGGAACGCTTAATAGTATAGAGGCTATTACACTTGCTGACGTTAAAGCTTTTTATAGCGCAAACTTTAAACCGCAGGGCGCTCAAGTCATTATTGTTTCTGATTTAAAAGAGTCAACAATTGAACCAAAAGTTAAAGCTACACTTACAAACTGGAAAGGTAAATCGAGCTCAGTAGCGGTTGATTTCAGTGAACCTAAAGTAGAAACTAATGTGATTTATTTGGTTGATAAACCTGATGCTCCTCAATCAGAAATTCGTATTGGTAAACGCGATATGGTTGAAGATATTACAGGTGAGTTTTTTAAAGCTAACTTGATGAACTTTGCACTGGGCGGCACGTTTAACAGCCGTATCAATTTAAATTTACGCGAAGATAAAGGCTACACTTACGGTGCTCGCTCTCGTTTTTGGGGTGATAAAACATCGGGTGGCTTTACTGCTTCTGCAGCGGTGAGAGCCGACTCTACTGCAGCGTCTATTACAGAGTTTACTAATGAGCTTAATAACTATGCTCAAAACGGTGTCACTGACGAAGAGCTTATGTTTATGCGTAAAGCTATCAATCAAAAAGATGCGCTTAAATACGAAACGCCTAATGCAAAACTTGGCTTTTTAGCACAAATATTAGAATTTGATTTAAAACCTAGCTTTGTAAAAGAAAGAAATGAGATTGTTAGCAATATTAGCAAAGAAGAAGTTAACGCCTTAGCTAAAAAACACTTAAATACTAAAGACATGATTTATTTAGTAGTGGGTGATGCTAAAACACTCCGCCCAGAGCTCGAAAAATTAGGTATGAAGGTTGTTGATTACAGCCTTTAATATTTAAATAAATAATTGGAATTATAAAGCAGCTTTTTTAGCTGCTTTTTTTTGCCTAATTGTAGAGTGTTGATCTTTTTTGAAAAAGAGTTCACAAAGAACAGCTACAGTATCTTTTCTCCAAGTATAAAATATAGTTTCGTAGCTTAAGCCTTCAAAGAACATCACATTCCTAGCTTTTTTATTCAGTACTTATAAAGATTCGATTTGGTAGCATAAACTTAAACATCCAACTTTATTAGGAGGATTTATGGCAAGTGGATGGGCACGAGACGGTGCAATTCAAGATCAAATTGATGCGAGTGTTAATGACGCCGTACAGTATGCAAGAAGCAATTTAATATCTGGCGCAAGTGCAGAGCTATGTGATGAGTGCGACGAGAAAATCCCACAAGCACGAAGGCTTGCGTTACCTGGAGTGCGTTATTGTGTTGCATGCCAAGCTGCAATAGAAGGTAATGGTGCTAGCGCAAAATCATTCAATAGACGTGGTAGTAAAGATAGTCAGTTGCGTTAAAAAGGTGCTAAAAAGCACCTTTTATTTAATACCAATCTACACAAGTATCTGAACAATTCATAAAATTTGTTACACCCTCAATTAGGCCCTACATGGCTAAGTAAATTGTTATCACTTGAATTTGTTAGAGAGTAATTTAAAAGTTACTCATATCTTCTTTTTTCTGAATTAGCTCTATTGAGTAACCATCAGGGTCTTTTACAAAAGCAATTTCAGTGGTACCGCCTTTTACAGGTCCTGGTTCACGGCTAACATTGCCACCGGCTGCCTTAATATCAGCACAGGCTTTGTAAATATCTTCAAATTCAATAGCTATATGTCCATAAGCATTACCCAGGTCGTAGCTATCTTCATCCCAGTTATATGTCAATTCGAGGACCGTCGTGTCCTTTTCATTTCCATACCCAATAAAAGCTAATGTATACCGATACTCGTCATTGTCGGCTCTGCGTAATTCTTTCATACCCAAGACTTCAGTATAAAAAGCAATTGATTTGTCTAAATTAGCTACACGCAGCATAGTATGTAATAAACGCATTATTCAGTTCCTTTAGTGATTTTTTCAAAGTTCAGTATATTTTCAACTAAGCACTATTATTAAGCACATTTTGTGGTTTTATGTGTATTAGCCATATATGTAGGCGTTACTTATAGATCACAACCTCAATGCGATGGAGATTTGGAAGCTGTTCATGTATGGCCTTTATGATTTACCAATAACATCAATTGTAAATTGCCAATTAATGAACCGTTTTATTGAATTTTGCATATTTAAATAAAGAACACTTAATTATTGGTCAACCTATTAGTATAAAAAAAGTTACTGATTGTTCAACAAAAGTTAACCTGGGTTTGATTGGGTTAGTTCTCCCTAACTAATTGTTTTTATTTTGTATTAATTTTTTTTGTATGTAATTTGTAAAAATGCGGGGTTTACTTGGTTAACTTATTGGTTGACAAAAAAGTCGTATGGTAATACAGTTTTTGCATACCAATTGGTAAGTTACTTGGTTTGAGTGAATACAATGTATTGGTAATTAATCAGAGTTACGTTTTGCACAGGTTAATTTATAAATAACTCAAGCTTAAAGTTACTCTACAAATTGAAACAAAAGACACAGCGTATTTATAGAGTAAATTTTACTTGTTCTTATAAAAGTATGCGCCACATATTTAGGAGTTATTCATGTCAAAACCAGTCATCGGTTTCATCGGCTTAGGCTTAATGGGCGGCAACATGGCCGAAAATTTACAAAACAAAGGCTATGAGCTAATTGTTATGGACCTTAGCAAAGATGCGGTTGCAGCATGTGTTGCTAGAGGCGCAAAAACAGCAAGCACTGCAAAAGAGCTAGCTGAAGGTTCAGATATTGTTATGTTTTGTCTTACAACGTCTGCCGTTGTAGAAAAAATTGTTTACGCAGAAGACGGTATCCTAGCGGGTATTAAAGAAGGTGCAGTATTAGTTGATTTTGGTACTTCTATCCCATCATCTACTAAAAAAATTGGTGCTGATTTAGCAGCAAAAGGCGCAGGCATGATTGATGCTCCTCTTGGTCGTACTCCAGCACATGCTAAAGACGGTCTTTTAAACATTATGGCTGCAGGCGATATTGATACATTCAATAAAGTTAAACCAGTACTAGAAGATCAAGGTGAAAATGTTTTCCATCTTGGCGAGCTAGGTGCTGGTCATACAACTAAGCTAATCAACAACTTCATGGGCATGACTACAGTATGTGCTATGTCACAAGCGTTTGCAGTTGCAGAACTTGCTGGTGTTGACCGTCAACAACTTTTCGACATCATGTCGACTGGTCCATCTAATTCACCGTTTATGCAATTTTGTAAAAACTATGCGGTTGATAATGTTAGCGACCTTGGTTTCTCAATTGCTAATGCAAACAAAGATTTAGGCTACTTCCTACAAATGGTAGAAGACCTAGGTACTGAATCAAAAATCGCTGAAGGTTCATCAGCTAACCTACAAGCAGCGTTTGACGCTGGTATGGGTCAAGGTAACGTTCCTGAAATTTTTGATTACTTCAAAAAGTTAGAAAAGTAAAAAACACGACAAATGGCGCTTAGCTTTATAGTTTAGCGCCAGCACACACACTTTCGATTGACGAGACTTAGCCTGCTTTGTGCAACACCACTTTTAAATATTCATAGAGCCTAATTCGAGTCACAATATAAAGAGTTAACTATGCGTTTAATTAATACTATAAAGCTAAGTTTAGTTCTGATTGGTTGTATATCTACGCAATTAGCAGCCAAAGATTATTTTGTAGATGATAAACAAGCCTTCCGTGATATTTCGTCTAACTTAGTTGCTGGCGACAAAGTAATCCTTAAAAACGGTACATGGTCTGACTTCGAAATCCTACTTGAAGGCCAAGGCACAAAAAACTCTCCTATTTTATTGACCGCTGAAACCAACGGTAAAGTAATTTTATCGGGTCAATCTAACCTAAGACTTGCAGGTAAATACCTTGAAGCTTCAGGTTTAGTATTCAAAGACGGCTATACACCGAGCTCAGCTGTAATAGAGTTTCGTAAAAATAAAAATGAATTAGCCTACAATTCACGAGTTACACAAACAGTAATCGATAATTACAGTAATCCAGACAAACGAGAGTCTGATTATTGGGTGGCACTATATGGACAACATAACCGCTTCGATCATAGCCATTTAGTCGGAAAACGAAATAAAGGCGTGACAGTTGCTGTGCGTTTAAATACTGAAGCAAGTCAGGAAAATTATCATCGTATAGATAACAACTACTTTGGTTACCGTCCTACTTTTGGTTCGAACGGTGGTGAAACCCTACGTATTGGCACCAGCCATTACTCATTAACTGATTCGCATACATTGGTAGAGAATAACTACTTTGAACGCACCAATGGTGAAGTAGAAATTGTTTCGGTTAAGTCAGGCAAAAACATCCTTCGTAATAATGTATTTTATGAAGCGCGCGGTACATTAACGCTGCGCCACGGTAACGGTAACCTTATAGAAGAAAATATTTTCATTGGTAATGGTGTTGATCACACAGGTGGTATACGCGTTATCAATAAAGACCAAATTGTAAGAAACAACTACCTACAAGGTCTAACAGGATACCGTTTTGGCAGTGGTTTTACTGTGATGAACGGCGTACCAAATTCATCTATTAATCGTTATCACCAGGTTGAAAATGCGACGATTGAAAACAACACATTTATAAATGTGCGTCATATTCAACTTGCAGCTGGTAGCGATGCTGAACGAAGTGCGGCGCCTAAAAACAGCACAATGAAAAACAACTTAATCATAAATCAAGATGGCGAACAGCCATTTACAACATTTGATGATGTAAGTGGGTTGGTACTAAGTAACAACATTGCTGATACAAAAGTGCTTTCTGAGTTAATGTACGGTGTAAAGAAAGAAAAAATCACACTTAAAAAAGCAAGTAATGGTCTACTTTACCCAACATCTAAAAGTTTAAATGTAGGTGCAAAGCGCGATTTGAAAGTGCTGAAAAAAGAAGATACCGGTGTTAGCTGGTATGCAAAAGTACCTGCCTTAGTTGATTTTGATTCTGGTAAAACACATTCTGTTAAAGCTGATGTAAGTGCATTACTAGACGCTATTGATAATGCAGAGTCAGGTGATGTATTAGAACTCGCACCTGGTCAGTATGATGTTTCTAAACTGGTTAAAATTGATAAAACGTTGACAATTAAAGCGAAGCAAAGCGGCAAGTCTAAACTTACTTTTCAACGCTCTACATTATTTGAAATACATGATGGCGGCAGCTTAAAACTAGATGGCTTATCAATTTCAGGTGAAAACGCGCCAGATGCAATAGGGAACAGCATTGTTCGTACGCAAAAATGGGGTATGGTTGATAATTATCGCTTTGTAATGACTAACTCTGAGTTGAATGCTTTAGATATTAATCATTCATTCCATTTCTTTATCACTGGTAAAGGTGCAATGGCTGATGAAATTATTCTTACAGGTAATACCTTTAATACAGTAACAGGTGACATTTTACGTCTAAATACTGAAATTGAAGACTTAGGTGTTTATAACGCGGAATACGTCATTGTAAATAATAATACATTTAACGATGTAGAAGGCGGCATAGTTAAGCTTTACCGTGGTGGTTCAGATGAAAGTACATTTGGTCCTCATTTTGAAATGACGAGTAACACGCTTAATAATATTGGCTTTGGTAAGCGTAATAAAGAGCAAGCGAGCATTTATGTTCACGGTGTTCAGGTTACTAATATCACAGATAATAAATTTGTTAAAACTGCTCCTATTGTTGTAGAGCACACAGTAGGCGAGCCTAAAACTGAAATCTCAAACAATACATTTGATGAAACTAAAGCACCAAGTGTTAAAGAACTAAGAGTTAAAGGCCCGCATACGGCAGTATTAAAAAATAACAACATTTTAAATAAGGCAGGGTAAATACTATGCACTTATTAAAATGCCAAACAGGTTTTAAAATAGCTGCTGTAGCTGCACTTACATTACTTACATCATTGGGTGCGCATGCAGCGCACCCAAACTTAGTAATTACTACTGATGATGTTAAGCAAATGCGCCAAGCAATTAGTAGCAACAGTAGCACAAAGTTTGCTAACGCGTTTGAATCACTAAAAGCACAAGTTGACGAGCAAATTGCACAGCCTATCACTGTGCCAGTTCCAAAAGACGGCGGTGGTGGTTATACACATGAGCGTCATAAGAAAAATTACCAACTTATGTACAATGCGGGCATTATTTATCAATTAAGCCAAGATGATAAATACGCAAATTATGTACGTGATATGTTGCTTGAGTATGCAAAATTATACCCAACGCTTGGTCTGCATCCAAAACGTAAAATGGATTCGCAAAATCCAGGTAAGTTTTTTTGGCAAAGCCTAAATGAAGCAATGTGGCTTGTGTACACAATACAAGCATATGATCTAATTCATGATTCTTTAAATGCCGATAACATTAAAAAAATTGAAAATGACTTACTACGTCCTGTTTCGTTGTTCACATCAGTAGGCCAACCCTCTACATTTAATAAAGTACATAACCATGGAACATGGGCAACAGCGGGTGTTGGCATGGCAGGGTATGTATTAGGTGAACCTGAGTGGGTAGAAAAATCATTATACGATTTAGAAAAGTCGGGTAAAGGTGGCTTTATTAAGCAGCTAGAGATGCTGTTTTCACCACAAGGTTACTATAACGAAGGTCCTTACTATCAACGCTTTGCACTATTACCCTTTGTAACGTTTGCTAAAGCGATTGAAAACAACGAACCGCAACGAAAAATCTTTGAATATCGCGATGGCATATTATTAAAAGCGATTGATACGACGATTCAACTTAGCTACAACGGTTTGTTCTTCCCAATTAACGATGCAATAAAAAGTAAAGGTATCGATACCATTGAGTTAGTAAATGGTGTAACTGCGGCATACGGTTTAACCAACGATGCCGGTTATTTAGATATTGCTAAGCAACAAGACCAAATAATCCTCTCTGGTGATGGACTAAAAGTAGCTCAAGCACTTGATAACAACATGGCAAAACCTTATTCGTTTAAATCAGTTGCTTTCGGCGATGGTAATAACGGTAAACAAGGTGCTCTAGTTGTAATGAGAACGCAGCTAGGTGGCGATCAAGCTCTACTATTTAAACCTGCTGCACAAGGTTTAGGTCATGGTCATTTTGATAAACTAACATGGCAGTTTTACGACCACGGTAATGAAATTGTATCTGATTATGGCGCAGCACGTTTTTTAAATGTAGAAGCTAAATACGGCGGTCGTTACTTACCAGAAAACGAAACTTACGCTAAACACACTGTTGCGCACAATACGGTAGTGGTTGACGAAACAACACATTTTAATGCAAATGTTGAAGTAGGTAATAATAACTACCCAACGCTTAACTTCTTTGAAACAAATGAATATGGCACGGTTTCAAGTGGCGAAATAAGCACAGCTTATAAAGGCGTTGATCTTGAACGCACGCTTGCACTTATTAACTTACCTGAACTACAAAGCACAGTTGCACTTGATATGTTTGATGTTGCAGCAAATAAAGCGCATCAGCTTGACTTGCCTTTGCATTATAAAGGTCAGCTTATCGATACCAGCTTTGAGCTAAAAGCGAATGCAACACAACTCGCTGCATTAGGTACTAAAAATGGTTACCAGCATCTATGGCTTAAAGCTCAAGCGCAACCTCAAAGTGGTTTAGCTAAAGTAACGTGGTTAAACGAGAATGGTCGCTTTTATACGCAAACGAGTTTGGTTAAAGGTGATGAGTCTTTCTTGTTTACCCAAATAGGTGCAAATGACCCTGATTTTAATTTACGTAACGAAAACGGTTTTATTCGTCGCGTTGAGGGTCAAAAGCATCATAAATTTATATCAGTATTAGAGCCTCACGGTGAATACAATCCAAGTAAAGAATATACCTTAGAAGCTGTTAGTAGAGTTACAAAGCTTGAATATAGTCAGCAGGGCGATTTAACACTTGTTGAACTTGATATTAAAGGCAAGTCATATTTAGTGGCTATTAATAAAGCACAAACATCAGCTAAAAACACATTCAATTATCAAAATAAAGAGTTCACTTTAAATGGCCGATTAGCCGTTTATATGATGAACAATAATCAGGAGTAAATAGGATGCAAAAGCAAAGCGCACACTTTTCATTTGGCAACGAGACTGAAATTGAAGATTTAGGAAATGGTCTAAAACGTCAAATGCTAGGTTATAACGAAGAGCTAATGGCTGTTAAAATTTGGTTTGAAAAAGGGGCTATTGGTTATAACCATGCTCACAGACATTCTCAAGTAACGTATGTTGTTGAAGGTGAATTTCACTTTAACATTGATGGCGTAACTAAAATCTTAAAACCGGGTGATAGCTGCTTAATCCCACCATTTGCTGATCATGGAGCTACCTGCCCAACAGGCGGAATCCTGATTGATACCTTTAGCCCAGCGCGTGAAGACTTTCTTGAGGATTAATTATGCAACTTAAAGGCTTACGTTGGTGGGTTATAGCGCTAATTGCGCTAGCTACCATTATTAACTATATCGACCGTCAAGCACTTAGCGTGCTTTGGCCTGATATTGTTGAAGATTTATTCCCTGATGAATCAGCATTAGAACGCAAACAAATATACGCTAATATTTCAATTGTGTTTGTATTTGCTTATGCATTTGGTCAGGCCATATTTGGTAAAATATTTGACTGGGTGGGAACCCGCTTCGGTTTTGTTTTATCGATAGGTGTTTGGTCTATTGCAACCGTTGCCCATGCATTTGCACAAGGTGTACTTAGCCTTAGTATTTTTCGCGCAATCTTAGGTGTAGCTGAAGCTGGTAACTGGCCGGGCGCAGCTAAAGGTAATGCTGAATGGTTTCCAACTAAAGAGCGTGCATTAGCACAGGGTATTTTTAACTCTGGCGCTGCTATCGGCGGTATTATTGCGATTCCTTTAATTGCATACTTAACTATCTACTTTAGCTGGCAAATGGTGTTTGTTTTTGTTGGTGTATTAGGTTTTCTTTGGTTAGTGCCTTGGTTAATTTTAGTTAAAGCGCCGCCTAGCTCTCACCCTTGGCTTACTGCCGAAGAACGTGAATATATCTTAACAGGTCAAAGACGTGTTGATGATAATGGCGATGTGACTGGCGAAGATGAAGAAGAATATAACCCGTCTACTGCTGAGTTACTCTCTCGCAAACAAAGCTGGGGTGTAATTATTGCCTCTGCTGCGATTGACCCTATTTGGTGGTTATTTGTTTTTTGGATACCTATTTACCTAAACGAAGTATACGGCATGGATGTTAAGTCTATTGGTATATACGGTTGGGTTCCTTATGTTGGCGCTATGTTTGGTGCATGGTTTGGTGGCTTACTGGCACAAAATCGACTTAAAGCCGGATGGAACACTGATAAAACACGTAAGTTAACTATTACGCTAGGCTGTTTAATTATGCTACCTGCGTTACTTGCAATGGCAAATCCAGGCGGACCAACTACAGCGGTACTAATTATGGCTGTTATTTTATTTGGTTTTCAAACTGCAATTGGTAATGTGCAAACACTACCAAGTGATTTGTTAGGCAAAAAAGCTGTAGGTACATTATCAGGTTTTTCTGGTATGGCGGCAAAACTTGGTGCTGTAGGCCTTACATCGCTTGTGCCTATTCTTACTGCTGATGGTAACTATACACCAGCATTTGTTATTGGTGCTTCTTTAGCCATTATAGCAATGGCAGCTGTTTGGATTTTAATTCCAAAAATAGAACCTCTTAAAAAGCCTCAATAATCTAGATAATAACTGCTATGCCAACATGTTTTGTATAAGTGCATAGCAGTTAACTACATAGGGTAACTTCCAAGATGAAAAATATTTACTTTATCGGTGAATGCATGGTCGAGCTTAGGGCTATGAGCGCGGCAACACTACACCAATCATTTGCAGGCGATGTTTATAATTCTGCAGTGTATTTAAAGCGTTGCTTCCCACAGGTTACTACTTCGGTTGTTACGGCTTTAGGTCAAGATAATTTAAGTAAAAAAATGCTAGAACGCTTTGAAAGTGAAGAAATAAATACACAGCTCGTATTTGCTCACGATACCAAAGTACCTGGCATGTATTACATAGAAACCGATGAGCATGGTGAGCGTAGCTTTATTTATTGGCGCAATGATTCTGCAGCTAAAAAGGTTGTTGATTTTTTAGATGCTGATGCACTTGAGCAGCTTAGCCAAGGTGATATGTTTTTCTTTTCAGGAATTTCATTAGCAATAATTGAAGAAAGTGCACGTGAGCAATTTTGGAAAGTTGTAAAGCAGCTCAAAGATGCTGGAGTTAAAATAGTTTTTGATCCTAACTACAGAGCGCGTTTGTGGAATAGTGTAGAGGAAACTAAAGAGCAATATCATTTAGCCTTTACGCTTGCAGATATTACCCTACCTGGCGTTGAAGATTTAACAACACTTTATGACGTACATAGCGTAGAAGCGGTTGTTGAATATTTAAAACCTTACCAAATAGAAGAAATTGTTGTTAAAAATGGCCCTGAATCGGTAGTGACAAAAGAGGGCGAGACCCTTCAAAGCCACACTATAATACCGGTAACAAATGTTGTAGATACTACATCAGCAGGCGATGCTTTTAACGGTGTTTATTTAGGTGCTCGTTTATCTGATAAATCAATTTCAAGTGCTGTACAACTTGCTGCAAAAGCAGCAGGTGCTGTTATACAACAGCCAGGCGCTATTGCTCCAAAAGATATATTTCAGCTAGCAATGGTTAAAGCTGGGATCTGATACCAATTTTATTAAAAACATGATCACCTTAGCGTATTAAATAACTCACTAACTACGTTAAAAATTATTTATATAGAACAACTATGTATCATAATTTTAGCCTTGTTATTGAGCTATTTTCTTGTCGCTATAATAGCTCATTAATTTAATGCAATTGGTATAACAAAATAATTAAACATTAAAGGCCGCCATACCTCGGCCGCATTACTTTTTTATAAAGGAACAACGTTATGACTCGCTTTTCTGAACTTATGTCAGGACAAACACTGCTACCTATAATTCAAGCTGATACGCCAGAGCAAGGTGTTCAAATAGCGAAAGCTATGGCTAACGCCGGCCTTACTTTAGTTGAAGTAGTGCTAAGAACAGAAGCTTCTTTAGAAGCATTAAAAGCTATTAAGGCACAAGTGCCTGAGCTAAAAGTAGGTGCGGGTACGGTAATAAATACTGAAATTTTAGAGCAAGCACTAGAAGCGGGTTCTGACTTTATTGTAACGCCAGCTGTGTCTCCTGTATTACTTGCCGCACTTGCTAAATGTAATGTACCGGTACTTCCTGGTGTATCAAACACAGGTGATATTTTAATGGCGCTTGAATATGGCTTTGAAGAGCAAAAATTATTCCCGGCATCGCTAGCCGGTGGAGCACCTTTTGTATCAGCTGTATCGTCAGTATTTAGAGCAGTCAGCTTTTGCCCTACAGGCGGTGTTAGCGAAAGTAACAAAATGGACTATCTTTCTTTAAATAATGTATTCGCCGTTGGCGGTACTTGGATAGCGAAGAAAGAATGGGTTGAGCAAGAAAACTGGCAAGCAATTACCGATTCTTGTATCCAGGCTTTAAAATAGAAAGGATTGCATAAATGAATTATTTAGCCCCAACAATACTGCCAGGCGTAATCGTTGGCGATGAAGTAAGTGCTGTGTATGAGCATGCGCGTACTAATCAATATGCTTTGCCAGCGGTAAATGTTGTTAGTACAACATCTATAAATGCGACGCTAGAAGCTGCTAAAAAGAAAAACTCGCCCGTTATTATTCAGCTTTCTAATGGTGGAGCTCAATTTTTTTGTGGTAAAAGCTTATCTTTACCAGAGCAACAATCAGCAGTGCTTGGGGCGGTAAGTGCTGCAAGATATGTACATTCAGTGGCAGCACATTATGAAGTGGCAGTAATGCTTCATACTGATCATGCAGCTAAAAAGCTACTACCTTGGATTGATGGTTTGCTTGATGAAGGTGAAAGACACTTTGAACTGACGGGCAAACCACTGTTTAGCTCGCATATGATTGATCTTTCCGAAGAGTCTTTAGAAGAAAATATTGAAATTTGTGAACGTTATTTAACGCGTATGGCAAAAATAGGTATGACTCTAGAAATTGAACTTGGTTGCACGGGCGGCGAAGAAGACGGTGTTGATAACTCACACTTAGATAGCTCTTCTTTATATACTCAGCCTGAAGATGTTGCATTTGCTTACGAACGTTTGAGCCGTATTAGCCCTAACTTTATAATTGCAGCGTCTTTTGGCAATGTTCACGGTGTATATAAGCCGGGTAACGTTGTTCTTACACCCACTATTTTAAAAGATTCACAAGCTTACGTATCAGAGAAATTTAATCTACCAAGCAACTCAATTAATTTTGTGTTTCATGGTGGTAGTGGCTCTGAGTACAATAAAATTGCAGAGTCTTTAACCTATGGCGTAGTTAAGATGAATATTGATACCGATACGCAGTGGGCGTGTTGGACAGGTATTTTAGATTACTACAAAGATAACCAAGCATACCTACAAGAGCAAATTGGTAACCCTGATGGGGAAGATAAGCCAAACAAAAAATATTACGACCCTCGCGTATGGCTGCGTCATTCAGAGCAAAGTATGGTTGCAAGACTAGAGCAATGCTTTGACGATCTAAATTGTGTAAATAGGTATAGCGCATGAAAAGATTAAATACAGTATTGAAAGAAGACGGTGTAGATACCGATCTTATTTTACTTATTCGCACAATTTTAGCGACTAGTAAAGAAATTGCTTTTCGAGTAAGTCAGGGTGAATTAGCCGGTGTTTTAGGCTCAACCCTTAACGAAAATGTTCAGGGTGAAGTTCAAAAAAAGTTGGATGTAATCGCAAACCAACTACTTAAAGACATACTACTTGACGATAGCAGCGTACGCTCAGTTGCATCAGAAGAAGAAGATCATGCAGTAGGTGGTCATCCTGAAGGTAAGTTTATTGTTGCCTTTGACCCATTAGATGGCTCTTCTAATATTGATGTTAATGGTCAAATAGGCACTATATTTACTATTTACTTAGCCCGTGATGATGTTGCCTTCAACAGCGACGAGCAATTTAGTCAGCCAGGTGTGAATCAAGTATGTGCAGGCTATGTGTTATACGGCCCTTCATCATTACTTGTAATGAGTACTGGCGGTCCTACGCGTTGTTATACGTTAGACTCAACACATGGCGGTTACTTACTGACAAACAAGCAGTTAAGTGTGCCAGAACAAAGTCGCGAATTTGCCGTAAATATGGCTAACTACCGTTACTGGGACGAACCAACTCAAGTGTATTTTGATAAATTGCTATACACCTGTGAAAGCTTTGAAAAAAGCTCAATGCGCTGGAATGCAGCGATGGTAGGCGACGTTCATCGTATTTTATGCCGAGGTGGCTTATTTTTGTACCCACAAGATAAACGCAGTGGTAACGATAACGGAAAAATAAGACTGCTTTATGAAGCAAACCCACTAGCACTTTTAGTTGAAAACGCAGGTGGTAAAGCAACCTCTAGAGGAACGCGTATTTTAGATATTGCGCCAACGAGCTTGCATCAGCGCGTGCCTGTTGCTTTGGGCTCAAATGAGCCTGTAGAGTTTTATAATAACGCTATTTTATAAAACAGTACTTAATAAAAAAGGGGCAAAAAAATAGCCCCTTTTTTACTCTTATTTTTCATTCTCTCTGTAAATAATCCTTTCTATACAAACTCACTTCATTTCTTAATTTTCTTATAGTCTTCAAATAAGAATACTTTATATATATTAGATAAATCTGATTTACTTAACCTCATGTAAAAACAATTTTTTTGCTCTAAAGTTATGTTTTTTCGCAGTAATTATACATGATTGAATTCAATTTTTTACTAGGGAAACAGTGTGCGGTTAACTTTATGTTTATTTATTGTTATTTAATTGGGTGGATGTAGTGGAAAAAGTTATTTTATTATGGTTATATTACCAAGTTGGTTAACAATTTATTTGCAATTTAAATGAATTTGGTAATAAACGCATGATTTATTTGGTAACACACACAATAGATAACCAAATATTAAAACCATAAATTTGGAGAATAGAGCCACCATGAAATTAAAACATTTTGCGCTATGCGCTATTGCAGCTGCAATAGTTGGTTGTGACACAAACTCAAACAACAATGACAACAACTTGGGCTCTATTGCTCTTAGTGGAACTGTTACAAGCGGACAAACATTAACAGCTGAAGTTAGTGACCCTGATGGTATCTCAGGTGACGTGACTTACTATTGGTATGCAGATGGTGAGGCAATTACAGGTGCAAATAGCGCTTCGTTTACACTGAGTGACGATCAGATAGGGTTACCAATTACAGTTCAAGGGCTTTATACCGATGATGGCGGTATCAATGAATCGCATATTACAGATCCAACCGCAGATGTTGCCGCAATCGCATTCCCTGCAAGTTTAACTATTACGGGCGACGCTCTAGTTGGTTCGCAACTAACAGCCAATGTAGCTGACGAAAACGGTTTTGATGGCGATACAGTAACTTATAAATGGTTTGCTGATGACGTAGAGATTGCAGATGAAGCACTTTCAACGCTCACGTTAACAGACGCACAGTTTGGTACAGTTATTACAGTTAGTGCATCTTTTGAAGATAGCCGCGGGTTTGCTGAATCTGTTACATCTACTGGAACACAAGTTGTAGCACGAACAAATTCAGAAGGCCAAGTTACAATTAGTGGCACGCCAACTGTTGGCAATACATTAACAGCAGAAATTGCAGATACCGATGGAGCAACCGGAGATATAACTTATCAGTGGCTTACTGATGCACAAGAGATAGTTGGCGAGACAGAAAGTACCTTTACAGTTGATGCATCACTGTTAGGTCAAAAGATAAGTGTTCAAGTTGCTTATACAGATGATAATGGATTTATCGAGGATAATACGTCTGAGGAAACAATTGCTGTTTCTGCTGTTGCGGTTGACGAAGCCGGTAGCGTAGCCATTATGGGTGTAGCGCCTTATTTAACAAATGGCGAGTTAACCGCTGAGATAACTGATAACAACGGCGTTGAAGAGGCTAACGTTACTTATACTTGGTCTGCTGATGGCGTTGAAATAGCAGGGAGCAATAGTAAAACATTTACGCCTTCTGATTACGCTGGCTCAATAATGTCAGTAAAAGCCACGTATACAGATAATGATGGCTTTGCGAGTGAGGTTACAAACTCACTTGATACATTGGTTTACACTCAATTAGTTAGTAACCCTGAAGCACTTCTTGGTGCTATAAGTGGCGGTTTAGCTGACGGTGATGTTATTGGCTTAAACACCGGTGTTTATGCTGATATGGATGCAATTTTATTAACCAGTGCAGTAACGCTTCGCGCTGTAGAAGGTCAAACTCCTGTACTTAGCGGTGAAGTATGTATACATGTAGCTGCTGGAGTAGATGGCGCTGGATTAACAGGGCTTACCTTTAAGAATATAGATACTAAAGCGGGGGCATTTTGTGAAGCCGAAGAAGATGCTGTTATTTACTCAGAAGGCGATAACTTTACTTTTTCGCAAAACACAATAGATGGCGATGAAGCAACGCTAAACAACTCTACTTATCATTGGTTAATGCTAAAAGGTAAAGGCGCTTTAATCGAACGTAATACATTTTCTAATCGTAATTTTGCTGAAAATGGCTCCGTGATTAAAATGGCATCTGCAAGCTCGGATCACGTTATCGAATATAACTTGTTTAGTGGCACTAGTAGCAATCCAAACTTTGATAATTCTAGCTTACATTTAATTAATGTTGGCAGTACTACAGGCTCGGACGCAGCAGAGAACACTAATTTTACTATTCAATACAACCGAGTAGAAAACTTTGTAACGGGTCGTCGTTTAATGCGAGTGCAAACATCGGGTGCAACCATCAAAGGCAATACAATTGTAAATCCTAATGGTGGTATTTCACTAGAAGATGGTGGCTTCAACAGTGTTACAGATAACGTTATTATCCGAACTACCGATATTGCAAGCTCTGATGACCGCCCAGCGGGTATATTAATTACACCACTTGGTCACACCGTAAGTAACAACTACGTTGCAGGTATTCGTTCGGGTAATAAAGAAGCGGGCGGTATTGTATTTACAGCTAACCCATTTTCTCAAGCTGACGGCGGTGTGCCAAACTCGGGTAACCAAGCTGTGCTTGATAGTGCTGGTGACTTTACACTAAATGTAACAAATAATACGGTTTTGAACTCACAGCAGCCTATCGTATTTAGTACTGAAATAGGTTCGCGTGCTCCCGTTAGTGACTGTGATGATCTAACAGCCGCTGATGCACCAGTGCTTTATGGTTTAACTAAAAACGCATTTAAAATAACCTTTAATGGTAATTTAATCGCTAATGGTCTAGGTGATCAAACAGACGAAGACACAATAAATAGCAGTGCTACAACTCAAGGCTTATTTTACCCAAATACACTTGAAAGTGACCATGCTTTTGAATATGACTGTGACTTAATTAATCATGATAGTTCGGTGCTAAGTAACAACTTTGGTTATATGGATAGTCGAGTATCAGGCGATGCAAGCGGTGACTGGGTTGAAATTAGAAAACTAAACGGTAATGGGGCATTCGATACTGATGGTGCAATTGACCAAGACCCAGCAACGAATGGTAAAGAAGTGCTTGAGTACGTTACAGCAACAAGTACGTTATTAGAAACTGACCCTGCAGGCCTTCAGGCAGAGGCGGGTGCTAAAGGGCTTCATTATATTCAATCATCTGAAGTAGGTGTTGGATCTACATGGGAAATACAAAACGATTAAATAACCAATTAATCAGTTAACTTTTAAAAGCCCCAAATTTGGGGCTTTTTTATTGTTTATACTTTTCACCACACTTTAATTTAGCCTACATAACTCATTTATGGACTAGTTTAGAGGTGTTTATATTCTAGTAAAAAACCTGCCTGACCTGCTGGTAATGCCGTTATGTAAAAATTGGTATACCTTATGGTAATATTAAAACGCTAAATTGGTTGATCATATGACTGCGTTTGAGTATATTAAAGTCAAAGGTCACATAAAATATACATAAGCATAACAAGCTAACACACTAAAATCACACAACAACAACCAGCGGAGAATTCAAATGTCGTTGAAGTCACGAGATAGCAATAATTCTACAACAGGGCAGTTTGCAATGCGCCCAGTTGCAAAATGGGTAAGAACAGCGGTCATCGCAGGTATGGCAAGTTCTTGCGTATTTACAGCAAGCGCACAAGAAGATCAGGGAAAAGCGACAGAAGTTGAAGAAGACGTTGAAATAATTAGTGT
Source organism: Pseudoalteromonas sp. EB27 (assembly GCF_001974875.1). Classification (GTDB taxonomy): domain Bacteria; phylum Pseudomonadota; class Gammaproteobacteria; order Enterobacterales; family Alteromonadaceae; genus Pseudoalteromonas. Next base: position 148,731 of record NZ_MTQD01000008.1, read on the forward strand.
TACAGGTACTCGTAGAACAATACAGGACCAAATAGCAATTAAACGTGAAGCAACAACGGTAGTTGATGGCTTGTCATCAGAAGACATTGGTGATTTACCAGCACTGTCTATTGGTGAAGCACTTGAGTCAATTACAGGCGCTGCATCTCACCGTGAAAATGGTGGTGCAACTGAAATAACTATCCGTGGACTTGGTCCATTTTTAAGCGCAACACACATTAATGGTCGTGAAGCGACTAATGGTAGTGGTGACCGCTCAGTTAACTTTTCGCAGTTTCCTTCTGAACTTGTAAAAAAAGTAGCGATATATAAAACGCAAGATGCCTCAATGATTGAAGGTGGTGTTGCAGGTGTTATTGCACTTGAAACTATAACTCCACTTGATTTTGGCAAACAACGTGTATCTGCAGAGGTTAAATTAAACTACAACCCTGATGAAGGTAATGTAGATAACTCACTTCAAAGTGACGCTGGTTACCGTGGCACGTTTAGTTATGTTGACCAGTTTGAATTTGATAACGGCCAAGCCGTTGGTGTGTCTTTTGGTGTACAGCGCCAAGATATTAGCCAACCAGAAGCTGAATACAGAAGCTCTAGCCCATCAGGTTCTTCATTATGGGCCTGTTTAAACGATCCAAATAATACTAATGAAGGTTTTTACCGTAGCAGCGCAGGCGACTGTGAAGACCAAGTTAGTGGCAGTAGCAACCAAGGTTACGATACAGAAATTGATCCTGAAACGGGCAAAGCAGTAAGTGATGGTACTCCGTATGCTTGGACTGGTAGTAGCCGAAGCTACCGTCAAAACGAGACATCAGATGAGCGTGATGCAATGTTTTTTGCACTGCAATACCAACCTTCAGCTGATTGGGATGTTAACTTTGATGCGCAAATTTCAGATAGAACACAACAAGAAGCACGCCACGATTTAATCTTTTTACAAAAACGTGCCACACCAGGTGTAACAGGTCCAACACTTGTTACTAACGATGTAGGCGGTATTTTGCACTGGGAAGGTGAAGAGCGCATTGAATCAGCGGGTGAGCAATTTTCTCGTGAAGAAAACTACCAAGGTTACGGCATAAATATAGAACATACAGTTACTGATAGATTAACTGTTGACCTAGATTTAGCATATTCAAAAACTGAACGTGAAGAACTTCAAATATCTAACCGTGGTAGAACATCAGGTCGTAATTTCTTTTCTTGGGATATGGGTGATGAGATCCCTCATTTCACACTGACAGATTTTGATGTAACAGATATTTCAAACTTTACAGATAGCCTAAGAACGCGACTTGACCGTGAAAATGTTCGTGAAAACGAAGTTATCTCAGCGCGATTAGATTTTGACTATGCGCTAGATGGTAACGTTTTCACCAGTGTACAAGGTGGTATTAGAACATCTGAAATGACGTTCCTACAGTATGGTGGTAGCCAAGGTAACGGTTCAAGAAACGAATTTACACTAGACTCTGGTACAGAAGCGCTTGACGTATTACAAGGTTGTCAAATCGACTTTCCAGAATCAGGCTTTTTATCGAGTGTATCTGATGGCGATATTGTAACCAATGTTGATAGTGACGGTAACGTTGTAGATAGCGGTACAGGTTCATCATGGGCTACATACGACAACGTATGTTTCTCACAAGCTGTAGCTGGTTCTAACGCTGATGGTGTGTTTGCTTACCCAGAAGTTGAATATGAAAATGCAGGTACAATTGATGTAACAGAAAAAACAACATCAGTGTACTTAATGGCTAATTACGATACAGAAATGTTTGGTAAATTCATTCGCGGTAACTTTGGTCTTCGTATTGTAGACACAGAAGTAACTTCGATTGGTTTTAGAAATAGCTTTGATGTTGTAACAAGTGATACCGGTGTACTTTCTCTGGTTGAATCTGATAATGGTTCATTGGATAAAATAAAAAGCGGTGGTGACTACACTAAGTATTTACCAAGTTTTAACCTAGTTATTGATTACAGTGAAGATATTTTATTTCGAGCTGGTATATACCGTGGTATGTCACGCGCAGATCCATCTGATTTAGGTTACAGCCGTACATTCCAAGAAGATACAGAAGGTACAGCAACTTCAATTAGCGATTTATTAGTGGGTGTAAATGGTTCTGGTAACCCAGATACTCAACCGCTTATGTCGTGGAACTACGATGCGGCATTTGAATGGTACCCTAACGAAGATTCAATCTTAGCGTTAAGCTTATACTACAAACAGTTCAACGGTGGTTTTCAACAACAAACAGTAATTGAAGATTTTACTGTTGCCGGTGAAACTGTTTCATTACCAATTACTAATTCTGTTACATCAGACGAGGACAGTGAAATATTAGGTCTTGAAGCTTCATTTTCTTACCGCTGGGATAATGGCATCGGTATGAAATTTGGTTACAACTATGCAGACACTGATTTTGAGTTCCAAGATAGCTTGTACGGCGATACGTTTGAGACTGACGTAGATGGTAATACTACACAATTAACTGATGGTATTATTGAGTCGGCTTCAGTACCTGGTTTCTCAAAGCATGTATTTAGCAGCCAGCTTTACTACCAAATAGGTGGATTTGATACTGCCGTTATTTACAAATATCGTAGTGAGTATTTCCAACCATATACTACAAATGGTACTCGACTTCGTTATGTTGATGGCGTAGGTGTGTGGGAAATGCGCGCATCATACAAAATTGATGAGCACTTTAGAGTTAAAGCTGAAGCAATTAACTTGTTCAGTGCTCCTAAATCACAAGATTTCTTTGTTGAAGGTAACCTAGGTGAAGTGAATGACTACGGCCCACGTTTATTCTTAGGCTTAAGCTACAAGCTATAATAGTTAAACACTTAATCATATTAAAAAGGCGGTTTTACCGCCTTTTTTGATCCTCAAATTCTTCAATTTTATATTTTCGATAGCGTTAGCTAACAGTACTCAAAAAACTCACTCCAGAATTACGCTACTTGACTAAAACAATTAAATTGGTTAACCAATATTGCTGTTTGTTCAGTACGCCGAACATCATCGGTTTTTCCTGCCTAAATTATTTCATTTTTAAAACGATAACTCTTCTAACCCTTGTTATTAATAGACCTATTTCTAATGAAACTTAAAAACCATAAATAACATTAACTTAAAATGTAAGTTTTGCTATTAGCTTGAAGGTTAGATAGGTTTTTCTATTTTGGTAATAACATATTGCATAATATTTGATCTAAATTAATTACCAAAAGGTTGACCTTTTTATAGTTGAGTGTAAATATAAAGTTAAGGTTTTGTAATAATTAAGGGCTTTTAATAAAAACAATAAAGTAGCTGGTTAAACATAGCATTTCACACACACAGGAAAAAAACTATGAGTCACAAGTTATCTAAAATTACACTGGCAGTTATATCGGCAACTGCACTTGGTATGTCTTTGTCTACACAGGCGCAAGAAGCTCCAAAAAAAGCTGCAGATGATCTTGAGGTTATCGAGGTTTCAGGTATTCGACAATCGCTTACAAATGCGCTTGCACAAAAGCGTTCAGCAGACAGCCTTGTTGAAATTATTGAGGCTGTAGATATTGGTAAGCTACCAGATCAAAACCTCGCAGAAGTACTTGAAAACGTAACAGGGATTCAAATTACTCGTGAAGCAGGGGTAGGTACGGGCGTTCAAATTCGTGGTACCAATGCTAATCGTACAGAAGTGAACGGCGTATCAACAGTTGGCTCAGGTTCTGGACGAAGTGGTATTAGTTTTGAAGATGTATCAGCAGCAATTATCTCTGGTGTAGAAGTAATTAAGTCCCCTGAAGCAAAAACAATCGAAGGCTCTGTGGGCGCAACAATAAACTTGAAAACAATTCGCCCGTTACAGTTAAATGAAACTCTAGGCTCAATTAGAGTTCAAGGTGAAGATAGTAGCTTATCAACAGACGGTGTCACTCCTCGAGTTTCTGGTGCCTGGGGGGATAACTGGGAGCTTGATTCGGGCGGTAAGTTTGGTGTTGTATTTAGTGGTAGTTACAGTGAGCAAGACGTAACCGCATTTCGTCCTCGCGCTGATAGAGATAATTCGGTAGCCGCTGATAGTGGTGCAGCAAGTGCACAATCATTTGATTTCCTACCAGTACAGTTTTTAATTCAAGATTATGATAATTACGAATACGAGACAAAAAACTTCGCAGGTACATTTGAATATGCGCCAAACGATAATATGAAATTCTTTTTTGATGCAGTTGTTAACGATCAAGAGCGCCGCCAAGAAAGCTCTAGAGTACAAGCATCTGGCCTAAGTGATCTTAGAAATGTATCAATACCGAGTGAGTTTGAAACAGTTAATTTTGGTTCGCTTGACGGACAGAACCTAGGCAGCATTCAAGCGGCTGTAAGAGGCGTTATTCCGGTTGAAGACGGTGGTGGCGATCCTAACTTGCGTTTTTCTAGCGATACTAATTCACGCATCACAAAGAGCAAAATATTTAGAATAGGAGGGGAATGGCAAGGCGATAGATTATTTGCAAGTGTTGAAGCCTCAACCTCGCGTTCTGATTCAACTACACCAAGCTTTAATACAACGCTTAATTTTATAAATCCAAATGTTGCTACTAATTCGTCAAATGAAAACGGGACTCCTTTTGAGTATGATCTTACAGGTGATGCACTTACGTTTGGGATTGCGACGGGTGAGGCAAACGCGCCAACAATGGCTCAATTACTTGACCCTGCAAATGTTGTTCTACGTGACGTAAACCAAGGGCAAGATGAGTCAGAAAATACAGAAGATGCGTTTCGTACAGATTTTACATATTACTTAGATGATGTAATAACGTCAGTCGATTTCGGTTACCGCTACAGTAAAACGAGTAGTGTGTCGGATCAAGTTCGTTCTAACGTTGGTTTAAGAAATATGGCTGATAGCCCAACGGGTGATTTATTTGCACAATTATTAACAGCGGGCCCAGATAACTTTAACGATGGTGATGGGCGAGCACTCTATATTCGTGATTTCTTACTTATAAACCCAGAGCTTGCATCCTCTGATCCACAAGCAGTTTTAGCAGCGCTTAACCAAGCGATTGAAGCTAATAATGCAATAACAGGTTCTGATCGTGGTCCAATAAGTTCACCAACGTCTCAAGTAAATGCGTTTTTTGATATTGAAGAAGAAACACATGCCTTATATGCACAAGCAAATTTTGAGTATGGCATGTTTCGCGGTAACTTTGGCCTGCGTTATTTAGAGACTGAAGTTACATCGCTAGGTAACTCTGTTACTCAAGATGGAAGTGGCAACGAACTGGTTACTCAGCTAACGTCAAAAGGTGATTACGATTTCTTTTTACCACGATTTAATTTAGCCGCGAATGTAAGTGAAGATGTGATTGTTCGTTTAGGTTGGTCTAAAGATATTAGACGCCCAGATTTTGATGACCTATCTACATCTGTTACGTTTGGCACCAGCCCTAATAGTGCCGTTTCAATTGGTAACTCAGGCTTAGCGCCAGAAGAAGTAACCTCTTTCGATATATCCACTGATTGGTATTTTGCACCCGCTGCTTTGTTAAGTGTGGGGTACTTTCATAAAACACGTAGCGATTTGCACGTTACACAGCAAGTTGACCCATTTGAAGACCCAAGCACAGGCTTTCGCGATACAAATGGTCCAGAATGTGAAGGCGGCGGCATATTTAATCCAATTGCAGACATAAACGTATTTGGTCCAGATGCTGGCGTAGGGTTATGTGTACCAACACAAACTACTATTAATGATTCTGGTGAAACAACACAGCAAGGTATTGAGCTTGCGGCTCAATACGACTTATCAAATTTTGAAAAAGAACTAGGATGGGCATCAGGTTTTGGTGTGGTTGCTAACTATACCTATCAAGAATTTTCTGGTGGCGAATCATTTGACACCGCAACGAGTCGTGCAAATGCTGTTTTTGCATTAACAACTGGTAACCCTGATGCAGACATAAGTGCTAAGCAATCACTCATTGATCTGTCAGAAAACGCATATAACATCACATTCTACTATGAGAAATACGGTCTATCTGCTCGAGCGCGTTATACGTGGCGCGAAGGGTACCGTTCAACTGATTTTGGTAGCACCTCGAGCTTCCCATGGGGTTTCCCTGTTGTACAAGAAGATAGAGGGCAGCTTAATGCCAGCATAAGTTATGATGTGAACGATCAGCTAAATATCGGTATTGAAGCCGTTAACTTAACTGAATCAGAAGTTAGCCAGTCTTGTGTTAACGAAGGTGCTTTACTTTGTTTCCAAGGTATTACAGACCGCCGTATTACATTTGGCGCAAGCTATAGATTTTAAAAGCTATAGTTAAATCGAGTCTATAAGTGTGTGTATTTAAAGACGGTAAAAGCAAGCCACCTGGCTTGCTTTTTTTTAACTAAAACTAGTTAATATTTATAAGAATGATTTATTCCACTTTGTATTTTACTTCTAAATACTGTTACAGCGGCAATGTCTTGCGACACTGCCGGCAGTAATTATACCAACCTGCATAAATCTTTGATCAATTTAACGAATTAAATTGCACTATAACGTCGTTAAAAATTTTTTATTTAGAACAACTAGATACAAAAATTTTTGCCTAGTTCTAGCGTAATTTTCTTAACGTTAAATAGACCCCGTATATAAGCAGATTGGTATTATTATCGAGATAGTATTAAACCAATACCTTTATTTTTTAACCTTACCCTTAAGAACATAAATTTCACCATCAAAACTGCCTTGAATCGTCAGCCCTTGGCTTGCCAACTCTTGCAAATATTCAACATGATCATCAGTAATATGCTGGCCTGGGACTAAAAGCGGAATGCCCGGTGGGTATGGAGTAACTAAACCTGCACAAATGCGGTTGCTACTTTTGCTAATAGGCACAGATTCGCGGTCGCCATAAAAAGCATCGCTTGGAATACATGCCAAGTCTATGGCTGGTAAGTTTTCAGGTAAGCGAGCTCTGCGCGTCGATTTCGACAATTTTACTTTACCGCTATCTAGTTTTTTCAATGCATTGTACAAACGAATTATCTTCGAACGCGTGCCACCAAGCGTGAGTAAAACCAAGATGGTGCTGTGTGTGTATTTTTCTATCTCCAGCCCAATTTCATCCAGTAGATATTTATGAATATCTTTTAATGAGTAAGGTAGCTCACTAATATCAATAAGGATTTTTAATGGATCGTGACCCATGTTATCACCACTAAAATGCGGGAATATTTCCATAAAGTCTTGCTTAGCTAATACTTTAATTTGCTTAAGCGAGGCCATCTGTTGTTTAAACTCTTCAACATGATTTAGCAGCGCATTGAGCAGCTTATAACCTTCCATCTCTAATTGCTTTTGGCACACGTCAAGCGATGCAATAAGCTGATATTTAGGCGATGTACTAGCGTAGATACTATAAATCTCTCGAAAGAAATCAGCATCAAAATCGGGGTCGTTAATATGAATATAAGACGCTTGAGAAAACGCCGATACTACTTTATGCGCCGAATGTGTGATGTAGTCAGCCCCAGCATGTATTGCAGAATAATGACGAAAGCTAGGATGAAACAAAGAGTATGCAAACCAGGCTTCATCTATAAACACCTTGATACCATATTGATGAGCATAATCTACGACTTGTTTCAGGTCGCTAAGTAGGCCATCGTAGGTACAACCGGTAAGCACTAGTAATTTAGCATCAGTATTGTTTTCAATTGCTAACTTGATGTCGGCCAACGACGGTGGCGCGAAAATACCATATTTTGGATTTAAGATACTCGCCAAATAAATGGGGTAGCTAGCTGATTGCAAGATGCCATAGTGTACTGATTTATGGCAATTACGGTCGACAATTACTTTATCTCCCTTGCGCAGGAGTGTCTGCAAAATGATTTTATTTGAGGTAGATGAACCATTTGTAACAAAGTAGGTGTGCTTAACTTCAAACGTCGCCGCCGCTGATTCTTGAGCGCGACCAATGGTATTAGTGCTGTCTGACAATGAACCTAGCGAGTCTACCGAAACCGACAGGTCGCCAACAAATACATTGCGGCCGTAAAACTGATAAAAATCTTTGATGTAAGGTGAGTTTCTAAAGCTAGAACCCCCACTATGACCCGGTGTATGCCAAGAGTCGTTTGCTTCACCAACGTAACGACGATATGCCGTCCAAAATGGTGTTTCAGAGCGGTCGTCAAAATCGTTAATCATATAACCTAAAATAGCTTCTGGGTCAGAAATTACTTCATCTTTAAAAAAGAATGATTCGATTTCTTCTGATTCGTTTACGATCTCCAGCCCTTTTGTGTCGTCGCCAATAACATAAACCGGCAATTCAAGGCGAATTGCCTTTAACTCTTCAATAAAGCGGCTATACATCCGCTCACCCACTTTGTTGTGCATATCCCAGCTTAGAACCACGGCTTGAATATCACCATCTTCCTCTACACATTCCAGCGCGTGCTTCAGCTCGAGGCACTCAATAATATCGATATGAATATCGTCTCGCTCAAAGTTAGGAATGGTCTTTGACAGATTCGTTGAAAGCCCTTGTAAAGTGGCTGGGTCTTGCTCAATTATCAAGATACGAAGTAGAGGTAGCATAGAGGGTTTCACAATAAAATTTTATAATGCTCACTAGCATAACCAAAGGAGTGAGACTTGTGAAATTAATACTTTGATAATGTTCTATTAATAGTCACATTCTGCGGGTTATCTAAATTAAATTACAAAAATATTGCTAGGCCTTGGGTTAAAAATACGACTCAATTTATTGTTAGTGAGCGTTTAGTTAATGCGGCGCAATTTATTAATAATATAGAATCGACTGGCAGCTAAACGATTAGCTATCTTATCACTAGAGTTCGAATAGAAGTGTGCTAGCCAAGGTTTAACCTGTTAGTTATCAAATACGATAACTTGATTTTTACCAGCACTTTTAGCTTGATATAACAGTTTATCTGCGTTTTCATATAATTTTTCAAACTTACAGTGTTTTGTATCGCCTTTATCTACACCAGCACTAATTGTAACTCTTTGTAATTCAGGTGATATATCAGTTAAATTAAGACTCGCAATTGCCTCTACAAGCCGTTGTGAAATCATTTTTACAATTTCAACATCATGGCTAGGAAAGAAAACTACAAACTCTTCTCCGCCATATCGCCCTACAATATCTTTCTCTCTAGTTTGAAATTTTAGAGCATGGGCTACTCTTTGAAGGACTTTGTCACCAGCATTATGTCCAAATTGATCATTGATGAGTTTAAAGTTATCTATATCTGCAATTAGTAAAAAGCCGCTTTGTTTATCTAAGCGTGAAACTTGTTCATGGAAGCCTCTCCTATTTAATACTTTTGTCAAAGGGTCGATTAACGATTCATTAGTGATGGTTATATTTAGTCGTTTTAATCTTTTAATATGTCGAAATGAGAAAAGTAAAATTAGAATGAAAAGGCTAAGATTAATGAACAGAATTATATTTAACCTAATATGATCAGCCGCTTTGTTTTGCCAATCTATTTCGCTTGGAAATGCAAAGCTACTGAATAAAGAAAGGCTAATTAGTGCTAAATTTAAAATATACATTTTTTGATAAAGTAGAAACACAAATTAGGCAACTTATAAATGAATGTAATAATAGACCTTGAATACCAATACTTAAATAGGGCCCAATCATCTTTGCATCAGATACATCTAGCAAAACACCCCATGAAACAACCAGGTATAAAAATCCAATTAAGAGTAGAGATAAAGATATCGTTTCAGGCTTCAACTTAGTTACATACGTTGAAAATAAAATTATAAGAAGTAATGAGCTTATAGAAGATAAAACAGTCATCGGCTCAAACCAAAAACTTGGGGCCTCAATAAAAGAATGATTTTCATTAGCTTCCCAAAACTCAGGAAAGGTCAAAACCTGTAAAAGATCGACATTTGAAAATATGATCAAAAGTTCTTCAAATGTTACTCCCGCAACAGACTCGTTAAAAGCAATAAAGGTGATAAAGCCATTTGAAAGCCAGATACAGAAGGCTGAAGTAATTGCTAAAAGCAAATTGTATAATTGAGTTTTACCACTATAGCTTTTCAACTCGTTATTCCGTTTTTTCTTTAAACTCACACAAGTCTTCAATAATACAGCTGCCACACTTTGGTTTACGTGCTACGCAGGTGTAACGTCCGTGCAGTATCAGCCAATGATGCACGTCTACTTTAAATTCTTTTGGTACAACCTTTTCAAGCTTTTGTTCTACAGCTACAACATCTTTACCCATGGCAAGCTTTGTACGGTTAGATACACGAAATATGTGTGTATCTACGGCTATTACAGGCCAGCAAAAGGATAATAATAGTAGATACTTATATTGTATTGATTTACACTGTATATAACAACAGAGGTGAATCAAAAACATGAATAAGCATACTACTTTAAAACCATTACTCTATAGTTATATACGCTTTTCTACAATCGAACAGGCTAAGGGGCAGTCTTTAAATCGGCAGCTTAGTTTTGCTAAAGAGGTTGCTAAGGAAAAAGGGCTTGAGCTTGATGACTCATTATCAATGCGTGATATGGGGTTAAGTGCGTTTCATAAAACCAATATTACCCGGGGCGCTTTGGGTATATTTTTAGCGGCGGTAGAGCAGGGTAAGGTACCGGCGGGTTCTATTTTAGTGCTTGAAAGTTTGGACCGCATTTCTCGTGCTGCGCCGCTTGAAAGTCAGGGCATTATTGCACAAATTATTAATGCTGATATTACGGTGATCACGGCGGCTGACCGTAAAGAGTATAATAAAGAAACCATTAAAAAGAATCCGATGGATTTGGTTTATATTATCCTGGTGTTGATACGGGCCAATGAGGAAAGTGAAACTAAATCTCTGCGGGTTCGTTCTGCGTTGACTAAGCAATGTGATGATTGGTTAGCCGGCAAACGTGGTTTTAGGGTTAAGTGTGGTAAGCCGCCTAGCTGGGTAGTGTGGAATGATGATAAAAAGTTATTCGACTTCGATCCGCACAATAAAGCTATTATGCTGCGTAAGCTTGAATTATTTAAAAAAGGGCACGGCGGTATAAAAATAGCTGAGCTTATTAATGCAGAGTTTGGTGCGGGTACTGTTCACCACACTGGGGCTAATGTTTATAAAGAGGTAAAGCGCCGTTCGTTAATTGGTGAGCTGAATGTAAAAGTAGGCGATGCTGATTACGTTCTTGAAGGTTATTACCCGCCATTAATGAGTAAAGTTGAGTTTGATTTTTTAGTCGCAGATTCATCTAAACGAGGTGCTACGAAACACACACAAAAGTTTGTGGGGATTTTATCGGGCGTTGGTGTATTTAAATGTGGTTGTTGTGGTAAATCGGTCGGTTCGCATGTTGTTTATCGTAAAAAGTGTATTGATGAAGTAAAAAGTAGCCATAAGCGCTATGGTTGTGTTGAAGCTAGGCGCAATAATAACTGTACAATGAGTTCTACAGTGCAAATTGAAATGGTTGAAAGTGCTGTTGTTAAGTTTTGCCAGGATAAAGTAAACCTGCAACGTATATTGCTAGGGGGCAGCGACCGCGAATTAATTAATACTGAAGAATCAGCACTGGTTGCGCAGCTTGAAAAAATTAATGACGATATAAACTCACTTACAGAAACGCTTTTAATACTTGAGGGCACGCCACCACAGGCGATAGCTAATAAAATATCAGCCCTTGAAACACAAGCGCGTGACATTCAAACCCAAATAGATACCAGTAAAAACAAGCTTGCTAAAATTGACCACTCTTTTCGTGATGAAGTAACAGACCGCTGGTTATCGCTTACTAAAAACCTTGTAAAACTTTCCAATGACGAACGTTTAGCTATTCGCCAGCTAGTTAAAGATACTTTTAAAAGCATCAGTTTACAGCTAAATACATTTAGCGGCGATAAAGGTGGCCTCAATAATGTTTTTGAGCACCTATTAGGTGCCTCAAATGCTGACTACTTTGAGCTTTTACTGGAATTTCATAATGATAAGAAGCGTTTGTTGCGTCTGCATAAACATACTGGTGAGCTAGTTAGTGGTTATGACTTTTGACGTAATTACGAAGTGGCCTGACGCAAGTTTACCCTTGCAACAGGCCATATTCAATATTATTTAGTTGAAGGGCTTAGTTATTTAGGTTCTTTAAAATAATTAGGATCAATACTTGTAAACCTGGCACAAAAGGTTTTAATAATATGATCTAGCATTGCTTCAAAGACCATTAACTCAACAACCATACCTGACTGAATAATCTTACCTTTATTGGTTATTATCGCTAGCGCATATCCTTTTTGCATTTGCAGTCCATTATTATTAGAAGAAATAATTTGCATAGAAACCTTTAAGTTATTAATAAAAGAATTGGTTAGCTTGAAGGCTTAATTAATCAAACTAACAGTACTATGATAACTATTTTCAAAATTTTTCAAAATTTAGGGATGTTTTGGATATTTTTCTGAATCCCTCCGCTAAATGGGGAGTTAGATTGCATCTTGATTAAAATTCAGAGAAAAACACAAAAAATTTTTTAGATAAATAGAGAATTAAGTAATGTGTTTTGTATATTTATCAGGAAATTATTGAAGTTGGTTTATTAATTGTTCAATACTTATTACTGATAGGTAGGCTCAAGTTACTCTTCACGCTGAATTGTCTAAGCACTTAAAATATAGGTTTACTTTCTGGACTTTTTAATAACCACGACTAAAACTATTGTTAATACGGTCGCAGGTAATAACCAAATATATTCCGCCATATTATTCATCCTCAAGGTTGTACAGTGATATTCCAACATTAATGATTTTTATTATTTTTGCAAATTAAACCAACAAAACGCAATTCTTCACTTTTACCCATTGCATGGCCCTAGTTAATTTCAGGACAATTAACGAGGACAAATCATGAAAAATATTAAATCTCAATTTATTCGCCAATACGTTCGAGCCAGTAGATCTCCGTGGGATGACTGCTCTACAATTTTATTGTTAGCAGATGTAGTTAATGAACAAACATTAGAGTTAAATTTCAATAATTACATCTATTTACATAGAGATAGCGTTGGAAAAATACTTGGCATTAGTATTTCAAATAGTATGTTGGAAAAAAATCCAAGTTTTGAGAATAGGTATTTAGAAGGGCACGACATGACGCTTTTTTTACTTATCTACATAGAGCAAATAACACAGTTTTGTGAGCTGTTCTCTGAAGAGTTCCAGCAAATATTTATGCAAACGCCAACTACATTTTTTGCAGCAACAGAAAGTGATTGGGTCGATATTATCGACAATGCATAACCCCCTAAGCGAACATTTGTTCGCTTTTTTAAAAATATTTTTCGTAAACCGTTTTAAATACCCATGCCTGATTTTATTTACTAATACGTTATCGATTTTGATAACAAAACACACAAGGATAGTGAAAAAATGAAACATACATACGTATCAACATTGGATTTTTTAAATTTATTACACTCATTTAGCCGAGTAATCACCGCTAATGACCACCAGATAAACTTATTAGAATTACGCAGTGATAATGCGAATTTAGATGAGCTGTGGGAGGTTATTGGCCCTGAAATTACAGCGAATAAAACACTAAATGAGTTTGCTATGCGAAAACTTGCTTATGAGCTCATGCACAGCCTAATTAGCCACCCAGTAGAGCGTGTGGAGCTGCCGTGTGACTTCGAGGATGATGTTTATCCCTAGGGTCTAATTGAAAAAATTAACGATTGAAACTGAGGTCATAATGGTTATTTTCAAAATCAAAATAACAGCCTAATCATATCTCCCAAAATATGCCTGAATCATTATTTGCTGATTCGTTGCCCTAACTGCAATAGCGTTTAATAGGGCATTTTACTCAGTTACTGAGTATCAAACCTGGGAGGGGGTCCTGCGCAAATACAGGGTTTCGTTACGATGCCTCAAAAGCGAGGTCATTGTAATCATGTTTGGCAAGGCCATAGGTCAAATGCACAAGGGAGGTAGATTTATGTCTATCTCCCTTTTGCGTATTTCAGTAAGTCAGTTCACTCAGTAGTTTTATTACAAATGATAGTGGCGGGGTAAAAAAATAAAAAATAAAAAATAAAAAAATAATTAATTTATTTTTTAACCGTCAGAAATGAATTAATAAATTTATAAAAGTTGCAAATGTGCCTGTATTTTTATTTTTTCTATTTTAATACTTTTAGAGGGGGTTATCTTATTGAAATTAAATAAAATATTTACTGTTTTGGTGGGCAATTTATATGTTTATTGTGGCATTTTATACGAAATGAGTAGGCAATTTATACGGTTTAGGGGGCCATTTTCACTGTAAATAAATAAAACTTTTTTTACCAAAAAACTTACCGAAATTTCTTTTATTCGTTGAGCCGCGGTTAGCATAACAGCATAAACTAGAAATGAGGTAGAGAAATGAGTAGTAAAAATTCTCCAAGAATTGTTTTCGGCAATAAGCTGTTACATGCGGGTTATTCGCTCGATATTAATGAGCAGCGATTAATAAATCTCGCGCTGTCTAAAGTAAACTCCAAAAAGTCTAACCCAGGAAAAATTCTGATTTATCCAACGGAATATGCCAAGTGTTTCGGCCTGAGTAAGTACAGCGTTTATGAGCAGCTGAGTTCTGCCGCAGAGTCACTCAGAGATAAATCTGTAAGCATTTTAGACGATAGCGGGCAGTCGCTTTCAATTCCTTGGGTGAGTAGCGCTTCATACGAAAAGGTGAAAAATCAAGGGTCTTTCATTACACTTGAGTTTTCAGAAGAAATCGAGCCGTATATTTTTAATATAGAGAAAAATTTCACAAGGTTATTTTTTCATAACACAGTAAAATTAAACAGCCTAGCATCATTTCGGTTGTATGCACTCCTAAACGAGGTGCGAAATTATAAAAATTACAAACGACAGGGCGCGGTAGTTGTGAATTTTCAGTTGCCAGAGATGAAACAAAAATTATTTTTATCTGAATCATATGGAGCATGGCGCGATTTTAAAAACCGCATCCTGTTACCTGCTATTGAAAAAATTAATGCCCACACAGATGTACGCGTAACGTTTAAGCCTAAAAAAATGGGTAACTGTATTACTGCCATTGAATTTTCCTATTTTACTCAATGCTCTAGTGAAAGTGAAGAGTTTGCTAGGCCAAGACTATCTCGTCGCCCTAAAGTCAATAAGGGGTCGCATGCTGAGGGTGTGTGGGCTCGGGGAAACCTCAATCGATTAGGAAATTATGAGCTATCAAACCAAAACGAAAACCCCGCTTTTAGATTGGCAAAAGCAGATATAAGGCGCTGTATAACGTATGCAAAAATCATTGGTGACGATGAAGCTAAGATTTTTTACTCTAAACAATTGAATAAATAAAATAATCATGATGTCTCAATGTTGATACTACTGCATTACGAGTAAAACATTTTTTCAATTTCAGAGCACAATTTAGTTCGGTATATTATTGAGGCACGCAGCAGCTCAGCATCGCTCTCACTGAGAAGTGGTGCTCGTGTCTTCTTGTCAAAACGTTGCGGCATTTCCTCAAATAGTTGTTCGTGGAGTCGTTTAATGTCATCAAAAATTTTGACCGATTGAGAGAATAAAAAAATCTTACTGTAATCGTTTTTTTTTAACGAGGCCAAATATTTTAGTAAAATGACCTGTCGTGCCGTTTTATTTTTAAATGAATGCTCAATTTCAACTGCTGCAACAGAGCCATCTAGGAGTCGCACAGCACCATCCACAGTTCGTGCATCAGATAGGTTATTAATACGTTTAAATTCAGGCTCGGTAATGAATCCACTCCACATTGGGGCGTACGTTTCATCACTGTGATAATTATGTATACCGCGCAACATTACAAATGCGTTTATAAGGTTGTGTGCTACATTATTTTGGTTGAACTGCAGAGCAGGGTTTTTATTACTCCTAAAATACACGTCGATGCCCATTAACTCCTCGGCAAATTTGGCAGCAGTATAGGTAGGCACATAGACGCGACCATCTGGACTGCGGTGTGTTTTTACTACACGCAGTAAACCATCTTTTTCTAGCCTGTTTAGGTGTTCCAACGCGAGGCGATGATTAATGCCGTAGAGCCAACGCACAATGCCTGGTGTAACAATAGAAAACCGAATTGCAATAAGCACCGAGACCTTGGTTCTGTTAACCCCTTTTTGGTGGTTATTTTCGCCTAGATAATACCGCATATTAATATCAAAATAGCGAGGGTAGTGAGTATGAAGCGGGTTTTTCGTTTCTAAATCTTTTGATGGTTGCTGAGTCAATTCAAAAATCCTTTTGGTGAGTTAATTATTAAAATTAACTAGCACCGCAACACAAAAATTATCATCATTTTATAATTATATTGCCGTTTTTCATTCCGAGATGCTCTGGCAGCATGTACGGAATGATTGTCGCGATAATTATCGCAACAAAAGCCGCTTTCAGCGGATGGCCTCGTCGCTTCGCTACTCAACCATAGGTCTAAAACGCCCGTCAGCTCTGGTGTTGCTCCGCAACGAGCTGGCTCAACGCGCTATCGCGCTAGCGTTTTATACCCAGCGCGAATGCACCGAGCTACGCTCTGTACTGACCGCCATACTGCCGCTTCAGACAATGCGATGGGTGCCCCATTATCCGCATTTTTCTTCGCTTTTATTTTCTGACGAAAATTATGGTTCGATATCAATTTGTGCCAAATTTTAATCGAATTTCGCTGATGCGAAACACTATCGCGGTCAGTACAGACCAGCTGTACATTCGCGCTTTCTCCATGTGTCTACGGCTTCGCCTACACCACATTACGCGCTTGTTGGCCTCATTCTGAGGCGCTATTTTGCAGTTTTTCGTGCCGAAAAATGCGATCTAAAAACCTGTCTTGCAGACAAAAGCCGCCTTCAAATTAAACTTATTAATAAACTTTTTAGATAAAGAGGAGAGGGTTTTTACTAAAAAAATTAAGTGAAAATAGAAGAAAAGTGAATGCCTTATTCAAACTGTTTGTTGCTGAGCTGCGCAGTCAAACAAGTTTGTTTTTTATCACGAAATCATTAAATTTGAAAGCATTAATTAATGATTATTAAGGTTTAAAAATGAAAAACGACGCTAATGATATTGCTATTAATCCAACAACAGGACTACCTATCACAAATGCCAGTACTAATATCGTAGATGTTGGTGGCAATGTGGTGGGCCAGCCAGACAGGGTAATGACTGTTTATGAAATTGAAGAGTCGATAGGTGACTCTATAGAACATGATTCTTTTGATGCTTTTGATGACGGTTTTTAATGTCCAAAATTTTAAAGGCTTTTAGCCAATATCGAATAGAAATTACCTATTCGATTATCGCATTTAGTGGCTCAGCTATATTGTGTTTACAGTTCCAATCCACTGAAAACTTCGCTTGGTTTATCGCTCTAAGTTTTTTTTGCACTAGAATGATAACAGGTATCTATAACTACGAATATTATCGAAAAAGTAACACCCCAAGCATGAAGGTCATGCTTAAGCATCTCCTTATTAAATTTGTATAACCCTTGTTTATTTGTCCTAAACGCAAAGCGCTCTGAGTTAATCAGGGTGCTTTTTAGTTTTATATGTATGTAAGTTACTGACCAGCCAGCCTTTAAGCTAGTTAAAATATTTTAATTCGACAAATATCAACGTATAAATTATGAAATATAAGATATCGGGTTTGGGTTTGTGGGTACCATCACTTAAGCTGATTTTGAGTCACAGATTGAGAATAATAACTACAATTTGAAGCAAAGTAGGGCACAAAAATTGATATTTTTTGATTAGAGCTTAACTTTAAATTTAGAGTAAGAGTATTTTCAGTTAGTGCCAGAGTAGGTCGGATAAGCTAAGAGCCATCAGGCGGAGAAAAACACTTTATCAATTATTATTTTATCGAGTGGCTGGAGAGTGCCATAAGCCGACCTTGAGACACATAAAGATTAAGACTGCAAAGATACGAAAGCGGAAGTTAGCTTTGGCCTGTTTAACGACAAATATTCCGACAAAGCAGTCATGACTATTAGTTTATTGTTAAATCTAATCTTTCTTTTCGTTCATCTACTCAATAACCCCACGCTAAACGTGACTTTAGCGTGGGGTTAGAGTTCACAGTCATTTTATCTGGATAGCTCTTTTATTTTTTTCTCTGAAAACCAGCGATATAAAACAGGTAAAACAAATAATGTTAACAGTGTTGCAGTTACCAAGCCGCCAACAATAACACTCGCTAAGGGGCGCTGTATTTCTGCACCAACACCATTAGACATTAACATCGGTATCAAACCTAAAGCTGATGTTATAGCAGTCATAAGTACAGGTCTTAATCTTGAAGTAGCGCCTTCAAAAACGGCTTTAGATGCTTCTAGACCGTCTTTAATACGTTGGTTGATACTTTCTACCATAACGACCCCATTCAATACCGCTACACCAAATAAGGTAATAAAGCCAACGGAGCTTGGTACAGACAAGTATTGTCCAGATAAATATAAGGAGAAAACTCCGCCAATTACAGCAAGCGGCACGTTGACCAATATCAGCATAGCTTGACCAACAGAACCAAAGGCAAAGTAAAGTAGTAGTGCGATTAGTGCTAACGATAAAGGTACAACTATAGCTAACCTATTTTGAGCACGTTTTTGACTTTCGAACTGGCCGCCAATCGAAACAGAATAACCTGAAGGTAAGTCAACCTTTTCAGCAATTACCGTTCTGATATCGGCAACCACGCTTCCCATATCTCGATTTTGTACATTTGCTTGGATAACGACTCTTCGTTGTACATCATCGCGTCTAACTTGTGGTGGGCCTGACTCAAATGAGACTGAGGCTACGTCACCCAGTCGCACCCAAGCACCAGTAGGTGATTGAAGCCGAATATCAGCAATAGCTTCTTTGTTACTTCGGTACTCTTCCTCTATGCGAACGTAAATATCATAACGTTCATTACCATTGATTATTTGTCCGGCTTCAACACCACCAATACCATCACGCACAACCTCCATTATGTCACTCACAGACAATCCAAAGCGCGATAGTTCTTGCCTGTTAGGACTTATCACCAATTGCGCTTCACCAGCAATTTGCTCCAATGCAACATCCCTTGCACCTTCAATGTTTTTAATTGCTGTTTCTATTTCTTGACCTTTAGCCGCCAGTACCTCAAGTTCAGGCCCAAACAACTTTATCGCCAACTGAGCCTTAACACCAGATAGTAGCTCATCGACACGAGTCGCAATAGGTTGAGAAAAGTTGAGTAGCAACCCAGGGAATTCTTCTAAAGATCTCTCCATTTTTCCTTGAAGTTCATATCGATTAGATGCACTGGTCCACTCAGAAACAGGCTTCAACCCTATGTAAATTTCGATGTTATTCACAGGCTCTGGGTCTCCACCTATTTCTGCTCGACCAATTCGGCTTAATGCATAGGTTACTTCAGGGAAAGCCATTAGTTTTTCTTCTAGAATTGGTGCCACAGTGAGCGCGGTATCTAAACTGGAAGAAGGTGCAAGCGTTGCTCTTAAGTTTATCGTCCCTTCTTCTAACTCAGGTACAAATTCAGTACCAATTAATGGAACTAATGCAAAGGCAGAGAAAACTAATATAAGTGCGGCTGAAATGACTAATTTGGTGCGTTTTAGTGCGAATGTAAGCCCTTTTCTGTAGAGTTTGTCTAATGGCCTAAGAACAAAGCTTTCCCTCTCTTTTACACCTGACTTAAATAAATAAGTAGCTAAAGCGGGTACAACAAACAACGCAACCACAATAGCAGATATAACAGCTAAAATGATGCTTATTGCCATAGGTTGAAATAACTTTGCCTCAACACCTTCAAAGCTAAATAAAGGCGTAAATACGACTAAAATAATAGAAGCTGCAAAAAATACGGGACGAGCCACTTCTTTACCCGCATTTTGAAGACGTAACTTAATACCATGCTCATCTTGTTCTACATCATGTGGATCAGTATCAGCACTAGGCACTCTTTCTTTTACAGTTTTTAAATGGGTAGAGTCTGGTCTATTTAAATGCTTAAACATGTTTTCAACCATCACGACTGAACCATCAACTAGCATACCAATGGCTACGGCAATGCCACCCAATGACATAAGGTTTGCAGAAATGCCCCACCAAGCCATGATCATTAACGCGATACCAATTGAAATTGGAATAGATATTAGGACAAGGAAGGTTGCACGTATATTCATTAAAAATAGTGCTAATACAATACAGATGAAAATAAATGCTAGTAATAGTGCATCAACTACTGTATCAACGGCTTTTTCAATCAAATCAGCCTGATCATAAAATGGTTCAAAGCGAACACCTTTAGGCAATGCTTGATTAATTAATGGGATTCTTGCATTGATACCATCAATGGTGGCTTTAGTATTAGACCCCATGCGTTTTAAGACAATGCCAGAGACAACTTCACCTAAATTTTCGACTTTACCGTCTTCGGTTTTGCGCGTCATTGTGACAGCACCTTGACGAATTTCACTGCCCATTTCAACTTTAGCAATATCCGAAACCGTCACAACTGTCCCATCAACTGTTTTGACGGGAACTTGTTTGATATTACTAATACCAGCGTCACCACTTTCAAACCAACCTGCACCTCTAATAACAAGCTGCTCTTGCCCACGGTTCATATACCATCCGCCAACATTGGCATTGTTGTTATCTAGGGCACCAACAACGTCTTCTTGCGTTAGGTTATAAGAAAGAAGCTTAGATGGATCTACATTTACTTGGTACTGCCTAACAATACCTCCAAAGGAGAGTACATCAGTAACACCATCGACAGGCATAACGAGTAATTTTACTACCCAATCATTGAGACTCCTGAGTGCCATAGCATCATAGCCTGCATCTTTATCTGAAATAAGAAGGTACTGAAATACTTGGCCTAGCCCTGAGGTGTTTGGCCCCATTTCGGGTGTGCCGACACCTTCTGGTATCAGTTCTTTTGCGGCTTGAAGACGCTCAAATACAAGTTGTCTTGCAAAGTAAATGTCGGTGCCTTCTTTGAAAACAACCGTGACGCCAGACAAGCCTGTTTTAGAAATTGAGCGCACTTGTTCTACATCAGGTAAGGCATACATGACCGCTTCAATGGGGTACGTAATGAGTTGTTCAACTTCTTCAGCAGCTAGTCCTGGCGCTTCAGTATTTACAGCAACTTGAACATTAGTAACATCAGGAAAGGCATCTAAATTTAGTTTTGGTATAACCATAATTGCGCCGACAATTGTGGCAAACAGCGCAATCAAAATCAGGAGTCTATTATTAACAGACCAATCTATTATTTTATTAAACATAGTCTTGCTCCTTAGTGGTTATGCGGATCAAATCCGCCTTTAGCGATTTCAGAAGCAACAAAAAATGCGCCTTTGGTTACAATTCGCGTCCCACTATCAAGGCCAATGATTTCCCTAAAATCACCTAAGGCTCGGCCTAGTTCTACTTCTACAGCTTTAAATTCTCCAGGGTGGTCTTCGACAAATACGGTCCAATCACCATCTGCGCTGCGGATCAATGCTTCTTCTGGCACAGCCATCACTTTCTGCTTTGTGGCAAACTGAAAGTAAACTTTTACAAACATACCTGAATGAAGGTTATCATCAGCATTCTGTACCCCCAATCTAATAATTCTTGTACGAGTTACGGGATCAATTGTATGGGCTTCTTGGATAACTTTGGCATTGTAACTCTGGCCTTCTAATTTAAGTACCGCAGGAGAATCAATTGATAAATTTAGCTTTTTATTTGGAGAAACTTTTGCTTCAACCCATAGTTGTTTTTCATCAGCTAACAACATGACTGAATCCCCAGCATCAACACGTTGCCCTTGGATAAAGTCGTCTTGAAGCACGACACCTTCACGGTGCGCCGTTAATGCATATTGCCCAAATGCTTTAATGTCTTTGTTAGAAATACCATTTATTGCTTTTTCAGTTAACCCTAAAGCAATGAGCTTGCCATAGCTCGCATTGTATGTTGTTTCAGCTTGTAATAATCGACTTTCACTCACCGTCTTATTACCCAGCTTTTTTACACGTTGCCATTCGGTTGAAGCGATTAAATAGTCAGCTTGTGCTTGTGCCATTGCTTCACTAAATAATGTAACTAACTTCTGACCTATTTCTACATACTCGCCAAGCGCTGCATGGCGACTGATAATGACTGACTCTGTACGTGGTGATACCACATAACTTTTATAGCCATTAGCTTTTATTTCGCCAGGTGCATATACGGAGCTAAATTGATATTCAGGCTTAACACTTTCCACTTTAATTTTAGCAAGCGACATCTTCTTTGGATCAATAGTGATACCTTCTTCATGTTCTTCTTCTCCCTCTTTATTACCACCTTCATGGCCGTGCTCGTCATGGTCACCTTTATCTTCTTCATGTCCCTTTTCGTGTTCATGCTCATCTTGATGTTCTTTTTCTTCTTGTTTCGAAACGTTTGTGACAGAACCAGTTCCATCTGACGACTGTGCAAAAGCATCATGATTTGTAGTAAACCCAACTAACAGGCTGCTAATTACTACGGCTAAAAATTTTTTACTAATTACTGTATTCATTTTTGTAACCTATATTTTTAATAAATTTAAGATTTCGTTTTTCGCTACTGAAAAAACAAAGCGCTCAAATCTCAAATTTGGATAACTGACCCATACTTAAAATGAAGGATATTTCTGCAAGCTTGAATTGATTTTCCAAACGTATTCCTGCATGAAGCCCTTCCGCACGTTGATTTAATGCAAGTAAGTAGTCAGAAGTATTAATATCACCAGCTTGCCAGCGCTTATTTAATAAGTTTTCGCTGCTATCTAATCTGCCTTTTGTCAGTTTTTGCCATTGCTCATAATATTTTCTACTGACATTAAGCGATTCATAATTAGCTTTTGCTTCAAAAGACTGCTTTCGATATACCGACTGAAAATTCGCCTCGGCTGCAATGGCTTCTGAATAAGCGGCTTTAACATTATCTGTATAGTTATTTCTGATGTTTAAAGGCATTGAAAAAGTCACACCAACCAAGTCTTCATCTCCACTTTTCCCTGCGCTAACGCCAATGGTTGGATTAGCTTTAGATTCCATAGTGGTTAGTTGAGTTTTAGATTGTTGTCCCTTCCATTTCGCTCTAGCAAGTTTAACTTTTGGATGTTCCTCAACCCACTGGGAGTTAAATGAGTAGCTTGTTGCTCCAAAAGTAAATGAAAACAAATTGGTAGTATTAGGCGTCCAATCAGGCAATAACTCCTGAACCTTTACCTCTGCATTTTTCAAAGCAATTTGAGACTCAGATATTTCACTAAAAATTTGCGACAAGTTTAAATAGACTAGCTCAGCGTCAAGTGGCTCTAGAAGTCCAGCTTTTCGTTTGTCTTCAACAATTCCAACGAGCGTTTGCAATTGCTCTTCTCTTTCTGAAAGTAACTGAGCAGCTTTTTTTGCTGCTTGCCAATTAACTAATGCAGTTAAGGCATTAGCCTTTTTAGAATCGAGTAGAGATAACAATTGTTGCTGGTTTGCATAAACATCAATTTCACCAATGGTTTTATTTGTTGATTGCTTATCCCAAAAATCTATCGTTTGACTGATACCAATAGAGTAATTATCAAAATCACCTTCTTTTTCATAGCTTGCTTCAAGCTCTGGGTTATATACGGCTTGAGTTAAGCTTTTGGCTCTATGATTACTTGCATTAAGTAACTCTTTAGCCGCAACAACTTCGGGATCTTTATTTATTTGACTATCTAGCCATGAAATACTTTTCTGTTTGCCATAAGTGGCAACTGAAAAACTCACAGCCATGCATAAAGACAGGGTTAAACCTGTATTTTTTAAAAATATATACATAAAACTTCTTAATTTTTTAATTTATAAACACGAACCCTTTATCCTTCTCATGGACAAATAGGTCATTAAAAATCAATCTAATTAAGAAATGGGTGGGCGAAGTATCGCTTCAAGGTAAGTATTTGTTTGATCAATTTGATAAGGCGTTTTATTGATAATGTTTAGTTTGCCCGTGGTATTTGAATTACTGACTAAAATCCAAGATAAGTGGCTGCCACTGCAATGACCGCAGTGATGACAATCTTTTTCATTATGCTGCTCATCACCTACATTATCATTTGAGACATTTCGATCATCTGCATGATCATGTTGAGTTTGAAGGTGCTCTATATCTATTTGGTGATTCTCAGATGTTGAGGATGCTACAGCAGTTAACGATTGTAAAACAATCGAAATAACCAAGAGCATTTTTAGTACAACATTAAGGTTCAAAGTTATCACCAGTTAAATATAGTATTTAAAATACTAGCAGAAACTATTTTCTTAAACTAGCTTTTCAATTCAGTTTCCACGCTTTTACATTAAATAATTTTTTATTTGACTCTATAGCCACTATAGATTTTATACTTATTTTAATATTATTACGGAGTGTTAAATATGTCAGAAAAATGTAGTGGTCAGTGTCAATCATCTTCTACCAATGAAGATGTAAAAATTGATACACAATTAGATAACTATAGTGGCGCGTTTGTCAGTACATTTAAAGTACCTCAAATGGACTGTCCTTCAGAAGAGAGATTGATTAGGTTAGCACTTGACTCAATTGAGCCTTCAGTTGGGTTGCAATTTGATATTCCTAGCCGTTTAGTCAAGGTTTTTCATGATGAAAATTTAGATGAGATAACAAAAAAATTACAACAACTCAATCTCGGTGCAGAGTTGGCATCAACTAAAGAAAGTTGCAGCACCGAAGCTGCAAAAGCAAAAGATCTAGCCCAAAAAAATGAGATGAAAGAAGCATCAACGCTAAAATGGTTGTTAGCCATTAATGGAGTCATGTTTTTTATAGAAGTAATTGCTGGGATTATTGCGCAATCTGCTGGCCTTATTGCCGACTCATTAGATATGTTTGCTGATGCTGCTGTTTATGGTTTAGCTATATATGCTGTCGGTAAAAGCATAAGCATGAAACTTAGAGCGGCACATATATCTGGTGTACTTCAAATTATTCTAGCGCTAGGTGCTTTGAGTGAAGTCGTAAGACGCTTTATTTACGGTAGTGAACCTATCTCTTCTTTAATGATGATATTTGGTGGAATAGCACTAATCGCTAACATTGCTTGTCTGTTTTTAATATTTGGCAACAAAGAAGACGGCGCTCATATGAAAGCGAGTTGGATTTTTTCCGCAAATGACGTAATCGCAAACGTAGGTGTAATCTTAGCTGGCTTATTAGTTACAGTAACTAGCAGCCGTTATCCAGATTTAGTGATTGGTTTGATTATTGCTGTTGTCGTTTTAAACGGTGCTCGCCGCATCTTACAGCTAAAGTCTTAAGTAGAAAGTAGTTAAAAGAATGCACCCGTCATATTTTAAACCATATATATCATACGTGATAATGATTTTAATCGCGGTGCAGTCTGTGTTTTTTTCGCAAGAAGAGATTGAAGGAAACTTAATTGAAAGTTCTTTTAATATATCACTAACTGAGTCTATTACCCCGCTAAAAGCTCCTGAAAGCTCTAATTTATTTGAGGAGGGTAATAGCCAAACTTTAATTGATAATTGTAATTTTTGTTGCTGCTGTCAGTTATTTTTAAATACAGATTCTTCTTGTAATATTTTACAAGCAATAGAATATTTCCCTACCTACGCCTTAGTTTCCCCTGAGCTAAAAGGCTATATCTCGGTGCCATTCCGCCCACCTAAATACGCCTAAATTTTATAGAAAATTAAGAAAGGTCAAATGTTAATGACCTAAATATCACATATAAATTTATAGGAAAGTATACATGGCACTTAATACCTGTGTGCATCGCAAGATAGCAATTTTAAGGTGTGTAACACCTCGGCTTAAATATATCGCGTTTCTCGCTTTGTCACTTTTTACATTTAATGTTTATGCCTTTGAGAAGCAGTTAAACCTTCAAGAGGCAATTCAGTGGACGCTTAAACAAAATCCAGAACTTAAAATATTTGATTTCAAGCAAACGGCATTAATTGGACGAGAACAAATCGCAAGTTTAAATCCTGCTTATGAACTAGAGCTTGAAGCTGAGAACTTTGCAGGCTCAGGTGAATTTAATACATTCGACAGTGCTGAATTAACAGTCGCTCTATCTTCGGTTATCGAAATGGGAGATAAACGCTCAGCGCGGATTGGAATTGTTTCAAAATCAAGAACACTACTCACTGCTGAAAAAGAAGTCTCTGCGCTTAATTTAATGGCTCAAGTCACTGAGAAGTACGTGGAAGTACTTGCAGCCCAACAAAGAGTTATATTGGCAGAAAATGCTTTGAGCTTAGCACAAGAAACCTTAGAGATTGTATCTCAGCGTAACCGCGCAGGTGCTACTCCTGAGGCTGAAGTGAAACGCTCAAAAGCAGTTATTGCTCAGGCTAACCTCACCCTTCAATCTGAACAAAAGCGCTTGGAATATCTAAAGCTTTCTTTATCAGCTTACTGGGGAGAAACATCAGTGTCATTCTCTAGAGTAACTGGAGATCTGTTTCAGTTTGGCAATGATAGTGATTTTAGTAGTCTCTTTGCGAAATTAGAGAAAAACCCTGCTATTCAAGTTTATGCAAGTGAGCAGCGACTAAAAGAGGCCGAGTTACAGTTGGCTAAAACAGAGTCAACGGCCAATATCAAATGGTCTGTTGGTGTTAGGCGCTCTCAAGAAGCCAATGATACGGCACTGGTCGCTGGCTTTAGCTTACCTTTGTTTGCTGAAAAGCGAAATTCTGGCGCAATCGCTAGTGCGCTAGCAGAGCGTGACCAAGTTGCCATAGAGAAAGAGGCGACTAAGTTAAGATTTAGAAATCACTTACTACGAGCATACTCCAATAGAAAACAAGCCATATTAACAGCTAATTCATTAAAGCAGTCGGTTATCCCAATGCTTGAAGATGCACTGGAAGATACTCAAGACGCCTATCAAAAAGGTCGATATGGATATCTTGATTATGTATCGGCTAGACAAGAGCTGTTAAATGCTCGGCGAACCCTTATTGACGCGGCATCTGCTGCCCTAATTTATGGCGCAGAGATAGAAAAACTAACAAACGAAGCGCTGTCACTCTAAATAAACATCACTTTAAGTTTAATAACAATTTATTGATTCAGTGATTAACTGAATCGTTTAGGAATTCAAAATGAAAAACTATTTACTCGCACTATTGATTTTTATTGGGTATCTATCACCCATTCAAAGTGTTTTCGCTAGTGAAGATGAACATGAAGGCGAAGAAGGCATAAGCAAAATCGACAATAACATGGCAAAAAAGGTTGGTGTTGAAACAGCCTATTTAGCTTCAAAAACGTTGAACCAAACTATCCCTGTATACGGCTCTACGACGATAGGCGCTGAACAATTATTTCAAGTTAGCGCTAGATATAACGGCGTTATAAAGACAATAAACTTCACTGTTGGTGATACGGTAAAAAAAGGCGATCTATTAGCCGTTATTGAATCTAATGAGAGCTTAAATACTTATAAAATAACATCGCCTGTTTCTGGGACTGTTTTACAGCGAAATGGAAATATTGGCGGTATCACGCAAAACACTAGCTTGTTTGAAATCGTCAAATTTGACACCTTGTGGGCTGAATTTAAGGTGTTTACCAGCCAATATAATCAAATCAAAGTCGGTCAGCATGTTGATATTGAGCAAGGTGAACACGCATTCAGTTCAGTCATCACTAATATTATTCCAGCTAAAGATCAGCCTTATGTTTTAGCACGGGTACGATTAAACAACACTGAGTTAAAGCTAACGTCAGGTCAATTATTAAAAGGCAACGTAAAGATAAACCAATTTGAGGTGGATTTAGCGGTCGAGAAAGTTGCCATACAAGAGCTAGGTGGACAATTAGGTGTCTTTGTAAAAGAAAATGAAGAGTACGAGTTTGCACCACTTGTCCTTGGTCGTTCAGACAAAAACTATATCGAGGTCATTGATGGCCTCAGTAAAGACGCTGAATATGTAAACAAAAACAGTTATCTGATTAAAGCAGATATCTTGAAATCTGAAGTAGAAGACGACGATTAGGAGACGCAATATGATTGAATCAATTTTGCGTCTTGCAATAAATAGGCGCTATTTAGTATTAAGCTTGCTGATGGTAATCATCGGCGTTGGTATGTGGAGTTATCAAAAACTTCCCATTGATGCTGTTCCAGATATAACAAACGTACAGGTACAAATAAATACCTCTGCCCCCGGTTATTCACCTTTAGAAGCGGAGCAAAGGGTAACTTTTCCAGTAGAAAACGCATTAGCTGGACTACCAAAGCTGTCTCACACCCGCTCTCTTTCAAGATATGGTTTATCCCAGGTGACCGTTATCTTTGAAGAGGGAACCGATATTTATTTCGCACGCAACTTAATCAATGCAAGATTAGCTGCGATAAAAGGCGTTATTCCCTCTGGCTTAGAGCCAGAGATGGGTCCTATTTCCACAGGGCTTGGTGAAATATTTATGTATACCGTACAAGCTTCTCCTGACGCTAAAATGCCTAATGGAGAGCCTTATACCGCTATTGCCTTAAGAGAAATACAAGACTGGATCATTAAACCGCAATTGGCTCAAGTTAAAGGCGTCATTGAGGTCAACAGCATCGGCGGCTATAACAAGCAGTATCATATAACGCCGAAACCCGAAAAATTACTTTTTCATCAGGTAAGCTTTGAAGACGTTTCTGATGCATTACGTAAAAATAATGATAACCGTGGCGCGGGTTATATTGAGCAAAACGGACAACAAGTGTTAGTGCGCTCCATCGGGCAACTTGCGACAATGGATGAAATCCTCAATGTCATCATCAAAAAGAACGATGGTATTCCTGTAAAAATAAGTGATGTTGCCAATGTTGCTATAGGCAAAGAACTTAGAACAGGGGCTGCTACTCGTAATGGCATTGAGACAGTGCTTGGTACAACCATGATGCTGATTGGTGAGAATTCTCGCACCGTTGCTTTAGAAGTGGAACATAAGCTCAGCGAAATACAAAAATCTCTGCCAAAGGGCATTACCGCAGAGCCTGTTTACGACAGAACAACGTTAGTAGATAAAGCGATTGCAACCGTTACCAAAAACCTCGTTGAAGGTGCGCTTTTAGTTATTGTTGTGTTATTTATTCTACTTGGAAATTTACGTGCAGCTCTCATTACCGCTGCTGTTATCCCTATTTCCATGTTAATGACAATCACAGGTATGGTGCAAGCAGGAGTATCTGCCAATTTAATGAGTCTCGGCGCATTGGACTTTGGCTTGATAGTGGACGGGGCTGTAATCATCGTTGAAAACTCTGTCCGTAGGTTAGCACAGGCCCAACACAACGGTCATAGGCAAGACTTAAGAGAACGCCTAAATACCGTTTTTGAAGCCACTTCAGAAGTGATACGTCCAAGCTTGTTTGGTGTGGCAATTATCACTGTTGTTTACATCCCCATTTTCACGCTAACTGGCGTTGAAGGGAAAATGTTCCACCCTATGGCGGCAACTGTCGTTATGGCGTTAATTTCCGCAATGATCCTTTCAGTTACACTGGTTCCTGCTGCTGTAGCTGTGTTTATGAAAGGTAAAATCAGCGAAAAAGAAAGTGTAGTTATTCGTTCAACCAAGTCTATTTATGAACCATTGTTAAAAATGGCGATGAAATTTCGTTGGATTATTGTTTCATTCTCAACGCTGTTAATGGGGTATAGCCTTTGGTTAGCAACTACGCTTGGGACAGAATTTGTTCCTCAATTAAATGAAGGTGATATTGCACTACAGGCATTAAGAATTCCATCGACTGGCCTAGAGCAATCAGTAGAAATGCAAGAAGTACTTGAGCAACGTATTAAAGCGTTTCCTGAAGTTGATAAAGTATTCTCGCGCATTGGCACACCAGAAGTAGCAACCGACCCAATGCCACCGAGTATTGCTGATATCTTTGTTATTTTAAAACCACGTAAAGAATGGGCCGAACCTTCAAAACCAAAAAGTGAATTAGTTGAAGAAATGGAAAAAGTACTGAAAAACATTCCAGGCAACAACTATGAATTCACTCAGCCTATTCAAATGCGTTTCAATGAATTGATTTCTGGCGTTAGAGCTGATGTCGGCATCAAAATATTTGGTGATGATTTGGATCGGTTATTACTTACCGCAAAAGATATTCTAAATATTGTGAAAACCGTGGATGGTGCCGCTGATGCTCGAATAGAACAGGTCACAGGTGTTCCATCTTTATCAGTAATTCCTAAACGAGAAGCGCTTGGTAGGTATGGATTGAACGTTACCGAATTGCAAGACTGGGTTGCCACTGCGATTGGCGGTGAATCTGCGGGGATCATTTATGAAGGTGACAGACGGTTTGAGTTAGTTGTTCGCCTACCAGAGCAAATAAGAACGGATATCGATAGCTTGAAGCATCTGCCGCTTCCACTTGAGAATGGTAACTATGTGCCAATTGAAGAAGTTGCAGAGCTTAAATCAGAGTCTTTACCCGCGCAGATTAGCCGAGAGAACGGAAAAAGAAGAGTTGTGGTTACCGTCAATGTTCGTGGTAGAGATTTAGGCGGTTTTGTAAAAGAAGTTAAAGCTAAAATTAATCAGGAAGGAGAAATTCCAGCAGGATACTGGCTTGATTATGGTGGAACGTTTGAACAACTAGAATCAGCAAGTAAGCGATTAAGCCTAGTTGTACCGATAACATTGGTTGTTATCCTAGGTATTTTGATTATAGCATTTGGTTCATTAAAAGATGCATTAATCATTTTCAGTGGCGTGCCTTTAGCATTAACAGGGGGCGTATTTTCACTTTATTTAAGAGACATGCCCTTATCAATTTCGGCAGGTGTCGGCTTCATTGCATTGTCAGGTGTCGCAGTATTAAATGGCTTGGTTATGTTGGCTTTTATTCGAGATCTTTGGCATGAAAAAGGCGACCTATACGTAGCGATCATTGAAGGTGCCATCATTCGTTTAAGACCTATTTTAATGACGGCACTGGTCGCAAGTTTAGGTTTTATTCCAATGGCGTTAAACACTGGAATTGGTGCAGAAGTACAACGACCACTAGCAACAGTTGTTATCGGCGGTATTGTATCTTCTACCATTTTAACTTTGTTTGTATTGCCTATTTTATATCAATGGGCGCATGGCGCTGAGAGTAACAAACAGCAATCCGACGAAATCTAAAAGCAAAAAAGCAGCTTAATTACTAAGTTATGCCTAATTAAGCTGCTTTTTATATTGTATGCTCCAAAATTTTATTGATAAAACTTACTCTGCTTCATCCCTACAATTTTCATTTAAAAACTCAAACTCTATCGTCGTATGCGATAAATGATAGGAAGATAATTTAGCTGCAACCTCTTGTTTAAGCTTAATTAATTCTTTAACGTCAAAGTTGTCACTCAGCTCAAGGTGCGCTGTTAAAACGTGACTTTCACCATCCAGTGACCAAAAATGCATATGGTGTATACCATTTACTTCAGGAAATTCAATTAATGACTGCTTAATACGCTCTTGGGTCTCTTTATCGGGTGCAGCTTGAAGAAAAAGCACCAATGTTGATTTAAGATTTTTGAAAACGTTAAATAAGATAAACAGCGTAAACCCTATTGATAATAGAGGATCTAATATCGGCAGTTCAACGAACAACAATACAATAGAGACTATAAGAACGGCAACCCAACCGAGTACATCTTCAAGTAGGTGCCATGTCAGCACTTTTTCATTTAGTGTTTCACCCGCTTTTAATTTGAATACCGCATAACCATTTACGGCAACACCGAGTATGGCTAGCCCTAACATCCCCTCAACTACAGGCATTTCAGGATTGGACAGCTTAGGTATTGCTTCAAATAAAACCCAAATAGAGCCGATAATCAAAACAATACTATTTACCAATGCACCAAAAAGTGTAAGTCGGCGATAACCATAGCTGAATTTGTCTGATGCTTCTTTATCTGAAAAACGACTTAAAATCCACGCAAAACCTATTGAAAGACTATCACCAAGATCGTGAACGGCATCCGCCATTATCGCCGTACTGTTTGTGAGCCAACCACCTATAAATTCGATAATGGTAAATATCACATTAAGGAAAAATGCCCAACCAATCCGGTCGTCTTTACCATGCTGATGACTGTGACTATGGTTGTGCATTTTGTACCTCCAGTACTTTTTTATTTCTTATTTTTGATACATTCATATTAATCAAATGTCGGATCACTCGTTGATACAACCAACGTTTTACACCTGATAGATTAGTACCTTTTTCGAGATAGAACTTATCTGGTGAATCATAAAGCCCAAAGTCGTCATGAATACCTTCTTTTTGAATATAGGTATCCTCTCCACGCCAATCCGTACCGGGTGAAGATAAGCACTTTGTTGCAACACCATAACCACAAAACTCATCTTTTGCTTGGCTAAATTTCTGCTGTAGTGAGCTTAAGTATTGCTCATCCAATATAAAGCCCTCTAAGTTTATCCAACGCCCTTCAAAGTAAACTTCTACCCAACTATGAATGATGTATTTAGGTGCTAACCAAAATACAAGCTTAGGATAGCACCTTTTTATAGTTGCTGATCAATGGTAAAACCTTGGAAACGACACTGGATACCTAGTCCACGCAATAGTGCCATTAACAGATTACCCTTAGTATTACATTGTCCATAACCATCTGCTAGCACATCGCTTGCTGAAATATCATCACTCTTGTTATAGCCAAACATTATTTCATCTTTTACAAACTGATAAGCGGCACCAATTTTGTTGAAATTATCCAAATTTTTCCACCCTCGTTGATCGATCAGGGATTGGATATCTTTGTGTTCAAAATTAACGATATTCGTATTGTTTAAATATTTCTCAGTCATTTTTATATATCCCTTTCGTTGCATACCTATACTATAGATCCTATAGTAACTATAGAGTCAAATGTCTGGGGGAAATTGATGAAAATAGGCGAATTGTCAAAAAAATCGGGCTGTTCAATACAAACGATTAGATATTATGAAAGAGAAGGATTACTGTTAAATCCAAACCGTTCAGAAGGTAATTTCAGGCTGTATGATAGTAAAGCACTTAAACAATTGGAATTCGTAAAGCATTGTCGCAGCCTAGATATATCACTCAATGATATTAAACGTCTTATCGAATTAAAAAATAAGCCAGAAGAAAGCTGCTCTAGCGTTAATGCATTAATTGATCAGCAACTTGCACTAGTGAATAAACGTATGAAAGAATTAAGGGCGCTTAAAGCTGAATTACAACAGATGGCAAGTGCTTGTGGTTCAGACAATACAATTGAAGCGTGCGGCATCATCAAATCATTGGATAGCTAAACTAAATATAACTTTAGATTAGTAGTATTCACAAAGGCAATAATGTAAACCATTGGCAAATTAGCACAATCATTAAATTTAAATGTAGAAACCATTCGTTTTTATGAACGAGAAGGGCTGATTACACAACCTGAAAAACCAATATCTGGTTATAGACAATATGACGAAACAATAGCAGGACAACTTAGGTTTATCACAAAAGCCAAAGCGCTCGGCTTTACGTTAAGAGAAATAAAATCGCTAATGTCTATGGACAGCAACTGCACTCAAGTTGAGCTATTAAGCCGACAAAAGTTAGCAATCATTCGAGACAAAATTAATGACCTTCAACGTTTAGAGAAAGTAATTGTGGATATGACAAATACCTGTATGCAAAACGAAGATCCAACACATTGCCCCATAATTGATTCATTAAAATGATTGACTCCGTACTTATATACGGAGTTTAGAATGATGGTAATATCAACCAATAGACTTTCAAATGATAAATAAAATATTAGACAGAGTAGGCTCTAGTGGCGTTTGGCTAGCGGCACGGCCTGCTTCCCTGCATTAAGGTCACTTGCATCGGCATTAGGACTAGGCTTCTTCTCTCACTTCGAAGGAATAGCTGTAAATACGCTTTTACCTATTTTTGCATCTTTGGAACTATTGGTAAACTTATACAACTGGCACAAAAATAAAAACCATACCAGAGCTGTCTTCAGCATTCTAGGGCCTGTAGCAGTGCTATTAACGCTTTATCCTCTTTGGCTATATGATTGAAGCACATACCTATTTTACTTTGGTATTTGCTTAATGGTCGTTATGTCGGTTTTGGATATCGTAAAACCAGTAAGGGAGCAAACATGCAACGTATGGCTAATTGCCGTCGTTGAAACGATTAACGGTCAATGTCTGCTTTTCGCTCTAAGCGGACTAGAAAAATTTCACAAAATTTATTAATTAAATTTATAAATTCTTAAACACTAGGATGATTAAAAATTTATTGCCAAAAGAATTCTGGAATCAAATTTAGATTAGATCTATTTAATAAAATTAGAGGGCTAGTGCTTTTTTAAATCATGCAATTGATAAAAAACTTTAGTCTCGTTGTAACTTCAAGATACCTTAGAGAAGCCAGAGCAAATTGATGGCATTTTAAGTTCAGGCAGAACCAGACTCAACTACTGAATCTGGTTCGTGCTATAAATAAGCTCGTCATCATATTTTTAAATTAAAGCTGTTATTTACCTAACAAACATCCAAATACCGGCAGCTATCATAAATAAGTTTTCTGTTAGAGAGATAAACCCTAGTGGTACGTTACTGTCACCGCCTACACACGCACATTTTAACTCTCGTTTATCTATATAGACTGCTTTTATCACTGAAACAGCACCAACCCCACCTATGAATAATGAAATAGGGGCAATAATATAGGCTGGTAACCCGGCTATCATTCCAATGCCAACAAATGCTTCTAAAAATGGGTAAACATAAGCGTACCTGACTACTTTCATAGCGACTAAGTCATAGGTTATAAATGAATTAGTAAAGCTAAATAAGTCTTGAAGCTTTTGTATTGCTAACACTGCCATTGTTAGGGCTACAAACAGTTCAGCGGTTTGCATTGATAATAAGCTATTATCCGATGCAAAACTAAATGCCACACTAAGCAAAAAACTAACCGAAAAAATCGCAATCACGGGCGTGTAAGTTGTACCTTCTTGGGCTGCTTGTGGCTTATTAAAGTAATCACGTAAATCGTCGTAGCCACCTATACGTTTATTATCAATAAATGCTTGAGGTGTAGTTTCTACACTGTGTTGTTTTTTAAATTCATCTGTTTGCTCTCGAGAAGTTAAAAGCTGATCATCAACTGTATATCCCTCTCGCTCTAGTAGGTCTTTTGATTTTAAACCAAACGGACAAATATGCTCATCTGTTGCCATTCTAAAAAGTTGGGCTGATTTACTCATGCTTTACTCCTTATGTTATGCGGTTTATTTATTTATTTGAATTGAAATCTGGAACAGCTCTTAATTGTGCTTGAGCATTGGTTTGTGCAATGCCGTTTTGCTCTATATCTTTTAGGAGCCATTGCATTTCTTTTATTTCTCGCTCTTGGGCTTCAATTATATTTGTAGCAAGCTTTTGAACGCGTTTATCTTTGATTTTTGCCCTGTCACTGGTGAGTATGGCAATTGAATGATGTGGGATCATCGCCGACATCCATGAGCTATCATCAACAGTCACTTGTGAGCGAACTAAAAATAAACTTCCTGCAAATACGGCAACACTAGCAATGAGTACTGTTATATTTTTCTTTTTATCTTTATACATATTGAGCATGAAAAGTAGCATTATCACTGCCATCGTGGCTCCCATATAAAGCGCCATATAAGTACGAGTTTCACTAAAATAAACATGACTAAGTTGGTAGGTGTTCAAATACATCAATACAAACATGGTTATTGTGGATGTTGCTATCATTAAAAAAAATTTTGAATAGTGTGACATTGTATTGCTCCTTAAAAGTTTTGTATTTTGTTTTTACATGTGAGTAATTTTTACACTATCAAGCTCACAAATCAGTGTTTCCTGTTGTGTAAAATGGGTATTTAATAATTAACTCAAGAATTATGCCGTTAGGCTAAAATTGCTCGCTGGATTTACTTATGTATCTGTAGGTTTCTTCATTTGAGTTGTCAGTGAGTAGTTCAATATTATATTTGTGAAATATACCCTCCATTTCCATTCCGGGAGTGCCAATAGGCATGGCTGGTACACTTAAGCCTGTAATGTGCGGAGCGTGTTGCCCAGATAAAAACTGTTTTATATGTTTAACGGGAACATGACCTTCAAATACAAATCCATCGGCTGACACGGCTGTATGGCATGAGCGCATATTAGGTTTTATTTGATACTGAGATTTAATCGACCCCATGTCATTAACGTTAATTGCTTTTGTTTGAATATTGTTTTCACTCAAATGAGCAATCCACTTATTACAACATCCACAATTTTTACTTTTATAAACGGTAAGCTCAATTTCAGGTTTTTCTGAATTTTCATAGATTATTGATGTTTTATGCTGTTTTTCGATACTCATTGCCGAAAATGACATAGTTAATGATAAAAAAAACGCTGAGGTAATGTAGATTACTCGCATTGTTAACTCCTTAATTAGACCAGTGAATATGAGTGATTTTCCAACCTTTATCGGTGTTTTTTAATGTGATTGATTCCATTCCCGTAGACTTAATATCTTTCCCTTTATACTTTCCTTGAGTTTTACTTCTTGAAATTGAGTAAGCTATGTCTCCATTTGTGTGAACTTGATGCTCTAGCAGTTCACTATCAACTGCACTTAAGAATTTCATATCCGCTATCATATGATGGTTCGCGTATACATCTGCAGAACGCTCAACAATTCCGCCTTCAAAAATGACGACATCGTCGGCCAGTAATTTACGGGCACCTTTGGCATCGCCTTGTTTTAGGGATGCATGAAATAAGCTAACTGCCTTTGCAGCTTCGCTATCAACATTAACAAAGACCCAGCCTTTTTTTGTGTGCTCTTCATGGGTGTGTGCGTTCACAGCAAAAGAACTAACAGCGCTAAAAATTAGTAGCAATAAAATTTTTAAATTAGAGGATTTAATTAACATACATTTTCCTTTTTTATTAATCGTTAAATAGGCGGACCAACAAGTGTTGTAAATACACTTGTTGTAATAAGTACAAATAGGGCAATTAATATTTCAACAGTGATCGAGCGTTTTAATATACTTATATGGTGTTGTTGAGTGATTTGCGGGACTAAAAAAAGCTTATGCCATGCACCTAGTAACAGCATCGCGCTGACGAGTAACAGCTTTAATAAAATTAGTTGCCCATAATTTGATGTAAACAATGCAGAAAATGACTCTAGGTACTGCAGGAGCAGAGTTAAGCCCGAAATAAGTAGTACAAATACAATAACAATAGCGAGTTGACCAAAGTAATGCATTAACCGCTTTACTTCACTGGTAGGTAGTAAAGTGCAGCTTTTGTAAAGCGGCCACAATGACCCTAACCAGCTCGCAATGGCAATAAGGTGAAAGGTTAAAATACTTTTCACTAACCCATTTTCATTTGCACTGTGCCCAGTAAAAGTGAAGCTATAAGCGATAAACCCAAGCATGATTAGTATAACGGCAACGTTTTTATAACCTGCTACGTTATCATCTGATTCCACACTCCACATACATGCGCTAATTAGAGCAATAATAAGCGCTGGTATTCTAAACGTTGCTTGGTCACCTATGACTGATTGCCAAACAATTTCAAGCATAAAGGGGTCAAACATTCCCATAAAGCCTGATTCAGCCATTGCTCCAGCTTCTATTGGTACTTGTAAAAGTGCAGCAATACTACCTGTAACTACACACGTAATTTGCCAACGTTTTAAGAACTGATAAAAGCTAATTAAGTGATGCCCTGCAACATTGCTGTTGCCACACATAAAGCGCATTAATAAAGTGCCCGCAAGCCCTGAAATTGCGATATAGCTTGCTAGTTTTAATAATAGTAAGAGTACTGACCATTCACTTAATTGCATTATGTTGCTACTTAATGATTATGTTTGCTGTGGGTATTAGATTGTACTTGCATCATCTTATGCGATTCACTTTTGTGTACCATAAATCTAAACGTGTCGGTCATTTTATGTCCATCACCACCCAGTGCTGTCCATTTAACCGTGTAAGTGCCTTGGACTAAGCTCGGCAATGACCAACTAAAGTCTGTGCTTGGGGTAGAGCTTGGTTTGAAATCAAAGTTTATTGATTTATTTTTTTCATCTTTGATGATGACTTTTGCTAGCCTTACTTCACCACCAAAAGTTAACGAAAGTTGCTCTGGGCTTTTCATTAACATGGCTTCTTGCGCAGGTGTTGATTGCTTGAGTGATATATGCGCTGATGCGGAAAATGTAAGTACTAAACCTAAAATAGCTACTGCAGAATTAAAAAACTTCATAATTACCTCTTATTTAAAATGATTAAAACCAAAATTTAATACCCGTAACAAATGCGGTGTTGTTGCTACTTTGTCCACTTGATGTGGCATAGTCGGCGGTATTGCCAAATTTATTGCTCCATTCAACGCCAATATAGGGCGCAAACTGGCGTGTAAATTCATAACGAACCCTAAAGCCAATCGCGCTGCTTGATAGGCCACTTCCAAGTTCGTTTTGTTTATCGTTTTTGCCATAAAGTGTAATTTCGGCTCGCGGTTGTATAATTAGCTTTTGCGTGAGTAATAGTTCGTACTCTGCCTCTAACGTAAATGCGGTATTGCCTCGCTCACCTACGTATGCTGTCATATCAAGTTCAAACCAATAAGGGGCTAAACCTTGTAAGCCAAAAGCCAACCATTGCCGATTTTCACCTTCTTTATTGTAATCAAGACGAACACCTGCTTGAGTATCCCAATATGCTGATACGGCGTGACCCCATAAAATATCGGTTTGGTTTTCTTCAATACTTCCTTCGCTGAAATCACCCTCGGTTTTAATTACCAATCGATCAAAGGTAGTGCCGTACCATGCTTGTAAGTCAAATACACCTGCGTTTGCTTGCTCGTTATATTCAAGACGATCGCCTAGTAATGCGTAAAATGGATGCTCATCAGCGAGTGTTAATCGCTCATTGCCCTCAAGCGCATATGGGCCTTCTGTTAAAGTTGTTCCCGCAGAGTAAGCATGGGGGTCTCTTGCATCTTTAGGTGCACTTCCTCCTTGTGGTTGCATCTTAGCGCTATTCATTTGTGCCATTTCACTTTGCGCTAATAAAGGGAAACTAATTAATGAAGCCCCTGTTAACATTAATAAACCTAATGATTTAGATAGTTTTAATTGTTTCATGATACGACTACCTCTCTAAACATACCGGCATCCATATGGAATAATAAATGGCAATGCCAAGCCCAGCGACCTACATCGTGAGGGGTGGTTAAAAAGCTGATTCTTTGTGCGGGTTGAACAGGTATCGTATGACGTCGCACTTGCACATCACCTTGCTCGTTTTCTAAATCACTCCACATACCATGCAAATGCATAGGGTGCGTCATCATGGTATCGTTTTGTAAAATAACTCTTAAACGTTGGTTATGCTTCATATGCACTGGCGTGCTTTTACCAAATTCTAAGCCATCAAATGACCAGCTATAACGCTCCATGTTTCCGGTTAAATGCAGCTCAATTTCAGCTTCTGGCTCTTGCTGGTTAGTGATCCCTTCAAGTGAGTGTAAATCTGCAAGTGTTAAAACACGACGACCATTTTTACGTAAACCAATACCAGGATCATCAAGATTTGTTCTAGGCATATCAACGCGCATATCAACTGAAGCTCCATACTCCGTTTTTGCATGACGCACTTTAGAGCTGGCAACCGCTAATGGGTTTTCAGACATACCATGTTTGCTATGATCCATCGCCATTGCACCGTGGCCCATAGCGCTATGATCCATTTCTTTAGAGTTCATACCTGACATGCCTGCCATACCAGCCATTGCAGAGTGCTCACCGCCGTGGGTCATATTGCCCATCATATCGGTCATCGTTAACCATTCAACAGGGTCAAGTGCAGGTACTGGCGCATCAATATTAGGCGAGCTTGATAAAGTTCCTTTTGCGTAACCAGAGCGATCCATACTTTGAGCAAAAATCGTATAGGCATCATTTTTAGGCTCAACAATTACGTCGTAGGTTTCACCAGGGCCGAATCTAAATTCATCAACTGTCACTGGTTCAACGTTTTGCCCATCTGCTTGTACAACCGTTAGTTTTAACTCGGGGATACGCACGTCAAAAAAGCTATTACTAGAGCCATTAATAAACCTTAACCTAAGCTTTTCACCGACTTTAAATAATCCACGCCAGTTTGCCATTGGAGTACTACCGTTCATTAAAAAAGTCATTGCTGATGCAGATAAATCAGCTAAATCTGTAGGATTCATTCGCATCTGATTCCACATTTTTCGGCGCTGTAGAGCATTTGAAATACTGCTGCTTGAAACGTCATCGAAAAACTCTGGGACAGTGGGTTGATTGAAATTAAATACATCACTCTGTACTTTTAATTTACGGAACAGCGCCATTGGGTCATCATCAGTCCAATCAGATAATTGAATAACATGCTCGTTATCTGCACTAATAATATCGTTTTCTCGCGGTTCAATAATTAATGCACCGTACATGCCTGTCATTTCTTGAAAGCCACTATGTGAGTGATACCAATATGTACCGCTTTGTTGCAGTTTAAATTTATAAACAAAGGTTTCGCCCGGCATAATGCCTTTAAAGCTGATACCTGGTACGCCATCCATTTGATACGGTAAAATAATGCCATGCCAATGAATTGAACTCGGTACTGATAACTTATTTGTTACTCTAATAGTAACGTCATCGCCTTCTTTGAGGCGCAAGGTAGGAGCGGGTATAGATCCATTGATAGTTGTCGCCATACGTACTACGCCAGTAAAGTTAACCGGCGATTCATCTATAACCAGATCAATTACTTCGCCGCTAAGTTCGGGCACAGTGCCTGTTATTGTTCCTGCTACTAAAGATGATGCAGCATGTAATACACTCGGAAAAGCAGCAAGTACACCTCCTGCAATTAAGCCTTGAACAAATCGTCTTCGTGGTGTGCTAACCTGTTGTGATGACTTTTTAAACCCCATTTCCTTACTCCTTCATAGCAGAATATGTATTGAGTATAGAAAATAGACCTGTCTTCAACATGACGCGAACATTACAAAGTTGTAATCTTGGTGTCATGTTGCTGTAGTGACAGATACTGCATAATATTTGCAGAGGTAGTTGTTAGGACTTTAATGAAGGAATTGTATGCGCTTATTAGTTGTTGAAGATGAAGCAAAAACGGGAGATTATTTAAAACAGGGACTAAGTGAAGCAGGTTTTCAGGTTTCTTTGGCGCGCAATGGTCTTGACGGTCATCACCTAGCAATGACCGAATTATTTGATGTAATAATACTTGATGTCATGTTACCTGACGTATCCGGTTGGAAAATTTTACAGTCGCTACGTGAAGCAGATAACAAAACCCCAGTACTATTTTTATCTGCTCGCGATAGCATAGACGATAGAGTAAAGGGGCTCGAACTTGGTGCTGATGACTATTTAATAAAGCCTTTTGCTTTTGCTGAAGTTTTAGCAAGAGTACGCACTCTTATTCGCCGTGGTGCAGTACAAACAGTTGACGATATACTGATCGTTGCTGATTTAGAAATGGATATTCCAAAGCGAAAAATACAACGTGCAGGCAAGCGTATTTTATTGAGTAATAAAGAGTTTAGCTTACTTGAACTATTGTTACGGCGCGAAGGTGAAGTACTGCCACGTTCGTTAATTGCTTCTCAAGTATGGGATATGAATTTTGATAGCGACACCAATGTGATTGATGTTGCCATTCGTAGGCTAAGAGCAAAAGTTGATGATGACTTTACTATTAAATTAATTCATACAGTTCGCGGTATGGGCTATAAATTAGAGGTTGAAACTGATGGCTATTAAGTCACGGCCTTTATCACTTACGATGCGTGTTGTGTTGTTTGTGGCTGTAACCGTTATTGCGTGCTTAACTTTAGTTGCCACCTTAATAAATAGTTCGATAAAACATCATTTTTTCCAGCAAGATAGTAGTGAACTGCATGTTATTAATCAATCTATTGAATTAGTTTTAAGACAACACTATAAATCAAACCTGAAATTTAAAAATGAATTATCTAACGCTGTAGCGGGTCATCACGGTGTTTACTATCAGGTAAATACCGCAAAAGGAGATCTCATTTTTCAAAGCTCTGAACGAGATTTTAGTGATTTTGTAATGAGTGCTAAGGCTTCAACTGGCTTTAACCGTAACAACATTACCTCATGGCAAAATGATACCCACACCTACCGAGCTCTGGTGAGTAATTTAAGTACTGAGCAACAGCAATACAAAATTACTACAGCGATAGACATGAGCTTTCATTTACACTTTCTCAATCAATTTCAACAAAGCCTTTGGGCCATTATGTTTGGCTCAGCGGTACTCATTTCATTGGTGGCTTGGTTTGCTGTACATCAAGGATTAAACCCTTTACGAGGTTTAAGTCAGAAAATACACGATATCCAAACTAATAAAATGGATGTAAGGCTCGATGAAAATAAAGTGCCTATTGAGCTTGTTAATATGGTGCAGTCGTTTAACTCAATGCTCGACAGGCTCCAGGGTGAATTTATTCGCTTATCAAATTTTTCTAGTGATATTGCTCATGAACTACGAACTCCACTAACGAATATAATTACTCAAACACAGGTTGGATTATCTAAAAAAAGGCAGTTGGAAGAGTATCAAGAATTATTATTTTCTAACTTAGAAGAACTCGAGCGATTAACGAAAATGGTTAGTGATATGCTTTGGCTCGCCAAAACTCAAAACGGGCTAATTAAACCAGTTCAAAACACTCTAAAAAGCCATGATGAAATTGAAGTGTTATTTGAGTATTTTGACGCTTTGGCTGAAGACTCATTGATTGCATTTAATAAAAAAGGTCAAAACCTTTGTTTTTATTGTGACAAATTACACTTTCGTCAATTATTATCAAACTTACTATCCAATGCAATTAGGTACGCTCCAAAAGGCTCATCAATCACTGTAAACAGTGAAATGACCACCGCTGAAAAAATATGCATTTCAGTGATTAATACAGGGGAGAGAATACCTTCTGAGCATTTACCTTATTTATTTGACCGCTTTTATCGACCTGATAAGTCGCGGCAACGACACAGTGACGGAGCAGGTTTAGGGCTTGCAATAGTTAAAGCTCTAGCGCAAGCAAACGGTGGAGATATAGA
Organism: Pseudoalteromonas sp. EB27; assembly: GCF_001974875.1. Lineage (GTDB taxonomy): Bacteria > Pseudomonadota > Gammaproteobacteria > Enterobacterales > Alteromonadaceae > Pseudoalteromonas. Next base: position 192,052 of record NZ_MTQD01000008.1, read on the forward strand.
GGTCAGTTCAAATAATCAAACTACCAGCTTTAAAGTTTATTTAAATTTAGTTAAAAGCTAATTATTAAAACCAATAACTCAATGTTTGCTTGTAGCTCTTTGGCGAAGTTCAGCTAAGTGCCAGTTGCAGACGTTCGATAATGAGATTCATGAGCCAAAATTTGCTCTTATTCTCTCTTAGGGATTTTCTAATTAATTAGCTTTCACGCGTTGTTTACGGCATCTGCAACTTTTTCTGCAATTTCATATACCGTATTAGTTGCTGAATTAAGAGCAAACTTATCCACAAGCGTAGGACTCAACTTCATAATCTCATCTTTACTAATATTATGCCAAATAGGAAGAATGACTTTTTCACCCTCCATCTCTTTTGCGACTAATCCATTTAGTTCATATTGTGTCCAGTTTTTTTCGAAAAAACTTTTAGATAAAATAATTAAACCAAACCTAGATTGAGAAAGGCCTTTATCAATGGACTTCCTTAAACTATCACCAATTCTTAGTGCGTATTCATCATACCAAACTGAAACTCCCTGTTTTATGAGCTCATCTGCTAATGATTTCACAAAATCAGCTTTATCTTCAGAGGCGTGTGAAATAAATAAGTCGCTTGCTTTACCATCTTGCTTAGTTAAATCCTTAGCAAAACTGATCGGCATATTTTTTAATTGAGACAATATGTTTCCCTGAATTTTTAATTCTTCATTTAATGATTGATTAAGTGCAATATTCTTTCTTTTTTGAACTTTACCACCAAATTTTTCTTTATTTCGCTCAGCTAACTTTCTGGTTTTTTGAGCTATTTTTGACTTAACTTGTCGTCTAGCTTTAATAACAGACTTTTCTTTACTTTTTAAGGCCTTCCTTAATTTATGTATATCGTCATAAGGATCTGCATTTTTTAATTTTTTTACTGCCCACTCGAACTCTATCTCTCTAGTAATTACATTTTGTTCAAGTTTTCGTATTTCTGCATCTAGAAAGTTAACACCTTTATATTTGGGATGTTTCAAATTTATTCCTTAAATGCTTAACATTTCTTAGTGTTCGAAGGGCACATCTGAGCGGATGTAAAGCTCGCCTTTATAATCTATATATTTTTAACAAATAACTTTAGATATTACTATCACAGTTTTCCATTGTATTTAACCAACCTCAATGGCCGGTAATCGCTCTTTTGAGGCATTCGCCTCAACACGTTTTGGGGCAGAAACGAGTTACGCTTTAATGCCCGCTCATGGCACTTAGGCGAACTTCGGCAAAGAGCGAGGAGCGGTCATTGATACTGGCCAAATATCGTCGTTAATTGATTGGGTAAACTACGCTTTGCGCATACATTCATGAAAATGAGCGACACGCGCATATTGGTTCTATTAAACTTTACTTTAAAGCTTTAAAAAACTTAGTGGTAGTAATGCTTTAGGTTATTTGTTAAAACTAAATAAAGTAGATAAATGAGCGTTAAGTTGGCAGAAATATGCGCGATGAGCGCACTATTAAATTGTTAGGGCTCAAAAATATAGAAAGGACTATACATGTCAGGTTTACCAAAAAGCATTCAAGTTATTTTTGAGAATAATCCGAAGCTCTTAGAGTTAATTCCTAACCCCTCTCTAATTTCAGATTCGTCATTTGTTTCAGCATTTAGTCAAAAGCTAAAAAAATCCTCGACAGGAACTGAAGATGAGTTCTTTTATAGAGTTGTTTTTAAAAAAGACTCTTCTCGTGAACTAATGACAATTAACAGTGGGGAGTTAAAGGGGCTACTGACATCCACATGCATAGAGAAAGGTAAAATTAGTGATGTTGCTGGCTTGGAGAAAGTTGAGCTAGAAAATCAAACGGATCTAATGCCTACTTTGTTAGGCATAAGTCTATATGGCGCAATTCAAAATAATCTATCTTACATTTCCCATCTTTGCGCTGATATCAGGAATCACCAGATTCTTGGGGAGCAGGCTCGATTTGAAAGGATTTCAGAGACTATAGTGGATAGTTTTAGAAGCATACCTGACATCTCAGTGGATAGGTCAATGAGAGATGTATATTTATCTCGCATAGTAAAGAATAACGAAGACTGTTATGAAATGTATGTCTCTCAAAGACAGAGATTTAGCGACTTGCTGAAGTCGGAACCAGATTACTATTCAACGGGTTATAACTACTGGTTCACTGCAGGTGATGGTCGACAAATCAATCCTGACCGGTTCTTCGAGAGCAAAGTTTTATCTCATCCAGTATTTTCAGTTTTCGAACGCTTGGTGGCTGGTAAAATTTGCGAAATAGTTCTTAGTGGAAACTATTCTGACAGCAACATTAAGAGGCATAAAGAATTCGCAAATAGAGTTCAACGAGAACTTGAGAAACTTACGGAGTACCGACTGAAAGCTTTTGAAAACTTTACAAGCGAGCGCAAGCAAAAAATCGAAGAAGATATGAGCTTGTCTGGTTATGACCGCAAGAATTTGAGCGATGAATTAGAAAGCCATGTTACCTTTGTTGCTAAAATAAAAAACAAAGTATTTGATTTGTTAGATGCAAAGCTAGACAGCTTCAATGTTTTGGCTCACCTGATGGATCAAGATGAGATAGATGTATATCTTATCGATGGAAAGCTGCTTGTAAGCAACTCCGAATTAAGCCCTAACAAAACATTGGAGCGGACAAGCCGCTGAATGCGGCGTTGAGGCTCTAGGATTACTCTTTTAAAGAAAATTAGTCCGCTTTATGGGTTCCAAATGCATTACCTAATGCTTTAAAAACGCTTAGAGTTAATTACTGGAGCTCGTTATTTAATTGAATTTGGCTGTTGGAGTTATTCTACAGTCTCTTTAGAATTAGGATGAGTTTTGCCATATAAAATAATTATGGAATACCTTGAGGATGATATTGACCTGTGGAAATACATGGATGTGTCAAAATTCCTATCACTTTTAAGTACAGGTGAGTTGTGGTTAGCGCGCTCAAATACCTTAAAAGATAAGCGGGAAGGCTATTTTTCTAAAGAGATGAAAGACGAATTAAATGTAATATACGAGCAATTAAAGTTTGAAAATAAAATTACTAGTGATAGCCAAATTAAGAATGCATTTGATTATGAAGAATACGTAAAAAACAATTCATACTTTACTTGTTGGCATAAGAATGCAGATGAAAATATGATTATGTGGGAAATTTATGGTGAATCTGAAAACTCTGTTGCTCTAAAAACTAATAGTTCTAAATTGAAGAGTTGTTTTAACTTGGACGATGTAATGAAGTTTTCGCTCGAAATAGCTTTAGATGATGTTCAATATTTAGATTTTGATAGCCTTCCCTCTTTGCAATGTTCCCGACAACCATTTTTTATTAAGAGACCGCATTTCTCTTTTGAAAAAGAAGTGCGCTTATATATAAAGTCTAGAGAGCACCATTACAGTGAAGGGTGTCCTCCTGGTTATAAAATATCTGTAGACCTCAATGTTTTAATAGAAGAGGTATATGTTCACCCTGATGCTGAACAGTGGTTTTTCGAAGCAATTATTGATGTAGTAAAAAAATATAAACTATCAGCCCCTGTCACTAGAGGTGTGTGTGGTAATCAATTCTAACAAGGCAATTAAATCTGACGCTTTACGGCTTGTCGTCATCTTTACAAAAACAAAAAGCTGCAAAACTGTCGCCAAACTTAGCGCAGTTTACTGCGGCGTTACCACTGTCTGCAATTGGCACAAACCGGAAATAGCTTCCAATTAACTCCGTATTTAAATTTTAGGTTTTAGCTGGGCTCTAATTAATAAATCATAATCTATTTGCAACACCTCGCTTAAATTCAAACTATTCTGAAGTTAACGCAAATTTTCAATTTAATTGGTGCTGGCCGAATAAAGGCTCATATGAGAATCAAATCGCCAGCTTCTTAAATAGAAACTAAAGATGTGACCGTTAAAAGGTTTATGCTAATTAAAAAATAACTACTCTTAACTATGACTCAGTTTTCTCTTTATAGTCACACAAATCCTCAATTATACAACTTCCACATTTTGGTTTTCTCGCTGTACACGTATAGCGCCCATGTAAAATAAACCAATGATGGAGGTTAAACATAAATTCTTTCTTATTTGGCGTATTTTTAATTATAGCCTGTTCAGTCTGCTCAACAGTCTTACCCTTAGCGTAACCAGTACGGTTTGCAAGACGTTGGATGTGAGTATCTACTGCTAAAAAGTATCTACCTTCATTATCTTTTAGCCAGCCAAAGGCGGTATTAAGTACAACATTAGCGGTTTTACGGCCAACGCCTGGTAGGGCTTCTAGGGCTTCACGATTTTCTGGCACGATGCTGTTATGTTCATCCACCAAAATTTGGCACATTTTATAAACGTTGGCAGCTTTAGAGTTAAATAAGCCGATGGTTTTTATATAATCACGCAGTGTATCGTGGCCTATATCTAAAATGGCTTGGGGTGTATTAGCAACAGGGAACAACTTTCGGGTGGCTTTATTAACACCTACATCGGTTGCTTGCGCTGAAAGAGTTACTGCTACTAGTAACTCAAACGGGCTTGAATATTCAAGCTCTGTAACTGGGTGTGGGTTATCGTCGCGTAGGCGCGACAGTATTTGGTGACGTTTTTCTTTATTCATGCAACTTAAAACGTATTAGTGCTAATTGTTGCTCTAATACGTTTTCCCCTTAAGTTAAGCTAGTAACACGTGCTCGAGGGCCTTTTTCAGCCTCTGGCGGTGCAATTTGCTTTGATTTTATTTGTGCGTCAATTACGTTTTTTGCAGCAATAAGCAGCCCAAGCCCTAAAAAGGCACCCGGTGGTAAAATTGCGAGTAAAAATTGGTTATCAAAGTTAAATACTTCTATGCGCAAGCTCTGTGCCCATGGGCCAAGTAATAAGTCGGCGCCGTCAAACAGCGTACCTTGGCCAATTAACTCACGCATAGCGCCTAAAACAACAAGCACAATCATAAAGCCTAAACCCATCATTAAGCCGTCAAATGCTGATAAATGAACAGGATTTTTAGAGGCGTATGCTTCGGCGCGGCCAATAATGGCGCAGTTAGTTACAATCAACGGGATAAAAATCCCCAATGATTGATACAAACCAAAGGTGTAAGCGTTCATAAGTAATTGAACTATAGTTACAAAGCCCGCGATGATCATGACAAATACAGGTATACGAATATCTTTTGGCACCCAGTTACGCACTATTGATACGGTAACATTGGAGCCTATTAGTACGAGTAAAGTTGCTAAGCCTAAACCTAAGGCATTTGTTACAGTTGAGGTAACGGCAAGCAGTGGGCATAAACCTAAAAGCTGTACAAGGGCAGGGTTATTTACCCACACACCTTCTTTGTATAATGTTTTTAACTCACTCATTTAGTTACCTCTAAACATTCGGCATTAGGTGCTGCAAAAATATCATCAAAATTAGTTTGTGCGAACAATACGGCATTTTTAACAGAGCCCACTACAGCACGAGGCGTTATGGTTGCACCTGTAAATTGATCAAACTGACCGCCATCTTTTTTTACAGCCCAACGAGCGTCATCTTCACCTTCAACCGTTAAGCTTTTAAATGTTGTGATCCAAAGTGATTTTTTAACTTCTACTTTGTCGCCTAAACCAGGAGTTTCTTCGTGTTTAGTAGTGCGTACACCCGCTATGGTGCCATCACTTAAAACGGCGGTTAATAGATTTATATCGCCACTGTAGCCGTTTGGCGTAACATGCCTAATAACAACAGCGACTGGTTTATTGTTTTTACGAGCACGGTAAATTACTTGATTTGCGTGTGGACCTAGTTTTTCGTCAGTAATAATTACGCAATCTTGTGATAATTGATTGTCGTACGATTTTGGGTCGAGCACTTCTTGTAGCTGCGCAGTAAGTTGTAGTTGTTCTTGCTCTGCAATTTTATCGGCAGTAAGTGCATTGATAGAGGCAACTAAGCCCGTCGTTGCTAACGCAAACGCAGTTAAAATAGCACCATTTTTAGCCATTGACGAAATGATCATTTTACTGCTCCATGGCCATAAGTACGCGGCTGTGTGTAGTAGTCTATTAGCGGCACGGCAATATTAATCAGTAATACACTAAATGCGATGGCATCAGGAAAACCACCAAAGGTACGAATTAAATAAATCAGTAAGCCAATTAGTGCGCCATAAATTAAGCGCCCTTTGTTAGTTGTTGCTGCAGATACCGGATCGGTTGCTATAAAAAAGGCCCCCATCATTGTGGCGCCACTTAATAAGTGAAATAGGGTACCCGGCTCTGTTCCTGGTGCTGCAATATAACCAATCGCACTACATAGTGCTAAACTTGCAATAAAACTTACAGGAATATGCCAGTTAATTATTTTTGCTTTTAATAAATATAAACCACCCGCTAAAAATCCTAAGTTAACCCACACCCAACCAAGGCCAGCCCATTCGTTAAATAGTGGCTTTTGCATACTTTCGGTAACGGTTAAACCGTGTGCTATGTCTGTTTTAACAGTATCCAGCGGTGTTGCCATTGTTAGGCCATCAACCCCTGCACGTACTTGATCTAGGCTAAACCCAGAGGCCGTAAAATCTGTAAATATTAGCCTTAGCTGATCAGCAAAGCCTATTGGTGTATTTATTAAATCAGTTACTGGCAACCATGCGGTCATTTGTACTGGAAACGAAACTAAAAGCAGTACATAAGCCGCCATTGCTGGATTGAATAAGTTAAAACCAAGGCCACCATAAAGTTGCTTAACGATAACAATAGAAAATAAACAGCCAATAATAATTATCCACCAAGGTGCAAGTGGAGGGATACTCAGTGCCAGTAACACAGCAGTAAGCCATGCGCTGCCATCACTTAATGCAGGCCAAACAGGGCGTTTGCGAATTAGCATTATTGCAGCTTCAAATACACTTACAGCAACAAGGGCTAGTACTAGCTGAATAAGCACCCCGGTACCAAAAAAGAAAACTTGAGCAATTAGCCCAGGAACACACGCAGCAATAACGCTAAGCATTAATCGTGTTAACGATTTATGGCTGTGATTATGCGGCGAACTGGCCATGGTTAATTTCATGACTGATTATTTCCTTCTTTTTGTAACTTTTTAGCTTTTGCTCTCGCAATTGCAGCAGCCACGGCGGCTTTTTTCTTATCGTCGGCTGATTTAGGTTTATCTGCGCTAATAAGATCTGATGAGTCATCGGTGTTATTTTCTGCACTCTTCGGTGCTGCGCTATCAACTTGTAGCTCTTGCGGCTGAGTTTGTTCGGTATCTTCTAGTGCTTTAGCCGCTTTTTTAGCTTTAGCACGAGCAATGGCCGCCGCTACTGCTGCCTTTTTGTCATCAACAGGCTCATCGCTTCGTGGCTCTTCACTCACGGATTGCTCGGCTTCTTCTAATGCTTTAGCTGCTTTTTTAGCTTTTGCACGAGCAATGGCCGCCGCCACGGCTGCCTTTTTGTCATCAACAGGCTCAACGCTTTGTGGATCTTCACTCACGGATTGCTCAGCGTCTTCTAATGCTTTAGCCGCTTTTTTAGCTTTAGCGCGAGCAATGGCAGCGGCTACGGCTGCCTTTTTGTCATCAACAGGTGCCACGCTTTGTGGATCTTCACTCACGGATTGCTCAGAGTCTTCTAATGCTTTAGCCGCTTTTTTAGCTTTAGCACGAGCAATGGCAGCAGCTACGGCTGCCTTTTTGTCATCAACAGGTGCCACGCTTTGTGGCTCTTCACTTACTGTCTGCTCAGCCACTTCACTTGCTTGTGCCGCCTTTTTGGCTTTAGCACGAGCAATGGCCGCAGCTACCGCTGTCTTTTTGTCATCAACAGGTGCCACGCTTTGTGGCTCTTCACTTACTGCCTGCTCAGCCACTTCACTTGCTTGTGCTGCCTTTTTGGCTTTAGCACGAGCAATGGCTGCAGCGACTGCTGATTTTTTATCATCAACGGGTGCAGTCTCGGCCGATTCATCTGTTTGCGATTTTTGCTCTTTATATTTGCGCGCTTGTTCTTTGCGTAGTGCGCGCTCTTTTGCTACTTCGCTATTGTCTGGCTCTAATTCAGCAGATTGATCGCCTAGCTTTTTAGCTTTAGCGCGTGCGATAGCGGCAGCAACAGCTGATTTTTCATCGCCGTTATCTGATTTATTTTTAACACGAGCTAGTGCCTCAGCTACTTTTTGTTTTTCGTCAGCAGATTTAGCCGCAGGTTTACGTTTATGGCGGTTTTGGCGTTCTTCTTGCTCACGCTCTAAACGTTCTTTTCGGGCATCAAAGCGCTCTTTTGCTCTGTCGGCTTTTATTTTGTCAGCTTGCTGTTCTTTAATTTCAACTTTGGCCACACGATAGTATTGTACAAGAGGGATTTCACTTGGGCACACATATGCACAAGCACCGCATTCAATACAGTCAAATAAATTATGCTCTTGTAGCTTGTCGTACTCTTTTGATTTAGCAAACCACTGTAATTGCTGTGGCAATAAAGAAGCAGGGCAGGCATCGGCACAAGCACTACAACGAATGCAGGCTTTTTCAGGGCCGGGCTCTGCTAGCTCTTTATGATCGGGCGCTAAAATACAGTTAGTTGTTTTAACTATGCCAATACGTACTGTGGGTAGCGTAAATCCCATCATCGGGCCGCCCATCACAACACTTTGCTGAGGTACAGGCGAGAACCCTTGGCAATCAAGTAAGTGCTTTATTTCAGTGCCAAGTAGTGCCCATACATTTCCAGGCTTATGAATAGTGTTACCTGTTACTGTAACTATACGCTCAATTAGCGGTTTGCCTTCATAAACGGCTTGTTGTACGGCAAACAAAGTACCCGTGTTGTGCACTAAAATACCAATATCGGCAGGAATACCAATGCTAGGAACTTCACGGTTGGTAAGTAATTTAATTAACTGCTTTTCACCGCCAGAGGGGTAAATAGTGGGCACCGTTTGAATAATGATTTTTGAGTTATGCTCAGCTGCTTGCTTCATTGCTGCAATAGCTTCTGGCTTATTATCTTCTATACCCACAATGCACAGTGTTGGGTTTAAAAGCTGCTGCATAATTTCAATGCCTTGGATAACTTCTTTAGCGTGTTCGCGCATTAAAACGTCATCGGCAGTAATATAAGGTTCGCACTCAACAGCATTTACAATCAAAAATTCGATAGGTTGCTTAGTATCTGCTTTCACATAAGTAGGAAAGCCAGCACCACCCATACCACTAATACCGGCTTGGTGAATAATATTTATTAGCTCGTCATGACTAAGCTCAGCAGGATTTTTATTTTTATTTAGAGCTACCCATTCGTCTTTGCCGTCTGGTTCAATAATAACACTTAGTTCAGGTAGGGCCGATGGATGTGCTGATGGCATAGGTGCAATATCAGTAACCACACCAGAGCTTGGCGCATGCACAGGTACCGACCAGTTAGCAGCAGGCGCTGTAAGTGGTTGGCCTTTTAAGACGTGTTGGCCTTTTTCTACAAGTAACTTACCGTTTGCGCCTATGTGTTGCTTAAGCGCAACAATGAGTTTGTCGGGCAAAGGTAGGCGAGTGATACTCGCACTATTAGAGAGTGATTTTTGCTGTGGTGGGTGTATGCCGCCAGGAAATGCCCACACGGTGCCTTTTTTTATTTGTTCAAGTAACTTGTCCACTCAAACCTCTAATCTATTTGTGTAACAGGAATAGCATCTAGTTGCCATTTCCAGTTTTGTTTAGTTTCGGCTACAGGTAGCATATCAATGCAATCTACAGGGCAAGGCTCAACACATAAATCACAGCCAGTACATTCATCAATTAACACGGTGTGCATTTGACGAGTCGCGCCTAAAATAGCGTCAACAGGGCAGGCCTGAATACATTTGGTACAGCCAATACATTCATCTTCGCGAATATAAGCCACTGTTTTTATAGGTTCTGCTTGCTCGCCGCCTGCAAGTGGTTTTTCATCAACCCCCATTAAGCCGGCAAGCTTTTTCATAGTTGATTCGCCGCCCGGAGGGCATTTATTTATTTCATCGCCATTGGCTATAGCTTCGGCGTAAGGGCGACAGCCCGGGTAGCCACATTGTCCACATTGAGTTTGCGGCAAAATGGTATCAATTTGCTCAACAATAGGGTTGCCTTCAACACGAAAGCGAATTGCTGCAAATCCTAAAATAAGTCCAAAAACGAGTGCTAGCGAGCCAATCGCTATCAAGGCATAAAACAAGGTCATATTAAAACTTCACTAATCCAGTAAAACCCATAAACGCCATCGACATTAAGCCTGCGGTGATCATTGCAATGGAGGCGCCTTTAAAAGGCGTAGGAACGTCAGCTGCTGCTAAGCGTTCTCGTAGTGCTGCAAACAATACAAGCACTAAAGAAAAACCAACCGCAGCACCAAAACCATACACTGCAGATTGTAAAAATGAATGATCTTCTTTGATATTTAATAGAGCTACACCTAATACCGCACAGTTAGTGGTGATCAGCGGTAAAAATATGCCTAGTAAACGATATAGAGTAGGGCTTGTTTTACGTACAACCATTTCGGTAAATTGCACTACAACGGCAATTACCAAAATAAAGCTCATGGTACGTAAAAATTCGATATCCAGAGGGATTAAAATATATTGGTTAACTAAATAGCTAGTTACAGAGGCAAGGGTAAGCACAAACGTGGTTGCCAAAGACATACCAATCGCTGTATCAAGCTTACCTGATACGCCCATAAACGGACATAAGCCTAAAAATTGTACTAATACAAAGTTATTAACCAGAACGGTTCCAATCAATAACAAGACATATTCTGTCATGTGTGCCTCACGCTATTAAAGTCCTGCGTATTATCCTTTTTTCTGCCCCGATAAACAACATTTGCGAGTCGTTATCAGTTAAATAAACGCAAGGACAAACATATTGATCACAAGGCTGTAAAATTAATGTGATTTTGATGTAAGGAATTACTCAAATAGCAGAAACAAAAAAAGAGCAACGAATGCTCTTTTTTTTATTAATTAAAAACTAATTAAATATCTTTAGGTTTTTCTATGTAATAACCTTGAACGCCATCTAAACACAAAGTTTCTATTATGTGTTTCTCTTCTTGGCTCTCAACGCCCTCAGCAAATACGCTAACACCAATACGGTGGGCTAAATCGACCATTAAGCGCATAAAGTACTGATTGTTTTTATCGTCTTCAAGGCCGCGAGTATAACTTGCGTCCATTTTAATAAAGTCAGGTTTTAAATCACGGAAAAATTTAAACGATGTTAAGCCAACACCAAAACGTTCAACAGTAACGCGTGCGCCAACTCTGTGCACCATGTCGATAAAGCGCTTACTAGCCTTTATGTTTTGCTGTAAACCAAACTCGCTTACTTCAAATACTAGTTTAGATGCAATATGCGTATCTTTTAATAATCGGCGTTCTAGCCAAATTACAAACTGATCGTTGTGTGCACTAGAGGCTGTTACATTTAAACCAAAAAACTTTTCGGATAAGTTACGGCTTTTCACTTTTTCAAGTGAAGAGTCGATTATCAGGCGGTCAATTTCTATTGCCATATCAAGCTTTTCGGCCATAGCTAAAAAAGAGGCCGTAGGGAGTACTTGATTGTCTTCTGTTTTAAATCGCACTTGTACTTCAGCGTAGGCTTTAATACTTTTACCAAGCGGCATAATATTCTGCATAACTAAATGTACACGCTTAGATTCAATAACCTCGTTAATAACCTTACGCCAGTTTTGATTACCAAAACCTGCACTTACGTTATTAACTAAATCGGTCTCGCGTTGCACGTGCCATGCATTTACTTGTTTTGATTGCGCCATACTCATCGCGTTATCAACAACAGAAAGCAATTCACCTAACGGCTTACCTTTTTCGTAACCTACAATACCTGTATTAGCTACTGAGCTTAGCTCTTGGTTTTGTTGATACTGAGTAAAACGCGATTGTAGATTTTCACCAAAACGTTCTGCTTCTTTTAATGGAATGTGAGGCAGTACTACAGCAAAGTCAGAGCTGTTTAATCTAAATACTTGGCTACCAGTGTAAGTGCCGCTTATGTGCTTAATAATATCGGCAACGCCTTTAACGTACTCATCACCTTTTTGATAACCACGGGTTTGATTTATAGCTTGTAGTTCGCTACAACGTACCATAGCTAAAGAGCCAAATGTACTTTGCTCAGTGTTTTCAATATTTTTTTCGTAGTACTCAACAAACATATTACGATTACCAAGCGAGGTAATTACATCTTTGTACGCTTCATGCTTAATAGTCATAGCAGCGCTTTGTATGTCTTCGTTTTTGTTTTTTAAAAAATGAGATAATCGATTAAAACTAGGTACTAAGTCTTTCCCCATTTTTTTCAATCGAGTGCCATCTAACGCTGTTTCTAAATCATTATCAACTTGGTTTTGATTGATATAAATATCGATAATGTCAGCAACTGTTGTACTTATGTTTTTATTTAGCTGATAGAAAATTGATTGCATTAAAATTATTGGAATAATAACTAAAATCGCAGAAATCAAAATAACGATAAAGAGGGACGTTTGAAGTTGCGACGCTAAATGTTCAATGTTAAGTACAAACTCAACTTTTATATCTGAGGCATCATTTACAGCAAATTGAGGGCGTACAGAATTAAAGTTAGAGAGTGCAAATTCAGCAAACATTGGTAATTGAGTAGGGGGGTTAATGCTAAATATTTCAGCCCCTTGGTAATCTCTTAGCGTAAAGCTTGAAAACGTTTTACCATCTGCAATTGATTGTTTTAAATTTTGAGCAGAAATATTGTCTAAAGAAAGGTCATTAATATACTTAGTAACAGTTGTTTGCGCATTTTTTTGTGCATCACTTACTGCAGTATCAAAGCTTATAGATATGAAGTAGCTTCCTGCTGCAACACACAATAACCAAGCGATAATTTGTATAAAAATAAGTTTTTTAAATCCAGCCATGTTTTCAGTCTTTTAATAGTTCAAAAGGGAAGGAATCAAGTCCTTGATTAATAAACTAAGTACAGCGCATCAAAGAGTAAACTAATGCTTTAGTTATATAAGGAAGAGTAGTGGAATTAGCTTTAGATGTCTATGAAATTCTTAGAATTGGCTCCCCCTCCCCGACTCGAACGGGGGACCTGCGGATTAACAGTCCGTCGCTCTAACCAACTGAGCTAAGGGGGAACTAAAGTAGTGATATTATTATGATGATTTGGCTCCCCCTCCCCGACTCGAACGGGGGACCTGCGGATTAACAGTCCGTCGCTCTAACCAACTGAGCTAAGGGGGAACTACATCATAAACATAAACTTGGCTCCCCCTCCCCGACTCGAACGGGGGACCTGCGGATTAACAGTCCGTCGCTCTAACCAACTGAGCTAAGGGGGAATCGTTTATGGTTGAAAAACTTGGCTCCCCCTCCCCGACTCGAACGGGGGACCTGCGGATTAACAGTCCGTCGCTCTAACCAACTGAGCTAAGGGGGAAGCGTCTTGCCTTTCAACGGGGCGAAATATTAATGACCGAGCCGCAAAGTGTCAACATATAAAAGTCATAAATTGAAAAAAGAGGTTTATTCGTTGTTTTTGTGTTCGATCTGCGTGTTTTATAGCTCTATTAAAGTTATTTTTTTTGAAATTTAAGAATAACAGTGTGACTTTTATTATTGCAGAGTCTTTAAATTGGTTAAATTAAACACGTTATTAAAGTGGCTTGTTATTAAAAAACAACTCAAAAACATAAAAACTCATTTTTTACTTGGCGGTATTTTCAATATTAAATTTGTTTTTATTTTAAATTTTTAAAAATATACCTACGCGTATATGCACAGAAATATTTTGTGATCTAAATTGTGATCTAATTACTATGAATAAAATGGGTACTTACTTTATCCGTTCAAAAATAGAACAATCAATAACTTAACTTTATGGTAAACGTATTTTTATACCAACCGTACAACTATGTTAAGAAGAAAAATTGCAGAGCTTCAGTTTTTAGCGTGAGTTTATAAAAATGCTACAAATAGCAAATGATCAATTGGCTAGATATCACCGAAAATGGCGGCTCTCTCAAAGCCTTTATAAATGCGGGTTTGAATGAGTTATCCACGGTTTCTGTGGATAACTCTGTTTATGAAACTTTAAGAACATCATCGGCACCAATGGTTTAGGGCGCTACAACGATTTCAAGCTTTTAAATCATTATTTTTAATTTAATATAAAACAATGAGTTATGATTTGATGCAGAATAGATGCAACTCTATGAGGGAATTTTTTCGTAACGATAAACCAAGCATCACCTTTGTGTAAAAAAGCATCAGATATCACTGGCTGTTTGTAATAAAAGTTATAAAAATGTGTTTTAATTGTTTTTTGCGGTGTTTAGGCTCTATTTTAACAAAAAGATGTAAAAACTAAGTTTTACTATTTTTTCGAATCTTTACTTCTTTAATTACTTCAATTGTAGTGATAAATCCGTGGCTTGAACTGCCTTGATGCTTTAAAATGATTCGTTCAGTAAAAGAGGCCTATTTATTTCATGCGCGCAATTTCAAAATCCCAGAATCGCCCAGATTTACTAAACGATCCCATCTTGCCAACATTAAAGACGATGACCATTCCGATGATATTCGGCATGATCACGTTAATGATGTTCAATATTGTCGATACATTTTTTATAAGCTTACTTGGCACCGAACCGCTTGCAGCGGTGAGCTTTACATTTCCGGTTACCTTTACCGTTATAAGCTTAGCAATAGGGCTGGGGATTGGTACATCGGCGGTAATAGCAAAAGCACTCGGTAGTAATAAAATAGATGAAGCGCGTTTTGATGCCAGTATTTCTTTAATGGTTGGTGTGGTTTTGGTTATTGTGTTGTCATCTATTGGTTATTTACTGATTGACCCCATATTTACTCTGCTAGGAGCGGGCGCACAAGTATTACCGTTAATACACGAATACATGAATATATGGTTTATCGGTAGTGTATTTTTAATAACCCCAATGATTGGTAACTCAGTACTGCGCGCCAGTGGCGATACAAAAACGCCAAGTATAGTTATGGGCGGAGCAGGGTTGATAAACGCCATACTCGATCCAGTACTAATATTTGGCTTTGGGCCTGTACCAGCGTTAGGAATTCAAGGCGCCGCCATAGCAAGTGTTATTGCGTGGTCGGTCGCTGTCGTTATTATTTTATATATATTAGCGTTTAAAAAGCGTTTGTTGAGCCTAAAAGCAGGCAAGCAAACAGTGGCTGGCGCTATCCGTAAGATATTAAAAATTGGTCTGCCTGCTGCCGGCGCGAACATGCTTACACCGGTTGCAATGGCTGTAATGACCGCTTTGGTGGCACACCATGGCCCAGAAGCCGTAGCTGCATTTGGAGTAGGAAGTCGAATAGAATCGATTGCAAGTATATTAGTGCTTGCGCTATCTATGACATTACCGCCATTTGTTAGCCAAAACTTTGGTGCTGGCAAATTATGCCGCGTTAAAGAAGCGTACACCGGCACACTAAAATTTGTGATGGTGTGGCAATTTGCCATCTACGTATTACTAATTGCATTCTCAGGCGTTATAAGCCAATTGTTTGGTAAAGAACAAGCCGTAATCGATGTAATTAAGCTCTTTATTTATACCATCCCGCTAAGCTACGGCTTACAAGGGGTGATCATATTATCAAACTCATCGTTTAATGCTTTACACAAACCAATGTATGCATTGGTTTTAAGTGTCATTCGGTTATTCATATTTTATGTACCATTTGCTTATATAGGCAACGAAATAGCCGGATTATTAGGGCTATTTATTGGCGCTGCGTTAGGTAACTTATTTACAGCAATAGTGGCGTATAAATGGTTTATGAAAAAACTAGAGGCGCTGAGCGGCGAATCGTTACAGGAGTGCAATAATTGAGCGACCATTTTCAGTTAAGATCACATTTTAAACCAGCAGGCGATCAGCCCACAGCAATTAAACAGCTTTGCGAAGGGCTAGAAGCTGGCCTTGCACACCAAACGTTATTAGGTGCTACTGGTACAGGTAAAACCTTTACCATGGCTAATATTATTAACGATTTAAACCGTCCAACAATAATAATGGCGCACAATAAAACGCTTGCCGCGCAGCTATACGGGGAGATGAAAGAGTTTTTCCCTAAAAATGCGGTTGAATATTTTGTATCGTATTACGATTACTACCAACCAGAAGCCTATGTTGTATCAAGCGATACTTTTATTGAAAAAGATGCCTCTATAAACGAGCACATAGAGCAAATGCGTTTAAGCGCGACCAAAGCACTGCTTGAGCGTCGCGATACTATTATTGTGGCGTCGGTATCGGCTATTTATGGTTTGGGCGACCCTAAATCGTACATGAAAATGATGCTACTTTTAAAAGTGGGCGAAAAAGTAGATCAACGCGACATGCTACGTCGCCTAGCTGAAATACAATATACCCGCAACGACATAGATTTTAGCCGAGGTACATACCGTGTACGTGGCGAAGTGGTCGACATATTCCCTGCAGAATCAGACACATTTGCTGTTCGAGTAGAAATGTTTGATGACGAAATAGAGCGCTTAAGTATTTTTGATCCGCTCACTGGCGCTGTTGAAAAGCACATAGTCCGTACCACTATCTACCCAAAAACACACTACGTTACCCCGCGTGAAAAAATACTCGGTGCTATCGATAAAATACAAGAAGAACTAAAAGATCGAAGAGCCCAGTTACTAAGTGCTAATAAATTAGTAGAAGAGCAACGCGTAACGCAGCGTACGCAATACGATATGGAAATGATGCGAGAGCTAGGTTATTGCTCAGGTATAGAAAACTATAGCCGCTATCTATCTGGCCGCACGCCAGGCGATCCGCCGCCTACGTTACTTGATTATCTCCCAGACGATGCATTGATGATTATTGATGAATCGCACGTAACCGTATCGCAAATTGGCGCAATGTATAAAGGCGACAGAAGCCGTAAAGAAAACCTAGTTGAATATGGCTTCAGAATGCCCTCAGCAATGGACAACAGACCGCTGCGCTTTGAAGAGTTTGAAGCTATTTCACCTCAAACTATTTATGTATCGGCAACGCCAGGCGACTTTGAATTAGAACGTTGTGTGGGCGCAATTGCAGAGCAAGTAATTCGCCCAACAGGCTTGCTCGACCCACTTATTGAAGTGCGCCCAGTGGGCGATCAGGTTGACGACCTCCTATCAGAAATTTATAAAAGTGTAGAGAAGGGCGAACGCGTACTGGTAACCACATTGACCAAACGTATGTCTGAGGATTTAACCGATTACTTAAGTGAGCATGGCGTAAAAGTGCGTTACTTACATTCAGACATAGACACGGTTGAACGGGTTGAAATTATTCGTGATTTACGTGCAGGCGTGTTTGATGTGTTAGTGGGCATTAACTTACTTCGAGAGGGTTTGGATATGCCAGAAGTAGCGCTAGTAGCAATATTAGATGCTGACAAAGAAGGCTTTTTACGCTCAGCGCGTTCAATTATTCAAACCATTGGTCGTGCTGCACGTCACTTAGATGGTCGCGCAATTTTATACGGTGATAAAATTACAAAGTCGATGGCCAAGGCCATGGACGAAACAGCGCGCAGACGCGAAATTCAGCATGCTTATAATGTTGAACACGGTATTGAACCGCATTCACTAGCCAAAAAGATTCTTGATGCGATGGATGTAGGCGAAGAGGCCGGCCCTAAAGACAATTTAAGGCTTATTCGTAAAGATTCTAAAAAGGTACTTAGCGCGAAAGAAATTACAGTGCAAATTAAGCAGCTTGAAACCAAAATGCATGCATACGCAAGCGACCTAGAATTTGAAAAAGCGGGCTCTGTTCGCGATGAAATACATGAACTACAACAACAGTTGATTAATTAAAAATGACAGCAAACTTTACTCCTCTTATTACCGCGCTTGAAGATGCGCCAATTTTAAAAAATGAACTGTGCCGTGTTTTTCATGGTCGAGGCCACAGTATTGAGGCGTTAAGCCATATAAATTTAGACTTTTATCCGCCAAGTTTATTTTTAGTTTCGTACGACGAAATTGACGAGCAAACACTAAGCGAGCTTACCGATGTAGTGTGGCAGTGGGCGCAAGCAAATCAGCCTGAGCTTATTACGTCACTTGTGTATCAGCAACGCGCTGGTGTACAAAGCCAAAACACCGTGGTTTATGGGCAATTACCTAACCCGCATGTTGTAACCGAAAACGGCATTCGTTTTTTGGTTGATTTACAGAGCCGTCAAAATACCGGAATATTTCCCGACATGCGCAGCGGTCGTGAGTTTGTAATGGCTAATAGTAAGCATGGCAAAGTGCTTAATTTGTTTTCGTATACGTGTGGATTTTCGCTTGCAGCAATGCAAGGCGGGGCAGATCATGTAATGAACATGGATATGAGCAAAGGCGTACTTAAAGTAGGCAAGCAAAACCATCAACTAAACGGTTTTGAGCGCGGCGTAAGCTTTTTACCTCATGATATTTTAAAGTCGTTTGGTAAACTAAAAAAAGCAGCCCCGTTTGACTTAATAATAGTTGATCCGCCAAGCTTTCAAAAAGGCAGCTTTATTTTAACTAAAGACTACCAAAAAGTACTGCGCAGATTGCCAGAGCTACTTTGCGATACAACACAATTGTTATTGTGTGCTAATAGCCCAGAGCTTAGCGAAGAGGCGTTTAAAGCGTTAATAAACGAGCACACCCAAGGCGCAATTGAATTTGTTGAGCGCCTAGCCCCTACCGAGCGTTTTACTGAAGTAGACAGCGACAGAAGCTTAAAAGCACTTATCTACAAAACGTCACAATCTACTGATTAAATGAAACTCAGCAAACGCCTAACTGCCATTAATACATTAATTTCGCAGCATCACGATATTATTTGGGATTGCTGCTGCGACCATGGTTATTTAGGCATGGCGCTATTAAAACGCGTAGCTGCAGAGCAGGTTATTTTTGTTGATATAGTCGCCACTTTAATGAACGACCTAGAAGCGCAATTATCATCTATCAATAAATTACAAAAAGCCTGTAATAAAAATCCACAGTGGCAGGTCTTATGTCAGGATGTAGGCAAAATTGAAATTGCTCAAAGTAAAAGCCAAGTAGTTGTAATAGCAG
The DNA here is from genome assembly GCF_001974875.1 of Pseudoalteromonas sp. EB27. Classification (GTDB taxonomy): domain Bacteria; phylum Pseudomonadota; class Gammaproteobacteria; order Enterobacterales; family Alteromonadaceae; genus Pseudoalteromonas. The sequence goes on from NZ_MTQD01000008.1 coordinate 211,191, forward strand.
GTGTTGGCGGTGAGCTGTTGTTAAGTTTAATACAACAAATTACGGCTAATAATACAGTGGAGCATTTAAATAATGTTCGGTTTATTTTATGTCCAGTGCATCACACTTATAAGTTGCGAGTCGGTTTAAAGCAACTAGGCTTAGGGCTTATAAGTGAGCAAATAGTTTACGACAACAAACGTTTTTATGAAGTAATAGAAGTGAGCTTTAATACCAATAATGAGATTAGTCACACCGGCCACAAAATGTGGGACTTTACCAATACAGAACACGTTATGTACCAAGGCCAACTTATAAATCATTATAATAAAATGCTCAATAAAGATAAGCCATACTATCAAAAAGTTATAACAGACTATCAAGAACTCACTGATAGTTAAAAAAGCCCGAAAGTAGGGCGTACATGTGATCTAATTACGACATTGATGACGTAATGTGTTCATAGTTTATATCGCACACCGCGAGTTTATTTGGTTTATTTATGTCAGATAACAAGAGTCACATTAATCATTTGCTTAGCAATGAGCAAAAATGGCAACACAGTTACGAGCAACCTATTTCTTATGCACCCCTTGTGCAATTGGCTAATAGTAGCTGGGTGGTGCCACAGCATTTTTTACGTTACAAGCACACGCTTGAAAGCGTAAACGAAGTGCTTGAGAGTATTGAATTTTCGGCTCACTTTAGAGTGCTTGCTGCACAAAAAGGTGAAGAAATTTACTTGCAAGTAGCAGTGCTCAGCCCAGATAACTACCAAAAAAGTGCATCTACAAATGAAGGCAAAGCCAAAAAGCTATTATTTGGCAGACGCTGGATAGTAGAGGAAAATTTGCCTACTTCAGAGCTTATTCAAACAGCATTTTTAGCGTTAAAAGTAGCGCGTGAACATGAAGTAAGAGAGCTTTTTCAGTTAATGCAAAGCGGCGCAACAAGCACGCCATTTAATAACCACCACGACTTACCTGTAATGGCGCAAAACCCCGAGCTTGTTAAAAGTGTAAGTGCTGAAAGCTATGTAGATGAAGTACTTAAACGTATTGTATTTGCAGGAAAAAGTATTGAGCTTAAAAGTCAGCAGCAAATAGCCGAGCAACATTTATATACTGTTGAGCTGTTGTGTGAGAATTGCCAACTTAGCGAGTTTAATAACAAAACTATTTTGTTTTTAACAGCAGATTCATCAGCTAATAGCTTTTTGCACGCCTTAATTACAGTATTGGTAGCCACAAGCAATGATTACGTAAACGAGCAATTTAAGTACAAAGGTTTTGCCCGTTTTAGTAAGCACGTTGTGGTTGAGCAAATAGGTAACTTAAGTATCGCTATGCGCTCGCCAAGTACCGTAGGGCTTTGCTCTATGGGTAAGCAACATGCAAATAAGTTAAACTTTGAGATAGACAGTGGCCGAGCTCCACAGGGCTGCGGGCAAGCTATTGGTGGGTTTTTAGCTGCTCATGGCATTGAGCAGCCAGAAAATGCACATTTATATCCAAATTACTTATAACAACTAAAGTTTATTAATTTCATCTTTAACGTTAAAGCTAGAATCAGTAACAATAGCCTCAAGTGTTTGTACACGCTCTTTTAATGCAAGCACTTGTGCGTTTGTTTCAGCTAATTGTTTATGGGCATCGCTGTTGTTGTTTTGCATTTTATGCTTAAACTCAAGATGCTTTTTATACATATCGTAAACCACTCCTGAGCCAACCGAAATTAGCACAATAAGTACAATCATCGTAGTTCCAGACATAACCTCATTCCTTATCATTTTATTATTCGTTTATGGTTAAAGTATAACCTTTAAGCGCTTATGATAAAGCTGACAATTGTAACTTAATTTGTATAGTTTACTTGGCGTGTTCATAATTCATACATTTTTTATATTGTTTAATGGCGATAGTGCCTCCATATAATAAACATACTTTAGCCAATACAGAGAGTTGCCATGTTAAATAATAAAATACCTCCCGTTATTGTTGTGCTGTTTTTTGCAGGCATAATGGCGCTTATTGCGCATTACAGTGTTATTGATTTCACCGCCTTTATTACCTATTTAGCAGCAAGTTTGGTTATTATAGGGTGTATTTTTTGTATTGCAGGGGTGGTGAGTTTTAAAATAGCAAACACCACAGTAAACCCTAGTAAACCTGAGCAAGCGTCAAAACTTATTACGAGCGGCATTTATAAAATTTCGCGTAACCCAATGTATGTGGGTTTTGCATTTATTTTAGCAGGGTGGGGTATTTGGTTAAGTTCCTTGTGGGCACTTTTATGTATTATCGGGTTTATTGCGTATTTAACGTTTTTTCAAATAATACCCGAGGAACGAGCGCTCACTAAATTATTTGGCGAAGAGTTTACCGCTTACAAAGCGCGCGTAAAACGCTGGTTATAGTCTCTAAGTTAAAATTAAACAAACAAAAAAGGCTATCGATGATAGCCTTTTTTATTTGTAGCAACTGTATTACTAATTAATTGCTGCTTATTCGTATTCTAACGGGTCTGTAATGTTATTTAGTGCAAATGCTTCAAGGCGTTCTTGGCACGCGCCACATTTACCACAGGCCTTTTCACGGCCGTTATAACAAGTCCACGTTTGGCTGTAATCTAAACCCATTTCAATACCGTCGGTTAAAATACCAATTTTAGTATTGTTTAAGTATGGGCTAAAAATTTCTACAGCGTCGTAATTAGCAATACGGCACACATCATCCATTTTTTGCACAAATTCAGGACGGCAGTCGGGGTAAATAGCATGATCCCCAGAATGAGCACCGTAATAAACTTGGCTAGCTTTAAGTGATACCGCGTAACCAACAGCAAGCGAGAGCAAAATCATATTACGATTAGGAACAATCGTACTTTTCATGCTTTCTTCTTCGTAATGGCCTTCTGGCACGTCAATATCATCAGTAAGAGATGAGCCACCAATAAGTTGGTTAATCGCCGAAATATCAACAATTTTGTGCGGAACGTTTAATTTTTCACACACACTTGCTGCTACTTTAAGCTCTTTTACATGACGCTGACCATAGTCAAATGATAGGGCATATACATCATGGCCTTGTTGCAGGGCTTTATTTAATACGGTAAATGAGTCCATACCGCCGGAATAAATAACAACTACTTTTTGCGTCATATCTGTTTTGCTCTTAGTTTTAATAGAGGTTTATATCAGGGCGCGATATACTACACGGCCGCAGCTTAAATAACAATTTTTGCACAGCGCTTTTTGGTTTTTTAATAGTAGCAATTTGGCTGCTAGGTAGTAAGTGAGATCTCTTTTGTACAAAATTAATGAAGTGTTTGAAACCATCCAAGGTGAAGCAAGTTTTACTGGCACACCTTCAATATTTTTGCGCCTGCAAGGCTGCCCAGTAGGCTGTTCTTGGTGCGACACCAAGCAAACGTGGGATGTTGATAACGTATATAAAGTATCGCTGGACGAAACCGTAGAAAAAAAAGCCGACTCAGATCATTGGGCTAACGCCAGTGCAGAGCAAATTTTAGCGTTGTTTCAATCGCGTGGGTATACCGCAAAGCATGTAGTAATTACTGGCGGTGAGCCATGTATGTTTGACTTAAATCCAGTATGTAACTTATTACACGAACACGGCTTTAGCACACAAATAGAAACCAGCGGCACGTTTGAAATACTCGCCCCAGAGCAAACATGGGTAACAGTATCGCCAAAAATTAATATGCGCGGCGGTTATGAAGTACTTACCAGCACCATGAAGCGCGCAAACGAGATAAAACACCCCGTTGCCATGCAAAAGCATGTAGAAGAGCTAGAAGAGTTATTTGCTAAAACAGGCGTTAACCCTAAGCTTGTTTATTTGCAGCCAATTAGCCAAAAAGTATCAGCAACTAAATTAGCAATCGACACCTGCATTGCCAAAAACTGGCGCCTATCAATACAAGTACATAAGTATTTAGGAATTAGTTAAAGCCAGCTTAAAGTTATATTACGTATGTTGGGTAGAGCGTAGCGAAACCCAACAAACCTCTACTTCCGCACCATTTTCTAATAACGTTTTATAATATTTAAATACGTAGGCCGGATAAGCGAAGCGCCATCCGACAACCCTGTACTTTATAGCCTAAAATTTATATCCTAGAATTACATCTACCTTAAAGCTCATATCTTCTTCGTTAATTGTGCTAATTAGTTTACTATGCGCGACTTAAAAATATTCCACTACTTACCACTAGGCTTATATGTCCGTAAATGCGCTTTACACCGACCTTTCTGATTACTACGACTTAATGTGCGCAGATATAGATTATCAAGCCCAAAGCAATTCTATTCACAGGCTGCACCAAATTTTTGGTAATGGTGGAAATACCCATCTCGATTTAGCGTGTGGCACCGGCCCGCATGTACGCCACTTTATTGATTACGGCTATAAAAGTAGTGGGCTTGATTTAAACCAGCCAATGCTCGATAAAGCAAAAGTTCGCTGCCCAGAAGCGCAATTTTCGTTGCAAAACATGAGTGAATTTAAGGTCACTGAGCACTTGGATTTAATTACCTGCTTTTTGTATTCACTGCATTACTGCGACGGAATTGATAAGTTAAAAGAGTGCCTTGCTAGCGTGCACAATGCATTAAACGTAGGTGGAATATTTTGCTTTAACACGGTTGATAAAAACAAAATCGACAGCGATTCATTTGTAGAGCACACCGCAACAAGCGAAAATAGCTTCTTCACATTTCGATCTGGCTGGCATTACAGTGGCAGCGGCAATAAACAGCTATTAAAACTCAGCATAGAAAAAACCACCGCAGACAACACACTCGTATGGCACGACGAGCACCCAATGGTTGCTTTTAGTTATACCGAGCTTAAAGAAGCCTTAAAGCCGTACTTCGAATTCCACATATTTGAACATGACTACGACAAAATAACCCCATGGGCAGAGCGCTCAGGCAACGCCATTTTCGTCTGCGTAAAAATATAAGTTAAACACTCATCAAGAAGAGATAAAAGGTTGGGCAGAGCGCAGCGAAACCCAACGAACCTCCATACCCACGGCCCAATAACCCCGCATTATATATTTGAAAACGTAGATCGGATAAGCGAAGCGCCATCAGACGATGCACCGTATTTGAGTTTCGGCGCGTAAAATTCTGTATATTAATTTCAGTTTCATCGACTCTAAAATATATGCTACTTTCAAATAGTGGATTTAATAATGATAAAAGGAATTTAAAATGGAACTCTCTGCATCAATTCTCCTCCTAATAATTACCATATTGATTTGTCTTGGTTGGTACAACCATACAAAAAATTTAAAAATACAGTTTAAAAAAAATATTAAGGCATTAAATGATTCTTTAGCTTTAGCGCGAGAAGAAGCTAAAAAGCAATCATTGAAAAATAAAGAGCTAACTGAGAAATATAGCCCAATCATTCAAGCTGAATCTTACTCTCAAGCTTTATTAGATGAAGCGAAACTAAAAGCAAATGCTATAAAGCAAACTGCTGAAAATTTAGCTAATGAAGTTAAAAATGAATCTATTACTGTAAGTGAGTCATTAAAGGAACAAAGAATAGAGGGGAGTCTAAGACTTCGAGAAGCGAAGGAGAAAGCTGAAAAAATTAGGTTGGATGCTAATCAAGAAGCTGACCGTATTACTTTATTCGCAGAGCAAAGCCCCCTGTGTCAGGATAGTTGTCGCCTCTAACTTTTAATAGAGGCAGATAAAATGAGACGTCGATTTACACAAGAATTTAAAGTTCAAGCTGTTGAAAAAGCATTATCTCAATGTGATGATGTTC
>NZ_MTQD01000009.1 GCF_001974875.1 Pseudoalteromonas sp. EB27
GTCTTATTTTATGTTTTAAATATTTTTTACATAGTTAGGGTTTTTTACCATTTATATCTATGTTTATTTAAACATTGGGAAATTTAGATTTATATACAAGATTAGGTGTGATGGTATTATAAATTACATACAATACAACCCATAAATTACGTTATGTTAAATTGGATGGGTTTTAATAAAGCGAGCGTGATTATACAAACCAGTTCGCTTTTAGGAGAGTAATTTGGTGGTTAATTAAGCTCTGAATCTACCCAAAACTTAGTTCCTTTTAATACAGCTTGTAGTGCAAGGCCATTTTCGGTTACAGAATACACAGTAACTTGATCTGCAATTGCTTCAGCAACCAGTGCACCGCCTTTATCTTCATATTTTGCTGCCGCATCAGCGTTTCCGCCAAATGCCCAACCATGTTCAATAAATCTATTTAATGCAGCTTGGTTATGAAAAACCATTACAACATTAAAATCTTTTACACCTAAGCCAAGCCCTAAACCGGCTTCGCCCATATTCATGTAAGTCGATTTACCCGTAAGATTATTTTTAACTACGCCGTAACCGCCACCAAAACTAGCTAAAACAACATTTACGTTAGCGTTATCAAAAACGGCGAAACCAGCAGAATTAGCAATTTGTTTTTTAACATCAGGTTTTTCAGCGTATAATTTATCTAACGTGTTTGCTTTCATACTTTGTACAAGTGAACGTTTTTCGCTTGGTGATGCACTACCCGTAGTCGCACAACCAGATAACGCAACAGTTAAAGCAAGTACGCTTAGTATAATTAGTTTTTTCATAACTTTTCCTTAATAAGATATAGCAACCAACAACCATAGAATAATTACAGTATTAAAATAATTAGAGCTTTACTATGTCCAATACTAGACAGTATCGGACTTTAAGGTTATTCTGTAAGTCTATTATTTAATTGAATATTTATACATTATGCTTGTTGCTTTGGTTGATACATTAAAACAATTAAGATATCAAATTGCCCATCTAGATGACGGTACTCTAAATTCAGAGTACCCAGAACTTGCATCCTTTATACAGGAAGTTGGCTTGACTGTAACTGAATCAAAGGCCGATCTGATATTCTTATATCAGTTTTTGTATGTTTATGGCCGAAAATCAGAAGCCACTTATAGTCGTTTTCGAAATGAACTCGAACGCTTTTATTTATGGTCGTGGTTAATAGCAAAAAAATCAGTATTCGATTTAAAGCGTGAAGACATTGAAGCCTACGTTGATTTTATGGTCGAACCAGATAAAGCATGGGCTGCAACTTCAGTGCAATGGCGTTATAAAGATGAACAAGGAATTCGTCGATTAAACCAAAATTGGCGCCCTTTTATGCTTAAAGAATCTATTGCTAGCCAACAAACTCTATCGTCTATGTTTACTGCTTTAAATGTATTTTATAAGTTTGCTTTACTAGAAGAAAAAACATTCGCGAACTTTGTCCCTGTTGTTAAAAAAAATAGTCCTTATTTAGTTGTTCAATCTCAAATTCAAATTCCAGACACATTAAGCGATATACAATGGGAATACGTTTTTGGTGTAACGCGTGATTTATGCGAACATAACCCTGATTTAGAGCGAAACTTATTTACGCTTGCCTGCTTAAAAGGTCTTTATTTACGAATTTCAGAATTATCTGAGCGCCCGCAGTGGTCGCCGGTAATGTCTCATTTTTGGCAGGATAACGATGGTTTCTGGTTTTTACGCATTATGGGCAAAGGTAATAAATTACGAGATGTAACCTTAAGTGATGATTTTGTTGAATATTTAAAACGCTACAGGTTATATCGAGGGCTACCTGCCCTTCCCCGTGTTGATGAGTCAGATCCGCTGGTGCATAAAATTCGTGGCCAGGGTGGAATGACCGTAAGACAAATTAGGCGTTTAGTACAACAAAGTTTTGATTATGCGCAGCAGTCATTACTTGATGATGGTTTTAAAGATGATGCTGAACAACTCGGTGCTGCCACTGCACATTGGCTTCGTCATACTGGTGCCACACATGATGCGCAAACTAGACCGCTTAAACATTTATCAGAAGATTTAGGCCATTCTAAAATTGCGACTACCGATCAAATTTATATTCAAACAAATATTAAAGAGCGAGCAAAATCAGGACTTAAAAGGAAAATTTAATGGAGTACTTAGTAATAGCATTTATAGGCGGACTATTTTTAATTTATTCTTTAACACTTCGTCAGTTAGAAAAAACAGAAGTAACAGGTCCAATGTTTTTTGTTGTCGGCGGAATATGTTTAGCTATGTTACTACCCAACGAAGGGCGTAAAATAAAAGAAGGTGTCGATCTCTTACTACCTTTTATAGAACTCACGCTGAGTATATTTTTATTTTCAGATGCAGCTAAGTCAAAGTTAAGTGTTTTAAGGCATAGTTTTCAGTATCCTAGTTTATTACTGTTTATTGCCCTACCCTTAACTTTATTGCTAGGCATTGCCGTTGCTTTATTTTTATTTGCTGAGCTTTCACTTATTCAAGCAGCATTGCTCGCTATTATTTTAACACCTACCGATGCCGCATTAAGCAAAGGGCTATTAGCAAGTACACAAGTGCCCGAAAAAATTCGTGAAGGAATAAATACAGAAAGTGGTTTGAACGATGGTTTGTGTGTACCTGTATTTTTAATATTTATATTACTCGCTAAAAATCCTGATTCAGCTATTACTGCGACGCAAACACTAAGCGTATTTAGCCGAGAGCTTGGTTTGGCTTTATTAATAGCAATTACAAGTATCGCTATTTTTATACCGTGTTTAAATTTTGCAATGAAGCGCCATTACTTTGCACAAAATACGAGTCCATTTTTATTACTCGGTTTTGCTATGGCTGTGTTTTCTGTCACTCAATATTTTCACGGCAGTGGATTTATTGCGGTATTTGTTGCAGGCTTATTGTTTGATAAATTCTCAACAGATGAAGTAAGAACAGAATTAATTGAAGACTCAGAACACATAGCAGATTTTACATCGCTAATGATTTGGTGCTTGTTCGGGTTTGTTTGCGCTTACTTAGTCATTCCTAAATTAAATGCTGAAATAATAATTTACGCTTTGTTAAGTACAACATTAATTAGAATAATTCCAGTTATGTTGTCACTACAGTTTACGGCATTGAATATTAAAGAGCGTTTTACATTTGCGTGGTTTGGACCAAGAGGTTTAGCATCAATTGTTTTTACATTGATGGTTATAGATACGCAAATAGAAAACAAATATCAAATTGCGACTATAGCAATGACGACTATTTTATTTAGTGTATTTATACACGGCATTAGCACTAAACCTATTGCAGATAGCTTTGCTAAAAAGTAGTTTTTAAAACAGTTATTTAAATTAGATAATTAAAATAATAGATTTAAAAAAGGCATAACGATTACTTTCATTATTGATGAAGTTAATTGTTACGCCTTTTTTGCTTAAGAACTAATTTAATAAATCTATTTAAGTACTCTTATTTTATAAAGTTATTTTAGAGCTTGAGCTAGTAATTCAATTGGGTGTTTTGGTTTAAACTTTTCAAAACGTTTAACTTGGCTACGACACGAAAAGCCGGTAGATAAAAGTTGCTCTGGTTTGTTTTTATCTACAATTGGTTTCCAACTCATTTCGTAAAGCGCACGTGAGTTATCTTGATTTTGAGCTTCGTGGCCATAAGTTCCCGCCATTCCACAACAACCCGTATTTGTTGTTTTTAATGTTAAACCAATATCATTAAAAATTGTTTGCCATACATTTGCGGCTTTTGGTAATGCGGTTGTTTCAGTACAGTGACTTAATAATGTAAATTCGGTATCTGTATTTTGTTTGGCAGTTAACCCTTTGAATGATTGCGACTCTAACCATTCATGTGCAAGCTGCACATTAAATTCACCACGGTTATTTTCTAAAATTGTATTATATTCATCGCGATAACACATAACGAGTGAGGCATCTAAACCAACTAATGGTGCATTAATGTCATTTAGTTTATTTAAAAACTCGGCGGCATTTTTTGCAGTTACTTTAAACTCATGCAAAAAACCTTTTACGTGTTGAGGCTTACCATTTGGTTTAAATGGTAGTAGCATTGGTTTTTTACCAAGCTGGGTTATTAAAGTAATAAAGCTTTCTACTAGTTCTGCTTCGTAAAAACTCGTAAATGGGTCTTGTACTATTAATACGTATTCGCTTTGTTGTTCTGCATTTAATTTATTTAATAAATCAAAATCAAACTTTTGTACTTTAGTAACACGCTTTGAAAGTGCTGGAATACTTAACTGTGGTGTATCAACATAACCAACGGTTTTTTTAATAACATTACTTACTAATGATGTTTTAACAATTGGGTTTATAATTTTTGCAAATTTTGCCATTAATGGCGCGCTATTTTCTATATTGCCAACAAGGTAATCTTTTAACGGGCGCGCATAATAACTATGATAATAATTTAAAAAGCGTGAACGAAAAGTAGGAACATCTACTTTTATTGGGCAGGCAGTTGTACATGCTTTACATGCTAAACACTCATCCATTGACGCTTTAACTTCGTGTGAAAAGTCGTAAATACCTTTTCGTTTTTCGCGGCTATGAACAAAACGTTCCCACCAGGTAATCACTTCACCTTTATTAAGCTGTTTTTCGACTTCGAGCAAATCTACATCTTTTGACTCTTGAAGGCGTAACCATTCGCGCATTAAACTTGCACGTCCTTTTGGTGAATTACGACGATCGCCAGTCACTTTATACGATGGGCACATAGGTGACTTTTCATCGTAATTAAAGCATATGCCATTACCATTACAGGTCATTGCATTGTTAAAACTAGTTTTAACGTCTATTGATATTTGCTTATCGAAGTGCGATCTCTTTTGTCCATCCACACTAACTAGTGAGTCTTCACTATCAATAGGAGTGCATATTTTACCGGGGTTAATTCGGTTGTCAGGATCGAATGCTGTTTTTATTTTACGAAGTTGGGTATATAAATGCTCGCCAAAAAATTCAGGACTATATTCACTACGATAACCTTTACCGTGTTCGCCCCACATTAAACCGCCGTATTTAGCGGTGAGTTTTACTACTTGATCTGAAATAGTTCTAAGTAGTTTTTCTTGTTCTGGGTCGCACATATCAAGTGCCGGGCGTACGTGTAAAACCCCTGCATCAACATGACCAAACATACCATATTGTAAATTATGACTGTCGAGCAGTGCTCTAAATTCGACAATATAATCTGCTAAGTTTTCTGGTGGTACGGCGGTATCTTCTGCAAAAGCGAGTGGCTTTTGACTGCCTTTTACATTACCTAATAAGCCAACCGATTTTTTACGCATTGCGTAAATTTTTAGTATGTCGCTTTTATCACTAGTTAACTGATAACCAATAACGCCATTAGTTTGATTTTTTACGCATTCATCTAGAAGTTTACAAAGCGTGTCTACTTTGTCTTTTATATCATCGTTTGATACTGCATTAAACTCGACCATGTTAAGGCCTTGCATATCTTTATTTGGTACGTCGGTTATTAAGTCCGATACTAAATTCCAAATGATATCTTCGCGCGCTAAGTTTAAAACTTTGCTATCAACTGTTTCTACTGATGTTGCGCGTGCATCGACTAAAAATGGTGAATGGCGTAATGCTGAATCGAAACTATCGTACTTAATATTAATAAGTGTTTTAAACTCGGCGATAGGTGTCAGGTTTAATTTAGCTTCAGTTACTATACCTAATGACCCTTCTGATCCGGTGATTAGTCGGCTCATGTCAAAAGTAAGTAAGTCATCACTTAGTACATGCTCTAGGTCGTACCCGGTTAAAAAACGATTTAACCGAGGAAACTTAGCTAAAATAGCAGCGCGTTCATTAATCGAAATATCTAAAACTGTTTTATATAAATTGCCAATAAGTGAGTCTTGGTCGGCTATAATTTTTGCTTTATCGATGTCGATTGGTGAAGTGCACATAGGTGTGCCGTCAACTAAATAAGTTGTCAACCCTAAAACATGGTCGCTTGTTTTGCCGTAAACTAACGAACCTTGCCCCGATGCGTCAGTACTTATCATGCCACCAATAGTTGCCCTGTTACTGGTAGATAAATCGGGTGAGAAGAAAAAGCCATAAGGTTTCAAAAAATCATTAAGCTGATCTTTTATGACGCCAGTTTGAACCCGTACCCAGCCTTCTTCTACATTAATTTCAATAATTTCGCGCATATAGCGTGACAAATCTACAACAATACCAGGTGTTAGTGATTGACCGTTAGTACCTGTTCCACCGCCACGAGGGCCAAACGTTAGTGATAAATACGGGTCACGAGATGCTGTTTGCAATGCGAGCTGAATATCTTTTTCGTTTTTTGGAAAAATAACACCTTGCGGTATTTGCTGGTACACACTGTTATCGGTTGAAGCAGTAATACGCGTTGCATAACTTGCATCGGTATCTCCGGTAAAACCTTTATTTTTAATGGTACTTAGGTAATTAGCGACAAGTTCTGTCGCGGCATTTTGCTGTGTAATTGTTGCTATCATGACGGCGATATTTTAGGGCATTTGACTAATTATATCATGGTGATGGCGAATAGAAATTGAAGATTTTACAGTTTGTAACACTCTTTTAGTCGATTTTAATCCAGCTTAAATTATACTCAAGTTAACCATTAGCGAGGCGTGTTATATGAAAAAATTACTATTACAGATCATTGGTGTGTTATTTATTTTGCTAGGATTATTTTTTGCGATTGTACCTGGTCCATCACTCATATTTTTTATGGCGGGTTTATTATGTTTTTCGCCTTACTATCCTAAAGCACGACATTACTTATCACTGTGCCAAAAGGCATTAACTAAGTCGTGTGCCTATTTGGATAAAAAATTAGCCCGCTAATTTACTTTTAAATGAATAAATAAAAATGCCAGCAATAAATTGCTGGCATTTTTTATAGCTTACATACTTGTTACTTTGCTAATTTTTTAGCTAGGTACAACCATGTTTCTATTACTGTATCTGGGTTTAATGAAACAGAGTCAATGCCCTGCTCTACTAACCATGCTGCAAAGTCTTCGTGATCTGAAGGACCTTGTCCACAAATACCAACGTACTTTCCTTTTTCTTTAGCTGTTTTAATAGCCATAGAAAGTAGCTTTTTAATTGCTGGATTACGTTCATCAAATAAATGTGCAATTAAACCAGAGTCGCGATCAAGACCAAGCGTTAGCTGTGTTAAATCGTTAGAGCCGATAGAAAAACCATCAAACATTTCTAAAAATTCATCAGCAAGTAATGCATTTGAAGGAAGCTCACACATCATGATTACTTTAAGACCATTTTCGCCACGTTTAAGGCCATGCTCTTCTAGTAGTTCAATTACGCGTTTGCCTTCTTCAAGGGTACGTACGAATGGGATCATAATTTCTATGTTTTGCATATCCATTGTATTTCTAACGCGTTTAATAGCTTCACACTCTAGTGCAAAACAATCGCGGAAATCTTCTGAGATATAACGTGCGGCACCACGAAAACCAATCATTGGGTTTTCTTCTTCCGGCTCGTATTGCTGGCCGCCAACTAGGTTTGCGTATTCGTTTGATTTAAAATCAGACATACGAACAATTACACGCTCTGGTGCAAATGCACAACCTAGAGTAGAAATACCTTCAACCAGTTTTGTTATATAAAACTCTACTGGTGATTCGTAACCGGCAATCATATCTGTGATTTCTGCTTTTAATGCATCTGTTTGAGCATCAAAATTTAATAATGCTTTTGGATGAACGCCAATCATACGGTTGATAATAAATTCAACTCGCGCAAGGCCAACACCTGCATGCGGTAAGCGTGCAAAGTCAAATGCACGATCGGGGTTACCCACGTTCATCATAACTTTCATTGGTAGTTCTGGCATTTTATCAACGCGTGACGTTAGTATTTCAAAATCTAAAATACCTTCGTAAATAAAGCCGGTATCGCCTTCGGCGCACGATACGGTTACTTCTTGACCCGCTTTAATTAAATCAGTTGCGTTGCCACAACCAACAACTGCTGGAATACCTAGTTCACGTGCAATGATTGCCGCATGACATGTACGCCCACCACGATTTGTAACAATCGCTGCAGCACGTTTCATGATTGGTTCCCAATCAGGGTCGGTCATATCGGTTACTAAAATGTCGCCTACTTGTACCTGATCCATTTCTTTGATTGAATCAAGAACACGAACAACACCGCTACCAATTTTATGACCAATTGCACGGCCTTCAACAACAACGTTGCTAGTACCGTTTAATTGAAAACGTTCCATAACGTTAGCGTCTTCGTTTGAGCGAACAGTTTCTGGACGAGCTTGAACTATATATAGTTTGCCGTCGTTACCGTCTTTTGCCCATTCGATGTCCATTGGACGACCGTAATGTTTTTCAATGATTACAGCTTGCTTGGCAAGGTCTTGCACTTCTTCATCTGTAATCGAGAATTTATTTGAAAGCTCAGGGGCAACATCAACGATGTCTACTTGCTTACCATGTGCTTTGTCTTCTGAGTAAATCATTTGAATGGCTTTAGAGCCAATGTTACGACGTACTACTGAAGGTTTGTTTTTTAGGAGTGTTGGTTTATGAACATAAAACTCATCAGGGTTAACTGCGCCCTGTACAACCATTTCACCTAAGCCGTAGCTTGATGTAATAAATACAACGTCTTCAAAACCAGACTCTGTATCAATACTAAACATTACGCCAGATGCTGATTTATCTGAACGTACCATGCGTTGAATACCCGCTGATAATGCTACACCACGGTGATCGTAACCTTGGTGAACACGATACGAGATTGCACGGTCGTTAAATAATGAAGCAAATACGTGTTTAATAGCGACCATTACTGAATCGATACCAACTACGTTTAGAAAAGTTTCTTGCTGGCCTGCGAATGATGCATCTGGCATATCTTCAGCGGTAGCTGATGAACGCACTGCAAATGAAACATCTGCTGTAGTGTCGCCGTGGAGTTGGCTATATGCGTCGCGAATGGCTTGATCTAGGTTTGGTTGGAATGGTGTGTCGATTATCCATTGGCGGATGTCTGCACCGACTTTAGCGAGTGTATTTACATCATCAACATCAAGTGTATCTAGAATGTCGTGAATTTTTGCTGTGAGTCCTGATTGATCTAAAAACTCATTAAAAGCATCTGCGGTAGTTGCGAAACCACCCGGTACTTGTACACCAGCGTTTGCTAGGTTTGAAATCATTTCGCCAAGTGATGCGTTTTTACCGCCAACTCGAGGAACATCTTGCATACCAAGCTCTTGATACCAGAGAACGTATTCTTGCACGGATCTTTCTCCAAAAAAAACTAATTGTAGGTCTAACTGTGAGAGTTAAGAAAGAAAACCTTTTATAAAGGTCACCATCATTCTACACTGGCAATAGTCCTCACGTAAACCGTGAGAAACCCATTTTAGGGATTTAAACGCAATAAAAAGGTTAATTATGAGAACTGCTTTTTATATATCAGATGGAACAGCTATTACTTCAGAAGTGTTTGGGCATGCGACCTTGTCGTTGTTTCCTATCGATTTTAATCATAAAACAATTCCATTTGTAGAAACTGAAGAAAAAGCCCGCGAAATTAAAGCATTAATTAATGCGACAGCTGCAAAAACTGGCGAAAAGCCCTTCGTGTTTTTTACTTTTGTAAATCATAGTTTGAGTGAAATTATAAAATCGGCTGATGCAGTGACCTATGATTTTTTAACTACATACAGCGAAAAAATAGAAAAAGAACTAGATGTAGCCCCTGTTCCAAAAATGCACCGTACGCATTCTATTCATGAAAAAAGTTATGATTTTAGAATTGATGCAGTTAACTATGCACTTATGAATGATGATGGCGGCAATATCAAAAACTTTTCTGAAGCTGACATTATTTTAATTGGTGTTAGCCGAAGTGGTAAAACACCAACCAGCTTATACTTAGCGCTACAATATGGCATTAAAGCGGCTAACTATCCTATTACAGAAGAAGACTTAGATAATGAGGGTTTACCTAAGTGCTTAATTCCTTATAAACATAAGTTATTTGGGCTTACGATTGACCCTGAAAGGCTTGCGGCTATAAGGCATAGACGTATGGCTAATTCAAAGTATGCATCTATTAAACAGTGTCGTATTGAGGTGCGTGAAGTAGAAATGCTTTATAAGCGCCATAAAATTGCTTACTTTAATTCTACGCATCATTCGGTAGAAGAGATATCTGCAAAGATACTGACAGAGACAGACCTAGAGCGACGTAAGTACTAACTAATTGATGAGACTAAAAACAAAAAAACCGCATTTAAGCGGTTTTTTTAATATTAACAAATATTATTTACGTGCGTCTTTTAGTAAGTCAGCTACTAAAAAGCCTAACTCTAATACTTGGTCGGCATTAAGACGTGGGTCACACTGCGTTTTATAACGCTGTGCTAAGTCATCGTCTGATAAACCGTAAGCACCACCAGTACACTCTGTTACGTGCTGGCCTGTCATTTCTAGATGAACACCACCTGCGTATGAACCTTCAGCTTTATGAACAGCGAAGAATTGGCTGATCTCGCGCATGATATTGTCGAAGTTACGCGTTTTGTATCCTGACGTCGCTTTTTCAGTATTGCCGTGCATTGGATCAGAGCTCCAAATTACTTTACGACCCTCTTGCTGAACTTTTCTTACGAGGGCTGGAAGTTTTTCTGGTAGTACGTCTGCACCCATGCGTGTAATTAGCGTTAAGCGACCAGGAATGTTATCTGGGTTTAATGCATCAATTAAACGAATTAGGTCATCAGGTTCCATACCTGGGCCAACTTTAACACCGATTGGATTTTTAATACCTTTGAAAAACTCAATATGTGCATGGTCAAGTTGACGTGTACGCTCACCAATCCATACAAAATGAGCAGAACAATCGTACCAGTCACCTGATAAGTGGTCGCGACGAGTAAGCGCTTCTTCGTAGCCAAGTAGTAATGCTTCGTGAGAGGTATATAAATCAGTTTCTTTTAAGCTTGGCGCAATTGTAGAGTTAATTCCGCACACTTCCATAAATTCGAGTGCGTCTTGAATTTTGTCTGCAAGTTGTTGATATTTTTCTTTAAGTGGGTTTGCAGCTACAAATCCCATGTTCCAACGGTTAACCTGGTGAAGATCGGCAAGGCCACCTTGTGCAAATGCACGTAATAAGTTTAATGTTGCCGCGCTATGGTGATATGCAGTCATTAAACGTTGTGGATCTGGGATACGCGCTTCTTCCGTAAACTCAATATTATTAATGATGTCGCCACGATAAGATGGTAAAGACACACCATTAATTGTTTCTAAGTCTGCTGAACGTGGTTTAGCATATTGACCCGCCATACGCGCAATTTTAACTACAGGGCATTTACCGCCGTAAGTTAATACAACAGCCATTTGTAAGATTGTTTTGAACGTATCGCGAATATTAGCGGCATTAAAGTCACTAAATGATTCTGCACAGTCACCACCTTGAAGTAAAAATGCACGACCTTCGCACACGTCTTCAAGTTGTTTAAATAAACTTCTAGTTTCTTCAGCAAAAACTAAAGGCGGAGCCGTCTTTAATTGGCCTTCAACTGATTTTAGTATTTCTTGATCTGGGTACTGTGGTTGCTGCAGTATTGGCAGCTCTCTCCAGCTATTTGGGTTCCACGATTGCATGTTCTTTCCTCATTCCTACATTACCTGATAAGAAGAAATTAACGTATGCAGGCACCTAAGTTCAAGGACTAAATTCACTATTTACTAATTATTTAGTTATGAGGTAAGTATTTATGAGGTTTATAACCAAAAATTGAATTATTGCCACTTGATAAGTTTATTTTTAATTTAGTTTAAAGCATTATAAAACAGTGAGATAAAATACAATTGGTTATATTTTAGCAACTTGGAGAGAGAATGTAGCAAAGTAACATTAGTGAACAGTTTAATTGAGAACACATCATACTTAAATGAAGTCTATTGTAATCTTAACTTTACAGGTTAAATAAAATATTATATTCGTCAGATAGGATGTTGTTGAATTGTGTGATATGACGTTACATAGTTTCATATAATAAGAGATGAGCTTTTTCAAAGTATGCGATTGCTTATGCGTAGGACGTTCTCAATACTATTCCACTATTTAAATAATATATCAGCAGAGTGTTTAACTTTTTAAGTAATAGCTTAATTAAGATGTTGTACATGTTTTGTTGGTTTGCCGCCTCTTGCACTCCCCTACTGTGCTTTGCTCCTGACTGCATGCAATCGTATACGCGCTATTATTTCACGCAGTTTATAATTCACAAGATCACATTTTGCATATAATACACCCGCATTAATGTGAATGATAAGCTTGAGTATAGATATAGAGGGCTATGCTTTTAACTGTATACCAAGTCCCTTTTATTATGGTTTATTTACGCGCTGCTTAACTATATTAAAAAATACAGCTAAAAGAACACATCATACTTATTTTGTTTATAATTTAAATCTTAGCTATGAGTAATACTTAATAAAAGATAGTCAAAAAGCTGAGAAATATGCGATAATCCTTTTAAGTAAGATGTGTTCTTGGTGGGTTATGGTAAGTAAAGTTCAAATTAGAAGTCAATTCGATTTAATGAATGAACTGACGGTAAGGTTAGTTGAAGAGCTTAAAGAATGTGACTATTCAAAAGCTGAGTATTATCGACTTCCAGATATTAGTAGTCTTGATGAGAATATTGTTCCAGAGTCAATTATCACCGAAAAAATATCTGGTGACATAGCTCATAGGGCTATTCTCAATTCGTTTACCGATATTTATAAAAAAGAAGGCTTAAGTAGTCGTGTATTAAAGCGCCATCCCGGTTTGTTAGTTATAAAAAATGCTAATAAAGAAGCATTAAATAACCGAATTGCTCAAGTAAATAAAGCTAAAGCAGACTTTAAAGCATGCATAGTTGCAATAGATAATAACGATGCTCGTTTTGAAGCTGTTCATAATGCGATGCCGAATTTAATTACACTTGCTGCATATCGCAAAATTCATTGTGAAAGTGACTCTCCATTTTCAGTTAGATTTACTTGGATGCACAAACACGCAACAAAAACGCTAACAAAAAAAATGGCTCTCGAGATGCTCGATAAATCGGCCGGTTATAGAAATCCAAGAATGATTGATCAACAAAAATGGCTATCACTTGTAGCTCAAGAACAGTTACGAGTTGCTAGCTTAGGTGAAAAAGAAAAACTAAGGATTCGTCGCCCCACTCGTGTAAGCCCACAAGTTAATGTGAGATATACTGCACAAAACCGCTATCATGTTAGTGCCGCATTGCCCTTTATTTTGATTAATCCAGAGCCAGACGTAAAATTAGGTATATTACCTGACTATCAAAAACCAGAAGCTCACCCGCGTAAACGCGAGTACGATTTTTTAGTCGATAGGCTATATTTAGAGCAGGTAGAACGATAGTGGTTATGTTAAAAAGGCCACAATACGTGGCCTTTTTGGTAATGTGTTTAAGTATTTAAATAGTGTTTATTACTTTTCTACTATCTCTTCGATTTTGTCTTCATCAATCAGCACTGCATTTTCAACAATTCGTTTACCACCTTGAATTTCAATGCGTTTGTTGTGTTTATTCAGTGTAAGTATTTCATCACAAAACTGATCAGATGGATGCATTTCGTAGGTGTAATCAATAATATTGCCTGTTTTATCATCTTTTACATTAGTAATACTGTATTCTGATATTGCGCCTTTTTCAATCAAGTCTTTCATAGTAGTGGTCATATCACGACGCAGCGCTTTTAATTTATTTTCGGTAATATCATCCGTTGAATAAATAGAGCCATATTTTTCCATGATAGACAGCAGTCTAAAATGATAAGTTTTACCTGGCGCAGCATAACGCCAAAGATGATACAAACGCAGCATCATCCAACGCGATAATCCACGTTTTAATTCTTGTGCACTATTAAAGTAATAACCTTTGTATTCAAGGTTATCAATCATGTTATGAACAAATGCATTTAAACAGGCGACACATTTTACATTGCCACCCTGACCCTTCTTGCCGCTAAAATGAAGTGACGATAAAAAGTTCATATTTGACTCGTAAAACGAATCATCTATATCAGAATTTTTAGTATCTGTTGCAGAATATTTAAACGAAAGTTTAGAACCTTGCAATGCTTCAAGAGACTCTTTAATTGCAGGATATGGCATAGACTGCCCTACCGCTTTAAGCTCTTGGGCTAATTCGTTCATAGAAAAAACAACCGCGTATTGAATACCGGACTTAAAATTAATTTTGACTATTTTGCCTTTAGAGGCCAAACGAATAAGTGCGCGTTCAACTTTTTCTTCTCTATCTGATGGCCAGACAAGGTATTCTACGTCTTCGCCATCTTTGCGCGTACTTACAACAGCGGGAGTTATTTTTATTTCGCCATCGTATAAAATACCATCTACTTTTTCAGATATTTTACGCGTGATAATTGTTTTTTTAGGTGCTTCTTCAAGTGGTAATTTTTTATAGCCAGAACGTACAAAACGTCCCCACAAATCATAATGATTAAACGTGTTTGAATATGCACGTAATCCATGAGCTGCATTTTCAATAGAAATTCGCACGTCTTTGTTATCTGTAAATAGTGCTAAACTTTCGTTATCTATTGCACTTTCCACCCCGTGGATTTGGCCCCTAAGTGTATCGGGCAAGTTATCTACCGAGATGTTGACCTTTCGGCTCATTGTTCTTATTTCCATTTTTATTGCGACAGCTCATAACAACACATTAAGCAGCAAAAGTTAAATGTTTAAGTTAGTATAAAAGTGATCTGACTTTAAATAAAAGGCTTAGATCACTATTTTACTAAGTGGAGTCCATAACTTCTTATTTCAGATCATATTTATACTAACTGAGCTATTACAAATCTCTTTTTTACTAACTCAGCTGTTATTTTGTCCATTACAATCGCTTTATTTTAAAATTTAGCACGACAAATTCATGTAAAAATAAATCGCCCTGTGGATAAAGCCTTATCGAGTTAGCATAGATCTGATCTGTACCAAGTACAGATCAGATCTATACTAATTAAACGTACCTTTTGATGGTGGCACAAGTGCATAACTTTATAATTTACTTAGTAAAAAGCTGATCTACGATGCTCTTTTTGTTCATAACTTTATGCGCAACCTGTGCATAACTCTATTTTAAAAATAGGCCTTAGTAAAAAGCTGATCTGCAGGTAGATAAAGATCTGATCTTAACCAAGTATAAAGCTGATCTGCTTTTTTAAACATTGTTTATATAAATCATTATGTTATGTGTCAATTTAAAGCCCTTAACCTTTATTACCTTATATATTTAACCACCTTTAAACTTCTTTATTTATACTAAGCAATATTAATGGTGTAAAAGTATTTTTAAATGTCTTGTTTTTAAAATGCATGTCGTCTTAAATAGTTGTTTACAGCAAATTGAATGGACATTATACTAAGTCCCTAACTTTGAGGAATAAAGTATGTCTATCAATAATAACGCGTTAAGTACCTACCGGCTTTTAAAAGCAACTGCCGAAGTAGCTGAAAAATCATTAGAAGGTCGTATTCAGCACTATCGTGCGCATCTTAAATCAGAAGAAAAAGAATTAAGAACCTATACGCAAAAAGCAGCTGCAGATTTATTAGGTTGTAATAATCGTACTTTAAAAAGGCGTCATGACAATGGCGACTTTGATGATTTAAACATTAAACGCGGTGCTAATGGACATTATGCTTACACGTTAGTAAATATTTTTGCCATGGCCGATATTATGGATATTAAACCAGATCATCGTACTGGTGATGACAAACTACAGGTTATTGTTATTAACTCCCTCAAAGGCGGCTGTGGTAAAACAACTAGTATGGTTAATATCGCAGCAGCGCTCGCGACGACGAATATTAAGCGCTATCGCATTGGTATAATAGATTTAGATCCTCAAGGTTCTTCTTCAAGCTTTTTTCCTTCAAGTGAGCATGACCCTATTACTGTTGGCGATTTAATGCGTGATTGTATAGATTTAGATGAGGGCGAAACATGGCCTGAATTTGTATCAAATTCATTTTTACCAACGCATATCCCAAATATTCGTGTTTTGCCTTCAGGTATGGATGATTTTTACTTTGAGCACGAAACGGCAACATTGCTCAAAGATACCTCAAATTATGAGCAAACTCGTCACTACCATAAGTTACTCGAAAAAGTTATTGACCCTGTTAAAGATGAATTTGATATTATCTTAATTGATACAGCACCTACCCTTAACTTTATGTTTTATAATGCATTAATGGCATCTACAGCAATGTTGATCCCTGTTCACCCAGAAGCTGTAGATTTTGACGCTAACAATAAATATTTAAAACGATTAGGTGAGATTTACCATACCGTAGCTGCATTAGGCCACGAAGGTTGGGACTTTATGCAGTTTTTAGTTACCAACTATGTAAAGGGTAATCACTCACAGCGCGATATCGTTAAAGATGTCCGTAGTGCATTTGGTCGCCAAGTTATGAGCTACCCAATTAATCACAGCTCGGCAATTACAGCAAGTTCATCATCTTTTAATACTATTTTTGATCAAAAAGCGTCAGACAGCTTAGCAAGTCGTGAATCATTAATGCGCGCCCAAGAAAATATTAAAGATGTGGTCGATGAACTAGAGATGCTTATTCGTTCAAATTGGCAGTCAACTCAGTCAACACTCAATTCCCCTAAGTAAGGATGTTAAATAAAAATGGCTAAAAAACGTAAAAATGACACCCGCTTAGATCCTTTTGCAACCGCTGTAGGTAGCAGTAGCCTTGACGCATTATTAGAACAGGCCAATGCTGGCGATGTAATTAGAATGCCGGCACCGAGCGATCCTGGGCGCCAGATAACGCTTGTTTGTAAAGTGATCTCACACGCTGATATTGAATCTACTACAGGTGTATATGGTAAAAACCGCCGTGTACAGTCACTGCTAAACGAAAAGTCAGTATCAGATATTCTTCCTGCGATTCGTGATGATGGCCGTAATCAGCATCCTGCTCTACTTTGGGATCAAGGTGAAACAAGCTTAGTTTTAGCGGGCTCTCGCCGTCGTATGGCGTGTATTTTAGGTAACGCAGATTATTTAGTACTTAGTTCAAGCGATTTTACTGATCAAGATGCTAAAATTTTAGCCGTATCTTCAGATCAGTACATTGCCCCGAGCTTATGGGAGCTAGGACAAGCTTACCAACAAACAAAAAATGAGTTAATTGAACAAGGTAAAAAAGGATCTTACAGAGAAATAGCCGCCATTGAAGGTGTATCGCACACTGCAATTGCAGATGCCATCAAGGCGTATGAGCAAATACCTGCCGATGTTATTGCGCTTTACCCTACTGCAAATCATGTAGGTCGTGAAGTAGCTAAAAAGCTTGTGAGCGCAAAGGAGCGCGACCAAGAGGCGTTTAAGCAACTAGTTTTAGCCCTAGCTAGCGATGAAGAGCTAAATGCGATTACAAGCGACGACAAGCGTGCAATGGCAATCACTAAATGCTTAACAGCTGAGCCACAAGTGGCCGTTAAACGTGAAGCTGTACTAGAAAATAAATTTATATCAGTACAACGCAATTTAAAAAGCGGCGATGTGTCTATCAAAATTGACAATAATGTGATGACAGACAAACGCTTAGAGCAATTAACTAAGTTATTAAGTGCTTTTAATTAGTTAGTTAAATAATGATCTGTCAGACTTGTTTACTTAGTTAAATAGTGATCTGACAGATTGTTTTGTTAGTAAAAATCTGATCTTTACTAGCGAAATTCCTCTTCAAACAACCATATTATCTCTTCAAGATCACTTTTTTACTAACTGCACCCCTCTTTTTAGCATCACTTTCTTGATTTATTATTATGGTTAGTAAAATCGTGATCTGTAATACCTAGATTATTCTTTGTACTTGTATGCAGGGTCTATCATTTAGCTAAATTTTATACTGATTTTTACCTATAAACCGGTTTTTTACTAAGCTATCAGCTCCAACCAGTTTATAACTTGTTAATAGTGCTTTAGCTCAGAGCACATAAGGCATATACTGGCAGAATTATTTTTAAAATTTAATGCTTAGAGTGACATGTCTGCTAACTTATCAAAAAATGATTTAATGGCTATTTTTGAAGAAATTAAAAATGAGCAGGCTACCCAGTTTCCTCTGTCTGAACGCTTTATTAAAAAACTTTTCCGTCAAAATGTCCTAGATAAAGGAAAAGAATATTATAAAAAAGGCCAGATCACTTGGTTAGAACACACGCCTAATTTTTCTGTTGTTGACTCTACTGTTCAAGTTGATAACGGATCATCGTTTAACCAACGTATTGAGATCAGTAAAGTACCAACTGGTTATTCTGTTGATACGCACTGTACATGTAATGCAAAAACCAAATGTCGACACCTGGCCGCTATTTTATTTAAGCTTAAAATTGAGCATTCTGGCGAGTACGGTGAAGATTACTTTATTAATGACTGGTTTAGCGAATTAAGCGCACTTAAAAGTGGTGAGCAAAATATACCTTCGCAAGTGTTATTGTTTGTATTAGATATTGAAAATAACAAAGTATTTTTAACGCCTAAAATAGCGAATGTTGAGACTAAAAAGAATTATACATTAGGCCGAAACTTAACCGAGCAGCAGTTAAATAGTTTTGTAACGCCGAGTGATTTACTCGAAAGTGACTTTAGATTATTTAGTTGGATACGCTCACAAAATGCAGTGGGAAGTATTGAGCTAAAAGGTCAATGGGGCTTTA
Source organism: Pseudoalteromonas sp. EB27 (assembly GCF_001974875.1). GTDB lineage: Bacteria > Pseudomonadota > Gammaproteobacteria > Enterobacterales > Alteromonadaceae > Pseudoalteromonas. The sequence continues at coordinate 18,862 of NZ_MTQD01000009.1, forward strand.
GTGCCTTACAACAACTTATAGCTACAGAACGCTTGTTTTTTCAGCGCTCTCGAGTACCAATAAAAGCACAATCGGGCCAAGCATTAAGTTTTAGTTGGGAGCAAGATAAAGACCTTTCTCAATTAGTTATTAAGCTTGAGCAAACTCAAAACTGGGCTTTATTAAAAACAACACCACCTACTTACCTCGATTTGGATCATTTAAAAGCGGGTCGTCTTCGCACACCATTAAGTGCAGACGAAATAGCACATTTACAAACTATGCCTGCTTTGCACGATGCTAATTTTGATCGAATTTACAAACAACTTGCCGATAATTTTGGCGCAGGTGTAATACCTCATCCTACTAACTTGCAGCCAACGTTACCTAAAATCTCTAGTAATGCTGTTTTAAAAGTAACGATGGGCGATCAAGGTTTATCACTTTCGTTATTATTTAAGTATAAAAATAAAAATTATTTAGCGGGTTCTGCACCTGCAAGTACTATTAATAGTGCTTTTGAAAATACAGTAACGAATGAGCTAATAAACCTAGGATTTGAATTTTGTAAAGGGGGTTTACAAAGTGAACTTGTATTTACAAAGCATTCTCCTATCCATTTGCATTGGCTTATATACGAAGTATTTCCTGGTTTTAAACAACGTGGTTGGCAGGTAAGTGTAAGTAAAGTAACGAGTCCTAATCCGCAGTGTGAAGTTAGCTTACATGTACACCGTGCTGCAGGGCATCAAATGCACTGTAAAGTACTGCTATGTGATGCAAAAGCAGCTCTTTTATTTACTAATACAGATCCGCTATATCAGTCGTTAAACCGACAAAGTGAGTTATTTTACTACTATCCACTCGGTCGTGAATTTGGAGTTATTAATAAGTCTGCAATTAACTTATTAGATGAATTTAAAGAGCGTTTTGAGTTTGTAAAAACACGGGACGAATTTAATATTCCGCTTTCGTACTTGCCAGAGCTTGTAAAGCACACAGCCATAAACGTAGAGTTGCATGACGACTCGCTTGAGCGATACTTGCAAGAGCTAAACAATACCGATACCGCAATGCCAAAGCTTTCTTTACATGGCTTGAATGACTCGGTAACTCTTCGTGAGTACCAACAGCAAGGTGTTGACTGGCTTAGTTTTTTAAAGCGTCATAAATTAGGTGGTATTTTAGCTGATGACATGGGGCTTGGGAAAACACTGCAAGTTATTGCGTTTTTAGCGAGCACGTTTAATCGTCCGCAAGCGGGTCCTACACTAATTGTATGTCCAACTAGCTTGGTGAGTAATTGGGAAAATGAAATTACTAAGTTTGCTAAAAGTTTAAAAGTTACCACTATTTTTGGATCAAACCGTAACGAACCTTTACAACACTTAGCACAAGCCCAATGCATACTCACTACATACCCATTGTTAAAACGTGATATAGCTTATTACTCGCCTTTATATTTTGAAAATATAATTCTCGATGAAGCTCAATACATTAAAAACGATACCGCACAGGTGTCGCGATTAGTGAAACGTTTAAATGCCGACTTTAAACTTTGTTTAAGTGGTACTCCAATCGAGAATAATTTACTTGAGCTTAAATCGTTACTCGATTTTGCTATGCCATCTTTACTTGGTTCTCAAGCTCACTTTAAGCTGCATTTTCAAACGCCTATTGAGCGTGAAGCTGATATGGAGAGAGCTGAGCAGTTAAAAGCGTTAATTATGCCCTTTATAATGCGCCGCACTAAAGCACAAGTAGCGCAAGAGCTTCCCGAAAAAACAGAGCTAACTAAAGAATTTGAGTTTGAGCCTAAGCAAAAAGAAATGTATCAGGGCATTACACGTTCATTAGAAGAAAAGCTAATCGACTTATTTGCTGAGCAAGGTGCACAAAAAAGTAAGCTTGCATTTTTAGAGGCGTTATTAAAACTTAGGCAAATTTGCTGTCACCCTAAATTAATAGATCCAGATACTCAGGCTGGTTCTGCTAAGCTTGAATGGTTAACAACACACTTACCGCTTATGTTAAGTCTCGGTCGTAAAATTATTATATTTAGTCAGTTTACATCGGCACTCGATTTAATAGCCCAACGCCTTGAAGAAACAAATATTAACTTTAGTATGCTTACAGGCCAAACGCGCCACAGAGATAAAGTAATCGACGAGTTTACCAGTGGTAAAACATCTGTGTTTTTAATTAGCTTAAAAGCCGGCGGTACAGGCCTTAACCTAACACAAGCCGATACCGTTATTCACTTTGATCCATGGTGGAACCCTGCCGTAGAAAAGCAAGCGACTGATAGAGCTTACCGTATTGGCCAAACTAACCCGGTATTTGTTTATAAGCTCATAATGAATAATTCAATAGAGCAAAAAGTGTTTAAAATGCAACAAGACAAACAAGCTCTTGTAGATGCGTTATTTACTGATAAATCAATGAGCTTTACTAAATTTGATGAACAACAAATGTTATCGCTAATTAAAAGTTAAATTGCTCTAAAAAGTTTTGATCTTTTTATGAACTTAATTTAAAAAGTGGCGTCTACTATTATGCTTGTTGATTAATTGCAGTTAATACAAGTTTTCATGTTGATTCCCCCCATTTAATTACTAATTTTAGTAATGATTGAGCCAGCCCATTTTGAGTTGGCTTTTTTTATGCCTAAAATTTAGTGTGCTGCACTTATTTAAAAAGTTTTGATCTTTTTATGAACTTAATCCAAAAAGTGGCGTCTACTATTATGCTTGTTGATTAATTGCAGTTAATACAAGTTTTCATGTTGATTCCCCCCATTTAGTTACTAATTTTAGTAATGATTGAGCCAGCCCATTTTGAGTTGGCTTTTTTTATGCCCAAAATTTAGCGTGCAGCACTTATTTAAAAAGTTTTGATCTTTTTATGAACTTAATCCAAAAAGTGGCGTCTACTATTATGCTTGTTGATTAATTGCAGTTAATACAAGTTTTCATGTTGATTCCCCCCATTTAGTTACTAATTTTAGTAATGATTGAGCCAGCCCATTTTGAGTTGGCTTTTTTTATGCCCAAAATTTAGCGTGCAGCACTTAATTTAAAAATTTTATTTTTTTATGAACTTAATTCAAAGAGCGGCGTCTACTATAATGCTTGTTGATTAATTGCAGTTAATACAGGTTTTATGTTGATTTCCCCTTATTTGATTACTAATTTTAGTAATGATTAAGCCAGTTCATTTTGAACTGGCTTTTTTTATGCCCATAATTTGATTTGTTTAAATCAATCTGAATAAAAATAAATAATCTTTTGTAAATTATTTTGAATTAATTATTTTGTTTTCCGGTCTACTCTAATGCCTGTTGTTATATAGCCTCACCCAGTAATATTAGTTATTTTGGTGATTATGTATTTAAGTTGCAGCTTGCTCAGGCACATGTTGATTTTCCCTTTGATTACTTAATTTAGTAATATTTGACCAGCTTATTTTGAGCTGGTTTTTTTATGTCTGTAATTTCTTTGCTCCCCTACTTCTATTGCCTGTTATTGGTTATGATGGCATGTCTCTAAATTTTATAAGTTTATTTTATGCTCACTCAAGTACTCACTAATATTGATTGGCTAAGCGCCGGTGCTGGTGTTGCGTTAGGCGCCCTATTTTACGGCGTTGTATCAACACAGCTTCGCAAAAAGTTACATCTACAAATAAGCGAACAGCAGCAACAGCTTTCCCTATTACAAAATCAATTTGATAATAAAGAGCTGCAATATAGCGCCTTGCAAGAAGATCACGAACTGCTAGAGCATACTCACCAAGAACAGCGCGACGAAGCCCAGCATTTTAAAACGCGTTTTAGCGAACAAGAAAAACAAAGCGTTCAATACAATCATTTTTGGCGCAAAGCCGAAGGCGAGCTTGCAGCGCTTCGCGAGCAATATAATCAACGCGATGTTGAATATAATAATATGCGCACCACCCTTGAGCAAAAACAACAAAACTTTACCGAGCAACTCGCGCAAATTGAGCAAAGTAAAAATATGCTCAAAAAAGAATTTGAAAACCTAGCCAATAAAATTCTAGAAGAAAAATCACAAAGCTTTAAAACCTTAAATCAAGAAAGCATTGAACAATTATTAAAACCGGTTCAAGGCGAGCTAAAAGGCTTTAGAGAAAAAATGGAGTCAATACACGTTGAAGATATAAAACAACGTACTGCGCTCAAAACCGAATTACTGCATTTACAGGCTAAAAGCCAAGCTATAACAGATCAAGCCGACAAGCTCAGTAACGCGCTACAAGGGCAAAAGAAAACCCAAGGTAATTGGGGCGAACTTATGCTCGAAAACGTCTTAGATAGCGCTGGCTTACGTGCAGGCGTTGATTATAAACGCGAAGTGTCGTTTAACACTGAAGATGGTCGTTTGCGCCCTGATGTAGTTGTTTACTTACCACAAGGTCGCCACTTAGTCATTGATGCTAAAACATCATTAAATGCTTATACGCGTTACGTAAACGCTGAAAATGAGCTAGATGCTAATCAAGCAATTAAAGAGCATGTGAACGCTGTTACAGCGCGTATTAATGAGCTTGCGAGTAAATCGTACGACCGTTTACCAGGTATTAACTCGCCAGAAGTTGTGGTTATGTTTGTACCAATAGAATCAGCTTTTGTAGAAGCACTTAAATATCAAAGTGATATTTACCAACAAGCAATCGAAAAAAATATACTGGTAGCCACACCCACTACCCTGCTTACTAGTTTAAATATTGTGAAACAGCTTTGGCGTTTTGAAGAGCAAACCAAATATTCAAAAGAGCTTGCAAATCGGGCTGAGCGCTTTTATAACAAGCTCAATGGCTTTTTATTGAGTATGGAAGGTGTTGGTAAGCAGCTTGATAAAGCCAAAGAAAGCTACGATAAAGCATTTTCGCAATTATACCGTGGTAAAGGTAATCTAATTAAACAAGCATCTGAATTTAAAGAGCTTGGTGTATCGGTACAAAAAGAGTTACCTAATGAAAGTGTTGAACGCGCGCAGCTAGAGCTTGATTAAATTTGTTAAGTGTTTTCATTTAAGTATGCTAAATAATGTACGTTAGAAATCAGAGGTGTTTATGAATAATAAGATTATAGGTATTGTTTTAATCGTTATAGGTATCGCTTTAATTATGTGGGGATATGACGTATATGATGCGGCAGCTTCGCAGTTAAGCCGTGCATTTAGTGGTGATACACCAATAGAAGCATGGGCGGGTTTTATTGGCGGTGCTGTTTGTGTGTTAATTGGTATTAAAAAGCTTAAGTAACATAAATAAAATACAGCTTACTAAATAAGCTGTATTAGTTTATTCGTAATCCATCATTTTTAGTAATTCATTTAATTTACTTTCTGGCAGGCATTCGCCTTTATCCCAATAAGAGTTTAGTAGCGCAGTTAAACTGCCAATACGCTGTGATTTTTTCTGCATTTGCTCAATCAAAATGTCAGCTTCTTTTTGTTTTTTTTCTAAACGTTCGATTATTACTGTGTGGTTTAGCTCGCCGTTTTCGTTACGTAATAAAGGTATTTCGTTGAGTGAAAACCCCAAGCTTTGTGAAAATTTAATTAATTGCAGTTTTTCTAAGTTTTGTTGGGTGTACAGCCTATAACCATTAGCACTGCGAGTGGTTGGTGCTAATAACCCTTTGCTTTCGTAAAAACGAATAGTGCTGGCAGGTATTTTGGTAAGTTTTGCAAGTTCGCCTATTTTCATAACTAATAATAACTCCACTTTACATAAACTTAGTAGGTTGACCTTCAAGCTAACTTTAAGGTTATAGTTGTTTTAATGTCAATTTAATTAGCAAATAATTATGCGCAACCCTGTGTTTACCTCCTTTACCTTGTTAAGTGGTTTAGTATTAAAAAATCGTATTGCCAAAGCCGCTATGGAAGAAAACCTAGCACAAGAGGACCAAACGCCCTCCCAAGCACTTAAAAACGTTTATAGCGCATGGGCTAAAGGCGGTACAGGGCTAATTATTACCGGCAATGTAATGGTTGATCATTTAGCAATGACAGGCCCAGGTGGCCTTGTGCTTGAGCAAAGCACCGATATTACAGCCTTTGCCGAGCTTGCTCGTTTATCAAAGCAAAATAATTGCAAAGTGGTGATGCAAATTAATCACCCTGGTAGGCAAGTATTTAAAAAAATGGGCGGAAAAGCCCTATCTGCTTCAAATGTTGCACTTAATATGGGTAAGCACTCGCACTTATTTGGCGTACCAAGGGCAATGACGCAAACCGACATTGACGATGTTATTACCCGCTTTACACAAACTGCACTACAAGCCGAAAAAGCCGGTTTTAATGGCGTACAAATACATGCAGCGCATGGCTATTTACTTGCTCAGTTTTTATCGCCACTTACCAATAAGCGCGACGATAAATGGGGTGGCAACCTACAAAATAGAGCCCGCTTACTTCTCGAAATAACTCGCAGTATTAAAGCAACTTGTTCCCCTACCTTTTCGGTTTCGGTAAAGTTAAACTCTGCTGATTTTCAGCGAGGTGGGTTTGAACCCAGTGACGCGCAAGTTGTAGTGGATTTATTGAATGAACTCAATGTTGATTTTGTGGAGTTATCGGGTGGTAGTTACGAAGCACCTGCCATGCAAGGTAAAACAGGTGACCAACGCACACTTGCCCGCGAAGCATACTTTTTAGAGTTTGCAAAAGCGATTAGCCACCGCTCATCAATCCCAATAATGACCACTGGTGGCATTAGTCGCTTATCTATAGCCAACAACGTGATTGAAAGTGGAGTGGCCCTCGTGGGTATTGCCACTGCGCTTGCATACCAACCAAATTTAGTAAACAAATGGCAAAACGAGCCACTGCAACTAGCCGTATTACCCAGTGTTACTTGGCAAGATAAATCCCTCGCAGGGCTTGCCACTATGGCACTGGTAAAAAGGCAAATACGACGTATAGGCGAAGGTAAGCCTGTAAAAATAAATGCTTCACCAATATTTACTTTAATTAGCGACCAACTACGTTCGGTTAAATTAACTAAGCGTTACCGAAAACGCTTTGCTAGTGAGATTAACTAAGCTTTAGTATTCATATTTTTTATTTATTAGGTTTTGTTTACTAATTTGTACACATGAATAAATGTAACCATTTTTATGTTGTATAAATGAGTATTAAGGCGTGCACCAATTTGGAAGTTTGCTTTTTTATCAAGCTATTAAAGTTCACTATTTTGTGCACTTTAAAGTACTGTACGAGTAAAGAAAATAATCATTCCTAAATGTTAATTAAAGTACGTGTTCAGCGCTCGTTAATTTAACCATCTTATTGATAATGTTGGTTTTTATTGCTTTTCGTTCGCTTGAGTTTGGTTGGTATTTATACTAGGTTATAGCGTAGATATTTAACCTTACTCAAGGAGAATAGTTACATGGTATCTCGCAGAAATTTTATTAAAGCAGGCGCTGCTTTAAGTTTAGGCTCTATTTTTAGTGCTTCAGCTTTGGCTGAACAACTAAAGATAAAAATGTCTAACGGCAGTGTTATGCAAACTAAAGGATCAATAGATAAAAGCGCTGCTCTACCCACAAACGATCTTACTAACGCTAAGCATTATCGCCCAGAAGCAAGAATGGGCTTAGGTGGCCTTGCCGCTGGTAATGGCTTTAACACTATATCAAGCGATACAGAAATTTTAACAATGCTAAACGCCGCATGGGATTCTGGTATTCGTCATTTTGATACATCACCTTTTTACGGCTTGAGCTTAAGCGAAAGGCGCTTCGGTGATTTACTTCGAAACAAAAAGCGTGAAGATTATGTTTTATCCTCAAAAGTAGGTCGCCTTCTTACCCCTTCAGCAGAGCCTTTAGAAAATAGCTGGCACTGGGCTGATCACTCACCTTTTCATTATAAATATGATTATTCAGCATCGGGTACACGTCGCTCTATAGAAGATACGCTACAGCGTATTGGTGTCGCCTCACTTGATATTGTTTATATTCACGATTTGTCGCCACAAAATAGTGATATGGGAGACGACTGGCTTAAGTACTTTGATCAAGCGGCTAAAGGGGCGATTCCTGAGCTGACTAAAATGCGTGACGAAGGAATAATTAAAGGCTGGGGTTTTGGGGTAAATACACCTCACGCTATTTATAAAGCGCTTGATATGTCAGACCCCGATATTTGCTTATTAGCGCTGCAGTACTCTATTTTAGATCATAAGCAAGCACTTGATAAAACCTTTCCTATGCTTGATAAACGAGGTGTTTCTGCTGTTATTGGTGCTCCGCTTAACGGTGGCTTTTTAGCTGGGCGTAATCGCTTTAATTACTCACCTAAAATTCCTGGGCCTATGCAGCAAAAGTTTAACGCAATTAGCGAAGTTGCATCAAAACATGGGATTGATATAAAAACGGCTGCGCTACAATTTGCAGAGGCGCCGTCAACTGTGGCTTCTATTATTCCTGGGGCACGAACGGCCGAGCAAATTAACGCAAATGTTGCTTCAATGAAGGTAACCATTCCTGATGCGTTTTGGAGTGAGTTGAAATCTAAACAGCTTATTGCAGAAAACGCGCCCATACCTGCATAAAAAATAGGTGTGCCATTTACTTGGCACACCTAGTTATAGCTAATGTATTGTTAATTTTTTTAAGCAACGCTTGCTAAAAGTGTATTGATTGCTGGGCATGTGCATAAGTCCAATTAACACACTCTTGCGCTAAAGTCGCGATGGTATTTACCGCCAAAACTTAACGTTGCGGTTAAAATTTACTGTAGACGCGCTGCTTGCAGGCGTTTAAAAGCAACGCTTTTACAAAATTCTTAAACCACACATTCATTAACTCCTGCATTCGAATAAATGAGAAGCTGCGCATCTAGCGTGAGCAAGCTCTATGTCTTGTATTTCCCGATAAATAGTAGACACAAGGCACAGATCTAATAGATAGAAGAACCTACCGATTACACTACCTCAAGCGGTAAAATGTTTTATATAACAGCTCGTAACCTTATAAACAAAACGAACACCGCAGTGAATATGTTAAAAGAGGATTGTTTAATTGTGGTTGACTAAAAGCATCATTGCGTGCCTATTAGATATTATGCGGTTTGGTATTAGGCAGCGCTTTATCCTGCTGGCGAGAGCGTATGGAACTAATTAAAAGAGCTACATATATAAAGCAAAAAGTTACTGTAAACCCCCATTACAGTTAGGCTGTAAATAGTAAGTTAGCACTACTTAATCAATTGAGCATTGCTAACTGATTTAATTAAAAAGCACATTTACCGTTATTTTTATACCATTGTGCTTTTGCTAAAATGATTGCAATACTTTTTATAAACTTTAAAATATCAAGCACATTGCGATTTATTAACCCACTTTTTGTATGGCTGATGCTTATCGTACAGTACATTAAAGATATACGTGTAAATGAGTATAAATACTAAAAAGCCTGCTTCTAATGCTGCGGCAGCCAGCCATGTAATATTTAAATACCAAGCGAGCATTGGCAGCGTTATTACAACCATACCCAGCTCAAAGCCACATGCATGGGTAACACGGGTTAGTAAGCTGCGATCTTTTCGGTTATGCCCTGCTATTTTATCAAACACTATGTTGTAAATGTAGTTCCACAACATGGCAAAAATTGATAAACCAATACCTACTATTGCCATTTTTCCTGTTGCAAACCCACCAAAATAAACAGATGCAGGAACAATAATAAATAATGCAATCATCTCAAATATTAGGGCCTGAAAAATACGTTCTAATGTGTTCATATATAAATAAGTTCTTTAGTGAATGACGAGATGGTTATTTTCATTCATTATTAAGATACATGTTAGTTAGCTAGTATCGGCAAAAGCGATATGTTTAGTATTGAACAACTTCAGGCATTTGTAGCTACCGTTGAGGCTGGATCGTTTTCGGCCGCAGCGCGTAGTTTAAGTAAAGCGCAGTCGGTAATAAGTCAGCATATTATTAATTTAGAAATAGACTGTAATGCAACATTATTTGAGCGTACAGGGCGTTATCCACAATTAACGGATGCCGGTAAACAGTTACTACCTCAGGCTAAGGCTGTGCTTAATCAACACCAGCGATTAACAAACTCTGCATTAGCACTAAACGAAAAAACACCAACCGAAATCACTATCGCACTTGACGAAGGGATCCCGTTTAAAACTATCGCGAGTATTATTAGCAAGCTGCAAAGTAAGTATCCTTACGTATCGCTTGAGTTTTTAAGTGCATCCAGCCATGACATAATTGACATGCTAAACAGCGAAAAGCCTATAACGGGTATTATTTTTAGTGAATTAAATATACCGAGTTACTTAGACTATGAATGTATTGGATCAGTAAAATTTGATTTATATGTTGCTAAATCGCACCCTTTAGCGGGGATCAGATGTGAAAATATGGATGGCCTTCGGCTACATCGACAACTTCTTCTTCGTTCGCGCAATACACAAACAAGCAGCTTTCAGCTAAAAATTAGCCCAGAGATTTGGTATGCCGATAATTACTTTGTATTACTCGAGCTAGCAATACAAGGTAACGGGTGGTGCTTATTACCAAACCATGTAGCTGTAGATGCAGTACAAAGTGGGGAGCTGGTTAAACTTCCTCTTGAGTTTGAAGAAATGGGTTGGTTGGCTAATGTTGATGTATTACAGCATCAGCAACACAGTAATCAAGAGGTGTTTAAAGTACTAAGAAATTTACTACGGAATTTTTTAAAAATTTAGCTTTTATATAATGCCTGTTAGGCGGTTTACTTTTTATTACGCTAAATCCCAGTAAGGTGTATCGCCATAAAAGTCACTTGTAAAATCAACAAATGCACGTACTTTACTAGGTAAAAACTGTCTGTTAGCGTACACCATATACAGTCCCATTGAGTCGGGTTCGTAGTCATTTAAAATGCGCACTACTTTGCCTTGAGCCAGCGCTTCGCCAGCAATAAATGTGGGCTGCATAGCAATACCACCTCCAGCAATGGCTGTATTTAGTAGTAAGTCACCATTGTTAGCCACAAAGTTACTTTCAAGCTTTAGCTCGCTTTTTAACTCATTAACTCCAAATAATCGTTTTGTGGGTTCGCTGTGGGAATAGCGTAAATAATTATGTGACTGTAAATCTAAAAGCGTTTGTGGCGTGCCATGGCGTTCTAAATAGTCGGGTGATGCAAACACCGCTAGGTGTATAGGTGCAATTTTTTTAGCTATCAACGTTGAGTTTTTTAATACACCAATGCGCAGAGCAATATCAATACCCTGCTCTACTATATCTACATATTGGTCTGTGAGCCGTAAATCTAACTTTAAATTTGGATACTGCTTTTGAAAATCAACCAACAAACCTGCTAAATGCTTAGTACCAAACGACATAGGCGCACTAATACTAAGCACACCCGATACATTTTCGCTTAAGTTATTGAGGGAGTTTTCCATGTCTTCAATATCAATAACCACCTGCTGACAACGCTGATAATACTGATTTCCAGCCTCTGTAACACTTACTTTTCGCGTTGTACGGTGTAATAAACGCGTGCGTAGATTATCTTCCAATGCAGAAATATATTTGCTGACTAACTGCGGCGAAATATCGAGTTTATCGGCCGCTTTTGAAAACGATCCTTCTTGCACAACGGCTAAAAAGGTCTTCATGGTGGTGAGCTTATCCATTTTTTAACAATGCTTTGTTGATAATGTATAAATAAGTATCATATTTATCGTCAAAATAGAAACTTATATAGTGTTTATAACGCATCTACTTGTTTAAGGTTTTAGTATGACTCAGCCTGCTTTATTTATATCTCACGGCTCGCCAATGATGGCTGTTCAGCAATCGGCTACGTCAGATTTTCTTGCATCATTAGGTCAAACGCTTAGTAAGCCTCGTGCTATTGTGGTGTTTTCTGCCCACTTTGATGAAGCGCACGATATAGTTATTACATCAGGAGATGCGCCGCATACTATTCACGACTTTTATAACTTTCCCAAGCCCCTGTATGAAATTCAATACCCAGCACCAGGTGACCCTAAGCTTGCTAATACTATTAGTGAGTACTTTTACAAAGCGGGTATTAAAACGGTGCAAAGTGCAGATCAAGGGTGGGATCATGGTGTGTGGATCCCGCTGCGCTTAATGTACCCAGCAGCTAATATTCCCATTGTTCAGGTGTCTATTAACACGCGTTTAGGCGCTCAAGCAATGTATAAATACGGACAGTTACTTGCACCACTGCGCAGCGATAACGTATTAATTATTGGCTCCGGCGGTATTAGTCACAATCTACGTGAAATATTTAAAAGCCCTGCTACACCTAATCGTGTTCAAATGGTTAATGAGTTTACTCATTGGGTTGAGCAAAAATTAATAGCGCAAAACACCCAAGCGTTACTTAACTATTTAAATGAAGCACCCCATGCTTTATTTAATCACCCTACCCAGGAGCACTTTTTACCTCTTTTTGCAGCGCTTGGAAGTAGTGACGGTAAAGCCAAAAAAATACATGAAGATATAGAAATGGATATTTTAGCACTCGATGCTTATAAGTTTTATTAATTTGAGCGTTCGTTCAAATTAAGTTAAGCTGTAAGCAAGTACTCTAAGACCAACTTAATTTATTTTATTGCGGAGCAAACATGGCAACTACACTTGCATTTGACGTATACGGTACGCTAATAAACACTCACGGCGTACTGTCCTTACTCGACGACATGATTGGCGATAACGCCCAAGCATTTTCAAATACATGGCGCGAAAAGCAATTAGAGTATTCATTTAGACGTGGATTAATGCAAAATTATATTCCTTTCTCGCTATGTACAAAACACGCACTCGATTACGCCTGCTTAGCGCACAAAACCGAGCTAAGTGAAGATCAAAAGGGGCAACTGCTAGAGCTTTATAAAACGCTTCCTGCGTTCGATGATGTAAAAGCAGGCCTTGAGCAATTAAAAGCGAAAGATTACCGTTTGTTTGCATTTTCAAATGGGGCTGCCGACGCAGTTCATACCTTATTAGAAACCGCTGGCATTAGTGAGCTTTTTGAAGGGGTAGTAAGTGCCGACGACGTTAAAACCTTTAAACCAAACCCAGGGGTTTATAGCCACTTTTTACGCGAAACCAATTCAACAGGCGCAAACACGTGGCTTGTATCAAGTAACCCGTTTGATGTAACCGGTGCCATATCGCACGGTATGCGAGCAGCGTGGATTCAACGATCTAAAGATTCAATTTTCGATCCGTGGGAAATACAGCCAAATACTATTGCAACCGATTTACTCGATTTAAAAGCAAAATTAGAAAGCGTTAACTAATTTTCTATTCCCCCTTTTGCTTATGGTATTAAGTGCCGTGGGTGTAAAGGGGGTTTACGTTTTAACTATTTACTCCCGCCTTTATTAGCTCAATCACTGTATTCATACGTTTTGCCAACGGCCTATTTCGGTGATGGCACACATAAATAGATTCACTAACCGGACATTCTAAATGATGCGTTTTAATAAGCGCGGGCTTATTGAATGCGCCAACAGCATGAGCAGGTAATACCGTAAAGCCCAACCCTAAACTTACTGGTTCTAGTATTAAACTAATTTGGTTAGAAAATCCCGTACGTCTTATTTGGTCAATATGCTCAAACTCACTGTAGTTTTCGCTTAGTAGTAGCTGCGCATGATGGCTTGCATCGGGATGAGCAATAAACCCTAGCTCACACAGGGTTTGCCAATTAGGCATGTTTATACCTGCAGGCGTTACAAGTAGTAGTGGCTCTTGGCTTATTTTATGGCTGGTTAGTTCGCTAAATGTTGGAGCTTGAGTTAAAAACCCGATGTCGGCACTATGGTTTGCTACAGCTTGTTCAACACTTACATTGGGCGCAAAGCGGTAATCAATAATTAGTTCTTTATGCTCAGATTGCAGTGCTAATAATTGATTATAAAACTTTAAACCACAACTGCCCGGAGATTGAATCTTTACCGCTCCGCTGTACGGCGAATCATCTTTTAATTGTTGTTCTAAAAACTGCCAATCTTTAAGAAGTAGGCTGCCCTGCTGATATAAGTTTTGGCCCTGAGGAGTAAGAGAAAACTGCTTACCATGGCGCTCAAGCAAAGCGCAGTTAACTTGTTGCTCTAGCTTTTTAATGTGCTGACTTACACCAGATTGGGTCATATAAAGGCGCTCAGCTGTTTGGGTAAAATGATTTACCTCAACCAAAGTACAAAACGTATTTAACCATGTTGGATTTATCATTACAAAACGTACTCAAAATGATGATTAATGATAATTTTACTTAATGTTGGTCGATTCGTAAACTAACTCCATCAACTAGTCACAAGATAAGTCACAAGTTAAAGAGGAAGCATTATGAGTCATACATATCCACGTAGTTTTTCGCACATTGGTATTTCGGTTCCCGACGTTGAAAAAGCAGTCGAGTTTTACACTAAGGTTATGGGTTGGTACACAATAATGGAACCCACTTTAATTACCGAAGACAAAAGCCCAATTGGCGAAATGTGCACAGAAGTATTTGGCGAAAAGTGGGAAAAGTTTAAAATTGCGCACCTATCTACAGGGGATCGTATTGGTGTCGAAATTTTCGAATTTAAAAACCAAGAAAACCCAAAAGACAATTTTGAATACTGGAAAACAGGCATCTTTCATTTTTGTGTTCAAGACCCTGATGTAGAAGGTTTAGCTGAGCGTATTGTAGAAGCTGGCGGTAAAAAACGTATGGAAGCCCCTCGTTATTACTACCCGGGTGAAAAGCCGTACCGCATGATCTACATGGAAGACCCGTTTGGTAACATCCTTGAGATTTACAGCCACAGCTACGAGCTTATCTACAGCGCAGGCGCTTACTAGGTAGCACTTAGCTTAAAGCATTTAGCTAAAAACAAAGACCGCAGTATTTATTACTGCGGCCTTTTTGTTTATTCGAATAACTTTAGTGATTAGCGCATACTTTTTCATAGAATGAAGTAACAATATGATTTTTAAATCAAATTTAATATTACTATCGTGGAAGATGGTTAGCTCCGTATAGCTGCGATATTATTGAAGCTATTCAATGTTGACAAATATTATAAAAAAGTTTTTCGTCTATATTTTTTAGCTTGATAGCATCGTATATATTGTACAGATTCCTTCTGTCAGTCTGCTCTGCGTCCGTGCCCACCGTAAAGTTTTGATTTATCACAGTGCAGCCATATATTGGACCTGACTGTCCTAGCCCACCTACATAAACAGTTCTTTTGCCTGGCGAATCGTTATCTTCTAATGAAGAGTCTTCGCTTATAGGCGTTCTTTTACCTGTATCACTTACGTAAAAGTACTGTATTTGGCTAGATTCAATCCAGCCCTCGTTTGCATCCATCTGTGATACGAGTACACCTGATGGCGGTATTTTATATACACGAGAGTTTCCCTCGTATTTTGGTGGCTCTCCATTTGGGGCGTTAAATATTATGTACAAAGAGCCAACATACCCTTCAGGTATTAAGTAAATTGCAGGCTCACTTTTATTTATCTCAGTACAGCCTGATAGCCACGTTACCATTGAACCAATAAACAATATTTTTAAAAAGTGGGCTTTAAAGATGGGTTTCATAGAGTCGCCTTTACTTGGGGGAGCCATTAAAGCAATATTCTAAACTCGCTTTTTCTAGTAGCATACAATGGCCACTATTCGCTGGAATAGAAGTAAATCGGTAATTCCAATCGGCTATTTGATGAAAAGCTAATTTAGGATATTTATTTGCCTGTCTAAATAGTTCATCGCCGACAGTTCCTTTAAAACTACCATTGTTATTAAGCGGTAAACGCAGTGCGCTTGCAATCATTGGGTAATCAGCGTTAAGAGATAAGCTTAGTGGTGGCGCACCTTTTCGAACATGGATACCCAGTGAGATTGCTTGTCCACCTGGACCCACAATAAATGCTTCACAATTGGGGAAAGCATCGCCCGTAATATAAGTAACTATATCCATGTGACCGTTTACAGTATCAATGTCTATTATAATTTTATATTTAACATTTAAAGTTGGCACGTATGAAAAATCTAATCTTTCTTGCATCTCTGGAGAGCCAGGCATCGCGTGATTAACTCCTCCGTATTGGCCGTTTAACCGATACTGAAAAATACTATTAGTTGGAGGTTTGTCTTTGAGGGTAACACGTCCTTTTGGTGCTAAATTACCAGAATATATTCTTTTTTTATCTTCCCAAGGTGCTTTGGATGGATCTGATATTGTATCAACAGAATTAATTTTACCATTTTTTGTAGATAGCTGTAGACGATGCCAAATCCTTGAGGTTGTAGGTTTAATACCGCTAGGTTTAAGCGAAAACCCTCGATTATCCCCTTCAAACATTAGCCCTGACCAGCCAAAATCTTTTTCAGGATGAAATGATCTTATATTAATTTCGTAGTTTGCTAATTGAATACTCATAAATTAAATTCCATTTGCTATTATAAAAATCCGTTTCAATAATAGTAACACTAGCATTTAGTGATAACAACAGAGTAACAAATTAGGGTATGGGAAAACAAAGACCGCAGTATTTATTACTGCGGCCTTTTTGTTTTAGATAGCCGTGTAGAACATTATTTAGGCTAATTTAAGGGGGTATAAAAATCAATCTCTTCATTTATTTGATTATAGGTACATACACTGATAGCTTACTAATTACACAAAGTTGTACTGAAGGAAAAACATGAAATTGTCATTGGAAGATATCACCGCCGATAATTACGAAGCCATATGCGATTTAGAGGTTGCTAAAACACAAGAAGAATACGTAGCGTGTAATATGTGGTCGTTAGTTGAGTCGCACTACAATAGCGGGTATACCTGTAAAGCTATTTACCTAAATGGTGTGCCAGTAGGCTTTTTTATGTGGGTACAAGAAACCTCTGCAAAGGTTTCTATTTGGCGCTTTATGGTGGATCAAACTCATCAAAATAAAGGCATTGGGCGCAAAGCACTAACTATGGCAATTGAAGAGATTAAAACAACTTCTAAGCTTAAACAAATCGAGATTTGTTACAACCCGCTAAACCCTGTTGCTAAAGACTTTTATTCAAGTTTTGGGTTTGAAGAAGTTGGCCTCGATGAGGATGACGACGATATGTTAGCGGTTATTAAAATTAGTAGTTAACTCATCATAAGTAGGTCGCTAATTTTAAGGAATAATAATAGTTGTAAGGAAATACTCCTCAGCTAAGCCGACTTTTTTTGCCATATCACACCAGTTCCAACGCTTAGGGATAAGAAGTTTAATGTCGACAGGTATTTAAGCTGTGGTTGGAGTTCTTTTATAAGCGCTATCAAAGCCGATGACCTTCTATATTTAAATTAATAATCATCTCAGTGATTGCTAACGCTCGTCTATGAGGCGATTATGAGTGTTTTGCAACGAAGTTGCAGCGAATAATTGTCCTAGCCTAACCTGTTGGGCAGACATAAGGCGCTTGTTATAAATCACTTACATCCGCACCTGCCTGTTTGAACCTTTTAAGCATAAGCTGCTTGTAGTTTTCATTAGGCCAGTTTAATTCTGTATATTGCAAGTTATTAGCAGCTGCATTTGAAACTAAAAACTCAACACCATTAGTTATCAAGTTAGCCATTAAATAAATATACGGTTCATGATCTTCGTTGTAATCAACGGCTGTTATACCCCAACAATCATGAATGAATGGATCAATGACTTGATAAATAAATTTTCTTGTTTCTTCACTGCAACCAACATCCGATGGACTAGCAAAATGTTGAATGCTATTTCTTAAATAGCCAAACTTCTTATAAGCATCAATATTCTTTAGTTTTATACCAGTTGCTGCCCATAGCCTTTCAGGTAATTCAGAATATTGTATAGTTTTAGCTTTTTCAAAAAGATGTTTTAATCCTAATTTAGAATCATCAACTTGAGTAGACTTTGGAACTTGATCAAAAATTAGCAATGGATGTTCTTCTGCTATCCTCGCTTTAATCAATATTTCTGCGGCATGAGCTGCTTGAAGCACAGAAAGCTCTGGCCACATATGATTTTCAAAGCTCATATAATTCGCATGCCAATTAGCATGGGCTAATGCACTTGTCCCCAACTCAAACATATGGTCTGAAATTTCAGATAACTCGGAATTCAACACCGCACTCCTTGTGATTTATAACGAGACTGTAGAATAACTCTGACAGCCAAATTCAATTAAAAAAACGAGTTCCTGTAATTAACTTTGATCGTTTTTAAAGCATTTGGAACCCATAAAACAGGCTGTTTTTCTTAAAAAGAGTAATTCTACAGTCTCAACGCCTGCTTAAGCGAATAAAAATAGTTGACTATAATTGTGAATCAAAGTGGAACGTAACCAACAGTTTTTATTTCGTTTAAAGCTTGTTAGGTAATTATCTCATGCGATGTTCAGTCAGTTTTTTACCCGTACAATATTGATACAATGCATCCAACTCAGTATAAATAGGAGAAAGATCTTGTAAAGTAGACCCAGTAAAATTATCAATATCACAAACTGTCTCTTGGTTTTCATGAATAAAGTCGACTATTCTATTCCTCAAATGATGCAATTCAGAAAGTCCTTTATAACTTGCAATCAATTTTTTATACATCTTTGCATCTAACTCTGCAACATCTATTAGTAATTTAGAATGCAGTTCAATTTCAACTTTAGGGAACATTTGTCCAGTTCCATATCCTTCGGCATCAACTACCTCGAACCGCTCTGTTCCTGCAGGTGATATAGAATAATTGTAATGACCACCTTGCCCAGCCTCTCGGATTCTGTTCAGTGAAGATTTAAACTTTTTCCACGTCCATAAATTAAGTTCTAATTCTTCTTTCAATACAGCTTTGAAAGCAAGTAGCTTTCTTTTTTTTGCTCTAGACTTTCGGACTAACTCTAAGCTCTCTTTAATGATAAAAAGTGAAATCGCAAAAATCACCGTAATTGGTAATGTAATTTCCAATTTATACTCCAAATGTATTTGTCTAACAATTTTATAATACGCGAATCGAGTATACTTCTGCCGATGCTACGCTCATTTTTCTACAGTTTTAACAAATTACCTAAGGCATTGCTATCAAAAGCTATTTAATATTTACAAGCAAAGTTAAGGCATATCAATGCGCGTTTCGCTCATTTCCTTGATTATGTAAGTAAGCAGCAGTTTGGCTGGCTTAATAGGTATTACAAGTATATGATATTGATAATTATTTGCATTAAAGAGTGTTGAAGGTGTGTATGAATAAGTCTATGTTAACTCTGGCGTTAGTTACGGGGTTGAGTGGTTGTAGCACAACAGCCACGGTGCCTGATAAAAGCTCATCGCTTTATTACTCAGCACTTTATAATGCACAAGCAAAGCCTGTCAGCTCTGTATTATTAGAGCCCAAGCTATTAAATGCCGATGTGGTTTTAGTGGGTGAATTGCATACACATCCGGGTGTGCATTTATTTCAGGCTGAGTTATTTGAGCAATTAAGCAAAAGTAATAAACGCTCAGCCCTGTCGCTTGAGCAATTTAGCCGCGCGGATCAGCATACTTTAAACCAGTACGTTAAGAGTGAAATTGGTGAGCAATACTTAATTGATAACACCCAAGCGTGGCCTAACTACAAAAGTGATTACCGTGCGCTGGTAGAGCTGGCAAAAACGAACAATAGCGATGTAATAGCTGCAAATGCCCCTAAAAATATAGTCACCTGTATTGGCAGGCAAGGCATAAGTTACCTAAGTAAACTTGATGAAACACAGCAGAGCTATATTGCAGCCGCTATTGATACATCCCCCAGTGATTATAAACAACGTTTTATGACCTCAATGCACCATGGCACGCCAAGTCAAAACGAAAATTATTATGCTGCGCAAGTTACCTGGGATGAAACAATGGGGGAGTCTATCGTTAACTATTTAAATAATCATAAAGATGCGCAGGTAATGCATATAGCGGGCGATTTTCATGTGAAAAATGGCGAAGGTATAGCGCGAGTTATTAAGCGTTTAGCGCCAGAGCTAAATGTTGTGTGGATATCGCCGGTTACAAGTGTGCAAGCTAAACAAACAGGGTATCAGTTGCAAGTTAACCCTTTGCCACCCCGTTATGTACAAACACAGCATCAACAAGCGGCTTTTAAAGCGTTAGCCAAACGCGGCGAGCAAACAGTTTGCTTATAAAATGACGACATAGTTAGTGAATTTCTTAACCAGAGCTCAGGTTAACTATGTCGTCATGTATTTAGTTTAGTTATTTCGGGCTTGATTGGTTAGCGCAACCAGCGCTTTACGAACCTCTAACGGGCTGTTGCACTGGGTATTAAAGTTAATAAAGTAATTACGCTTTTGGCTTTGTATATAAAAACCAGTGGGTAATAAGCCGCTCATTATTGGGGTGTTATCAGCAACGGTATAGTGCTGCATTAATATGAGCGACATAGCATCTTGATGGTCATCGTTCATGTGACTTATCATGCTTTGCTGCTGGTTTTCATCCCAGTTTTTTGCCTCATCCTGCCATTCGGTTTGTTCAAGCCAAAATATTTTGCCAAAGCCGCCAATGTAACGCACACGCACTACGTCTAATTGCCATAATTGAAAGTCGTGCGCGTTGCGGTAGCTAGCGGCTTCGGGGTATAGGGCAATATAGTTATTAAGTAAAGTGTGTGCTTGCTCACTTGGCACAACAGAGCCATCACCTACAAGCGTTACTCGGCCGTGCTCGTTTTGATCGCCGTAGTCGGCGGCATCAAAAATAGTTAGGCTCATGCGAGAGTCGTGCTTTAGGTTTTTAGTGTGCTGTGCTATATCGCTAATAAAAAAGTAAACACGGCCTTGTTCGTCGCACATATAGGGGGTTACTGAGCCAAACGGGTAGCCGCGTAAATTGTTAGAAATGGTCGACATAACACCGGCATTGGTTTTGTAAACCAAGGTGCGTGCATCGTTTAATGCTTGCTCTCTCATAAAAACTCCTGACGTTGAGAAAAAACCATGGGTGCATCGTTATAAGGATGAGGGTTTACGTGCAGTTTCATGGCGTACATTTGTTGTAAGTTTTGTTCTGTTAATACGGTGTTTATAGGCCCACTTTGCAACACTTTTTTGTTGTGCAGTAAAATAGCATCGGTTGCATAAAGGCTGGCTAAATTTAGATCGTGTATTGCAATAATGGCGCTGTTGCCCTGCTCTACAAAGGTTTTAACGCAGCTGAGCAAAGCATGTTGATGGCGCATATCAAGTGCTGATGTAGGCTCGTCGAGCAGCATTAGTTTTGGCTCGGCCGATTGTGTAAAGGCATCGAGCTGCGCTAAAGTACGCGCCATATGAACACGCTGTTGCTCTCCGCCCGAAAGCGCACTTACGCGGCGAATTAAATACTGGTTTAAATCCATAATAGCGGCATATTTATGTACTTTTTCGCTTTGCATTTTTAATGACTCTACATACGGATAGCGACCCATTGCAATAAGCTCAGATACATTAAAATCAAACCCTACGTGGTTAGCTTGCATCATGACTGCGCGCTGTGTTGCAAGGCGTTTTTTAGCGTGAGAGGCCAGCGGCTTAGCATTAAAAAGTACACTGCCTGTAAAGGAGTGCATACCTGCTAAGGTATGCAGCAAGGTAGATTTACCTGCGCCATTTTCACCAAGTAGTGCGACAAGTTGCCCTTGTTTAGCGCTGCCATTAATAGCGTTTAAAACGCTGTGATTATCAAAGCCAACGCTTAGGTTGTTAAACGTGATCATGACCAACCTCGCTTATTTTTCACTATTAAATAAATAAACAATGGCGCACCCAATAACGCAGTAATAATGCCAATGGGTAGCTCTGATGGCATGATCACAATGCGTGCTAGCCAGTCAGAAAGTAGCAATACCACTACGCCAATTAGCATACAAAGCGGCAGCATATTACGTAAATGCGGCCCCACCATTAAGCGGGCAATATGCGGGACTACCAAGCCAACAAACCCTATTAAACCGGTAAGCGCTACAACCGCACCTACCCCTAATGCAACGAGTATAATGACATACAATTTAAGCTTATTGGTGTCTACTCCTAGGTACTGAGCTTGTGACTCGCCAATAAGGAGTAAGTTCATGGGATTTTTTAACCGCCACAGGCCAATTAGGCTGATAAACAGTAACGGTGCAGCTTGCATAATCGTGCTCCAGCTTGCTCCGCCTAATGAGCCCATGGTCCAATAATTTATTAATCGTAGCGCGCTATCGTCGGCAAAAAAACTCAGTAGCCCAATAACAGCGAATGCTAACGCGTTAATAGCAACCCCCACCAATATAAGTGTGGTGATATTAATTTGCCCTTGCTGCTTGGCAATAAAATATACCAGCGAGGTAACACCAAGCGCCCCTAAAAACGACGCATAAGGTAAATACAACTGAGCGTTAAAATTAAACTGCGCGCTAAGTGCTATAAACGCCACTGCAACCATTGCCGCACCTGCACTAATGCCAATAATAGATGGATCTGCCAGCGGGTTACGGCACAACGCTTGGGTTGCCGCCCCTGTTTGGGCAAGTACCAACCCTACTAATACAGCAAGCACAAAACGCGGCAAACGTATTTGCATTACTACATTAATTTGCAGCGCATCAAACTGATTAAAGTACTCGGGCGCAAGCCAGGCAATAGCTAAACGCCAATCCCATCCTGCAGGGCCGTACCCAATGCTTAGTAGCGCCAAAGCAAAAATACAAACAGAGGCTAATAGCATCCATTTATGAGTTTGGCTAAGTGTTATAGGCACAAAGCGGCTCAATGTTAGGGTGTTCATAAGCGGGTTTTATACTCGTTAAGCTCATTAATTGCTGTGGCAATACGTGGCGACATACCAAGCGAAAGCAGGCTATCCATTACAAGTAAGTTACAGCTTTGCGCTGCTTTTAATAAGCGTAGGTTCGGTTGCTTACAAAAAGCCTGCTTGCCGCCAATGCTTTGTACAACATGCTTTGGCGCAACTAAAAAGTCAGGCTGATTTACAGCAAGTACTTCGGTATTAATTACTTTAAAGCCTGAATGTGTAGCGCCTATATTAGTAATGCCCGCATAGCTAAATAATAAATTAGGGACGGTTTCTTGCCCTGCAGCAACAAGCCCGCGCTCATTAGCTGAGAGTAAAAATAGCGCGCTGTGTGTCTGCGCTTTTGCTTTTTCAGGTAATGAGTCTGTAATGTGCGTAATAAGTGATTGCGCTTTTTGCTTGGCGTTTAAGTCGGTACCAAGGCGTTTAATTAGCTCAAGTAGCTCATTTACTGAGGTGGGCTTTTTATAATGAATTAGTTTAACCCCAGTTGCCTCAATTTGTTTAAGTGCTTGGCTTCGCCCTGCGCCTTCAAGCGCTAATAAGGTGGTTGGGCGCATAGAAAGCACGCCTTCTGCCGCTAATTCACGGTAATAACCCACCTGTGGTAATTGCGTAGCTTGCTGTGGGTACATACTAGATTGATCAACCGCTACAAGGGTACTTTGTTTGCCCAGCGCATAAATTATTTCTGTAAGGGTGCCGCCAGCACTAATAACGCGCTCCTGTGCAAGTGCAGGTTGAGCGACTAAAGCAAACAATATAAATAGGTATTTCATTACAAACTCCGGCTTTTATTTTTCGGCTATTATAACTAGTTAAATCTAAATGAAAATGATTATCATAATTAATTGATCTCAATTCGACTTAGTTGTAACATCCTCGCCATAAATAATAACTATTATCATTTGGAGTTAAAGTGAATCCCTCTACATTTAAATTTACTGCTATAGCAACCTTATTACTCGGATCGGGCACTGCATTTGCCGAAAACATAATTGACGATCATATTGTTGTGAGTGGCTCGCGCTTTGAACAAAAGCTTAAAGATGTAACAGGCTCAGTAACGGTTATTACCGAGCAAGATATAGAGCGCCAGCTAGCTGTAGATTTACAAACCATGTTTAAATACGATTCAAGCATTGCAACCACAGGCAGTGGCGCAGGCGCGCAAACACTTACTGTACGTGGTGTTGGTGGTAACCGTGTTGTATTTATAAAAGATGGCCGACGCACCAACGATGGTTATGCAGGCGGAGGGGGATATTTAGTTGGCCGCAATTACTTTGATGTAGCAGGCGTAAAACAAGTAGAAGTAGCCAAAGGTGCTGCATCGTCTTTATATGGCTCTGACGCACTCGGTGGCATTGTGGTTATAACCACTAAAGATCCAAGCGATTATTTAAAAAATAACAGCAGCTATGTAAAAATGGCACTGGGGTATCAAGGTCAAAGTAACCAAATTGCTGCTGATATTACCGGTGCAAAAGACTTAGGCGACTTTGCAGTAAGCGCCGTTTATAGCCACCGCGACAGCGAAGAAGTTCAAAATTACGACGAAAACTTACCCGGTTATGATGCAAAGTCGGACGCTTTATTAGTTAAATTTGAGCAACAGCTTGATGAAAAACGCACACTTAAATACACCCTTGATTACTTTAATCAAACAATTGAGCAAGAAATAACTCCCGCCATTCAAGAAACCGAAGAAGACGACACGAGTTGGTCACTGGCGCTAGATTACCATTCAGAGGTAGCAACAGCCGCGTTCGATAAGTGGTATGGGCAAGTGTCTTATAGTAGTTACGAGCAGCAAAGCGATGCAATTAGTGGCGCAAGCACCTACACCGATTATAACGACTATCGTTTTGAACAAAATATCTTAGGTTTAAAAGCGGTATTTAATAAAGGATTTAACGCAGAGAGTGCCGATCACGAAGTGGTATACGGGATTGATATCGATTTATACGACACCACTCGGCCACGTTTAAAAACGCGTGTTTTAGCTGATGGCACCGTTGATTTTACAGACCAAAAACAAAAAGCGTTTCCGGGGGCTGACACCTCTTTAATTGGCGCCTATGTACAAGACAGTATTTCGTTTAAAAACAGTGCATGGTCGGTTATTGCGGGCGTGCGATATGATTACTACACCCTTGAAGCTAAAAATGATGAGCTATACGCTGATGCGCAGCTTGACGATATTACCGAGTCTGCTTTTTCGCCTAAGCTAGGTGTTATATACCAAGTGGATGATAACTTATCGTGGTACGGGCAATACGTACGAGGCTTTAAAATACCACCACACGACCAAGCCTATCAAAGCCACGGCGTTGAGCCGTTTTATCAAATATTACCAAACGCCGATTTAGACCCAGAAAGCAGTGACTCGTTTGAGCTTGGGCTTAGGTACGCCAGCAGCGATATTAGCGTAAATTTAAGTGCTTTTTATGCAGCATTCGATGATTTTATTGAAACCGCCGTAGTAGGTGTTGAGCCAACGTACATTCCTAATGTAAACAAAACTTTGTATCAATATCAAAATATTAGCGAAACACAAATAAGCGGTGTAGAAGCCGGAATTGCCATGTATGTCGCTGAAAATATACTACTTGAGGCAAACGTAGCCTACGTTGATGGTGAAAACAAAGAAACTGATCAGCCACTTACCAGCATTAGCCCGTTAAATGGCTCAATATTGTTAAGTACAGAGCTGGGTAATATTAACTGGACCGCTGCGTTGCGTTTAGCTAAATCGCAATCGGATGTAGTACTTGATGCAAACGATGATAAAACTACGCAAGGGCATGGTTACGGCGTTGTTGATTTATACGCAAACTACGAATGGCAAGCGTGGCAGCTAAATGTAGGTGTACTTAACTTGCTCGATAAAGAATATGTACCTTTTGAGTTGATTGCAGGTCAATCGCAAAGTGCTGATTTTAGCCAATACACCCAACCTGGGCGTAACTTTTCAGCAAGGGTAAGCTATCAGTTTTAATTAGGGCTAAACAAATGGCAGTAAACGCTGCATGGGTATGCAGCGTTTACCTGCCACATATTTACTCAAGTCAAATTACTTAATGGTGAGTATATTCAGGTACACCTCTACATACTCAATGCCCATTAACACTTTATATAAACAGCACTTTTAAGGCTTAAATCGCCGTTATTTATAAATTAATTAATCGCAAAATCTTGGGTTTCTAAATAGCTGGGGGCGTTTTTAAAGCATGCCGTTAGCTTACTTGCAAGCGTTGTATTTATTGCGCTGTCGCACTCTAATTCCCCGTTATACTTCCCCCTAGTAAGCGGCACTAAGCTTAACGAGTCATAGCTTGGTTTACTTTGTATTTTATGAATTACCACCCCCTGCCCTGCTGATACCTTTATTAAATCAAACTCTGCTTTTACGGGTTGTGTTATAGCGAGTTTTTTTACATATAACGGGTTTTTAAAAGTTAGCTTTGTCGAAAAAACGGCCGTACCTCCGCGTTCAAAATGACCATTAAACACAGTGGTATTTAAAGTGGGTGTCTTCTTATTTATTAATAAGTTTAGGTCAAAATTACTTGGTAAAATAGAGATCTGGCTTTGCTCGTTTGCTGCTTTTCTTAAAGCATCTTTGATTATTTTTAAGTGGGTATCACTTGTAGTTACTTCATACACTATTTGGTAGTCGTGGGGAGTAGTGTATAAAGGCATGTGACTGGCAAGCACTTTATCGTTTGCTAATATAAGCGCCATGCCATGAAACCCTACATAGCTGTGGCTCTTATGCGTATTTTGTGAATTGTGTAGGGGAGTGTTTGCTAAAACTGTTGTTGAAAACAAAATAAAAAATAGCAGTAGGTGTTTCATGTTTATGCTCTAAAATTAATATAGCGCTACTATAAGCTGATTTTTATATATAAATAATCGATAATAAGTTGTTAGTTGTTTCCTTTTAATCAATACGGTTTGGTACAATGCATTTAGATGACATTGAAAAAGTAATTCACGTGGCGGGTTCGCAAAACCTGCACACAACCGCTAAGCATTTTAATGTTACCGCTGGTGCGCTTTCTAAAACCCTAAAAAAAGTTGAGGCAAGCTTAGCCACTAAACTATTCAATCGTGTGGGTAAAACCTTAGTACTTAATGATAAAGGCAAAGAGTTTGTTAAGCACAGTAGCGATTTAGTTCATAACTACCAACAGCTCACTAGCCGCTTTAAAAGCGATAATCATAAATTTAATGCAGTAATTGCAGGCCCTGCTATTTTACTTAAAAGTGGTTTAAAGAGGCTGCTTATACCACTTAGCCACCTGCCCTGCTCGGTACGAATAAATAATGTGTTTGAGGGCGAAGCCATAAGCCAAGTGGCGTCGGGAGCTGCGCATATTGCGCTGGTTACTCGCGAGGCATTAAACAACAGCCAGCATACTAACTTAGTGGCAGTTGACGTATTTAATACAGGGTTTAGTGTAGCAGCGGCACGCACTCATAATTTAGTACAAAAAAAGTTATTAGCTCTAAGTAAAAGCGAGTTTGCGCAATCAGCTTTTGCTTGTCCGCTGTTTTCACCCTTGTGCGGTTTAGAGCAAGGTATTGGTTCTGATGGTTGGCAAGATGAAATGGCTGAACGTAATATTGTCTTCAGGTGTAGCGACTACAGTGCTCTCATTGAGGTAGTACAAAGTGGTTTAGCACTTGCGTATTTACCAGACTTTGTGATTGATGATTTAGCACTTACAAAAATAACTGTAAAGGGGGTTAACAGTCACTACAGCGAAGGCATAGTAATGATTTACAAACCATCAACAGCAGATGGCTGGCTTAATAAACTGATGCACTCTCTGTAAAGTATTTATCACTTTGAGTTCAATGCAAAGTTAAGCTGCGCTTAGCTAATATCAGCCACTACACATTGGTTACGACCATGCTCTTTAGCATGGTAAAGCGCTTTATCGGCACATTTATATACTTGGGCAATATCAGTACTATGCACAGGCCAGGTCGCAATGCCTATAGAAATAGTGATGTTACCTATAGTGTCCATCTCCGTCGACTCTACTGTTTTACGTAAGCGCTCAGCAATTTTAAAGGCGCTTTGGCTATTTTCATTAGGTAGTACAAGGACAAACTCTTCACCGCCGATTCTCGATACTATATCGTCTCTTCTTGATAGTTTTTTAATTATATTTGTTAGCGAAACTAAAGTTTCGTCACCTTTGTCATGTCCAAAAGTATCGTTAACGCGTTTAAAAAAATCGATATCAATTTCTAATATAGCGAATGGGGTTTGCTTTAGTGTTAGTTGGTTAAGTAGGCCGTTTAAGCTTCTTCTGTTATGCGTATCTGTTAAAGGGTCTGTTTGTGAGTCATGGCGCAGCACACCTATTTGGGCTTGTAATAATGCAACTTCTCTTAACATAGCTAACTTCAGTTTCTGACTTTCAAAATACCACGACTTCACATTTTTAAGTTTTTCTAAGCTTGAAGGATCGTCGAGTGTATTTGCGTTATCGGCTAAGCGTTTTAGTGGCCTCGCTATAAAATGTGCAAATAAGCCAATAAAAATAAACGTGACTAATGCCATCGGTATTGTTTGCTTAACCACTTCAATGGTTAATGTATCAAGGGAGGAGAGTGTTGATTTTAAAGGTCTCTGTGCCACGATTCCCCAATTAGATAAAGTAACAGGTGCATAGCCTGCGAGCATTGGCTTGCTTAAGCTATTAATAACTGTTGAAGTGCCCATTTCGCCATTTACAACAGCGTCAATCACAGAGTTGTTAGCAATAACGTTGCCGATTCTGGCAGGTTCTGGGTGATATAAAATGCGCTTATTTGAGCTAACAACATAAAGATATGAGCCACCTTTGTAATAATGCTGCTCTAGAAGCTCATTTAAAATGTTTTTTTCTTTTAAATAAAGAGAGCCACCAATATAGCCTAAATACTTACCTTCAAAATCAAACAAAGGGTGCGATATAAAAACAATTAGATTATCAGCTGCTGACAAATAAGGCTCACTAATTAATGGACGTTTTTCTTTTAGGGCTTCTATTGCACCTGGAGACTGTATTTGTTGACCTATTATACTTTCTAAACGAGGTGATGTAGCTGCAATAACGCCGTGTACATTTATCACAACAGAGTTAAAACTATCAGTTTGCTGATTTAAGCGAATGGCTTCATCGTTTAATAATTTGGAGTTACTTGGTGATTGCTCAATAATTTTAGCCGAGTATTCAAGCTGCTGAAGCGCAGATTTTAAAAAGTTATCGGTTGTGGAGGCTAGTTTTTGAGCATAGGCTAAATTACTTTTTAGTGTATATGATGTTAACTGCTCTTTTTGAACCTGATAGGTAGAATAAAAACTCCCTACCAATGTGCTCAATGCTGCAGATAATGCGAGTAGCAATATAAGCAATCTTAAGTTTAAAGCGGGTAGTAATTTATATAGCAAAGCAGCATCCCAAAGCACTAAAATTCAGCGCGTATTATACGAAGTTAAGTATTATACCCGTTTAAGTGTTTTTAATTAAGTTGGTTTGTTTAATTTAATAAACGTGTTGCTTTCTCTTACTTATTGCATGCTTTAGTGTATTTGTTACTAATAACAATGCGGCTGAGTTGAGTACTTCATAGTGCACGATTTCTTAATTGAAAAGTCAATTATTGAGGATAAATTGGAGTAGGTACCTAGTATAATGTAGAGACTACAACGCTTTAGCATCATCTTTTATAAGTAAAACTATTAAGCCTATTAAGTGGGTGAGCCAGAGTTATGCTCTGGAAAACTGAGTGTGCTTTAATCTGAATGCCCGGTAAGGCTAGGAAATAAAAAGACCCCCAATAGTGGGTATGTCCAACTATTGGGGGTCACTTCAGCTTAATAGCTTTTTATTAATAGTAAGCTTTTAATCCTACGAATTATTCTTTCTGCGTCGTACAAACAATAATGGTGTAAACAATGCCATTAACCAACCAAATGAACCACTATCACCTTTGTTTTTTGTGATATTTGCGGTTGCTACTGTAATGTCTGAGTTTCCGTTTCCATCACTAACTTCTAATTGGAAAGAAATTACTTCATCAGTAGACACTTTTGGTGCTTCAAAGCTGATTGATGAACCAGTAGCCGTTAAGCTAACAATGCTTCCTGATAACTGTTTCCAAGAGTAAGTTAATTCATCATTATTAGCATCGCTAGAGCTAGAAGCATCCATAGTTACAGTCGTACCTTCTCGTGCACTTGATACATCTGGTACAGAAGCTATAGGAGCAACTTGAATAACACCAAAGCTATAAGTTGATTCAACTGTACTACCGTCAATCGTATTAGTTAATACTAGCTCTTTATCAGTTCCTGATTGTCTAGGAATTAAATCAAAGCCTACTGACATTGTTTTCGTTGAATCTCCCGCTACGCGAGTAATAGTCCACTCAGCTATGTTGTCAGTAATAACACCATCGTTATCAGCGTTAGCTATTTCTTGCCCTTCTGTAACCATTGCTTTTAATGTATAGACCTTATCTGCATTGGTAAAGTTTGGCTCAATATCAAAGCTAACTGCATATGCATCACCAGGTACCAATTCTTGGCTCGAAGCTGCAATTTCAGGTGACACAGTTTCAGTTACTTCATCGTCTGTGAATGATACTGTTAAAGGAATTTGTACCTCTGTAGAGTCAGTACCTGATTTTAATGATAGTAATGAGCTACTATTCACATTTTCTGACCATGCAACTGTTAGGTCAAATGAACCATTACTTTCGTCAACGGTTGCACTTACAATCTCACTTTTAGATTCGTCATTTGTTAAGATTGATACTGCACTAATCACAACTTCATCTGTTGCACCTGGTGCTGAGGCAGTAAAACTGTCTGCCACAATGTAATAAGTATCAGCAGGTAAGTTAAGGAAA
The DNA here is from genome assembly GCF_001974875.1 of Pseudoalteromonas sp. EB27. GTDB lineage: Bacteria > Pseudomonadota > Gammaproteobacteria > Enterobacterales > Alteromonadaceae > Pseudoalteromonas. The sequence continues at coordinate 49,614 of NZ_MTQD01000009.1, forward strand.
GTAACTGACTCATTTGAGTTTGGACCCGCACTGCGACCAATAGTATTAAACTCACCATCTAAAACGCGTAAATCTATATCCGGAGCTGTTACTGATGAAGTACTAAACACAACATTTGGTACAACCTCATCAAACGTTACTACTATAAAGTTAAAATCTTCATCTTCAACTTCTACTGTTTGTGGTTCAACCAAGTTAGAGCTTTTATCAAACACACCAACACTAATATCAGTTAAGCTCTTCGACGTTAAATCTGTGAAGGTATAAGTACCACTTGAACGAGATGCAATTACTGACAACGATTCAGGTAGGTTACTTTCAGAGACTTGAACTGAAATAGGTAAATGCGCATCAGGTAAGCCAGCTGACGTTAGTAAAAGACTACCAAAGTTCCATTTATCTGCTTCAGATGTACTCACATCCGCTGTAACTGTGATCGTTTGTGTTTCGCCCGCTTTAATATCAAAACTTGTAGGTGAAACAGTTAGCGACATGCTGTCAGATGTTGATATTGAAGCCGCAGTCCAGTTTGCATCTTTTGTTGCAGTAAATGTACGAGTCCAAGTACATGTATCAATACATTGTGTATTTGTCATTGATGGAATATTTAGCGATAAAGGGACACCACCCGTTGCAGGGTTTGCCTTCATGTAGTTACCAAACGTTTCGTCCATGATCAGACCTGTATTAGTCGCTAAATTAACGCGAATACTACCTGAGCCCATATCAAATACATCTGCTGGTGTTATGCCATCTTCTTTGCGTACATCAGTCGTTGCCGTCATCATTAGTGCTGAACGAATATTATCTGGTGTCCATGTAGGATGTGCAGACTTTAATACCGCACCGGCACCAGATGTATGAGGTGCTGACATTGATGTACCTTGCAAAAAGGCGAAATCAGCTGGAGAGGTTGCTGTTACGTCATTACCAAAATCTTGGTCATTATAAGCTGCGTAAATTGATACACCTGGTGCAGTTACAGAAGGTGTCATAATATCTGCAGTAGTGCTGTTAGGACCGCGAGATGAGAAGTCAGCCATGTCGTCAGCTTGACCAACAACTAAAGTAATTGCAGGGTCAATAGAAATTGTAGTATCTGAAGTTGAAGCTAATTCAGCTAGTAAATCTTTACCAGAATTCTCAGAGATAGCAACAGATGGAATAGTTGTCGCTTCTAATCCTGACATAGTAAGGCGTACATCGCCATCCGTGTTGTTATAAACAATAACAGCAGTTGCACCCGCATCAGCAGCATTTGTTACTTTATTTGAGAATGAACATGCACCACGACTAATTACAGCAACCGCATCTTTAAACGAATCAGCAGCAAATGCATTACAGCCTTCAAAATTGCTTGCATCAACTGACATTGCCGTAATAGGTAAAGCAGTTACAACTTCAGAAAATACAGGGCCTGTGCCATTTGAAAATGCAAATGCTTCACCATTAAATTTTACAAAGCTATCTAAAGTTCTGCCATGAGTAGAAGCACCAACAACCGTGTACCAAGGTGCATTTTTTGATGTAGTGTAAGCTTCTGGGCCATCGTTACCAGCAGATACGGCAGAGAATATACCGGCTTCTTGTGCGGCTAAAAAACCAAGCTCAGTAGAACTCGCCCAAGGGTTACCACCACCACTAATTGAATAGTTTAAAACATCTACTCCATCAGCAACTGCATCATCTAAAGCTGCAACAATAGCTGCACTAGGACAACCTGTGTACTTATCACCTGTATTACCGGGGCTACAAATTTGATAAGCAACAATATTTGCATGGGGTGCTACACCTGAAATTTGCTCAAACGAAAACGCTTCGTTTACGATACCATCACTTTCAAGCTTTCCAGAATCTCCAGTCACTAAAGGAACATTTTTTAAAATATTACCACCTGCAGTACTTGCAGTGTGGGAACCATGGCCGCCATAATCTTCACCATTTTTAGCTGGCGGTGTAGTGCCAAAAACTTCTACATCGTCATAGTTATCAGTAACACTTGCATACGAGCGAACGCCAATTAGTTTATCGTTACATAGCTCAACAAAATCAGCTGCACAATCACCTACGTAATTACCTGCACCCCAAGGGTTAGTGTGATCGTATCCATCGCCACCAATGTCTGCAAACGAATCATGGTCTGTGTTTACACCACTATCGATTACACCAATGATAACGCCTTCACCCATATTAGTGGCTGAATTACCTTCGCCTTGCCATACTTGAGTTGCACCAATATGAATAGGACCCGTATCTGTATCCATTGTTTCCATACGTTCGCGTTCAATATAATCAACGCCATCTAAAGCAGCTAACTTTACAGCTTGCTCTTGAGTTAAGCGCATAGCAACACCGTTGAATGCATTTTTATATTTATATACAACGTTTGCTTGTTTACCCAATGAAAGGCGAGCAGTTGAAAGGAAATTTTGTTGTTTATCTTCAAGGTAGTTAGCATACTGAATAGCATCAGTTGATTTAGTATCTAAACGTAGCTGATTACGTACTTCTTGTGAGCTCATTTTACTATTAGCAAGTGATGAAAAAAGCTCTTTCTTCGCTATTTTAGGGTTTGTTGCAGCAAAACCAACCACACTACCATCGTAAGTAGCTAACGGAAGATCTGCAAGGCGTACAATATAAGTATATTCGCCAGGTGCTAAATTAGGCTCAACAACAATTTTCTTTGCTGCTTTAGTAATACGGGTAGGTGAAGTTGATGGTAGCTTCGTTTTCTCTACTGCAGATTTTGTAAGTGCTATTTTTTGTTGAACACTACTTCCACCGGCTACAGAGCTTAAAGATACAGTTAATAAAGCTGCTGAAACAGCTAATGCTACTTGGGTCTTCACTGAATACTCCTTGCGCTTTTTTTAGCGCATGTAATTATTATTTTTGATGATTGATTTAAAAATTAAAGTGAATTTAAATTAAAATAAATAAAGTCGCCTAGAAAGATAACATCTGTCATTAAAATGTAAATGTAGTGTGTATTTGGTTTCTCGATAGTTTGTGACTAATGTAGCTACCGCAGAGAAAATGGTAGTGAGTAAATAGACTGTAAAAATATTTTAAAAAAGTAAATATATCTTTTTTCTACTTTTTTGTTTATTGATTTATAAGTGTTTTTACTTAATGTTGAATATATTTTAAATCACTAACCGCACTAAATTAGTTACTATCATTATGTGTTTAGCAAGTTAATTGGGCTTTACATTCGTTTACATATTTCTTTATGTTTGATTCAACACGATTTATGTAACAAACTTCATAAACTCGATTGAAACTCTATTTATAAAAACTGTATATATTAATGATGAGGCGTTTAGGCTGTATGTTTACGAACCTTTAGAGTTTAACTATAAAAGAATTAGGGCGTGATTAAATCGCGAAGCGAGATCTATGATCTAGCTAGCTCGGTAGATGCCTCCTATACCTGTGCTCTATACTTAATGTGAGCAATAGAAGTTAATTACTTTAAAACAAGTCATTCCAAAAACTCGTACTGTGCGCCTATAAAAATTACTAAAATAATGTACCCGTAATTTATAATAGTTCAGGTTTAATTGACTTAAGATCATATATGTATAAATAAGATAATAAATACACACCTTAAGCATCTATTAAGCTTGTAAAAACACTTAGAGTACTGCTTTGCAGTTGCTTTAAAAAGTAGTTAAGCTGCGTACACTTATCTACTTTTTAGCTTTGGAGTGTGTTTTGCTAAATAAGTGTATTGTATCGTCTATTGTTTTTATATCTGGGTGCTTAATGCCATTACAATCCTCGTTTGCTAAACCCGTGCTTTCTCTTGAACAACAACTTGGCCAAAAGCTAATACTCGACTTTCGTTATTTTTGTCAGCATGGTGCGAGCACTAAATGCCGAATACCAATGACCGAGTTACCTAATGAGCTTAGTACCGCTATTGCTAAATACGATATTGGTGGAGTTATTTTATTTTCTGAAAATACCCAATCGATAGAACAAACCATTACGCTTAATAGCCAATTGCAAACAGCGGCGAGTAAGTCCAGTAGTAAGCTGCCGCTATTTATATCAATAGATCAAGAAGGCGGACGTGTAGCGCGTTTACCACGCGATGTTGCTACATCATTTACCGGTAATATGTCGATTGGCGCAACCTACAAAAAGCACGGTACGAGCTTTGCGACAAAAACAGCAACTGTTATCGCTAAAGAGCTAAATTCACTGGGTATCAATGTAAACTACGCGCCCACGGTTGATGTAAATATGAATCCCGACAACCCCGTTATCAACGTACGCTCATTTGGTGAAAACCCAGCATTAGTGAGTAAATTAGGTGCTGCACAGGTAGCAGGATTTGAGAACAACGGTGTTATTACCTCGTTAAAGCACTTCCCGGGCCACGGCGATACAAACGTAGATAGCCATACAGGTTTGCCTAAAGTAAACCATGCAAAAGAAGTTATTTACGAGCAAGACCTAGCACCGTTTAAACACATTATCGCCAAGCAAAACCCAGGCATGATAATGACGGCGCATATTCAATATCCTGCCCTCGATAGTACGACGTTTGTAAGCGTTAATGGCAAAACTATGATAAAACCGGCAACAATGTCGCGCGCAATCATTACTGATATTTTACGTGGTGAGCTTAATTACCAAGGTGTTGTAGTAACTGATGCGCTTGATATGGCTGGCATTAGTAACTTCTTTACACCAACTCAAGCGGTAATAAATACGTTTGCGGCTGGGGCTGACATTGCCCTAATGCCCGTTGAAATTAGAACACCGGATGATTTAAACAAGCTCGATGACCTTATTAAAGAGCTTGTTGCAGCGGTTAAATCAAAACAACTTGATGAGCAAGAAATAGCACAATCTGCACAACGTATAATTACGCTTAAAAATAAATTTAGATTAAGCACTAATTTTGACCCTATTACCGCGCTTACTGAAGCTAAGCAGATTATTGGCAGTGCAGCACATCGTGAAATAGAAGCGCAGCTTGCTGTAGAGGCAATAACGCAGGTTAAAAATAATAACAGTACTTTGCCGCTTAATTTAAAAGCAGGAAGTAATGTTCATATTATTATGCCCGATACGCGTAAATGTATGGCAATGCAGCAAGCGATTGAAGCTATCAGCCAGCAAAAATTCACTTATAGCTGTAGTAGCTTACAAGGGTTCGACCCTGCACTCGCAAAAGCACAAATACACGCTGCTGATGTAGTTATAGCCGGCAATGCAACACCTAATCAAAGTGCGGTAGAAATTGGCGGTATGGATGATTTAAAAGACGACCCTAATTTTGCACTTAATAATGCAGAGCAACCAAAAGCATTTGAGTCATTATTAAATATGGCAAAAGAGAAAAACAAAAGCACTGTTTTTATAAGCCTAAGAGCCCCTTACGACATTGCTAAATTTGGCAATTATGCAAATGCTGTACTTGCATCCTACGCATATAATATTGATGTAGATAAAAACGATATTGTATCTGGTCCTGCTTTTACCGCACTTGCAAAAGTGTTACTAGGCGAGGCAACTGCTAACGGCGTATTACCTGTCACAATAAAACCGCAAAAGGCGCACTAATATGAAGCTCAATTGTGATTTAGGCGAAAGCTTTGGCGCATGGAAAATGGGGCTAGACGATGACGTTATGCCACATATTGATATGGCTAATATTGCGTGTGGGTTCCATGCAGGTGATGCCGACGTAATGGCAAACACTCTTATACTTGCCAAGCAAAATAACGTACAAATTGGTGCTCACCCAAGCTACCCAGATAAGCAAGGCTTTGGTAGGCGCTCAATGAATCTTAGTGCAAGTGAGCTAATAAACTGCCTGCATTATCAAATAGCCGCTATTGAGGGCATGGCAAAAGTACAAGGTTTAACACTTAGCTATGTTAAACCGCATGGCGCACTTTATAACGACATGATGGCTGATGAGCAAATATTACAAACCGTTATAAATGCAATTGCCAGCTACCCAATAGATTTGAAACTAATGGTCTTAGCGACTAAAAATGCCAATAAGCACATTCAAATAGCTAAAAGCTCAGGAGTTGAGTTAATACTAGAGGCCTTTGCAGATAGGCAGTACACCGACGATGGGCATTTAGTGTCGCGAACACTTGAGGGCAGCGTTCACAACAAAGCCGCATTACTAGAGCAAGTAACTCAGCTTTTATCCGATGGTAGTGTAACAACACGAACAGGAAAAAAACTAACGCTCAACGCCCATAGCTTATGTGTACATGGCGACAACGCCGATGGCATATCACTTATAAAAGATATAAAAGCCCTGTGTAACTCAGCCAATTAGGCTTTCCACACAACCTTAAATTATAAGCTGTAAAGCCCCTTTACAGCTTTAACTCATAGAGTTAAATAAGAGCTTCATCGCATCCTACTGTTAATTTAATAATCCCTAACATATAACTACTTAGAAAATTAAAAAAGTAACAACAGGGATAAAAATGAAAAAGTTTTTAACACTTAGCCTCGTTTTAGGCTGTAGCAATTTAGCCTACGCTGAAAAAAATACACTACAACTGCAAGATGTATTTAATTTAGAATATGCCAATCAAATAGATATAACCGAAGACGGTAAAACGGTTTATTTTGTGCGTAATCGCATGGATATAAAAACAGATCGTAAAGTGGGGAATATTTGGTCTGTTGATTACAAAACCAAACAAATGCAGCCATTAACCTCTGGCGTGCACATGGATTACTCGCCAGTACTCTCTCCTGATGGCCAACGCCTTGCGTTTATATCAACCCGCGATGGCAGCAGCCAAATATATATTAAATGGCTTAAAACAGGTGCTATGGCAAAAATAAGTAACTTAACAAGTAGTCCTCGTGCGATTACATGGAGCCCTGATTCCAACCAATTAATATTTAGCATGTTTGTTCCAAGCGCTAATTCAGCACCAGTGAGCTTACCAGGTAAACCAAAAGGTGCAACGTGGGCAGAGCCTGCTAAATTTATTGATGATGTTTACTACCGTTCAGATGGTGGCGGTTACACACAAAAGGGCTTTAGCCAATTATTTTCCATAGATGCTAACGGTGGTAATGCCAAACAACTCACTCATGATGAGTTTGATAACGCGGGCGATGTAAGTTTTAGCAACGATGGTAAGTCGCTTTATTTTTCTGCAAACAGGCACACAAACAACCAACTAAAACCCACAAACAGTGAAATTTATAAACTCGATTTAGCTTCGCAAAATATAACAGAAATTACCGATAGAAATGGTCCTGACGAGCAGCCTAAAATCTCTCCCGATGGTCGTTACTTAGCGTACACAGGTTACGATGATAAACGCACTAACTACGAAAACGCTCAGCTTTATATTCGTGATTTAAAATCTGGAGAGACAGTTAGCTTAACGCCGAATTTTGACCGCAGCGTAGGTCAAATAAAGTGGAGTGCAAACTCCAAAGGCATATACTTTAGCTATGCAGATAAAGGCCAAACTGCCCTTGCGTATCAACCACGCAGTGGCAAGCGTAAAATAATAACAACCCAAATTGGCAGCGTTGCATTTGGTCGCCCTTATTCTGGTGGCGACTTTGATGTAAGCGAAGATGGCGAAGTAGCCTTTACCCTTGCCGATAGTCAGCGCCCTGCTGATATAGCAACAATTAAACGCGGTAAAGCGCAGCGTTTAACTACCCTTAATGCAGATGCATTGGGTGATAAAGCTTTGGCTAAAGTGGAAGAAGTTTGGATTAAATCAAGCTACGATGAACTCCCTGTTCAAGGATGGATTGCCTATCCGCCAGGTTTTGACAGCAGCAAAAAGTATCCGTTAATACTAGAAATACACGGCGGCCCTGTCGCTAATTATGGGCCGCATTTTAGCGCCGAAATTCAACTGTTTGCAGCAAAGGGGAATATCGTTCTATACATGAATCCACGCGGAAGTGATTCATACGGTAACGAGTTTGCACAAACCATTCATCATAATTACCCAAGTAACGACTTTGACGACTTAATGACGGGCGTTGATGCACTAATAGCGAAGGGGTTTATTGATGAGTCTAAATTGTTCGTAACCGGTGGCTCTGGCGGCGGCGTACTAACAGCATGGATTGTAGGTCACACCGATCGCTTTGCTGCCGCTGTAGTTGCTAAACCGGTTATTAATTGGATCAGCTTTGTACTAACTGCAGATTTTTATCCGTTTTTTGCTGATTACTGGTTTCCGGGTAAACCGTGGGATCATATTGAACATTATATGAAACGCTCGCCTATTAGCTATGTTGGAAACGTCAAAACTCCTACTATGTTGCTCACTGGGGAATCTGACTACCGTACACCAATTTCAGAAACTGAGCAGTTTTATCAGGCATTAAAGTTACAAGGTGTTGATACCGCAATGGTGCGAATTCCTAATGCATCGCATGGCATTACAGCTCGCCCATCAAACTTAATGACTAAAGTAGCTTATATTCAATGGTGGTTTGATAAACACTCTAAATAAACTCTGGGTAATAAATTTATAGCTCAAATAAAAGCCACTCTAGTTAAGTGGCTTTTGTATTTACCGCCGTAGTATTCAAACTGTAAACCCCCTTTACACTTCTATGACAGTTAAATATCGGACTTAGCTAAAACTTCAGTTAGTAAAATTTCGGTTTTTGGCATTTTTTGTAACTTGAGTTGGTAAAAAATCGGTTTGAGTCACTGTTTATAACCTCTCAGTTAGTAAAATTTTGTTTTATAGCAACGAGAAGTTAGTAAAAAATCGGTTTATAAATTATCTTCGTTTGCCTATTAAAGTAAAAATCAGTCACTTATCCGCTTTTTTTAGTTGCCGTAAACGCTAATTACAGCAAAATCACCTAAAAAAGGTTGTTTTATGAAACGTTAGTTAAACTCTGATCTGTAGATTCACTCAGGTAGTTAAATAGTGATCCAATATGATTTAGTTAGTTAAAGTCTGATCTAAAAATTAAAGCAATAAAAAAGGGCCTATTGGCCCTTGAGTAACACTATCTAGTTAGGAATTAAAACTGGTTCATGGTGTTATCTTCACCACCGGCTTTTAGCGCGTTATCACCAGAGAAGTATTCTTTGTGCGTATCGCCCATGTTAGACCCTGCTAGGTCTTGATGCTTAACAGATGCTTGCTCACGACGAATTTCTTGGCGTTGTACATCACGTACATAAGCCAGCATACCCATATCGCCAAAGTAACCTTCTGATAAAATATCAGTGCTTAGCGCTGCTGTATGGTACGTAGGCAGAGTAATTAAGTGATGAAAAATACCAGCTTCACGTGCGCCATCGCGCTGGAAGTTTTGCACTAGTAAATCGGCTGCTTGCGCAAGTTCTGTTGCATCCATTTCTGGCGCCATAAGGCCTTTATTATCACCAATACTTGGGTAAGCACTAAGGTCACGACCTGCTTCTTCCCACTCTTGATACACTTGCTCACGAAATTTAAGCGTCCAGTTAAATGAAGGCGAGTTGTTGTATACCAATTTTGCATTTGGCACGTGTTCTTTCACACGATTTACCAGTTCAGCAATTTGCTTAACATGTGGTTTTTCTGTTTCAATCCACAGTAAGTCTGCGCCTGACTGCAAGCTCGTAATACAATCTAGTACTACACGGTCTTTTTCAGTGCCTTCACGGAATTGGAATAAACCGTTATCTAGGCGAGTTGGTTTACATAACTGGCCATTAATTTTCATCGCCGTGTCGCCTTCATTTAAGTCATCAACACCATTAATTGGTGTGGTTTCTAAAAATGCATTGTATTGGCTTGCTAAGTCACCTGGTTTTTGCGACACAGGTACTTTTTGAGTAAGGCTGGCACCTAATGAATCTGTACGTGCCACAATAATACCGTTATCGATACCGAGTTCTAAAAAAGCGTAACGTACAGCGTTAATTTTTGCTAAAAAGTCTTCGTGTGGAACGGTCACTTTACCCGCTTGGTGGCCACATTGTTTAGCATCAGATACTTGGTTTTCTATTTGAATGGCACACGCACCGGCTTCAATCATTTTTTTAGCTAGTAAGTAAGTTGCTTCTTCATTACCAAAACCTGCGTCAATATCAGCAATAATTGGCACAACATGGGTTTCAAAGTTGTCTATTTTATCAATAACAGCTTGAACGTCACCGCCATTCGCTTTTGCTGTATCTAAGTCGTTAAACAAGTGGTCTAGTTCACGTGCATCAGCTTGCTTTAAAAATGTGTAAATTTCTTCAATTAGCGCAGGTACCGATGTTTTTTCGTGCATGCTTTGATCCGGTAGCGGACCAAATGCAGAGCGAAGTGCTGCAACCATCCAGCCACTTAAGTATACATAGCTGCGTTTAGTTGTTTTTTGATGGCGCTTAATAGCCATCATCATTTGTTGCGCAGTAAAACCATGCCAACACCCTAAAGATTGTGTGTACTGGCTTGTGTCGGCGTCATATGCAGCCATATCTTCACGCATTACGTCTGCTGTGTATTGCGCAATTTCAATTCCTGTACGAAAACGGTTTTGTAAACGCATACGGCTTGCGTATTCAGGGTTAATAGCACCCCACGCGCTGCCTTGTGATTGGCAAAGAGTAGAGAGTGTGTCTGTTTCGCGTTGATATGTTGTCATAATAAAATCCTTCGAACGAGTGTAAATTATTTTAATGTTGTGAGAGTGGCTAGGAGTGTGTGCTCCGTTTCGCTTGATTCAACATTAGGCTCCTTTTCTAGATTTAGTTAATTTATAGTTGTTATTGTGGCTATATATTTTGTGAATGGCTAAAAAGCACTCAACATTGCTTTTTTGAGTTATTGTTGCCTTAACGCACAAGCACACAACAACATCGCGACCGTTTAAGGAAGGCAAATATGTCCCACACTCTCACACATTCAGGACTCAGCGTAGATACACAACTCGCTGATTTTGTTAAAAATCAATTACTACCAGGCACTCACTTAAGTGAGCATCAATTTTGGCAAAGCTTTGCACATATTGTTCAAACACTTACCCCTACAAATAAGGCACTGCTTGAAAAGCGAGAATTGCTTCAACAGCAAATAGATGACTACCATCTTGCTAATAAAACGTGGGATAGCGTTAAGTACCATGCCTTTTTACAAGATATAGGGTACTTGGTTAAAGAGCCTGCCCACTTTGAAATTGAAACCCTAAATGTAGAACCCGAAGTAGCCCTTACAGCAGGCCCTCAGTTAGTTGTTCCTGTAAGTAACGCACGCTTTGCACTTAATGCCGCTAACGCGCGTTGGGGTTCGTTATACGACGCTTTATACGGTACTGATGTGTTAAGCGAAGACGATGGAGCCGAAAAAGGCAATACCTACAATCCTGTTCGTGGATTTAAGGTAATGGCCTACGCTCGTCAGTTTTTAGATACAGCATTGCCGCTGACTAACGGCTCGCATATAGAAAGCACTAATTATTCAGTAGTAGATGGCGCACTTTTAATTACGTTGCGTGATAGCTCTCAAACCACATTAGCTAACCCATCTCAGCTTATTGGCTATCAAGGTGAAGCACAAAATCCAACTGTAGTGTTATTAAAAAACAATGATTTACACATAGAGCTACATATCGATCACCACCACATGATTGGCCAAGCTGATAAAGCTGGCTTAAAAGATGTAGTGCTTGAGGCCGCTCTTACCACTATTATGGATTGTGAAGATTCAGTGGCTGCAGTAGATGCAGAAGATAAAGTACAAGTTTATAAAAATTGGCTTGGGTTGATGCAAGGTAACTTAGTTGAATCGTTTAAAAAAGGCGATAAAACAGTAGAGCGTACTCTGCAAAGTGATAAAACATACACCGCACTTGATGGTGGCACAGTTACTTTAAAAGGCCGCAGCATGATGTTTGTTAGAAACGTAGGTCATTTAATGACGAATCCTGCTATTACCGATGTGTACAAGCAACCGGTATATGAAGGCATTATGGATGCAATGTTTACAGCCACCGCTGCCCTGCACGACCTAAACAAAAAAACAGGTATAAAAAACTCAAGCGCGCAAAGTATTAATATAGTAAAACCGAAAATGCACGGCCCTGAAGAAGTGGCGTTTACTAACACTTTATTTAGCTTAGTAGAGGAAGCGTTAAGCTTACCTAAAAACACGCTTAAAATGGGTATTATGGATGAAGAACGCCGTACTTCTGTAAACCTAAAAGCCTGTATTTATGCAGCTAAAGAGCGTGTTGTATTCATAAATACTGGATTTTTAGACAGAACAGGCGATGAAATCCATACCTCTATGCAAGCGGGTATTGTGCTTCCAAAAGCAAAAATTAAGCAGCAACCATGGATACAAGCTTATGAAGATCGCAACGTCGATATTGGCCTTGCTTGTGGCTTAAGTCATAAAGCACAAATAGGTAAAGGCATGTGGCCAATGCCAGATAAAATGGCATTAATGATGGAGCAAAAACAAGCGCATCCTAAATCAGGCGCTAATACAGCATGGGTGCCCTCCCCTACAGCCGCTACCCTACATGCAATGCATTATCACGATATAAACGTATTTACTGAGCAGCAAAATATAGCTAAACGTACTATTGCTAGCCTTAATGACTTGCTTACACCGCCGCTAATGGCAGACCCTAAAACGCTTTCAAAAGAAGATATTCAAAGCGAACTTGAAAACAACGCACAAGGCATTTTAGGTTACGTTGTACGTTGGATTGATCAAGGCGTTGGCTGCTCAAAAGTACCCGACATTAACCATATTGGGCTAATGGAAGACAGAGCCACACTGCGTATTTCAAGCCAGCATATGGCTAATTGGTTACTAAATGGCGTGTGTTCGCAGGCGCAAATAAAATCAACAATGGCAAAAATGGCTAAAGTAGTTGATGGTCAAAACGAGCACGACACTGCGTATACACCCATGGCAACAAATGAAGAAACATTGGTTAACAGCATTGCCTATCAAGCTGCACTTGCATTGATTTTAGAGGGCGTAACCCAACCGAGTGGTTACACTGAACCACTATTACATAGCTACCGTATAAAATATAAATCACAAAAAACGAATACGCTTTAACCGCTTAACTAACGTTCAAATTAAGTACTAAACCAGCTTTAAGCTGGTTTTTTATCGCCTAAAATTAGAATAACAGCACTTTTAAGGCATTTTAAAAATATATATTAAAATAAGCATAATATGCATGAATACTTAACATTTATTCAAACGTAAAAAAGCGCGTTTTGCTTATACAAAACACGCTTTTTAAAGCTATTAGCGAATTAAATCTAATTTTTTACAATGGCATTGTGATAAATATTTTGTACATCGTCACAATCTTCAAGCATATTTATAAACTTATCAAAGTTAGCAATAACTTCTTCGTCTTCAATTTCAATATTAACTTGAGGAATAAACGTAATTTCGTCTACTTCAAAGTTAATGCCTTCAAATGCGTCTTCAAGGGCTGTTTTAGCTTTAAAGTATTCTGTTGGTGGTGCAAATACCGATATTTTACCGTCCTCGGCTTCAACATCGCTTACATCAACATCAGCCATCATTAATGCTTCTAATACAACTTCGTCGTCATCACCGGCAAAGCCAAGTACTGCATAATGATCAAACATATGCGCTACACAGCCAGGAGTACCAATTTTTGAGTCTGTTTTAGTAAACGGTAAGCGTACATCTTTAATAGTGCGGTTCGGATTGTCAGTTAAACAGTCAACAATAACCATGCAGTTACCAGGGCCATAGCCTTCGTAACGGGCAACAGAGTAATCTTCCCCTGCGCCACCTGCTGCTTTTTCAATTGCTTTATCGATAACGTGTGCGGGTACTTGGTCTTTTTTAGCTTTTTCGATTAGACGGCGTAGTGTTTGATTTACTTCGGGATCGGGATCGCCACTTTTTGCTGCAACGTAAATCTCTTTACCATATTTTGAGTTTACTTTTGTTTTTGCATTGGCTGTTTTGATCATAGAACTTTGACGAACTACAAATGCTCTGCCCATTTTGTGCCCCTAATGAATACGTTACGTTTTGCGGTATTTTACCAATTCAAAACGTATTGGGCTAGGAGCAAACGTTATTTTGTAATTTAAATAACGTAGCAGTTATTCTGAAATAAATTAAATAGCATGCTATTTAACATAATTCTATTTTTTTAGAGTAACTGTCTACTAAAGTCACTAATTCTATAAAATCATGTAAAACGTAATCTGCCTGATCGGCGTAGGCTGGCGTTGACTCTGGAGCATATAAACACGCGCGCATATTTGCATTGTGCGCTGCTTGAATATCGTAAAGGTAATCGCCTACATAAAGTAAATTTCTGGCGTTAATGTTCCAAAGTGTAGCAATGGCATTTAGAGCGCTGGGATCTGGTTTTGCTGGTGCATCGCTTCGCGTTAAAACCGTGCTGATAGGGAGTGGATTATTTTGTAATTTAATTGCCGCTGCTTTATCAAAATTACGAGTAACAATTGCCATCGGAATATTTTTAGACTTTAAAGCATGAATAGCTTCACTCACACCGGGTAAAATACTGGCGTGCTGTGCGTCTATTAATTCGTGTTGGTGAACTATATTCATTGCCTCTTCACGCATATACGGTGAGGGCAACTGAGCAATGTAATCGAGTAAGTCTTGCTCGCAAGGGCAACCTATTTGGGCCTTTATTAATGCAAAATCTAATTCTGATGAAACTAATGTTCCATCTAAATCAAAAATCACTCCAAAAATAGCCTCAACCTGAGTAGTCATATCATTCCCTGAATTTAGTTATTACTAAATGAAATTTAAACATAAAATTCTCTACTGCTTATGCCCTTGGCCGGTAAATACAAAGGGATAAATGAAACTAACTATATTTAAATATTAATACGCACCATTATCAATCTATTGATAACAAAGTAATTTAAGTGCTTGATATATCATGCGCAAAAAAAGGTAAATATACAAATTGAACTAACAAATTTTACGTAAATTTACAAATAACAGATCAAACATGAACGCAGTTTAAACGTATGAAGAAAACGCGCACATTAACTGCAGTGCGCGTCGGTTGGGAAGTTTTAAATATTAATTTTGCTCAAAGCGGGCTTCGAGCCAAGTATCATCTTGAGCAAAGTTTAAAGTTTTGATCTTACCTTTGCCCTCAACGTTTACCATATTTACCTGAGATGGCCATAAATCACGAAGCGCGCCATTGCTCATTTTAATTCCTTCAATGTCTTCAGGAATTGGTGCTTCTTGGTAAACCCAAAAAAACTTACCATCAACTTGTGCTCCCACAAAGCTAAGTGGTAAAGGTTCACCACTTAACGTTTGTAGAGCAACATGCGATTCAACATACTTAGCAAAACGTTGTTGGTCGGCTTTATTACTAATAATATCAATTTTGCCTTTAAACAATGTTCCTACGGCGTGTTCGGTATCATGTAAATAAAAGCGATGCATTAATTCAACATTATGCGTTCGTTTATTAAAAAGCACGGTTGTAACTGACGACTTTAGTTGATGCGCCATACTTGGCGCAGCAACTAAAAGGCAAACAATAATAAGCAAAAAGCGCATTATTGCTGCTCCTCACCGTCATCCTTTTCGTCTTTTTTCTCATCAGTTTTAAGCTCAGTTTTAATATCTTGCATGATATCGCGACTTACTTTAGCTTTACTCTTTTCCTTTTTAAACACTTCAATACGTGAAGGAATAATACGACGAGGGTAGTTATTGTTTTCAACATCTACGTCAGCTGTTTCCCAGCCTGGATCGACAGTAACTGATACAAGCGGTTTGTTTTTATCGGTAACAATCAGCTTTTGTACGTTTTTATAGTTACGACGCCAAATTTCAGCAGGAATATAGCGCTCTTCTTTAGTGCCATCTTCATAAGTTAGCTCTAATAAAATAGGCATTACCAAACCACCAAGGTTTGAAAATTCCATAACGTAATAGTTTTTATCTTCTTCTAAAGCACGCTCAAGCGTTTTACGCTCCCACGGCTCTAAGCCTTTTAAAAACTTGTTGTACGAGTTACGTTCTTTATTGGTAACAGTAAAGCGGTCGTTTTCGTCATAAAAGTCGGTAACATCAGTATTTTGCTCAACCCATGTTTTTTTACCTTCAGCACGGTTACGCTCAACAAATAATGAAGTAGGTTTGTCTGCTTCAATATCACGTAAACGGCTGTAATCAATATCAGGGTTTTTAGTATCTAAACGTAGTTGATATACTTTATCTACAGAGATATCTACATGATCGGTTGTGTAAAACCAGCCACGCCAAAACCAATCTAAATCAACACCAGAGGCTTCTTCCATTGTACGGAAAAAATCAGCTGGAGTAGGGCGCTTGTATTTCCAGCGCTGAGCATACTCTTTAAAAGCAAAGTCGAATAAGTCACGACCTAAAATAACTTCACGTAAAATATTAAGTGCCGCTGCAGGTTTAGTATAAGCATTAGGCCCTAAACGTAGTACGCTGTCTGACTGAGTCATAACAGGTACTTGGTTTTCAGACTTCATGTAGCTCACTATATCGCGAGGCTCAACACCCCAAGGAATAGTTGGATCCCATTCACGACCAGCAACGCCATCTAAAAAGCTGTTTAAGCCTTCATCCATCCACGTCCATTGGCGCTCATCTGAGTTAACAATCATTGGAAAGTAAATATGACCCACTTCATGAATAACTACGCCAAGTAAAAAGCGCTTTTCAGCTTGAGAATAAGTACGTGTACCATCATCTTGTAACTTAGTACGCGGGCCGTTAAAGGTAATCATTGGGTATTCCATACCGCCAACAGGGCCATTTACCGATTGCGCAGTTGGGTATGGGTAGTCAAAAGAATACTTAGAGTACACTTCCATTGTGTGTACTACAGCTTCAGTTGAGTACTTCTCCCATAAGTCGCCACCTTCTTTAGGGAAGAACGACATTGCCATAACTAAAGGCTGAACGTCACCACCTTGCTGATAACCTTTTGCATCCCACATAAACTTACGAGACGACGCCCAAGCAAAGTCACGTACGTTTTGCGCTTTAAAGTGCCACGTTTTAGTTTTGTCGGTGCCTTCTTTTTCGTTTTCTAGCGCTTCTTCTGCGTTAACAATAAACACAGGACGCTTAGATGTTTCGGCTTGCTTTAAACGTTTGCGCTGCGTACTTGTAAGTACTTTGCTCGCGTTATCAAGTTTACCTGTTGCTGATACAATGTGATCTGCCGGAACAGTAATCTCTACATCGTAATCACCAAACTCAAGCGTAAATTCACCAGAACCTAAAAATGGTTTGTTTGTCCATGCTTCATAATCAGTATAAGCCGCTAAACGAGGAAACCACTGAGCAATTAAGAATATGTCGTTGCCGTCTTCTTCAAAGTGCTCGTAACCAGAACGTGCACCCACAGCATCTTCTTCAACAATGTTGAAGGCAAAGTTCATGCTAAATTCTACTTCTTTACCTGGTTTTAATGGCTCGTTTAAATCAATGCGCATTAAGGTATCAACTACAGTTACGCGTAGTTCTTTACCATCGTCATCTTTTACGCCACTAATTGTATAACCCAGTTCGTTGTCGCTCATAAATTGCTGGCGACGTAATTCGCCTAAACTTAATTTAGCGGGCTTTTGAGCTGGTAAGCTTTCTAAAGTGCTTTTAAACGTTTTAGTTGTTTCGGCAATAGAGTCACTTTTAAAAATATTTTGATCTAACTGTAACCATAAATATTTAAGCGTATGCGGTGAGTTATTTTTATATTCAATGCTTTGGCTACCGGTAATGCGGTGCTTTTTTTCATCTAGCTTCACATCGATATCGTAATTTACACGTTGCTGCCAGTATTTTTCACCTGGTTCGCCAGCGGCACTACGATATACATTGGGTGTAGGAAGTGCTTCGTCTAATTGACGAAACTTATCAACGTAAGAACCTTTTGTTTGCTCAACTGAAGACGCAATAGCTGCACTCGATATTGCCAACGGCAATACAAAAGCACTTAGCGTAAGACCTATTTTTTTCATTGTTAGTCCTAATATAATTTTGTGAGCGTACTTTGACAAATATACCAGCAAGCTTCAATAAATTAGCGACCAAATACCGTATTTTTAGGGTGATGTTCACTTAGTTTTTTAGATTAAAAAATATAAATATTTTGTAACAAAATACGAATGGATAAAACTGTAAAGGGGGTTTACAAAATTGAGTTTTAATAATGGTTTTGTTCGGATAAATACAAAGTCCCAGAACTTAAAAAATATCATTCATTTTATATATATTGCTGAAAAAGTATTGCTTTGGTATTACCAGGTAATCCATTAGTCTTATCTATAAGTATTACTAATTCATAACAAGTAAAATGGCCTAAAAGCCCTTTCTACTGAACAAAAATACAGTGAAAACGAGTAAATAATTGGCTCAAATATTGCCGAACTTCATTAATATTCGCTATTTGTACGATAAGTGACAAATAGTGCAATTTTAGGTTGATCTTTAGTGCTGTTTATATTTAAAATCGCCAACCTTTTTATTTGAGGCAAATAAATTCGTCACATTTATCCTCAAATTAATATCGATTACTAGCAAGAAATGCGGTGGGCTTATGGATTTTTACATCCTTAAAAAACAACAAGAACTAATTGCTGTTCCAGCAAGTGAGAATAACTGTAAACAGTATCTCGATTCGGGTTATTTTTATATCGATAAAGTAGCAGCGTGCAACGAAACAAATGCATTAAAGGCGCTACACGCAAAACAAACTAAAACGTTAAAAATTCCATTGTTAATGGCACTTTTAGCATTACCGGTTGTTTTTTCAGCGTGGTACAGTTTAACCTAACGTAATGCACGGCTTAGGCTTGCATCTTTAACAGCCTTGGGTATATTGGCGCTCTTACGGTTTTATTAAGAGCGCGACATGAAAGTCCTCCACACCTCAGATTGGCACCTTGGCCAACAATTTTACGAACACGATCGCCGTGTTGAACATCAAGCTTTTTTTACATGGTTATTAGCCACTCTTGTTGATCAACAAATAGACTTACTTTTAGTTGCTGGCGACATTTATCATACAGCGACGCCAAGCGCTAGCGCCGAAAATCAGCTTTATCAATTTATTAAAGACGCCAAAAAAGCATGCCCACTATTACACGTAGTGATCATTGCGGGTAACCACGACTCTGCAAATCGTATTTTGGCAGCTCAGCCATTACTTGCACAGTTTGATACTCACGTAGTAGGGCGCTTTGATGTCGCAACACCCGACGAAACTGTTATTACCATAAATACCAATGGCAAACGCGCTGTAATCGTCGCTATGCCATTTATACGCGCTAGCGATGTAAGTTTACTTAGCCAAACCGAAAGTGGCCCTAGTTATGCTCAAGGCGTTTCAAAAGCTTACGAACTTGCACTAAAGCAAGCTACTAATATAAACGAGCAAAACTCACCATTAATAGTTATGGGGCATTTACACGCAAAGGGCGGGGACATTTCAAGTGATTCTGAGCGTAACTTAGTAATAGGTGGTGAAGAGTCTATTTCAGCTAATGTATTCGGTAAACAAGCCAACTACGTCGCCCTTGGGCATTTACACAAAGCGCAACAAGTCGCTAAAAGTGATGTTATTCGATACAGCGGCACACCTATCCCTATGTCGTTTTCAGAACGTAACTACACGCACCAAGTAAATATTGTTGAGTTTATTATTGATGAAAAACAACATATTAGTACAACTGTAAACCCCCTTTACATTCCGCGCTCTGCCGATGTAATTATTTTACCAAAAGGGGAATGTGTACCATTAAGCGAACTATGCGAGCAAATTAAAGCGCTCGATACATCACAAAATATAATAGCGCCTTATTTACGTGTAAAGCTTAAATCAAGTGATACCGATACCACCTTCAGAGAACAAATAGAACAAGCACTTGAAGGCAAGCATATTAAATTTTGTGGTATTGAACGTGTACGTGAACAATCGACTCAAAATGACGATAACACCGTATTTGAAGATTTAAGCGAAGTTGAAATGCTCAACCCGCTTAACTTATTAGAACAAGCATTCGCAAACGATAAAGACATGGCAGGGCAAAGTGTACCCGATGAGCTAAAAGCACTTTTAAGTGATGTGATAAACGAGCTTACGGAGCAAGAACAACTATGAAAATAACCGCAGTTCGTATTCATAATTTAGCTTCAATAGTTGACGCTGAAATAGACTTTACTAAAGCCCCATTAAAAGATGCAGGATTGTTTGCCATCACAGGCGATACCGGCGCTGGGAAAAGTACCTTTTTAGATGCTATTTGTTTAGCCCTTTATACAAAAACAGCGAGGCTACGCGGCGATAAAGGTAACTTAATTGAGTTTAACGGCGACAGCATTAAGCTAAATGATGCGCGAAACTTACTACGCAGAGGCACATGGGAAGGCTACGCCGAGGTCGATTTTTTAGGGCAAGATAAACAGCTTTATCGCGCGCGCTATACAGTTTCACGCACTCATAAAAAAGTAACAGGCAAACTTAAAGTAGCAGAGCACACATTAGTTACTCTACCAGACGAAACTTTAATAGCTGACAAAAGCCACACAATAAAAGAAGTCGAGAGTAAAATAGGGCTTAACTTTGAGCAGTTCTCCCGAGCCGTACTTTTAGCGCAACATGAGTTTGCTGCGTTTTTAAAAGCCACTGGCGATGAGCGAGCGCAACTTTTAGAGTGCTTAACAGGTACCGATAAATTTAGCCGTATTGGCGTGCGTATTTTTGAGCGCCATAAAGAGCAAGTAGCAAAGCTTGAAGCGCTTAAAGCAGGCCTTGAAAGCTATACTTTGTTAACCCCAGAAGAACTTGAGCTACAACAAACCAAGTTAACCGATTTAAAAGCGCAAACCGAACACACTAAAAAAGAGCTAACCAAAACCGAAAAAGCACTTAACTGGTATCAGCAAGCTACAGTGCTTGAGCAAAACTTACTGCAAGCACAGCAAACCCAGCAACATGCAAGCTCAGCGCTTGAAAGTATCGTTGAGCAAAGCGAGCAGGCAAAACAAGCTAAACAAGCGCTTGAAATTAAAGATAACCGCAGCCGTTTTCATTTGTTAACCGATCAAAATACGGCTTTGGATCAGCAAATAACATCGCTTAAAAGTGTTGATCATTTAGCGGTAATTAACGAGCGTAATACCGCGCTTACTAAGCATACCGAGCTGCTTAATAACGCCAATGAGCAAAAACAAAATGCAGCGCCCGTCATAGCTAAAGCGCGAGAGCTCGACAGTAACATTGCCTTACAAACTCAAGCTGTAAAAGGCACTGAGTCACAAATAACCAAAGAGCAATCTCAGTTTGATAAGCTCGCACAGCAGCTTAAACAAAGCAATAGTGAGCTTGAATTTGCTAATACCGACTCAACTAAAAGCCAGCAATGGCTTAATGAGCATGCACAGCTGCACGTTTTAGCAAAAGACTGGAGCTACTATCAGCAAAGCTTTAATACCTACTTAAATGCACAGCAGCAATTAATTGCAAACGCTGCGCAAAGCCAAACACTTAATAGCGAGCTTGCAAATCAGAGCGATCTTTTAAATACGCAAAATAATAAAGTGCAGCAGAGCGAGGTGGCACTTAGTGGTGAGCAATCAACTTTACAGGCATTAAATACTCAGCTTAATGAATTTAATGCAGAGCACTGCGACGCGCAGTTAAAAAGTATTGATTACTTAAAAGAGCAGCGCGAGCGTTACGGGCAATTTAACGCAGAACTAAAGCAAAGCACTCAACGCCAACAAGTACTTAATCGGCAATTAAATGAAAGTCAGCAAGCCCATGCTTTACTCAATCAGCATTTAATAACCAGCGAGCAAGCGCTTAAAAGTAGCGAGTACGCACTTAACCAAGCGCGTTTAAGAGCCAGCGAAAACGTAGAGCATTTACGCACTGAGCTACGCCCTAATGAGCCTTGTTTAGTGTGCGGCGCAACCGAGCACCCGTATGCGGTAAATCAAAATCAGCAATTAAATAACTTAATTACTGATTTTGAAAATGCTTTTAATATAGCTAAAAAGCAATTTGATCATGCACAAAGCGAGCTGCATAAGCATCAAACTCAACATGCCGTATTAACTGCTGAACACGGACAACTTGAGCAAATAATACAAGCGGCAAAAGCTAAACAGCTCGACATTAAAAATACCATGCAAGGTGCACGCACTGAGCTTAACGACTTAACGCCTGATCAGCTTGGAGTAACTTATAAGCAGTTAACGGAGCAAAAAGCGCAATACTTTGAGCAACAAAAACGTCAACGTACACTGCAAACTAAAGTAAATGAGCTACAAGCAGCACTTAAAGCCGAGCAGCAAGTACAGCAGCAACTTAGTAACAAACACCTTGAGCTTACACATCAGCAAAACCAGTTAACGAGTAAGCATAGCGAGCTTAGTGCGCAAATTAACGAGCTCGGTACAACGCTCAATAGCCAATTTGAAAACAGTGATTTTTGGCAGCAACTACAGGCCAATACACTTGAACTTACGCAGCTGCACGAGCTGGTTACGCTGTATCAGCAAACTCAAACTCAACTTGAGCAAAGCCAAAAACGTCAAGACTCAGCTAATGAGCAAATAAAGCAGCTCACCCCGCTTATAAGTAACAACGAGCAATCGTTAAAAGCACTTAATGAAGAGCTTATAAAAGCTAAAGAGCTATTAAACGCTACGCAAAGTGAGCGCTTAGTTTTATTTAATAACGAGCAAATAAGTGCAGACGACTACCAAGCAAAACTCACAAGTGCACAAGAGCAAATGCAATCGCAGGTTCAAGCGAGTCAAAAAGCCTATGACGACGCGATAAAACAACGAGATGAGCACGCTATAACGCTTAAAAATGTTGAGCAACGCTTACTTGAAAACAGCCAAGAACTAGCAACGCTTGAGGAACGTTATAACCAGTGGTTTACTGACTTTAAAGCGCAATACAGTAATGCAACGCATGAACAGGTCAAAATTTTACTAACACTTAGTAGCGAGACTATTAAAGCGCATTTAAACCAGCACGAGCAGTTAACTCAAGCGCTGACAGATGCAAATGCCGCATTAAAACAGCAGCAACTTACGCTTGATAAACACAACAGTAGCGATAAACCAACGCAAAGTGCTGAGGTTTTAAGTACACAATTAAGCAGCTTAAACGAGCAACAAACGCAGCTGCAAAATTCATTACTGGCAACCAATACCGCCATTGAGCAACACAACCAAAACGCTAAAGCGCTTGAAGGCAAACAAGCTGAGTTAACTACGCTTAAAACGCAGGTTGAACAATGGCACTTGCTTAATAAAGTATTGGGTGATGCAACGGGTAAAACCATGCGTAACTTAGCGCAAACACAAACGTTAAAAATATTACTGCACTATGGCAACAGCCATTTAAAAACACTCAACAAACGCTACGAATTAACCGCCATAGCGCAAACGCTCGACATTGCGATTATCGATCGCGACATGGCCGACGAGCAACGCTCTGTTAATACACTCTCAGGCGGGGAGTCATTTTTAGTATCGCTAGCGCTTGCACTTGGTTTAGCATCGCTTTCGTCAAACAAAGTACAAATCAATTCTTTGTTTATTGACGAAGGGTTTGGTACGTTAGACAGCGAAACCTTAAGCATTGCAATGGACGCTTTGGATTCTTTGCAAGCACAAGGCAGAAAAGTAGGCGTTATATCGCACGTAACACAAATGAGCGAGCGTGTAGCCACTCAAGTGCATGTAGCCAAAAAGCCAGGTGGATATTCCACAGTTGAAGTTTTATAAGCAACATTACTGAAAACAAGGAGATACAATGCCAACGTTTACAGGCGAGCAAGCAACACAATACGATAGCCGTATAACCCGTTTAGTTCCTGGTTATGAATTATTACATCAGCTCACAAACGCGCAGCTACAAGCAACGCTAAGCGACAATGCGCATGTTTTAGTAGTAGGGGCAGGCACCGGCAAAGAAGTACTCGCATTAGCGGCACTAAACCCTACGTGGCAATTTACTGCGCAAGATACATCAGCCGATATGCTTGCTATCGCAAAGCAGCAATTTGACGAGCAAGGTATAACAAGCCGCGTAAATATTCATAATGGCCCAGTTGATAAACTATCGGTTAAAGCCGATGCTGTTTTATGTTTATTAGTCATGCATTTTGTACAAGATAACGGCGATAAAAAAGAGTTATTAAAAGCGATTAAAGGAAACCTTAAAAAAGACGCAAACCTTTATATAGCAGATTTAATGCGCCCCGAAACTTCATTTGAGCGCGAAGCACAGCTTACAACGTGCGCGCAATTGGGTTTAACCGAAACAGGTAAAACACAAACAGGGCACGACTTAGAAAATGAGTTTTACCCACTTGATAGAATGCGCTTTAGCGAATTACTAAATGAGTGCAAATTTGGCATTCCGAAGCTGTATTTTAAAGCGCTTGGCTTTAGTGGGTATGTAGTTTAATTTTTACAAGCTAAACAAGCACCCGCTATTTAGCACCAATAAAAACACCGAGTGAGCAAACTCGGTGTTTTTATATAAACCTCTCTACACCACGCTTTTATTTTATGCGTAGGTCGGTTAAGCGAAGCGCCACCCGACGCTCTAATATCCACATCACTCAGATCATTGCTGTGCCAGTAACCCTAACGAATCTCTCCAAGTGCTTTCATCGCAGCTTGTGCTTTATCTGTTTGTACAAAAATATGGTCGTGATAAAACGCAGCGACCACATTAGCGCTAATGCCATGCTCAGTCAGCTTTGCAGATACAGCAGCCGTTAATCCAACGGCCTCTAAGCTTGAATGTACGTTAAGGGTAATTAAATTATATTTACCCTCGTAAGTAATACCTGCTTTATCGGCGGTTTCAGCTTTTAAAATAAGGGTTAGCCCCTCTTCTTCAACATAAGTGGCAAGTGGCTCTAAATGAACATAATCGGCCAATTTTCCTGCTAAGCAGCAAAAAATATACTCGCCTTGCTTAAGCGCTGGCTGCATTGATTTTAATAATTGGTTTAACTCTAAAATTCCGGCCATGGTCGTTCCCTACAATGTGTTATTTAACCTGAACTCTGGTTAAGATATTTACTAACATATTAAATTATTTTGATATTTAAATTTATTTTCTCTAGCCAGAGATTTTCAGTGAAAGCAAGGCGAATTTACGCGTCAATAGCTGGCCTATTGCAAGTAAATTCAACGCAGTTAGCGCTGAAAATAGCTGCTTGAGATAGATTTATTATCCAGAGTTCAGGTTATTTAGTCATTTTTAGCTGCGCGACTAGCTCGCTTAATCTCGCTATTTTTATATTACTTAGCTGCCTGTAATCAAAATATGGGCACACAATAATGTTGTTGGTAGTATCTATTGCAAACTCGTCGTCGAGCCAATCAAACTGTGCATGTAACTTACCTTGTTGTAATAAGTTTTTAGCGTGCGTACGACCGGCAATTATGTGCAACTGGTTTTTATTGCTAGTAGCTTTATCGGCACACATAACAGTAGTGTTAGGCGCGCTAAATAGCAGGGCGGTTTTACTATTTTTTTGTAGTAAATACTCATCGCGATATTGTTGCCAAGTAGGGGCTTGTTTAGCAAATGAGTAATGCTCACTTGGCAGGGAAAATAGCACTTTTGCGTACACGTTAAACACTTTGCGCCAACCATTACCACAGTGCTGGTTTATAGTATTTATTTGCTCGTTTATAACCGGTTCTAGGTATTCAAGTGTTTCTAAAAACGGCATTGGTGGCGCTTTTGCTACATACACTGCCACGCTAAATTGCGTATCGCCTAAGCCAACTAATTGTGTGTTCAAGTTAGTTAGCCTTGTTTTGCGCTAAAATACGGTCAAGATTATTTGCAAAGTTTTGGCGATCGGTTTGACTAAGTGGAGGCGGCCCACCACTCATTTCTACGCCACTTGAGCGCATGGTATCCATAAAGTCGCGCACGTTAAGTATTGAGCGGATATTCTCGGTGGTATAAAGCTCGCCACGCGGGTTGAGTGCTTGCCCGCCATTATCAATTACTTCACTTGCTAGCGGAATATCGCCCGTAATAACTAAATCACCTTTTTCAATACGTTTTACTATTTCATCGTCGGCTACATCAAACCCTGACGATACTTGAACGCGGCTTATATATTTTGACGGCGGAATACGCATTGCGTGATTGGCCACTAAAATAGTCTCGATTTTCATACGCTCTGCAGCTCTAAAAAGTATTTCTTTTATAACAACAGGACACGCGTCTGCATCTACCCAAATTTTCATGCTATGGTCATTTTTATTGCTTTAGAATTAATATGATCCTATAGCAAATTTTATTCTTATGAAATAGCATAAATTACATAATCGAAAAGGAGCTTACATGAAGGCTATTAAATACGGTTTACTTATTACAGGGTTATTTTTTCTTAGTGCTTGCACCAGCCCTCCTGAGGGAATAACACCCGTTAAAAACTTTGATATACAAAAATATAAAGGCAAATGGTTTGAAATAGCGCGTCTTAATCACTCATTCGAAGAAGGTATGGAGCAAGTTACCGCTACGTATTCAATTAACGACGATGGCACGGTAAAGGTCCTTAACAAAGGGTATTTAACGGATGATAAAAAATGGGATGACGCCGAAGGATTAGCCAAGTTCGTTGAAGACACCGACACAGGGCATTTTAAAGTCTCGTTTTTTGGTCCATTTTATGGTGCTTACGTGATTTTTGAACTTGACCAAGGCGATTACCAGTATGCATTTATAACCAGTTACAACAAAGATTACTTGTGGTTTTTATCGCGTACACCAACGGTTAGCAAAGAGCTTAAAGAACACTTTTTAACTAAAGCTAAAGAGTTGGGCTTTGCTACCGATGAAATAATTTGGGTTAAGCAATAAACAATGTAAAGCCCCTTTACAGTAGTAATAAAAGAGTCACCTAACTGTAAAGTAACTTAAATATATTATGGTTATATTGTGTGTACTTGCCGTGAGACAGCAAGTATTGGAAACACTGAATATCCCCTATTGTTGGCAAGCTATATAGCTTGCCATTTTTTTTGCCTAATCTATGAGAAAGTAACGGATCACGTTTTTACTAACTAAGGCTAGTTTAACGCTAAAAACAGCCCACTTAGTACAACTAATGCGCCATTTAAAACACTAAACCATTTTACGTAGCCTACTAAAAAATTATAAAAAACCATTATAATTAAGACACTTAGGCTCATAAAGCCGCAAAATAGCAATGTTCCATATCCACCTTGAGTAACTATACAAAGTACTAAGCTTAGTAAAATACTGATCCAAGCAGCTAGCAACAGCTTTTTACGTTGGGATTCTGTAGGACGTTTGTTAAATACGTCTTTAAAGTGATTAAACTTAGCTAGCGCAAAACAGTTAAAACTGAGCAAACATAGGCTAAAACCTAGTAAATCAATCATGATTTTTGTCTTTTAAGATTATTAGATTGGCTAGGGGTGATTATTTTTGAGTTGTTTTTAGCAGTACGTAATTTTTCGGTTTGTATAAAAAACAATATACTAAACAGTAAAAATAGTGCATCAAAAGTAAATAATGCCCACTGTTTGTGCATCAAATAGCTAACTATATTGTCGTTAGTTGTAAGTGCATTAATAACCGGTACGCTAAAACATGCAGCAGCATTTATAGCTGCCATAACTCGCCATTGCAGCCTATCTCGTTTTAAAAGGGCAATAACAGCCACGGCCAGCCATGTTAAAAAGAACGCGAGTACTTCTTTATCGGCGCGCTCTGCGACCGTTGGACTAAGTAGTCTGTTAGCGATAAAAAATGCACACGTTGCCAGTGGAAGCCCCATAATAGTGGCTAGGTTTAACCCTTCAACTAGTTTTAAACCAAACGAAGGTTTAACGTTGTTTTTAGTTCGCTCGCGAATTCGTTTAGCCCACATAATACAGCCAGAGCCAATCATTACACAGCCTGCAATACCGCCTAATACATATAACCAGCGTAACAACCACGTAGCTAAACGCCCTGTATGCATTGAATTAAGCGATTCGTAAAGTGCTTTGCTGCTAGTTAGCTCGTCATCAGTTTTAGCGACCATTTGCCCTGTAGCACCACTAAATATTAAGCGTGGTGCTTGGTCACGTAGTGTTTTACCTGCGCTTACCAATACGGTAATTGTTGAAGCTGCCATATTTGGTTGGTTAACTTGTACGCGAGTAATATCTGCATAAGGCCACTTAGTATAAACCTGATCTAAAATACGTTGAATCGGCACCATTGGTGATTCGCCTTTGGCTTTGTCGGTCATGGTGTTGCGAGGGGTTACATCGTTAAAAAAGCCACGCATGCCGTTATCGTAAGACGTTTGCGCAGGGTAGGGAAACAACATAAATATGAGCGTAATCATGCCTGTGTAAGTAATCATTAAATGAAAAGGCAGGGCAAGCACTGAGCTTAAATTATGGGCATCTAACCATGTACGGCTACCTTTGTTACGCCTAAAGCTAAACATATCTTTAAAAATACGCTTATGAATAACCACGCCCGATATAATAGCAATCAGCATAAAAAAGCTAGCAAAGCATACAATCCAGCGTGCTGTTATTGCATCCATATAATGTAAATCATAATGCAACCGATAAAAAAAGTTACCGCCTTTAGTATCTACAAAGGGCTCAAGCTCTTTCATGGTATTAGGGTTTAACTGTGTGTTTTTAAACTGGCTGCGGCGCTGGCCTGGCTCTTTTGGCTTTGCATAACCATAAATTAAATAAGGAATGCGTGGCTCGGGTAATGTAATACGCCAGCTTGATGAGTTAGCTCCATGATTAGCTAAGTAATCAAATCCGGTAATTATTTGTTGTTTTTGCGCTTCTATACGCTGTGTTTGGGCCTGCACATTATGAATGGCTGGTTGATTCCACAACGTTATTTCGTCTCTAAAAAAGCTAAGAGTTCCTGCAAAAAATATTAAATATAATAACCAGCAAACGAGTAACCCTACCCAAGTGTGTAACCAAGTCATCGATCTGAAAAAACTGTCTTTCATACCCAACCCTTCAGTAAACCAAGCAACGCAATGAACACACCCGTACTTAGTAAAATACTGATCCACACTGTTTTTAATGATTTAACGCTAAAGGCATAAATAAATACTACGGCATAAATTAAAATGCTGATTGAAACACTAAACAATACAGCGTCTTGCTTAGCTATTGGCAATACAAAACTTAATAACGCAGTACTTGCAGAGGTAAAGGCATAGCCACCAATTATGGCAATAAAAAAACGTAAAAATACCAAAGCTCGATAACAGCTTACGCTTTTTACTATAAGCGCAATTACGTTAACCTTATCGTATGGCGCACTGTGCAAAGGTGCTTGCATAGTTAATTAATCCCTTTATTTAAAGCGGAGGATAAAACAAAGGCGCTATTATATATGTTACAAATACAAAAGATAGTTATTCTCATTTGTGATATTTAACTTTTAAGTAAGTTATGCTTACTTACTTAGTAAAATACTGATCTGTTATTGTTTAATGATATTGCACAGGCTGTATGTAAAGCTTAAGGTTAATAAACTGACTAAAAATAAAGAGTGAAATAACGATGAGTGATCACGAAAAACTAAATTACGTTGAGTTTCCTGCATGCGATTTACCCGCAACTAAAGCTTTTTTTAGTTGTGTATTTAATTGGCAGTTTACTGACTACGGCCCAGAATACACGGCATTTAGTGGCCAAGGGCTTGATGGAGGTTTTTTTAATGCACCGCTTAAATCGCTTACTCAAAACGGTGCTGCGCTATTGGTTTTTTATAGTAACGACATTCACGCCACGTATAAAAAAGTACAACTCCATGGTGGCACAATATTAAAACCTATTTTTGAATTTCCGGGTGGTTGCCGGTTTCATTTTGCAGAGCCTAGCGGCAATGAATTTGCCGTATGGGCAGAAAAACAATAGGTTTTATAAGGCCTGTAGCGTGAATGAGTTTAAAGATCACGATTTTACTAACTAACGCTCGTTTTAATTAAAATAAACCGATTTTTTACCAACTCATTTATCCTAAATGGCCATTTAGGATAAATATTAAGCATTTAAGGCCAAATAAACATGAATAGTCATCAATTAATAGACCAAGTTAGTAAATGCGTGATCTGTGAGGCTCATTTACCTTTAGGGGCTCGACCTGTAATACAATTTAACCCAAATGCACGTATTTTAATTGCAGGCCAAGCACCTGGGGTAAAAGTTCACGAAACAGGCGTGCCGTTTAACGATGCAAGTGGGAATCGCCTGCGAGAATGGCTTGGACTAACACGTGATGAATTTTACGATGCTAATAATATAGCCATTTTACCTATGGGCTTTTGCTATCCGGGTAGGGGTAAGTCGGGTGATTTACCACCTAGAAAAGAATGCGCCCCAGCATGGCGCGAGCAATTATTAACTGCACTACCAAATATTGAGCTGACAATAGTATTAGGTAAATACGCGCAGGCGTATCATTTACCAGAGACTAAAAAAATGCCGCTTACGGAGTTAGTAAAATCGTGGCGTGAGTATTGGCCAAACTATTTAGTGCTTCCTCACCCCAGCCCGCGCAATAATATATGGCTTAAAAAGAACCCCTGGTTTGAACAAGATGTACTTCCAGAACTGGATAAACGCATTGCTACTATTTTAAATAAGTAACGCTTCTAGCATTAGGGTTTATTGTAAAGGGGCGTTACAGTTAAAAACTAATACTGCAATTAATAACAATAATAAACGAGGCTGTCTAACTTGAATGCATCTATATTAACCGAAGTAATACTTCCGCTCGCTCTTGCACTTATTATGTTTGGTATGGGTCTTGGGCTCACAACAACCGATTTTACTCGTCTATTTAAAAGCCCGCTTGCCATTGTTATGGGTTTAATGGGCCAACTTGTAGCAATGCCTTTATTAGCATTAGGGCTGTGTTATTTACTTAACCTACCAACGCCTATAGCTATTGGTTTAATGATATTAGCTGCCTGCCCAGGCGGTACTATGTCAAATGTAGTAAGCCAGCTTGCTAAAGCTAATTTAGCGCTTTCGGTAAGTTTAACTGCTGCCTCTACCGCAATTAGTATAGTGACCACACCGTTTATTATTGGCTTTGCTATGAGTCAGTTTGCCCCAGCAGACGATGCTAGCTTTTCTATTTTAACAACATCGCTTGGATTATTTTTTATTACCTTAGTGCCAGTTGCTATAGGCATTTGGTTACGTCACTTTAAAAGTGATTTTGCCATTAAGACAGAGCCGTTTTTTAGACGCTTCTCGTTGTTTTTTATGCTTATGATGATTGCCGCATTAGTAATAAAAGAGCGCGATTTATTAGTTAGCTCATTTAACGATGTATTTTGGGCGTGCATAGCGCTTAATATTGGTTCAATGGTTGTTGGTTGGCTAATTGCTAAGTGTTCAAAATTAAATTTAACTGATTCGCTGACACTTTCAATTGAGGTTGGAATTCAAAATGCATCGTTAGCTATTTTAATTGCTATTAGCTTTTTGAATAAACCTGAATATGCAGTTACCGGTGGCGTGTATGGCCTTGCTATGTTTATAGGGCCACTGCTATTAATTGGCGGGTTAAAGCTTAAAAATAAACGTACCGCTAGGGCTGTTAACTAGGACTTTTAATTAGGGCATGTTGACCAAGTTACTTTAATTCAAGGCTACGGATAACGTAGCCGTAAACTCCAGAAAAATACCACCAGTTAAATATATGCTCTGCACCCATCGCGTCAACAAGTTGTAGGCTTACTAAAGACTCTCAAGCTGAAATTTTACGCTATGCGCTGAGCTTGCTCGCGCGAGGAGCAAAGCTTCTAATCACTAAAGCGCATTTGAGGATAGAACAAAAGTGTAAGTAATATGGGGTGAAAAAGCAGTTATACCAATCTGCTTATATATGGGGTCTATTTAACGTTAAGAAAATTAGGCTAGAACTAGGCAAAAATTTTTATATCTAGTCGTTCTCGGCAATTGCTCCCTGCATTGCTCTACCTCCTGCATCCATGCAGTCGTAAATAAAAAATTTTTAACGACGTTATAGTGCAATTTAATTCGTTAAATTGATCAAAGATTTATGCAGGTTGGTATTAATTATTTGGTTACTAAAACAGCGCCTCACTTTGTAAGGCGCTACAGTAAATTTACTCTTTGGTTTGCATATTTTTAGCGCGTTCTTCTGCATCTATTAATGCTTGCGATTTAGGGGCGCGTTTTTTCTCTTCTATTTTTGGCTTTTCAGTTGAGTCAGGATCCCAGCTTGAGTCTAACGATAAGTTAGCAAATGGATTGTTACTGTCTGCTTTTTTAGGCTCACTTACTGGATCATCAACTTGTGGTGTTGTCTGGGCTTGCTCAGGTATTACGTCTTCTTTTTTAGGCATAGGCTTTTCACCAGGTAATGGTGCATCTGGGTTAAATGTACGCACTTCTGGTTCTTTAAAGTCTTGTTCAGTTGTATACATAGTTGATTGAGCGTCAGATATTTTCTCTGGCGCGTGTAAATCTATAACCGGCTCACTCGCTGTTACTGGCTCAGGAGTATTAATAACCGGCTCTACAGTGTTATGTTCGGCTTCTATTGGCGCAGGCTCCGTTACTTGCGCTATATATTGCTTACGTTGTTTTTTTACTGGCTTTGCATCTGGGTCAAAGTCGCGTACCTCTGGCTCATTAAAGCTGCTGGCATTTTTAATGCGTTCTAAGGTTGTTTTAGCGGCGGCTTCAAACTCGGCGGTATTAGGCTCAGATTTTTGTTTTACTTCGTTAAACGAAGCCGTACTTGTTTGCTCTAAAGTATCTGCTTGCTCCATTTGTGCCAGCTCAGTTTCGCTTACTTGCGATGGAGTAACTACGTTGTTCTGCTCATCTGAAATCGGCGTTGTTGTATTTTTTACATCAGCATTTTGTGCTGTGTTAGTAGGCTCTACAGGCTCTTCATTTGTCGCTACGCTGCTCTCAACCGCTTTATTATTTTGAGTTACTTCGTTGATAACGACAGGCTCAATCTCTGGCTCTTTTGTTGTTTGTACAGGCTTTGTTGTTTTAGTTTCAGGTTTCGCTGGCGTAGCAATTTTTTCTGATTTAAGTCCAGGTGGAGCCGCTATAGTCGGTTCTGCCATCGTTTTACTTTGTTTTGCACGGCGCAGGCGCACGACTACCATAGCGCCAATAAGTATTACTATAAAAAGTATTAAAGTGGGTAAAAGTAACGAGCTTGGGCTCTGCGCTACAGGTTGCGGCACAATTACTGGCGTTGGTTTAGTTAACACAGGAGCTGGTTTTACAGACTTAGGCTTTTCAGGCGTAGCCTTTATAGGCGCAGCTATAACGCTTTGCTCTGGTGTCGCCGGTTTTATTTGTTCTATTGCTGCTTCGTTTTTTTGCTCTGTAACTACTTGCTCGGGTGCTGTTTTTGTTGGCTCTGCATCAATTACTATTTCGTTACTATTGGTATTTAGCTGATCGTTAATCTGTTGTTTTTGATCATCAGTTAAATTAAGCGTTTGCTCGTTGATGCTCTCTTTAACAGCTTCTTCAGTAGGTTTAATTACAGGGGCAGGTTCAACAATTTTAGGTTGTGGCTGAGTAATAATAGCTGGCTCAGGCTTTATTATTTGTGGCTTGGGTTGTGCTTGAATTTCTTTTGGCTTATTACAGTTGTTTTTGTAATCACGCGCTGCTTTACGATATTTTTGACTCGCTTTGTTATTACTATTTTGCTGCATTTCTTGTTTAATTAAAATGCACATAGCTTCGTTGTATGCAGCACTTTGCGCACTATAAAATAAGGCAAAGCAAAGGGTAAATCTAATTAGTTTTGATATCATAAAGTTATGCGCGCTTAAATATTAATAGTTTGATTTTAAGCGCAAAATTGAAAATTATCTAGAGCAAGTTAACTTAAGTACAACTAATCAATGACCATCAAACTGCGATATTCATCGTAAGCAAATTGGTCGGTCATACCGCTTATATAATCTTGGATTAATCTACAGCGATAATAAAACTCGTATGCCGCAAAATGATCAGGCTCTTCTTGCATCGCATCTATTGCGTGTTGGTAACTATTTAAGTGCTTTTTAGAGAGCTTTTTAACAAGTCGCGACTCTATTAATAAACGTGAATCGCCATTAAGTGCGCGTTTAAAGTTATCGCTATTTAATAATAGTAATGGTTTGTAACAGTCAAGTAAGCCGTTAATTATACGATAACCTTGCAGCTCTAGTTTTTCGACTTCTTTGTTTGAAAATACATGTTCAAGCGCTACTTGCTTTAGTGTTTTAGTTACTGCATGCAAGTGGCTTCTATCTTCTAAAAGCGCTTGGTTAAAGTCGCCATGATAAATAGGTTCTATGTTTTCAATAAAGCGTTTTGCGGCGTGGTTTACTAGCGGATGTAGCAATGCAACCCGCAAATATATAAAAAATTCACTATTAAAATTATACGGTTGTGCTTGTGCACGCTCTAGTGCGTAGTCTACGGCTTTGTCTACAAAATTTTGATGTTGAGCGTCGTCGATTAACAGATTTATTAATACTTTTTTGTAACTACTTTTAAGTTTTTCGCACAGTAGCTCGGTACTTATTATGTCTTTTTCTACGGCGTCTTCTATGTCGGCTAGGCAATAAGAAATATCGTCAGCGGCTTCCATTATATAACTTGCGGGATGGCGGCAGTAAGGCTCAATAGTGAGCTCTTTTTGTAGTGCCTCAACAAAGTTTTTTTCGCTGTAGTAGTAACCAACTTTTTTCATTAAGTAGTTTTTATTTTGCGGAATGTCTTTTACATCAAGCCCAGCAGGGCGAGTGTATTTTAAAATACCAGCACTCTGGCTGTAAGTTAAATTAAGCGTTTGCAACGAATGAATTATACGTATGCCTTGAGCGTTGCCTTCAAAGTTACAAATATCAAGTGCAAGGTGTTTAAAAACAACACCTATACCGGTGTTTGGCTCTTTACAGCGCTCGGGTGTTACGCTTGCTAGGTTATTATTAAACCAGTGGTTAATAGCCGCTTCGCCAAAATGCCCAAATGGTGGGTTGCCAATGTCGTGCATTAGGCAGGCCATTTCTACTAAGCTTTCTAGGGGGCGTTCTAGGTCGGTTAAGCCGTGATCTTTTTGTTGCTCGTAACTTAAATTAGCAAAAATACGTTGCACTATAAAACGACCAACTTGTTGAACTTCAAGCGAATGGGTAAGACGAGATCGTACCGCAGCGTTGCGCTCAAGCGGAAACACTTGTGTTTTTTGCTGTAAACGACGAATAGCGGCGCTATTTATTATTCGTCCACGGTCGCTTTCTAGCGCCATTTGTAAGTTTGCTGTGGTGCGGTACATTCGTGCTGGCGTTATTTTTTTACTAAAATCTATGGTCATCTTTAAACTTGTCCTTTTTACAATTGATGACTGGCATAGTTTTTAGCACATAGTCATTTGTCTTTAATATACAGGGTTTAATCTATCAGTTTGTATCATAAAGTAACAACTTGCTTTAAAATAATTTTTTGAGTAATTGTTGTGCATTTATAGGTGTTTATAATGAAACAGTGGATTTTAAAGGCGGTATCAATTTGCCTAATGTTAGGAATGAACAGCGCGTTTGCTGCAAAAGAGCAAACTGTGGTGCTTGTATCAATCGATGGCCTGCGTTGGGATTATATTGAAAAACACGGCGCGCCAAATTTAAAAGCAATGGCCGAGCGCGGTGTTCGCGCACAAAAACTAATACCTGTTTATCCGACTAAAACGTTTCCTAATCATATTTCTATTATTACGGGCTTACTGCCAGTAAACCATGGCATTGTTGATAATAGCTTTTGTGATAAAGCGCGTAAAAACGATTGTTACAGCATGGGCAAAGCATTGGGCGATAGCACATGGGTAAAGGGTATTCCGCTTTGGAATTTAGCAAAAATGCAGGGACTTAAATCGGCTACATATTTTTGGCCTGAGTCAGATGCACTATTTAACGGCATGACACCAGATTACTTTTATCACTATTCTAAATACAGCGATTACCAGAGCCGTGTTGATCAAATTATTCAGTGGTTAAGTTTACCAAAAGCACAGCGCCCACGTTTTATTGCGAGTTACTTTTCGCTAGTTGATAGCATGGGCCATGAATTTGGGCCAGACGCACCACAAACGCGTGATGCAGTTAAACAGCTTGATGAATTAATGGGGCAATTACAAACTCGCTTAAGTAAATTAGAGCAAGAGGTAAACTTAGTTATTGTCTCGGATCACGGTATGACGAGTATAGATCCAGATAAAAGCATTGATGTAACCACACTACCTAAAGATGAAAACTTTTTAGTTAAAAATACGGGCCCACGTTTACTTATATATACTCAGCCTGATGCTAAAAACGCTGATATTGAAGGTTATAAAGCACGTTTACGAGATGCGTCAAACGGTCGTTATATAGTATTAACAGACGAGCAATTAGCAGCGTACCATTATAATAAAGGCACTCGCGTCGGTGATATTGTGGTGCAAACTACAGCGCCAGCGGTATTTACCAATGGTAAAAAACCAACCTATTTAGGGACTCACGGTTATGCATATACAGAAGATATGGCAGCATCATTTATTGCTGTAGGCCCTGCATTTAAACAAGGTGTAAGCCTTAAAGAAGTAAATAACCTTGATATTTACCCAGTACTTGCAAAAGTGATGGGACTTAAATTGTTAAACAAAGTAGATGGCAATGGAAAAACGTTAATGCCAGCAATTAAGCAAAAAGTGGTTGTGCATTAGTTTAATCTAAAAGAGCGCGTAAGCGCTCTGCAGGGAAGAACATGTTAACACTTTAAAGTGGGCTATTTTAGCCCACTTTTTTATTGGGCAGCTTATTTAAAGTTAGCAATACTTGTTTTTGTAGCAGTAACCGTGCGAATTGCATGCGCTTGGTTTGTAATACCAAATGCAATACCGTTTACGCTCCAGCCAGGGTTAGAGAAGTAATCGTACTGAGTTGCGCTACCGTAAACGTGCGGGTAAGCCATAATACTTGCAAACTCATTTTGTACGCCATGACCCATGCCATCTACATATACACCGCCTGACGTGTCACCTTGTTTGCGTGAATGCGCTAAACCTTGGTTATGACCAAGTTCGTGTACGAATGTAGTTGCACCACAGTCAATTGCAGTGATTGAGTACATACGGCTGCTCATAGAGCTGTATAGGTTGCCATTAGTACCTTGACCAACCCATGCTAAACCACATGAAATAAGCCCATTGCCAGCACTTTGGCCAGTACCTAATACGGCAATCATGTCGGCTTTCCAATCGCTACGTAAACCATCTACGTAGCTGCTATTTGTAACCGAATCTAACCAATCCTCAGACGGCGTTACTGCGTAGTCACCTAAGTTTTGTTTGCCAGCTAAGCGTAGTGTTATATCAACGCCATTTTGGCTATATACCTGATTACTAAAAGCAATTAGTTGATTTATTTTAGTGTCAATATTGCTAGTTGCAGCAGCTGATTGGTCGGTATATAAAATACCGATATCGATGGTTTCTGCTTGTGCAGCACTTGCTGCACATAATGCCGCAGCCAGTGCGGTTGTTGTGATTACTTTTTTCATTATTGTATTTCCTTACTCTTGTTGTGGTTGGAACTTGTTTTTAACTTGGTTGAGCTCATAAAAAGCAGACACACTAAAGCTGCCTTAGAGTGCGGCTTTAATTGTTTTTATATTTTTTGGTTAGCCATCAATTTTTGGTGCAAATATATCGATGCTTTTATCTGATTTGGGTTTTGGTGCGGTTACTTCATGCTCTATGTGGCTTTTATATAAATCGCGTTTTGCTGCAATCCATCCGTACTTACCTTTACTTTCGAATACATAATTGCCAGAGGGCGCAGTAAATTGGCCATATACGGCATCTTTACCTACCGTTAAAACGGTATTATGCATGCGGCCATCAACACCCACTATTTTGCCAAATATGCTCTTGTCGCCATTTTCAGACTCAACCACATTAGTCACCTCTGCGGTGAATGTTTCGGCTGTTTGCGGAATAGCTAAATCAAAGTTTTCGCCAGTTTCTAACGCCTGCAAAGAATTTAAATCAAACTCAATGTAGGCTTCGTTATGCAAGTCGGTAGGTAAAACTTTTGCGTTTATGAGCACTTGCTTGGCTTTGTCGGATAGGCGGTTTACGGCATCAAATTCTTCAAACGGTAAACTGTTGTCTGGGGCAACAATGGGTTTAACGGTAATTGGATCTTTACTCATATCAATAGGTGCAGGGGGATGTGTATTGCGTGTTTTTTGTAAATCAATAGGAACAAAGTCTATAGCAACGGGTGCGATAGGTTCGCCCGTTTCATCTGCATTAAAAAATAGCCCATAAACTGCAAATGCCGATAATGGTATAGCAATTAGTAAGACGACAGATCTCTTCATTTGTTTCTCTTTTAGTGTTTTTGGTTAACTATTTGTTACTTTTTATATTATTAAATGGATTAGATCAAGATAATAAATGTAACCGAAAAGAATTAATTCTGAATTCCATAATCCCTTATAAACTATAAGGATATTTATTTTTGGTATGTTTTTCACTCTTTTTGGTATTGGTTTTTTGTAGGGTTTATGCGGGCTTTGGCGCGTTTGTGGGTACTTGTTTGTTTAGTTAAATACAATGGTTAAAAGTGGCTTTTTGACGTTAATTACAATGAAAAATAAAAAGTGAATTTTTTTCACCCTTTGTAAACTAATCGCTAATTGCAATGTAATTATCGGGCACGTATGTTGAGTGCTGCATAAATGGCATTACGAGGGATTTATGAAAGTGTCTGATCAGTTACTTAACCGAATTACAGCAGGGCTTGTGGCTGTAATTATTGGTTTTTCGAGTTCTATTGCATTGATTTATCAGGTAGTGATAACCCTTGGTGGCACGCCCGATTTAGTAGCTAGTTGGATTTTAATGCTCGGTTTAGTGATGGGTATAACGTCAATTGGCTTATCGTACTATTACAAAGTACCTGTTTTAATTGCGTGGTCTACCACGGGAGCTGCATTACTTATTTCAAGTGCCCAAGGGTATAACTTAAACGAGGCTATTGGCGCGTTTATGCTCAGTGCATTGCTCGTTTTTTTGTCGGGGGTGACGGGCTGGTTTGAAAAAATAATGAACCGTATTCCAAGTGAGCTTGCATGCGCCATGTTGGCCGGCGTGCTTGTTACCTTTGGTATCGACGTGTTTAATTTTATGAATGACATGCCTTTAGTAATTGGCTTAATGGTCGTTATGTACTTTATTGGTAAACGCTTTTTTGCCCGTTTTGCTATGTTAAGTGTGCTTATTATAGGCGTATTACTCGCTTGGCAAATGGGTCATATTGATACCAGCGCACTGCACTGGAAAATGAGCGAATTTGCTTATATTGAACCCGTTTTTAACTTACAAGCATGCATTAGCATAGGTTTACCACTTTACATAGTTACCATGACCTCGCAAAATTTACCGGGCATTGCTGTTTTAAAGGCGCACAAATATAAAGCACCTATATCTGCGTCTCTTAATGTAACTGGTTTTGTAAATATGCTTACGGCCCCATTTGGAGCCTACTCTATTAATTTAGCCGCCATTACTGCTGCTATTTGTATGAGTGATGAAGCGGATAAAAACCATGATAAACGTTATTGGGCGAGTATAGCGGCTGGCGTATTTTATATTTTAATGGCGCTGTGCGCGGCTACTTTAGTTGGCTTGGTAGCAAGTTTACCCCAGGCGCTGATTTTAGCTTTGGCGGGCATTGCGCTATTTGGCACCATTGCTAATAGTTTGCAGCAAGCCCTTAGTGGTACTGAATATACTGAGGCCGCAATAGTCACTTTTTTAGTAACTGCATCTAACTTAACATTGCTCTCAGTGGGGTCTGCTTTTTGGGGGATTATAGCGGGTGTGTTAACGCTTATGATCACCAGGAAAGACTAAAAGCTTTATTGTGTACAAAGAGCCATTGGTGAGTATTTAAAACAAAATTATAGTTTATTTATATCATTAAAATAGCTTAACTAAGCTTATAAAAAAGGCTGCAATTGCAGCCTTTAGTTTTACAAAACAGGGTTTATCTAATCATAAGTATGATGGCGAGTTACACTAAACCGATTAAGTATATGATGCATAACATATACGGCGCACAGACTTAATATTATAGCCACCGATACTGAACTAAACCGATACATTGCACTATAAATTAAGTCTTGTCCTGGCCCGAGTGAGTTCCCAAATAAAATACCAAAGGTAGTCAGCACACCAAAACCAATACCCGGTATTCCTCCGCCTAAAATATGAAAACGTGCAAAAATAAACGAAAGTATCCATAAAATAGCTATCGGAAAAAGTAAAAAGTCAGAGTGACTATACAAAAACAGCTGCGATAGTAGCGCTGCATTGCATCCTATAAGTGTTCCTATTGCCCGTTGCCAACCAGCCATACCGGCGGCTTTCCAGCACAATGAAAATAAAATGAGTACAGAAGCTGCTTGCGCAGATATTGAGTCTTGCAAATCAAGAACCTGAAAAACCACAAAAGAGAGCGTAGCCACGCTTGAGCATAACAATACCTCATGGCGAATACTCTCTTTTGCTTTAGCTGGCATTACTCGTGTGGGCCTTGCTGTTAGATCAGGAAATAGGCCATGCATTAATGCAGCGATAACGACGGTTAAAAGAATAGCCAACCCATTAGTTAAAATTAGCGGGTAAATACTACTTCCCTGACCAACATAGCTGGAAAAATGTAGCTGAATAGAAAGGCTAACAACGCCTAAAGCGCCAAATAAAAAGGCACTACCGCTACTCATTTGGTGAAATAAAAAGCAGAAAACACCAAACACTAACAATGCCATAACGACTGGCAAGTGAGAAAACAATCCCTGCATTATCAGCACGATAAGCGCGCTAAATGCAGCAGATGCTATAAATTGATTTATAAGCCCACGGCTTAAAGTAGGCACCATGCCAAGTAACAACATAGGATAAACGGTAAAAAATATACCATTAGGCCAGTTCATTAATTTACTAATAGTAAATCCAAGGGTACATCCACCTGCAATGCGTAGTGCTTGGCGAAGGCCATTAGAGTCTAATTGTGGCCCTTGGCTAACAATTTGAGTCATAAAGTCTCCATTAATAGATGTAGTGTAACCAGCTAATAAACCTAATTTGTGCAGATCCAAACCATTGCCCAATTGTCGATTCGGGCAATAATTGTACTGTTGCACGTGACCCGCTTGGCATGTTTGCTATTAAGTCTTGATGATTTACGAGCTTTAAATGAATGCGTTGACGCTGTGCATCGCGTACCCAACGATTGCTGGTTTCTGTTGTACTTAGTAAACCATTTGCACTAAGTTGGCCGTTGCTAACACCTGCTTCAAATGTTTCAAGTATTGCGTCGTAAACTTCACCTGGGCGGCTATCAAATACTACGCGCGCTTGAGTGCCTTGCTTCATATTTGAGAGTGACTTTTCTCTAAAGTCGGCAACTAAATCGGCTTTTTTAGCGACAATAGCTAATAACGGGCTACCTGCAACTGCGTATGCGCCGTCTAATAATTGTAAGTTAGCAACTACGCCGTCACTTAATGCGCGCACTTGTGTGTAGGATAAATTTAGTTCAGCCTGCGCTAACTGATTAGCAGCGTGGCGCATAGCTAAGTTTTTATTACCTGAGTCACCTCTAGCTAAAACCGCTTCAGCTAACTGTGCTTCAAGGGCTGCAACATTTGCTTTACTGGCTTCAAAATTAGCACGAATGCTTTCAAGTTCTTGCTCAGATATAGATTTTTGAGTATAGAGTTTTTCGCCTCTGCTTTTTAATAGTTTTTGCTCATGCTGTTTAGCATTTGCAGCACTTATTTGTGCCTCAAGGGCTTTAACATTGGTATCAAGACGCTTGTTTTGTAATTTGGCATCATCAAGCGCGAGTTGAGCTTGCTCTTTGGCTAAATTATATGGGCCTTCATCGATACTAAATAATATATCGCCCGCTTTAACTGATTGGTTATTATTAACTTGCACACTAGTGACTCGGCCACTAATTTGCGGTGATATTTGCACAACAGGGTGGTATACACGTGCCTGTGGTGTCACAGGCAAAACCATATCGGCCACTAAATAGTAAATAAATACTAAGATAAACCCTATGAGAGAGAACCTTACATAGCGTGCAAACTTTTGATCCGGTGTCATTTTTAGCCTTACTTATTAACTTGAATACATTTAAGGGCGTTTTGCTCTATTTTGATCAAACCAAATGCAATCGCATCGAGCTGCTCAACAGATAAACCGCTGTATAACTGATTTTTTATATCGGAAATGGTCTCTTGCAATGAATGTAAAATGGCATCACTTTGCTCAGTAAAATAGAGTCTTTTACTGCGCTTATCATGTTTGTCTACACGGCGAACGATTAAAGATTGCTCCTCTAATTGCTTAAGCGTACGAGTCAGTGAAGGCATTTCTATTCCTAAGCTATTAGCAAGTTCAAGTTGTGTTAGTCCCTCACCACGCATATTTATATGCATTAGTGCAGTCCAGCGCGACTGAGTAAGCCCTAAAGGCTCAACAGCAATGGTTACCGCTTCGCGACATAAGCGATGAACTCGGCCCATATTACCGATAACTGTTAAATCGAGCGTTTCGTGAAAAGGTTTGTGTGTAGGCATAGCCATCCCAACATAGTTAGCAAGCTAACTATTTTATCATTACTTAGCTTGCTAAGTAAATATATGTAGGAGAGGGAAGTGGCAAAATATTTGCTAAACCTCACCTTTAAAAATGGTGAGGTTTAGGGAGGTTTTAAAAGTTAAGTAAATTAGCGGGGGAGTATTGATCGGTAAGTACTTTTGTATCGGCAGGCCAATCTTGGCCGTCTTTTGTAAAGTGCATAAATTGGCTAATCGCTTTTATGTCTATACCGTATTTTACTAATTTAGGGGCGAGAGCATTAACACGCGTGTTAATTTGCGCTTCGCTCGGTATTGATTTAAGT
This sequence comes from Pseudoalteromonas sp. EB27, assembly GCF_001974875.1. Taxonomy (GTDB): domain Bacteria; phylum Pseudomonadota; class Gammaproteobacteria; order Enterobacterales; family Alteromonadaceae; genus Pseudoalteromonas. The sequence goes on from NZ_MTQD01000009.1 coordinate 92,683, forward strand.
CCCGCTAAAATAATACGGTTACTACGATTTTCGCGGCTTACATTTATAAAGTCGCCAAATACAGCGTGGTAAGTTGCCGACTCATGCTCATAAAGTTTACTACTTGAAAACGTATTTGCGGCAATAACACCGCCATCGCCTAATACGCTTTGTACTTCTTCAAAAAACTCTTTAGTAAGTAAGTGCTCCGGAATGTAGTCGCCGTTAAATGCATCTAAAATAATCCAATCGTACTTTTGTTTTTTAATTGCGGCGCGCTTTATAAAAATGCGGCCATCTTGCACGCTTGATGTCACTAAGTCGTTTTCTATAAAGTTAAAGTAATCGCGTGCAACTTTAGTTACTGCAGGATCTATTTCAACATTATGAATTTTTGCAGTGGGGTATAGCTCATGAATAACGTTAGAAAGCGTACCGCCACCTAACCCTATAATAAGTACATTTTTAGGGTTGTCAGCTACTAATAAACTAGCAAAAGTCAATTTTGTGTAATTAAAAACAAGTTTGTCGGGATTGCTTTTATACATGCAACTTTGGCTTGTTTGGCTACTTTTAGTATTAAATTTAAGGCAACGTAAGTCGCTCGTTTCTTCAACAATAATATTGCGATAAAGCGAGCGTTCTTCATGAATAACGTTACTAAACGCAAAACCTGAAAATACAATTAACGGCAGTAGCAAATATTTAAGCATGAGCAAGCCCCTTATTGTTAGCCAAGGTATTAATAACAATCGCGACTAAACCCAGTGACCCAAGTGTTAAAGCAAAGGCGCTAATAATTGTATTTACATCAAACGCGAGCACGAAGTAAAACGAGGTAATGATAGTACCCAGAGCGCTGCCAAGCGTACTTACAAAGTATAAACGACCTGCCACTTGACCGCTTTTATCGCTATCTGTTACCAGTAAGCGGACAGAGTAAGGCGAGATCATTCCTAAAGTAACGGTAGGTATAAAAAATAAAGCAGTTGACGCTAAGAGTGAGCCGTAGCGGCTATCTTCAATATGGGTAAATATAAATTCCATTATAGGCTGCGAAAATAATGTAATAGGCACAACCATGATGCTGGCAATTAAAAATATTAAACCATACTTGGTAAGAGATGCATTTTTAGTGCTGAGTTTACCGCCAAGTAAATAACCAAAAGATAAACTAAGCATAAACACAGTAATTATACTGCCCCAAATATGCACGCTACTGCCAAAAAAGGGGGCAAGAATTCTCCCACCTAAAAGCTCAATGCCCATTATGCAAAAGCCGCTGCAAAAGGCTAAAAAGTAAATTAACGCGTTTGTTTTTATGCTCATGTAATTATCATTATGTAACTTAAGTAGAACACTATACTAACGTGATGCATACAAAGCTGCTAGAGCCTGTTGACCTAAGTTTAATTAAAAAAAGAAGTTTTGTTATAACGATTTGTTAGTTAGGGCGTGTTGATCTATTTAACACGCCCTCGCGATTTAACACTTAAGACGCTTTTTTATTTAAATTAATTTTTTCTTAAGTTTTCTTTAAGTTTCACTCGTTAAATTTAAACCCTGAAATATAAACAGGTTTAAATGAGCGAGCTTATGCAATTAGCCCACAGTTCTACATCATTAGGTTTAACACAAAATAACTGTCAGTTTATTAGTGCTCGTATTGATGATGTGCATCGAAAAAATCTCGAAAATACAGTAAAAGAAGGTTTTTTAGTTGCGTATAACGCTAAGCTTACTTCGTTTATGCCACTACTTTGCCAATACGTTACCGAGCAAGGAAAATGCACCTTAGGGCTAAGGCAAGCAACTTCGCCATTGTTTATTGAGCAATATTTAGCATCACCCGTTGAAGATTTTTTAGATGAGAGTATTTCTCGTAATAAAATTTTTGAACTTGGTAATCTTTGCTCTACAAATCGAAGGGCAACACTTGCACATTTTATTATTGTTAACGAAGCTCTGCAAAGTGTGGGAGCAAAACATTTAGTGTTTTGTGCAACCAGTAAAGTGCGTGCTTTATTGCGCTTACTTGGTGTTATGTGTCCTGAAATTGCACTTGCTAGCAGTTTTGTAGTTGAGAACCCATTAAAGTGGGGCAGCTATTACGCCAACCAACCAACAGTATGCATTGTGAGCCTAGAGCAAGCTCACCAACAAGTACTAAATACCCCAATGCTTTATAGTTTGATGCAGCAAAACCACTCAAATATCAATTCTTTGGTAAATGCATTGGTGAATGTATGAATTACTATAATACACATTCAGTATCGCCATTAATTATTGCGCATAATAAAGAGCAAACACTTGAAATTCACAGTGATGAGTTTAACCAGCAAATACAAAAAGTAGTAAAAATTCTACAAAGCTTTAACGGCAAATGTGTCGCTTATAAGCTCGATAATACGCCAGCTTGGCTTGTTATTGATGCCGCTACTGCGGTTTCTAATAAAGTGGCTGTGCCAATTGCTCACTTTTTTAGTGAACAACAAACTCAATATGTACTAGCGCAATGCGGCGCACATTTATTTATGAGCGACACACTAAACCCTTTACTCGGGGAGCCGACGGCATCAATTACTTTATTTGAGTTTTACACATTATATATTTACGAAATCGTTGTAGCTAAACCCGTCAGTTATTTTCCAGAAACTCAAAAAGTAACGTTTACATCAGGATCGACTGGGCAACCAAAAGGCGTGTGTTTATCTGCAAAAAGCCAAATGCAGGTAGCTCAATCTCTGTGCGATAAAATTAATATTAAAAAGCCTGTTCATTTGTGTTTATTGTCGCTTGCTGTATTGCTTGAAAATATAGCCGGCGTGTATGCCCCTTTAAAAAGTAGCGGTACAGTGCATTTAATACCGCTAAATGAATTAGGCTTTGTTGGCACTGTATTAAAACAGCCCGCACAGCTTATAGCTGCTATTGATAAAGTTAAGCCAAATACGCTTATTTTAGTGCCTGAACTATTAGCATGCTTAGTTGCTTTTGCTGAACAAGGGTGGCAACTGCCTAGTTCGTTACAGTTTATTGCAGTAGGTGGTGCGCGTGTCAGCGAAATGCTAATAGTTAAAGCGCGTGGCTTAAACTTACCGGTGTACCAAGGTTATGGGCTTTCTGAGGCGGCATCTGTAGTTAGTTTAAATTCGCTCACAAAGGATAACCTCCAAAGTGCAGGTTCTGTGTTACCTCATATTCAAACCAAAATTGAAAATGGCCAGCTTTTTATAAAAGGCGATTTGTTTTTAGGTTACTTAAACCATCAGCCACACGACAAAAACCAGTGGTACGCAACCGGTGATCTGGTCGAGCAGCATCAAAATACCTTATTTATTAAAGGCCGCCTAAAAAACCTAATTATTACCAGCATGGGTCGCAACATCAGTGCTGAGTGGCCTGAATCACTATTACTAAGTCAAAGCGGTATTTTACAAGCGGTTGTGTTTGGTGAAGGTCGACCTTTTTTAACCGCCATTATTTATGCCGATTCAAAGCTAAGTGACCCAGTGTTAGCTCAATACATTAACGCAATTAATAAACAACTACCCGACTATGCACGAATTCAAAAGTGGCATCGTTTAACTGCCCCATTAAGTGTGCAACAAGGATTATTAACAACAAATAATCGCCCAAAACGAGATGCCATAAGTAAGCAGTACCATGCTGTGTTTGAGCAATTTTACCGACTTGGAGAAGTAATTAATGAGTGATTTTTTTAACACCCTTAAAGAGCAAACTAAACAAGAGCAAAACTACCTGCTTGCAGCGCCTATTATTCAGCGTGTTTTTAAAGGTGAAGCATCACTTGAAGAATACGCTTCGTTTTTAGCGCAAGCGTATCACCATGTTAAGCACACTGTGCCATTAATGATGTCGGTTGGTGCACGATTAACCGACGAACAAGAATGGTTGCGCGAAGCCGTCGCAGAATACATTGAAGAAGAGATTGGCCATCAAGAGTGGGTACTTAATGATATTGCAGCCTGTGGTTTTGACAAAGAAACAGTAAGGTGTAGTCAGCCGCAATTTGCTACCGAAATGATGGTGTCGTATGCGTACGACTCCATTGCACGTAAAAACCCGTTGAGCTTTTTTGGCATGGTGCATGTGCTTGAAGGCACTTCTATAGCGCTTGCTGATGGCGCGGCTTCAAATATTGCAAGTGCTGTGGGCTTATCTAAAAAAGCATTTAGTTATTTAACCTCTCATGGGGCACTTGATATAGAGCATGTAAAGTTTTTTGAAAACCTAATGAACCAAATAACAAATGAGGCGGATCAACAAGCCATACTCCATGGTGCAAAGTGCTTTTATCGTTTATACGGCGATATATTTCGTGGGCTCGATGACGAACCGTTTTTTAAAGCAAGCGCACAAGGCAAATTGTCATGAGTAGCGCTTTATGTGTGCTAACTGGTGCAACAGGCGGAATAGGGCAAGCGATTGCTAAAGCCCTATATGCAAAAGGGTGGAAGTTACTGCTTGTAGGACGTAATACGCAAGACCTTGAAAAACTGAGCCGTGAATGCCCAGACAGTGAAATATTTACAGGCGACTTAACCGACGATACAACACGCATTAACTTAGCAATAAAAGCCAAGCAACTCGGTGGCGTTAGGTTACTTATTAACAATGCCGGTATAAATACAATGCAAAGCCTTGAGCACACAAGTAATGAGCAAATAGATAATATGCTTACTACTAATTTGTCGGTGCCTATTAAATTATGCCAGCTATTTTTAGGGCAGTTAGCGTATACCAAAGGCACCATTGTTAACGTGGGATCATCGTTTGGCAGTATTGGTTACCCGTTTCAAACACTTTATTGCGCCAGTAAATTTGGTTTACGTGGTTTTACAGAGGCGCTCTCGCGTGAGCTTAACGGCTCAGGTGTTAAAGTGACCTATTTAGCACCAAGAGCGACAGATACATCTATTAATAGCAGTAAAGCGCGGGCAATGAATAAAGAGCTCGGTAATAAAATGGACTCGCCAGAATTAGTTGCTCAAGAGTTATTAGCACTTATAAATTCGAATCAAACAAGGCGTTTTATTGGTTTTCCTGAGAAATTATTTGCACGTATTAATGGCGCATTCCCAAGCGTTGTTGATAACGCTATTGCAAAACAACTTCCTAAAATTAAACACTTTTTAAGTTAACAAACACACGAGGACAAGATTATGTATAAATTTACCCTAGCATTATCTCTAATACTAACAACTGTATTTACAACTGTATTTACAACTGCAGTAAACGCAGATGAAACACAAGACTTAACCTCTATTCAACAAAAGTGGGCAATTGCTAACTATGAACTTGAAGATGATGCGCAAATAGATGCGTTTACACAACTAAGTGAGCAAAGCGCGTTATTTGTTAAAAACTATCCAGACTCGGCACAACCACACATTTGGAATGGCATTGTGTTAGCCAGCTTTGCAGGCGCAAAAGGTGGCTTGGGCGCACTTGGTTTAGCAAAAGAAGCTAAAGCGTCACTTGAAAATGCACTCTCAATTGATGGTACAGCATTAAATGGCTCCGCTTACGCAAGTCTTGCAACGCTTTATAGCAAAGTACCTGGTTGGCCAATTGGTTTTGGTGATGACGACAAAGCTGAAAAATTATTTAAACAAGCCCTCGCTTTTAATCTCGAAGGCATTGATACTAATTACTTATACGGTGAATATTTGTATGACGAAGGCGATTATAAACAAGCTAAAGCACGACTACTTGTAGCACAAGCAGCGGGCATTCGGGATACTCGTGCAAAAGCAGATGAGTATCGCCAACAAGCAATAAGTCAGCTATTGGCAAAAGTAGATAAAAAACTAAAAAGATAAACACATAATGCATTTATTACTCGTTGAGGACGATCATTTAGTGGCGCAAGGGCTTATTCGCTCTTTGCGTCAAGAGGGCTACAGCGTAGAGCATAGTGGCACAGTTAAGCACGCCTTAGAGTACCTTTCTAGTGGTGAGATTGAGCTTGTTATTCTCGATTTAGGATTACCTGATGGCGACGGCTCGCAAGTTTTAAAGCATATTAAAGCACAAAAAAAAGTTATTCCGGTGGTTATTTTAACTGCTCGCGGCAGTATTGATGACAAAGTCCAAGGGCTAGATATGGGAGCAGACGATTACCTTGCAAAGCCGTTTGATCCTGCTGAGTTATTTGCTCGATTACGTGTAGCAAGCCGGCGCATTAACCAAACACAATCAAGCTTATTGCGCTGTGGTGATGTAGTAATGGATACCTCTGCTCATACAGTTGCACTAAGTGGGCAATCACTTACACTACCACGAAAAGAATACATGCTTTTAAAAGCGCTGATGGAAAATCAGGGAAGGGTGCAATCAAAACAACAACTCGAAAACAAACTTTACCAATGGGGTGAAGAAGTCGGCTCTAATGCCATAGAGGTGCATATTCATCATCTTCGTAAAAAGTTCCCTAGCGATTTTATTAAAACCTTACGTGGCATTGGCTACGTGGTTGGTAAGCGTTAGGGTGTGTTTATCTTTCGAGGTTGAAAATGTCTATTCGTAAACGTCTGACCTTAATTTTACTTTCAATGATGGTGCTTACTTTTTTTTTAGCATTAGTAAAAGGCTATCAAAAAAGCATGCTCCACGGCGAAAACTTGCTTGATAATGAACTTAAAATAGTGGCTGGCGTTTTAATTGAGCAACCATTAGCACTAAGCAAAAATGCAGTACAAGTAAGCAATAATAGTGCTCAGTTGTTGTATCAAATTTGGCAAAATAATAGTTTACTTAGTGGCTCATCGAGTTTAAAGAATAACCAAATTAGTTTTAGCGAGGGCTTTCAAACTGCCAATGTAGCAGGGCAGCGTATGCGAGTGTTTGTGATGAGAAAAAATACCCGTAAAGTCATCGTTGCTGAGCCTATGGCAAAGCGGTTTGAATTAGCTGAAGCCGTTATTTTATCTGCAATGTTACCTATGCTATGGGCTGTCCCTCTGCTTGCTATTTTTATAAGTTTTTTCGTTAAATACGCATTAGCCCCTCTTACCCGACTATCTAAGCAGCTGGCTACTCGCCAAGCAAACGACTTTACGCCAATTAACTGGCAGGTAACCGATGAAGAAATTAAACCTGTTATTAATCGTTTAAACGATTTATTTAAACGAGTAGAAACCGCTTACTTACGAGAGCGTTTTTTTGCCTCAGATGCAGCTCACGAATTACGTACCCCGCTCAGTAGCTTAAAAATTAATGTACATAATTTGGCTAATAAACAAAGTAACTCGCAAAACCATCAAGAATTACAAGCTATGTCGCAGGGCATTAATCGCTTAAGTAATATTGTTGAACAAATGCTAATTTTAGGGCGCACTCAGCCTGAGCAATGGCAAAAGCAGTTTAGTGAACAGTCATTGCTAGCGATTACTCAGCAAGTCGTATCGGAGCAATACGACAAAATAGATGAAAAAAACCAAACGATTAGCCTCGAAGGTGATGATTTTGTAATTAATGGTGATGAGTTTACATTAACCACACTCATCGCTAATTTACTTAGCAATGCCATAAAATACACACCCAATAATGGTCAAATAATAATTAAACTAGCATCAAATAATAACAGCTTTAGTTGGCAAATTGATGATTCTGGTGCGGGCATGACTGAAGAGCAAAAAGAGCGAATATTCAATCGCTTTTATCGCGTGGGTGGCGATCAACATCCATCAGGCGAGCAAGGTGCGGGTTTAGGTATGGCGATTGTCCAACACATAATTGCTATTTATGGCGCAAGTATTTATTTAGCGAATAGCTCTTTAGGCGGACTAACCGTTAAGGTTACTTTTACAGGAGTAAAAAGTGACTAAACGTTTATTTAATCACTGCCTTTGTTGTTTGCTATTTTTGTCGTTTAACGCGGCGAGTAAAGAGTATCTTATTATTTTAAAAGATCATTTGTTTTACCCCTCGCAAATAATTATTCCCGCAAACAAAAAAGTAAAACTATTGATAGAAAACCAAGACAGTACACCAGAAGAGTTTGATAGCTTTGATCTAAACAGAGAAAAAGTACTCTACCCAAATCGTAAAAGCATTATTTATATAGGACCGCTAAGTAAAGGGCATTACGAATTTTTTGGTGAGTTTTCGCCCAATACAGCAAGGGGCGTTGTAATAGTTAGCGATGAAGGGGCGCAGCATGCTAATAACTAGTTTAGTCATGAGCCTTAATCAATTACTACCGGTGGCTATTTTATTAGTGCTACTACAAGTAGTTAAAAAACAGAGCTCTTTGCAAATAGGGTCTGCTTTAGTAATAGGCGCGGTAATGTCGTTTTTGTACATGCAAAGTGCGTCGTGGGTGAGCCAGTGGTTTGAACACCAAGGGTTAGAGTACTCACAAATAGGGCTATGTATCACTATATTTATTGCTGTATTGGTTTTTGCACTAAAGCAAAAGTCAGCGGCATTTTATATCGCAATTATAAGCACAATAACGCTGTATTTAAGCCACTATATTATTTACCTCACCAGTTTTTGGCAAAATAATGATGCAGGGCAAAGCTTATTTATTGGCACTTTATTAGGTGTTGGGATTTGTTTAAGTTTTAGCGTATTGCTGTACTTTTTAATGAATGCAATTAAGTACCGCTTTGGTATGTATCCGCTTTTTACTTTGCTTGCTTTTAATAGCGCGGCTAAGTTATTAGTTGCACTGGATTTGGCAAGTCAAATAGATTTAATTACAAACACCTCAACAGTGTGGGATTTACGTGATTTGTTAAGCGAAAACTCTGAGCTAGGCCGCGTACTGCGTGCTCTGGTTGGTTACGAGGCCACTCCTGATTTAATGAGTGTACTTATATATAGTACAAGCAGCGTATTATTTTTATTACTTTGTTACGTAATTCCAGCTTCAATAACTAAGGAACGTGTATGAAAGCACTCAACCTATATTTAGCGCTTAGTTTTATCGCTCTTTGTTTGTTGGTATTCTCAATCCAAGCAAAGGCCGATGGTATTGTTGTTGATAAGGTATATCACCCCTATGTTTTGCCTTTTGAGCGTGAGTTTGAGTGGCGATTAGTGTCGCACCAAACAGATAGTGGCAACATACTAGCGCAGCGTTTGGGTGGTGGTGGAGCTATTAACGATACAATGGCACTGGAAGGCTATTTAGTTGGTGAGCGAGACGATAACGGCGACTTTGGTTTAGAAGCTTATGAGCTTGAGCTACGCTGGCAATTGATTGAGCAAGGTAAATTATGGGCCGATTGGGGGGCATTATTTGAGCTTGAAAAAAAACATAATGAAGATGTGTATGAAGCAACTTCGGGTTTTGTGATCGAAAAAGAATTTGGAAAAATGAGCCTTACACTAAACGCTTTTTTGGTTTATGAGTGGGGGCAAGACATTAAAAATGAATGGGAAAGTGAGTTTAGAGCACAATATCGCTATCGCTATCGTTCTGCTTTTCAGCCTTCTATAGAGGTGTACGTAGGAGAGGACTTTGTTGGTATAGGGCCTGGCTTTATAGGTTTACAGCGCTTTGATGGGCAAAAGCAATTAAAGTGGGAAGCAGGTTTCATCACTGAGATAAGCCAATCAGAAAAAAACCATAGTTTTAGGCTCGCATTAGAATTTGAATTTTAATAATAAATAAAAGCTGTTTTGGTTGTTATCATTCTGATTATAGATAGGTACTTGACATATTATTTAAACTCTATATAGTGGGTCGCAGCTAGAAAGAAAGCATGTAAGCTATAAATCTCCATTTCGATATAAGTAATACTTGTAGTTCCGTCCTGAAGTTTTTAAAGTACCATCTCATTTTTTGCTACACCCGCTCTTATGAGCATATTTTTATTTTTATTTCAGGATATTACAATGTCTAACATCGTATCAGGTACAGTTAAGTGGTTTAACGAGTCTAAAGGTTTTGGTTTCATCGAGCAAGAAAATGGCCCAGACGTTTTCGCACATTTCTCAGCAATCAAAAGCGAAGGTTTCAAAACTTTAGCTGAAGGCCAACGTGTAGAGTTTACTCTTTCACAAGGTCAAAAAGGTCCACAAGCTGATAACATCACAGCTGTATAATTTTACTTTTTAAGTAAAATGAAAAAAAGCGCTTAAGGCGCTTTTTTTGTGTCTGGAATTTGACTCAAACCAAACAACGCCCATTATCAATGTAAATTAGCTAAATGATATTGCTATTATTAAGCCCCACCTAATATTTGTTTTCTATTCTTCTGAGTCATTCTTCTAAGCCATTGCGCTAATGCAAGTGAGTTTAAGCTTGTAATTTATACCGAACATTTCTCCCTTATAATTTTAAAACGACAAAGATCAGCTTGTTGGTATTACTCTCGCTATTGTAAAAGATATTTGCACAGCTATTGCTATAACCAGCGTGTTTAAATTGCCTCTTTGGGAGCATGCTTATAATTTATACCAACCTGCATAAATCTTTGATCAATTTAACGAATTAAATTGCACTATAACGTCGTTAAAAATTTTTTATTTAGAACAACTAGATACAAAAATTTTTGCCTAGTTCTAGCGTAATTTCCTTAACGTTAAATAGACCCCATACATAAGCAGATTGGTATTAGTTCAAAAAGACCCTCACTTAGGTCTTGTTCTAATTGCTAAAAACACCGAGCATGAACCTCTATTTATTGGTATTAGTATAGATAATCCAAAATATGCAAAGCAGTTTTTTTTAAATTGTAAGAGGTGATATATACGAGTCATTAGTAAATAAAATTGGTTTTAAAACGGGTGAAAACTTACCGATTTATGGAGACAAAAAACAATTTATAGATTTGTTTTAAAAAGAAAAATAGATCTAATTTTAGACTTAGAATTTATAATATAATATAGCTAGAGCTCTTTAGATATAGAGTAAATGACGTAGTGAAGGGCAAAAATCACCCCATCCTAAGTTTGCTGGTAATTACATAGCATTTATTAATCGGTACCTAAACCTATTATAAAGCGATTTAACAATGAGTATAAAAAGTTAAAAACGAAAGGTGACTTTGCTGCTTATAAATACCCCACTATTATTAATTTACCTTTCGTAAGGTAGCCTTTTATCTTTTTTTACTTTTAAAAAGGCAGCTTGTAGTGCTTCAACTAAACGCATATCTGTTTTTTTATTCGCAGCTAAATAAGCATCAATTGTTAGCTCATCTATTTTATAAATGAACCTTAAGTGTGCTGGTTTGAGCTTTAGATAGTCGCTCATCTGCTGCATATATAATGGATCGTCTACAATTAAATCTACTTTTTTAGCTAATAGTAAAGAGTATGATTTTTGAATGTCAGAGGTTAAAACAGCTTCAAATCCAAGTTTCGTAAGGGTTTGTGTTGAAAAGTCATTGCGTTGCATTGCAATTTTATACACTTTTGCTTGTTCAGTATTATTTATAATAAGATCATTTCGCTCTGATAGGCCGATAAAGCCCAGCTCAAATCGTCCAACTGGTCCAATCCAATAAAATTTATTTTCTCGCTCTACAGTGCGTGCAAGGCTGTATATAAAGGTATTTTTTAACTCATCTGCAATTTTATAAGCACGTGCCCAAGGATACATTTGAATGTTAGGTGTGAGATCTGCCTCAGCAAATATATCCCTAATAAATTGAGTACCTTCACCTGCAACTTCGCCCTTAATTAATACTTGGTTTGGTGGCGCTAACTCAGTTACAACAAGCAGAGTGTCCTTTGCTTGAATATACACGGAACAAGTAAAAAGAAGGGAATAAAGAATATATTTCACAATAGCGAATCGTCATTCGGTTAGCTTAAGTAATATAAGTGTGGCTGAAAATATGAAAAATACAAAAAATATTTATGTGAACGTGTTACTAAGATATTGGTTTATTTGAGTTATGTACAACTATAAAGGAGGCTAGATAGGTAAACGGCTTGAGGTCTGAAGTAATTGAAGCTAAAAAACTATGCTCTAAAACGATAAAAGGGCCTTGCGGCCCTTGGTGAAGTATCGTTCAAGTCAGATAGAGCTTTAACCCCTTAAAGCGCTATCCTCTTGTTTTGCAACACCGGTGTTCATCTCAATAAGTTTCTAAGCTAGCGAGAGGAAAAACCCAGCAATTGCTGCGCTCATAAGGTTAGCCATAGATCCTGCTAACACTGCTCTGAGCCCTAAGCGTGCGATATCCTTCCGCCTGCTAGGCGCCATACCGCCTAACCCACCTAGTAAAATGGCTATCGATGATAAGTTAGCAAAGCCACATAAAGCAAAAGTAACAATTGCTTGTGTGTGCGCACTTAACGTATCGCGATAATTTATAAAGTCTAAGTAAGCAACAAACTCGTTTACTACTATCTTTTGACCAATAAAGCTGCCGGCTATAATCGCTTCATCCCATGGCACACCTAGTAACCATGCAACTGGAGCAAATACATAACCTAATATTTCTTGAAGCGTTAATGTTGGGTAATCAAACCACCCGCCAATACCGCCTAATAAACCATTTAATAGTGCAATTAGCGCTACAAAAGCAAGTAGCATTGCACCTACATTAAGTGCTAAATGCATACCGTTTGCTGCACCTGATGCTGCTGCATCAATTACATTTACAGGCTTATCTTCGTCATCTAAATCTAAATCAGCTAAGTTATCTTTAGGAGTTTCAGTTTCTGGCACAATCATCTTGGCCATTAAAAAACCACCTGGTGCAGCCATAAAGCTTGCTGCAATAAGATACTTAAGATCTACGCCAATAATTACGTAACCGGCCATTACAGAGCCTGCTACAGTGGCTAAGCCACCTACCATCACTGCAAACAATTCTGATTTTGTCATCGTTGCTATAAATGGCTTAACTATTAACGGAGCTTCAGTTTGGCCTACAAAAATATTTGCCGTTGCTGAAAGCGATTCTGTGCGAGAGGTTTTCAATAATTTTTGTAAACCGCCGCCTAAAATCCTAATTATCCAATCCATAATGCCAAGGTGATATAACACAGCAACAAGTGCTGAGAAAAACACGATAACGGGCAAAACTTGAATTGCAAAAATAAAACCTAATGTGTCTTGTGAGGCAAGTGGACCAAATAAAAACCCAATACCATCATTAGCATAACCAATAACCGACGAAACGGCTGATGACATACTCGTTAACACATTTTTTCCTGCTTCGAAAAACAGAACAAAACCGCCAATAACAACTTGCATCGCAAACGCTATACCAACGGTTCTTAAATTAATTGCCTTGCGATTAGTTGACGCAGCAAAGGCAATGCTTAGTAGCACACACATGCCCACTAAGCTCATAAATGTTGTCATACAAATGTTTCCCGTTGTTATTCTTGTAGTAAATATTTAATTTTACTTTTTATTATATCAATCGCAACGCGGTTCATGCCGCCCCGAGTCACAACTAAATCAGCGTTATGCTTCGAAGGCTCAATAAATTGATAAAACATCGGTCTAACAGTTGCTTGATACTGCTCAACAACAGATTGTAATGTTCTGCCTCGTTGCTCCATATCACGTTGCATACGACGCATTAAACAAATATCTAAAGGTGTATCTATAAACACCTTAATATCAAATTCTTTATTAAGCGCTTTGTCACTCAATAGTAAAATACCTTCAACAATCAGTATTTTAGCAGCAGGCACTCGGCGTGTGGTTGCACTACGCGTATGCTGTGCATAATCATACGTTGGTACTTCTACTGAGTTACCACAACGAAGTTGTGTTAAATGCTCAAGCATCAACGCGTGTTCAAATGCATCTGGATGGTCGTAATTTGTTTGCGTACGATGAGCCATAGGCAAATGCGACTGATCCTTGTAATAAGCATCTTCTTCAATAATGGCGATAGCGCCTGGTTCAAGCTCATTAACCAATTCATTGTATATAGTTTGGCTAAAAAGAGATTTGCCCGACGCAGACGCGCCTGCAATAGCTATAATAGTAGTTCGTGTCACTAAAGTTCTCATCCACACAGAAAGATATATTGTTGGTAGATCACAATAGCAAAAAAGACACGATTAATCTCTTTTGCTTCGCTCAAGAGTGCAAATTTATAATGTTTAGGTTTTATGAAACAGGACTTTTGTCCTGTACGGAAAATTCGATCAGCGGATAAAGTAACCACCTAGAATCAAAGTGAGGTCAAAATGACAAGAGCAATTATTTTAATGGCAGATAGCCTAGGAATCGGTGCAGCACCAGATGCAGATAAATTCGGCGATCTTGGGGCTAATACATTCGCTCACTTACTAAAAGCATATTACGACGAAACAGGCAGTGCACTGTCGCTTCCTAATTTATCTAAATTAGGATTAGTAGACGCATGTGAAGCTGCCGGTGGCGAACCGTGTTTAATTTCAAACCGCCAAGCACCAGAAGGTGCATGGGGTTACGCTAAAGAAATCTCTAGCGGAAAAGACACGCCATCTGGTCATTGGGAAATGGCAGGCGTACCAGTGTTATTTGATTGGGGATATTTCCCAAAAACACAGCCAAGTTTCCCACAAGAATTTATAGACGAGTTTATAGCTCGTACAGGTATTTCTGGCATTTTAGGCAATTGCCATGCATCAGGAACTACCATTTTAGAACAGCTAGGTGAAGAGCACGTAAAAACAGGTAAACCAATCTGTTACACCTCAGCTGATAGCGTGTTTCAAATAGCCGCGCATGAAGAGTCATTCGGCCTAGAGAAGCTTTATCAAGTTTGCGAAATCGCACGGGCGCTACTTGATGAAATGAATATAGGACGAGTGATTGCGCGGCCATTTTTGGGTTCAAATAGCCAAGACTTTGCCCGAACGGGTAATCGTCGTGACTATTCAGTACTTCCGCCAGCACCAACATTGCTAGATGTGCTAGCAAAAGACGGCGGCGAAGTAATTAGTATTGGTAAAATTTCAGATATTTACGCGCATCAGGGCATAACCCAAAAGCACAAAGCACCTGGGCTTATGAACTTGCTAGAAAAAACCAGCGAAGTAATGGAAAGCGCGCCAGATCGTAGCTTAATCTTTACTAACCTAGTTGATTTTGATGAAAAATTTGGTCATCGTCGTAATCCGGTAGGATACGCAAAAGCATTAAAAGAATTTGATGACTATTTACCAACTATACTAAATCAGTTAAAAGCAGATGACGTATTAATGATCACTGCAGATCATGGCTGTGACCCAACCTTTCCAGGTTCTGAGCACACTCGTGAATACGTACCTGTTATTGCATACCAAGCAGGTATGAGTAACACACCATTAGGTGAACGCAATAGCTTTGCAGATATAGGCCAAACACTGGCACAGTGGTTTAGCTTATCTGCGCTTGATTACGGCGACAGCTTTTTAAATGAGCTAAAAACGCCAAATAAAAAGGAAAACAATTAATGAGTACTCCGCATATCAGTGCAAACGTTGGTGATTTCGCCGAAACAGTATTAATGCCAGGCGATCCGCTACGTGCGCAATATATTGCTGAAAACTTTTTAGATGATGCAGTACAAGTTACCGGCGTTCGTAACATGTACGGTTTCACTGGCACTTACAAAGGTAAGCCAGTAAGTATCATGGGTTCAGGCATGGGCATTCCATCAATGTCTATTTATGCACGTGAGCTAATTGTAAGCTTTGGCGTTAAAAATATTATACGTATTGGTACGTGTGGCGGTATTGGCACAGATATCAAAATTCGTGACGTAATTTTTGCACAAGGTGCAAGCACAGATTCAAACGTAAACCGTGCACGCGTACGTGGCTACGATTTTTCTGCTATTGCTAACTTTGACTTGCTTTTAAACGGCGTAAACGCTGCTAAAGAGCTAGGCATTAAAGCAAAAGTAGGTAACGTATTCACAACCGACACATTCTATCAAGCAGATGACTCGTTCTATAAAGACTTAGACAAGTTAGGCATGCTAGCAGTAGATATGGAAACAGCCGGTTTATATGGCGTTGCAGCTGAATACGGCGCAAACGCAATGGCATTATTTACAGTAAGTGACCACGTAATCACCGGCGAAGCAACACCTGCTGATGAGCGTCAAAGTACGTTTAATGAAATGGTTAAAATTGCATTAGAGTCTATCTAATCAATAAAACAGTTCCTTGGTAACGTATTCACTAAGTTTTGGAGACACGCCCAAAGTGAAGTGAGACTAAACCTCCAAAGCCGCATTTTATGCGGCTTTTTTTATGCCTGAAGAAAATGAGCAGCAGCCCCAAATTACTTAATCCTGCCATCTAAAAACTATGTTTTTAAACGCCTGCAAGCACCGCGTCTTCAAGTAAATTTTAACCACCGCGTTAAGTTTTCCACGTAGGCGCAGAGCTTGCTCGCGCGAGAAGCGAAGCTTCTAATTACCTAATCACCCATCCTAAAAACTATGTTTTTAAACGCCTCAAGCAGCGCGTCTACAAGTGAGTTTTAACCACCGCGTTAAGTTTTCCACGTAGGCGCAGAGCTTGCTCGCGCGAGAAGCGAAGCTTCTAATTACTTAATCACCCATCCTAAAAACTACGTTTTTAAACGCCTGCAAGCAGCGCGTCTACAAGTGAATTTTAACCATAGTGTTAAGTTTTCCAGGTAGGCGCAGAGCTTGCTCGCGCGAGAAGCGAAGCTTCTAATTACTTAATCACCCATCCTAAAAATTATGTTTTTAAACGCCTGCAAGCAGCGCGTCTACAAGTAAATTCTAACTACAGTGTTAAGTTTTCCACGTAGGCGCAGAGCTTGCTCGCGCGAGAAGCGAAGCTTCTAATTACTTAATTACACAACAAACTTAACCTTTAAAAACAAAAAAAAGGGCCAAAGCCCTTTTTTATGGTGTTACGCCTAATCATACAGGCCAAATACTGAGTGCTTAAACAATCTCACCCGCTACTATCGTATTAAAGCTGTCGTTGTCATGTAGGCTTGCAAATGCGCTCTCATGTAATAGCTCATTACGTAAGTTTGGAGAGTATTCAAGTGCCATTTTAATGTCGGCTAAGGCATCAGCATGCTTATGTGTTAGTGCATAAGCACATGCGCGTTGCCAATAGGCATAACCGTAATCACTGTCTATATCAATAGCTTGATTACACAGCTCAATGGCTTGTGCTGTTTCATTAATTTCTAGTAATGCATCGGCTTTATAAGCAATGGCTTCCACATCTTCTGGTTTGCGATTAAGTATTTCATCAAAAATTTCAATCTTATTAGCAAAATCACTTTCTAGGTTGGCGCGCATCCACAGCGAATGAACTTCGTTAGTCACCGATATGCGCTCTTGGTTACTGAGTATTTCCTCAGATCGTACACGTAGTTTTTCTTCAAGAATTTTTAATCGGTCTTCATACTCGTCTGTAATTACACTCACACGTGTATTTACAATGTCTTCTACTTTGTTTTTAACATCGCGTAGTGAGTTCCAGCCCACTAAAACCAAAATAGAAGCCGTAGCGGTGATTATAAAAAATACATTATTAATAGTATCGGTAGTGTACGTTAATGCGCGGTCAGCAGTATCAAGCTGAGCATGGGTTACCTGTTTAGTTACATCTTCACGGAGTTTTTGTTGATCTTGCCTAACCGCTTTTAGCTCGTCGAGTATGTAGCGCTCCATTAGCGGTTTATACATAGGCTCTTTAAGTTGTTGAAGGGCTTGTTGCTCTTGTTGTGCTGTAGGTGAGGCAGGTTGTTTTTCAGCAGAATTCACTATGCCCGAAAACAAAGTTAAACAAACAAAAAGTACAGATAGGTAATAACGCATTGGTACGCCTAATTAAATTAATTACTGTAATAACTTTAACATGCAGGGCTTAATGGCACTAGGGCGTGTTGAACTTTGGTGGGGGAATTTGCAACAGTATGTTTGGTTTTTAGGCAAGGTAGAGCCTATGTAGTGTGGTTACTCCCCATAAATAGGCGATAACGCAGCATTAATACCAAACATGCGCTGCCCTTTGGGTTCTTTCTAGGGACGATTAACTCTTTGTTGCTCGGTTTTTACTTAGCCCACTAGGTTACAAACCTCGCGCCGTGATTTAATCGCCCCTAGATTGAACAAATTTCAATCCACAAAGAACAACACGCCCTAGGGCGCGTTGACTTTTCAGGATTAAAACTTATTCAATTTAGATAGGATCAATAATTGCGCAAAATTTTTAACTTGTTGAGTATAGCAAAATAGAGCGATACGACGGCATTTTGCTAATACTTAAGTGGTTTTAGGAAAAATAGGCAAAAAAAAGCCAGCTCAATATGAGCTGGCAAAAACTGCTTAAAACAACAATATGTCGTAGGGATTCACAGGAGAACAACTTCATACTAACTGAATCTTTCTGAACAAATACTTAATTCAATTCAATTAGTTAAAAATATAAGAATACTTTAAGTATTCGGTTTATAAAGTAAAGGTGCATTGGGCTTAAGTAATGCACCTTTATAATTATAACTATATAACTACAATTTCATGGTGAAGGGGGGTATTCCAATGTGCGCTTTAAATAAATTAAAGCCACTTTCAAACCCTTCACATACCATTACGCCGAAATTTTTCAATTCGATCACAGGTCTAGTAAAAAGATTAAGGTTAGTTTACTAATTTTGTATTTTACCCTGCAATACTTTACACGAGCGTCATCAGATTTATTTTTACTATTATTTAAAACGTAATTACAAAGCTATTGTTAAATACATCATTAGCAAAAGACCAATCAAAAATATAAATTGGAGCAATCGTTTTAAATAGTATGTTGAGGCTGGCGTAGCATAATTTATGCGCCTATATTAAGGATACGTAAGTGTTTAGGCAGGCACACTAAATAATAAGTAAGCCGATTAAATAAAAATAACCGTTATTTTTTAAAGAGTTATAAATACATAAGCAACAATACTGATTGATTAAGTATTTTACTTTTCCATTATAAGGATTCCAGAATGAGCAACCCTAAAGCAGGCCAATGTCCGGTCATGCACGGCAGTAATACTAAAACGTCTAATCCCAATACTGATTGGTGGCCAAATGCCCTAAACTTAGACATTCTTCATCAGCACGACACCAAATCAAACCCATACAATAGCGACTTTAATTATGCTGAAGCATTTAAGTCAATCGATCTTGACGCGCTAAAAACAGATGTAAAAAGCTTAATGACCGATAGCCAAGATTGGTGGCCAGCCGATTGGGGACATTACGGCGGTTTAATGATTCGCCTAGCATGGCATTCAGCGGGTTCTTACCGTTTAGCCGATGGCCGAGGAGGCGGTGGTACAGGTAATCAACGTTTTGCACCACTTAACTCATGGCCAGATAACGGTAACCTCGACAAAGCGCGCCGTTTACTGTGGCCAATAAAGAAAAAATACGGTAACAAGCTTTCATGGGCCGACTTAATTATTTTAGCGGGCAACATGGCATACGAATCAATGGGTTTAAAAACCTTTGGTTTTGCAGGCGGCCGAGAAGATATTTGGCACCCTGAAAAAGACGTTTACTGGGGAGCTGAAAAAGAATGGTTAGCGCCAAGTGACGGCCGTTACGAAAGTGTAGATAAACCAGACACGATGGAAAACCCATTAGCAGCAGTACAAATGGGCTTAATTTATGTAAACCCAGAAGGTGTTAACGGTATACCCGATCCGCTTAAAACAGCGGCTCAAGTTCGCGAAACCTTTGCCCGCATGGCAATGGATGACGAAGAGACCGCAGCATTAACTGTGGGCGGCCATACTGTAGGTAAAACACATGGTAACGGTAAAGCTGAAAACTTAGGCCCAGAACCAGAAGCTGCAGACGTACAGGAGCAAGGTCTTGGCTGGAATAATACAACAACACGCGGTATTGGCCGCGATACTGTTACTTCAGGTCTTGAAGGTGCGTGGACTACACACCCAACCACATGGGATAACGGTTACTGTTACTTACTTCTAAACTACGAATGGGAACTGACTAAAAGCCCAGCAGGCGCTCATCAGTGGGAGCCTATTAATATTAAAGAAGAAGACAAACCTGTCGATGTAGAAGATCCATCAATTCGCTTAAAGCCAATGATGACTGATGCTGATATGGCCATGAAAGTGGACCCTGAATATCGCAAAATCATTGAACGTTTTAATAACGACTTTGAATACTTTTCAGATGTGTTTGCGCGAGCATGGTTTAAACTGACTCACCGCGACTTAGGCCCTAAATCATGTTACTTAGGCGCCGACGTACCAAGTGAAGACTTAATTTGGCAAGATCCAATTCCAGCCGTTGATTACACATTAACAGACGACGAAATTAGCGATCTTAAAACGACATTATTAAATTGTGGTGTTAGTGCCGCTGATTTAATAAATACAGCTTGGGATAGCGCACGTACTTATCGTGGTTCTGATAAACGTGGCGGCGCAAATGGTGCACGCATTCGTTTAGCACCGCAAAAAGATTGGCAAGGTAATGAGCCAGAACGTTTAGTATCAGTACTTAGTGCGCTTGAAAAAGTGCAGGCTGGCTTGAATAAACCAATTAGCATCGCCGACTTAATTGTTTTAGGTGGTACAGCAGCCGTAGAACAAGCTGCAAAACAAGCGGGTGTTGATGTAAACGTGCCGTTTGCACCAGGTCGAGGAGATGCAACAGACGAAATGACTGATGCAGAATCGTTTGATGTATTAGAACCAATTCATGATGGTTTTAGAAATTGGTTGAAAAAAGATTACACAGTATCAGCTGAAGAGTTATTACTAGAACGTAGCCAGTTAATGGGATTAAGTGCACCAGAAATGTCGGTACTTATTGGTGGTATGCGAGTACTAGGTACTAACTATGCTGGCAGCGAACATGGCGTATTTACAAATAGCGTAGGTTCATTAACCAACGACTTCTTTGTAAACTTAACTGATATGTCAAATCGTTGGGAGCCGGTTCAAAAAGGCTTATACAATATAGTAGACCGTAAAAGTGGTACGACTAAATGGACGGCAACACGCGTTGATTTAGTATTTGGATCAAACTCTATATTGCGCGCACTTGCTGAGTTTTATGCACAAGACGATAACAAAGAGCGTTTTGTACATGACTTTGTAAATGCATGGGTAAAAGTAATGAACGCAGACAGGTTCGATCTTAAATAATCTGTACGCTAAATAAAAACGGGGGAGTAATAACTTACTCCCCCGTTTTTTAATATTTGCCATACCGTTAAACAAAGCTGCCTTTTTATAAAAATTGACAACTTACGACCCATATCCCAGATTAAATAAGCGGTGATAGAAAGCTATTTTTGCATTAAATTTTGCACACAGCACCACTCAGTATTGCTCACAAAATATCGTAATCTATCTAAGTCATATAAAAGTTAGGCATTAAAAAAGGCGGCAAAAGCCACCTTTTTGTATAAAACAATAAAACTTATAGAAGTGCAAAAAGCTTTTGTAGTTGTGGCATGTATTCGCTCACAAGTTCAAGGTTGCTTTCGCTTACTAAAGAATCCGTAGACTCCGCAGCTGCGCTTGAAGATTTACCAAACGAACCCATTAACGAGCTAGCGCCACTATCTTTAGCACTTTTAAGGCTTTGCAGGCCGCCCATTACTTTAGTTGCCGTTTCTTGGTTATCAGCAGAAAGGCCCGATTTAAGATTTTCGATATAAGCCATTGATACTTCAGAACCTACCGTTACTAGCTGCTCTGGCGTAAAACCATAACGGTTTGTAACACCCGCGAAGCTTTTGTACAGGTCTTGTTCTTTAATCATGCTTAGTGCGCTATTAGCTAAAGAGCTTTGTTCGCCAACGCTTTGCTCTGCAGAACCACCTAACATACTTGCTAAATCTAAGTCTTTTAACGACTCTTGGCTGCTTGCCCAGCTAGTTACAGCAGGTAATGCTTTCATGTAGCTTTGTAATTGGCCTTCGCTAATGTCTTCTGCAAGGCTTGAAAAACTCATTGCTAATAAGCTAAGTGATAAAAGTATTTTTTTCATTGGGCATTTCCTGTTGTTTAATTAACGCTATTTAAAACTAAATGTAAGCGCTTGCCAATACAAAACTAAAGTATTAGGGGGATTTAGGCTATAAAGTAGTATAAATACTTTAAAGTCCTATAACTTAAGCTGATTCAGCACAAATATAGTTACAAATGATATAATGCATTTTTGACAAATAGAGCTGAACACAATGTTAACAATTTCAAATACTGTCACTATCGATGAATGGGAACTAGAGCTCACGGCTATTCGTTCGCAAGGTGCCGGTGGTCAAAATGTTAACAAAGTGGCAAGTGCAATTCATTTACGCTTTGATATTAACCGCTCTAAATTACCTGACTTCTACAAAGAACGCTTGCTTGCCTTAAATGATTCAAGAATCACCAAAGAGGGCGTTTTAATAATTAAAGCGCAAAGCCATCGTACACAAGAGCTAAACCGAGAAGATGCCCTTAAACGTTTAAAAGATTTAATACTTAGTGCTACCGTTGTCAATAAGGCGCGTCGTGCCACCAAGCCTAGCCGTAATTCACAGCGCAAACGTATGGATAAAAAAACTAAACATGGGCAAAACAAAGCGCTACGCGGCAACATTAAGTTTTAGTTTTAAACGGTATAAATAAAATAGAGAGGGGACTTGATGTCTAAATGTAGGCGCTATTTTTACATCCTACAGCGTGCATAAAAATATAAGTGAGGGGTCTCCTCACTTATATTTAATAGCTATTAATGTCTACTTAGCCATTTCTAAATCAGATTCTGCATCCGCCAGCATTGCAAATTCTTCGTCCGCGCTTTTAGCAACTAAGTGCTTTGAGCTATAGCCAAAGTAATAAGCCGCACCCACAATAAACAGCACCATAGTGTATAAAAATGCACGAGGGTCAAATGCATACACACCCGTTAATGCTATAAGCGAAAGCACTAAAGCAATACTTGAAGTAACTACACCACCAGGAGTTTTGTACGGGCGAGGTAAATCAGGTTGTTTAACGCGTAGCAAAATATGGCTCAGCGCCATTAATGCATACGATACCGTTGCTCCCACTACAGCCATTGCGAGTATTAAGTCACCCTCGCCACTGAGTGATACTAAAAAACCAAATACTGCCGGTACAATTAACGCACGTGCTGGCACTTTGCGATTAGTAGTAATAGACAACGAACGCGGTAAATAACCGGCTCTAGATAAAGCAAACACTAAGCGACTATAACCATAAATTATAGAAAAGAATGAAGCGACTAACCCCGCAAGCCCTAATATATTTACAACGGTTGCTAAGCCCTCACTACCCGATGCGTTTAATGCATCAACTAAAGGCACTGCACTTGCGCCCATTGCAGCCGCACCGCCAGCACCTGGTACTAAAACTACCACTAAAAATGCAGTAAATAACAAAAAGATCATTGCACCAATTATGCCTTTAGGCACATCTTTAGCGGGATCTTTTGCTTCTTCTGCAGCAAGCGGTACACCTTCAACCGCTAAAAACAACCACATGGCAAACGGTAATGCAGCCCAAACTCCGTACCAACCTAAAGGTAAAAACTCACTGGCTCCCACTGCATCGGTTACGGGGACGTCAAATAAGCGTGATGCATCAAAATTTGTGATTAATACAAATGCGGTCGCAATAATAGCTAATACCGCTAAACCACTTATTACCATCATTACTTTAAGTGCTTCTCCTACGCCTGCTAAATGAATGCCCACAAATAGTAAGTAAAATAATGCATATACCCATGGGCCATTAAATCCGGTAAGGGCTTCAACTGCAGAGCCTATAAAAATAACAATAGCAGCGGGCGCTAAGGCATATTCAATTAATACGGCAAGCCCGGTTAAATAGCCTCCCGCTGGCCCGATAGCTTGACGCGCAAAACTATAACCACCGCCTGCAGCAGGTATTGCAGCTGACATTTCAGCAAGCGACAATACTAGCGCTAAATACATAATTGCCATTAATACTGCTGCAATGGCAAAGCCACCCCAACCGGCTTCGGCAATACCAAAGTTCCAGCCTGCAAAGTCACCCGATATTACATACGACACACCCAAACCTGCGAGTAATAACCATCCCGCAGTACCCCGTTTTAACTGTCTTTTAGCAAGGTACTCTGTATTATTAGTAGACATAACCCTTCTCCGTTGATGTTTAGTTTTTATTGTTTTATTTCACGTGTTTTTAATTAAAATTACTCAGCAATTAAAAAGTTAGTGGTTGAAACCTGATGCTCAATGACATCGTCTTGTGTGCGGTCTTTTAAATTAACCCCAGTTAGTTTTAGTTTTTTAGCTTCACGTAATAAGTACAGTGCACGCCTAGCCGCTTCAGCATAAGGCAGGCCTGCAGGGCGAATATTCGATATGCAATTACGACATGCATCGTTAAGTCCTGTTTTGGGCTCCCACGTTAAATACAAGCCAAGGCTATCTGGCGAACTAAGTCCTGGGCGCTCTCCTATTAACACCATAACCACCTGCGCATTTAGCAGCTCACCTATATCGTCGCCAATCGCTACTCGCCCTTGCTCAACCAAAGTAATGGGAGCAATTTTAAATTGCTTGTCTGTTGTGAGGTGCGTTAATAGCTCTGTTATAAATGGGTATGCATTTTTTTGTACCGCCAACGACGAGAGTCCATCAACCACGACAATCGCTAAATCGTATTTAGCCTGCGTAGTGTGTTTTTGTTTATTCATATAGCTGAGAAGTATTTGCCTACCATTGTCATTAAGCTTGCGGCCTAAATCGGGTCGCTGAAGGTAAGTAACCCTGTCAGTAGCTTGGCTGTGTAAATGAAGGGGAGGAGCAACCTCTTTTAGAGCACTAATACTACCCAGTTGCTCAGTCATTTCGTTAATATCTAGCGGAAAGCTCACCGCATCGCGCGCTTGTGCATGAGATAGCTGAAAAGCCAGCATTTCTGAGGTGGGCAAACTTATACCCGCACGCCCAAGACCAATACGCGCGTCGGTAAAACGGCGTAAATCACTCCAAGGGTTGTGCACTACATTACCGTTATTTTTATGCTCGTTTACTGAGTTATCTAAAGGAGTGCTCTGTTTTGAACTTGATTTCATGAGCCACCTCCAGTAATTGCACCCAGAGGTTTGGCAAAAGCGGGAGGCAAAGTATCTGAAAGTGTAATATCGGAAGTGCTTTGCATAATTTTCATTTTGCTCAGCCATGCCTCAAACTCAGGGGCGGGTCTAGAGCCAAGAACACGACGAACATATAATGCATCATGAAACGACGTAGTTTGGTAATTAAGCATAATGTCGTCAGAGCCAGGTATTCCCATTACAAACGAGCAACCTGCAACGCCTAATAGCGTTAGCAAGTTATCCATATCGTTTTGATCGGCCTCTGCATGATTGGTGTAACACACGTCGCACCCCATCGGTATACCTAGTAACTTAGCGCAAAAATGATCCTCAAGTCCTGCTCGAGTAATTTCCTTACCATCAAACAAATATTCAGGGCCAATAAACCCCACCACGGTATTTACCAGTAACGGGTTAAACTTACGAGCAACGGCATAAGCGCGAGCTTCACACGTTTGCTGATCAAGCCCATGATGCGCATTTGCTGAAAGCGAACTGCCTTGCCCGGTTTCAAAATACATCACGTTATTGCCAACAGTACCGCGCTTTAAACTCAAGGCCGCATCTTGCGCTTCGGCTAAGGTATTTAAATTAAAGCCAAAACTTGAATTAGTAGCCTCTGTGCCGCCAATCGACTGAAACACTAAATCAACCGGTGCACCTGCTTCTATGCATTCAATCGTGTTAGTAACATGGGTGAGTACACAGCTTTGGGTTGGTATTTCATATTTTTGAATAACATCATCCATTAGCGTCATTAATTTAATGGCTTGAGCAACATTATCGGTTGCAGGGTTGATACCTATTACTGCATCGCCATTACCGTATAGCAGACCATCGAGCATGCATGCAGCAATACCGTTAATATCATCAGTAGGGTGGTTTGGTTGTAAACGTGTAGATAAATGCCCAGGAAGGCCAATGGTATTTCTAAAAGCACTCGTAACATGGCACTTTTTAGCAATTAATATGAGATCTTGATTGCGCATTATTTTGCTAACAGCTGCAGCCATTTCGGGTGTAATACCCTGCCTTATACTTGCAAGCACAGCGGGTGTTGCAAAGTCGCTTAAAAGCCAATTACGAAAGTCACCTACGGTTAAATGTGCAATAGCCATAAAAGCATTCGCATCATGCTCGTCAATAATTAAACGTGTAATTTCGTCATCTTCATAGGGAATAAGTACCTCATTTAAAAATGTTTTAAGAGGTACATCGGCCAATGCCATTTGTGCTACAGCGCGCTCTTGCGCCGACTGTGCAATTACACCCGCTAAGCGATCACCCGAACGCTGCGGCGTTGCTTTAGCCATTAACTGGGCTAAGTTATTGAATTTATAAGTATGTGTACCTAAAGTGTAACTGTACGCTTGCCCCATGATTTACTCCACATAACTAACATGACAAACCTTGGTATAGGTTTTGCTATATTTTAGCTATAAATCAATTTTGAATAGTTACAAGACAGCTTATTTTGTACCAAGTAACTATCGAATTTTGGCAAAAGATTATTTATTAATCCAATTCAATTGGTTGCATACGCAAAGCGGTGTTAACTTAAGCATAATAAAAGTGTAACGAAAAAGAGCATCCCCTATATGGCGCAGCAAAATAGGTACGGCGCACCACTTAAGAGCAAGGTGCAAACACATGACATAGACGAGCAAGCGCATAGCCTTACTCAATGGCAGCAAAAATACGATCAAATGAGCGACGGCAGCTTTTATGGTTTTATTGAAGAAACGGATTACGCCAATATTCACGTGTTTAAAGAATACACCGAGCGAGCGCTTCGTCAGCAATGTAACATAGCCCCCAATTCTGTTTGGCTCGGCATCCCTTATCAGTCGCAGCAAAGTAGAATTAATGGCCTAAATGTGGCAAGTAATCAATTTATGTGCCGTACAAGTGATAATGACTTTGAACTGATAACCCCTGAGCAATTTAATATTTATGGTTTGGTAATCGATTGGAACTCAATTGAATATATGGCGCAGCTACAAGGTGTAACATTGAAAAACTTGTCATCTGCGCAATCAGCTCGCTTATCGGTGAGCAACTCATCATTGCAAACGGCAAGGCAAATAATTAATAGTATGGTTGTAGGCAAGGGCTTTGGACTTAAAACCGAATCACAACAAGATATGCTAAACATGTTGGCGCTACACTTATTACAAGCGGATAATCCACAGCAAAATATTGCGGCAAGTTATAAACGTCGAAAAGCCGTGGTAGATAAAGTAAAAGAGTATGTGACCACAAATCCACAAAAAACAATAACCATAACCGAGCTGTGCGAGCTTGCCTTTGTAAGTAGGCGCACACTTCAATATAGCTTTGAGAGTATTTTAGGAATTAACCCTTTGCGGTTTTTACGTTTAACACGTTTAAATAATGTAAGGCGGGAACTGAAAAAATTAAACCAAGATAAGCCAATTTCAGTAATAGCAGCCAATTGGGGATTTTGGCACGCGGGACAATTTGCTAAAGATTACACGCAACTTTTTGGTGAAAACCCATCACAAACAGTTAAAAATTCAGCACAGCAGTTTGAACCACCGTGCTCTACAAACTTGTAGGTGCGATTTTACATCGCCCTCATGTAACGTAGCTTTAATGTTTTAAAACGAGGTATAAAACCTCACCTACAATCGTGCAAATACCAAACCCGTAGGTGCGAATTTATTTCGCGCTCATGTAACGTGGCTTTAATGCTTTAAAAGTAAAAGCGAGGTATAAAACCTCACCTACATCGTGCAAACACCAAGCCCGTAGGTGCGAATTTATTTCGCGCTCAGGTAATGTGGCTTCAATGCTTTAATAGCGAGGTATAAAACCTCACCTACATCGTGCAAACACCAAACCCGTAGGTGCGAATTTATTTCGCGCTCATGTAACGTGGCTTTAATGCTTTAAAAGTAAAAGCGAGGTATAAAACCTCGCTTACTATATTCAAAAGCCCTATTTGATCGGTGCTATTTAAGCCGCGATTAAATAGGACTCTTGTCCTGAATGTTTGTTGCTGCGTTTAAACGAACCTTTGCCTTTTTTAGCTTTAACCACTTGTGGTTTAAATAATTTAGAGGTTACCAACGCTGCTAGTGCATTGTGGTTTATAACGCCTCGTCCTGTATCTACCGCGCTGTTGCTTGCGGTTTTTGCTTTAGATTTTTTAGTCATATATTTCCTATCAACTAATTGATTATTTAAAAAAATTATAAAGAGGCTTTTATATTAGCCTATTTAATAGATGGCGATTGTAGGCTTAATTTTCAACCGCGCAAGTATTTTTAACATTCTTTTGGTCGTATTTTAATAATAAAAACGCATAAAAAAAGCGCAGTTAATAACCGCGCTTAATGTGGTTTAATTTGCTTTAAAAATTAAAAGCTAAAGCTTACTTTTGCATAGTACGTTCTGCCGTCAAAGCCGTATGGCAATGCGCGTACAGGATATTTAAATGCACCATTGGTGATAAAGTTAAGTACTTCGTCGTCACCTAGCTCGTCTGGCGTTTCGTCAAACACGTTATCGGCACCCACCGAAAGCGCAAACATGTCGTTAATTTGGTAACTAACATTTAAATCAACTAACACAGCAGATTCAACCGTACTTGTTGGTTTAAACGAACCGGTAGGCGAAAGCTCACCTGGTAATGAAATATGGTCGTTACCAAAGTATTTTACGTCTGTTTCGCCAAAGTAGTTAAAGCGAATAGTTGATGTGTATGCATCGCGCTCGTAATCAAAGGTAAGCGTTGCACGCTCACTTGGTTGTCCGTCTGTAAAAAAGCTACGTTGTAGGTCGTCAAATGCAACTGCTTCAGGAATACCGTCTTCTGCATTTACGCCGTCAATTTTAGTATCGTTTAGGTTGCCCGCAAAGGTTACACCAAAATTACCGCCTTCAACGTCTGTACGGTACGATGCAATAATATCAACGCCCTGCGTAGTAGAATCAACCGAGTTTGAAAAGTAGTTAGCTTGTACTGCACCCGTTGCTTGTAGCGCTGCAACTGCTTCACTGCTAAACGATACATCGTCAGCGCTAAGTAAGCTGCCAAGTGTAATACGGTCTTCAATTTCTACGCGGTAAAAATCAACCGTTAACGAAAGCTCGCTTGTTACATCGTAAACAAAACCAGCACTGTAGTTTGTTGATGTTTCAAGCTCTAGGCTATCTACACCTAACGCACTTGGAAAAGCTGTACCTGTGTTTGCCGTAAACGACTGCGTTAGTGTACCGTCTGAGCCTAAGTTAGTTGTAAAGGCTGTATAACCACTTTGTTGAAGCGATGGCGCTCTAAAACCAGTAGATACCGCACCACGTACTGCAAAGTCATCTGAAAATTCATAGCGTGTTGCTAATTTACCAATTAAATCGTCGCCAGCATCTGAGAAATCTTCATAACGTAGCGCACCACTTACGTTCCATGCGTCTGTGACCATAGTTTCTACATCTACATAAACTGCGTAGCTGTTGCGATCGCTGTCGTTAGTTGCCTCTGGGCGCAGGCCGTTATAAGCCTGAAAACCACACTCAGCAAATTGATTCGGGTCGTTTACTGATGGGTAAGAGGTATCTGTATTTGCTAACCCACACGCGTATGATGCTTCATCGCCTGCAACTATTTCGTAGTTTTCTTTACGGTACTCGGCGCCCACAGTTACATATAAAGGCTCACTGCGGCCAATATCTACAATACCGTTTACATCAAGGTTAACGGTTGTTTGATCAAACCTAAAACCACCTGAGTAACCGCCACTAGGGCCCGAGTTTGCAGCAATGTCGGCATCACTTGCACTAGGGTTATTAAATAAATACTCAGCCGCGTAAGAAGCGTTAATTGTATTACGTGATGTAAAATCGTATTGGTTTTCGCCATAAACAGCCGATACATCGTAATTCCAATCTGGGTTAATATCGCCTTTAAAACCAACCGCTATAGAAATATCTTGTGCTTCGTTATATATGCGCGGTAAAAAACCATCGCTGTATACTTGTGTTACGTTTTTAGAGGCTTCGTTAAAGTTACGGTAAAAGCCATTACCTAGGGCCGTACGCTCTGAGTAGCCACCAAACGAGTAAAGCTCGCCGTCGCCCATTGGTAAGGCCATATTATAAAATAATGACGTAAACTCACTTTCTGAATTACCTTGGCTCCAGCGTACATCTTCACTTAGCGTGCCAGGCTCAACATCAAGCGAACCACCCGTATCTCGCTCTGCGCGGTTAGTGCCATCAGCATCTCGGTATTCAAGTGATAAATTAATAAAGCCGCCTTCGCTGCCTATATCAAAACCACGATTTAAACCTGCTGAAATTGTATCGCCGTCACCTTCGCTAGTGCCACCATATTGCACAAAGCCAGTAGTAATACCTGTTGAGTTATTAAGTGATAAGTTAATTACGCCTGCAATAGCGTCAGAGCCATACTGAGCCGCTGCGCCATCGCGTAATACTTCAACGCCTTTAAGTGCGGTTAGTGGAATAGCATTCATATCGGTACCCGCAGCGCCTGCGCCTACTGTACCGTTAAGGCCAAAAATTGATTGGTTATGACGACGTTTACCATTTACTAATACAAGGGTTTGATCTGGCTGTAAGCCGCGAAGTGTTGCGGGTCTAAATAGGTCAGAACCGTCAGATACTTGTGTACGCGAAAAGTTAAATGAAGGCGCTGTCGCTTGCAGGCTTTGGCCTAATTCGGTAAAACCACCTTTAGTTAAATCATCAGCGTCAATTAAATCAATAGGAGAAGAAGACTCAGTAGAGGTACGGTTAGATA
Source organism: Pseudoalteromonas sp. EB27 (assembly GCF_001974875.1). Classification (GTDB taxonomy): domain Bacteria; phylum Pseudomonadota; class Gammaproteobacteria; order Enterobacterales; family Alteromonadaceae; genus Pseudoalteromonas. Next base: position 123,502 of record NZ_MTQD01000009.1, read on the forward strand.
CACGCGATCCTAATACAGAAATTTGCTCAATGTTTTTAGCAGCTTGCACGGGTGCTTCTTCTGCGTTAACAATGCTTGGTGCGCTAAACGCGAAAGCAACGGCTACAGCAAGTGTGTTTAAACGGTATGTTGGCATAGTGACGACCCTGTTTTTTTGTGTTCTTATAATATGTGTGTGGTTATGATACTCACAACCTGTTGCAAACATCCTAGCAACATATGCAAACAAAAAGAAATGAAAAAAACTAAATTATTGGTCTAAGTATGCAAATAAATTTCAAGATGAGAAAAAACCACATCAAATAGATTAAAATACACGCTAAAAGAGCATTAAACTTCAAAAGCTAGTCGGTTAACTTTTTATTTGCAATGTGGTTTTGCTCGTTTATTTATACTTTTAGAGGTAATAGGCAGCGGATGGTCGTACCTGTCCCTAATGTGCTGTTAACTTCTATTTTTCCACCATGATCGTTCACCATAGCGTATACAAGTGTCATACCCATACCGGTACCTTTTCCAACTTCTTTTGTCGTGTAAAAAGGGTCAAACATATGTGCTATTGTGTCTTCACTCATTCCACAGCCATTATCTTTTACCTCAATACATATATTTGTGCCTTGTTCAAAAATACTCACCTCAATAATGCAGCCTTTTTCTAAATCAAGCTCGCATGCTTGCCAAGCGTTCATTAATAAATTTACAAAAATCTGATTAATAGATGATAAATTGCACCAAATAAGTGGTAGTGGTTCAAAGCGTGTTTTTATTTCGCATAACTTAAGTTTGTTACTCAATAATCTTAAAGCGTTATTAGCGCCAGTCGTTATATCGGTGAGTTGTTTATCTTGCGAAGAGGTGGGGTGAGCAAAGTTTAATAAGTCATGCACAATTTGTTTTATTCGTTTGAGTCCTTCAACGCTGTCGTTAACTTGCCCCTGTAAATTGTTATAAAGCCACGCATACGGATACTGTAAATTGAGTATGTCGATTTCGTGTTTAAAACGGCTCTCTTTAATTTCGTTATTTAAGTATTGCTCGTTAAGTTTTAGCAGCGTGATGAGCAAAGGGGTAGAGTTTTGTAAGCTTTCTATATTACTCATTGCATAGGCAAGCGGGGTATTTATTTCGTGCGCTACGCCTGCACAAAGCGTTCCTAAGGTCGCCATTTTTTCGGTTTGCACAAACAGCATTTGTTGATGTTCTAAATCGGCTACTTTTTTTTGTAATTCATTATTTATGGCAACTAAAACGGTGCTTTTATCTTTAAGTAATTGTTCTGCGGCCAAGCGCAGCTTTTGTTCGTTTAAAAAAGCACGTTCAAAATTACCATCTGATCCATTCATTCCTTTCATCCATATAGATAACTTTATACTTAATGTTTAGTTGGTTACACGCAAATTTGCAACTTTAGTGTTAGCAACTATCTACTTATGGGTAATAACTACATTACTTAGATTCAGCTATAAATAAAGGCAGGACAAACTCACCATAGAATATTTTTTTAAGCTATTATTTAGCCAGAAGTAATTTAAAGGCGGCGCAATGACTCAAGCAACACCAAACACACCGATGAATCAGGTTGATGTACTTTGCATTGATGATGATGAAATAGTACTACGCACGTTAACCCGTTTACTTGAAGTAAATGGCCTGTCGGTTATTGTTTGCGATAATCCGCAAAACGCATTAACACTTTTTAAAAATCATGAGTTTGGTTTAATTATTAGCGACATGCGTATGCCAGTAATGAACGGTGCCGAGTTTTTAGAAAAAGCGCGCGCGCTGGCACCCGACACCCAACGTATTTTGTTAACCGGTTACGCCGATATACAAACAACCCTAGCGGCTGTTAACCAAGGTCAAATAAATGGCTATATTCAAAAGCCTTGGCAAAACGACTTATTACTTCGAAGCATTAAAGATAGCCTTGAAAAGTTTGCGCTAAAAAAACAAAATCAAAAGTTAGAAGCACAAGTTAAGGCGCAAAACCAAGAACTGCTAGAGCTAAACAACACGTTAGAGCAGCGAGTAGATAAACGTACTTTACAAATAAAACAAGTTTTAAAAAAGCTTGAAGACGCCAACGAGCGTGAAAAACAAGAGCACAAATCAACTGTAGAGTTACTATATAATTTTATTAACGCAAACCCCTACCTAGACGGCAACAAAGCACAAAACATTGCAAATACCTGCACACAAATAGCGCTTTATTTAAACCTGTCGCAAAAAAGCATTGATCTTGCCCCAATGGCTGGCTATTTAGCGCAAATAGGTTTGCTTGCTATGGACCCTGAGCTTTATAAAAAACCGCTAAACAGGTTAAATGAGCAACAACGTAAGACCTTTTATACTCACCCAAGTACTGCACAATTAATGCTAATGCCAGCAATACATTTACACGATTTATCAGATGCTATTTATTATCAGTTTGAACGTTTTAACGGTAATGGAATGCCCAAAGGTCTTGCCGGAAACGACATACCAATAGGAGCTATGGTATTGGGGTTAGCGCGCGATTACTGGGATGCATTTGAGCAGAGCAATGCAAGCGATGAAAAGCAGCGCCACGATGACGCACTTGAAAGTGTAAAGCTTTACAGTGGTTCGTTTTATCACCCCAAAATTGTACGTGCGCTTGAAGCAAGCCATGCAAAACTACACGAACAAAAAAGTTCAGCAGGATCAGTGCTAATTTGTAATGCCCATGAACTAAAAGATCAAATGACACTTGGCCATGCTCTGCACAGCCATGCAGGTATAATGTTGCTGCCAAAAGGCCACGTATTTAGCCGCAAATCGATAGAAAAACTCCAACAGTTAGAATCTAAAAAGCCAACCCCGTTTAGAATAATGGTTAAAACTGCTAAATGATTGATCTAAACGGCAGTTTTTTTCGTTACAATGTGCATAAAATACATAATTGAATTTGCTTGAAGGAGCTCTCTGTGTCGCGATTTTCTGCGGTTACTGACAATCCCCATGATGGGCGTTTTAACCAAAAAACGGGAATACTGCTTACTAACTTAGGTAGCCCCGATGCACCAACAGCGGCTGCGCTTCGTACATATTTACGTGAGTTTTTATCAGATCCACGCATTGTAGAAATACCACGCCTAGTATGGATGATAATATTACATGGCATTATTTTGCGTGTGCGCCCTAAGCGTTCGGCTAAATTATACGAAAGTATATGGACCGAAAATGGTTCACCGCTTACTCACATCACTCGCCAACAAAGCGTAAAGCTAAATGCCTTATTAAAAGAGCAAGGGTATACAAATACTGAAGTGGTAATGGCTATGCGTTATGGCAATCCTTCAATAGAGGCAGGCCTTGAAGAACTACGAGATAAAGGCTTAACGCGTATTATTATACTGCCAATGTATCCGCAATATTCTAGCCCAACTACAGGCTCAACCTTTGATGCCGTATCGAGCGTACTGCGTAAATGGCGCTGGGTGCCAGAGCTGCATTTTGTTAATGGTTATCATAAAAACACCCGTTACATTGAATCCCTTGCTAATAGTATTAGTGAGGATTTAGAAGCGAATGGTATGCCACAAAAAATTGTTTTTTCGTATCACGGTATGCCTAAATTGTTTTTAGAGCGCGGCGACCCGTACCACTGCTTATGTTTACAAACCACACGCTTAGTTGTCGAAAAACTAGGCCTTGATAAAGACAAAGTAATTAGCACTTTTCAAAGTCGATTTGGTAAAGCTGAGTGGTTAAAGCCCTACACCGACGCAACTCTTGCAGCATTACCTGATGAAGGTATTACCGATGTAGCTATTATCAGTCCTGCTTTTAGCGCCGACTGCCTAGAAACACTTGAAGAGCTAGAAGGCGAAAACCGTGAAATATTCGAAAACGCAGGCGGCGAAAAATACCGTTACATAGCGGCACTAAACGACAGAGACGACCATATAGAAGCTGTGTTTGATGTTATAAAACCTATGTTGTAACCCAAGCTTACTAAAGCTAAATATATATTTCGCATTAAGCGGTGTTAAAATTAACACCGCTTTTTGTTTTTAGGGCTTTTAAAATATTTAGTTAATTAATTCACAAAGAGGTTAAGAGGCGCTGCGCTTTTAGAGTAGTGATAAAACATAAAAATACTGTTTTTTGTTTTCGGCTTTTCTCATTTACTCCTCTTTTACTTCTCATTGTGCAAATAAAAGCTTTTAAAGGGCTAATTATCCACAAAGAGGTTAAGAGGCGCTGCGCTTTTAGAGTAAGTGATACATATTGGCCGATATGGTTTTTCTCAGTTATTACTGATTACCTTATCTTTGTGAAAGACATTACTTATACTTTTAATAATAATTAAAGTGTACTTTTGAGGGGAGACAATACCTAAGCAACAGCAATTCAATGCTATCGTTTAAAATATAAATCAATCGCTTTGGTGAGAAGCTCGTCGAGCTGTTCTTCAAATTCTTCAATATTAATATCAAAGTGTTTTAAATAAGCCCGAGCCTGAGCAAGTGATAAATTACGGCTGTTAACGCTGTATTGTCGCTCGTCTATGGTTTTATCGTAACGAGGTAAAAATACAAATTGGCCATAAAATGGTGACTTAATATGCTTATTTGCAAAACGACAAAAATCTTCAACATGCTCAGCCCCCTTAGGGCCGAGGCAACCGGGCTCAATGCGATACATTAAGCGGATTTTTTTGTCGTCATTTATTTGCATTAATAGCCTTTATCTAAAAAACAGTACGCGTACTATTTTCCCATCTTTAATTTGGTAGCTCGAAATAAGTTCTGAGCGTTTATCAATCACGTTTTCGTCAGTTGAACAGGTTTCTGATAGTTCGTGATCAATCACTATATCACCGTGCACTATGCGCTTAATGGGTGATGAGTGAATACACTTTAACTTTTTAAACATTAGTCCATAACGTTCTATTAGTTTTTCTTTACCTTTAAATAATAGCTCATTAGGGAAAATATAAAACTCAACATCTTCGGCATATACACGAAGAAACTCTTCAATGTTGCGTGCGTTATAGGCTTTAACTAACTGCTCTACTACCGCAAGTGATTCGCGCGATTGCTTAGCTTTGGTTTGCTGCTTAACTGTTAGCGCTTCTTTTGCTTGCGTAACTGCTTTTTCAGCTTCGGCTACAGCCACTGCTTTTTCTATTTTATTTTTAGGCTTTTCAGTGGGTTTAATCTGCTCGTTACCCAATACTTTTGAATCGTCTGGTTTAGTCGCATCAATTGTTGGCTTTTTAAGCTCAGGTGCTTTGTATTCAAGCGTATTTACTTTCTCGTCAGCTTTAGCCTGAGTTGTTGATTGCTCATCTTCAACTTTCGGTTTTTCAACGTTTGCTTGAGCTTCAACTTGCTGCTCTTTTTGCTCTGGCTCGCTTTGTTCTGCGGCGTAAGTAATAAGCGCAACGGTAGTAATTAACGAGGCAAAAATAATAGATAACGGTTTCATAACTTTCCTAAAATGAACACTAAATACGTGTAATACCAATTGCATTAAATAAGTAACCTATTATAGCGTTAAGAAAATAGCACTATAACAAGGCGAAAATTATGACATATAGTTGTTCTATATGAATAATTTTTAACGCAGTTAGTGAGTTATTTAATGCGATAGAATGATCATATTTTTGATGAAATTGGTATAAGGGTGCAACATAGCAAATTTTAACGTTATCGGGTAGTTAATACCACCACTGTAGCTTACCAGTACTGCTCTACTGTAATGTTACCGGGTGCTTTGCGGCGGTTACGCGTAAAGTTTTTATCGATAAGTAGCGCGGTTGTGTCTTTTACCATTTGTGGGTTTCCGCAAATCATAAATTGCGCGTTACTAGGTTCTGGGTTTAATTTTACATGTTCAAACAAGCGGTTGCTCTCAATAGCGCTAGTAATTCGCCCACTTAAGCCTTGCAATGGCTCTTCTCTACTTACAACAGGAATATAGTTAAGTTGTGCTGGGTACACTCGTAATAGCTCGTTAATAAGTGCCTGATAGCTCAAATCGTTATTAAAACGTACGCCATGCACTAAGTTTATGCTTTTGTATTTTTTCCACACATCGGGCTGTTGTAATATTGATAAAAAAGGCCCTATGGCAGTCCCAGTACCTAACATCCAAAGCTGATCGCTTTGTGGTATTTCATCAAGGGTAAAAAAGCCAGTTGCGCGTTGCTCTATAAGTACGGTTTCGCCTGGCTGTAATTTAGCTAAACAGGGCGATAATAAACCATCAATAACGTTAATAAGGTAAAACTCGAGGTCGGGGTTTTCAGGGGCATTCACATATGAGTAAGCCCGAGCAATGCGTTTGTCGCCATCCATTATAGAAAGCTTTGTAAATTGCCCTGCTTTAAACGGTTCTACATTTGCATTAACGGTTAAGCTAAAGAGCGTTTCGCTCCACCATGTTACGCTTTTTACTGTTGCTTCAACCCAATTAGACATAGTTACCTCTTGGTTTAGCCATTAAAGTTTTAAATAACTCACCCCATAAACATTAGCATTAAGTGACAAAGACTTACAGGAGAATATGACTAGATTTAAAGCAGTGATGTATGCAGTATTTACCAATAAAATAATGTGAATAATTAGCTCTGCGATGCTGTATACGTTGAGCTTGCTCACGTCGGAAGTGAAGCTTCTAATTACATAGACTCATGATCAAAAAGATAAACACAATCCCAAAATGGATACTCCTCAGCTTTATTCACAAGCTCAGCGCGTAAAGGGTTAGCGATTATATAACGTGCTTGGTTAATTAAATCATCTTCTGCTCTAAGCTGGTGCTCAAAATAGTTTTGCTGCCAAATTTGCCCATTAGAACAATTAAACTTATTAATGTTCACCGTGGTAATACTTTTATATTGCCTTACAACGTCAGTAAGAGGTAAATCTTTCAATTGAAACAACCAATGGAGATGATCTGGCATTAGGGTATAGCAGATTGTATTCACCTTATTTTGCATATAAACCAAACCTCTTGTGGCAATACATGCATTTTCAAAGCTCTTAAATAACGGAGTTCTTTGTTTTGTGCATATTGTTACAGAGTAAAATTTATTTTTTGAAGAGTGACGTCCTGTTAATAGCTTTTTAGAGGAATACATAAAGATTTTAATTTTTTGGTTTTTATAAATATAGATAAAATGTGTTATACGACAAGTTAAATCAAACCACGGCGTTAAGTTTTGTGGTAGGCGTAGAGCTTGCTCACGCGAGAAGCGCAGCTTCTAATTACTCAACCACCTATAGTAAAAGCGTTGCTTTTAAACGCCAGCAAGCTGCACGTCTACAAGTTAAATCAAACCACAGTGTCAAGTTTTGTGGTAGGCGTAGAGCTTGCTCACGCGAGAAGCGCAGCTTCTAATTGCTCAATCACCTATTGTAAAAGCGTTGCTTTTAAACGCCAGCAAGCAGCGCGTCTACAAGTTAAATCAAACCACAGTGTCAAGTTTTGTGGTAGATACCATCTCTCATTTTAAGCTTCAAGGTCGTATTTAACTTTCTTGAAGCTTAAACGCTTCTTGGTTTTTTATTACACCAAAACATATATGAATTAGCTTTCGCATATTTGCACACACAGCTTGCATCGGTGTTTTACCATTATTTATTAACGTTAACTTGTGTCTCTTTATTGTTTTATTCCATTGCCCAGCAACAATCGCCGCCATATAAAGTTTGCATCGAATTCTGGCTGGCCCAAGTTTACTGATTGACGTTCGCCCTTTTAATTTACCCGATTCATTATGCCGTGGAATTAATCCGCAATAAGCTGCCGCTTCTTTGGCTTTATTAAATTTTTTAGCCGCAAACAAATACGTCAGCTCTCTCGATAATACGGGTCCAATGCCAGGGATAGACTCAAGTAGTTTTCTGTTTCTTTTTAAATCAGGTTCATTATCTATGTGGTTATCAATGTCAGATTTAAGCTGTTTAATTTCATCGTCTAAAAACGCGATAGTCACTTTTATCGATTGGCAAACACGTGCTGAAACGCTACTGAATTCACTTGCTTCTAATCGGTTAGCTTCTCGTTGTCGGTTACTCTCAAGCGCATCTAAACGACGAATAAGGGCTTTAAGCTCTCTAATTGCTAACGCTTCAGGTTGCCAATAATTAACGACTGCGTGCTTGGCACAGCCATAATGAGCAAGCATCGTTGCATCAGATTTGTCTGTTTTGTGAATTATGTTTAAAGCGTCTGCATACTTTTTAGCTTTACCTGGATTCGCTAAAATAATTTTAAAGCCTTGCTCGTGTAAAAAATACATCAGTGCTTCATGATAAACACCCGTTGGTTCGAGAGTGATAACGAGCTCATTAGCAGCGCTTTTTGTTGTATTTAAAAGCCATTTTTCTATTGCTAAAAAGTCTTGATGCTTGTTTTTAAAGACTTTTGTTTTAATCTTGTTTGTAAGCTGGTCTCTCAACCACGATAAATCAATTTTCTCTTTACTAATATCAATGCCGATAAACATCATCTCTACTTACTCCCCTTGTACATACAGCATCTACTTAAATAAAATCGTGCTTGGATACCATTCAGTTTGTGAGAATAGAAAGTCAGGGCTTTATCTACGGCGCAGTATTAAATACTAGGCGTAAAGGCAAGCTCACTGACTTCGATGTGATAAATGATAGCTAATCATTTATCAATGAGAGATACAAGGCGTAGAGCTTGCTCACGCGAGAAGCGCAGCTTCTAATTACTTTGTATATATAGGAGTAATTGTATGTGTGGTTTGAATTTTGTAAAAGCGTTGCTTTTAAACGCCAGCAAGCTGCACGTCTACAAGTTAAATCAAACCACAGTGTCAAGTTTTGTGGTAGGCGCAGAGCTTGCTCACGCGAGAAGCGTAGCTTCTAATTACTTTGTATATATAGGAGTCAATTTATGTGTGGTTTAATAATTTTTGTAAAAGCGTTGCTTTTAAACGCCAGCAAGCTGCACGTCTACAAGTTAAATCAAACCACAGTGTCAAGTTTTGTGGTAGGCGTTGAGCTTGCTCACGCGAGAAGCGTAGCTTCTAATTGCTCAATCACCTATTGTAAAAGCGTTGCTTTTAAACGCCAGCAAGCAGCGCGTCTACAGGTGTTTTAACCCAAGTTTAAGAGTATGCCTTGTAGACGTTGAGCTTGCTCACGTAAGAAGCGAAGCTTCTCATTGTATTTATTATTTTATTCCCTAAGTGCTTCTCTAAAAGCGTAGCGTCTCTTAACCTCTTAGTGAATTATTTATTTAAGCCATTATTAATTAATTTTATAGTTAAACTCAAATTTTACACATAAAAAAACGGCGCTAAATTTAGCACCGTTTTTATAAGCAATTAGAAAAAAGTTTACGCTTTTTTCTCTTCACAACTTGCTAGGTATTCGTCAAACGTACCTTGGAAATCGATTACTTTTTTATCTTTAATATCAATGATACGCGTAGCTAATGACGATACAAACTCACGGTCATGGCTTACAAAAATAAGCGTACCTTCAAAGTCTTTAAGCGCATTGTTAAGCGCTTCAATAGCTTCCATATCCATGTGGTTAGTTGGTTCGTCCATAACAAGAACATTAACGTCTTGCATCATTAACTTACCGAATAACAGGCGGTTTTTTTCACCACCAGAACAGTTACGCGCTTTTTTGTTTGAATCGTCTGCTGTAAACAACAAACGGCCTAACATGCCACGAACCATTAAATCGTTATGCTTAGCTGTACGCCATTGCGACATCCAATCAAACAACGTTAAATCGTTATCAAAATCTTTTGTGCTGTCTTGCGGGCAGTAACCAAAGGTCGCATTTTCAGACCATTTAATTTCGCCTTCATTACTTTTAAGCTCGTCTACTAAACAGCGTAAAAATGTTGTTTTACCCACACCATTTTCGCCAATTACAGCAAGCTTAGCGCCAGCTTCTAGTAGTAAGTCGCCACCAGTAAATAACGTTTCGCCATCAAAACCATGGCCAAGCTTATTAACTTCAAGCGCTTGACGATACATTTTTTTACCTTCGTCAAACGAAAGTGATGGGCTCATACGGCTTGAAGATTTAACTTCATCAAGCTTAATTTTATCCATTTTTTTAGCGCGCGAACTTGCTTGTTTAGCTTTAGAAGCGTTAGCACCAAAACGGTTAACAAAGTCTTGTAGCTCGTCAATTTCAGCGCTCTTTTTAGCGTTTTCAGCTAAAAGTTGCTCGCGTTGTAAGCCCGCAGCTTCTAAAAACTTCTCGTAGTTACCAGGGTAAATACGTAATTCGCCGTAATCAATATCGGCCATATGCGTACATACCGAGTTTAAAAAGTGACGGTCATGCGAAATAATAATCATCGTACATTTACGTTTGTTAAGCTCGTTAGCAAGCCACGTAATTGTATGAATGTCCAAGTTATTGGTAGGCTCATCAAGTAGTAAAATGTCAGGATTTGCAAATAACGCTTGTGCTAAAAGCACGCGTAGTTTCCAACCTGGAGCAACGTTTGCCATTAACCCGTAATGAAATTCTTTATCGATACCCGCTTCAAGCAAAATCTCTTCAGCGCGGCTTTCTGCCGTGTAACCGTCCATTTCAGCAAATACGCTTTCAAGATCGGCTACTTTCATGCCGTCGTCTTCGCTCATTTCTGGTAACGAGTAAATACGTTCGCGCTCTTGCTTTACTTTCCAAAGCTCCACGTCGCCCATAATTACCGCGTCTACAACGCTGTATTGCTCAAAAGCAAACTGGTCTTGGCTTAGGTTACCTACTTTTAACCCTGGAGTAATAGATACATTACCCGCACTTGGAACAAGCGCACCGCTTAAAATTTTCATGAAAGTCGACTTGCCGCAGCCGTTAGCGCCAATTAAACCGTAACGGTTACCGTTACCAAATTTAGCTGAAATGTTTTCAAACAACGGCTCTGCGCCAAACTGCATCGTAATATTTGCGGTGGAGATCAAAAAGGGTAATCCTAGATTAGTACTGACAGGAGTACGCTGCAGCAAAACGCCACAAACAAGAACCAGACAATAGGGTAAATTAGCTGGCGAATTATACAGATCAGCCACAACGAATGAAAGATAAAAGGTAGCTAATTTATAACCAAGCGAAAATAACGGCAATTCTCAATTTTAAGTCACTATTTTTAGCATAAGTGGTGTTAGGTTTACCTATAACAGGAATATAAATAACCACTACCGCCAATAACATTAAATAAGTGTTGCAGCCAAATAGCCAAGTTACTCCCCAAGCTTTAATGCACAGGCTGATAAATTAATTTTATAGCGGTCGCATTTTTGATAATTAGTTGATTAACCGTCGCTACGTCATCAAGAGTTAGCGACTCTTTACTTAGCATAAAATGTACGTTGTTAACGTTAATCGGTGTAATAGACTTTACCTGCGTAATTGAGGGGTGTTTTTTTACAAAGTACTGCGCAACAGCAGAGTCTTCAATAACATAGTCAATTCGTTTTTTATCTAACATGCTAAATCGATTATTTGCTTGAGCAGTAAGCACCACCTGTGTTGGATACTTAGTTTTTAACTGTTCAAGCTCGTTACCAAAAAAGCTCCCTCGGTTAATACCCGCTGTAAACTTTTTACTAAAAAGCTCAGCTAAGCTTGTTACATCAGGCGAATCTTTATGTTTATAAAGCCGCATAACCTCGTCGCGGTAAGGCAGACTAAAATGCGCATATTGAGCGCGTTGTTCTGTATAACTTGCCGCGTAGGTTATATCTACTCGGCCATTTTTAAGCTCAGCTTGAACACGTGAAAAACTCGGAAAATAAGTCCATTTAATACAAAATTTTGAATCTTTAAAAATAGCGTCTGCAGCATCCACTTCTGCGCCTAAAAATGTATCACCTTGTTTAACAAGATAAGGCGGCCAATTGGTTTCGTTAGTGCCCATCACCAATGTTTTTGTACATGCTAAGGCATTAAATTGAGTAAATAACAGTGTAGTAAACGCTAAAAATAAAGTTTTCATTACACTCCTTAAATTAGTGTTCAAACAACACTTTAAGTGCTGTTTTATTTTTGTTTATATATTCATTAATTACCGCAAGCTCAGTAACCGACACCGTATTTTTGCTAAACATTAAGTAAATGTCGTCCTTGTTTACATACTCAATACTGGTTACTAATTTTATGTTAGTGCTTTTTTCACCAAAGTGAGCACCTACTAATTCGTCTTCAATAGCAAAATCAATACGTTGTTTATTAAGCATTTCAAAGCGCTTACTAGTTGCACTAGTGTATTCAATTTGTTTTTTATATTTAGTTTTATATTGCTCAAACTCTTCGCCGTAGTAGCTCCCAAAGTTAGCGCCCACGGTAAGGCCTTGTTTAAAAATATCTTCGAGGTTTTTAACGTTATGCTGATTGTTTGTATTTTCGTACAAACGCATAACTTCAGTTCGGTAGGTATCACTAAAGTGCACATATTTAGCGCGTTTATCGGTATAACTTGCAGCCCATCCTAAATCAATACGGCCGTATTTAAGTTCAATAAAAGCCCGCTTAGAATTTGGCAGTAACTTAACTTCAAAACAAAAAGGGGAGTCAGCAAATATAATGTTGAGCGCATCAACCTCCGAGCCTTGCAGCTTACCATTAATACCCATTACATAAGGCGGCCAAAAAGCATCGTGCGATGCCACGCTAAAGGTTCTCTCACAAGCAAATACATTAAACGGAGCCGTAAACAGCAAACATAAAAATACGGTAATTAATTTATTCATTGCGCCTCATAGTTATTATTTTTGCTTATTATTACAACAGTATAAACCAGCTTTTGTATTTTAGCGGCGCGGGATTGTTTAAAGATGTAAAAACCATCCGTAATTATGAGAATGCCTAGTATGTAGGTGTTTATAGAAGGGTGGTTGTATTTTATATTTTATACAGCGTGTGTCACTCAGCATCAGTGCTTAATAACAACGGCGTATTAATTTAAAAATTTCTACTTATTAAGCCTATATTTAATGCGCTTGTTCCTGTAGATTAAACAAATAATGAATGCAGTATTAACAGTGTCTTAGCTGTTAAACGATTAGCCAAGGAGCGGTGAGTCTCGTGTCAAACACCACACTTACTTATTATAACCAAAATGCCAAAGCTTTTAGCGATTCAACACTTAACGTTGATATGGCGGCGCTTTATGCTGAGTTTTTACCGCACGTTGCACAGCATGGGAGTATTTTGGACGCCGGTTGTGGCAGCGCTCGTGATGCCGCATTTTTTAAAGCACAGGGTTTTACTGTAAGTGCGTTTGATGCAAGCCCAGAGCTGGCAGAGTTGGCAAGCAGTTACTTACAACAACCTGTAGCGGTTAAAACATTCCAAGAGCTAAATTGTGTAAATCAGTACGATGGTATTTGGTGCTGCGCTAGTTTATTGCACGTTCCGAAGGCTGAGTTACCGCAGGTGTTTTTAAATCTACAACTTGCGCTTAAACCGAATGGCGTTTTGTATGTATCGTTTAAATATGGCGATACAGAGCGTGTGCATAATGGTCGTGAATTTACAGATTTAAACGAAAATGCTTTAACGCATTTACTTAGCCATACGCAGCTAAAAGCCATTAAACAATGGCAAAGCGTTGACAGGCGGCCAGAGCGCGAAAGCGAAGTGTGGCTAAATGCGCTTATTAAAGTAGTGCACGTTTTATGATTGGAGCAATGCAGCAACAGCTCGACTTTATTGCATATATTCAGCGCTTATTAGTTGAAGGTGATTTTAGCGCTACTTATAAGTTTGCGCTTTTACACGCTATTGCTGATGTATGTGTAGAGCAGCCACTATTATCAGAGCAAAGCGAATTAGTCATAGAGCTGCCAGCACTCGCTGATAAGCTAATTACTTTGTATTGGCATCATGCTATGCCGTTTTCGTCAGAGCATACAGGCGAAAGTGCCTTACTTAAGCAAAATACAGGCGCACAATCAAAAGTCATTAGCGTATTGTTTGAATGCCAACAAAACAACATACGTAACTTTCGCCAGTTGAAGCAAAGCCCATTTTACAAACCCACATTTAGCGCTGCTATGGCAACACTAAAAACAGGGCCGCTTTGGCGCTTACAAATTCTCGCTAAGCAAGAAGAATGCTTTTTATACCCGCATACAAACAGCACTCAATTTATTACTTTAAATGCAGGTATTGCTAGCTGCTTTAGGCGCTTTTACGACCTAGTTGTATATTTAGCTAAAAATGCTTGGCTGCAAAAAATTCAAAGTATAAAACACAACCAAGCACTTATTGGCCCGCAAAGCCAGCTGCAAGAATTTTTGTTTGGCGTAGACCGTAACGCACTCACTAAAGCAAAACCTGTTTTAGTAGAGCTGCAATCAAATACCTGCTTTTATTGCCAAAAGCCAATGAAAAACGATGTTGAGGTTGATCACTTTATACCGTTTTCCCGCTACGCAAACGACCTAGGCCACAACTTTGTAGCTGCGCACAGTGCATGCAATAACAACAAACGCGACTTTTTAGCGGCACAGCAACACCGTGAGCGTTGGCATAATCAAAACTTAGTTATTAATAGCCAAACTATTAGCAAGGAATTAAGCGCCTATTTTCATTGCGACGTCGATAAGTCACTTGCAGTCAGTAATTGGGCATATCAGGTTGCGCAGACTAACAGCGCAAAGTTATGGGTAAAAAAAGGTTATTTTGAAGAAGCGGCTAGTTTTAAATATCAGCAACCAAGTACAGGGCTGGATTTAGTAGCGGAAGAAAAGCCAAGGTATGACGTGTAATCGATAATTTGTAGTTTGTGCTGTAGGCGTTAGTTTATCTCGCGCTTTAACTTGTAGGCGCAGAGCTTGCTCGCGCGAAAAGCGAAGCTTTTAAACTTCGGTGTAATTAATGTGTAGGTGCGATTTTATATCGCGCTCATAAATTGGTGTTTTATCGTGAAGATTTAAAGGATTTTAAAAACCTCTATTCGAGGTTTTATCGCGTTGGCGATGGCAACCAAAGGGCGGCTGCCACCGACTGCCCTTTGGAATCCCACGGCGCACCCGAGGATCACACTTTATCTTCAACTTACGTTAATGATGTGAACGTAACCAGCGTAGATAGGCCATCCATGGCCAAGCTACGCTTTGTACAGCATCCATGCTGTAAATTACTCATCATTAAGTAAGTTTCAGGTGTGATCACGGGGAATTGGAGTGTGTTGGTAGATTGGTGTTTATAGTTTTACAAACATAAGTATTTAATAGCAAAGCTCAAACAGATTTGCTCTACTTAATTATAAAAGGATTTAAAATGCATTATGAGAACCTTTACCCATCACCATCTTCATTGATGGAGTCATTGCGTGATATAGGTTACTCAATGGAAACAGCTTTAGCTGATGTAATTGATAATAGTATCACTGCACAAGCAACAGCCATCCACATAGACTTTTCTTGGAATGATGCAGAACCTTGGTTGGCAATTTCTGATAATGGACACGGAATGAATTACCAAGAGTTGCTACTCGCAATGAAACTTGGCAGCCTAAGCCCACTAGAGTCGAGAAAAGATAATGATTTAGGTAGATTTGGACTGGGCCTCAAAACAGCTTCTTTTTCCCAGTGCAGAAAACTTACAGTAGTATCCAAAAAAGAAAATATCGTATCAGCTATGGAATGGGATCTCGACCAAATAACGGAAAACCCTGATACAGGTTGGAAAGTAAAAATTTTAGACTCAAATGATTTACATCAAGTTTTGGAGTTAAGGGAGCTACTCTTAACCCTTGATCAAAAACCTTCCGGCACAATTGTATTATGGAGGCAGCTAGATAGATTAGATTCATTTGATTCTCTTGCTATCAGGGAAAAAAAACTAAATTTAATAATCGATCATTCAAGAAAACATCTTGAATTAACATATCATCGTTTTCTCAATGCTGGGACAGGAAAAAAATCTGTACGAATTTTTTTAAATGGTGGCAATCTTGAAGGTATTGATCCGTTTAATGTTTCTCATAATGCTACATTAGAGCTTCCATCACAGTCTATTTATGTAGACTCCAAAGAAATTATAGTCCAACCATTCGTACTTCCTCATTATACGAAAGTTTCTCCTCAGGAGTATGAAAAATATTCTGGAGAAGGGGGGTACCTTCATAACCAAGGTTTTTATGTATATAGAAACAAAAGATTAATTATCAAAAGTACTTGGTTTAGATTAATGCCTAAAGAAGAGTTAACTAAGTTAATACGAGTAAGAGTAGATATACCGAATTCACTAGATCATATTTGGAAAATTGATGTTAAAAAATCGAATGCAAGCCCCCCTGAAGTAGTAAGAAAAGGATTAAAGCAAATCATCTCAGAGGTTGAATATTCAGGAAAACGGGTATTTAAGCAAAAAGGTCATCAACTTAAGTCAAAAATTTTAGAACCATTTTGGAATAGGAGTGTAGCTTCTGGGAAGGTGAGTTATGAAATAAGCAAAAGCCACCCTTTAATTGAATCTCTCAAAAATAAGCTGGGAGATGACTTACAAAAAGAGTTTATCAATATTTTAACGTCTGTAGAGTCTTCTTTTCCTTCAGACTTATATTTTAATGACTTTGCAAATTCACCTGAAAATGTTGTTAAACCAAGCGTGCCAGCAGAGGAATTGAAAAATATTATTCAAGTATTTTTGCTTATTTACAAAAATGAAGAATTATCCAAAGAAGAAGTTATCGAAAAGATTATTCAGATAGAACCAATGGCTTCACATGTTGATTTAAGCATTGAAATAATAGACGGAATGGAAATCTAATTATGACCGACATCGTTAAACTAAACCAAATAGAAGATTTAAGTGAAAAATTTTTAGTCGCTAAAGTTGGAGAGAATGAACTAGATCAGATTGACTCAGAAATGATTTTTGAGACAGTAAAAATGATGGCGCATAGTTTATCTGTCACTAATGAAAACGATATTAATGTAATAGTTACAAAGCTGGAAGAGCGATTTGATATAAGCATGACTTTAGGGTCATATTTTGAAGCAAAAGACTATATTCCGTGGTTAGAAGAAAGCCGTGGTGACATTGATTGGTACTTCTGGAATAGATATAAAAGACACTTATCGCATACAAATTTTCCACCGAAAGTAGTCACACAGTTAGATGTAGTTACAGACAAAATATTGGACCATTTAGAAAACCCTAAAAAAGAAGGTGATTGGTCAAGAAAGGGATTAGTTGTTGGTCATGTGCAATCAGGTAAGACAGCGAACTATACTGGTGTTTTAAATAAAGCGGCAGATGCTGGTTATAAAGTTATTATTGTACTTGCTGGCATATTGAGTGCGCTTAGAAGTCAGACACAAGAAAGGATTGATGAAGGCTTTAGAGGAGTAGATAGCTCTAAGCAATTACATGATATTCCATTGAGAGATAGACTTGTTGGTGTCGGCAAATATTCACATGACAAAGTTCCAATTTCATTTACAACTACTGTTCATGACTTTAAAAATAGTATTGCTAAACAAATAGGCTCAACCCTTGATAATTTTAATCAGCCTGTTGTCCTAGTCATTAAAAAGAATAAAGCTATACTACAAAACCTCATAAACTGGCTAAAAAACAATAACCTTAATTTAGATCAGTTTCCGTTTCTTTTAATTGATGATGAAGCTGATCACGCTTCAATTAATACAAACAAAGAAGACACTGATTCTACAGCAATTAATAGCAAAATCCGCGAGTTGCTTAAGCTATTTCGACAAAATATGTATTTAGGGTATACAGCTACACCCTTTGCAAACATTTTTATCGATCCCAATAATAATGATGAAATGATAGGTGATGAACTTTTCCCAAGAGATTTTATTATTAGCTTAGACGCTCCGTCAAATTATGTTGGCTCGAAGAGAATATTTAGCTCAGATTCTGATTTAGACATAGTTCGAGAACTGCTAGATTTTGAAGATTTACTTCCAACCTCCCATAAAAAGGATTATTTACCAGAAGCTATTCCTGCGTCACTAGAGGAAGCAATTAGGGTATTTACCTTAATTAGAGCTATTCGCATATTAAGAGAGCAAGAATGTAAACATAATTCTATGTTGATAAACGTTAGTAGATTTACTGATGTACAAAGTCATATCAAATTATTAGTACATGACTATGTTGATGAACTTAGAAGAAACATAATTAATCATTATGGATTAGATGAATTGCAAGCAATTAAAAATGAATCTATTAGAAACTTGAAAGAAACTTTTGACAAAGAGTTTTCAGGAGTTGAATTTGATTGGAAAACAGTTCAATTAACTTTAAAAAAAGCAGTATCGCCAATTAAAACAATCGAGGTCAATGCCTCAAAAAGTTCAGAGCCTTTAGATTACAGTAAAGAAAATTACCCTAAAGGAAGGAGCATTATAGCTGTTGGTGGTTTAAGCCTATCGAGGGGCTTAACTTTAGAAGGTTTGACAGTTAGCTATTTTATTCGCAATACGCAGATGTATGATACTTTAATGCAAATGGGCCGCTGGTTTGGCTATAGAGACGGTTTTGCTGAGCTTTGTAGGTTATATATGCCTTGTGAGGCAATCTCTTGGTATGAACATATCTCTGATGTAACCGAAGAACTAAGAGATGAATTTAAAAGAATGGAAAATGCCAAGCTCACGCCTGAGGAGTTTGGTTTATGTGTACGCAGCCACCCTGAGTCACTTATTGTAACTGCAAGAAATAAGATGCGCACAGGTACAAGTGTGTTAAGACAAATTAGTCTACATGGACGACATGTTGAAACTACTGTTTTAGGTACTGCTAATAGCTTACAAGACAACAACAAAACAGCTTTAGATTACTTAATAAAAGATTTGTTGCAGACTAACAGCCTGATTAATACCTCAAGTACCAATTATTTATTTCAAGATATTAACGATGAGCCTGTTAAGAGGTTTATAGATGCCTATACAAATCATCCAGCTTCTATAATGACAGAACCTAAGCCTCTTTTAGATTACATCGGAAAGATTAATTGCAATTGGGATGTTCAATTGATCAGTAATTCTAAGCCTCATGATGAGCATAAGGCTCACTCTAGACAGAATATTGTCATGCATCCTTTAATGCGAACCGTAAGCCTATATAAGCAAACTAAAAGTGCTATTACATCTAGCAAAAGGCGATTTAGTGATCCGAAATGGGAAAAAGCCGGAGTGAATAAAGCCATAATAGATGCGCATATTGAAACACTAGATAATATAAAATCCCTATCTGGGAAGTTATTAAGGCAACTTAGAGAGCGTCCATTACTGACCGTTTACCTGTTAGATTGTGAGCTAGGTGAAACCAAAGAGCCAGCGTTAGAGCATACAGCTCTAGCATGGAGCATTAGCTTTCCGGGGGAAGCAGGTAAAGGAAAACCGGAAAACCTTGTCGAATACATCGTTAATACTACATGGTGGAAGCAAGAGTTTTCTAGTTTACTCGAAGAAGAGGATGAATTAGAAAATGATTAATCCTTGGGAGAGTATTAAAACACCTAAAGCAGATTTATCAGCAAGAAGAATTGACCATAAGCACCCTTTAGATATTTACTGGGCTAAAGACCGTTTGGGGAAATATTTATTTGTTTGTAAATTAACTGATGAATTTAAATTGCCATTTAAATATCCTTCTCTATTAGGAGTAGAGGTTGCCTCTATAGCTGAGACTAAACAATTAGTTTTGAGTCTCAAAAATCCTAGCGACTGGGAGTTATTTTTTTCTTTATGCAACGATATTATTTCAGCTACGAGGATATTAAAGCAATCAGCTGTAGTACCCGTAATATTTAGGAGAATTGAACGCTGGAGAGAGTTTTTAAAAAAAGATAAAGAAAAACTTCTATCAGAGAGAGTCATCAAAGGACTTATAGGTGAATTAGTATACTTAGAACACCATTTGGCAAAAAAATATGGTATGGCCCAAGCAATAGACTTTTGGACTGGACCGGAAGGTAGTCCTCAAGACTTCAATATTCAGAATGCAGCTTTAGAGGTAAAATGCCAAATAGGTACATCTGCACCGAAAATAAAAATTTCTTCCGCTGATCAACTATGTGGACAACTTGATGAACTTTACCTATTTGTAGTTACTTTAGGTCGAACTGAGCCTGAAGCAACAGACTCACTCTCGTTACCAACGTTAATTCTAAATATCCAAAATGCCCTTGAAGAAGGTGGACATTCTCAGCAACTTGAAAAGCTCCAAGATTCTTTGCTAAATATTGGGTATATATTTAGTGAAGAGTATCTCTCATATAGCTATATAGTTGCTTCTAAGAGGTTTTATAAAGTTTCAGGAGATTTTCCCAGGATTTCTTTATCCAATATTCCAAATGGGGTTTGTAACGTTACGTATGACTTAGAGTTAATAAATTGCGAACCGTTTTTAATAGATGAACCTTGGATTTCAACAATATGAGTTTAGAATTATTTTACACAAACTTTATGCAGGAAATTTATAGCGAAGCTGAAGTAGGAAGTAAGTTTAATGAACCTGTTTTTGTAGAAAAGGTTTGCGACTATTTAGTAGATCAAGCTGTAATAGAAAATTACCATCTCTGTAGTTATAAAAAGGATTCACTAGGCCTAAAGCTAGATGCATGGCATCAAAATGAGGAAAATGGTGTACTTACTCTCATCGTGTCTCACTATAAAGATAGTCTTGAAACATTAACAACTTCGTTAGCTATGCAAATATCCAAGAGAGCTGTACGTTTTTTCGAAAAAAGCCTAGATAGCAATTTCTACCAAACGATGGAAGAGACAGATCTAGCTTATCCCCTTGTACGAGATATATGTCTCAAATCGTCAGGAATTACAAGTGTCAGAATTCTTATAATTACAAATGGTGAAATTAGTAAATCAATTAAATCTATCGGACCTATGGATAACTGCAATGGTATTAAAATTATTTTCGATATTTGGGACATTGAGAGAATTTATAGAATTGACTCTTCAAGTAGCGGTAAAGAAGCAATTGAAATTGATTTTAAAGCGGAGTTTGGAGACTACCTACCGTGCTTAAAAGCATTTTCAAAAACAGATGAGTATCAGTCATATTTATTGGTGTTACCAGGAGAACTTCTATCTCAACTTTATGACAAATATACCGAACGACTTTTAGAGCAAAATGTTAGAACATTTCTTCAATTTAAAGGCAAAGTAAAT
This sequence comes from Pseudoalteromonas sp. EB27, assembly GCF_001974875.1. GTDB lineage: Bacteria > Pseudomonadota > Gammaproteobacteria > Enterobacterales > Alteromonadaceae > Pseudoalteromonas. The sequence continues at coordinate 144,656 of NZ_MTQD01000009.1, forward strand.
AAAGGGATGAGAAATACAATCATTAATCAGCCTAATATGTTTTTTGCATTTAATAATGGTTTGACAGCTACAGCAGAAGAAATAACGACGCTAGAAGAGCATGGCAACACCATGATATCAAAATTGAAAAACTTGCAAATTGTTAATGGAGGTCAAACGACTGCATCGATATACAATACGCTAAAAAAAGAAAAAGCGGATTTGTCCCAAGTATTTATTCAAGTTAAGTTGACTATTGTTCCGCCTGAATTTGTCGAAACTATTGTCCCTAAAATATCAGAGTATGCGAATACGCAAAATAAGGTAAACGCTGCTGACTTTTTCTCTAATAGTCCTTTCCATTGGAGATTTGAAGAGTTATCGAGGCGAATCTGGGCACCATCGTCCGAAGGTGGACTTCAAGAAACTCACTGGTTCTATGAAAGGGCCCGAGGTCAGTATATGACTGCCAAAACTAAGTTAACCCCAGCGGAACAGAAAAAATTTGAAAAAATAAATCCAAAATCCCAAATGATAACTAAAACAGATCTCGCGAAATATTGTAATTCTTGGGAAAAGTTGCCACATGTGGTCAGTTTAGGTGCTCAAAAAAACTTTGGTAGGTTTGCTGATGTTATGACTGAACGATGGAACAATGACGAAAAACAATTTAATGAATTATTCTTTAAAGAATCTATTGCAAAAGCGATTATGTTCAAAGAACTAGATAAAAAAATTATGAAGCAGTCTTGGTACGGTGGGTATAAAGCAAACCTTGTTACTTATACAATATCAAAGTTTCAACACATGCTTGATTGTAAAGGGAAGTTACTAGACTTTATATCAATTTGGAAAAGTCAGTCGCTACCTAACGAAATACTCAGTAGCCTTTTGGATATTGCAGAAAAAGTCAATGAAGTGATAAAAGATACACCTCTGCACGTAACCAATATTGGTGAGTGGTGTAAAAAAGAAGACTGTTGGGAAAACTTAATACAGACTCATATTCAACTTAGTACTGATGTAGAAAACTTACTGATTGACCCAAGCACAGCTAAAGAGCGTGAAAAAGAAGCTGCTAACGTGCAAAGTATTGATAATGGTATTGAGGCTCAGAGATATGTTTTCGATAAGACTGATAAATACTGGAAGAAAATGCAAGCTTGGAATAAAGCTTCATTTGTCCTAAGTCATAAAGAAAAAAGCATACTAGATATTGCGGCTGCCATTCCGGTGAAAATACCTAGCGAGAAACAATGTTTATCTTTATTAGATGCTGAAAGGAAAGCCTACGAAGAAGGTTTTCATTTTGATTAACAGCTATAGTTTTATGTAAAGTAAAAAATTACTTATTAATTGCCCTATTTGGAATGCTAAATAGGGCGGTACAGCATTCCCTACTTGTACATACTGGTTAGTTCTCGTCCTTTCAAAAATGTAGTTATCAGGGAATGTTTGTAAGCGTGCTGCTTCACGGACACTTAAACTTCTGCACTGCTGTGGTTCATAATGAACAAAGTAATGCCCATCTTTTGAGATATGACTTGTTACTGTCGTAGCATATTTATCTGCGACTTGAACTCTAAAATGGTCAGCGTGTGCTCTTGTATCGCAATTTGTATGAGCTGGCGCTAAATCTTTTGGAATCCCACGGTGCACCGGAGGATCACACTGTGTCTTCAACTTACTTTAATGATGTGAACGTAACCAGCGTAGATAGGCCATCCATGGCCTATCTACGCTTTGTACAGCTCCATTCTGTTAATCACTCATCGTTACGATCGTTTCAGGTATGATCACGGGGAATTGGAGTGTGTTGGTAGATTGGTGTTTATGAATAGAAGGTTTTCTATTCTTGCTGGGTATTAAGATTAACACTAGCTGAACGATTGTTGCCCTAGTAGTAATTTACTGTTACCTTATTTGAAACATAATTAGAAAGGACTCTATAAAATGAAACTCAACCAAGTTTTATCAGTTGTTAACCAAGTAGAAAAATCAAAATTCATTTCATGCCTCGATCGTCTTTGTTCTGATGCCGCTAAAAACAATAAAAAACTGGCTAAAACAATCGATAATATCGACGGTCAAATTAAAAATGCCTCAGGTAGTGAAATTACTCAACTGTTCAATACTGTTCGTGACTTCTTCAAAATCTCTGTCCAAGAACAAATATTAATGAGTAGCGCTCAGCTTAACTTATTGGTGAATATTTTAAGTCGAGACGGGAATGGTGTAGCAAGAATTAGTTGGATAGAGTCACTTTATGAAAAAGAATGGGTTGAGTTATCTAAGCTATCAAAAGAGCTCAAAGAGTGTATCCAGCAAGGCGCAGCCGAAAGTGTTTTAGAGCGAAACCGAGCCTTACAAATTTACCATGCTTGTATGAAAGAAGCATACTTTAATGATGAAAAAAATAATCGAGAAGCTAAAGTTACAGATGATGAGCGCAGTGTTCTCAACGTTCTGGCTAATGAACTTAATTTAACTACTGATGAATGCGCTGCTGTAGAGCATTTAGTTGATGTTATTCCTAAAAATGGAGTGCTAGATGCCTTAAATAGCCTCAGAGATATGGGGTTATTATTTATCAGCAAAAAGCGACAAGAAGTATTCATTCCTGATGAAATAGTTACGCTATTGAATGAGATCCAAGGAAAAGATTTAGCTGATAAATACGTGCTAAGAATACTTAGAACGCTAACCGATGCCGAACTTTCCAACGCGCTAAAAGCCCATGGTCGTAAAATTAGAGGCGTAAGCAGAACTGATAAAATTCAGACAATTATACATTCAGGAATTAGCGCAGCTAAATTATTATCAGACGATATTCATAACGTTGAAGATAACCAAAATCAACGTAAAGACAGATTAAAGCAGCTGATACAAGATTTAGAAATTGATACAGAAAAACTAGGGACTACTTTAGATGAGCGCATTGGTCTAATACTTTCATCATTATCAGGCGCCACAGAAAAAGAGTTTGATTCGCTAAGCGCAAGCGGCTTTAAACAGCTTTTAAAAACACTAGAAGAACACTTTCCAACTATGCAAGCAGTGCTAAAAGAAGCGTTTGAACTTGAAGCGAACGAAGTTATTGATACCGAAAAATTGCGTGCGTTAAGCATTACGCCACATGATATTTTATATTTACTATCAAATGATGAAGTAAGAGAAGTTCGCGATAGCATGGGGCTTTCTAAGCGTGGAAATGCACGTTTTGCTATTTTAGAAAGTTTCGCAAACGCGACAGATAAACTGATTGAAAATTACGACGCTCTAGCGCGTCGTGATATTAACGCATTAAGAGAGGCTGGAGCAGATGTAACTGAGGCTGATATTGGCGTTAAGTTCGAAGAAGTTACAAAAGCCATTTTTGAACTATTAGAGCTCAATATCGACGAAGATCTCCGTAAAGACTTAAACACCACAAAAGATAAAGCAGATATTGTAATTTCACTCAGTGATAACGACATAATTATTGGTGAAGCAAAAACCTGTAAAAATGGTGACTTTGCAAAATACTCAACAACGTCTCGCCAAGTAAAAGCCTATGTAACCCGCGCTGAAAATCAAGGTAAACGCGTAGCACAGGTATTAATAATTGCCCCTAGCTTTTCAGATGATTTCATAGAGTCTGCCGAAATGGATACTGAAGTGAATATTTCACTACTTGAAGCGCATGGGCTTAAGTTAATACTTGATGCTTATAAGTCAAAGCGTAACCCAAGTTTCGCACCTAAATTGCTAACAAAAGGCGGCTTGTTGAAAGCTGAATTGATAGCAAAGAATATATAGATATTTTGGAGAAAAAATTTGGAAAATAATAATTTATTTAAATTAAGACCAGCTGGTAGACATATTCTAGCTATGGGTAGAGAGTTGATTAAAGATAATTATTCAGCTGTTATGGAGTTAGTTAAAAATGCTTATGATGCTGATTCAGAATCAGTGAAAATGAAATTTGAGCTTGACCATATTAACAAAAATATAAAAATCATCATAAAAGATTTTGGCCATGGTATGAGCCGAGAAACAGTTTTAAAAAAGTGGTTAATACCTTCAACTGACGATAAATTAAAAAGAAAAAAAAGCCCTAAAGGAAGAGTGATGCAGGGGCGAAAAGGTTTAGGCCGCTATGCTGCAGCTATTTTAGGTAATACATTAAAAATGCAGACTGTTGATCAAACTGGTTATCAGACTCTTGTCAATATTAACTGGAGTGACTTTGATAATGCTGAATTTATGGATGAGGTGGAGTTACCAATTGAGACCTCGAAAGTTAGTGATAAACCTGGAACTGAAATATATATATTCGGAGATAAAGAGTTTTATGACTTTTGGGATGAATCTGAATTCAACAATTTAAAATTTGAATTAAAGAAACTAATATCTCCAATACATGAAAATAGTAAATTTGATGACTTTAAGCTCTATTTAGATATTCAAGACAGTAGACAGGGAGGGTTATTCAAAGGTGATGAGAAAATTGAGCCATTTCCTTTATTGGATTATTACGATTATAAAATATCGGGAAGAATAAATAACCAAGGAAAGGGTTTTGTAACATTTGTTAATAACAAAGAACAAGCGGTAGAGGATGATCAAATAACATTCAACTTTGGAAATAAAACAAAGTGCGGTGATATCGAGATTGATATCAGAGTTTATGATCGTGAAAGCCAATCAATCGATAATCTAATTAAAAAAGGTTTAAAAGACGAAAGCGGTAACTATCTGAATAAAAGCCAAGCAAAAAGCTTATTAAATCAATCCAATGGTATTGGTGTATACCGAAATGGTTTCAGGATACGACCATTAGGCAACCCTGACTTTGATTGGCTAAAGTTAAATAGTGACCGAGTCCAAAACCCTTCTCTGCATATTGGTAGTAATCAAGTTATTGGATTTGTAAAAATACAAAGCGAAGAGCTTTCAAATCTAAAAGAAACTAGTGCTAGAGATGGCATAAAGGATAACAAAGCTTACCAGAATCTTATTGCTATAGTAAAAAACGTATTAAGTGAGTTAGAGGTAAGACGTTTTGCTTATAGAAGAAAATCAGGATTGACAAAGGGAGCTGTAAAAATAGAGCAAGATTTTGAAAAGCTTTTTTCATTTATTGATGTAAAGAAGCAAATTAAAAAGACATTAATCAAAGAGGGTATGTCGGAAGAATCTACAGACGAGATATTTAAAATTCTAGATGAAAAAGAAGCTGATAGTGCCAAGTTAATCCAAGATATTAAAAAGAAAGTTGCTATATATCAAGGACAAGCGACTTTAGGTAAAATAGTGGATGTTGTAATGCATGAAGTTAGGAAGCCACTTGGGTTCTTTAATAACCAGTCTAAAAATTTGGATTATTGGGTTGGTGAATATGTTTCATCACCATCAACAGAAAATAAAAATGAAATTTTGAATATATCTAATAAATTCAACATAAATACTAATGTGCTTTCAGAACTATTTAGTCGCTTAGATCCCTTGGCAACAACACAACGAGGCAAAAAAACGAGTTTTAAAATAAAAGACTCAATTCATCACTCAATAAGTGTTTTTTCAAGTCAAATCAAAGAGAATAATATTTTAATAAGTATTAATTGCGAAGAAAATATTGAGTTGGTTGGTTGGATTAACGACATATATGTAATTATTACAAACTTATTAGATAATAGTATTTTTTGGTTAATTGAAAAAGGTATAGAAAAAAAAGAAATAAATATAACGGTTAAAGGGAATGACAGTTTATTTGAATTTCTTGACTATAAAGATAATGGGCCAGGAATATCAAAGGAGCTTATTGAAACTGAATCTATTTTTGAGCCTCAATTTTCAACTAAGGTAAATGGTATTGGTATTGGTTTACCTATAGCAGGAGAAGCTGCACATAGAAATAAATTAGATCTCAAAGCATTTGAGTCTGATACCGGTGTTTACTTCAGATTACAGTCAATGGAAGAATAAAATGAAAATATTGTTAGTTGAAGATGAAGCTAGTTGTATAGATGATTTTAAATCAACTTTAAAAAGGTATAATCATCAAAATCATAAGAGTATTCAGTACGAAATAGCTAGAAATGTCGAAGAAGCGGACTCAATGTTAAATAGCTCATTTGATGGAGCCATAGTCGATTTGAAACTTGAGTCAAAAGTGACAGGTGGTAATCAAGTAATAAGAAATATACAGGAAAATTTTAGAATACCTATTGTTGTTTTTACAGGTACGCCAAGTAACTTAGACCAGGAAGTAAATCCATTACTTGGCTTATATTTGCGAGATCGTGGATATGACGATGTTTTAAACTTTTTAGTTGAAATATACAATACAGGTTTAACCCAAATCCTTGGAGGGAGAGGTCTTTTTGAAAAGGCGATGAATGAAGTTTTTTGGACTAATATCCCACAAGCTATTGAGCATTTTCAAAAAAATTGTAATCCTGAAATAAGTCAGGTGCAATTATTGCGATTTACCTTAGCTCATATGTACGAACATATTGATCTTGATTTTGGAAGTATTAGTAACACAGCGGAAACATATATTTATCCTGTTAATGATAAAGTATTGCAAGGAGGCGCCTTAGTCCAAGAGATTAAATCTAAAGAGTTTTATATTTTATTGACGCCCGCTTGTGATTTAGCTAATAGCAAGGCTGAATTTTTACAGTTAGCTAAAATCGAGCCGGTTAAAACATTACGCGAAGTAACTCAGTTGCTACCCTCCGATTCTAAAGAGCTAAGCAAATCACAACAAAGTCGAATAAATAGTAAAATTACAAATATTGTTAGGAATAAAATAGCTCGATATCATTATTTACCAAAATTCGGTGCTGTTGAGTATGACAGTGTTGTTGATTTTCAAAATATAAGTTCGCTTAGTTTAGAGCAGTATTCCAAAACTTTTAGAGTATTAGGCGGAGTATCTAGTTATTTCTACAAAGACTTATTAAGTCGTTTTTCTGGTTTGTACTCAAGGCAAGGTTCTCCAGACTATGATTTTACTTTAGAAGAAAGTAAAGTTTTATTAGAACTTATGGAAGGATTAACTCCATAATAATCTTACCTATCTGCTGTGCCAAATAAGGCGGCACAGCGTTCCCTACCTGCACATATTGATTCGTTCTCGTACCTTCGAAAATATAATTATCAGGAAATGTTTGCAAGCGTGCGGCTTCACGTACGCTTAAACTTCTGCATTGCTGTGGATCATAATGTACAAAGTAATGCCCATCTTTTGATATATGACTCGTGACTGTCGTAGCGTATTTATTAGCAACTTGAACCCTAAATCGATCTGAATGCGTACCAGTATCCCAATTAGCGTGGGCCGGGGCTAGTTCTTCTGGGAAATGACGAGACTTAGGTGATAAACCTTGAATTTGTGCGTATGCAGCACAGAATGAGTAACGTAGTAAGTCATCAACCATATGTCCTCTGGTTTCATGATTTAGCACCACGTTTAAGTTAGGGTCTATATACCAAGTTTTTAGTGGCTCTGGCATGATGGGGGTTTTGCCGCTTAATGCATTTTCTGTTCTAGACAACCCGATTTTTGGTTCGAGGTTTAGGCTATTTGCTGATTCCGGGTCAAATTGTTTTTTCAGAATTCGCTTTAACTTAGCTGCATTTTTAGTAACAGCTGTTTCCCAATCTTTTACGTTATCTTTTTGTTTTGAAAAGCCGCTGCGTAAATTTGGTAAGTCACTAATAGCTTGTTCTACGGTAATTTGGTGTTCGCATAGTTTTAGTATTTCTGGGGGGGCTTTAATATCCTCACGTACACCAAGTAAAATTACACGATGCCTAGCTTGAGGTATACCGTATTGCTCACAACGAATTAAAAAATCAGCTGTATCTTTGTATTGTGGGTCTTCTGGATTCTCCGCATCAACTACTAATGAGTATATTTTATATTTTGGAATTTTTTTATGCTTTGTTACTGAACCAGGACTACGCAAGTCTTCCAGTATTTGTGGAAACATTACTTGGCCATTTACTTTTGCCGTAAGTATTCCTCTTACATTTTCCATCACAAAAATATCAGGCTTCGCTAGACAGATTACTTCTAAGTATTCTTTATATAAAAAATGGCGAGTATCTTCTTCTGCAACGTAACTTTTATTACCAGCATTTCGAGAACGTCCTGCAAGTGAATAAGCTTGGCATGGAGGCCCACCAATTAGTAATTTTGGCCCTTTATGCTCTTTTACAAGATCTTTAATACGCTTATGAATAAGCTTATTATCTTTGCCAAGCTCTTTAGCACCATTGAGAGTTTCTTGATTGGCTTCTGTTGCAATATCGGGGTGAAGTGCAAACAACTCATCTCTTGTAATTTTTCCGTGCAGATAATTATAATAATTATTTAATGGCTGTGATCTTTTTTTAAGTGAGCGAAAGAAGGCACGAGTAGTAAGAGTTTTATGGGCATGGAAATCTTTCTCAACAGAAATACCTATTTGAAAAGGTGATTTTCCATCGGAAGTTTGGGCTGCTGAAATCCCTTCGCCAAGACCACCCGGGCCTGCGAATAAATCTATAACAAGAATTTCACCGTTTTCCATAACCAACTAAACAACTACAAAATAATAAGACGATGAATCATACCAGGCCTTATTTATCCTATAAAGTTTTATATAGGATAAATTGAGCGACCGACCAAAATAACAGCTAATAATTGGAAATTAAAGACTGCTGCTAAGAAAACCTCCCCGTGATCACACCCGAAATTAAATGAATGATGAGTAATTAACAGCATGGATGCTGTTAAAAGCGTAGCTTGGCCATGGATGGCCTATTTACGCTAGTTACGTTCATATCATTAATTTAAATTGAGGAGATAGTGTGATCCTTGGGGCGCCGTGGGGTTCCAAGGGCGGTCGGCGGTATCCGCCCCTTGGTTGCCATCGCCAACGCGATATAAGTAGATTACTTTAAAGCTTCGCTTTTCGCGCAAGTAAGCTGAGCGCCTTCAGTAAATTTTAAGGCCGCTGCTCAGACATTTCCCCCTTCAACTTCACCTGCAAACACATAATTAATGAGTAATTACCTCGCATGGATTCGAGGAAAGCGATGCTTGCAAATGGATGTGCGTTCATCGCGTTTACGTTCATATTAATTTAGTGTTTAAAGATAAGTGAAATTGAGGGGCGTCGTGGGGTTCCAAGGGACGGTCGACGGTATCCGCTCCTTGGTTGCCATCGCCAATGCGATATTAAGTAAATTATTTTAAAAGCTTCGCTTTTCGCGCGAGCAAGCTTTGCGCCTACAGCCAATTTTAAGAACGCTGCTAAGAAAGTTCCCCCGTGATCACACCCTAAATTAAATTAATGATGAGTAATTAACAGCATGGCGGAATTTTGTTCCCGACAAATTCCAAGTACCTAAATCCCTTTAGGCAATGCTGTTAAAAGCGTAGCTTGGCTATGGATGGCCTATCTACGCTGGTTACGTTCATATTATTAATTTAAATTGAGAAAATAGTGTGATCCTCGGTGCGCAGTGGGTGACGAATGACCAAAGCGTAGCTTTGCAGCTTGAGGAAGTGGAAGCATGGATGCTGACAGGAACCCGGCTTCAGGGATGAATTATTAGCAGCAGAGCTTATTTGAAGAAAACCGCCCCTTAGTTGCAATCGCCAACGCGATATTTGTAAATTATTTTAAAAGCTTCGCTTTTCGCGCGAGCAAGCTCAGCGCCTACGGTGAATCATCAACCTTGAGTAAATAGCTATGTTTATACCTTGTAAACGCAATACTTGTTGGCGTTTAAGAGGTGCGCTTATTAGATTATGGGTATGCATTAATGTGTAACTAGTCAGAAAAATAAGAAACAATACACATACACATCATCATCCCTGTAACTGAAATTAAGTGGATCATGCCTATTGTTTTATCAACGGGACGTGCGTATTTGGCTACAAAACGACCATCAAACATCGGAGTTGGAATGCGGGAGCGTTCAAAAAACATCGCAAATACATAAAATGAAACACTAGCGCCAATGCCTTTATCCCAATTTGGGGGAAGTACACCATCCTTTTTCATATTTTTATTAATATGTTTAACAGAAATTCTTGAAAACAATATGCCAGAGGCAAAGGTACCTATCATAAATACGATAAGAGAATACCCAGCAAAATGAGCTGCGGGCATCTAAAATACCCCTTCAAATATAGGTTTTCTGTCGTATATGTTTTCAGAGGTTTTTTTCATAAATTTGCTCATTTCATTACTCGCTGCAAAACCAACATATAGCCCTACACCTAACGCAATAACCCACCTATATGGAGTTAACATAAGTAAAGAACTTAAAGCTGTTGTTGTAATTGTTCCGACATAAATACCAGTTGCAGTATTTGCTTTTAAATTATTGGCACTTAAATACTTTTGAAAGCCTTGAGGAAGAGACACTTTTTGCTCTTTGGCTTGCATATCTTGTAGTAAGTTGTGAAATATCACTTGTTCATCCTTGATTTCAAAATAATAAAAGTACGTACGACCGCGCTTTTCAAACTTAAGCTCACCACGTTCACGTCGATGCATTAACTTACAGTCTGATATTTTTAAGAGCTTCATAGTTTCTTTACTTGAAAACCACTCACCTTGTTGTTTTTGGTTAGCCATTTAAGTTACTCAAATTATGTATAAATTTAATATACCTAACTCTAAGTACATCGACAAATTTAGCTTAAACGCGACAGCTAAGACACCCCCCCGTGATCACATCCGAAATTTAATTAATGATGAGTAATTAACAGCATGGCGGAATTTTGTTCCCGACAAATTCCAAGTACCTAAATCCCTTTAGGCAATGCTGTTAAAAGCGTAGCTTGGCCATGGATGGCCTATCTACGCTGGTTACGTTCATATCTTTAATTTGAATTGAGGAAATAATGTGATCCTCGGCGCGCCGTGGGTGACGAATGACCAAAGCGTAGCTTTGCAGCTTGAGGAAGTGGAAGCATGGATGCTGACAGGAACCCGGCTTCAGGGATGAATTATTAGCAGCAGAGCTTATTTGAAGAAGACCGCCCCTTGGTTGCCATCGCCAACGCGATATTTGTAAATTATTTTAAAAGCTACGCTTTTCGCGCGAGCAAGCTGAGCGCCTACAGGTGTTTGGGTGAGCTTTGTAGCGTTAATTGGGGTAATGAGCTCGTTACTAAAGAGAAAGCGCGATGTAAAATCGCACCTACAAATGCTAAAGCTTAATAGGCGTACTTATCTCACAATCTTTGCACACTAAAGAATAACTTTCTTTGCGTTTGCTTGTTTTAGTATTAGTGCTTGAGCACTTAGGGCATGGTGATTTCATTGGTGTATTTGCACTGCAATTACCGCATTTTACAAAGTAGCCATAGCGCCCAGAAAGAGGTTGCAAATTGGTCGCGCTATTACATTGCTTACAAGCTAATGTTATCTCTTTGATTAGGTCACTTTTAGGTTTTACTTGTTCAGTATTGGTTTGCTCAGACGCTATTAAAGCCTCATCGTAAACAGGTTCTGATTCGCTTATCTCTGCAGGTACATATGAAGGCTCTTGTAAGTTAGGCGATATATTTTGCTCTAAAATAAACTGACAAATTTTATCGAGTGTTTCTTCACTGAACCATGGCCGAACGTTTGTTGTAAAAAGGTGAAGTGCATTAGGCTTAGATGCTGGAAGCTTCATTATTTCGAGTAATTTATCAGTTATAAATTCTGATTTAACTAATCTCTCTTCAATTGTTTTTGGTGTGTTTTCTCGATTGATAATGGCGTTACTCGATATGGCACAAATACTATGCCACTCTCTGCCACCAAAACCCTGTTGCAGTTTGCCAAATAATTTAGTGAGTAGGTTTGGTGCATTGTCGCGCATTAGGCTTTTTAATAGTTCTAGTTGTAATTCAACCTGTTTTATTGGCGATGGCATACCTTGCCAGTTGCCGCGATAACTGCGACTCCATTCTTGATGCTCATTAATCGTTACTTCCCCTGTAATGCTTTTAGATTCGATGAGAATAAAGCCATAGGTGTATGCGATTAGATGGTCTATTTGTGCGGTTTCGCCATTGTGTTTAAATTTCACATCGTTAAACACAAATACCTGACCATGATCTTTAAAGGCGCGGCGTAAATAAAAGGCAACGTCAAGTTCTTGCTTTTGACCTGCTTGTATTTTAGCTGAGTTGCTGTTGATGAGGGTTTTATCTTTTAGAATCATGAGGCGTCCTTTCAATCATGTATATGCTTAGAATATCATTGAAGTACCGAATAGGAATACTGCTTAAGTTCAAAAAACGCGAGATAAACTCCCGCCTACAATTTAAAAGCCGCGAGCAAGCTGGGCGCCTACAGGTGTTGAGCTTGGCTATTAAGCTCAAAATGTCATTAACTTCCCATAAGTAACTTAAGTTTTACTTATGGGGCTGGGTTTTATTTTACTGCCTATAAGTAAATTATGGTTTACTTATAGGCAGTAAATATACGTTCAAACTTAAAAGTAAGTTATATTTGACTTTTGGGTAGGCTACCCTAAAATAAATTGTATAAGTAAACTATAGTTGACCTTTAATGAGTGAATTACCAGCAAAAAAAACACTTGGAAGAGTTGTTAAACGCACTGAAATGCCTGATCTATCAAAGCCGTTTTCGTCGGTGCGACTCGCTAAAGCGATTACTTCAAAGCGAACAGGCATGAAGCTTACGCTGGTTGATGTATCGCAAGCACTTAATATTTCAAAGCCTACGCTGATAAAAATAGAAAAAGGTGATGTGAATGTGCAGTTTTTTAATGTACTCAAAGTGATGGAATACTTGGGGTTGTCGTTTAGCCTTGTCAGTGATGACGAGTCGCACCACAATAACAAGGATGAGGTGAGCGATGAGCAGTGGTATTAAAAAAAATAGCTTGGATGTATTTATTGGGCATACGCAAAAGATAGGTGCGATAACCCTTGATATAGGCTCTGAAAATGAAATTGCATTTACCTATGAGCTTGAGTGGATTAACAAGGGTTTTGCTATTTCACCACACTTACCGCTCAATGGTGATTTTGACTCACGTGATGTGCGTAATTATTTACAAAACTTATTACCCGAGGGCAAAGGTCTTGATGAGATTATAAGTAGTACTACTATCTCTAAAAATAATACGTTTGGTTTGATTAAAGTAATTGGCGAGGAAACGTCAGGCGCTTTGTCGTTTAGAGCAAGTAACAGTACTTTAAAGCAAACATCTTTTCGTGAAGTAACTAGTGACGAGCTAAGCCAAAAACTTAAACGCTTTGTACAAGTTGGCGAGCCAATTACTCATTGGGATGGCCGAACTCGGCTCTCTGTTGCTGGCGTTCAAGACAAACTAAACCTACTCGAAATCGATAGTAAATTAGGATTTGGTGAAGGGGAGCTATGTTCTAATAAAATTTTTAAATTCGAAACAGGTACCGCTCCTTTCATTGCAGTAAATGAACTTTTTACCATGCTTTTGGCAAAAGAGTCGGGGCTCAATGTTCCCCATGTTGAGTTGCGTACTTACGCAGATGTAAGAGTATTTGTAATAGATCGCTTTGATAGGCGCGTTACACAAGATCAAAACCGTGTATTACGTCGTCATATTATTGATGGTTGCCAAGCCACTAATTTACCTCCTTCTTATAAATATGAGCGTCAGCATGGTGATGATGGGGATGGTATTTATATTCGAGATGGCGTTTCTTTTGCAAAACTCTTTAGTGTTAAAACAACGAATGTACAAGCGTATGAGGCTCAGCTTATTCGTTGGATGACATTTAATATTTTAGTACGTAATTACGATGCTCATGGCAAAAACATTAGTTTTTTTGTTGGTAAAAATGGTTTAGAGCTTACGCCGTTTTACGACTTGGTAAATATAGAGGCTATTATTGAGCAGGGAAGCATTGACCGTGATATGGGCTATTTACAGCCTAAAATATCAAGGTGTTATGCTATGTCAGTGGGGGAGCATAATTCGCAAAGTGCGGGCAATTTTACTAATGAGATTACAGCTTACATGTTAGCTGATTTTGCTGATGAATTTGCTATTTCACTTCCACGGATGCAACTACTTATGAGTCAAACCGTTGATTCTGTATTAGCCGCAATTGATACGGCTAAAGTTTCTGCTGTTAAAAATAACTTATCTTCTGCTGAATTAGCACACATTGATTTGTGCATAAGAATAATTAATAAAGCTGCAAATAAGCTGAGTGAGCAAATAATACAACTACCAAATATGGATGCATTTATTTAAATATTAGAAAATAAATACACGCATTTTGAGTGATAAATTCATATATTGGTTGCCAGCATCAACGCGATATTTGTAAATTAAAAGCGCGAGATAAAATCACACCTACGCTTTTGTTAAGAGTGATGTTTACATTAATGTAGGTGAGGTTTTATACCTCGCTTATAAATACATTTTTTACCACAGAAAAGTGAATTATTGTTCTATGTAGCGCTTAAAAGTAATGAGGCAATTAACTCTGCTCATGTGAGGCGAATAGGTGTTTAGGTGAGCTTTGTAGAGTTGATTGGGGTAATGATCTAGTTACTAGAGGGCAAAGCGCGATGTAAAATCGCGCCTACAATTTAAAAGCTTCGCTTTTCGCGCGAGCAAGCTGAGCGCCTACAGGTGTTTGGGTGAGCTTTGTAGCGTTGATTGGGAGTTATGAACCAGAGTTACTAGAGGGCAAAGCGCGATGTAAAATCGCACCTACAATTTAAAAGCTTCGGTTTCCTCTTATTCCAACCGCGTTACTTTCACTTTTATTTTACCTGCATTAGCGCCATAAAAGCGGCTTAAGTCGTTTGCAAATGGGCAAAACTCGCCTGATTTATCCACTTTAATGTCGGCGCCATTGGCTATTTCAAAAAGGTGGTCGTCGTTTTTATTAATAGCACCAATGAGTGAAAACCATTGTGCGCGAGGAAATCGTCTAAATGGTTCAAGCACGGCCATTGGGATTTCTTTTACGCCAAGTTGTACGTTGTCGCGGTTCCAGCCTAATGGCGTGCACTTTATGCCATCGTCAAACCAATATTGATTTGGGTATGGGGTAAAGCGGTACGTGGCGCCTTGCTCTAGCATGAGGCCGGTTGCGTTGTATTGCTCAGAGGCAAATACCATTACATCTTGGCTTTGGTTAATGCTCAGCACACTCATGTTTTGATTAGCCAGTTCTATATGTTGGCTTAAACCAATAAAGCTAAGTGTGGTGTTGTCGTTGTAGCTAATTTTGTAGTGCAGTTTTTTAAGCGATTCTGGGCGGTAACTGGTTAGCTTATTAATACGTTCGGCTACGCTGTAGTGTACTAAGGGCTCAAGGTTGCTGGCTTCGTCATCAATTAATATATAGCACTGCCTATCTACTAATTTAAAAAACGGGTTAAACCAAAAGTAATTTTGTTGATGACTTAATGCGAGCGGATCGGGCGTTACTGTTACGTCATCTTGTGCTACTAAGTTGCTATCGGGGAGTAGGGTTTCGTAATCTATATCGTGGCTAGTGAGTAACGATATATTAAGCGGTTGTTCTATTAGCCACTCAAGTGCATAGCGCAAGCTAATATCGGCTAGGCCATCGCGGTAGTAACCGCCGCCAATGTCTGAATGCGCACCTGCAAACCATAGCTCAGTAATATTGTTTTGATGGTTCATGAGTGTGGGTTCAAAGGCGCGGCGTTTTTCGTCAAGGGCTACGCAGTGCAGCGCGTGAGTAATGTTGTTGGCAATGGTATGGTTTTCAAAAATAACGTGCTCTGCGCCGCGTGTGGCTTTACTTACTTTTGACAAGCCAATTGAGGCGACGGTATCAAACACACATACGTAAACATTATCAGCAATTAAAGGCTCTAGGATTTTGGCAAAACGCCTAGCAAGTGCACCGCCTCGGCTAAAACCCGTTAGTAGTATGGTATCGCCTATTAGGTAGTGAGCTTTAAAGTCGCTTAACGCTTGATTTAAAATACTGGCTACGTCGTCACCACGAGGTGCAAGGGTTTGGTTTAAAATGCGTTTAAGGCGGCTGCCTTTGGTACCAATACCTTGATAATAAAAACTGAGTTGGTTAGCAAATGGAGTAATTGGGGAGTCTTCTAATTTACCGCCAAGCAGTAAATGCAATTTTAGAATGTTGGTAATATTAGAGTCTTCTTTAAAATGATCAGAGCTAAATTGCTCTGCATCACGGGGTTCGTTTCCTGTGCCGTCAAAGTTAAAAATTAGCGTTTTACCCGTCATAACCCAATTTCCTTAGTTGTTTTAAATACTCTACACAGACAATGTTAAAAATTAAAGACAATATTCATCAAGTAATGGCTCGCCTGTTATTTAGATCAGTGATTATTAAAAATATAGTGATTTAGCTCTGTGCCCTCGGCGGGTTTTAGTGCAGGGTTAAGTTGTACTAACTGCTGATAAACTTCAGGATAAAATGTTTTTAATCGGGCAACGCGAGAAAAGTGGTTTGGTTCAAATTTTTCTACAAGCTGCAACGCTAAAGGGACCATTGGGCTCAACTCACCTTGGGTGTAGCTTTGTTCTAGCGCTAAGTCGAGTATATCTACGCCAAGTTTACTGGGAACAGTCGGTATTTTATTATCAATTAGAAATTGGACTACTTCGACAGAAGATGATGCAGCTTGTATATAAACGTCGCGTCCACGTATATCGGTAATCGAAAAATCAAAACCAAGTTGTGCAAGTTCTTGCCATTTTTTTAGTGGAAACCAGCTTAGTCTAACCAAATCCTTTGGAGGGACGGGTAGTGTTCGGCTATTCCAAATAGGAACTAAGTCATATGGATTTTCAAGTAACCTAATAAATAGCACGTTTGTTTCTGTTTGGTTTAGTGGAGTTGTTTGGCTGTATTCAAGTGCTTTTTTAAATTCTTTTTTAGCTAAATACTCACGAAATACATTATCGCTTCTATCTGAAGAGGTACGACCGGCAAGAGTGTTCCACCAATAATTAACTAAAACAGGGTCTATATCTTGTAATACGTCTTCAAAGTTGCTGCCATATTCTTTTTCAATTTCGCGAACTTTTGCGTAAGCGTCTCTATCTTGTATGAGCTTTTGGGCTGCAAATAGCTTCTTTGGTAGTTGACTACAATTGCTTGAGTATGAATCTAGTTCTTCTTTTTTAAGTTGTATTTCTTGTAAAAATTGAGATATTTCAGAATCATCGGGCTCACTCACTTGTGGCAATGTGGCGTTGTCTATTTTACCAATAGGGCTAAAGTAAGCATATTGCTCAGGGTTTTCCTGCCCATTAATATAGGCGCCTTGCTGGTAAATAAAATCACTTACAAAAGAAACGCCTTTGCCATTTAGGTCATCATTAGCATTGCCGCTATGAGCTTTATAGCCCTGCTCTGTGAGGTAGTCCAACATTTGAGTATGCTTTGCATCTAAAGGGGCTGGCGTTAAGTTACCACTTCTAGGCAGGTTTACTATTGCAACATCTAAACCAGTAAATAAGCCAGGCCGATTGGTTGGTGTTACGCCTAGTTGTTGTAGTGCTTTTACAAGCGGTAAATTAAACTGGCTTACGGCAATATCAGCCATATTATACAAAACAGAATTTTCTTCGTACAGCGGCATAGCATCCAGTGCAGGCACCTGCTTCATAAGTGCAAAAATATACTCATTAGGAATGTTGTTTTTAATCGCAGTAGCCACTTCATTTACTGTAAATTGGTTAGTTGAAATTGCCTGCTCAAACTCTTTTGGCGTAAATTTATTTGCATTAAGCACAAACAATGTCGCCGGGGAAATAACTTCACTGCCCTCAAGTTTAATAAACGTTTTAGAGTAAGTGGTAAATGTATCAGTGTTGTTTAATAAAGCATAAAGGGTTTCTTTTTGTACATTTTCATCAAGGGGTACACTCAGAGTAAGTCCTGAAGGGCTATGTTTATTATCTCCAAGCTGTTGAATCATTTCTTTTACTTTATCATTGGTGAAGCCTTTAATTGCCTCAATGCCTTGCCAATTAGCTAATTCGTCTAAAGAGCTAGTAATACTAAGCTGCTGCTTTTGCTCAGCAACTATGGCATCTCTTAAAAAGGCAATGTATTGACGCTTATAGATTCCTGATAGGGTTGCATACTTTAAAAGCGTGGGGACCGACGTCCCTTTTTTAAGCTCACTCACAAAAAATGAAACAAGCGATTGGTTTAAATTATTTATTTTTATATGTTGTTGCTGTGATTGATCTCTGCAAAGGCGAATATCCTTTTTTAGATCTGTGACTATTCTTAGCTGTGTGCCTTCTGCGGGCTGCTTTTTATTAACTAAATTAGGCTCAGTGGCATTTGGTGCAGCCACGTTGGTCTGCTCTACAGCGGCTGTGTTAGGCTGGGTTTTAAATAGATATACTGCCAAAGCCGTTATAATTATAAGTCCGAGAAGTCGCTTTTTCATAACCGCCAATCCTTTGATGTTATTAAAATATTCTCACATCGTACTACTTTAGGTACGCAAAGTGCAAAAAGCCTTAAGAGATAATACTTATTAACTTTTAAAGCTTTTTAGTGGTTTGCTGAGCGTACTTAATTTATTAGTGCAATTTCATTTTTGGGCGTACTACACGCAGCACTTTTTCGCTTATCCATAATGCAAAGGTTTTTGCGCTGCCGTGTATGGCGCGTTGGTGCATACGGTATAAAGATATATACATAAAGCGGGCAATTTTACCTTCAATAAAAAAGGTATTGCTGGTTAGGTTACCCATTAAGTTACCCACGGTGCTATAGCTCGATAAGTTAACCAGCGAGCCATGGTCGCTGTATTTAAAGCCGCGTAGTGGTTGCTGCTTTAGCGTTGCGATAAGATTTTTTTCGACGCACTGCGCCATTTGATGCGCCGATTGTGCGCGTGGCGGTACTTGCTTGCCATCGGCTTGGGTAAATGCGCAGCAATCGCCTAATACAAAAATGCTTTCGTCTACGGTGCTTTGTAAAAACTCGTTTACTTGAATTTGGTTGCTGCGAGTAAGCTCAAAAATACCTAAGTCTTTAATAAAATCAGGTGCTTTTACGCCTGCCGCCCACACCATAATATCGGCATCAATGTGTTCTTCGTCTTTGGTGATAAAGCCTTGTGCGGTGCCTTCTTTTACTTGCGTTTGCTCGCGCACGTTTACACCAAGTTTTAATAGTTCACGCTTGGCACTTACGGCAATACGCTCTGGTAATGCAGGTAAAATACGCGGGCCGGCTTCTATTAAATGAATATGCAAACGCTTAGACGACATATTTGTTAAGCCATACAGCTTTAATAGCTCAGACACATGGTAAAGCTCAGCTGAAAGCTCAACACCCGTAGCACCACCGCCAACAATGGCAATATTAAGTGATTGCTGTTGGTTATCGTCTTGGTGAAGGCGCGTAAAGCTATCTAGTAATGAGTGCTGAAAGCGCTCTGCTTGTTGGCTTGAATCTAAAAAGTAGCAATGCTCTTTTATACCAGGGGTATTAAAGTCGTTACTTACGCTGCCAATGGCAATAACAAGGTGATCGTAACGAACTGTACGGCCAGGTAAAATAGTGTGGCCTAACTCGTCGTTAAGTGGGGAGAGAGTAATTGTTTTATTGCTTTGGTCTATATTGCAAAAGGTACCAAGTTGAAAACGATAATGATGTTTTGCGGCATGGGCTGAATACACAACGCCATCTAAATCGGGGTCAATAGAGCCTGTCGCTACTTCGTGCAGTAACGGCTTCCATATGTGGGTACGGTTTTTGTCTATTAACAGTATATCTGCTTGTTTCTTTTTTCCTAGCTTATGCCCCAGTTGGGTTGCAAGTTCTAATCCGCCAGCACCACCGCCAATAACGACGATTTTAGGTATTGTAATACTCATAACGTTGCCCTTAAAAATAATATACCCAAGTGATCTGTATTTTTTATTAGATTTTTAAGGTGACTTGGGTATCAATAAATTATTTTGGCAACAAGTAGTTACTACTCATTTTATGGGTGTCTAGTTTGCGCCTAAATAAAACCGATGTCAGCAAAAAATGCTGAATAAAGGCATATAAGTTATACTCACTTTCTTATCGTTTAGCTGTGCAGTTAAATTGCTGTTAAAAACCCCGAAAAGGACATTTATGACCACGCCATTAATTCAATCACTTGAGCAGCACTTTGGTTTTAGCCAGTTTAGAACAGGGCAACAACAAACTATAGAGCAGCTTTTAAATGGTCAATCGTCGTTGGCTATATTTCCGACCGGCTCGGGTAAATCGTTGTGCTATCAATTAACTGCGTTGCATTTACCAAATTTAACCTTAGTGGTTTCGCCTTTGCTTGCATTGATGAAAGATCAAATTAGCTTTTTAAATAGCAAAGGTATTTATGCTGCCAGCCTTGATTCGAGCCAAGATCAAATGCAAAGCAGCACCGTAATGAATGATGTGCGAAACGGTAAAATTAAAGTATTAATGGTGTCGGTTGAGCGTTTTAAAAACGAGCGTTTTAGAGAGTTTATAAGCCAAGTGGCGCTTTCGATGTTAGTGGTCGACGAAGCGCACTGTATATCTGAATGGGGCCATAACTTTAGACCCGACTACCTTAAACTGCCGCGTTACCGCGAAGAGCTTAATATTCCTTTAGTGTTGTTACTTACTGCAACGGCCACTAAAAAAGTAAAACGCGATATGGCAGAGCGATTTGCTATATCGCCTGAGCGCATTGTGCAAACGGGCTTTTACCGAGAAAACTTAGATTTAAGTGTGTTGAGCGTTAAAACCGCCGATAAAAACACCGAGCTTGCTAACATTGTACGCGCGCAAAGTGGCCCTGGTATTGTGTATGTAACGCTACAGCAAAGCGCTGAGCAAGTCGCTAATGTGCTAAGTGCGCAAGGTGTGCATGCTGTTGCTTATCATGCGGGGCTTGAAGATACGCTACGCTGGCAAATTCAAGATGACTTTATGGCGGGTAAAATTAACGTCGTAGTGGCAACCATTGCCTTTGGTATGGGCGTTGATAAATCGGATATTCGCTTTGTTATACATTACGATTTACCAAAATCGATTGAAAACTACAGCCAAGAAATTGGCCGAGCAGGGCGCGATGGTAATCCATCAAACTGTTTCACGCTTGCTAACCTAGACGGCCTAAATACGGTTGAAAACTTTGTATACGGCGACACCCCTGAGCTTAGCGGTATTGAATACGTAATTAACGATATTCGTCAAAGCCACCAGCAATGGGAAATGCAAGAATATAGCTTATCGAGCGAAAGTAATATTAGGCAACTTGCTCTTAAAACCTTACTAGTACAACTAGAAATACAAGGCGCAATAACGCCGCAATATGCTTACTACGCCGATTTTAAATATAAATTTTTGGTTGATAAAAACGAGCTACTTGGCCATTTTGATGAGCAACGCCAAGCGTTTTTAACACAAATATTTAGCCACACCGATTTTAAAAAAATATGGGGCACGCTAAATTTTGACTCCCTGACGCAAGCTGCGCAGGTTGATCGAAAACGTGTAGTGGCTGCTCTTGATTACCTAGCCGAAAAAAACCTAATAACGCTCGAAACCAAACGTATTACTCAAGTATACAAAGTGCATGCAGAGGTTATAAATAACCCAGAACTTGCCCAGCAACTTCATGATTACTTTACCGATAAAGAACAAGCCGAAATTAAACGTATTGCTGCATTGGTTCGCTTTTTTGAGCTACAAAGTTGCTTAAGCTATAACTTAGCGCGCTATTTTGACGATCAAAATGCGCCAGCGCAATGCGGGCATTGCAGTGTATGCAGAGGGCATGCGGTTAAGCTTGAATACTCTATAGAGCCTGCATATATTGACGAGCAACTTATTTATCAAAAGGTGGATGAGTTTTTAGCGCATATGGCAGGCAAAGGTAATCACAATGTGGGTATTGAAACCCAATGCCGCTTTTTAGCGGGGATGAGTGTGCCGTTATTTGCGCGTAATAAAGTGCGCCAACTGAGTGGTTTTGCGCTGTGCGAGCAGATGCGTTACAGCGATATAAAAGCAAAACTACTAGCGCGTTAAATTAGTTACTGTATCCTAGTGGCTTATTCAAAAAAGTAAGCCACTATGCCTCATATTGTTATTCCCGTTGAAAATATTTCTACTACCCCAGAGCCAGTTACCTGTGCTAACTGCCAAGCCTGTTGTTGCCAATTAGAAGTGCGCATAGTAACCGACACCGGCGTGCCTTTTAACTATATAGAATACGATAAATGGGGCAGCGAAGTAATGAAACGCGCTGACGACGGTTGGTGCCAAGCACTCGACCGCAATACGCTTATGTGCTCTATTTACGAAAACCGCCCATTAGTATGTCGCGAGTTTGAAATGGCGTCGGGTGAGTGCATTACCGAGCGTGATTTAGCGGGTATATAGTCCGCTATTATTAAAGTACATAAACAACAAAGGGGCTTAAAGCCCCTTTTTAATTACTGTAAAACGCTAAACAATTAAACTTTAAAGTAACTAATATACTTTTTAAGTGTGTTTGAAAGGTCAGCTAATGCAACTGCTTCTTGCGCGTTACTGTTAAGCGACATGCTGGTTTCTTTTGACATACTGGCAATTTCTTCTACGCCGGTACTAATTTGCGCCACGGTGGCTACTTGGTTTGATGTTGATTCAACAATTTCAAGCACGTTACTTAATGAGTCGTTGGCTTGTTGCTGTATTTGATGCAGTAGCTCGTTTGCTTCGTGAGTAAGTGTTAAGCCATTTTCTACTTGCGGTACTGTGGTTTCCATAGCAGTTACCGACGCTTGCGTGTTTTCTTGTACTTGCAAAATCATCTTTTCGATATCGCCTGTTGCATCACCAGTACGCTGGGCAAGTTGCCTTACTTCGTCAGCAACAACAGCAAAACCTCGGCCTGTTTCGCCTGCTCTAGCGGCTTCTATTGCCGCATTTAGTGCAAGTAAGTTTGTTTGATCGGAAATACTGCGGATCACACTTAAAATATCGCCAATGTGTTTTACATGTTCTTGCAACACGTTTACTTGAGTAACTGTGGCTTTTACGGTCACTGAAATTTGCTCAATTTCGGCGGCAACTTTTTGTACTGCAACACTACCTTGCTGTGACAACTGCGCCGTTATTTTTGAGTTATCTTCTGTTTGCCTAACTGAATCGGCTACAGCATGAATACTGCGGCTCATTTCTTCTAGGCTGCTTACTGCTGAGTTTGTATAAGTAACTTGTGCGTCAGCGGCACTAAGTGCTTGCTGCGAGCCAGACGCTACGCTTGCAGAGTGGGTAGAAAGCTCTTCAGATGAGTTAATAATGCTATCTACAATGGTTTTTAATTTAGATTGCATCACCCCTACAGAAGCCATCATGCTATTTGGGCAACACGACTGTACATCGCCTCTTAAGTCGCCTTGGGCAATAAGGGCAATTACTTCGGCGGCTTCTTGTGGCTCGCCGCCTACTGAGTTTCTGATCAGTTGGCTAATAACATACGCAACGCTTGCACCTATTAAAACTGCAAGCGCGGTGAGCGAAATCATCCAAATTTCAAATGAACTGGCAATATCGAGAGTATCAATAGTGGTGGCTTGATTTGCTTGTTCTTGCAGGTTTATAAATTGATTTATAACATTTAGCCACTCGGTAAACGCAGGGCGCGCATCGGTTAATAAAATGCGCTCAGCTTCGTTTAGGTTTCCTGCGTTTTTAGCGTTTATTACACCTTGAATAAAAGGCTGAGTGCGCTGCTCTATTTGATTTATTTTATTAATTAAAGCGCGTTCTTCGCTATTCATATTACCTATTAGCTCGGCCATAGAGCGGCTTGAGGTTTGGTAAAATGCGTTTAGCTCTTTTATGCTATTTAACACGGTGCTTAAACTGCTTTGATCGGTAATTAGCACTACATCGCGCACGGCTATTGCTCTGTCGTGTACGCTGCCTCTAAAGTTAATTGCGTAACGTTGCTTTACCGAATTTACGTCGGTCATGTGGGTAATATTATTATTAATGAGGCTAACGCGCGAAATTCCAATAATGGTTAAAATAAGCATCATTGATAAAATTACGCCAAAACCGGTCGTTAAACGCATGTTTATGGTCATGGTTGATCCCAAGTGTGAGTCAATACGCGCAAGAGCAGCTTGTATTATTAGTGATTATTCTAAAATAATAGCAGCATTATGCCTTATTAATTAAAGTTTTATTAGCAATAAGGGATTGTTTGTTAATTTAGTTTACAAGCGTAACTTTGGTGGGGTTATTTTGCAGGCATATTTACAGGCATAAAAAAGGGGCTAAATGCCCCTTAGTGTTATATAAAAATATTATATAAAAGTAGTTAGTCGTACTTTGCTTCTAGTTCATTAGCTGTATGAAACTTCTCATGGCTTTGTAATTGCTCGTCGTATTTAACGAGGTTTTTAAAGTGCGCTAATTGACCTGAGTTTTTAACAATTTCAACAATAAACGACATCATAAAGTCAGCACCCGTTAGGGTATCGCCCACTAAATAACGTTTACCTTCAAGGCGGTCGTTAAAGTAGCTAATTACTTTAGCTGTTTCGGCGTCGGCATAGCCTTCTAAAAACTGTGTTTTAGCGCCGTCTTTAAGTACAAACATTTTAAGTAAAAGCGGTAAAATTGCTGAGCTTTCTGCAAAGTGCAGCCACTGTTGGTAGTCAACGTATTCAGCGGTATCTACTTTTGGAGCAAATTTACCGTTACCGTATTTAGTAATAAGGTAATCGGTAATAGCGCCTGATTCAGCAATAATTAGGCCGCCGTCTTCAATTACTGGTGACTTACCAAGTTGATGAATATGCTTTAATTCGTCAGGGGCTAAGAAAGTGTCTTTATTGCGCTGGTAAGCGACGATTTCGTAGTCAACATTTAGCTCTTCTAAAAGCCAAATTACACGTTTAGAACGGGATTTATTTAAATGGTGTAGTTTGATCATGTCAGTCCTTTTGTGGCTTGTAAGGGCTTAGCCTTACAAGCCGTTTAAAATTAAAGTGGGTTATTAATTTTAACCACAGTTTTACCAAAGTTTTTACCGCATATCATATCGTTGAACGCGCCTACTGTATTTTCGATGCCTTCTACCATGTGCTCACGGTATTGAATTTTTCCGTCTTTTAGCCATTTTTGCATGTCTTGTGCAAACTCGTCGTAACGGTCGCCGTAATCATCAAAAATGATAAAGCCTTGCATTTTAATACGCTTAGTAAGCAATTGACCCATTAGCATACCTAAACGGTCAGGGCCTTCTGGTAAGCTAGTTGCGTTATATTGCGATACTAAACCACACAATGGTACGCGTGCTGCGGTATTTAATAGTGGTAGTACGGCGTCGAATACTTTTCCGCCCACATTTTCGTAGTAAACATCTATGCCTTTGTCGCAGGCTTTTTCTAGTTGCTCTTCAAAGTCATCGGCTTTGTGATCAATACACGCATCAAACCCTAGTTTTTCAACGGCATGTGCACATTTTTCACTGCCACCAGCAACACCCACTACTTTACAGCCTTTAATTTTAGCTATTTGACCAACCGTTGCGCCTACTGGGCCTGTTGCAGCTGCAACAACTACGGTTTCGCCTTCTTTAGGCTGGCCAATATCAAGTAAACCCATGTAGGCTGTAAAGCCTGGCATACCCATGATACCTAACGCGTACGAAGGATTTTCAGGCTCTTTACCTAATTGCATTAAGCCTTCGCCATCGGTAATGGCGTAGTCTTGCCAACCTGTGTAGGCAAGTACCCATTCACCGATCCTAAACTTATCGTTTTTAGACTCTTCTACTTGGCACACTGTTGCGCCAACCATTACATCACCAATATTAACAGGATCTGCGTACGACTTAGCATCGCTCATACGACCACGCATGTATGGGTCTAGTGATAAGTAAATAGTGCGTAGTAAAACTTCGCCGTCTTTTAATGCAGGAAGCTCTACCGTTTTTAATTTAAAGTTTTCATCTGTTGGAGCGCCATTAGGGCGTGATTCAAGAGTAAGTTGGCGACTAGTCGTAGACATATAAGATCTCCTATTAATATAAATAAACTACTTACCGAATGTTTACGCTTTTAAAATCGTGTTCAGCTAAACAATAATGCGCGGCTAAGCAGTATGAATATGTACAATGCGTACCTTAATAAAGGAGTTTTGGGCGGGTGGTTGATAATTCAACCTTTACAAAGTATTTATTCTAAACGATTTATTTAAGTTTGCTAAATATATGATTATTGTAAAAATCACCGCTTTTATAAATAGCCTGTTTAAGCACAGCTTCTTGTTCAAAGCCGTTTTTAGTAAGTGCTTTCATAGAGCCGGTATTACCAGCAAACACTGCACCAAAAACTCTGTTTAAGTGTGAGCTTGCAAACGCTTCATTGCATATAAGTTCAATAGCGCGAGTAATTATGCCTTGCCCCCAATAGGCTTTATTAAGCCAATAACCAATTTCGCCACTGTGGCTGTATTCAAATTCGCCGGGAGTTATACCAATACAGCCCGCAAATTGCCCATTTACAACAATGGCCTTAACCATTCCATTTTTAGAACCTTGGTTTATCCACCAATCAGCATCGGCTTGCGTATACGGAAACGGAATTTTTGACGATAGAAAACGCGTAACCTGTTCATCATTTAAGGTGCTAATAATAAAAGGCGCGTCTTGGACTTTAAACTCTCTGAGGGTGATCATATTTTTTCATAAATTTTTAGTATGCATACTAACTTAACAATCATTTAAACGTTAAACAATCAGAACCTAAATTAAACTCTTTACGGCTATTACTTTGTTTTAAAGTCCTCTAATATAAGCAAAATATGATACCTGTTTAAGATACCTTTATGCACCCACACATAGCCGCCCTTTATAATAGTGCCCAAAAGCCAAGCCGTTTAATTATTGGTTTAATGAGTGGTACCTCGTTAGATGGGCTCGATGTAGCGCTTTGCAAAGTAACGGGCGCGGGCTTAAATACACACATTGAGGTTTTAAATTTTACCACCGTTGACTACAACGACGATTATAAAACTAAAATAAAGCAGGTATTTGCTAAGCGGGAATGCGATTTAGAGCTTGTTACCTTGCTGCATCCGTGGGTAGGTAAACTCCATGGCGATATAGTTAATCAGTGCTTACATACTTGGCAGGTAAACCCGGCAAGTATTGATGTAATAGCGAGCCATGGGCAAACCATTTACCACTGCCCGCAGTCGCAGCATAACCACAAAAGCTTTACTAATGGCACCTTACAAATTGGCGACAGTGACCAGATAGCCGTTACTACGGGTATTACTACCATTGGTGATTTTAGGCAAAAACATATAGCGGCAGGGGGCGAAGGCGCACCACTGGCTGTGTATGGCGATTATTTGTATTTTTCGAGCGCTGCTGAGAGTCGTGTTTTGCTAAACATGGGCGGCATAGCAAACTTAACGTTTTTACCAAAAAATGGCGATGCAAACGGTGTGTTTAGTAGCGATATTGGCCCCGGTAATACCATTATGGATGCCTACGTACAGCAACATTTTACAGCGCTACATTATGACGATGGTGCTAAAATAGCAAAAGCAGGCAAGGTAAATACGCCATTATTAAATGCATTATGTAATAACGCATTTTTTGCACTCCCAATGCCTAAAACCACAGGGCCGGAGGTATTTAACTTAGCGTATTTAACCGCCGCGCAGCAGCTTACAAATACTCACCATTTAAGCCATGAAGATGTGATGGCCACCTTAAATACCTTTACTGCAACCGTAATAGCAAACGCATTAAACGAGTGTGTAGAGCGCACACAAAATTGTGTGGTGTATGCAAGTGGTGGCGGTATTCATAACCCGTTACTAATGGCGCAACTTACAGCGCTTTGCCCACGTATTGAGGCTTTTAAAAATACCGATGATTTAGGCATAAATCCCGACGCAAAAGAGGCCGTACTATTTGCCATTTTAGCTAACGAATGCCTAGCCGGAGAGCTGCAACACCTAAGTAATACTGAACAAGGTATTGCGGGAGTTACTATGGGTAAAGTGAGTTTTGCAGATTAAGGTTTTATAAGTTCGTATATCAACACATTAAAAAAACGAAAATAAACTTGAGCTCATATTACGAAAGTATTTTTTAACGCCATGTGGCTTAGTTTGGCTTTTAAGTGCTTGCTGATTTTTATAACCTGCTTCAAACGCATTTACTTGCATATCGAACTGTAAACTATTTTTTAAAGTGGCATTTAAGCCATGCAGCATCAATTGCATTACTAAGCAGTGGCTTTGAGTAATTTTACTTAATGTTAAATACACATAACCACGCTCTAAGTCGGCGTTAGTGAGTGCTTTTTCAGTAAAGTATTGCGCATCACGGGCACTGGGATACGTTGCGCTCAGCGAAATAATATCGTTTTCGTGGGCGTCGTCAGGCAATACGCATTGCAGCGTTATTTCATGCATAGCACTGGCTTGCAAGGTTAACTGCTCGTATTCCATTGTGTGGCCCATAGCCGCAGAGAGAGGATCTTCAAACGATTGTAACGCAAATGTGAGTTGCGTCATTGGTGTGCTCATTTACTTCAACTTCTAGATTATAAAAAATACAGTTCGAGTTTAAATTATCATCTATTTTGATTGCAGTTTTATGACAAATTGCACTTAATCGGATAATCGCTGTATTTTGATCAAAAAAGATCGCTATAAGCAAAGCTGTTTTAGTAACTTATGAGGAATAAGAGAATTGCATCTGGCGGTTTCAATAGCGATTACTTTATATATAAAACAAAGGAGCTATTGAAACAGTTAAGCAGTATTTAGTTGCTCAGAAATAATACTTAAAAGCTCTTCAGCATCACTATATTCAATTTGAACTGCTCTGCTTATATCTAGTACTAAATTGTCTACTTTGGACTCAACATTGAACAATTTTTCATTAATGAATGAAAGAACTTCTACGTTAGCGATGCTGCAAGCATCAGTGGCTAGTTTCATTGTGCTCGCTTTATGTTCATCATAGTTTTGCGCGTCCATAAAGTCATCCTCATAAAGTGAGTCTGCGATATCAGGTATTTTTGAGTAATGCCTAGGTCGTGTTGATCTTTGTGGATTGAAATTTGTTCAATCTAGGGACGATTAAATCGCGGCGCGAGGTTTGTAACCTAGTGGGCTAAGTAAAAACCGAGCAACAAAGAGTTGATCGTCCCTAGAAAGAACCCAAAGGGCAGCGCATGTTTGGTATTTATGCGGCGTTATCGCCTATTCGTGGGGAATAACCACACTACATAGGCTCTGCCTTGCCTAAAAACCAAACATACTGCTGCAAATTCACCCACGAAAGGTCAACACGCCCTAGTGAGATAAAAAATATCCATTGCGTCTTTACGTCTAACGCTATGCTCCCTTTCTAGCCATGAAATTAACTTCAACAATAGCATCCCAGCAGGCGATGCAACTTTAATATTAAGATTGGGGTTATTGGCAATTTTTACGTCTAGGGCATGTTTAAATGCTTCGTTAAAGCCTATTACTGACATTCCAATATCATGCTATGGCGGCCAAGTAATAGAGTTACCATCAACAGCAATATTTCCAAATGGAATAATATCAATCTCCCAGCTCTCACCGTTAGGAACGGTAGTTACTAGCTGGTGTACTTTTGTTTGATCTGGTGTAAAACCATTTTTTAGCAGATGCTCCTTTAACTGTTCAAACTGATCCCAGTTTTGGACTTGTATACCAAAATCAATATCTCTTGTACCTCGCTCAATTGCAGCACCGTAGCCATGGTGGAGTATAATGTCTCTGGCGGGAGCACCTATGACTAGGTAAGGGATCCCTAATGCTTCAGTATGGGCGTTTATTTTTTGATAAAGGCCAACTAACCCTCGTGGTAATTTACCAACGACATTAAGCGATGTGCTTTTCATAAAACCTCGTTGCAGCATCTATGTTTCTTGCGTCTCTACTAGCTAATAAATTGGCATAAATTAAATACGGGTGTACTAAATGAGTCTTTGACCCAATAAGTTTTTCTATAGCTAAAAATGGCTCCACTAAAATTACTTTTGTTACTGCATCGTTTATATTATCTTCTGCTTTTACTTTTCGTAATCGTGCAGTTTTTAAAATGACTTTTTTATGTTCAGGGCTTACGTAAATTAGATAATTTTTTGCATTTAAATAATCATCATATTGTTGAGCAGCATATTCGCCTCCCCATATGGCATTTACATTATTTAGTTCAAGTTTTTGTAGTAGCTCCGTGTTATCAGTAGTGAAGATTTCTTGTTTTAATTTAGCTTCAACAGTTACAGGATAAGCGTCTAACCACTTCTCTAGTAAAGCTTTTGAATTGTTGATTGTTTTAGTGTGTTGGTCTTTTTGAACTATAAACTCTTGATATATTAAATCGTCAATTACTTGTTTAACCGTTCCCAGTGCAACCTCGGCCACCTTTGCAATTGTGCGCATGGGTTTATTTACCAGCTCCGGTTGCACTAAAAACATAAATACTACTTTCATACCCTTGGGTTGAAATGCCTTACCTAATTGTTTGACTAAGGCTATTTCATTGTGGGCTTTTTCGGGCTTATTTCCCTGAATATCAATATAAATTGGGGGGCAATTAATATACGTGTTACCAACTCGGTCTATAAAGGATGTATTTTGCTCCTTTAATAGAGTTGCTTGATTAGGGTTGATGTACTCAGTAATTAATAGGGCATTGGTTATCTGATTTTTTATTTTTAATTCAGCAATATACTTTTGTAAGGTGGTTGTATTTAGGTGCTTTTTGCATTTAATAATTAAATTGCTTGTAACATTAGGCAAAGCGAGTTCGCCCTCAGTACACTCTTTTTTAAAAGTTTTATACTCTGCGCCTAAACTCGTTTGCAAGTTTAGTTTTTCAATAGCTGCCTGTATTATCCCGTGGTCCATTATTTGTTCACTAATTTTGGCCATTCATTTTTATTGAACAGCCATCATTAATGAACGAGGAGTGTGGCAAGCTCACAAGCTTAAATTGCCTTACTGCAATTAGTATTTTGTAAGCTAGTGGGATAAGTACCAGCCTAATAAGTTACCTTTAGAGAGTTTATAACAGCTCAATTATAAAGCCCCTGTGTTAAACGTAACGTTTAACACAGGGGCTTTATAATTTTAGGCTAACCGACTAAACACGCAAAGCGCATTAAAACGAGTATTGCAGCCTTAATGAGATTGCGTTGCCCGATGTGATAGTGCCGCCCGCTTCAAAGTAATCGGCTTTAATGTAGTCGGCCATAAACTTTATGTTTTTGTTTACGGTGTAGTTAACGCCAAGAGCGTAGGTTTTTGCGTCTTGGTTTTCTTGCTTGAGTTTAAGTAGGCTATAGCGACCAGTGAGCTCCCAGCCTGGCTCTGAGCTTGCGCCTAGTTTTGCGTTTTTATACTTACGATACCCGCCCGATAGCTGATAACCAAATTGCAAATAGCCGCCTTCGTAATCGTTAGATGACTCTTCAATACTAGTTACTTGTGCTTGTTGCCACTCGGCCATCATGGTCAATCTGTCTTTAAGCCATAACAGCTCTATACCTTGCTGCGAGAGGCTATCGGCATTAATTTTATCGCCTTCTATTAATGAGTCGGCGGTATAAACTTCAAGAGGTTCATTTACTCTAAATTCGTTGCCGTCGTACTGCCTCTCACTAAATGCAAGGCCTAGGTGTAATAGGTTGGTATCTTGCTGCCATGGCACCCAAGCTACGCGCCCTGTAATAGCAGACGTTGCTTCGTCTTCATCGGGCTTGTAATAACCTAGTTGCCAATTTACTGAGGCTATGTCTCCCGATAGGCTAATACCTAAACTACGCCCTGGCGAAAACGCTTCGCTTATCATGCTTCGTTCGAGCATTAATAAATTACGAGAGCTGGTTAGTTTTTCTAGGCCAAAGCCTTCTTTTTGTTGGCCTATGGTTAAATCGGCATATTTCCAGCCAGAGTATTCTAAGTAGGCGTCTTTTATTTCGGTTTCGCCATCGGCAAAGCCAAGTTGAAATTTACTTTTCCAATCTTTGCTGATGTCTGATTTAAAACTTAGACGTGCGCGGCGTATTTCAGAGGTACTTTCTGAATCGTTGCTTTCGTATTGCCCCTCTAATAATGAGGTATCAAACTTGTTGTAGTCGAGCATAATATAGCCGCTTAGGTCTATATCGTCGTTAATTTTGGCAAAGCTTGCGTTACTTACAAAGCAAAGTGCTGAAAGTGCCGCATAAGTAATCGTTTGTTTAGAGGTCATGTTAGGCTGCCTTTGTTTGTTTTTCGGCTAAGTAACTTACTTTTAGTTGCGCTACGTCTCTTAAAAAGTCGATGTGTTCTATATCTACGGCAACTACGTTTAGCCCTGTGCGCTGTTTTAAATCATGGATAAGTGTGGCTTGGTTTTGTGGGGTTATGTTTTCTATGCGCTCGTAGCAAACGCTTTGTACTTCGTAGCGTTTTACAAATATGCTTGAGTCAATCAAAAAGGCAATTAAGCAAATAATGCCATTAAGAATACTTAGCTCAATTAAGCTCATTTGCCCTACAGAGGTGAGTAAAGCAATGGCAGTAACGAGAAATAAGTAAGTCATTTCTTTAATCGAAATAGACTCAGTGCGGTACCTGAGCATGGTAAATACGGCAAATAGGCCAAATGCAAACTCCATTGACATATCAACGCCGTGCAGCAAAAAGGTAATAATAAAAACGCCTACGCCAAATAAAATAAACGAGCCTGCCACCACTGCATTTTTACTTATGCGAAAGTAACAGCCATAGCAAAGTACAGCCAGCGATAGAATGTTAACTAAAAAGCGGGAAAGAAAAATAAGATCTAATTTGGTCATTTTAATTATTCTCTAAAGGTAATAGTGGGTTAGTGCGGTTAAGGTGTTTTAAGCGGGCTAAAACAGGTTTAAAGCGGTTTACTTTTAAGCGCTCGGGGTAGAGCAAAGCACAGCCAATGCAGTATTTACTAAACGAGGCAGGGAATACGTGGTGTTTGCTCATAAGCTTATAAAATGGCGAGTGTTTTGTTTTTTTACTTTGCTTAAGCTCGGCAATAAAAAAGCCCGGTAGTGTTATTTTGTTATCGCCTTTTGGGGTGTTGTACCACAGGTTAAAATCAAGCGTTAAGCGCTCGGCTTTTTCTTCGTTGGCTAGGGCTATGCGGTTATAGCCGCTTTGCTGGGTTACGTTTAAATGTGCAAAGCTGTTTTTCATTTGTTCTTTCATAAACGCAGTACAATGGGCTTGCTCGTTGTTTTTTTCGAGCTTGATGCGTGTTTTAACAGTGCGGCTTTGGTTGTTTTTTAGTTTTACTTCTAGGTATTCGGTGGCGGTATCAACGTAGCGCCTTTGGCGCACTTTGTAGCGATTAAGCTTACCGTTATGGTGGGCTTTATATAAATCAAGCTCGGGCGTATCAAAGTACTGATTATAATAAGAAAACAAACGCTTACCTTGTATATCAAGTACGCGGTACTGCCCTTGTAAGTGAGTTAGTAACTCAGGTAAAAAAGACAGTGGCAGCATAAATTTGCTATCTACACGGTTCATTAAATTAGCGTTATTAAGATCGTTTAATCCGTAGCCTTCAAATGGGGTGAGTAACTCGTTAATTAATGTTGATAATGAGCCTTCAGCATTTGGCTTTTCAGGTTGGGCCTGCTTATTTTTAGTGTTTATTGCAGCCAATGCTACAGGTGCAATTGAAGTATCCTTTTCAAAAAGTTCATCCTTAAAACGTGCTTGAATTGTCATAATTTTCTCAGATTATTAAATTGCAAAGTAATAGAGTGCAGTGCCAGCGTGCTGACACCGCATCAAGGATGGGTTGTTTATCTAGCGCAAAAGCCGCTGCCATCGCCCGCTGAGGGCAATGTGCCATCAAGTTGCGCGGCCATATTTGCTACGCGATACTGCATAAACGACGTTAAGCCGTAAAACTGCCCCGTTGTAGAGGTAAGGTTTTGCTCAAAGTAGGTTGAGCCATAAAAGCTAGTTGGGTCGTTTTCTACGTGCTCACGAATTAGGTCGGCTATTTCATTTACGCGTGCGTTAAATGTGTCGCTTGAAAGTGAGCCATTAATAAGTTGCGTTAAGTAACTGTGGTACACATCAAGGTTGCTTTGCTCGGAAAATACATTAGCAATTAATGGGCGCTCGCTTAATGCGCCGCTTACTGGCTCATCAATGTAGAGCTCTCTTACATCTACGCTATTACAATTCATGTTAAAGGTGCCAAATGATTCGTTAAAGTCCCATGGCAAAATGCTAAATACGCCATCGTCGTCGTAAATATAATAGTTATGTGCAAGCGGGCCGTGGTAGCTATCTAAATTAGACAGTGAAGTACTTACCGACATATAACGTAAAAGTGTGTCTACTTCTATGGCGCTGGTTTCGCCTTTATCGAGCGATTCTACAAAGTTGATAAATGCGCCGTTATCGGTGGTGTCTTCGTTGGTTTGTAGGTTTATATCGGTGTAGCTTTGTATATCGTCACCTAGCCATAATAAATCGCTGCCTGTGCCATCTGGCTTGTATAAATCGCCGTTACTGTTGGCAAAGTGTTTTTCTACAAACTCGCCATCTATTGCTTCTACCATTAAGTACAAACCAAATAGCTCGCCATTTACATAAAAGTTAACGTAAGCATGCTCAGGCGTTGGCACGCCCATTTCATCCATTAGCTCGTAGGCGATTACTTCACGCATGTACGACGGGTCGTTAAACGAGTTTTGTAATGTGAATTTTTTTAGCCCAAAAAACTTTTGACCCGACACATACTCGTTAATATCGAACTTAAAGCTGTAGCGGTCGCTGCTAGAGTTGGCAACACTGCTTAAGCTTGAGCCGCCTTTAGTGCGAATAGCAACGCTATCAAGTGTTACACCATTAAAGGTAATAGCGGTTTCGTGGTATTCCTCCTCAAGAGGGTTATCTAGGATGTCTTGCCAGTTTTCGTCAGTAATTGTAATAGAAAGTGTATTAACAGCCGTGGGTGTAAATGCGGTTGCTGCTGTATTATCACTACTTGGGGTAGGTGTTAAAAATGCATGAGTAAAGTTGGTACTACTACTTAGGCCGTAACTAAAGCCTGTGGCTACATCGCTTTCATCCCAGTCAATGTAGTCAATTACTTCATCGTTGAGTATTAAGCTTAGCTCGTCTTCTTTGCCTAGTTTAAAGGGGACGTAGTAAGTACCTGGGTCTTCATCGGTGGCATAAATAGTTATGTATTCACCCGCGTATAAATCTATGTTGGGCAGGGTTACGGGGTCTATATCGTCGCTTTCATCAATAACTTGGTAGTTAGCTAAGTTAATAGTATTTGCGCTGTTATTGTATAGCTCAAACCAGTCGTTGCCATCGTCTGCGGCGCTTGCCACTATTTCGTTAATAACGAGTGGTCCGTGGGTTGCTTGGCTGTTTGAGCTAAGCTCTGTTGGAGTGAGTACCGCAGTTGCATCGCTGCCATCTGGGTAGCGACCATAGCTGTAACCACTCAGCGCTTGGCCTTTATTCCACGATAACTGCTCTATAATTACATTGTTACTGTAAAGGCTTACGGTATCGCTTGAGCCTAATTTAAACGCTACGCTTGGCAGATCGCCTAAATCATCGGTGCTTGCGTAAATACGGTAAAACTCACCCGGCGATAACGTAATATCGGGTAGAGCAAATTGCTCGTTATTGTCATCACTTAGTGTGTAGTCTGCTAAATAAACATCGCTACTGCTTGTTACATAAAGCTCTATCCAGTCCTCGCCGCCGCTACTATCTTTTGCTAATACTTCGTTTATACGAAGTGGTGCATCTTCAGCAATTAAGGTTGTAACAAGTGAAGAGGTATCTGCTGTTTGATTAGCTGCGCCCTCTGTGGGTGTTAATGTTTGCGCGGTGCCGGTGCCATCGGTGTATAAGCCGTAACTAAAACCTTCAGCGGCTTCGCCTTCTTCCCAATCAAGTACAGAGAT
Organism: Pseudoalteromonas sp. EB27; assembly: GCF_001974875.1. Taxonomy (GTDB): domain Bacteria; phylum Pseudomonadota; class Gammaproteobacteria; order Enterobacterales; family Alteromonadaceae; genus Pseudoalteromonas. Next base: position 180,638 of record NZ_MTQD01000009.1, read on the forward strand.
AGCAGTGCCGTCCTCGTATAACGTAACCGCATCGTCGCTCCCTAGTTTAAAGGTGACGTAATAACCGTTATCGGGCGGTGTATCGGTTTCATCAATGGCTTGAATAACAATAAACTCACCTTGCGAAAGCGCTACTGCGGGTAAAGCTTGAGGCTCTCTGTCGGCGTTATCATCAACAAGTGAAAATACCGATAAGTCGGCAATATCTTCAGTGGCGTATAGCTCAATCCAATCGTAGGTTGTATCGCTTGGGCTTGCGACAATTTCGTTAATAACTAGGCCAGTTGACGTGATTGCTGTTGATGAGTCAGTACTTTGCTCTGTGCTGGTGTCGGTAGTTTGCTCAGTACCGCCACAGCCATACAAAAATGTAGTAGAGGCAATAACTGAATAAAATATAAAAGGTTTTATATTCATGTATGCACGCTTATTATTTTATTAAAGTGGATAAACTATAAGAATAAAAGGTGCAAACAATGTGTAAAAATTCAGTAAATTACATTTTTATGATGGTTTTGTGACGAGCTTTAAGGACGCGTTAACTGCAAGGTTCACAATAATAGCGTGCGTGTATTTAAACGTAAAAAAGCAGATACCTAATTAGCATCTGCTTTTTAATTTTTAACGAAGAATATTTAATTAAGCTTGAGGTTTAATTAAGTACTTCTCGCCTGTAGCTTGTTTAGAATAAGCGGCAATTGATTGTAAATGTAATACCTCAGCTAATGACACTTCGTGCGTGTAGTTGCTCGCAAAAGTAGTGGTGATTTCATTAGCAACGCGTTTGCGCATTTTCATTACTGTATCTGTGCCTAATTTACCTAAAGCATTAAATAACAAGAACCCGTTTACAGCCCAAGCAAAGCCAAAGTTACGATTAAGTGTAATAGGGCCTCGATCTAGCGCGCCATAAATATACACTTGTTTAAATGTATCAGAGCCATAAATCGTGTGCTCTTTCATATCGCGCGCAGCTGCAACTTCCATGCAGTTAAGTATGTCACTTGTTAGCTTGCCGCCACCAATAGGATCAAACGCGATAGTTGCACCGGTTTCGATTATTGCAGCTGTTAGGTCAGCAAGAAAAGTATCGTTGCTTGAGTTAACAATATATTTTGCACCCATATCGCGCAGTAACTTTTCTTGTTCTGGTTTGCGAACTATATTAATTAAATCAATGCCATCGGCAATACAAATACGGTTTAGCATTTGGCCAAGGTTAGAGGCCGCTGCGGCATGAATAATAGCTTTATGGCCTTCAGCGCGCATGGTTTCCACCATTGCTAGTGCGGTAAGTGGGTTAACAAAAGATGATGCACCTTCTTTAGCGGTAGTCCCTTCTTTTAACTCTAGGCAACTTTGTACATTGGCACATATAAATTGACGATACGTACCGCCACCAATAACAGCCACTGTTTTGCCCATTAATGCTTGTGCGGCTGGCGATGAGCCTGCTGCCACTACGGTGCCCGCGCCTTCATTACCTACGGGTGTTGCTTTACCTACACGGGTTTTAAGTGATGGCATAAATTGAGCTGGAACATCTGCAGTAATTACTGGGTCTTCATCAGTACCCGATTGCTTTGCAGTAGACATATCAGCTGCGCTGAATAAAACGCCTAAGTCTGATGGGTTTAATGGTGCAGCTTCAATGCGAATAACCACTTCATCGGCATTTGGCTCTGGCATCTCGATGTTTTTTAAGGCAAGTGTAAGTTTATTGTCTTCGCTGATAGTTGAAGTAAGTTGGATATTTTTATCTGTCATAAGTGTCTCCTGCAAAGAATTAAATTTGTTAAGCCAATCACATTATTGTATTGGCGATACGGTGTTAGTAATTAAAATTTAGAGTAGATTGCTTTTATAGCTACGCGTTATTTAGCGTTTGCTGCTTGAATTTGCGCTTTCACTTTTTGCATAAATTCAGCCATATTCGCTTGGCGATCGGCCTCTATGCTTTGGGCAATGGCTAATTGGCTCATTGATTCGTTCCACTTTTTCATGCCGGGAACTTGTGCTAATACATCCCAATCAAGCTGGCTTGAGCCAAAGGCGCTAACTATGGTGTTTACGTAATAAACGTAAATGTCTGCCATTGTAAATTGCTCGCCTGCAATCCACGGCGAAAACTTACACACGCTACTTAAAGCGGTTACGCCACGCGTTAATACTTGGCGTACTTCGGCTTTAGTTGTTTCAGGTACTTCAGCGCCTGAAAATACATAAGGGATGAACCGTCTGCTTGGCAGTTCAAAATAAAGCTCTGCCATTTTCATAATTTGACGTACAACTGCGCGCTCACCTGCATCTTCAGAATATAGCGGGGTTTGTGGGTACGACTCTTCTATAAAGTCGCAAATAACACTCGACTCTGAAATATTAAGCCCGTTAGCTGTTGTGATTGCAGGCACTTTGCCTGCAGGGCTGATTGCTAGTAACTCTTCACTACCGCCGTAAACAAGGTGTTCTTTAAATGGCAGTTGTTTGTGTAAAAGTACATGTTTAACTAGGTTGTAATAGTTGCTAGCAGCAAAACCGTGCAAAGTAATCATAAGTCAGCTTTCCATCATTAACGTGAAGATACTCATTGCCAAAAAATGCAATTTAAGTCCCTGTCTTTAGGTTGAGTACATTATTACTTGTTTTAATTTGCTTATATATAGGGGAAAATGCGAATCACTTTTGTCTTTAAGACAATAAAGCATTTTATTTAATGGAGAGGCAACTTGGATCAACTAAAAGCCATACGGTATTTTATTAAGGTGGTTGAAACGGGCAGTTTTACCAAAGCCGCAAAAGCATTTGATGTGCCGCCCTCGTCGTTGTCACGGCGAGTTGCTGATTTAGAAAAAAGCCTAGGGGCGACGCTTTTAAAGCGTTCGACCCGTATCGTTAAATTGACCGAAGTTGGGCAAATTTACTATAACGATGTTCAGCAAATATTAAATCAGCTAGAGCAAAGCCACGAAACAGTGCGCAGTTATCAAACAACACCAATGGGGCGATTATGTATAAGCTCAATGGTGAGTTTTGGTGATAAAATATTACTGCCTCTGCTTGATGAATTTAGCGCGCTATACCCCGAAATTATATTAGATGTTAGCTTAAGTGATGAGTTATCGACACTTGGGCGTGACGATGTAGATATTGCTATTCGTGGTGGTTATGCGCCAAATGAACGCGTGCTAGCAATAAAACTAATGGATAATGGCTTTATTCCTGTCGCGTCACCCTGCTATTTACAAAAATACGGCGTGCCTACTAATGTTATGGAATTAAAGGATCACAGTGGCCTTTATTTTAAAACGCCAGCGGGGCCAACGCCTTGGTTATGTAAAGTGGATGAGCAATGGCACGACGTTTCTGGGCCTGCGGTCGCTATTTCAAATAACGGATCGTGGCTGGCTAAAAAAGCATGTAATGGTGAGGGCATTTTAATGTCAACTCGATGGGCGCTCGACTCATACCTTGAGTCTGGCCAGTTGCAAGAGCTTAAGTTTGAGCATGAATTAGCGATAAGCCAAAATGCGACTATGGCGGTTTATTTGTTATATCAAAAACAGCGTTATTTAGTACCAAAGGTGAAAGCGGCGGTCGACTTTTTAGTAAAAAGAATAAAAGAAACAGATGAAGGTAGTAAGCGAATAAAATAGGCCTTAAGAGTTAGGCCTATTGTTTGTATAAATAATAGGTAAAAAATATCTCCTTAAGCTAAAGCTTTTAACTAAGCGCCCGATACATTACTTAATAGGGTTTAGAGATTAAGGATAATCATGGTTAATAATGCACTTGGCAGCCAGTCTAATTTAAGCACTTTACTTGCCCAATCAGTTAATAACGCTAACCAAACCTCTGTGAGTCCTTCGCTGCTAACCGGTAGCGACCTTCAAGCTATTAATGATTTACAAACTAACGCCCCCAAAATATCCGATGAATTATTAAGCCAGCTAAATAACGAAGCTATTGACGAAGCACTAGTTAGCAATCAAAAAGTAGGGGATATTTTACAACAGCAACTTACCTCGCTATTTACTATTTCAAGTACGCCTAGCACGCTTAACTATAAACTCTCCGATGAAGAACTCGCCCTGCGCACCGTAATAAGCTCTCAGCATGAGGGGTTATTAAAAAACGAAAACAGTACCCAATTAATTGAGCGATTAAATACGTCGGTTAAAAATATTCAGGGTGCTTATGCTAATACCAGCGATATTTTATCGAGTTTAGGTCAGCTTGGGCATGAGCAAAAAACGTTTTTAGCCTCAAGTCAGCAACGTGTTGAGCGCTCACTTAATCCCTACATGGAAAGCCTCAATCGCGCAAAATACGAGGATGACGATAACTACCTGTTTGAGCTCTCGGTAAAAACTAAAGAAGGTGATGTTATAAACATTACCTTTAACTCATCGCAAGGGTACGATGAAAACACAGGCGAAGCCGTTGATGGCTTTAGTTTAAGTTACGAGGTAAATGGCGATTTATCTGAGGCTGAGCATAAAGCACTTACGCAGGTGCTCAGTGGTGTTGGCGAAATGGCCGATGAATTTTTTAAAGTGAGTGAAAACTCATTTAATCCTCTTATAGTGCCAAACCAAACAGACATGAGTTTAGATTTTTTAGCAGGGTTTAATAGTGAGCAGCTAACAGGCTTTGATGTGTCGTTTTCAACAACGCAAAATAAAGATCTTGATTCGAAAGAGAACACGCTTGATTTAAGTTACTCCATTGATGAAGCATCAAACCAGCAAGCACTTGTGTTTAAAGCCGCAGGTGGGCAAAACGACATTGATTTTGCACTTGATATGTCAACCATTGGCGCTAAAGACACGCAGCAAATGCAGCAGTATTTAGCGTCGCTCGATCAAAGCTTAGAAGATAGCCGAGTAAACAGTACCAAAGACGATAAAGAGTCGGCATTTGGGCGAAAAGGCGACGAAGCAATGCAGCAGGGCTTTGCATTGTTTAAAGGCGCGTTTACAAGTATGTCGTCGGCGGCTGAGCGCTATAGTAATTTGGAGTCACTTGCAGAACAGCACTTTAATGACGGGCGCGCCATGGTAGCCGATTTAGTTGATAACATGATTACAAACGATAGCCGTTACCAAGGGCTAGGCAATAAAGCGCCAAATACATTGGGAGCGGGTATTTCTAAGCTCGCTGATTTTGATGCTACCTTTTCGTATGCGCTGGATAACGGCGACTATCAGCCTAAAAGTACAATTGAGCTAAGCCAAGCGACTGATCAAACCCCATTAGGGGATCTTAGCGGTGTAACGCAAAGTAAAAATGTAAGTAGCCACTTTGATTATCAATACAGTCGCCCTGATTATTACAACAAAGAAGAAAGTTATAACGTAGGTACTGCGGTTAAAAATAAAGAGCTTGTGGGGCTTGATCAGTCTCACGAGGTTGATGTTGATACAAAAATGTATGCGTTTAATCCGCAAACTAACCAATACGAACTGCAAATGGCGATGCAAGAGCAAACCGTTAGTAAAAGCGACATTCGTTTAATTGACGATATTTGGCTTGAAGAAAACGAAAACAGCTACAACATGAATAAAAAAGAGCGTGTTGAGAGTGATGAAAAGCAAGACGAATTTAAAAAAACAAGCAGCCATTCTCACAATAAGTTAGTCACTTTAATTGGTGACTTAGATAAGTTAGCCGAGAATAAAGACGTAAGACGCGAGTATTTAACTAACTTATCGCAAGTTAACTTTTTTATGGAGAAAAAGTAACGGTCTTGAGTTGTTCACTCCACACTCAATATTGGGTATAGTCGTTAAATGCTTTATTTAATACCTAACTTTAATACCTAATTAAGAGCAACCTTATGTTTAAACAATTAATTTTATTGTGTGCTTTAAGCATGCCGTTATTAAGCTGTGCTGCTGACGCACCATTTTCGGGCGCAATTACCACTGATGTACTGCTAAGCGACTACGACAAGTTTAGCGAACAATACAAGGCTTTTACGCCTACAACACAAGACATTGCGTTAATGCAAAAGCTAGAAGGTAAAGAGCTAATTGTACTATTTGGTACATGGTGCCACGACAGTGAGCGCGAAGTACCGCGTTTAGTTAAGTTACTAGATGAATCAAAAGTACAACTTGCAAGCATTGAATATGTGGCCGTAGGTTACAACAAGCAAGACGATGCAGGTATTGCACAGGCTAACGACTTGCAATACACCCCAACGTTTATTGTTAAGCAAAATGGTAAAGAGTTAGTACGCGTAATTGAAAAGCCAACGGGCACGTTAGCGCAAGATTTAACTAAGGGTTTGTAAGGTCTATTCTTATGCTATGGCAATTCAATTAAAAGGATGTATAAAGCTTGGCATTCTTTGATTTGTTGCTAATTATAGCCTGTCATTTAACGTCAATTAGGTAAGCGTTTTGTGAGCATCATCCCGCGATTTTATTTATAATTAATATGGATATTTATGAAGTGCAAAAAGTGTAAATCAGGAATTACCTCCCCAATAGTTAAAACGACAAATCTTAACGGGACTCCAATCGCGTCATCATCTTGCCCAGTGTGCGGTGAAAATTTAGATGGTTCAAAAAGATATTGGGTTTTATTAATTATTTTACTTATCGGCATTGGTGTAGCATCAAGGTATTTTTCTTAACCTTAGTTATATTATCCACACATGTGAATGAGCAAGACTTTAGTTTTGATTATTAGTCTTTTATTTTATCCGACTGATTTAGTCTTTTACTTAAAAGTTATGTGACTTATGAAGTTAATGCGATCTGAAAAAGTTCAATTGTGGTTTTTGATAAATGCCAACAAATTGTTTGTAGCTGCAGCTGCTTTTGGCGTTATTTTTGTCTTGATTTGGGGGGATGCTTCTCAATGGGAATACGAAGAAGATAAAAATCACTACAGCGCTTTTTTTTCATCTATTGATAGCCGAATTAGTTTTGTAAACTATGGCTATTCAGGTACCAGTTTAAGAGTTGTTTTGAATTTTGATGCCGAAGGGCTTATTCCGGATGACATTAAAAGCATAACTCCAAAGTATAAATATTTAATTCTTGAACGCATTTGCAATGATTTAGAAAGTTTGGAACTTTTAGAAAGCGGCTACTATTTTGATGTGGATTTAAGGGATATCAGTTCTGAACACATGTTTAAAAATTATTTTAATTTAATAGTGAAGCATGAAAGGTGTATCACGTAACACAAGTGAGTTTTAACTTAGCTAATAGGCATCAGAAAGACTAAAGGGCTCAAATTTTGACTTCATATATTAAACTTTATCTAAATTTGCTACTGGTGCCTTACTACTTACAGATTGTGAGCATTATTCACTAAACAGGCTTTTTTCGAACGCTTGTGCAGCGTGTGAAGACGGTCTGTCTTTATAATGCAGTTGATAAAGTGGCCGAGAGAGTTGCTCGTTATTTTTTTGACTCAGGCGTGTTAATTTACCAAGCTGCACCAAATCCTCAGTAACTACATTTGGCAATAAAGCGACCCCCATACCTTGAGCGACGGCCCTTGCTATGGCTTCGTTGCTGCCTAATTGCATACTTTGCTCTGTTTGTACGCCATGCTCTGCTAATAACTTTACCGACATTTCTAAAGTGCCAGAGCCCGGCTCGCGCAGTAGCCAAAACTGCTCGTTTAACCATGCTTTTAAGTCTTTCGTGGGCTTAAAGTTACTGGGTATAACGACACTCATTAAATCGTTTTGCCAGTGCTTACTTATTATATGCGGCTCGGTAGGTGTGCCTTCAACCAGTGCTAAATCTATAGTGCATTCAAGTAAGGCATGCTCAATTTGCGCGGTATTAGCAACTTGTACTTCTACTTTTATATGCGGGTACTGGGCGCAAAATTTGGCTAAATAAGGCGGTAGCCAATAACTGGCAATGGTGGTGCTGATTCCTATAACTAATGTACCGCGCTTAAGCCCTGTGCGCGATTTAATATCTTCAATGGCGGCTTTTTCAATAGCAAAAATACTGCGGGCATGTTCAAAAAGTGCTTGTCCACCTTCACTTAAGGTGAGCTTTTTACCCTTAGATGCACGTTCAATAAGTAGAATGTTTAACTGATGCTCTAGCTCTTTTAGTGCCTTAGAAACAGCGGGCTGGCTTATAAAAAGCGCTTCGGCTGCGCCTGAAAAACTACCCAATTTAGCCACTGTATAAAATACCCTAAGTGCATGCAAGTTCATTGTGTCTCTCAAATCACATAACTTTAAGTTATCAAATCATGATTTTAATATATTGGAGTTATATTTTGCGCTTTTTTACAATTAAGTCAACACATCAACATGGTTTAAGTGAGGGAATATTATGCTTAGCGCTATTAAAAATAGTTTTCAGCCTTTAGGTATTAATACTAAGCAATACGGCGATACGCGCTGGTGGATTGGCATGTTACTGGTTATTGTACTTGCGGGTGTTGCTATTGCGCTGAGTAAATTACCAATAATGCAAGCTGCGCAATTTAGCTCACTCACTATTGGTATTGTAGTTGGTATTATTGTGGGCAACAGTGTGTTTTCGCGTATAGCTACGCGTACCGATGTAGGTGTTGATTACGCTAAAAGTATTTTACTCAAAGCGGGTATTATTTTATTTGGTTTTAGAATTACCTTTGCACAGGTGGCTGGCGTTGGTTGGAGTGGGTTACTAACCGATATTGTTATGCTCAGCGGTACGTTTATATTAGCAATACAGCTTGGTAAACGTGTATTTAAGCTTGATGAGCAAACAGTAATATTAATAGGTGCGGGTAGCTCTATTTGTGGCGCAGCAGCTGTAATGGCAACCGAGCCTGTAATAAAAGCGCAAGCGCACAAAGTATCAGTAGCTGTGGCAACGGTGGTGGTGTTTGGCACGCTAAGCATGTTTGCCTACCCAATTATGTTTGATTGCATGGGGCTGAGCGAGCATGCGTACGGTATTTTTGTTGGCTCAACCATTCATGAAGTAGCACAAGTGGTTGCAGCGGGCACAGCTGTAAGCGCCAATGCTGCTGATACCGCCGTTATAGAAAAAATGCTACGCGTGATGATGCTCGCGCCATTTTTAGTGGGATTATCGTTTTGGCAAAGTAAAAAGCATGCAAAAACAAACAATAACGTGCATGGCGGCGAGCAAAAAGCGGGTATTACCATCCCTTGGTTTGCAGTGTTATTTATTGTGGCAAGTGGTGTGCATTCACTCTCTATTATTCCTCAAGTGGTTTCAAGCGCTATTGTATGGTTTGATAATATATTACTCACTATTGCGATGGTGGCTTTGGGTTTACGCACACATGTTGGGGCAATTCGCCAAGCGGGTATTAAACCGCTGTTACTGGCGCTGTGTTTATTTTTGTTTTTAACATTGGGTGGTTACGCTATTAATATAGGCATTGCTGAGTTGTTTTAAAGGTTACTTGGTAAAAGTTGATTGGCGGCTTAAATTGGCCAATCAACTTCGTTTAAGGTATTTAGCTGCGTGCTGGTATTTTCATTGCCTTGCCACTTATTAGTGTAAGCAGCGTGCGGATCAAACTGCGCGGTTTGTTTTTCAATATTAAAGTGCCTACCACCACGCGGGTCGACCCCTACACCCGCTATATATTGCCAATTACCCCAGTTAGCGGCTACATCGTAATCAATCAATTGTTGTTCAAAATAAGCCGCGCCATAGCGCCAATCAAGGCCAAGCTCGTTAACTAAGCAGCTTGCGGCAATTTGCCTTGATCTATTTGATATATAACCGGTCGTATTAAGCTCATTCATAATGGCATTGACTAATGGGTAGGGTGTTGAGCCATTACACCAAGCAGCAAAGCGGTTTGGTATAAACGTAGTAAGGGGTTTTGTTTGCTTTTGACCTTTAAAACTAAATAGGCTGTTGCCTGCTTTAAGTGCATGCCATTTAAAATACTCTCGCCATAGCAATTCAAATTTAATCCAGTAGGTAGACTCGTTTGTTATTTGGTTATGTTCGTACTGTTCAACGGCTTTATAAACTTGCCGCGCACTTACACAACCAAAGGCAAGCCAGGTACTAAATTTTGTGGTGTTATTAAAGCCATCAAGCTCGTTTCGAGTTGTTTTATAGGTACTTGGCAGTAAGCCTGAAAAGTACTGCGCTAAATGAGCTTGCGCACTTCTAAATCCGCCGTGCATTATCGCGTTGTTGTCATCACTATATTCAGTAAGCTCAATTGGTTTGGCCGCACATAATGTTATAGGTTGAGGGAGTAAACCTTTAGGCAGAGTTGAGGTTGTTATAGGTATGTTTACCGCCTCTACTTTTTTTCTAAATGGGGTAAAGCTTTTAGGCAGCTCGTTTAAATCAAAAGGGAGGTCGCTTTGTTGAAATAGAGTGTCTTGTTGAGTTGTTTTAAATATGACATGTGGGCAATGTGCTTTTAGTCGCGCAAGTTGGCGCTGCTCATAGGTTCCAACATGTTCACTGCACACTACTTCGTCAATATGTTGCTCAGCTATGCGCTGCTTTAAAACACTAAAAGTTTCGCCCTCAAGTACGTGAAGAGTTTGCCCGCGTTCAATAAGCGCTTGTTGCATCTCAAATAAGCTTTGCATTAAAAACTGCTGTTTGTGCACGCCATATGGCTTTTGTTGATAGTTATTATTTTTAAACCAGTGTGGGTTTATTACAAATACAATATCGAGCGCACATTGCTCAGTAGCAAGTTCTCTTAAAATAGGGTTGTCGTCTATTCGTAAATCGTTTTGTAGCCAATATAAAATACGTTTGCTCATAGGTTTGCTCAGGTTTTAAACTCTAAAGTGGTACGAAGCAAAAGCGGGTGAGGATTAATGGTTAGGTATTTTAATTAGCTCGGCAGTTTACTTAACTAATAGAGACGGCTAAGTAAGCCGCCTCTATTAAAATTTAAATAGCTGATTTTTGCTCTGCTATCCAATCGTTTATTACATCTTCTAGCACTTCCATAGGGAGTGACCCTTGGCCGATTACGGTGTCGTGAAAGCTGCGTATATCAAACTTAGCACCTAGCTCTTTTTCGGCTTTTGCACGCAGTTCGCGTATTTTTATTTCGCCCATTTTGTAAGAGAGCGCTTGGCCTGGCCATGAAATATAACGATCTATTTGATCCTCGACCGCGCTTTGTGGCAAAGCAGTGTGATCTGCCAAGTAGTCAATTGCCTTTTGGCGGCTCCAGCCAAATGCATGAATACCGGTATCAACAACGAGTCTCACGGCACGCCACATCTCGTAACCTAAACGACCAAAGTCGCTGTATGGGTTTTGATAAAAGCCGGCTTCTTTACCTAAACGTTCGGTGTAAAGTGCCCAGCCTTCGCCAAATGCTGAGTGGCTAAGTGTGCGTCTAAATTCGGGTACATCTAACTCCATTGCAATAGCGTTTTGTAAATGGTGCCCTGGTATTGCCTCGTGCAGGCTTAGCGCTTCTAAATTATACAAAGGTTGCAATTTAGGTGTTGAGGCTAAAAAGTAAGTGCCAGGGGAGCGGTTATCAGCAGGTGGCATATAAAACGCGCCGCGACTCGCTGAGCCTTTTATAGTAAAGGTATTACGTGGTAAATGATTAAAATAGGTTGGTAACTTGCCATACATTTTTTGCGTAATAAAGGCTGTTTTTTCAAGCAAGTCTTGCGCGTCTGTTGCGTAAAATTGCTCGTCGGTTGCTAAAAATTCTAAAAAATCGCTGTAAGAGCCATCAAAGCCTACTTTATCAATGATGTTTTGCATTTGTGTTTTTATACGTGCCACTTCTTTTAAGCCAAGCTCGTGTATTTGCTTTGGTGTGGCATTGGTTGTGGTGTAGTAATTAACTGCATATTTGTAATACTCAAGCCCGCCTTTAACGCTTGAAATACCCGGCTCTGCTCTACAGTTAGGCATGTAATCGTTTTCAAAAAAGTCGTAAAAGTGTTGATAAGCCGGAACTACTTTTGAGCTAATTAAGGCTTTTGCTTTGTTTTGGTACGTTGCCTTTTGCTCTGCTGTAAATGTATTTGGTATGCGTGTAAAGGGCTCGTATAAGGCGCTGTTTTCAGGTTGCTTAACAATATGAGCGTTAATACTCTGGCTGTAATTTTCAAATGTTTTGCAGTAGTGCGTGTAACCCTTTTCAATACCTTCTTTCATCAAGTTAATGTTTTCTTGATTAAAGCGAGGGTAGTCGGCAAGGCTTACTAAAAATGCGTTGTAATCATCAGGCGTTAAAAACGCCATATTAGCCGGTGCTTCGGCAAAGTAAGTATGCCAGCCACTTAAAAAGTTAACTTGAAAATACTTATCTTGAAAAAGGTAGCTTTGCTGCTCTGTTTCTCGCTCATATTTAAATAAACGATAGTTCATTAGCTGCTCGCTATTGAGCGTTTTAGGGTCAATACTAGCTAAGTTTTTTAACACACTGTTGTTGTAAGCTTGGCGCTTAGCAATGGCTTGCTCGGTCCAATGTGGCAATGTACCACTGGGTTTCCAGCCGTCTGGATCGGTACGAAAGAATATTTTTTCGGCTTTTGCATTTTGCCAATGGTTATCAATAATCGTTTTTAAATCAGTGTTACTGTCGGCTAGGCTTGGTAGTGGTGCAACAGCTAAACAAATAGCTAAAATACTTTTTTTAAACATAGTCATCCGTTATTGGCGAGTTAATTGTTATTTGTCGCGCTTTTTTGTTTTTAATTTGTACTTAATATAGTACCAAGTTAACTTTATTAATGCGCTTAATTTTATAATCTGTATCAATTGGTTTTACTTTTTGATTGAACAAATTTCACCGCTGAAGTGAGTGGGGCACTAGTTTATTGTTTTACCAGCGTTTAGAATGATTAAAACTAATTATAAAAAATGACCGTCATGTTTAATAAAGTAATAACGCTGATTGATGAAGCGAATAACCAAGACCCGAATACTGAGCAGCACAATGGAGAAAGTTTTCCAAAAGAGTATTTATACTCACAGCGTATGAGCGAAATGCTAACTCGCTTTAAACCTGATGCCGATGAACTCATGCAAATTGCAGTGCGTGCACAGCATATTCAGCGTTGGAAGTCGCCACGTAGCGATTTTGAAATGAACAAACAGGGTTATCATCAATGGCGCAGTGCCCTTTATATTTTTCATGCGTCACTAGTCGTTGAATTAATGAAACAAGCTGGGTTTAGCGATACAGACCAAAACCGTGTTTATAACGCTGTTGCTAAAAAAGATATTAAGCGCAATCTAGACAGCCAATTAGTAGAAGATGTAGCAAGTTTGGTGTTTATTGAGCATTACATGCTTGGGTTTGCCAATGCAAAACCAGATTATAATGAAGAAAAATGGATTGGTATTATTCGCCGTACATGGCAAAAAATGTCTGATGACGCGCATGAGTTTGTACTTACAGGTAATATTACATTACCGGCGCCGCTTGTTGGGCTAATTCACAAAGCACTTGAATAAATAATAAAAATATAAAATAAAAAGGAATTTTAAATGTATTGTCCTCGTAGCGATACGCCACTTGAACCTTTACTTGTTGGCGGGATCACTGTTTACACCTCAGCGCAAGGTGGCGTGTTTTTTGATAACAGCCAAATATTTAAATTTAGCTCTCCAGAGCTAAAGCATAGCCAAGTATTGCTAAAACATTTGAGTAATTATAGTGAGACTGAATACGATGTATCGCTACGAGTTAATTGCCCAAAGTGCAAAAACATTGTGATGATGCGCAGGTATTTTTCGCCAGTAAAGGCCGTCGAAATAGACGAATGCCCAGGTTGTGCAGGAATATGGCTTGATAGTGGCGAGCTGGCAAAAATACACGAAAACCATTTAACACCCCGAGAGCGTAAGCTGTTAGCCCACGAAATGGCAACCAATCATGGTTTTATAACTATTAGGCCGCCAAAATCAAAGTATTATCCTAAAGCGCCTACAAATTTTCAAGGCACCACAGTTGAACGGCTGGTGCAATTGGCATTACTTAATTTTGAGTAATAAAAAACGGCGTACTAATAAGTACGCCGTTTTTTGTAATAAACTAATTTTTTAAAATTTATTTATTACGGTTTTCTTTAGCAAATGCACGTATTTTACGCTTTTGCGACAGTGTTACTTTATTAACACGACCAGCAAATGGGTTTTCACCTTCTCTAAATTCAATTTTGATTGGGGTGCCCATAATTTTAAGCGCTTTACGGTAGTAGTTCATCAGGTAGCGTTTATAACTATCTGGTAAATCATGAACTTGGTTACCGTGAATTACAATACGTGGTGGGTTATAACCACCGGCATGCGCATATTTAAGCTTAACACGGCGACCACGAACAAGTGGCGGTTGGTGATCGGCTTGAGCCATGTCCATAATTCGGCGCAGCATTGCTGTACTTATACGTTTAGTTGCCGACTCGTAAGCTTCGTCAACAGATTCGAATAAATGACCAACACCTGTACCGTGTAATGCAGATATAAAGTGTAGGCGTGCAAAGTCTATAAAACCTAAACGGCGATCGAGTTCTGTTTTAATACGGTCTTTAACGTAGTCGTCTAGGCCATCCCATTTGTTCACGGCGATAACCAATGAACGACCAGAGTTAAGCGCAAAACCAAGTAAGCTTAAATCTTGATCAGAAATACCATCACGCGCATCTACAACAAGTAAAACCACGTTACAATCTTCGATTGCTTGTAGTGTTTTAATTACTGAGAACTTTTCAACTACGTCACTGACTTTTTTACGTTTACGAACACCTGCGGTGTCAATTAACACATACTCTTTGTCGTTACGCGTCATTGGAATGTAAATAGAATCGCGTGTTGTACCTGGCATATCATATACAATTACACGATCTTCACCCAATATGCGGTTTGTAAGTGTTGACTTACCAACGTTAGGGCGACCAATAATAGCAAGCTTTACAGGTTTATCTGCAAATGCTTGATGATCGGTATCATCTCCTTCGCCTTCTTCGTAAAGGTCGATTAGTTCTTCGTCATCACCTGTTACTTCTTCATCTTGCGCGGCTAGTTCAGCAATAAGCGGCTGAAGTGTTTGCTCAAGTAATAATGTAATACCACGGCCATGTGCAGCTGCAATGTGATGTATTTCACCTAATGATAATTGGTAAAATTCAGCACAATTTGAATCTGCGTCAATACCATCGGTTTTGTTGGCAACAACAAAACACTTTTTCTCTTGCTTGCGCAAGTGATTAGCAATGGCTTGGTCAGCTACGGTCATACCTACACGAGCATCTACTAAAAACAGAACAATGTCGGCTTCTTCAATGGCTAGCAGAGATTGATCTGCCATTTCGATTTCGATGCCTTCTTCTGAGCCATCAATACCGCCCGTGTCTACCACGATAAATTCATAGCCATCGTAACTAGCTTGGCCATATTTTCTATCTCGTGTTAAACCTGGAAAATCGGCTACGAGTGCATCACGAGTACGTGTTAAACGGTTAAATAATGTGGACTTGCCCACATTGGGTCGCCCAACTAGAGCGATCACGGGAAGCATAAACTACCTCTTTAAAAAACAACAAAAGGCTTCGCAGTGCGAAGCCTTACAAAAAACCTTTAAGTGTTAGCTAGTTAGTTAGGTATTTTTACCATACTAACTTCACCATCACGGGTGTATAAAATTAGCTTATCGTCGGCAACAACTGGCTCAACAAAAAAGCCCGAGCTGTCAAAGTCTTCACGAGATACTAGCTCGCCAGTTTCTTTATTTAGCCAATGTAGGTTACCTTCTTGGTCGCCTAAAGCTAAGTGGCTACCTGCAACTGCAGGGCCTGTTAGGTACCAACCACGTAGAGCGGGTTGGCTCCAACGTTCAATACCTGAATTTTTATCTAATGCGTAAATAACACCATCGCTATCTACTAAATAAATTGTTTGTGCATCCATCGCAATTTCGCGGTAGCTGCTGTACTCACGTTTCCATACAACATTGCCAGAGCGAATATCTACAGCAGCTAAGTTGCCGTTGTAAGCTATAGCGTAAGCGTATGGACCGCTGATAAGTGGTTGAGTGTCTACGTCAACTAGGCGTTCAAATTCTGATGCGCCTTTAGCAACCGCAATTTCTGCGCTCCATGCTGAGTAACCACTGTCTGAAATTAATACACTTAGCTTGCCTGTTTCAAGGCCTACTAATACACCACCGTTAGCAACGGTTGGCGAGCTTTGTCCGCGTAATGTTAGTGGTGGAACTTCTTGTTCAAAGCTCCAACGCTCTTCGCCTGTATCTGGGTGAAGGGCTAACAATTTACCAGAGCCTAAATTTACAAATATTAAGCCATCGCCTGCTGTTGGTTTAGACAGTGATTCGCCTGGTACGTTTTTACGCCAAACTTCTTCACCCGTTTCGCGATCTAGGGCAATAATAAAGCCGTGTTCAGAACCAATATAAATTTTACCATAGGCTTGCAAAATACCACCTGATAATTTTGCATTACCGTTATCAGCCCAAGGCCAAAACGATAAATCTTGGCGTACATCGGTTTCCCATTTTGTATCGCCATTATCAAGCGAAAGCGCTTCTACTTGGCCTTCGCGGCTAGCAACATACACAGTATCTTTGTAAACTGCGGGTGTTAAACGAGAAAAATAATGCTCTACGCCATCACCTACAGATTCTTGCCAAACAACGTCTGTTTCAAACTGGTTTACAATTTCAGGAAGTACGAGTTCATCTTCATCATCACTTGATGAACAACCCATCAATGTTGCCATACATAGGGCAAGGGCTGCTGTTGTAAATTTTTTCATGCCTAAAACCTTATGCCGCTGGGCTAGTTACTGCTAGGTCATCTAACTTAATTTGTAATAGTGGGTTACTTGTTAATCCACCCGCATCTATTGCTGCTTGGTATGCAGTACGTGCTTGATCTTTATTACCTTGCTCAGTGTAAATGTCGCCTTTAAGCTCGGCAACGTTTGCATTGAATGCTTCAGGTAATGGTGCATTTAATGTCGTTAATGCATCGTCATATTTAGTTTGCGCAATTTGAACACGTGCTAAACGTGTAATCGCAATTGCTTTTAATTCTGTATTTGGCGTATTAGACACAACCCAGCTTAGCTTTTCGCTTGCTACGTCTAATTTTTTCGCTTCTACTGCATCTTTTGCAGCAACGAATGCTGCAAGTGTTGCATAGTTTGTGTCTTTATTTTTGCTAATAAACGCATCAGCTGAAGATAATACATCGTCGCTTTCAACAAGCGCTGTATATGAATCTGATGCTTTTTCAGCGGTAGTAATTTGGTTTTGGTTATATGCTTTCCAGCCATATAAGCCACCTAAGCCAACAAGTATGCCTAGCGCAAGTGAAATGCCGTTTTCACGGAAAAAGCGTTTAATGGCTTCTGCTTGTTGTTCTTCTGTTGAATAAATATCCATTCTTACCTCTAATGTTCGCTTAGCCGTTAATAAGCTCAGCTAATAGCGCTTTAGCTTGTTCTAATTCTAATGTGACTTGTTCTTTACGCTCGCGTAAATACTTGATGGTCACAACGCCTTTTTCTAATTCATCTTCACCAATAATCACTGCAACAAGTGCATCGCTTTTATCAGCACGTTTTAATTGTTTTTTAAAGTTGCCGCCGCCCGCATGTACCATAACGCGTAAACCCGGTACGTCTTTACGTAGTTGCGCTGCAATTGCAGGAGCTTGAATGCTTGCTTTGTCGCCCATTGCTGCTAAATATACATCAGCATTGCGACGAATGTCACCTACACACTCAAGTGCTTGTAGCAATAACACTAAGCGTTCTAGACCCATTGCAAAACCAACTGCTGGCGTTGCTTTACCACCAAGTTGTTCAACTAAGCCATCGTAACGTCCGCCAGCACATACCGTGCCTTGTGCGCCTAAGCTGTCGGTTACCCATTCAAATACAGTGCGATTGTAGTAGTCTAAACCACGTACTAACTTTTCATTAACCGTATATGAGACGCCAGCAGCGTCTAAACGTTCACATAAATTTTCAAAATGTTCTTTTGATTCAGCATCTAAGTTTTCAGACAATTTAGGTGCATCAGTTAAAATTGCTTGTACGTCTGGGTTTTTGCTATCAAGTACGCGTAATGGGTTTGAATACATACGACGTTTTGAGTCTTCATCAAGCACATCAATGTGTTGCTCAAGGTAGACTACTAACGCATCACGGTAATCTGCACGCGCTTCGTTAGACCCTAAAGAATTTAGCTCCAAACGAACGTGTTCAGTAATACCAAAGGCTTCCCATAGTTGCGCTGTTAATAAAATAACTTCTGCGTCTATATCTGCTGTAGCAATACCAAATGTTTCTAAACCAAATTGGTGAAACTGACGGTAACGACCTTTTTGCGGACGCTCGTGACGAAACATTGGACCCATGTACCAAAGGCGTTGTTCTTGATTATATAGTAAGCCATTTTGGTTGCCAGCACGTACGCATACTGCGGTGCCTTCAGGGCGAAGTGTTAATAAGTCGCCATTGCGATCGGCAAAGGTGTACATTTCTTTTTCTACTATATCGGTAACTTCACCAATAGAGCGTTTAAATAAGTCGGTTGATTCTACAATAGGAAAACGAATTTCTTGATAACCGAACGATGCTACTGTCTCGCGTAAAATGTTTTCTACTTTCTGCCAAACTTGTGTATCGCCCGGCAGACAATCGTTCATACCGCGAACTGCCTGAATTTGTTTTGCCACTGATAAATCCTAAATGCTGTTTTTTTTTGTGTAATGAAAAATGCTTACACAACAAGAATGCTAAAAATTGACCCGCTATTATAGCGTTCTGATTATAAAGGTAAACGCCAAACACCGCTGTTTGGCGCTTTATGCGGTATTTATTCGACTATTTTTATGTCAATCGGTGTTTGGCTCTGCTTTTTCTCTATAAAGTCGCGTACATAACCCTCGAGTTGTTCAACAATATTGTTGTTATCGATACGCGCTTTTTGGCGTTCGCCATTAATATATAAGCCAGAACGACGATTTGCACCGGCAAGTCCTATATCACTAACCAGTGCTTCACCTGGGCCATTAACAACACAGCCAATTACCGAAACCGATACCGGTTCAATAATATCCTCTAAACGCTCTTCAAGTTGGTTCATGGTGCTTACTACATCAAACTCTTGACGTGAGCAGCTAGGGCAAGCAATAAAGTTAATACCGCGAGCTCGAATGCGTAGCGATTTTAAAATATCAAAGCCTACTTTAATTTCTTGAACAGGGTCAGCTGCAAGCGACACTCGCAGTGTATCGCCAATACCTTCGGCAAGTAGCATACCTAAACCTACTGCTGATTTAACAGAACCTGAGCGCATGCCGCCCGCTTCGGTAATGCCTAAATGCAGTGGTTGGTCTATTTCTTTAGCGAGTAAGCGATACGCGCCTACCGCTAAAAATACGTCTGATGCTTTTACCGATATTTTAAATTGGTCAAAATCAAGGCGGCGCAATATATCTACATGGCGCATAGCTGATTCTAATAAGGCTTCTGGTGTTGGTTCGCCGTATTTTTCTTGCAAGTCGCGCTCTAGTGAACCGCCATTTACGCCAATACGAATAGGAATGTTATGCTCGCGAGCAGAATCGACCACGGCTCTTATACGCTCTTCGCTACCTATATTACCCGGGTTTATACGCAGGCAGTCAACGCCATATTTTGCCACTTTTAAGGCTATACGGTAATCAAAGTGAATATCGGCTACTAGCGGAATAGTCACTTGTTCTTTAATACTTTTAAACGCTTCTGCAGCGTCCATAGTCGGTACTGATACACGGACAATGTCGGCACCGGCATCTTGTATTGCCTGTATTTGTGCAACAGTTGCATCAACATCCATGGTGTCGGTGTTGGTCATTGATTGCACAGCAATAGGGGCGCCGTCACCAATAGGGACGTTACCTACATTGATTCGGGTGGATTTTCTGCGTTTAATTGGAGATTCTGAAAACATAGCGACTACTCTGCTAGTGGTAATGTAAATTTGGCTAAACGGTTTTTAGGAAATGCAGAAACATCTACAGGTTCGCCGTTTAAAGTAATGTCTACAGCGTCATGCTTACCAAGCACAACTGAAAAAGGAGGCGTTCCGCTTACGGTCATAATGTAGCCTGCTTTTTTAACGCCGAATGCTATTTTTTCGCCTTCGCCGTCGTAAATTTCAACCCAGCTTTCGCCGTTAAAGTTCATAACAATTGTACTGCTAGCATCTTCTTGGCTTGCGTTGTTAGAGGCAATAGGGGCCGTTTCTGTAACTGCTTCTGGGCTTGTTGATGTTTCACTAGAGGTACTTTGTGATTCTAATAATGATTCATCGTCAATTTCGGCTTGTTGCTGTTGCTCTGAAATACTGGGTTGAGCGGCTTGGCGCTCGCTCATTTTTGAGTTGGCAACGTTTATGTTACTCGTTTGCTCTTCAATGGGGGTGGCGTTTTGCCAAAACCATAAAGCAGATGAGCCAATAACAATCGCTAAAATTAAATAGCTGAAAAACATTAAACGGCTGTCATTAGCTTCTTTTTCTGTTCGACGCGAAAAGCTCTGCATATTAGCGGGCTTTGTTGGCTCCGGTGGTGCTGGCATCATCGCTAATATAGGTGTGCTATCTACTTTTAATTCTCGGCAGTAGTTTTTTATATAGCCTTTAACAAAAGTTATTGGGCCTAGTAATGTAAATTCATCATTCTCAAGGCGTTTAATTTGCAGCTCAGACAACTTTAACGGTGCAGCGATAGTCGCTATGCTAACGTTTGCTTGTTCTCTGTGATTTTTTAATATTTGGCCTACAGTTGGCTGTTCGCTCTGTGTTTGCGTATTTTCTTCATTCATAATGTGTATGAGTCTGGATCCACTAGTAAAAGTTTGTGTCCTGGTTTTAGTGCTATATCAGGACTTAATTTATTCCATCGCATTAATTCATCAATTAATACATGCCGCTGGGTAGCTATATCGTAAAGGGAATCACCAGCTTTAATTTCGTAATAAATATTTGGATCGTTTAGGTATATTTTACTTCCATTCATTACCCGATCCGACTCTTTTAGACCATTCCATTGGAGGAGTTTTTGTAGTTTAACATTGTATCGCACCGAAATGCTAAATAGGTTTTCGCCAACAGCAATTACGTGAAATGGCACGCGTAAAGGCGATACTTTAGGGTTAAGCATTGGGAGCTCTGTTTTTTGTACTGCCTCGTAACTTTTAAATTCAATATCGGCATCATTTTGATAGCTGCTATTTTCAAATACTGTTGTATTTTTAGTCGCTTCGTAGAATACCACGTCACTACTATTTTTTTGTGCAGTAACTGCGGGGGCTGAATTACTATAGTTACTAGTTTGCTGCGAATTAAACTGGCCTGTTTTAGGTGCCCCAAACGAAATTATTGTAACTTCGTCATCAGCCTTAGTTGCTTGCTTTGCTACTACAGCTGCTTTTTGAGGTTCGTAAGCAGGCTTAGGCTTTTCAGGAACTGCTCCTATTGAATCAGCAGAGTCGTGTTCAGTAGTAAGTGCAAGCATAACAGCCGATGTATCGGTAGGTTTACTTGGCACAACGGCTTTAGAAGTCACTACTTTAGGAACTTCTACTTTTTGAGCTGTTGCTTGTTTTGCTATTATGGCTGTTTTGTCGACTTGCTTAGTGGCCGTATTTTGGGCTGCCTCAACTTGCTCTTCTCTTGCTATAACCGGGTTTACATCTTGGTTATTTACTGTTGCGAGTTTTTTATCTGTTTTTTGCTCATTGTTTGTTACTAAGCTTGTTGAACCGTCTTGTGATGAACGTTTTTTTCTAATTACTTTTATTTTTGGCTTCGAACTAACGTGTGCGCCGCTTTCATCATTTTTTAGTTCTTTTAACTGCGCTTTACGGTATTTTTCTCGCAGTATTTCAAACTCATTAAAACGCGTTCTTTTTTCTTTTAGTGCATATGCTTCGTCACTTGTAGAATAGGTTTGTAAAATAGTGCTGGAAATTTTTTCAGCCTCTTCTATTCTGCCCATGCGGTTTTTTACAAGGTAGCTTAGCATTAATGCACGAGAAGATACTCGTCCCGTACTGTCGTAGCGTTTTAAAAGTTCACTGGCTTTGTATAAGTCACTTTTTGCGTAATACAGTGCAGCTAAGCTAATTAACGTAGATGTACGTTGAGAACTGTGATTAAGTGCTTGTTGAAAATAGCTTTCTGCATTTTCAAAATCATCAAATTCAATAGCACATAAGGCTAAATTTTCGTAGCTTTCGGCAACGCGAATATAGCTTGGTACTTCAATGGCTTTTAAAAATTGATCCGTAGCACGATCGTATTCATCGATACCACATAAAAACACACCGTAGTTATTAAGGGTATTAGGATCGTCAGGCTTTATTTCGAGTGCTTTTTGGTAGGCTTTATCAGCTAGCGGGTTTTCGCCTACTTGTTGATAGTAATAAGCAAGAGAGTAATGTACTTCAGGTAGGTCAGGAGCAAATGCAGCTGCACGTTCTAAATTGTATTTGGCTTGAGAGTTGTTACCCGTTTTTAAATACTGTAGGGCTAAAGCAATTCGTGTTCGTGCTGCGCCAGTATTGTTAATTTTATTTTCGACGACGGGTTTATTACTGCCGTTATAACTACTTTCGCTAACACAGCCACTTAAGGCAAGTGTGGATAGTGTTATAGCAAGTATAGATCGCATTACCTTATCTCTTTATTTTTAGTCCATGGCGCCTATCTTACCTAAAACCTTTAGTCTTGCATCATTTATTTAAAAATAAACAACTTAACCACCCTACGTGACTAATTCCTGTAGGGTGGCTACAGGTTATGCTTGGTGGATATTAACGCTAATCGCGTTATCGTCACGCATTTTCTTTTTAGCTAAACGTTTAGTACGATCAACTACGTCACCTACTAACTGTCCGCAGGCTGCGTCAATGTCGTCCCCGCGAGTACGACGAACAATACAGGTAACGCCCGCTGCTTGTAATACTTTTGAAAAGCGGTCAATGCGACTATTACTTGAACGCGTATATTCATTCCCCGGAAACGGGTTAAACGGAATAAGGTTGACCTTACAAGGAGTGCCTTTTAATGTTTGCACTAGTGCATGAGCCTGATCGGTGCTGTCGTTAATGCCATTAAGCATAACGTATTCAACTGTTACGTCTTTATTGGCTTTCGAACCATCGATGTAACGACGACACGAGGCTAAAAACTCTTCAATAGGGTACTTTTTATTAACCGGTACTAAAATGTCACGCAGTGCGTTGTCTGGTGCGTGAAGTGAAATAGCAAGTGCTACGTCAATTTTTTCTTTTAATAAATCTAGAGCAGGCACAACCCCTGAAGTACTTAATGTTACGCGGCGCTTAGATAAACCAAAGCCCCAGTCGTCCATCATTAGTTCCATTGCTGGCACTACGTTTTTAAGATTAAGTAAAGGCTCGCCCATACCCATCATTACAACGTTAGTTACAGGGCGCTTTTCGCTATGACCATCAAGACCTATATCTTTAGCTACACGCCAAACCTGACCAATAATTTCAGATACTTTTAAGTTACGGTTAAAGCCTTGTTGAGCAGTAGAACAAAAAGTACACTCAAGAGCACAACCCACTTGTGATGATACACATAAAGTAGCGCGCTCTTTTTCAGGGATCCATACAGCTTCTACTTCTTGGCCGCCTTCCAAAATAAGTGCGTACTTAATAGTACCGTCGCTTGCTTGTTGGCGAACTGTAATTTCTGGCGCTACAATTTCGCACTCGGCTTTAAGCTTTTCTTTAAGTTTTTTGTTTACGTTACTCATTTCGTCGAAGTTATCTACGCCAAAATGATAAATCCATTTCATCACCTGGTCACTACGAAACGGCTTTTCACCGAACGATGCAAATAACTCGCGCATTGCGTCTCGGTTTAAATCTAATAAGTTAATCTTTTTTTGCTCGGTCATGAAACAACCTCAATCGGTGACGGTGGAGATAAAAATTTACGAGGACGAATTGTACACAATTCACTCACTTTAATCATTAAGTAAAACATCATGAGTTTACTAATTAATACTTTACGTAATGACTAAAAAAGGGCCCGAAAGCCCTTTTCATTTTGTTAACGAATTCGAATTAACGAGTACGTGAACAAAGCTCTTCGTCAGCGAAGAAGTACGCGATTTCGCGAGCAGCAGATTCAACAGCGTCAGAACCGTGAACAGCATTTTCGTCGATGCTATCAGCGTAGTCTGCACGTAAAGTACCAGCTAGTGCTTCAGCAGGGTTAGTAGCACCCATGATTTCACGGTTTTTAAGAACAGCGTTTTCGCCTTCAAGAACTGTAACCATTACTGGACCAGATGTCATGAAAGATACTAAAGCACCGAAGAAAGGACGTTCGCTATGTTCTGCGTAGAAACCTTCAGCTTTCTCTTGTGAAAGGTGAACCATTTTAGCTGCAACGATTTTAAGGCCAGCAGACTCGAAACGGTTGTAGATAGCGCCAATGTGGTTTTTAGCTACTGCATCAGGTTTTACGATTGAAAAAGTACGTTCTAAAGCCATCTTTATGCTCCAATAATTTTAAGTAAAAGTGTGAATATTAACGGGCGCGAATTATACGCGTTTTAAGTGAAAAATCCTAATTTTATTAAAAACCAGTTTGATTGCAGTTTTGTGATCTCGATCAAAAGCAAATTGCTAATCGAACTTATACTGCCGCGCTTATAAATTAATTAATCATAGAACTGGCTTAAACCCAGTTCGATGTATGGAGCGCACATGTTACCAACTACCTCTTCAACGCCTTTTATTCCTGAATTACTATGCCCCGCAGGCAGTTTAAAAAACATGCGCTACGCTTTTGCTTATGGCGCAGATGCGGTTTATGCAGGGCAGCCTCGCTATAGTTTGCGTGTGCGCAATAACGAGTTTGACCTAGATACTCTGCAAGTAGGAATTAGTGAAGCGCATGCGCAAAATAAAAAGTTTTATGTGGTGTCTAATATTGCACCGCACAACGCTAAAGTTAAATCGTATTTACGTGATATAGAACCGGTTATTGCGATGCAGCCCGATGCGCTAATTATGTCAGACCCTGGTTTAATTATGCTTGTTCGTGAAAAATGGCCAACGATGCCTATTCATTTGTCTGTGCAAGCAAATGCGGTAAATTACGCGAGTGTGCAATTTTGGGCAAAGCAGGGGATTGAACGCGTTATTTTGTCACGGGAGCTGTCGCTCGAAGAGATAGCTGAAATTCGTGCTTTGTGCCCAGACACCGAGCTTGAGGTATTTGTACATGGTGCGCTTTGTATGGCGTATTCGGGGCGTTGTTTACTCTCTGGTTATATAAATAAGCGCGATCCAAATCAAGGGACGTGTACTAATGCATGTCGTTGGGATTACGATGTAAAACCAGGTGTTGAGAACGAAACCGGCGAAATGGTACATAAAATTGATCCCAAACAGGTTATTCCTACACTGGGCGAAGGTGCGCCGAGTAACGATGTATTTATGTTAGAGGAACAAGGTCGCCCTGGAGAGTATATGCCTGCATTTGAGGATGAACACGGCACGTATATTATGAACTCAAAAGATTTACGCGCTGTGCAATACGTAGAGCAGTTAACAAAAATGGGTGTACATAGTTTAAAAATAGAAGGGCGTACTAAGTCATTTTATTATGTAGCGCGCACAGCACAAGTTTATCGTAAAGCAATAGACGACGCGGCTTCGGGTAAACCATTTGATACTAACTTATTTAAAACACTCGAAAATCTAGCACATCGGGGCTATACCGAAGGCTTTTTAAAACGCCATGCCCATCAAGATTATCAAAACTATGAGTACGGTCATTCTGTATCAACTAAACAGCAATTTGTGGGAGAAGTACTTGGGCGCGACGAAAATGGCTTAGTTGAAATTGACGTTAAAAATAAATTTTGTACAGGCCACTCCTTAGAGCTTATGACACCACAAGGTAACATTACTTTTAAGCTTGAATATATGGAAAACAAAAAGGGTGAAATTATTAGCGATGCTAAAGGTTCTGGTCACATTGTAAAAATCGCACTAGATGAGGGGATTAACTTAGATCACGCCATTTTAATGCGTAACCTTGATGAGCACCAAGATACGCGTAATCCATTTAAACAACCTAGTTAGCCTCTTCAGTAACTGCTCAAAGCTATTTTATTACCTTATATAATTTATAGAGTGGAGCTGAGCAGTTATGCCTATGACGCGCTTTACGAAAATTGCCTACCTGCATTTATGTAAATGCCATTCATGAAACCTATATTGCCAGTAATGCTTATTTATAAAATTTAAAAAGTAAATATACTAACCTGACAAATTTAACACGTGTTGTTAAAGCGCTCAGCACAGTTACTCTATTGTTGTTTTTAAAGGAATCATTTTAGTATGTGGATAATTTTTGCATTACTCGCAACTGTTTTTTTTGGTGCTCGAGGAATAATGTACCAATGGACGTCGCAAAAAAAGATTAACCGTAATCTATTATTATTCGGTGTTTTTTTTGTAGGGTTCATAATCAGCGCGTTAGGTACTGTAATATTTGAACATACATGGTACGGCTGGGCAGATATTACGGTTGGGCTTGCTTTAGGCTTTGGATCTTTTGCGGCTAATGGATTTTTGCATAAAGGATTTTCAGTCGGAAAGGCGTCTTTAATTAGTATTCTATCGGGGCTAACGCCTTTATTTGTCCTTTTGTTTGCCTTTTTATTATGGCAAGAAACCTTAACCGTTATTCAATTAATCGGCTTTTTTATCATTTTTGGCGGTCTTTATATTATTCGCTACTCCAGCGATATCTCATTGAGTAATCTACAAGGTGCGCAATGGGGATTACTGGCTGCACTGTCCTTTGCATTTAATGATTTAATGGGTAAGCAATCAACACTCCTTGAGGCAGATACATTTGCAACGCTAACGTCTATGTTTGGTTTTGGCAGCTTTCTGTTTGCTGTTAGTTGGTTAGTAAAACGTAAAAAAATGCTAGCAGAGCAAGGCAGCTCCAAAGCATATTGGTCTGCAGGTAAAACATTTTCGTGCGGGTTACTCATTGGTTTAACGAATGTAGCGGGCATGGTGGCAATAATATCGGCTTTTACCATTGGCAACACAGGGTTGGTGTCGGCAATTTCAGGTATGAATATTTTAATTATTTTGTTGTACTCACGCATCGTTCTAAAAGAGTCTTTTACACGCCAAGAAGTTATAGGATTAACAACTGCATTTTTAGGTGTAATTGTACTAAGGCTTAGCTTCTAACAGTCGAACTAGCTAACTTATTGCAATGATAAAAACTTACACTGCTACACATTAGTAAAGTGTTGCAGTGTATGCTCTATCAGTAATCGCACTCGATAAGGAATTTGTTTTCTGTCGCGATAAAGCATAGAAAATGGCTGGCCTTTACTTTGCCAATCAGGAAGAATACGTTTAAGCTTTCCGGCTTCAATAAGTGGTAATGCTATATAATCAGGGATGTAGCTAATACCCACACCAGACTCAACGGCTTGTTTCATCATTTGAATTTCATCAACTTCCAATCGAACATGTGTGTTTGGATTAAAACTGTACTCTTCGCTCGTTTGCTGATTGTTTAATTGCCACGGAACCAACCCAACGCACGTAATTTTTGGGTGCTGCTCTAATTGTTTAGGATGAGTGATGGATTGATAATCATGGTCAGGGTGAGCACAAAGCACATTATGAGTAAGTTTAAGCTCTCTAATAACCCAATTATCAATGGCAGGGTTTCTTACTCTAAATGCTATATCAATCGCTTCTTTTTCAATATCAATAAGGTTATTTGAAAAGCGTAAATCTAGTTGAATATCGGGATACTGCAGTAAAAAATCACAAAAAATATCACTTAAAAAATGTTTACCCATGTAAATGGGGGCACAGATCCTAATTTTCCCTTTAGGTTGGTCTTTTTCATCACAAAGTGCTTGCTCGATACACTCTGCTTCGTCAAATAACTTGCGATAGCGGTCGTAATATAACTCGCCAGTATGCGTTAGCGTTACTCGATGGGCATCTCGATTGAGTAGCGTTAATTGAAGAGCTTGCTCTAATAGACGTATTCTGCGGCTTAAGGTTGATAGTGACATATCAAGATTTGCTGATGCTTTTTTAAAGCTACCTAGTTTTACTATGGTGCAAAAGTAACGTAAATCATCGAGAGAATAACTAGCTGCCATCAGAACTACTTTATTGTTTAGGATGTAGGCAATATTAACAGCGACGCTTTAAAATTTCATTAGAGAAGCCAGAAGTTTTATTGATAAAGATCAACAAAGAAAAAGTCAATAAATGCATAATTTAAAGCTGCTAATAATATTATTTAAAATAAAACAGTAAATGCTCTATTTTTTCATTTTTTGTTTTATATGAACTTTAATTAGAAAGGCTAAAAAGTGGCTTTACTCATAAATAGTAAGTGCATTAACTGCGATATGTGTGACCCAGAATGCCCTAATGAGGCTATTTATATGGGCGCGAAGATATACCAAATTGATCCCCAAAAATGTACTGAGTGTGTGGGGCATTACGATAAACCTACATGCGTAAGTGTATGTCCAATTGACTGCATAAAGCCCGATCCTAATAAGCGTGAAAGTTTAGATGAGCTGGCTGATAAGTTTGTGCTGTTGACTAACTTATAACTTGTTCAGGTATTTTGCTAAGCCGCTTTTACTATAGGTTAAAAGCACTACCTAAATTACTTATTTAGCTTGTAGCTAAAGCCCGCAGTCATGCATTTTTAGTTTCAATCAAATCTCATTACCTTCATTAATTATCAACTATATTGTGTTACCTTAAGGCTTTATAAACTCAAGTATAAATCTAAGTTTTAGATTGCATTCTATAGGAGTCTATTTTGGATATAGGTATTAACGCTATTCAGGCTGTATCTTCAAAACGAACAATATTTATTAATGATGAGTGCCGAGTATTTGTAATTGGCGATCTTGATGGTGATTTACCTGCCTTAAAAAACGCACTTAATAACGTAAATTTTAACCCTGAAAGAGATACTTTGTTTTGCCTAGGCGATTTTGTTGATCGCGGGGATAAAACATATGACTTATTTACATACTTACAAGCCATTAGGGCATGTATGATATTAGGTAATCATGAGCATTTAATGTTGGAATCATTATTAAGTAATGATAAAGCGGCTTTTAAATTATGGACTGACAATGGTGGCAATTGGCACAAGTCGGTATCGAGAGAAAAGCTCAGTGTTATGTGCGATGAGTTACTAACTAAACCGCTTTCAATAGTACTTGAATATCGCGGCTATAAAATTGGGTTGTCTCATACATTTGCACAATCGTGGGATTGGGAAAACTACCCTGATGATAAGTCGGTGATTGTGCAATCTCTATTGTGGGATCGTGAAGTAGTTAAACAAAATAAGGTAGTTAAAAGTCATGGAGTCGACTTTACAATACATGGACATAACTCAACTAAAGCACCTTTTTGGGTGGGCAATAGTTACCATATAGATACCAATTATCTAGGAGGAAAGCCTACACTCTTAGAACTTTCAGAGGTTATTGCTTCGCTTAATAAATCCAACGCTATTTAGCATTGTTACTTTTCAAATATCATCCGGCAGTTTTTCTTTTTAAAGTATAAACTGCCGACTACCACATCAAATTACCCCCTTCGTTTTTGTATACACTTAATGATGATTTGTGCGCTGTAGTTATTTCATTAAGCTATTAAATACCACAAAGCCGCTCTTAGTTTTTTAATTGAGAGCTGCTTTAATGTGTGGGCTGGATTTTAACTTTCATTTAATAGGTATTAATACAGTTATATGAGAGGTTGATTTAATTTAATATTTTTTATTAACAAACGGTTAAGTTTGGCTGTGTAGAATTTGGAAAAATTTTTGCCATTTCGTAAATAATTTACGTAAAAGGATTAACTTCTCGCTTTAGTTTTATATAAGCAGATTTAAATGGAACAGCTCCTCACATGATAGTAGCAAGTATATACCCTTTTCCTTTTTCAACGTTTTGTAAGTCATCACTTTATATATCAATATTTTCTGCTTTGAGTTCTACGTGTGCTTTTGCAGCGCAAGAAAACTCGCAGCACGCAAAAGATATGGAAGTAATAGAAGTACGTGGTATCCGTTCAAGTATGGCCGAAAACTTAGATGTAAAACGTATGTCTGGCTCTGTTGTTGATGCAATTACCGCTGAAGATATTGGAAAATTCCCTGATAAAAACGTTGCAGACTCGCTTCAGCGTGTACCCGGGGTGGTAATTGAGCGTGACGGCGGGGAAGGTTCATCAGTTAGTATTCGTGGTTTATCGTCAGAACTTACCTTTACACAGCTTAATGGTAATTTTATTGCGTCTTCCCCGGGGGAGCCTTCGCGTTCGTTTGATTATGCTTTGTTACCGTCTTCAATGATTGAAAGCGTAGAGGTTTATAAATCGCCAGAAGCACGCTTAGATGAAGGTGGGGTTGGTGGTACTGTATTAATGCATAGCCGAAAACCTCTGAGTATGGATGCAAACTCAGGTGTATTTAATGTAGAGAGTACTTACGCTGATGTTACAAAAGAGTACGAACCGCAGTTTACGGGTTTATATTCATGGAAAAATGACGACGAAAATTTTGGTATATTAGTTGGTTATACATATCAGAAGCGAACAAACAGAACGCTTTCGGGCGGTACTGATGCCAATGTGTGGCGCTATACTGGCACTGGGCAACCTACAGATATAAACGGTAACGCAGTTGATAACAATAATGGTTGGGATGTTATTAATGATGCAGGCGGTAATAGTTACGATGGTGTTTGGTTTCCGCAAGTTGTGCGAGGTTCAGTTCTTAACGAACAACGTGAGCGCGAAGGAATTCAATTTAGTACGCAATGGCGACCAACAAATCGTTTAGAGCTTGGATTTAATTACTTTGGCTTTACACTCGGTCAAGACAGAACAGAATCTGTGATTGATATACCTGAGTGGTCTTTAAATTCTGATTTTTTAACTGATGTAAATCTTGATGAATCGGGAACTACTGTTACTGGTATGCAATACGATGCAATGGCAAGCGGAACTGAAAGTGATATGCAGTTTCCGTGGATGCGTGGTAGCTACGTACGTGAAGAATCTACCTCAGATACTTTTGATTTTAATTTAACCTATGAAGGCGATAATTTTAAAGCGCGTTTTGTTGTCGGTAATACAAAATCAGAAGGGGGGCCGGAAGAAAGCTGGGAAGCCGCATATAAAAGCTCAAACGCGGGCGAAAACGCAGCCACTATTCAAAATGCAGCTCAAACGGCAGGCTGGTCACTCAACCAAAACAATGTGTCACTTAATATTGACCCTAAGACATTAACTAACTTACAAAATGGAATTGGAGGCGGTCGTGATGCGGGCTCTTCAAACTCAAGTTTTGTACGCAGTGAGCTTGAGGAAGATTATTACCAAGCTGATGTGGATTTTTATGTTGATTGGGGCTTTTTAAAAACAATTAGAACCGGTGTTAAATACCGTAACTCAAGTCTTCATCGTGAAACTGGTAATACTTTCTTTTTAGATCCCAATTTCAACATAGCTGCAGGCGAAGCAAGCGAGCAAGGTATTACGCGTTTTGATAGTTACCAGTGGAATGGCGGTATGCCGTTAGCTCAAAATGTATTTACAAGTGAGAGCAATATAGTAGGCGGGTTTGATATAAACCAAATGCCAAGTATCGATTGGAACAAATATCGCGATATGGTCACTGCTAATTATGTACCTTATACACGTATTGAAGATAACTTTGTTTACGATATAGAAGAAAAAATATCTGCTTTTTATATTCAAGGCGATTTTGAGTTTAGTGAAGTAAGAGGTAATTTGGGCGTGCGTGTTGTGCAAACAAAAACACTTACTTCATCTACTGACTTATATACCTACCAATTAGATCACACAAATGACGAAACAGGCGAGCTAGTAACGGGTGACGCACGCTTTGTAGAAGACTATCAATTAGTCACTCAAAAAAACAAAGACACTCAAATATTACCAAGCTTTAATATAGCGTGGGATGCAACCGACAATTTAGTTATTCGTGGAGCAATAGCAAAAGTAATGTCTCGTCCTGATTACAGCGATTTAGGTGCGCAGCAGCGTATTACATTTGTATCGGATGAATGGGCAGATGATAGAGCTGCATTTAATGAACAGCCAGGCTTTAGCGGCAGTGGCGGTAATAAAAATTTGAAACCATTTGAATCAGTACAAGCTGATTTATCTATTGAGTATTATTACAGCGAGGGTTCTGCGGTTGGATTGGCGCTTTTCCATAAAAAAGTAGACAATTTTGTTGTGCCACTGGTAATAGATGCAGAGCAAAGCTTTGCCGGTAAAAATAATATAGTAGATGCAGGAACCATTAATATAGCTCCGTATAGTACGGTGGGAAATGGTACCGATGCAGTATCTAAAGGCGCGGAGATATTTATTCAGCATGCGTTTGATAATGGTTTTGGTTTTTTTGCAAACTACACCTATAACAAAACCAACAAAGCAGATGTAACAGTAAATGGTGAAGAGTTTGGTCAGTCGGCATTAATAGGTAGTGCAAAGTATCAGTACAATACCTCTGTTTATTATGAAGGTGACGCTTTTAATATACGCGCTTCATATAACAAACGAGGGGAGACAGTATTAGGCCTTAATAGTGGGTTAAATGTATATCAAGATCCGTACGAGCAAGTTGACGTTAATGCATCGGTTAATTTGTATGAAGGGCTAAGCTTAACAGCTGCTGTTATTAATTTAACTAAGTCGGAATCGGTAACGCGTTTAGGTGATGATACAGATGCACGATTACTTAACTCGAGCTATTCGGGTAGGCGCTATTACGCAGGCTTTAATTACAGCTTTTAATTAATGACATACGCAATATTTTATCGAAAGCCAACTGACTAACTTTAGTTGGCTTAACCTAACAGAGCTAAATAGTATAATTTTATGTATGCATATAGTTTTGCCGCTCATACATAGATTATTTAATAGGCAGAAAAAGCGTCGCAGCCCTTTATTTGTATAGCTTTCATACTAAATTCATTTAATTGTCAAAAAGCTGAAATAAAACATTGACCCCCGCTCGAATCTCCCTATAATGCGACCCCACTGAGACGGGAAACGCCAACGCATAGCGAGGCACGAACTACCTCAGAGAGTTAAATAAAACTTCGGTTTTAAATCTTCCAAAAGAAAATTTAAAACAAAGTGTTGACTCGAAAAATAAAGGGTGTATTATTCGCATCCCTTGAGACGCTAAAGCGACTCAAAACGTTCTTTAACAATATAAAGCAATCATCTGTGTGGGCACTCGTACAGATTGAGTTCTAACAGCCAACCTACTTAGGTAGCGAGGCAAACAAATTAGAGTCTCAATTGAAAACTGAGTGACCAACAGAATAGTTATTTCGGTAATTATTCGGCACAGTCAATTCAATATCGAAAGATATTAAAATAAATTCAGAATTCATTGAGCTGTCGAAAGACATAAAACTTTTTAATTGAAGAGTTTGATCATGGCTCAGATTGAACGCTGGCG